>CAWBES010000019.1:0-142248 GCA_963787965.1 uncultured Alphaproteobacteria bacterium
TGCCTCGAGCCTTGCGTACGACCGGGGGCCTTGGTATACTTACGCCCGCTATGTTCACCTTCGACCTGCAGCTTTTCGCGTCCAAGAAGGGCGCGGGCTCGACCCGCAACGGCCGGGATTCCAACGCCCAGCGGCTCGGCGTGAAGCGCTTCGGCGGCGAATTCGTGCTGGCGGGCAACATCCTGGTCCGGCAGCGCGGCACCAAGTACTATCCCGGGCTCGGCGTCGGCATCGGCAAGGACGACACGCTCTTCGCACTCGTCCCCGGCCACGTCCAGTTCTCGGAGAAGCGGAATCGCCAGCACGTCAACGTCATCGCCGAGGCCTGACCGAGCGCGTCGTCCGTCTCCCCCGGCGAGCCTGAGAGCCTGCGGGCTCTTTTGTTTTTCCGCGCGCGGCGCGGACCGGGCGTAGATGCAGTTCATCGACGAAGCCACGATCGCGGTCGCCGGCGGTTCGGGGGGCGACGGCGTGGTCGCCTGGCGGCGTGAAAAGTACGTCCCGAAGGGCGGCCCGGCGGGCGGCGACGGGGGCCGCGGGGGCGACGTCGTGCTCGAGGCTACGGCCGAGCTCTCCACCCTGATCGAGTTTCGCTTCAAGAAGCAGTTTGCGGCCGAGAGCGGCAAGCCGGGGTCGACCTCCAACAAGTCCGGCCGCAGCGCGCAGGATCTGATCGTCCCCGTCCCGGTCGGGACCCTGGTATACCGCCTCGAAGAGGACGGTGGCGAACTCCTCCTGGCGGACCTGTCGCAGGAGGGCCAGCGCATCCGGGTCGCGAGCGGCGGCCGCGGCGGGCTCGGCAACCAGCACTTCGCGACCAGCACGCGGCAGGCGCCGCGCTTCGCGGAGAAGGGCGAACCGGCCGAAAGCTGCACCCTTCGTTTGGAGCTGAAACTGCTGGCCGACTGCGGCATCGTGGGCTTGCCGAACGCCGGCAAGTCGACGCTGCTCTCGGTCGCCTCGGCGGCCCGGCCGAAAATCGCCGACTACCCCTTCACGACCCTGGAACCCCAGCTCGGCGTCGTGCGCCTGGGTCCCGAAGAGTCGTTCGTGATGGTCGACATCCCGGGACTGATCGAGGGCGCGCACGAGGGGTCGGGACTCGGCGACCGCTTCCTGCGCCATATCGAGCGCACGCGCGTGCTGATCCATCTGATGGACGGCGCCCGTTCGGCGGACGAGATCGTGGCCGACAAGGCGACGATCGAGAACGAGCTTCGTCTGTGGAATCCGGCGCTGCTGCAGCGACCCATTCTGCCGGTGATCTCCAAGCTCGATCTGCCCGACGCGCGCGCCGCCTTCGCCGTCTTGCGCGAACGCATCCCCGGCCTGCGCGGCATTTCGGCTGCGACCGGCGAAGGCGTACGGGACGTGCTGTTCGCTGCCTTCCGGACGATCCAAACGACGCCGCTGCCCGAAGTCGCCGCGCCCGGCGTGCCGCGCTTTACGCTGACCCCGCAGGAGCCGTTCACCATCGCCGTCGAGCCCGACGGCACGTTCGTGGTGACGGGCGACCGTGTCGAGCGCTTGGCTGCGATGACCGACTTTGACAGCGACGAGGGACTCGGGCGCTTCGAGGCGATCCTGACGAAGATGGGAGTCGAAAAGCGACTGCGCGAGATGGGCGCGCGCGACGGCGATACCGTCCGCATCGCCGGCCACGAATTCGACTACTCATGACGACGGAGCTACGATGAACGCCACCGCGAAATTCTATACGGGCTTCATCATCGCGCTCGTGCTGATCGTCGCGCTCTCGTTTGGGGTGGGCTACCGCGTGGGTCACGACGCGCGGAGCGCCCACGCGGTGCCGGCCGCCGGCCTCGGCCCGTGAAGCTGGGGCTCTTCGGCGGCACGTTCGACCCGGTTCACAACGCGCATCTCTTCGTCGCCGAGGCCGCCCGGGTGGAGCTGGGGCTCGAGCGCATGATCTTCTTGCCCACGCGCGGCGCGCACTACCGCGTGCCGCCGGTGGCGAGCGCCGGGGGGCGGCTGGCCATGCTTCGGGTCGCAATCGCCTCGAACCCGAACTTCGCACTCGACGAAATCGATCTCGACGACGAGGCGACCGGTTTCAGCGCCGATCTGATGCCGCGCCTGCGGGCCAAGTATGCGGGCGACGCACTGACGTTCGTCGTGGGCGGCGACTCGCTGGTCGACTCGCCATGGCAGCGCTTCGACGTCGTGCTCGCGAACTTGGACGCCTTCGCGATCGCGCCGCGCGCCGAGCGCGCGCCCGAACGTTTCGACCGCCTCTTGAGCGCGCTGGCGCCGCACGAGCGGGAAAAGCTGTGCGTGCTCGACCTGCCGGCGCTCAACGGCTCCGCGACCCTCGTGCGCCGGCAACTCGCACGCGGAGGCAGCATCCGCTACCTCGTGCCGGAGCCGGTCTGGCGATACATCGAAGCGCACGGGCTGTACGGAGAGCCCGCGACCGGCGCGACCCGCGAGGCGGCCCAACGTGCAGACTGAACCGCGAGCCGGACTCGTCCTCGGGGGAGTTCCCGCCGCGACGCTGGCCGAGCAATACGGCACCCCGCTGCTCGCGCTCGACACGGACGTGCTCGACGCGAACGTGGCCTTTTTCGCCGCGCTCGGCGCCCGGTACGGCGTCGACGTCAGCTACGCCGGCAAGGCGCTGCTGTTCGTCGCGCTCGCGCGGCGCCTCGCGGCGAGCCCCCTCGGGCTCGACGTCTGCTCGCTCGGCGAGCTCTTGACCGCCGAACGGGCCGGGTTCGCGCCCGAGCGCCTCGTTCTGCACGGGTGCGGGAAGAACGCGGCCGAACTGGAAGCGGCGGTGCGCGGCCGGGTCGGGCGGGTCGTCGTCGACCACTTCGACGAGCTCGCGCAGCTGTCCGCGGCCGCCCGGCCGGATCGCCCGGTCGCGGTTCTTTTGCGGCTGAACACCGGCATCGAAGCGCACACGCACGCATACGTGCGAACGGGCGGCGAGGACTCGAAGTTCGGCTTCTCGCGCGAGGATCTGCTGGCCGCGGTTGCGGGCGCGCTCGCCGCACCGGGGCTGCGGTTGATCGGCATTCACAGCCATTTGGGGTCCCAGATCTTCGATGCCTCGCCCTATGCCGCGAGCTTGCCGATCGCGCTGGACGCCTACGCGCGGGCGCGCGCCGCGGGCGCCCCGGTCACGGACCTCGTGCTCGGCGGCGGATTCGGGATCGATTCCGCTCCCGAAGGGGAGACCTTCGATATCGCACGTGCGGTCGGCGACTTGGCCGCCGAAGCCGCGGCCGCGAGCGGCCGCTTAGCGATACCGGTTCCGCGCTTGGGCTTCGAGCCCGGCCGCGCGATCGTGGCCGAGGCCGGCACGTCGTTGTACCGCGTCCTGAGCGTCAAGCACCAAGGGCGCCGCCGCTTTGCAATCGTCGACGGGGGCATCGCCGACAACCCCCGTCCGGCCTTGTACGGCGCCTATCACCATCCGCAACTGGCCGCTCGCAGCTCGTTCGCAGACCCGCAGCCCACGACCGTCTGTGGGCGTTCGTGCGAGAACGACCGGCTGGTCGAAGCTCCGCTGCCGGCCGACCTTCGCGCCGGCGACCTCTTGGCACTCGGCACGACGGGGGCCTACACGTATTCGATGGCGAGCAACTACAACCGGTTCGCACGCCCCGCGGTCGTCTTCGCCGGAGCCGGAACCCACCGGCTGGCCGTCCGCCGCGAAACCGCGGCCGACGTGCTGCGCAACGACGTCGACGATGCGTGACGGGGCGTCCGGCCTACGGGCGCTGGGCCTGGCGCTGCTGTGCGGCTGTGCCTCCGGCGGCGGCGGCGACGATTCGAACGGGGCGGTCTACGACGCGTGGCTGGCGCACCACTCGGGAGTGGAGGTCACCGCCACCGGCAGCGTCGCGCGCATGCTCGGGACGCGCACCGGGCCGAGCGGAACGCACGAGGGCTTTCTGCTTCATTTACGCGGGGCGGCCGGGCGCGGCCTCACGGTTCGGGTCGAGGACAACACCGATCTGACGGGCCCGGTACCGCTGTCGGAAGGCGAGTCCGTCGAGGTGCGCGGCGAGTACGTCTACGATCCGCGCGGGGGGCTGATCCACTACACGCACCTCGATCCGAGGGGCCGTCACGCCGCGGGCCACATCCTCGCGAACGGCAAAGTCTACCAGTGACCGTTCTTTTTTCCATACGTTCTATGCAAATGGCCGCCGCGTTGCCTATACTAAGCCCATCGATTCTGCATGCGTGATTTGCTTTCGATCGTACTTGCGAGCGCCTCACCGAGGCGCCGCGAGTTGCTTACTTCGCTCGGTTTGACGGTCCGCGTCGTGCCGAGCGACGTCGACGAAGGAGACCGCCCCGGCCATGGTCCTCGCGAGCTTGCGGCGTTGCACGCCGTAGCGAAAGCCGATGCCGTCGCGCGAATCGAGCGGGACGCTCTGATCGTCGCCGCCGACACGGTCGTGGATCTGGACGGCACCGCGCTCGGAAAGCCGGCCGACAACGCGGATGCGACCCGGATGCTGCAGGCGCTTTCGGGGCGCGAACACCGCGTCCACACGGCGTACGCGGTGCGCGATACGGCAACCGGCCGGCAGATCGGCGCCACCCACACGACGGTCGTGCGCTTCGCAACGCTGTCGTCCGAGACGATCGCCGAGTACGTGGCGACGGGCGAACCGCTCGACAAGGCCGGGGCCTACGGCATCCAAGGGCGCGGCGCCGCGCTGGTCAAGCGCATCGACGGCGATTTCTATACGGTGATGGGGTTCCCGCTCGGCGACTTCGTGCGCCGGCTACCGGAACTCGGATACGCGCTGCCGGCCGCGGGACCCGCACGTTGAGCGGAATGATCGGGTCGCTGCGGTCGACGGTCAGCCCCGACATCGGCTTGGACCTCGGCACGGCCAATACCGTCGTCTACGAACGCGGCGCGGGCGTCACCGTCAGCGAGCCCTCGGTCGTCGCGTACGATACGCGTTTCGATGAGATCATCGCGATCGGCCACGCCGCGAAAGAGATGGAGGGGCGCGCGCCGGCCTACATCAGCGTGGTCCGGCCCTTGCGCCGCGGCACGATCTCGGATTTCCGGGCCGCGCAGACGCTCGTGGCCCGGCTGGTCGATCGCGCCCTCGCAACCCGGCCGCGGCTCGCACCGCGGCTGGTCGCTTCCATCCCCGGCTGCGCCACCGACATCGAGTGCAAGGCGGTGGAACAGGCCGTTCGCGCCGCCGGGGCGCGTTACACGACGTACGTTCCCCAGGCCGTAGCGGCGGCCGTCGGCGCCGGCCTCGACATCACGAGCCTGCGCGCCCAAATGGTGGTCGATATCGGCGGCGGGACCACGGAAATCGCGATCCTCGGCACGGCCGGGGTGATCCGCCTGGCCTCGATCCAGGTCGGAGGCGACTTCTTCGATGCGGCGATCGTGCGCGAGTTGCGAGCGCAGCGGTTCGCGATCGGGCACCTGACCGCGGAGCGGCTCAAGATCGAACTCGGGTACGCGGGCCGGGCGCCCGACGGCGGTCATGCGACCGTCAACGGCGTCGACCTGGACGCGGCCGCGCCGCGCGCGCGTGAAGTGAGCCAAGCGGCGGTCGGCGAAGCGATGCACGACGGCATCGAGCGAATTTTGCGCGGCGTGCTCTCCGTGCTCGAAACGGTTCCGCCGGACGTGTCCGCCGACCTCATCGAAAGCGGCATCACGCTGACCGGCGGAGGTGCGCTGGTCGCCGGGCTGGCAAGCGAAATAGGCGGGCGGACCAACGTGCCCACGACGATCGCGCCCAACCCGCTCACCTGCGTGGCGCGCGGGGCGGGCGAGATTCTCGGCTCGCCGACCCTGCTCGAACGGCTGCGGCCCGAGGCGGACCGGTTCACGAGGTGGTATCAATCTTTACGTATCGGGATGAGAGAAAGCTATTCGCCGTAGTCGGTGCGATCATCGTCGCCGCGGTGATCGCGCTCGTTCAGCTCGACGCCGCCAAATCGGGCAAGCCTAGTCTCATCACGATCGCCGTCGGTTCCGCGGCGCTGTTCGCCCAAAGCGCGGTAGCCGCGTCGGGGAATGCGGTTCGCGGCGCCGTGACGGCGCTGGGCGACGCGCCCCGCCTCTACGCGCGCAACGCCGAACTCGGCGCCGCGAACCAGGCGCTGCGCGCCGAAAACGCGCGGCTGCGGGAGGCCCTCGCGCAAGCTCCCGAGGCGGAGGCGATCGCCCGGGCGGAAGCCGCCCAGCCGGGTGCGATTGCCGCCACCGTGGTCGGCTACGACCCGGAAAACCTGACCCGCATCGTCACGATCGACCGCGGCTCGAATGCCGGCGTGCACCGCGATGACGGCGTGATCGACCAGGACGGCGTCGTCGGCCGCGTCGTCGACGTGGCGCCGCTGCGAAGCAGCGTGCTGCTCGCCATCGACGGCGCGAGCAAGGTGCCCGCCGTCGTGCAGCGCGGGCGCTGGTGGGGCATCGCAACCGGGACGAACGCTCGCATCCGTCTGCAGTACGTCTCCCAGGATGCCAAGCTCGTGGTCGGCGACCTGGTCGTCACGGGGGAAGGGCGTTCGTTCCGTGCCGGCCAGGTGATCGGCCGCATCGTCGAGGTCGACCATCCCGAAGGCGGGCTCTATCAGACGGCGCTGGTCGAACCCGCCGTCGCGTTCGGGCGTATTTCGCGGGTCCTGGTCGTGCCGCACGCAAACCGGCCGGACGAGCCCGGCGGCACCGCCGCCAACGGGTCCGGCTATGGGCCGTAGCGACGCCGACATCGCGCGCACCCGTGCCTTTTGGGTCGCCAACAAGCCGGCCGAGACGGGCGCGCCGGCCTACGTACCCGACCCGCCGGTCTGGTGGCACGTGACGCTGGCGCTGATCCTGTCGCTGCTCTTGCAAGCAACGCTGGCGCCGTTCGTAGCGGTGCGCGGCGCCGTCGTCTCGCTCGTCTTGCTCGTGGTCATGTGGTACGCCGTGCGGATGGGCTCGTTGCGCGGTTTCGCGTTCGGCATGGTCGCGGGCGCCTGCGAGGACGCGCTGGCCGGTTCGACCGGCCTCGCCTGGACGTTTTCGACGGCGCTGGCGGGTGCGCTCGCGGGCCGGCTAGCGCGAACCTGGCTCGCCGACACCAAGGTCGCGCTCGTTCCCGCCGCCGCCGCAGTCACGCTCGTACGATACGGCGCGTTCGCCCTGATCATGCAGGTGCAGGGCCGGCCCGCCGCGCTGCCGCTGGTTGCGCTACACGCGGCGCTATGGCAGGCCCTGCTCGACGCGGCCTTCGTGCTCGCGGCGCTCTCGCTCTTTCCCCGGCTGGGAGGCGGCGGTGCGCACCGCCGCTGAAGCCCCGCGGCCCCTGCCGCGCGTCACCTGGAAACTGGTTGCCTTCATCCTCGCGGTGCTGGCGGCGCTGTGCGCGCTCGTGGCGCGCTTGACCGAAGTCCAGGTCTTCGAGGGCGCGCGCTTCGCCGCGGCGGCGCGCGCGAATCAGATCCGCCGCATCCCGGTCGCCGCGCCGCGCGGCCGCATCTACGACCGCAACGGCGTCGTCCTGGTTCGCAGCCGGCCGTCCTTCGTCTGCGCGATGATTCCCTCGGACGTGCGCGACGCTCCGGGCACGATGCACGAACTCTCCCGCGTCCTCGGCGTGCGCGAGGATCTGCTGTGGAACCGGCTCTTGCACCACCACGGCGTCAATTACAAGAATTTCGACGAGGTCGCGACCTACGAACCGTACGGTCCGATCGTCTTGGCGGGCGACTTGACGAGCACGCAGATGGCGCGGCTGGCCGAATCCCAAGACCGGCTCCCCGGCCTCGACCTCGAGGCGCAGCCGGTGCGCGATTACCCCTATCGCGAGTCGGGCTCGCATTTCTTCGGCTACGTCGGCCAGATCACCGAGGACGAATACGCGCGGCTGCGCTCCAAGGGCTACCGTCAAAACGACGTCATCGGCAAGGACGGCCTCGAGGAACACTACGACGCGTACCTGCGCGGCACGCCGGGCGGCGAGCAGATCGAGGTCAACGCGCAAGGCCAGCTCGTGCGGCGCCTCGGCCCGGTCGAACCCGTGCCGGGCGACAGCCTGCTGCTCGCGATCGACTGGCGCGTGCAGACGCTTGCGGAGAACGCCCTGCGCGACCAGCTCGCGATAACGGGGAAACTCCGCGGCCGGCGTCTCGGCGGCGCGGTCGTCGCGATCGACCCCCGCGACGGCGGCGTCCTGGCGCTCGCGTCGTATCCGAATTTCGATCCCAACGACTTCACGAACGGCATCAAGGAATCGACCTACGCGCGCTATCTGAACGACCCGTTGCACCCGCTCTACGACCGGGCGATCGCGGCCGCGACGCCCACGGGTTCGACCTTCAAGATGGTCACCGGCAGCGGTGCGATCACGTCGGGGGTCATCGGAGAAGATCAAGTACTGTATGATTCGGGCGCCTGGAATTGCCACGGCGTCACGTTCGTCGACATCGCCGCGGGCGGGCTCGGATCGACCGATTTTATCCACGCGCTGGCGGCCTCGTCGGACGGCTACTTCTACCAGCTCGGGTACCGGCTGGGACACGAGCGGCTCCGCTATTGGGCCACGCAGTTCGGTTTGGGAAAGACGCTGGGCATCGATATCCCGGGCGAGTATCCCGGCAACTGGCCGACCAACGCGTGGTCGATGAAGGTCTACGGCCTGCCGCTCGAACCGAGCGACGTCTGCCAGCTGGCGATCGGGCAGGGCGCGATGCAAGCCACGCCGCTGCAGATGGCCGACGTGGCGGCCACGATCGTCAACGGCGGGACGCTGTTCCGGCCGCACCTCGTCGAAGCGATTCGCGACGCGCACGGGCGCATCGTCAAACGCTTCGACCACGAGATCGTACGCCGCGTGCCGGTTTCCGCGGAAGCGCTGCGCGAGGTGCGCGCCGGCATGGACCAGGTCACGCAGCCGTGGGGCACGGCGTTCGGCGAAGACGTGCCGGGCGTTCCGTACGGCGGCAAGACGGGCACGGCCGAAACCGACGGCGGCGCGGGCCCCAACACGACGTGGTTCGTCGCGTACGCACCCTCGCAGCATCCCAGGATCGCGTTAGCGGTGTTCATGGAACGTTCGGGCGGTTACGGTGCGAACACGGCCGCCCCGGTGGCGCGTAAGATCATCGCGGGTTACTTTCACAAGACGCTTCCACCCTAAGCACGCCTCGCGCGCGTCGCGGGGGCGACATCGCCGGCGCAGAAAGATAGGGCCATGCGCCACAGACGCTGCCGGTCGATTCCGACGCGCGCCTTGACGCTGGTCGTCGCCGCGTTGGCGTACGGTGGAGCGACCGCAAACCGCGTCTCCGCCGCAGCGTCGCCGGCACCATCGCCCGCTCCGTCGCTACCGTCGCCGTCCCCCGCGCCGTCGGCGGCGGCGACGCCGCGCCCGCTCGGACTGCGCGCGAACGCGCAGGGATCGCTCACCTTCGTCGACCGCTCGGCAGCCGGGCCCGGCCTCTCGCCCCCCGAAGCGAAGGGCTTTATCGCAGGCTTGCCGCTCGCGCCCAATACGCCGTACGACGTCTTCTCGAGTGCTCCGCTGGTTCCGGGCATCGCGGGCGTCGCGACCCTGCTCTCTACGGCGACGTATGCGGCGCGCGGCTTCGATCTGTCGCTAACGGGCGGATTCGGCTATACGACCGGCAGCGAAACCAACGCGGCGTACTGGGGCGGCCCGCTCTTGCCCACCCTGAACCCGCACCTGGGCTCGCAGGCCTTTCCCTACACCATCGCCTTTCCCA
Source organism: uncultured Alphaproteobacteria bacterium (assembly GCA_963787965.1). Classification (GTDB taxonomy): domain Bacteria; phylum Vulcanimicrobiota; class Vulcanimicrobiia; order Vulcanimicrobiales; family Vulcanimicrobiaceae; genus CAWBES01. Next base: position 9,736 of record CAWBES010000019.1, read on the forward strand.
CCCACGCGGGGCAGGACGACGGAACGGCCGTGCGCGGCTCGATCCTCTCGGGCGCACTCGTATCCGCCGATGGGAATGCGAGCCTGCGCGCGGGCTACTTCGATCTGACCCAAAGCGCGCCGTTCGTCTTCGCACCGCCTCCCATCACGAGCGTTAACGCGGCGGTCGCATTCGCTCCGGCCGAGTCGCTCGGGAACGGTCCGTCGAATCTGGACTCGTGGCAACCCGAACCCGCGACCTTGCCGTTACAGGGAGTGGACGCGGTCGTTCGCCGCGGCGATGCGACCTTCGAGGTGGCCGACGCCGCGTTGCCCTCGCTGCCCGGCACGGGGGCTCGTCTCACCGACGGGTCCCTCTTCTTCGACCGCGGCGAGGGAACGACGTTCCGTTTCCAGTTCGCGCACATCACGACCGGCGGCTTACCGGTTTTCACGACGGTCCCGTTCGGTGCGGACCCCGCGTACCTTTATACGCCGCAAGGCGTGTTGCCGTCGAGCCTGCTCGGCGGCCAGCGCCAGACGATCGCGGGGGCCGGCGCGGCGTTTCATATCTCGACCGCCCTCGGGCTCGACGGGAAAGCCGACGTCGGCCGAACCTGGTACGATGCCGACGGCGTGGCGAACCCCGGAACGAGCGCGCCCGGCGGTTACTATCACGCGGGGCTCGTGAAGACGGCGGGGCGCGTCACGGCCTCGCTCGACGTCTACCGCATGGAAGCGCGTTACGCGCCCGCGATCCTGCCCTACGGCGTGCCCGAGAACCAATGGAGCACCTCGTTCGCGTGGCCGGGCCAATGGTTGAAGTCGAACTTCCAGTCGATCGACAACAGCGTGCTCGGCGTCAACCGGCAAGGCTACCGGTTCCGCTATTTCGTCGACGGCGGGCCGCTCGAGGTACACCTCGAGTACGTGGACCTGCGGCAGATCGCGCCCGAGACGCGCGTCACGGCCGAAGAAACGGGATTCGTCGACGGGTTCTACCTGCCGCAGTACCCCGACGCCGCCACGTTCGGCCGCCAGAAACGCTACGGCTTCTGGACGGCCTGGCATCCGGCCATCGGCGATTTCACGCTCGACGTCGTCGACGACACGCTCTATCGCGGGTTCGAAGCCGGCCATCCCGAGGACGCCGTGTCGTACGAAGTTCCCGAGACGGTCTTGACGTATTCGCGCAAAGTGTCGCCGGCCGTCCTGGCCTCCGGCACGTACGGGCGTTACGCGATCAAAGGCACGTTCGCCGAGCCGCTCGATTCCACCGAGCGCATCTTCGGGCTCGGCCTGGAAGTCACGCAGACGTCAAAGAGCAGCCTGCTCGTCAACTTTCGTCGCACCACGTTCGGCGGAATTTCGACCGCGCCCGCCGCCGGCATCCCGCCGAATTTCACGTCCTCGCAGTTCCTGGTCGAGCAGCGCGTGCACCTCTGAGCGGCGCGTTTGCGGGCACGCGTTTGCGGGCAACGCCGCGCCTTCTGAGATCCGTTTCTCAGTAAGCCGCGCGGCAGCATCCGCGCCGCCCGGCGACGAATGTTCGCTCCATGCTCGCTCGCGAAATCCGCCCTTCCGCCGCTGCCCTGCGTCTCTCCGGTGAGGGCGCGTTCGAAGCGCTCGCGCGCGCGCGGGAACTCGAAGCCCTCGGCAACGACGTGATCCACCTCGAAGTCGGCGAGCCGGATTTCGACACGCCCGAACACATCAAGTATGCGGCCATCGAAGCGATCGAACACAACCTGACGCACTACACGCCCTCGGCGGGAACGGCCCGGCTGCGCGACGCGGTCGCCGACTACGCCGGCCGGTTCCGCGGTATCGCCCCGTTCCGGCGCGAGGAAGTCGTCATCAGTCCGGGCCTCAAGCCGCTTATCTGGAACGTCTTGTGCGCGCTGCTGGATCCCGGCGACGAAGTGCTCTTCGCCGATCCGGCCTATCCGGCGTATGCGGGCTGCGCCGACTACCTTCAGGCCCGAGCCGTGCCGATACCGCTGCTCGAGTCCGCGGACTTTCGCCTCGACCTCGACGTCCTGGCGGCCAAGATCTCCGGCCGCACCAAAGTGCTGATCCTCAACTCGCCGCAGAACCCGACCGGCGGCGTGCTGACGCGCGAGGACCTCGCGACGATCGCCGAACTCGCGATCCGCCACGACGTCACCGTCGTCGCGGACGAAATATACAGCCGCAATCTCTACGACGGCGACCACGTATCGATAGCGACGTTCGACGGTATGCGCGAACGCACGATCCTGCTCGACGGGTTCTCGAAAGCGTACGCGATGACGGGCTGGCGGCTCGGGTACGGTCTGATGCCGGCTTCGATCGCCAAGATCGTCGCGCTGCTCGCGCAAAACAACTATTCGTGTACGGCCACCTTCGTCCAGGAAGCGGGCGTGGCGGCGTTACTCGGACCCGACGAACCCGTGCAGGCGATGGTCGACGAGTTCCGCACCCGGCGCGACCGGATCGTCGCGGGGTTGAACTCGCTGCCGGGCATTACGTGCCGCGTCCCGCGCGGAGCCTTCTACGCGTTCCCGAACGTCAGCGCGATCGCGCGCGACGACCGGGCGCTCGCGCGTTTCTTGCTCGAAGAGGCGTTCGTGGCGGCGCTCGGCGGCGCGGGATTCGGCGCGGCCGGCCGCGGCCACATGCGCTTCTCCTATGCGAATTCGCTCGCGAACATCGACGCCGCGATCGAGCGGATGCGCGAGGTATTGCCGCGCTTTCCGGGATGACCGAACCGGCCGCCGGCGCTTCGATCCGCCGGGCCGGCGAGGACGATGTGGCGGCGACGCTGCCGCTTTTTCTCGATTACCTGCGATTCTACGGCGTACGCGCGGACGCGGCGCGCGCGCGCGCTTTCCTCACCGCCCGAATCGCGCGCGGCGAGTCGGCGGTCTTCCTCGCGAGCGACATCCACGGCGCGGCCGGCTTCGCCCAGCTCTATCCGGGGTTCTCGTCGCTCGACCAGGCGCGCCAGTGGATACTGGAGGATCTCTTCGTCGTGCCGCGTGCGCGCAGAAGCGGCGTCGCCCGCGGCCTCTTGGCGTGCGCGGAACGCTTGGCACGCGATACCGGCGCCGCGCGCCTGACGCTCTCGACCGCCGTCTCCAACCGCAACGCGCAAAGGCTGTACGAGTCGGCCGGCTGGGTTCGAGACGACGGCTTTTGCACGTACGTGCGGTCGTTCGCCCGTCCCGTCTAGGGGTTCGCCGCGCCGGCCCGCCCGATCTTCATCGCGTCTTTGACGCTTGCGATCGTCTGACTCGCGATCGCGCGCACTCGCTCCTCGCCGTCGTCGAGAATTCGGGCGACCCCGGCCGGGTCGATCGCGGCGCGCCGCTCGCGCACGGGGCGCATGTAGAGATCGAGCGCCTCCGCGCACTCCGTCTTGCAATCGACGCAGCCGAGCGCGCCCGACCGGCATTCCGCCGCGATCGCGGGCACGCGCGGGACGTTGACGATCTCGTGGAGTTTGAAGACGGGGCAAATCTCGGGCCGGCCGGGGTCGTGGCGCCGGATCTTCAGCGGGTCCGTGACCATGGCGCGAACTTTTTTCGTCGTCGTGCGCTCGTCGTCGGCGATGTCGATCGTGTTGCCGTACGATTTCGACATCTTCCGCCCGTCCGTTCCCGGCACGTCGGGGAAGTCCGAGAGCGTCGCCTGCGGCTCGACCAGCGTCGGACCGTACAGGAAGTTGAAGCGCCGCACGACCTCGCGCCCGAACTCGAGATGCGATAGCTGGTCTTTTCCGACCGGCACCGTGTCGGCCCGCACGATCGCGATGTCGACCAGCTGCATCAGCGGATAACCGAGAAACCCGTACGTGGCTACGTCGCCGCCGAGGGCGGCGATCTGGTCCTTGTACGTCGGCACGCGCTGCAGCCACGAGACGGGCACGATCATCGACAGCAGCAAGTGCATCTCGGCGATCTGCGGTATTCGCGATTGCACGTACAGTGCGGAGCGCGCGGGATCGACGCCGGCGGCCAGCAGATCGAGGACGAGCTCGGTCACGTTCCCTTCGATCGCGCCGGTGTTCTCGAAGGAGGTCGTAAGCGCGTGCAGGTCGGCCACCTCGAAGAACGCCTCGTCCGTGCGGCTGAATGCTGCCCACTGCGAAAGGGCGCCTACGAGGTGCCCGATATGAAGTCGCCCGGTCGGTCGCGTCCCCGACATTATGCGCCGCCTTATAGGCGTTACGCTCTCTTGCAGCACGGCAGGCCCTATGTTAGTATCCACGCATCAAAAAGGCTTCGGGCCCGCACGCGCAATGACTAAAATCGTCGCTTACACGGAGCGAGTCGAAACCAGTTCCCAACTCCTACGAGGTGTCTCGCTTTGTATGCCGACGAGCGACTGACCTGCACCGATTGCGGTGCCGAATTCGTGTTCAGCGCGGGCGAACAAGAGTTCTTCGCCACCAAGGGTTTCCAGAACAAACCGAACCGCTGCCCGGATTGCCGCGCGGCACGCAAATCGCAGCGCGGCGCGGCCGGCGGTTCGGCGCGGGGCGGCGGCTACGGAAGTACCGCCGGCGGCCGCTACGGCGGAGCGAACGGCGGCGGCGGGGCGAGAGAAATGTACTCCGTGACGTGCAGCGCTTGCGGTCAAACGGCGGAAGTGCCGTTCCAGCCGCGCGGCGATAAGCCCGTCTATTGCCGCGACTGCTTCGCGAAACAGCGCTCGTCGTATCGGTAGGGCCGCGCCTCCGAGCGCGCCGCCCGATCGTTCAATAAGCTAGTAAGCGACGCGCATGCCGCCGGTTTCGACGGCTGTTTCGAAGCGCGCGCGCACGAACGCACGCCCGGCCGCGACCGCGTCGCGTAACGGCGAGCCGAGGGCCAGCGCTGCCGCTATGCCGCAGCTCAAGAGACACCCGGTCCCGCGCATGGTCCCGGGCAGCCGCGGCGCTTCGAAGACGAGCGCTCCGCCTGCATCCACGAGCACGTCGACGGCCGGACCGTCGAGGTCGCCGCCTTTCACGAGAACCGCGGGCGCGCCGAGCGCGATCAGGGCCCGTCCCAGGCGCTCCATGGCCTCGACGCAGGGCACGGGTTCGGCCCGGCCCGCAAGCCGAACCGCCTCGGCGAAGTTCGGCGTCACGAGCGTCACGCTCGGCACGAGACGGCGCGCGAGGGCCGCGATCAGCGGCGCGGCGGCGAACGTTCCGCCGCCGCTGGGTGCGAGAACGGGATCGTAGACACCGGGGATCCCGCTGCGCTGCACCCAGGCGGCGACCACGTCCAGGCTGGGCTCGTCCAAGAGCGCGCCGATCCGGTACGCCGCCACGCCCGCGCCGCCTAGCGAGTCGAATTGCGCGGCCACGAGGCCGGCGGCCACCGGCGCGGCGGCGAGCAGGCCGTCCCGGTCCTGCGCCGTCACGCCCGCGACGACGGTCACGGCCCGAGCGCCGCAGTCGCGAAGGGCCAGAACGTCCAGACCGACCCCGGCTGCGTTCCACGGGTCGCTGCAACCGATCGAGCAGACGACGGGACGGCTCACCGGCATCGTCGATTCAGCTTCGCAGCTTCAGCGCGCGCCAGCGGCCGACCAGCTCCGCCGTGGCCGCTTCCGGGTCCGGCGCCAGGGCGATCGCCGAGATGATCGCCGCCATCGACGCGCCGGCGGCCACGACGCCCGCCAGATTGGCCGCATCGATGCCTCCGATGGCGACCACCGGAAGCCGGGTTGCCGCGGCCACGGCACGGATACCGGCCTCGCCGATCGCCGGCCCCGCGTCGAGTTTGGAGGCCGTCGCTGCGAACGGCCCGACGCCGACGTAATCGGCGCCGGCCGCCTCGGCCCGGCGGGCTTCCGCCGCCGTCGCGCAGGAGATGCCGAAGGTGCGCCGGCCCAGGCTGCGACGCGCCGCAGCCACATCGCAGCGAGCCAGGTCCTCCTGACCCGCATGCCACCCGTCGGCCTCGAGCGCCGCGGCGAGATCGTCGTTGACGATCAGCCGCGCCCCGGCCGCCCTCGTCGCCGCATGCATCGAGCGGACCAGGTCGCGGTCGACGCCCGCTTTGGCCCGGTACTGGACGACCCGAGCGCCCCCGCGCAGAACGGCCGCCAGCAGCTGCAGCGGCCGCGCCGACACCGCGCCGTCGACGATCGCGTAGATTCCATCGAACGTCATTACGGCATACGGTATCATGCCGTCACGCGGCCGTTACGGAGAGCGCCGTAAATCCCCGGTTACGTATGGGATGCTGCCCTAATTCTGTTCTTCGGAACCTATGGCTGGATGAGTTCGCGGCTTCGGTTCGCACCCAGTAAGACTCCCTCAAATGGGAGTCAAACCCGGCGCGAACCAAGCCTCTCGCTCGAAAGCGAGTCGCAGAATCCTCCGGTCCTCGGGCCGGGAGCACGTCACGGGTTGTTGGAGACCACGACCGTCACGCCGCCGTTGCTGCCGCCGCCGACCGGCGTCGCTTCCAGGCGCAGGCAGTACGGCTTTACGAACGGGAGCAGCCCCGGAACCGAACCGATGTAGACGGTTTTCGCCGCCTGCGTCGGCGGCAGGAGGGTGTAGCCCGGGTACAAGGTCGACGGGGTCCCGGAACCGCCGTAGATCAAGATCGGAATCGGCGGCTGGATCGACGGCTCGGCGGGGCAGACTTTGTACGAGGACGGCTGGCTGCCCGACGAGGAGCCGACGAGGTAATCCGCGACGCTGGGCGGATCCAAGTTCGGGTTCACGTACCGCGCACCCCAGGTGAAGGTCGCGTTGGGCGAATACTGCGGCGCGACGCCCGAGCCGTTGACGCCGATGGCGTTCACCTGCAGGGGCGTGGTGCCGGTCGGTGAGACGAAGAAGTTGTCGGCCTGCCCGGACCCGTTGGTGAAGGCGACGCTGGTGATGGTGCCGGGCGACGTACCGCTGGAGAAGGCGCTCCCGCCGCATGCGGTCGGCAGCGCAAGCCCGGTAGCCGTGAGAATCCAGAGAACGAGACGACGCATACAAAAACTCCCGTGAAGCACGAGAAAGCACCGGCGGGCATCGGTGCGCGACGCCGGTACGAGCGGCCGTTTGCTTCGGCAACACGGCTCTCCTCCGATGGCGTTGATAGGTAGCTCGTAGGAACGAGAGCGGTCAACCCGCGATAGGCAGGGCCGGAAAGTCCAGCTCGAACGGCGCGTCCGCGCCGTCGAACAGCGCCGGTGCGACGGTGAGCGTCAACGACTTCGGCGTGAACCGGTCGGGCGTATAGAAGGCGATCGCGCCGGTATAGCGCCCGCTGAAGGGCAGACGCAGACCGGTATAGAGCGTCTTGTCGGTCAAGCCCGCCGCCCGGCTCGCGATCGGAACGTACGCCTTCCCGTTCTCGTCGCGCAAGACCGTGCGACCGTAGGGTAGGAACGTCACCGTCTGGCCGGCTCTATTCTCGAAGGTCGCCAGAACCTCGACGCGGCCCGTGTAAAACGAGATCTTGCGGACCGTGACCTTCACGTCGTTCGCGGTCACCGATAGCCCGTCCGGCGCGACGACCCGCCACGGATGGTACGGATCCTTGATTCCGAGCCCGTGCTTACCGCTCACGATCCCGTACACGACTTTGGCCGTGGCGCTGGCCGGCAGCTGACGTGCCTGGTCGAAGAACTCGATGTGCTCCGAGACGATCGCGATCGCTCCCAGCGGCGGGTCGCTCTTCGAGGCGAGGATGCGGTAGGAGTCGAGCTTGAAGCGATCGGCGGCGTACACGGACGCCAGGTTCGCCGCGGAGCCGAAATACCGTCGCTCGTCGTCGGAAAGCACCGCGAAGGCGGCGTCGAAGCGGCCCGCGGCCACCGCATCCAGATAGCGGTGCAACAGCGCGCGCTGCCCCGACGACAGCGCGGCCCCGGCGGAGGCCGGAAGCGCGAAGGCTGCGGTGCCGAGGAGCAGCGCCAGCAGGCGGCCCCTCATGCCCGCTCCGGCGCGATCAGGTCGAGCAGCCGGTTCAGGTCCCCGACGTCGGCATACCGGAGCTCGATGCGGCCGCCCTTCGCGCCCGGGAGGATCGCCACGCGCGAGCCGAGGGCGTAGCGCAGCCGGTTTTCCGCCGCCTGGAGATCCGGGTCGGCCGCTGCCTGCGGGCGCGGGTCGGGCTTGCGGCGGCGCTCGCCGAGGCGCTCGACGTCGCGCACCGACAAGCCGTCGCGCTCGATCCGTGCGGCGACCGCCTCGCGGTCGCGCTCGTCGAGCGCCAGCAGCGCGCGTCCGTGGCCGGCCGTCAACGTACCGGCCCGCAGGCGCGCTTTGATGGCGTCCGAGAGGGAGAGCAGGCGGAGCGCGTTCGCGATCGCGGGCCGGCTCTTGCCGATCCGCTCGGACAGCCGCTCCTGCGTGAAGCCGTACTCCTCGAGCAAGTGCTGGAACCCCATGGCTTCTTCGAGCGGGTCGAGGTCTTGCCGCTGAAGGTTCTCCACGACGGCAAGCTCGAGGCTGGTCCGGTCGTCCGCTTCCCGCACGATCGCCGGAATCGACGCGAGACGGGCGGCCGCCGCCGCACGCCAGCGGCGTTCGCCGGCGATCAGCTCGTAGGCGGGGGCGCCGGCAGAGGAACCGAGCGGGCGCACGATGATCGGCACCAGCACGCCCAGCTCGCGGATCGACTGCTCGAGTTCCGCGAGCGCGCCGGGCTCGAAGGTCTGCCGGGGTTGCTGCGGGTTCGGACGGATCGAGCCGACCGAAATATGGGTCAGGCCGGCGCCGGGGGACGGCCGCGCTTCTCCCAGCAGAACGTCCAACCCCCGACCCAGACCGCGTTTCGGCGCGCTCAACGCTCGACGACCTCACGGGCCAGGGCGAGGTAGGCCTGCGCGCCCCGGCTCTTCACGTCGAACAGAGCGGCGGGCATGCCGTAGGAGGGAGCTTCCGAAAGCCGGATATTGCGTGGAATCTGCGTGCGGAAGACCTGGCTCGGGAAGTGCTCGTGCACCTCGTCGAGCACTTCGGTTGCCAGCCGCGTGCGGCCGTCGTACATCGTCACCAACACTCCGGAGATGTGCAATTGTGGGTTCAGCACTTCGCGGATCCGCGTGACCAGCGCCGTGAGTTGCGAGAGGCCTTCGAGCGCGTAGTATTCAGCCTGTACGGGGATCAGCACTTCGCCGGCCGCGGCCAGCGCGTTGAGCGTCAGGAGACCGAGCGACGGCGGGCAATCGATAATGACGTAATCGTACCGGCCGGAAACGGGCTCGAGCGCACGCCGCAGCCGGGTTTCCCGGGAGATCGTCGAGACGAGTTCGATTTCCGCCCCGGCCAGCTGAATGGTGGCGGGGACCAAATCGAGCTGGGGAACGCCGGTCGCGAGGATCGTGCGCTCGAGCGGCAAGTCGCCGAGCAAAACGGTGTAGATGTCCGTCGCGAGCGCCCGCTTGTCGACGCCCAGCCCGCTGGTCGTATTTCCTTGCGGATCGATGTCGACCAAGAGGACGCGGCACCCGAGAATGGCGAGCGAGGCGCCGAGATTGACGGCCGTCGTGCTCTTGCCGACGCCGCCCTTCTGGTTGACGATCGCGATCGTGCGGGTCACGGCGCTCGGCTCCGGACCGCGGAGGCGGAGAATGCGCGGCGGCCGGCGTCTACAAGACGCCGGTCCGCGTGAAAGACGATGGAGGGTGCCGTGCGGGTCACGTGAATGCGCGTTCTCAGGTCGTGCAATTGTTCCCCGTGAAACAACGGCGCTCCCCGCGGCTACGCTACGACGAGTTCCGCGTGCGATGTTTCCCGTGAAACATAACGTCTTCGCCGGCCGCGAGCGCGGCCAGCTCTTCGAGTAAACCCTGCCGGTCGTTCCTCGCCGGATCGTCCAGGACGATGTCGAGCAGCCGTTGCAGCAGCGCGCCGACCGCCGGCCCGCCGCGAGAACCGCGCGGCAGCTTCCCGCTCGCCACGAGCGCTGCGATGGCGTCGTCGCCCGACACCGCAAGGTCGCGTACGGACAGCGGCGGCCGCTCGTCCAAGACGGCCTTCACGCGCGCCTCGAACGCCTCGTTCGCCGGGCCGCGCTTTCGAAAGCCGCTGCCGACGATGTCCGCCGCCCGCAATGCGAACTGACGGTCCAGCAGATCCGGCCCCACGCGCCGAATGAAGCGCCGCGCCGTGCGGGGCTGGACGGCCGGATCCGCCGCGTACATATGATTGCGAACCAGCCGGGTCACGTCGGACACGACCGCCGCCGGAAACCGCAACCGCTCGAGGACGATCCGGGCCATCTCCTCGCCCTCGGTCTCGTGACCGTAGAAATGCGACCCATGCTCGTCGACGGTCTTGCTGCGAGGCTTTGCAACGTCGTGCAGCAACGCCGCCAGCCGCAGCGTCACATCCCCCGGCCGGACCGCATCGAGCGTCACCAGCGTATGACGGTACACGTCGTACCGATGGTACTGATTCTGCTCGACGCCGATCCCCTCGGCGACCTCCGGCACCACGAACGGCAACAAGCCGCCTTCGCGCATCACCTCGAGCCCGATGGACGGACGAGCGGCGTTCTCCAACAGCTTGATCAGCTCGTCGCGCACGCGCTCCGGCGAGACCGTCGCGACCAGCGGTGCCGCCGCGCGCATCGCCGCCATCGTCCGTTCCGTGACCGCGAACTCGAAGCGTGCGGCGAACTGGCTCGCCCGCAGCATCCGCAGCGGGTCTTCCTCGAAGGCGGCGAGGCGCAACAGATCGATGCGGCGCCCCCGGATATCCGCTTGGCCCCCGTACGGGTCCACCAGATCTCCCACCGGCAGCGCCCGGGCCAGCATGTTCATCCGGAAATCCCGCCGCGCGAGATCGTCCTCCAGCGGAATGCCGGGCCCCCACTCCACGCTGAACTCGCGGTGGCCCACGCCCGTCGAGCGTTCACGCCGAGGCAGCGCGACGTCCACCGTCGTCTCACCGACCGTCACTTTGACCACCGCGAACGTGGCGCCGACCACGTCGGCGCGACCGACCGTCCGCAGCCGGTCCACCAACTCCTCGAGCTCGAGGCCGAGCACGACGTAGTCAAGGTCTTTCGCCGTGCGCGGAATCCCGTCGAACGCCGTCCGCACCTCGTCGCGAACCCGCCCGCCCACCGCGTAGAGGCTGCCCCGCGGCAGGGCTGCCGCCAGCCGCGCGTCGATCTCGGCGACGGCGGCCTCACGCATCGAGCGCCGCCGTTCCGGAATAACACAGCGGGCGCCTGGCCGGTACGCCGGCGCGGCGGGGAAAGCGCAACGGCGTCGGCCGTTCCTTGACGGCCAGCAACACCCGGCGCTCGCCGTCGCCCGGTTCGAGCCGGATCTCCTCTCGCAGCGAGGCTCCGAGCATCAGCGCCGCGTCGACGCCGGCGCTCCGCTCCGCCTCCGCGAGCCGGCCGCGCTGCAGCACGGCGACCCCCCCGGTTCGCAAGAAGGGCACGCTCAGCTCGAGCACGGTGGGCAAGCTCGAAACCGCTCGCGCCGTCGCCGTCGAAAACCGCTCGCGTAGCACCGGGTCGCGCCCCAAATCCTCGGCGCGCCCCACGCGCACGGCGGCCGCAAGTCCGAGCGCCCGCACGACGCCTTCGAGAAAACGCGCTTTCTTGACGACCGACTCGACCAGCGTGACCTCGATGTCCAGGGCGATCGCGAGCGGAATGGCCGGGAACCCGCCCCCGCTGCCGATATCGATCAGCGGCCCGCGCACGAACGGCGCGATCGCGAGCGAATCCGCCACGTGCGCGATGACCGCCGCGCGGGTCCGCGCCGCCGTCAGATTCAACCCGCGGTTGGCCTCCAGCAGCAGGTCGACGTAGCGGGCCAGCCGCCCGGCCACGCGCGGGTCGGCGGAGAGGTCCTGCAGTTCTACGGCGTCCGAACCGGTCATGCGCGGGCCGCGCCTTGGGCGCGGCTGCGATGCACCGCGACGCTGAGGATCGAGACGTCGGCGGGCGACACGCCGGCGATGCGCGCAGCCGCGCCGAGCGAGCGCGGTCGGTAGCGGGCGAACTTCTCCCGCGCCTCGCGCGACAACGCCGGCACGCTCTCGAACGCAAACGCATCCGGAATCGGATCGTCCTCCGAACGGCGTGCGCGTTCGATCGCGGCGTTTTGGCGCTTCACGTAGCCTTCGAGCTTCAGTTCGATCTCGATCCGCTCGCAGGGCGCACCGGGCGGGAAGGCCCCGCTGACGTCGGCCGCGCTCACGTCCGGGCGGCGCAGCGCCTCGGCGACCGTCAGCCCGGCCGGGGCCGGGCCGGCCGGCGCTGCTAGGCGCCGCGTCCGCGCCGCGTGCAGCCCGTCTTCCAGGCACCGTCGCCGCTCGCAAAACGCCTCGAACGCATCGTCGGGCAGCAGACCGATCGTGTGGCCGAGCGGCGAGAGGCGCAGGTCGGCGTTGTCGTGCCGCAAGACGACCCGGTGCTCGGCGCGCGAACTCAGGATGCGGTAGGGCTCGTCGACGCCCCTAGTCACGAGGTCGTCGACGAGCACGCCGATGTAGGCGTCGCCCCGGCCGAGCGCCAGCGGCGGCCTGCCTCGCGCGGCCAGCGCCGCGTTCGCTCCCGCGACCACCCCTTGGGCCGCCGCTTCCTCGTAGCCCGACGTCCCGTTGAGCTGTCCGCAATGGTAGAGCCCCGGGATCCGGCGCGTCTCCATGGTTACGAATAGCTCGGTGGGAGGTACGAAATCATACTCCACGGCGTAGCCGGGGCGCAGCATCTTCGCCTCTCCGAGCCCCGGCAGCGTGCGCAGCATCTCCAATTGCACCGCGGCCGGCAACGAGGTCGAGAATCCCCCGATGTAGAGCGACGTGCGCGCCCAGTCTTCGGGCTCGATGAAGACCAAATGCGACGGGTTGTGCGCGAACTTCACCACTTTATCTTCGATCGACGGACAGTAGCGCGGGCCGATCCCGCGAATGAGGTCCAAGCCGTAGAGCGGCGAACGGTGGAGGTTCTCGCGCACGAGCGCGTGGGTGCGCCGGTTGGTGACGACCACGTGACACGGCAGTTGGGGCCCCGCAAAGACGGGCTCGCTGCGGTACGAAAACGGCAGCGGAACCGCGCTCGGCGCCTGCTCCCGCATGCACGCGAGATCGGCCGACGCGGGGTCGACGCGCGGCGGCGTGCCCGTCTTGAGCCGGCCGGTCGGGAACCCGGCGCGGCGGAGCGCATCCGCCAGCGCCAGGGCCGGCGCTTCGCCGGCTCGTCCGGCGGCTTCGCTGTGCTCCCCGCGAAAGATCTTCCCGCCCAGAAAGGTGCCGGTCGCCAGCACGACGCGACGGGCGCGGTACGTCCCTCCTTCGGCCGTCCGGACCCCGCGCACGCCGTCCGCGCCGACCAGCAGGTCCTCGACCGACCCGCGCACGATCGTCAGGTTCGGCGTCGCCCGCAACATCTCGGTGGCCACCCGAACGTAGCTGGGCTTATCGGCCTGCGCGCGCAGGGCACGCACCGCCGGACCCTTGGACTCGTTGAGGAACCGCACGTGCAGCGCGCAGCGGTCGATGATCCGGGCCATCAGCCCGCCCAGCGCGTCGATCTCGCGCACGAGCTGGCCCTTGGCGCTGCCGCCGATCGACGGGTTGCAGGCCAGCGTCGCGATCCGCTCCGGGTCGCCGGTCACCAGCAGCGTCGGAGCGCCCATGCGCGCCGCCGCGTGCGCCGCTTCGACGCCGGCGTGGCCTCCGCCGACGACGATGACCGCCGCGTCGTCGCCCTCGAAGTTCATAGAAGATCAGCCTGGAAACCGTCGCCTTCAGGCGACGGAGGAAAGGCGTCGTGGCGCTCGGCACGCATTAGACAAGCGGCCGTGGTATAATAACGACCGTGGCAAGGTACAAGCGCAGCGCAGGGGCGGTTTTCAGCCTGAAATACCACCTCGTATGGTGCCCGAAGTATAGGCGCCAAGTGCTGGTTCCTCCGATTGACGCGCGCCTGAAAGAGCTGATTGCCGAGGTCGCGGCCGAGAACGAGATGACGGTGCATACGCTTGAGGTGATGCCCGACCACGTTCACTTGTTTGTGGAGTCGGACCCAACGCTGTGCGTGGCTGAAATCGTCAACCGAATCAAGGGTCGGTCGAGTCGCATTTTGCGCCAGGAATTTCCGCGCTTGCGTTCGCGCCTGCCGACGCTTTGGAATCGCAGTTACTACGCCGGTTCTGTCGGCTCTGTGTCCGAGAGCGTTGTGCGCCGCTACATCGAAACCCAAAAGGGTGCCTGATTGAAGCTCGTTGCCGCCGTTCGCCTTTTGCCGAACGACGCTCAAGCTATCGCCCTTCGGGATACCTTGCAGCGATGCAACTCCGCGTGCGCGTGGATTGCCGAGCGCGCCGTCGAAGCCGGAAAGACGCGACAATTCGACCTGCACCATCTGACATACGTTGGCGTGCGCGAACGCTTCGGGCTCGCCGCTCAGGCGACGGTGCGTTGCATCGCCAAGGTCGCGGATGCGTTTAAGGTCGGCGCTAAGAACGAGCCACGCACGTTCAGTCGCTTTTCCGCCCAGCCTTACGACGAGCGGGTCTTTCGATTCATCCCCGGCCAGGATACCGTTTCGATCTGGACGATTGCGGGACGCCTCCGTATCCCGTTTGCCTGCGGTAGTCGGCAACGCGAGATGCTCGCGCGCGCCAAAGGCCAAGTCGACCTGATGTTCGTTCGCGGGAAGTGGATTCTCGCAGCAACCTGCGATGCGGATGAAGCACCCCTTCTCGAAATCGACGATGCGCTCGGAATCGACCTTGGCATCGTGAATCTCGCCGTCGACAACACCGGGAAATCCTACGCTGGCGAACAGGTGGAAATCGTTCGCCGCAGGCGGCATTCTCGTCGCCGCGCCTTGCAGAAGGTCAACACGCGTTCCGCGACTCGCGCGCTCAAGCGCGATTCCGGCAGGCAGGCGCGATTCCAGCGCCATACCAACCACGTCTTGAGCAAAGCCATCGTTGCCGACGCCGAACGCGGCCGGTGTTTGATCGCCCTCGAAGACCTCGAAGGTATCCGACACCGGGTCAAGGTTAAGCGGTGCCAGCGGGCAAGGATGGCAAATTGGGGGTTCCACCAACTGCGGACGCTGATAGCCTACAAGGCGGCGCTCAAGGGTATCGCCGTCGTTCTCGTTGACCCCCGCAACACGAGCCGAGAGTGCTCGCGCTGCGGAGTAATCGACAAGCGGAGCCGCCGAACCAGGAACGACTTCGGGTGCATCGGCTGCGGCTTCGCTGCGCCAGCCGACCACAACGCGGCGTGCAATATCCGGCAACGGGGTTTGCGCGCCAGGAGCTTCGTAATGGCGCTCCAGGGGACGGCGGCGTGACCGTTCGTCAGTTCCAAAGAAAGCTGTCTGCTTTAGCTGACAGTCCATTACTTCCCGATACAAAAGCGCGCGAAGACCGCGTCGAGCAGCGCCTCGCTCGCATCGCGCCCGCTCAACTCGCCGAGCGCCGCCTGGGCGCGCGCGAGGTCGCCCGCAATCAAGTCGCTCGGCGCGCCGCAGCGCAGGGTTTCGAGCGCGTCGGCCAGCGCGCGCCGCGCCTCGAGCACCGCGTCCGCCTGCCGGGCCGTCCCCAGCATCGGGCGCGCGAGATCGGCGTGGCCGCCGCGCTGCGCCAACGCCGCCCGCACGGCCTCAACCGCCGCGCGGTCGAACACGCTGCCGAAGAGCGCGTCGCGCTCCTGCGGACCGCGCGCGTCGTACCCGGCGCTGCCCAGATCCGCTTTGTTGAAGTATACGATCCGGTCGCGGCCGCGCGTCCGTTCCAGCAGTCCTCTCGCTTCGGTACCGAGCGCAACCGCCCCGTCGATCACGACCACCACGACGCTGGCCGCCGCCAGCGCGGCTTCGCTGCGCGCCATCCCCGCCGCCTCGAGGTCGTCCGCGCTGCTGCGCAGGCCGGCCGTATCGACCACGCGCGCGGTCGCGCCGCCGCCCAGCGCCAGCACCTCCTCGATCGTATCGCGCGTCGTTCCGGGCCGCTCCGAAACGAGCGCGCGATCGAAGCCGAGCAAGGCGTTGAGCAGCGACGATTTCCCGGCATTGGGCGGCCCGACGAGCGCGACCGACAGGCCCTCGCGAACCAGGCGGCCCGCCTCCCAGGTCGCTGCGAGGGCGGCCAGGCCGGCATCGACGGCAGCCACGGCCGCTTCCAGGTCCGCCGGCGAGTCCGCCTCGACCTCGTCGGGAAAATCCAAGGCGGCCGCGAGACGTTCCAGCGTCGCGCCCAGCTGCGCGGAATAGCGCTCCACTTCGGCGGCTAAGCCGCCCGAGAGCCGCGCGGCCGCGGCGCGGGCCGCACTGCGCTGCTCGGCCTCGATCAGGTCGGCCACGGCCTCCGCCGCGCACAGATCGAGCTTGCCCGCCAGAAAAGCCCGGCGCGTGAACTCGCCCGGCGCGGCGACGCGCGCTCCCGCCGCCAGCGCCGCGATCAGCGTGTCGCGCGCGACCGCCGGAGAACCGTGCACGTGCAGTTCCAAGACGTCCTCGCCCGTGTAGCTGTGAGG
Source organism: uncultured Alphaproteobacteria bacterium (assembly GCA_963787965.1). Classification (GTDB taxonomy): domain Bacteria; phylum Vulcanimicrobiota; class Vulcanimicrobiia; order Vulcanimicrobiales; family Vulcanimicrobiaceae; genus CAWBES01. The sequence continues at coordinate 26,164 of CAWBES010000019.1, forward strand.
ACCCGGAAAGAACAGCGCGAGCCCCCGGTCGATCGCGACGCCGTCGTCCGCGATCACGTCGCCGAGCGTGGCGAACCGAGGCACGAGCGGCCCGCGCGCGCGAAAGACCCGGGCCGCGACGTCGCCGGCGCCGGGCCCGCTGACGCGCACGACGGCGACGGCACCGCGACCCGCCGGCGTCGCGATCGCGGCGATCGTCTGCGCACCGGCCGCGACCGGCGCCCGTCCTTCCCGGTCCGCCGCTAGCGTCCCGTTCCGGCAGTTGGTTGCATCAACCGCGCGCCGACGTGCTAGGCGGGCCGAGGGATCACGACCACCCGTCGCTCGGGTTCGACGCCGCTGGATTCGGTCGCGACGAAGGGATTGTCGGCCAGCGCCAGGTGAATGACCTTCCGCTCGCTCGGCAGCATCGGTTCGAGCGCGATCGGCCGCTTCTCCCGAATCGCCCGCTCCAGCGTTTGAAGCGCGAGGCCCTTGAGCAAGTCGGCCCGGCGCGCTCGATAGCCTTCGGCATCGATCGTGAAGTAGTGCCGGTCTTTCTTGACGCCCGCGTTCACGATGTTGTTGAACACCAAGTTGAGGGCTTCGAGCGTGTGGCCGTGGCGCCCGATCAAATTGGCCAGGTCCGGCCCGTCGACTTCCAGATACTCGCCCTCCGTGCGCGCATAGTAGCGCACCCGAGCGGACGTGACGCCCATCTTGGCCAGAATCTGCTCGAGCAGCTCGCGCGCGGGCCGCACGGATTCCGGCTCGGGCGTCGGCGTCGCGCGCGCGCGCGGCGGCCCGGGGTCGAAATCGCGGCGCGGCGGGCGCCCGCCGTTCTGCGCGGGGCGCCGGCCGCGACCCGCGCGGCGGCGCTGCCCGTAGCCGCGTGGGCCGCCTTCTTCGGGTCCCTTGCTGTCGTCGTTCATCGCTCCTCGTTTCTTTCGGAAGTGGCCGCCGCCCCGTTCGTCAGCGCCGCGAACTGCGCCGCCGGCGGGCCGCCCGCGACCCGCTGCCGCCGGCCGGGGGCGCGGAGTTGGCTGCCGCCAGGCCGTTCTTGGCCGGCGCCGGCGCCGCGGCGGGCAGCGCCGCCTCGGCCTCGGGGTGCGGCCCGATCGACGCGGGATTCGCATGGTACTTGCGGATCAGGTACAGCTGCTGAGCCATCGTGAACACGTTGAAGGACAGCCAGTAGATGATCAGGGCCGACGGCCAGGCGTATTTGATCCCGAAGAACCCGACCATCGCCGGCGAGACGAACGCCATGATCTTCTGCTGCTGGGCCTGCTGCGGGTCGACCGCCGGGCTCGTGAACCGGACGCTGAAGTACATCGACACGATGTAGCACGCGAGCAGCAGGTAGTCGGGCGCGGCCAGGTTGGCGCCCAGCATGTGAAACGGCGAGTTCACGGCGAACGAGCTCCCGATCCACAGCCACGACTGCGAGGCGAACATCGCCTTGTCGCTGATCACGGCCCAGTAGAGGCTGATCAGAATCGGCATCTGCAGGAGGATCGGCGCGCAGCCCGCCAGCGGGTTGGCGCCCGTTTCCTTGTACAGCGCCATCGTTTCTTGGTTGAGCTTCTCTTTGTCGTTCTTGTAGCGCTGCTGCAGCGCTTTGAGCTTCGGGGCGATCTGCTGCGTCTTCAGCATCGCCTTGTACTGCATCGTGTTGAGCGGCCAGAAGGCCAGCTTCACGATAAACGCCAGCAGGATCAGACTCCAGCCGTAGTTGTGGACGACGGAGTAAATCGCCGTCAGCACCGTGTGCAGCAGGTCGACGATCGGTTGAATCGGGTTGTACGCGAGCAAAACCGCGATCGGGAACTCCAAGGGGTCAGCCTTTCAAGATGCGTGCGAGCCGGTCGCGGGCCCGTTTACGGGACGAAGTCGACGCCCCCGGGGTTCCATGGGTTGCAGCGCACGACTCGCCGCACGGCGAGCGCGAGGCCGCGCCGAACGCCATGCTTCAACACCGCCTCCTTCGCGTACTGCGAGCACGACGGATAGTAACGGCAGTTCGGCCCGAGCAGCGGAGAAACCAGCCGCTGGTACGCGACGATCGTGAAGGCGAGCACCCTTCGCAGCGTCACCGGGCGGGGACGCTCCGCGCCAGCGCCGCCGTCACGTCCGCCGCCAGCCGCTCGAAGGGCACGGCCGCGGCCGCGGGTTTGGCGACCAAGAGCAGGCGAACCGGGTCTTTGGGCGGCGGCAGAGCGTCGAGCGCCCCGCGGATGCGGCGCCGCACCAGGTTGCGGGTCACCGCGCCGCCCACCGCCTTCGAGACGGTGACGCCGACGCGCGAGGCACCGCGGTCCTCCGCCGCGGCGTAGGCGGACAGCGTCGCGAGCGCGGCGTGGCGCCCGCGCCGGCGCAGGAACGCGATCTCGCCGCTCCTGCGCAGCCGTCCGTACCATCGCATCGCGCCGGGCCTAGACCGTCAGGCGCTTGCGGCCCTTCTTGCGGCGCGCGGCGATGACCTTACGGCCGTTCTTCGTGCTCATCCGCTCCAAGAAGCCGTGGACCCGCTTGCGGCGGCGATTGTGTGGTTGGAAGGTGCGTTTCACGGTCGAATGCTCCAGCTCCGGGACGGGTGCGCGAAAGAACGGACTTCGCAGTATACCCGCTAGTGGCCGGGCCCGTCAACGCGCGGGATTCGTTCTGCGAAACCTTCCCAAGTTGTCCACACCTGTGCAGAAGGCTGTGGACGGCCGCGCCCGGATTCGGGCGCAAAGCTCGCGCCGACGCCCGTTTCGCTCCTTCCGGCGCGTCGGCGACGCTCTTTTCTGCGCCCGGCAAACGTCCATTTTCCGGGCCCAGGCCACCCTGCCCGGGCTGTGGACAAGTGGACAAGTTCGTGGATAAATACCGGAGGACTCCCCGACCCGCACTCCAATTCAACGGCCTCATTCTCGGGTGAGTCTTTGACGTCCGCGGGCGTCTTCGTCGTTCGGGAAAGATCTACTAAGGCGGGTCAAACAAATGGGTCTTGCGGTCGGAGAAACCGGCGTCTCAAACGAGTTGTGGAACGCCGCCCTTGCGGCGCTCGAGCGGAAGTATTCCAAACCCATTTTCGAGATGTGGCTCAAACCCATTCGGCCGCTCGCTATGAGCGGCGCCGAGATCGTGCTTTCCGTCCAGTCGCCGTTCGCGCGCGATTGGGTCGAGAACCGCCTCAAGGGCGATATCTCCGAAGTGTTGACCGAACTGCTGGGTGCGACGATCGACCTGCGCTTCGTCGTCGCGCCCGAGCCCTCGCCGTCGGAGCGGGCGGACGCCGGCGCGGCCGCGCGGCCGCAACTGGCCGAAGACATCCGCCACGGCAACCTGAACCCGCGCTACACGTTCGAAGAATTCGTGGTGGGCAGCTCCAATCGCTTTGCCGACGCGGCTTCGCAGGCCGTGGCCGAAGCGCCGGCGCGCGCCTACAATCCGCTCTTCCTGTACGGCGGCGTCGGCCTGGGCAAGACCCACCTCATGCACGCCATCGGCCACCGCGTCCTGGCCGGCAACCCCGGCGCCAACATCGTCTACGTTTCCAGCGAGAAGTTCACCAACGAATTTATCATCGCGATCAAGAACAACCAGACCGTCGAGTTCCGTAATAAATATCGCCACGTCGACGTCTTGCTGATCGACGACATCCAGTTCCTCGAGGGCAAAGAGCAGACCCAAGAGGAGTTCTTTCATACCTTTAACTCCTTGCACGAGGCGCAGCGGCAGCTGGTCATCTCGAGCGACCGGCCGCCCAAGGAGATCCAGACGCTCGAATCGCGCCTGCGTTCCCGGTTCGAGTGGGGGCTGCTGACCGACATCCAGCCGCCCGACCTCGAGACCCGAGAGGCGATCCTGCGCAAGAAGGCCGAGTCGGAGAAGATCCCGGTCCCCGACGCCGTCACCTCCTTCATCGCCAAGGTGATCCCCTCGAACATCCGGGAACTCGAGGGCGCGCTGATCCGCGTGGTCGCCTTCGCGTCCCTGACCAAGTCGCCGATCACGGCCGAACTGGCGGCCGAGGTCCTCAAGAACGTCGTGGCCTCCGCCCCCGCCCGCCGGATCACGATCGCACTGATCAAGGAGCGCGTCGCCAAAGCTCACGGCCTGACCGTCAAGGAGATGGACCACCAGCGGCGCGACCAGCGCTTGGCGGCCCCGCGCCAGATCGCGATGTACCTCGCGACCGAACTGACCGACTGCTCGTTGCCGCAGATCGCGCGGGAATTCCAGAAGAAGGACCACACGACGGTCATGTACGCCCGGGACAAAGTGAAAAACCAAATGACCGTCGACGAGGCGTACCGCAACAAGGTCCGCTCGTTGATGGCTCTGTGCCAGAGCGATTGACCCGTCTCCGTTCCGGCCGCTTGCGGCGCCGCAGCTGCTCCCCACGCTGCGGTTAGTGCCCCCTTTTCCCGCCCGCGCGCCTGTGTAGAGCGCCGTACAGGGCGGGCAGGTACGCGTGGATAACTTCCGACCCCGTCGTTCCCGGTGCAAATGTGGAGATCCCCGGCCGATCGGTACACAGGATATTCCGGCGCCGGAGCCGCGCGCGAAGCGGCTCCGCACGGTTTTCCGCAGATTGCACCGCCTTACTACTACGACTACCACGTTCTTTTATTTCTTAGGGCTTCGGACGCTAGGGCACACGGGAGTGGATTCGTGAAATTCAGCTGCAGCACCAAGGACATCGCATCCGCAGTCGGTGCGGCCAGCAAAGTCGTCAACACCCACACGACGGTTCCGATCTTGTCGAACGTCCTGCTCACCGCCGGCGATAACACGATCCGCGTGCGGGCGACCGACCTCGAATTGACGCTGGAACAGGTGTTTCCGGCCGAAATCAGCGAGCCGGGCAGCGTCACGGTGCCGGCCAAACTCTTCAGCGGCTATCTGGGCAACTTACCGGCCGGCATCATGGAGTTGGCGGGAACGCCGACCCGCGCCAGCGTGCGCTGGGAACGCTCGAACTACGACTTTCACGCACTGCCCGCCGACGAGTACCCGCCGCTGCCGTCCTCGCAAAAAGGGACCTCGTTCGCGATCGACGGCAAGACGTTTCGCGACGGCGTCAACGCGACGATATTCGCTGCTTCCAGCGAAGATGCGCGCGGAGCCGTCCTGATGGGCACGCTGCTCGAAATCGCCGGCGACCGGCTGACGATGGTCGCCACCGACGGTTACCGGTTAGCCAAGTGGCAGGCGACGCTCTCCCGCGGCCTCGGCGAGGGCGGCACGGCCAAGTTCATCGTGCCCTCGCGAGCGCTGGCGGAGGCGGCGCGCAATCTCGGCGGCGCGGAGACGGTCGAGGTCAGCGCGCTCGGGCCCTCGGGCAACCAGCTGGCCTTTGCGGCCCAGAACGCCTCGATCGTCGTGCGCCTGGTCGACGGCCAGTACCCGAACTACGGGCAGGTGATACCGGCCCAATTCGACCGCTCGATGACGGTCAATACGAGCGCCCTGATCGCGGGTCTGCGGCGCGCGGAACTGGTGGCCGGCGACCGCGCCAGCATGGTCAAGATGAGCGTTTCGGGAGCGCAACTGGTCATCACCGCGAACTCCGATACCACCGGAAACGCCCACGAAGAGCTCGAGGTCGAGCAGACCGGCGAAGATCTGACGATCGCGTTCAACGCGCGTTACCTGGTCGAGATCCTCAACCACATCGACGCGCCGCAGATCGTCATGGAGTTCCTGGGCCCGCTCTCGCCGGCCGCCATCCGTCCGTCGGACGAAGCCGGCGGGGTGGCGCAGATGTACGTCCTGATGCCGCTGCGGCAGTAGGCGATGGAGCCGCGGCGGCGCGCCGCGCGGAACGGCCGGCGGTCCGCGCGGTGCGCCTGAAGCAGCTGACGCTCGCGAACGTACGGAACTATGCGGCCCTCGAATTCGAACCGCCGGCGGGCCTGGTCGTCCTGACCGGGGCCAACGCGCAGGGTAAGAGCAACCTGCTCGAGGCGATCGCGTTGCTCGGGACCGGCAAGTCGTTTCGGACCTCGCGCGAGGGCGAGATCGTGCGCAGCGGCATGCCCAGCGCCGCGCTGGCCGGCGAGGCTCTGGTCGCGGCCGGCACGCTGCGGCTGTCGTGCACCCTCAACGCCGGCGCGGCCGGGCTGCGCAAGGTGTACACGGTCAACGGCAGCGGCGTCCGCTATGCGTCGTACCTCGGCAAGCTGCGCGTGGTCACCTTCGTCCCGGCCCACTTGGCGCTGGTCGGGGGGCCCCCGTCCGCGCGGCGATCGCTCGTCAACGCCGCGCTTTCGCAAGAGAACCCCGGCTACTACGGCGCGCTGGCCGCCTACCGAAAGTTTCTGCTCCAGAAGAACGCGCTGTTGCGCGGCTCGATCGCGCCCGACGAAACGCTGCTGGCAACCTACGAGGAGCGTCTGATCGCCACCGGAACCCGCCTTATCCTCGCGCGGCGGTCGTTCGTGGCGGCGCTCGACGAGCGGGCCCGAGCGATTCACGACGGCTGGGTCGGTTCGCGCGAAGGGCCGCTGGAAATCGCCTACCTGCCCGACGTGCCGGTCGCCGTCCCGACCGCCGACGGGGTGGCGGCGGCCTTCGCGGACCGCCTGGCGCGCATGCGCGTGGCCGAGGTCGCCCGCCGCACCTCGCTGGTCGGGCCGCATCGCGACGACGTGGCCTTCCGGCTCGGCGGCGTGCCGCTGTCCGCGTTCGGTTCGCAGGGGCAGCAGCGCACCGCGGTGCTGGCGCTCAAGGTCGCGGAGTACGGCGTGCTCCAAGCGCGCGCCGGAGAGGCCCCGCTGCTGCTCCTGGACGACGTGCTCTCCGAGCTCGATCCCGAGCGGCAGCGGGCCTTCCTCGAGGGGGTGTCGTCGTTCGAGCAGGCGTTCGTCACGACCACGCACGACGTGGGCGTGAGCGCGGCGGCCGCGTACCGCGTCGACCGCGCCACCGTCGCTCGGGTGGCCTGAAGCGATGGCGCTCAGACCGCTGCGGGGGGCTTTGGCCGAGTGGACGCCGGGGCGCGGGAGCGCCGCCGATCCGCTGCAGGCGGTCGCCGCCGCGTGGCCCGCAATCGTGGGACCGAACGTCGCGGCCCACAGCGCTCCGCTGTCCCTGAGCGGCGGCACGCTCACGATTGCCACCCGTTCGAGCGCCTGGAGCCAGCAACTTCAGTTTCTCTCGACGGCGATTCTGGCCGGCGTGCGGGCGCTGCCGCAGGCCGCGGAGGTCGAACGCCTGAGCTTCCGGGCCGGAGCGATGCGGCGTGCCCAACGGCGCGCGCCGGGGCGGGCCGCGAAGCCGCCGGCCACGGCGTTGCGTACGCCGGCTCCGGGTCCCGCCGCCGATCTGGGAGAGGCCTTCGAGCGCGTGCGGCAGCGCGTGACCGCCCTGCGGCGGCAAGCCCCGGCAACCTGCCGGACCTGCGGCGTGCCGCTGCCGGAAGCGCCCGGCGACGGCCGCTGCGCGCCCTGCGTGGGCGCGGCCGAGCGCGAGCGCGCGAACGAACTGCAGCGACTGGTCTATATGGCGCCCTGGCTGACCCTGGCCGACGTTCGCGAAACGCTGCCGGCAGTGAGCGCGGCGGAGTTCGAGCGGGCCCGGCGTCACTTGCTGCAGCGCTGGTGGCTGGTGCTCGAGCGGGTCCGGCGCGCGGGCCTGACCGGCGTATCGCCGCTGGAACGAAACGTTGCCAGCTCGTACGTCCTGTTGCAGTCGCGGCTGCCGCCCGACCGGATCACGCCGGCGGTCGTTCTCAACGTGCTGGGTCCCGAACTCCACGCGCTGCTGTGGCCCGATGGTCGTTAAGCTAATTGGGCGCTAATTCGGCAACGCGGACCTGCGGCCCATTTCGTCGAACGAGAACGTTCGATGAACGACTACACCGGCGAGCAGATCGAAGTTCTCAAGGGTCTCGAAGCGGTCCGGAAACGGCCCGGGATGTACATCGGCAACACCTCGGAGCGGGGCCTCCACCAACTGGTCTACGAAGCGGTCGACAACGCGGTCGACGAAGCGCTGGCCGGCTACGCGACCCACATCTGGGTCACGCTCGGGAAGGACGGGTCGTGTGCGGTCGAGGACGACGGCCGCGGCATTCCGATCGACCTTCACGCCGAGGAAAATATGTCGGCGGTGGAGGTCGTCATGACGATTCTGCACGCCGGCGGCAAGTTCGGTAAGGGCGGTTACAAGGTTTCGGGCGGCCTGCACGGCGTCGGCATTTCCGTCGTCAACGCCCTCTCCGAGCAGATGACGACGCGCGTCAAGCGCGACGGCAAGCTCTACGAGATCCGCTTCGAGCGCGGCGTGACCGTGCAGCCCCTCAAGGTGATCGCGCGGCACGTCGAGGGCACCGGCACCTACCAGTGGTTCCTGCCCGACCGTACGATGTTCGACACCTCGGACTTCCATTGGGACATCCTGCAGAAGCGCTTGCGCGAACTGGCCTTTCTCAACCGCGGCCTGGCGATCTCGCTGCGCGACGAGCGTCCCGACGAGGTCCGCGAAAAGCTCTTTCTCTACGACGGCGGCATCGTATCGTTCGTCGAGCACCTCAACGACAAGAAGGATCCGCTGCATCCGATCATCTCGACCAACGGCGAGCGGGAAAAGGTCGCCATCGAGTGCGCGCTGCAGTGGGCCGACACGTATACCGAAACGATCTTCTCGTACGCGAACAACATCAACACGACCGAAGGAGGCATGCACTTACTCGGTTTTCGAACGGCCGTCGCAAACGCGGTCAACACGTACGCGCGCAAGCGCGGCGTGCTCAAAGAAGCCGACGCGAACCTTTCGACCGACGATTGCATGGAGGGCCTGACGGCCGTGGTCTCGGTCAAACTCGAGGAGCCGCAGTTCGAGGGCCAGACCAAGACCAAGCTCGGGAACGCGAAGGTTCGCAGCATCGTGTACGGGTTAGTAGGCGAGCGCTTGGATTTCTTCTTCGAGGAGAACCCGAAGTACGCGCGCGCGATCGTCGACAAGTGCATGCAGGCGCAGCGCGCGCGGGAAGCCGCTAAGAAGGCGCGCGATCTGTCGCGCCGCAAAAGCGCGCTCGACGGCATGGGCCTGCCCGGGAAACTGGTCGACTGCAGCGACAAGAACCCCGTGATATCCGAGATCTTCTTGGTCGAAGGCGATTCGGCCGGCGGCACGGCCAAGATGGGCCGCGATTTCCGGACCCAGGCGATCCTGCCGCTGCGCGGCAAGATCCTCAACGTATGGAAAGCTCGCGAGGACAAGGTCTTCGCGAACGAAGAGATCCGCGCGATGATCACGGCTCTGGGGACCGGGATCGCGGCCGACTTCGACGTCGAGAAACTTCGGTACCATAAGATCATCATCATGACCGACGCCGACGTCGACGGTTCGCATATCCGTACGCTGCTGCTGACGTTCTTCTACCAGCAGATGCGGGCGCTGATCCAGAAGGGCTTCGTGTACATCGCCCAGCCGCCGCTGTACGGCGTGCGGCGGGGCAAGACGCAGCGCTACGCGTTCTCCGACGAAGAACTCAAGGCGCTGATCGGCGAGAAGGATCCCAAAGATTTCCAGATCCAGCAGTACAAGGGTCTGGGCGAGATGGACGCGGAGCAGCTCGCGGAGACGACGATGGACATCGAAAGCCGCCGGCTCAAACAGGTGGCGCTCGAAGATGCGGTGGCCGCCGACGAGATGTTCACGACGCTGATGGGCGATAAGGTCGAACCGCGCAAGGAGTTCATCCAAGCGTACGCACGCAGCGTCAAGAACCTTGATCTATAGAGGCTTTAACCTCTAGCGCCCGCGGTGCGTTGAGGGATCGATGGCGAACGCGGAATCGAGAGGCCGGGTCCCGCGCGTGGATCGCGCCGCGCTCGGCATCGCGCCGGGCGCCGGCGGACGGGTTCGCCGCAGCCGGGTCGCGGCCGCCGCGCTGCTCGCGATCGCGTTCCTGGCGATCGGTTTCGTCTTTCGCGCGCCGCTGTTGCGGGCCGGGATCGCGGCCGCGCTCGATCTGGGAACCGGCTACTTCGTGGCGTTCGAGGGACTCGATGTCGGACGCGACCGGGCACTGGTGCTGGGCCTGCACGTCACGAGCGGCGCCGATCCCGTTTTCGACGCGGAGCGGGTCGACGTGCGCTACGACCTGCGCGACCTCTGGCCCGGCGGAGCGCGGCGCTACGGGCTGCGCTCGATTCTGCTCGTACGGCCCAGGCTCGCGCTCGTCCGGCACGCGGACGGGGGCTTCAACGTCGCGGTGCCGGCACCGGCCGGGCCTGCCGCGGGCGGGGCGGCGGCGGGGCCCGGCACGCCGCTGCGCTTCGAGGCACGCGTGCGGGACGGCAGCGTCACGTTGCACGACCCCAACCGCATCTTGCCGAACGCGCGCCGGCTCTCGCTCGACCGGCTCGACGGGACGCTGCACTACGACGACGCGGGGCGAACCACGTACCGGGTGTCCGGCGTCGTGGCCGGCGACGCGGCGCAGCGCTTCGGGATGGCGGGCCGCATCGATCGCTCCGGGTTTGCGGTCCACCGCCTGCAGGCCGCCACCGTGCAGATCGCGCCGGTCGCGGATTATTTCATCAACTCGCCGTCCGCGCGCTTCGAGCGCGGCCGGCTGGACGGGCTCGATCTGCGCGCGTACGCGTTTGCGCCCGCGGCGGGCGGCGCCGCGGCGTATCACGTGTCGGGTTCGGGCGAACTGGCGGACGGCGCGATGGCGGTTCCGGGCATCGTTCCGCTCGCCACGGGCTTGCGCGGCCGCGTCGACCTGATCGACGGCGGCGTCGTGGCGCCGGATCTGCGGGCGACGCTCGGCCCGCTCGACGTGCGGCTGGCGGGGGGCGTCTACGACTGGCACGCCCCGGCGCTGCGTTTGGGCATCGTGGCCGCGGCCGCGCCGCTCGCGCGCGTGCGCGGCCTGTTCGCGTTCTCGCGCGATCTGCCGATCGGCGGCGACGTCCGGCTGGCGACGCTGGTCGAGGGCCCGGTCGGCGCGCCCGTGGTCGCCGCCCGCGTGACGGTCTCGGGCGCGAGCTACGCGGGCATCCCGGTCGAGCGCGCCGCCGCGCGAGCGTTTTACTACGACAGCGCGGTCGACGTGGTCGGCGCGCGCGGCGCATACGGGGCGCTCGACGTGGGCGCGACCGGCGCGATCGTGCTCGGCGACGCGGTCCGCACGCAGCTGCTGGTCGATGTTCGCGGCGCGGCGGACGGCTTGCCGTTCGCGGCGCAGGCCGTGCCGGGCGCGCGCGTTCACGCCTCGGCCGTGCTCGCCGGCGACGGGCTGCGGCTGGATGCGCGCGGCGTCGCGGACGGCAGCGGCGGAGGTGCGACGCTGGCGGCGGTCTTCCACCTCGATCCCGACGGCGACGGCGAGTTCGGGCCGCTCGAGGTGCGCCGGACCGACGGTGCGTCGCTCGTCGGCGGCTACTATTCCAACCGTTCCTCGAGCGAGAGCGGCTTCTGGCTCGACGCGCACCGCTACCCGCTGGCGCTCGCGTCGGCGGAACCGCATCTGCCGGGGCTCTCGCTCGCGCCCCCGCCCTTCAGCGGGCGTTTCGACGGCTCGGTCGCGGGCGAAGGGCCGCCTTCACGTTTTCGGCTGGCCGGTCACCTTCACGGTACGGACGTCCGGGCCGGCAAGGTGGCGATCGACGACGTGACCGGCGACCTGCTGGGCGCGTTCGGCGACCTGCGGTCGGGGAGCGTGGTCGCGCGCGGCCCGTGGGGGACCTTCGGCGGGCGGGCCGCATACGCCGACCGCCGCCTGGCGCTCGACGGGGACTACCGCGGCAGTTTCGCGCAGCTGCGCTCGCTGACGGGCGAACTGGGCGGCGAAGGCCCGGTCGCAGGCCGAGTGGCCGTGCTGATCGACCCGCTGCGCACGGTCGTCCAAGCTCGCGACGACGCGACCGGGGGCGCCAGCGTGCGCGGCGTACCGGTGGACCGCGTCTCCGGCACCGTGGCCCTAGAAGACGACCGTTTGCGCGTGTACGCGGCCACGGCGGCGGTGGCGGGGGCGACGCTGGCCGCGGCCGGGACGCTCGGCGCGCGCAGCGGGATCGGCGTCTCGGTGGCGGACGCCGACGCCGCCCGGCTCCGCGGCGCCGCCGGGCTGGTCGCCGGCCGCGTTTCGGCCATCGGCGCCGTGGACGACCCGGGGGCCGTCCCGCGCTTTCGCGGCGGGCTCGCGCTCGGCGGAACGGCGGCCGGCCGCCTGGCGGTCTCCGGCAACGGCGACGTTTCACTGGCCGCTTCGCGGCTCGACCTGCAGGCGGCCGATACGCTGGTCGGAGGGGCCTTCGGTTCCCTGTCCGGGTCGTTGCGCGGCGTCGGGTCGAGCCGGCCGGAATACGACGTCGACCTGCATCTCGCGCCCACGCGGATCGCGCCGTTCGTGCTGGCCCTCGCGCCGTGGCGGAGCGACCTGATGGGGACGCTGATGGGCGACCTGCACGTCGGCGGCAGTTTGGGGCACCTGTCGGTCGACGGCCGCTTGGCCGTTCCCGAAGGGACCGTCAACGGGCTGGCGTTCTCGGATGCATCGGCGCACGTGCGGCTCGATCCGCAGGGGCTGTTCGTGCGCGGCGGCCGGGTCACGGTCGGGTCGACCCAAGCGAGCTTCGGGGCCCGGTACGGGGACGGCGAGGCCGCCTTCCTGATCGACGCGCCGCGGGCCGACCTGGCCGACTTCAACGATTACTTCGATGCCGGCGACACGCTGGGCGGGCGCGGCCGCATCGCCGGGCGCTTCGTCAAGCGGCGGCAGGGCATCGAAACCAGCGGCGATATCGCGATCGCCTCGCTGCGCTACCGGCGTTTCGACCTCGGCGATGCACGGGCCAAGTGGACGTCGCGCGGTCCCGCCGCGACCGGCTCCTTGAGTTTCGGCGGTCCCTCCGGACGCGTGGCCGCCGACGGGAGCGTGTCCTTTCCGGCGAACACGAGGATCAGCAAGCTCTTGGGACGCGCGCGTTTTCGCGGCGACGCGCACGTGCGCGCGCTGGATCTGGGCGTCTGGTTGCCCGCCCTCGGCTACCAGTTTCCGATCCTCGGACGCGTCGATGCCGATGCCGACGTCACGGGCCCGCTCGGGAACCCGTTCGTGGTGACCCAGGCCAAGCTCGAGGGCGGCTCCCTGGGCCGCTTCCCCGTCGACACGCTGACCGTTGCGGCCACGTCGACCGTCAAGCGCACGACGGTCACCCGCGCCGTGCTCGAACTGCCGGCGCTTTCGGTCGAAGGGTCGGGCAGCTTCGGGCTCGGCCCGCGCGACCCGCTGCAGCTGGCCTTGCACGCCAAGAGCGAAAACGTCGGGTCCTTCGCCGACCGGCTCTTCGGCGCCACCTATCCGGTCACGGGCGCCGCCGAGGCGGACGTGCACGTCGACGGCACGCGGGAGCGGCCCCGGGTCGCCGGCGGCGTCGACGTCGAGCACATGGTGCTGCGCGGCGTTTCGGTACCGCAAGCGCTGGGCCAATTCACGGTCGCCGGGCGCGACGTCGTGCTCAGCGGCGTCGAGATCGGGTTTGCGAAGGGTGCGCTGTACCTGGCCGGCTCGGTGCCGATCCAGGTCGCACCCTTCAACTTCGGACCCGCCCGCGCCCCGATCGCGCTCGACATGAGCGTGAAGGGCGTCGACCTGGCCGGCTTTTCGAGCCTGCTGCCCAACGGTTCGGCTCTGGCCGGGCAGCTCGACGGGCGGGTAGCGGTCGACGGTACCGCCGGTGCGCCGCAGCTCGACGGAGCGCTGGCGCTTTCCGGCGGTTCGATCCGCACGCCGCAGGAAGCGGTGCCGCTGTCGGCGCTATCCGCCAAGCTGTCGTTCGACGGCAATGCGGCCAAGCTGGAATCCCTCCACGCGGTCGCGGGCGGGGGCACGCTCGATGCCGAGGGCTCCGCCACGCTGTCCAACCTCGTGCACCCGGGCGCCGATGCGGCGTACCGCCTGGACGCGCGTGCCGCCGCGTTGCGCCTGGACTTTCCGGCGCTCGGCAGCGGCACGGTCGACGGCCGGCTGAGCCTGACGCACGCGCCGGCGGCGCCGCCGGCGCTGGCCGGACAGCTGACGTTCAGCGACGCCACGATCCCGTTCAGCGCCCTGCTGCTCGCCGCCGGCGGCGCCGGATTCGAAGGGGCGGCGGCGCAGCAGCCCGTGACCGTGCCGGGCGCCGGGGACCTCGCCCTGGACCTCGACGTCAGCGCGCAGCGCAACGTCCGGGTCCGCAGCCCGAACGTCGACATCGGCGCGCGCGGCGACCTGCACGTGGCGGGGACGCGGGCCGCGCCGGTGCTGACGGGCGTCTTCAACTCGACGGGCGGAACGCTGACCTATTTCAACACGGTCTTTCGGCTGGTCGACGGCACCGTGACCTTCGAACCGGACCTCGGCGTGATTCCGACGCTTGAAGCGCGCGCGACGACCCACGTGATCGACCCCGACCCGAACACGGTCCGCAATGCGTCGGGTGCGGCCGACATCACGCTCGCCGTTTCGGGCCCGGTCTCCAACCTGTCGATCGGATTGACGTCGGACCCGAGCTACGACCGGCAGCAGATTCTCGGCCTGTTGCTCAACGCGCCGGCCCTGGGCGCCAAGAATCTCTTCGGCGACACGCGCGGCGTTCCGACGCTGCTGGGCAGCACCGAGACGACGCCGCTGTCGGCGTCGCTTGCGGCCAGCCGCAATCCGAGCGCGCAGGTCAGCGTCGCGCAGGAAGCGTTCGGGGTGGCCAACGCCCAGTTCACCAGGACCCTGCTCGCGCCGTTCGAGTCGACCGTGGCGTCGGCGGTCGGCTTGACCAACCTGAACGTCAACGTCGGTTATACGGGCAGCGTCGGGGTGACGGCCCGCAAGATACTCGGCAAGAACGTCGATGCGATCTACGGCACGACGTTCGGCTATCCGTATCGCCAGACGTTCGGCTTCGACATCAAGGGCAGCAACTCGACCGCCGCACAGGTCACGGTTTTCGAGACGCTCGGCGGAACCGGTCTCGATTCGCTGTCTCCGAGCACCTATTTGTACACGAGCAACCCGAAGCTCCAAGCCGCGCAGCCGAACGCCGGCAGTGCGGGATTTTCCCTGTCGCTGCAACGGCTCTTTTGGTAGAACCCGCGCGTCGCGCGCGCGCCCGCGCCACGTTTTCCAAGGAAACCGGCAGAAATCTCGGGGCCCCAGGACCGGGCGGTAGGGGGGCGAACGACGCGCCGCTGACAAAGAAACGAGCGGGTCGCCCTGTGCGTTTGTCTGAACGGGCTGCGCGAAAACCTGCCTTCCGCGACGTTGGCTCGGTGGCAGGTCGCTCGGGGGATCGGGGGGTCATATCCCTCGCAAAAGGATGCTTCTACTGAGTATGATATCTCGTCTGCAGCGCGTGCGCCGCAACGTCGTCGCGCTCGTTGCGCTCGTCGCGCTGATATTCCCGTACGGCGTTTCGGCCCGCTCGCACGGCGTGCCGCCCGCGACTCCGGTCGCGACGGCAAGCCCCGACGCCGCGGCCGTCGCTGCAGCCACCCCGGCGGCCGATGGCGCCCAACCCGCCGCAAACGCGCCGCTGGTCGTCAGCGTGGACGTCTCCGGAAACGCGCACGTTCCCACCGACAAGATCCTCGCGGTCGTCCGCACCCGGCCCGGCCAGCCCTTCGACGAGCGCCTGCTCCGCGAAGACCTCCAGAACATCTTCGATCTCGGGTATTTCTCCGACCAAGTCCCGCCGCTGATCCGCCAACGGCCGGACGGCATCGCGGTCACGTTTCGCGTGATCGAAAACCCGGTCATCGAGCGCATAACGTTCACCGGGAACGATCACGTGCCGGCGGACACGCTGCTGGCGCTGATGGATACGGCGGTGGGCCAAGTCCTCAACACCAACACGTTCCATCAGGACGTGCTGAAGATCAATTCGTATTACGACAAGATCGGCTACAGCGGCCAGGTCCCGACCCACGTCGCGGGCCTCAACATCAGCAAGGACGGCGTGCTCAGCCTGCAGATCAGGGAAGGCCTGACCGTCAGCGCGATCGATATCACGGGCAACCCGCTCTTGCGCCCAGACCTCATCAGGGCGGTCCTCACGCTGAAAGTCGGGCAGCCGTATTCCGAGGACGCGCGTGACAAAGACTACGAGAACCTCAAGAAGCTGTACGAGAAATACGACCTGCAGGTCGGCGACTTCGAGGCCGGTATCGATCCGACCACCGTCGACCTGACCAACGGGACCGCGCACGTCAAGTACAGCATCTACGTGGCCGAAGTCGGTGCGGTGGAGATCACCGGCAATACGAATACCAAGGACGTCGTGATCCGCCGCCAGTTGCGGCTGCGCCCCGGCATGATCATCACGCAGGGCCTGCTGCGCCGCGACTACGAGCGTTTGAATAATCTCGGCTTTTTCGAGAAGGTCGACCTCAACCCGAAGCCGGGCCCCGATCCCAAGAAGCCGTACCAAGTCACCCTCGATTGGAACGTCAAGGAACAGCGCACCGGGACCGCGCAAGTCGGCGCGGGCTACTCGGGCGGTCCGACGGGCCAGGGCCTCACCGGCACGCTTTCGTACTCGCAGAACAACATCAACGGTACCGGCAACGGTGCGTCGATCCGGTTCGAGCGCGGCGCGCGCGTCGCCGACGCCAGCCTGAGCTACACGATCCCCTACCTCGGCGACACGCCGAAGTCGGAGCGCTATAGCCTCGCGGCCTCGATCTTCACGACCAACCAGACGAATTTCTACCAAGTGTACCAGGCTTCGAGCGCGCAGTCCGCCGGTATCAACCCGATCGTCACGACGCCCGGTCCCGGCGGCTCGACCGGTATCGCGGGCACGATTCCGGTCATCCTGACGCCGAATTCCAATCTGATCAGCGGCATCGCGGCGACCTACGGCAGCCGCGCGAACGGTATCTCGGTCAACCTCGGCCGCCGCCTCAACGACACGGTCACGGCTTCGCTCGGCGTCACCGCGCAGCGGATCGGCACGAACGTGACCTTGCCGGCGCCGTATTTCCTGGCGGGCAGCCAGACGATCCTCAGCTACAACGGCTCGCTGTCGCCCTTGGGGACCCAGACCAACGGAACGACCCTCGGTATCGTGGCCCCGTCGATCGCCGACACCTCCAACGGTGCGGGCTACAACCTGCGCGCGGTCACGCTCGGGCTGCAAGCCGATACGCGCGACGACGTGTTCAACCCGCGCCGCGGCTACCTCGTCAGTTTGACCGAGGAACTCTCAGGCAAGGCGATCGGGTCGGACTTCGGATACACGATCTCGACCTTCGACGGTGCCCGGTTCTTCCCGGTGCTCAAGAACTCGACCCTCGGCTTCCACGCGCTGATCGGCGATGCGACGGGCGCCATTCCGCCGAACAAACTCTTCGTGCTGACCGACCAGCAGTTGCGCGGCTACAGCGAGGTGTTTTACGGTACGGAGGAGGCGCTGCTGCAAGCCGAGCTGCGCGTGCCCGTCTCGCCGGACCGGAAGTTCAACATCGCCCTGTTCTACGATTACGGCGGCCAGCGGATCCGCGGCGCCGAACCCATCTACGATCAGTTCGGGGACGTCCTGGTGAACTACAACGACTGGCTGTACCGGACCGATGCCGGAATCGGCTTGCGGTTCGACGTTCCGCAGCTCGGGTTCAGGTCGATTCGCCTGGACTTTGCCAGGGGTGCCGCCGGGACGCACACCAGTTTCGGAATTGGACAGAGTTTCTAGTGAATATGCTCAACCGTAACCGTCGCCGCTTGGCGCTCGCCCTCGGAGCGACGCTGGTGGGCGCCGCCGCACTGGCGCCCGCGACCCTCGCCGCCGACGTAACCGACATCGGGTACGTCGATCAAGCCGCGCTCTCGAACATCGCGTCGTTCACCGACGCCAACCGCCAACTCGCGGCCTACAAGGCACAACTGGACCGCCAGTTTGCGGCTCGCATTCGCGGCGTGCGCGATCGCGACACGCAGGCGCGCATCGCCCAAGAATTCCAGAACAAGCTCGCGACGCGCCAGCGCGACCTATTCGGCCCGCTGTTCGCGCGCGCTCAAGTGGCGATCGCGTCGGTGGCCTCGAGCAAGAACCTCTCGGTGATCGTCGACAAGCGCATCATCATCTTCGGCGGCCAGGACGTGACGAACAACGTCGTGCAGCTGCTCAGCGGCCCGGGCGATCCGATCCCGCCCGTCAACACCCCGCCGCCCTCGAGCGTGGGGTACGTGGACCAGGCGCAGATCGATTCGGTGCCGCAGCTCAAAGCGGCGAACGAAGACTTTCAAAAGTTCCAGGCCGACGAGCAGCAGCAGGCGCAGGGGAAGCTCAGGAACGCGAAGACCGATGCGGACCGCCAGCAGGTGCTCAAGGACTATCAGGCGGCCCTCGCCGACAAGCAGAAGCAGGAGATTGCGCCGCTGGTCGACCGCACGCGCAGCGTGATCGCCGACGTCGCGAAGAAGAAGGGACTGCTGCTGGTCATCGATCGCTCGAACCTGATCTACGGCGGCACGGACATTACGAGCGATGTCGAGAGCCAGCTTAAGTAACGGCCTGCGCGCCGTCCTCGTCGCCCTCACGCTGACGCTGCCGGCCGCGTGCGCGCACGAGCCGGCCACGACCTCGGACGGTTCCACGAAGCCTGCGGACGACGGCCGCGTCGGTTACGTGCGCATGGACGAGCTGGTCAAGGTGCATCCGCTCTACTCGCAGTTGGCACGCCTCGACGAGGACATGCAGGCGCTGCAGTTGCGCGCCGTCGGCAGCGAGATCGCGCGCTCGGGGGCCGACGTCGAGAAGGAGGAGCGCGCCCTTCAAGCCGAGCTCGATGCGGCGGCCGAGCGCACGAAGAAGGCGCTGACCGACAAGCAGGCCGAGTATGCCAAACGCGAACAGGCTGCAATCGATGCGGCGCTGGGCGCGGTGGCCGGCGCCCGCGGTCCGGGCGGCGCCGCGATCGCGGGCGGCGTCGCCGACGAGGCGCGTTCGCAGGCGCACAGCGCGGCCGACGCCGCGCAACACAACTTCGACGCGTACCGGCAGCAGCTGATCGCGCAGGATGAAGCCGCGGTTCGCTCGCTCGACACCGCGCTCGCCGAACGGGCATCCCGTTCGTATCGTACGCGGGTGGAAGAGCTCGAGAAAAAAGAGGCCGACTTCTCGCTCCAGCAGGCTAGCGACGATGCGGCCGAGCGGCTGTCGCTGCGGACCAAGCTGTCCAACCTCGCACTCGACGATGCGTCGCGCGAGGACGTGAAGAAACAAATCGACGCGCTGGACCAAAAGGAAGCCGACGCGCTGGCCGCGATGAAGAACCGCGATCAAGCAACGCTGGCCGATTTCCAAACGCAGCTGCACGAGCGCGTGAAGTCGGAACTCGACGCGCAGATCGCGCAGATCCGCAAACGGACGAACGCGAAGATCGGGGAACGCGAAGCGCAGACCCGCACCCAGCTGATCGCGCAGATCGGCTTGCCGCCGCAGGGCGGCGCGGGGGGCTTGGGGGCCGCCCAAATCTCGCCCGACATGCGCGCGAAATTGGAAGCCCTTCACCGGAAGTATCAGAGCGATTTCGATAAGGACGCCTCGCAGACCGTGGCCGAGTTCCAGAAGACGCGCGCGGACCTGACGAAGCGGTTCCAGGAGTTGGCCGGCGCCGATTCCGACGCGCAAGCCGGCGCGACCAAACAGCTGGGCGCGTTGCAGAAGCAGCGCAGCGAATTGTACGACGAGATGGTTTCCCAAATCGGACAAGAGGTCAAAGTGATCGCCGAACGGCGCGGCATCAACGTCGTGGTCAGCGACGTCGTCGCGCCGGCCGGCGGAGTCGACCTCACGGCCGACGCCGAAAAGGATGTCGAGAGTCTACACGAGTGAAAACCTTCATGCTTTGTGCGATTGCGATCCTGACGGCGGCGGGCTGCGCCGGCCAGCAGGAACCTCCGGTCGCCACCATCGACCTGGCTCGGATCCAAGCGAACTGGCCGAAGTTCATCAACTATTCCAACCAGCTGGCGGCCGACAGCGCGGCGATCAACCGCTCGTCCGCACCGCTGCGCGAAAAGGAGCATCAGCTCGAGGTCCTGCGGCAGCATTACGTCGACATGCAGAATGAGGTGTCGGGCGACGTTCGCGACGCCGCCGAACAAGTCGCGAACGAGAAGCATCTCAAGCTGATCGTGACCCGGCAGTTCGTCGGCTACGGCGGCATCGACATCACGAGCGACGTGGAGAAGATCCTGAAAATCACCGAGAAGGCCCCGGCGAACTCCTAGTGACGCTCGGCGACTACGCGGCACGCGTGGGAGGGACGGTCAGCGGCGATGCGTCGATCCCGATCGCCGGGATCAGCGCGGTCGAGGACGTCGACGCCGGCTCGATGACCTTTGCGACCGACGAGCGCTATCTGCGCGCGGCGCTCGCGTCGCGCGCGGCCGCCGTGCTGACCGAACCGGCACTGGCCGAGGCCGTTCTCGCGGCCGGGACGGGCGGGCCGGCGCGTAAGGCGTTGCTGCTCGTTCCGTCGGCGCGCGCGGCGCTGGCAGCTCTCTTGGCGGACCTCGAGCCGTCGCGCCCGCGCGGTCCGTACGTGCATCCCTCGGCGGTCGTCGACCCGGCGGCGACGCTGGGGGCCGGGGTCTTCGTGGGTCCCCTGGTCAGCGTGGGCGCGGGCGCTTACGTGGGCGACCGCTCGGTGCTGCTGGCGGGCGCCGTCGTCGGAGCGGGCGCGCGGCTCGGCGCGGACTGTACCCTGCACCCGCACGCGATGCTGCTCGACCGTTGCACCGCGGGCGACCGCGTCACCCTGCAGGCGGGCGCCGTGATCGGGAGCGACGGTTTCGGGTACGTGTTCGTCGACGGGCGGTTCGCGAAGATCCCGCAGGTCGGCGACGTCGTGCTCGGCGACGACGTGGAGATCGGCGCGCACACCTGCATCGACCGCGCGCAAACCGGCACGACGTCGGTCGGCAACGGAACGAAGATCGACAACCTCGTGCAGGTCGGCCACAACAGCCGGATCGGCAAGCACTGCGGTTTCGCCGCGATGACGGGCCTGGCCGGGTCGACGGTCATCGGCGATTATACGGTCGTGGGGGGGCAGAGCGCGTTCAAGGGTCACGTAACGGTCGGCTCGCGGGTGCGAATCGCGGGCAACACGATGGTGTGGGGCGATATCGCCGACGGCGCCTTCGTCAGCGGTCAGCCGGCGCGCGATCACCGTGAAGAACTCAAGCAGCAGGTTCGCCTTCGCAAGCTCGAAAAACTGTACGAGCGGGTGAGCGCTCTGGAGCGGAAGTGATGCAGCATCAACACACGCTCCGCGACGTCCTCGAATTTGAAGGCGTGGGCCTCCATACGGGCGTCGCGGGCCGCGTACGGATCCACCCGCAGGTGGCGGGCAGCGGGTTGCGTTTCCGCCTGGACGGCGGAAGAGCGTCGTTCCCCGCGCACGTCGAGTACGTGGTCCAGACGCGTCGCGCGACCGTGGTCGGCGACGAAACGCGCACGGTTTCGACGGTCGAGCACGTCCTGTCGGCCGTCTTTGCGATGGGCGTCGACAACGCGCAGATCGACGTGGAAGGGCCGGAAATCCCCATTTTGGACGGCAGCGCCGCCGTCTTTGCCCAGGCGATCGCGAACGTGGGGCTGGTCGACCAGCGCGAACCTCGCGCGATCTTTTCGCCGAGACACCCGATGGTGTTCCGCGACGGCGACGCGATCCTGATCGTCGCGCCCGCCGACGCGTTTCGCATCCGCTTCGCGGTCGATTACGACGCGCCGATCGGTGCCCAGTTCATCGACGTGACCGTCGACCGCGCGACCTTCGCGCGCGAGATCGCACCGGCGCGGACCTTCGGGTACCTGCACGAAGTCGAGGCGTTGCGCAGCGCCGGGCTCGCGCGCGGCGGGTCGCTCGACAACGCGCTGGTGTTCGCGCCCGACGGTCCGATGACGCCGCTGCGCTGGCCCAACGAAGTCGTTCGGCACAAGGTCCTCGATATGATCGGCGATTTCGCGCTGCTGGGCGCCTGGCCGCACTGCGACGTCGTCTCGGTCAAGAGCGGTCACCGTTTGCACGAACGGGCCGTGCGCGAACTGCGCGCGGCTCGCGAGTCGCGCCCCTATGCAGCGCCGGGAGTCGGAGGCTGATGGCGATCGAGGTCGGCAACTCGATGGACATCCTCAAGGTGATGGAAGTGTTGCCGCACCGCTATCCCATGCTGCTGGTCGATCGCATCACGCACTTCGTGCCGCTGAAGCATGCGATCGGCTACAAGAACCTCTCGATGAACGAGCACTTCTTCCAAGGACATTTTCCGGGCCACCCGCTGATGCCGGGCGTCTATATGATCGAGGCCTTGGCGCAACTGGGCGGGACGATCATTTTAGGTCCTGACGATTTCCTGCGGCGCACCGCGTTCTTGACCGGAATCGATAAATGCAAGTTCCGGCGCCCGGTCGTCCCGGGCGACCGCCTCGACATGGAAGTGATCCTCTTGCGTTCGCGTTCGAGCGTCGGCTGGGTCCGCGCCGAGGCCAAGGTCGATGCCAAGCTCGTGTGCGCGGCCGACCTGATGTTCGCGGTGGCGGACATCGCGAACTTCCGCATGGATGCTACGGTGTTGCACCAGTGAGGAAGCGCATCCGTTGATACACGCGACCGCGATCGTCCACCCAAAAGCCGTCATCGGTGAAGGGGCCGAGATTGGCCCCTTCTGTGTGGTCGGTGAGAACGTTCGGATCGGTCCGCGGTCGCGGTTGCTGGCGCACGTCGTCGTCAACGGGCACACGACGATCGGCGAGGACTGCGAGATCCACCCGTTCTGCTCGGTCGGCGCGCCGTCGCAGGATCGAAAGTACCACGGCGAACGGGCGTACACCACGATCGGCAATCGCACGACGCTGCGCGAGTACGTTTCGGTTCACCGCGCGACGGGCGAGGACGAAGTGACGTCGATCGGCGACGACACCCTGCTCCTGGCCTACGTGCACATCGCGCACAATTGCCACGTCGGGAACCACGTGACGATGTCGTCGACCGCGCAGTTGGCGGGACACGTATTGATCGAGGATTACGCCAACGTCGGCGGACAGACGGGCGTGCATCAGTTCGTCCGCATCGGCGCCCATTCGATGGTCGGCGGCGGCTCCAAGCTCAAGCGGGACGTGCCGCCCTACTTGCTGGTCGAGGGCAATCCCGGGCAGCCGTACGGGCTCAATACGATCGGCTTGCGCCGTTCCGAATTCACGGCGGAGATCCTAGCCGAGCTCAAAGAGTGCTACCGGATCATGTACCGTTCCGGAAACAACATCTCGCAAGCCGCCGAAGCGATGCGTCCGCTCGTCAAGAGCGAACACGGGCGCCACTTGCTGGCCTTCATCGAAGCGCCGACCGGACGAGGCATCGTCAAATGATGGCGGTGGATCGCATCGCCGAATGATCCGCTGAGCGGCGGGGGAGACGGTACGCAGGTGCGCGTGTTCTTGGCGACCGGGGAAGCGTCGGGCGACATGCTCGCGGCCTCGCTTGCGAACGCGATGCGTGAATTCGAGCCGGACGCGCGTTTCGTCGGTATCGGGAGCGAACGGATGTCGGCGGCGGGTGTCGGGCTGACGACCCGCACGACCGGCTGGGCGAGCCTGGGCCCGGCGGCCGCCATCCGCCGCATCCCGCCGCTGCTGGTCAACATGGTGCGTCACGCGCTGTGGCTGCGAAGTTCTCCGTGGGACCTGATCGTGCTCGTCGATTTTGGGGCGTACAACCTGCGGTTCGCACAAACGCTGCGCGTGCTGGGCTACCCTGGGCCGATCCTGTACTTCTTTCCGCCGGGCGCGTGGCTCGACCGCGCATCCCAAGCACGCGCGGTCGTGCGCGACACGACCGCGCTCACCCCCTTCAAGCACCAGCGCGATTTCTACCGGTCGTTGCGGTTGCCGGTGGCGTATTTCGGTCACCCGCTGCTCTCGCTGATCGAGCCGCGCCCGGCCCGAGCGCCGGTCCCGCCGGAAGGCGGCACGGTGGCGCTGCTGCCGGGTAGCCGGCGTGCCGAGATCGGACGCCATCTGGGGCGGCTGCTGCGAGCCTGCCGCATCGTACGCGCGCGGCGCCCGAACGCGCAGTTCGTCGTCGGCGCCGCGGATGCGGACGCCGAGCGTTTGATCGCGCGCGAACTCAAGCGGACGTTCTTCGACGGCGTCCGCATCGTGCGCGGGTCGCGCGCCGCGCTGGACGGTGCCGACGCCGCGTGGATCGCCTCGGGCACGGCCGTGCTCGAGGCGGCGCTGCGCGAAGTGCCGACCGTCGCGCTCTACGTGATCGAGGCGGCCCAGGTCGGCCTGGCCAGGCGCATCTGGCCGCACCCCTACATCACGTTGCCGAACATCCTGCTGGGGCGCGAAGTCGTGCCCGAATGCTTGCAGGACGACGCCACGCCCGAGCGCTTGGCGGACGCGCTCGAACCGCTGTTACGCGATCCGTCCGCGCAGCTGGCCGGCATGCGGGCCCTCCGGGCGGAGCTGGGAGAACCCGATGCCCTGCGGCGCTGCGCCGCCTTCGCCGTCGCGTTGGCCCGGCTGGGACATGCCCCTTGACCGGTGGGCCGGAGGGCGGGGACCGGCGTACGGGCGAACCGTTGCGAATCTACCACACGTCCGATCTGCACGACCACCGAGGCTTCGCACCGGCGCTGCGCGCGCTGCGTGCCGCCGAGCCCGGTTTGCTGTTCGACAGCGGCGATTCGTTGCGCGGCAGCCAGACCGTCTACTACCGGCGCGAACCGATCGTCGCCGAAATCGACGCGGCGGGCTACGACGCGCAGGCCCTCGGCAACCGCGAATTCCACTACCTGTTCGGGCTGCTGGCGGCGCGGGCGCGTTCGATGCGCCACCGGCTCCTGTGCACGAACCTGATCGACCGGCGCGGCCGCGTGCTGCCGTTCGCGCGCGAGGCGACGTTCGAGCGAGGGTCCTGGCAGGTGCGCGTGTTCGCACTCTTGGTGGTCCAGTACCCGGAAGGCAGCCCGTGGGAACGGGTCTTCGGCTGGCGCTTTCTGGACCCATTCGAAACCGCCCGGCGCGTCGCGGCCTCGACGCCCGCAAGTGCGATCCTGGTCGTGCTCTCGCACCTGGGCCTGCACGCCGACCGCCGGCTGGCGCGCGAGGTGCCGCGCCTCGACCTGATCCTGGGCGGCCACAGCCACGACACCCTGTACGCCCCCGAAATGGACGGCGGCGTCCCGATCGTCCATGCCGGCCCGTACGGCGCGTACGTCTCGCGGACCGAACTGGAGCGGGACGCAACCGGCCGCGCGCGCATCGCGCGCTTCGACCTCTTGCCGCTGCTGGGCGGCGCGGCCGGCTCGGGCTAGCCGTGCTGCGGGTGCTCTTCGTGACCAACGGCCACGGCGAGACCGCGATTGCCGCGCGGATCGCGGCCGAGGTCGCGCGCGTGGCGGGCGTTCCGGTGGCGCTCGACCTGTTTCCGTTGGTCGGAACCGGGGCCGGCGCCGCGCCGCTGGCGCTGGTCGGGCCGCGCCGGGCGATGCCGAGCGGGGGGCTCGTCGCGATGGGCAACGTGCGCGCGTTTTCGCGCGATCTGCGGGCCGGATTCGTGCGGCTCTGGCTCGCCCAGCTCGCGTTCCTGCGGGCCGCGCGCGGCCGCTACGACGTCGTGGCGGCGGTCGGGGATGCGTACGCGCTCGCGCTGGCGCTCTTGGCGCACGCGCCGACGATCTTCGTGGGAACTGCGAAAAGCGTGTACGTGGCGCGCTACGGACCGTTCGAGCGGACGCTCCTGCGGCGTGCCGCCCGGGCGTTCGTGCGCGACGAGCCGACGGCTCGACTGCTGCAAGCGCAGCGCGTGGAGGCCGAGGCCCCGGGAAACGCGATCGCGGACCTGGTGCGAACCGACGGGCCCGGCGCGCTCGACGGAACCTGGATCGGCATCCTGCCGGGAAGCCGCGAAGCGGCCTACGCCGACGGCGTCCGGCTGGCGCGCGTGCTCCGAGCCCTCGGTCGCCGGCGCCCGGACCTCCCCGGGCTGCTCTCCGTCGCCCCGACCCTGGATGCGAAGCGTTTCGCGCGCGAACTGATCGCGGACGGTTGGGTCATCGAGGAGATCCCGTTGCCGGACGGCGCGGCCTTCAGCGTCCGCGCGGATGGCGTGCGCCTGATCGGCTGGGCGGCCGCGCTCGGCGCGCTGTTGGGCGCAAGCGTCGTCGTGCTCGGCCAGGCGGGGACGGCGAACGAGCAGGCGGCGGCTTTCGGCGTGCCCGTCGTCGCGCTCGGCGATACGCGGCCGGAACGGGACGACTGGTACCGCATGCGGCAGCGGCGGCTGCTCGGCGACGCGCTGCTGCTGGTGCCGGCGGATCCCCGCAGCGCGGCGGACGCGATCGACGGTCTGTTGGGCGATCCCGAACGCCTGGCCGCGATGGGCGCGGCGGGCCGCTCCCGCATGGGCCCGCCCGGCGGCGTGGCCGCCATCGCGCAGGCGATCGTGGAGTCCGGCTTCCTCTCGCCGCGCTCCCGCGCCGTCTCCGGAGGCCTCGCGTGAGCGTGCAGGCGGGCGCCGCGGCTCTCGCGCGCCGTCCGGCGCTGGCCGGCGCCTCCCGTCCGGCGGCCGTGGCGCTCGGCTGCGCCTTCGCGATCCTGCCGGTTTCACCGGCGCTGGTCGAATTGACGGCGATCGAGCCGCCGGGCATCTCGATCGTGCCCCGGGCGATGGCGCAACTGTTGCTGGCGACGGTGCTCGCGGTCAGCGGCGCGGCGCTCGCGTCGGCCGTGCGCCGCGAAGCGGCCGGGACCGGCGGGATGTCCCGGCCGATCTTCGCGTACGTCGCAAGCTGGGCGCTGGCGGCCGTTTTCGGGATCGACCCGGTGACGGGAACGTGCTACGTCGTCGCCGTCGGGTGCGCGTTCGCCCTCCACGTTGCGATCGCGCGCTACTACGCGTCCGGCGCGGCGACCGCGATCTTCGGCGCGTTCCTGGCGAGCGGCCTGGTGGTTTCGGTCCTCGGCGTCGCGATGGTCGTCACCCGCGCGCCGTCGGCCGCCTACGCGGTCGCGCACGGGCGCGCGGTCGCGACGTTCCTGGTGCCCGGGGAGTTCGCCGGGTATTTGCTCTTCCTCGTGCCGGTGGCGGCCGGCGTGGCGGTGTGCGCGCGCGCGCCCTGGTTACGCGGCTTGGCCCTCGCCAGTACGCTCGCGGGTCTGGTCGCGCTGTGGGCGACGTATTCGCGCGCCGGCTGGTTCGGTATCTCGGTTGCTGCGGCGCTCTTGATCTTCATCCGTTACCGGGATGCCGGCGTGGCGCTCGGACTGGCGGCGGCGCTCGCCTGCGAAGCGCTGTGGCTGTGGGGTTTCAACGACCATCACAACCCCTCGGAAGAGTTTTCGCGGCTGCCGATCTGGATCGCGTCCTGGCGTGCGGTCACGCTGTTCCCGCTGACGGGGCTGGGACCGGGCGGCTTCCGCCAGGTCTTCGCCGCGCTGCGGCCGCCGGGCGATCTGGCGGTCGCCTTCCATCCGCACGGGTACGTCCTCGAGGCGTTCGTCGAAACGGGCGCGTGCGGGCTGGCCGCCCTCGGGTTCCTGTGGTACGCGTTCGCGCGCTCGTTCGCGGAGCGCCTGCGCTGCGCGTCGTCGCAGGCTCGTACGCTGGGCCTGGCGTTCGTCGCCGCCTTCGTCGCCACGTGGGTGCAGGCGACGGTCGATTGCGTGCACGTCCTGGAACTCGGAGCGTGGATCCCGTTCATGGCGCTGGCGCTGGAAGCAACGCGTCACGGTTTGCGCGACGCATGACGGACCCTCGCGCGGCCGCCGTTGCGATTCCACTGGCGGTGTTTTTCGTCGTCGTGCAGTTCTACACGTCGCTCCAGGCGCTCTCGCCGACGCCGCAGGTCGGGTTCTCGTTCGCCGGCCGGGCCGGCGCGGCGGTGCTCGTGACGCTGCTGGCGCTCTCGTCGCTGGCATGCGCGGCGGCCCTTCTGCGCGAGCGGGCCCTGTGGGCGCCGTCGCCTTCCCGCACGATCCTGACCGCCTGGATCGGGGCGGCGCTCCTGGGATCGGTCCTCGGCATCGACCCGCTCTCGGGCGTCCAGGTCGTCGCGACGATGCTGCTCGGCGCGTTCTTCCACCTCGCGCTCGTGCGATATTACCGCCGCGCGCCCGTGGCCCGCACGCTGCTCGTCGCGTATTTCGCCGTAGGTGCCGCGGCGGCGGCCGCCGGTATCGCGATGGCGCTGGCGCACGTTCCGGCGGGGCTGTACGCCGTGACGCAGGGCCGCGCCGCCGGGTTCTTCGTCACCTCGAACGAGTTCGGCGAGTACCTCGACATCTTCGTCTTCGTCGCGCTCGGCGCGCTACTGGGTTCGCGCGACCCGCTGGTGCGCGGTCTGGCCGCCGCCGGCGCGCTGCTGGGCGCCGTGGCGCTGGTGCTGACCTTCTCGCGCGAGGCGCTGGCCGGCGCCGGGGCCGCCGCGGTCTTCTTCGCGTTCGCGTCGGGCCGGCGCCGCGCGGGATTCGGGGTGTTGGCGGTCGCGGCGCTGGCCGCGGCGGTGCTCGTCTTCCGGCCGTTTCCCCATCACGACCCGTCCGACACGTTCAGCCGGCTGCGTACGGTCCAGAGCGGCCTGCGGGTGGCCTCGCTGTTCCCGTTGACCGGGGTCGGGCCGGTCGCCTACTGGCGCGTCTATCCCGCCGTGCGCCCGGTCAACGGCGCCGAACCCGGGACCTTCGCGGCCTTGCACCCGCACGACATCTACGTGTCGTTGGCCGGGGAGCTCGGCGTCGCGGGCCTTGCCGCCGCCGTCTTCGGCTGGTTTCGGTTCGCCGCCGACGTGCGGCTGCGGCTGGCGCGTGGGCCGGGCGGGCAGCGGTCGCTCGCCATCGGCGTCTGCGCGGGCCTGATCGCGCTCGCCGTCTCCGGGCTGACCGATACGATCGGTGTCGTACAAATGACCTTCGTGTGGATTCCGTACTCTGCGCTGGCCCTGGCCGCGAGCGAGGCCGCCGCGTGAAGCGTGCGACGCGCGCGTCCCGCGGCAACCTCGTCGCCGGACTGGCACTGGCGGCCGTGCTGGCGGCTGCGGGCTGCTCGGGCGGCGGTCCGTCAGCGCAGCCGTCCGGGCAGCCGTCCGGGCAGCCGTCGGGCTCGCCCGCGGCCGCCGGCAGCCCGCAAGCCGGTCCCACGGCGACGAGCCTGCCGATCGCGCTCAACGCGCACAAGGTCGGCTCGAAGTACATCTACCTGACGAAGCAGAAGGGCAACCGCCGAGTATACGTGTTACGAGCCGACGCGGAGACCGGACTGTATTTCGGAGCAAACACGGGACGCAGCGACTTCACGCGCCCGCACATTACGTTCTACGGTGCGAACGGCAAGCGGCTGGTCGCCGACGCTCCGCTCGGGACGGTCGTCGAACGCGACAAGATCGTGCGCATGTCGGGCGGGGTCCATGCGATCGACCAAGACGGGATGACGCTCTCCAGCGACGTCCTGAGCTATTACGATCCAACGGAAGAGCTCCACGGCGAGGGGAACGTCGTGCTGCACTCGCCGCAGGGCGAGGAATTACGGGGCGACACGCTGGACTGGAACCTTCGTGACGGCCGCATCGACGTTTCGGGCGCCCACTGACCCGATGGGGGGCGACGAAGGGCGGCGGATCATCCTCGAGGATCTGGTCAAGCGCTACGGCGCGCGGGCGGTCGTCGACGGCGTCAGCGCGACCGTCAACACGGGCGAGGTCGTCGGCTTGCTCGGACCCAACGGTGCCGGCAAGACGACGACGTTCTACATGGTGGTGGGTCTGGTAAAGCCCGACCAGGGCCGGGTCGTTCTGCAGAACGGTTCGGTGTCGACCGACCTGACCGGCTTGCCGATGTACAAGCGCGCCCGCGCGGGCATCGGCTACCTCGCGCAGGAGAACTCGATCTTCCGCAAGCTCTCCGTCGGCGACAACATCCGCTTGATCTGGGAGATGAACGGCGTGCCGGCGAGCGAACGGGAGAACCGCCTCCCCGAATTGCTCGACGAGTTCGGACTGACCAGATTCGTCGACGCGCGGGGCGACTCGCTTTCCGGCGGCGAGCGCCGCCGGGTGGAGATCGCGCGCGCGATCGCGACGGAGCCGGCCTTCCTGCTGCTCGACGAACCGTTCACCGGCATCGACCCGATCGCCGTCGCGGACATCCAGTTGATGATCCGCCATCTTCGCCAGCGGGGTCTCGGCGTCTTGATCACCGACCACCAGGTGCGCGAAACCCTGGCGATCGTCGACCGCGCGTACATTCTCAACGAGGGCAAGATCGTGGTCTCCGGCACCGCGCAGGAAGTCCTGGACTCGCCGACGGCGCGCCAGTTCTACCTCGGCGAGACCTTCCGCCTCTAGTGGAACGCTGATGCTGGACGTCGTCGCGCAGCGGCGCTGGAATTCACCCCTGCGGGAACTGGTCTCGAGCGTCGCGCACCCGACGATCCTCGACCGCTACATGATCTCGGAGCTGTCGGGGCCGTTCGCGTTCGGCCTGTCGGCCTTCACGTTGATCTTCGCAGCGACGAACATCCTCGCGATCAGCCGCCTGGTGTCCGAAGAACACGCGCCGATCGCGGCCGCGGTCGAGTATTTCCTGTGGCAGTTGCCGCAGATCGTCGTGACGATCGTGCCCATGGCGATGCTGCTGGGGACCCTGCTGGCCCTGCAGCGCCTGTCGGGCGAGAGCGAGATCACGGCCCTCAAGGCGGGCGGTGTCGGACTGATCCGCGCGGTCGCGCCGCTCCTGATCGTCAGCTTCGGGGTTTCGGTCCTGGCGTTCGGCCTGCAAGAGGGAATCGTGCCGTTCGCCAACGACCAGGCCGCGCAGCTGCGCGACGATACGATCCGGCACGTCGGCGCGTTCGGCGGCGCCACGCACACGGTGGTCACGAACTTGCCGGGCGGCGGCCAGCAAGTTACTTACTTTCGAGGCTACGACGCGACGACGCGGGAACTGCTGTTCGTCACGATCGTGACGTACGGTGCCGACAACCGGCCCAAGGCGGTGCTCTTCAGCGACCGCGGGCAGTACGATCAACCCTCGTGGACCTTTTTCGACGCTTCGATCTACCGCTTCAACGGCGACGGCACGACCCAGTCCTCGAAGGAGCCGGAGATGCGGGTCGACGTCGGCCAGAAGCCCACGCAAATCCAGCAGCGCGCGATGGACAACAACCGGGAGTCGATGAGCCGCTCGCAAATACGTGAGGTCATTGCCTCGGGGCAGCTGTCGGCGCAAGAGACGCGCGCTTACCAGACGACGTACGAGGAAAAACTTGCGCGACCGTTCGCTTGTTTCGTGTTCACGTTGATCGCCGTGCCGTTCGGCCTGCGGCCGTCGCGCAGCGGCGGCGGCACGGGTCTGGGCTTCGGGCTGGCGGTCGCGGTGGCGTTCGTCTACTTCGTGATCGCCAGTATCTCTTCGGCGCTCTTCACGGGCCTGCCGGGCGGTTACGCGGTGTCGACGATCGGTGCGTGGCTGCCCAACGTCATCTTCACGGCCATCGGCGCGGCGCTGCTGCGCCGGGCGGCGCGGTACTGAGCGCGTGGGGACGCTCGGCGGGATCCTGGTCGTCATCGTCATCGTCATGGTGGCGGGGCTGATCGCATACATCGGAGACCGCGTCGGGCACCAGGTCGGGCGCAAACGGATGACGCTCTTCGGGCTGCGCCCGAAGTACACGTCGACGATCGTTGCCGTCACGACCGGCATGATGATCGCGTTCATCGTTACGGTGACGACGCTGTTGGCATCGGCCTACGCGCGGGCCGCGTTCTTTCATTTGAGCGAGATCAACAACCAGGTCAACCAGCTGCAGGCCCAGGCCGACGCACTCGAAAAGCAGGTGCGCCTCAACAACGTCGTCGTCAACCACGGCGACCTCTTGTACAGCCAGTACCTGCTGCTGACCGAGCAGCAGACCGCGTCGGACCGCGCCTTGCGGCTGGCGTCCTTTTTCGACGCGGTCGTCGCGTACCTCAACCGCACGTACGTGCCGCAAGGGCTCAAACCGTTCCGCGGGAAGTCGGGCGATCCGGATATCTCCAAGAAGCTGGCCGCGGTGCTGACCGACCCGAAGGTTCAAGGCTTCTTGATCCGCGGACCCGTGCT
Source organism: uncultured Alphaproteobacteria bacterium (assembly GCA_963787965.1). Lineage (GTDB taxonomy): Bacteria > Vulcanimicrobiota > Vulcanimicrobiia > Vulcanimicrobiales > Vulcanimicrobiaceae > CAWBES01. Next base: position 58,236 of record CAWBES010000019.1, read on the forward strand.
GCTCGTGGCCGTAGCCGACGAGAACCTCTTTGCGGGCGATCCGATCCACTTCACCTTCGCGCCGTATCCCGACCAGCGGATCTTCACCGCGCACCAGCCGATCGCGAGCGTCGAGATCGACGGCGGAACCGCCATCATCCCCAACGTCGCGTACGGCCAGTTAGCCGGGGCGGTTTCGTCGACGGCCATCGAGGGCGGGATGCCGGCCTACTTCGCCAACGCGATTCCGTCGCTGACGCTCGCGCAAGTGCAGGAAACGCAGAAGACGATCCGCGCGGGCCGCGGACGCTTTTACATCGTGGCCCGCGCCGTCGGCGACGTCTACCCGCACACGGGCGGCATCCCGGTCACCTTCGACTTGAGCCGAACCCCGCGGTGAGCGCACCCGGAACGGCCGTCGCACCGGCCGTGTTGGGCATCGATCCGGGAACGCAGAAGTGCGGTTACGCGGTCGTGACGGGCATCGGTGCGGAGCCGCTCGACCTCGGTATCGTGCCGACCGGGGAGCTCGGCGAGTCGCTGCGGGCGCTCGTCAAACGCCATCGGGTCGAGGCGGTCGCGCTCGGCAGCGGAACGCACGCCGACGTCGTCCTCGAGATGGTCGAGGGGCTGGGCCTGCCGGTCAGCATCGTCGACGAACGCGGCACGACGCTGCTCGCGCGGGAGCGTTACTTCAGGGCGAACCCGCCCCGCGGCTGGCGCCGGTTGATCCCCCGCGGGATGCTCCTGCCGCCCCGGCCGATCGACGATTTCGCCGCGCTGCTGATTGCCGAACGGCTCCTGCGCAGCATGGCCGAACAAAACCCTTAACGGCGGCTTAAGCCCGTGAAGCGGCCGATTGGGCCGATAACCGTCCGCAGGACTCGCTATCGCGCGGTCGTAAACGAAACCTCGCACGCGCTCGAAAATGATGGGCGTACTTTCTGCGTCCCCGTCCGTCTTCAACGGGGCCGCACTCGGCGTCGTTGGCGAAGGAAAACTCGGCAGCTCTCTCCAGCGGTTCCGGCAGCGTACGCGCACCGTGCGGGCCTGTGTAACGGAGCCCCCCAGGCTTCTTACTCTTCTGGAGGATCTATGAAGCGTCTCGTACGCCTGGCCTTGGCCACCGGGCTGGCGGTTGCGCTGCTCGCGGGCGCGGAGCGAGGCGCCGTTCTCGCGACGCCGTTCTCGGACGTGCCGGCGAACCACTGGGCCTACCAGTACATTCAGAGTCTCGCGGCCGATGGGGTCATCGACGGCTACCCCGACGGAAAATTCAAGGGGGACCGTCCGCTCACGCGCTACGAGATGGCCGTCGTCGTCGCGCGCGTCATCGCCAAACTGCAGGAGAACCAGGGTGCCAAGGGCCCGTCCAAAGAGGACCTCGACAAGCTCCAGAAACTGATCGACGCGCTCAAGGACGAACTCGACGCGCTGGGCGTGCGGGTGACGAATCTGGAAGACTCGCTCGACGCGCTGGACAAACGCACCAAGTTCGCGCAGTCGCTCTCCCTGCACGGCGTCTTCCTGCCGAACCTGACGTTCCGCCAGCGCACCGAGATCCCGGAGTCGGTGACCAACGGCACGGGCGAACCCGTCACGACCTGGTACGGCGCGACCATCCCGCCGGGCAGTGCGGCGAACCCGACCGCGGTCGGCAGCATCGACCCGTTCGTCAACGCGTACTTGACGACGGACGACTCGAACAACCCGTTCACGCAGGCGAGTTCGGGCATCCAGATCCGTCAGGACAGCCGCTTCTCGCTGGCCTACCAGATCAACGACAACCTGACCGTCTCGATCCCCGTCCATATCTTGAACTTCGAGTACGGCGGCGAGTATTCGCAGCAGGCGAAGTTCGACGTCGAACCCGGCGTCAACATCAATATCGCCCACACGGGCGCGATCTCGAACCTCACCTTCAAGTTCGGCATCATCGACGATATGACGTCGTCGCGCACGGGCCTCGCGTTCCGCGCGCCGCAAGGCTACAACGGCATCACGAACTACTCGACGCCGTACCAGCCGTATCAGAAGGGCGCCGAGGTTTCGGGAACGGTCGCCGAAGGCGCCTTCGGCTCGACCGACGTCCAGGTATCGTTCACCCGTATGGACGACGTGATGCTCGACACGCAGACCGGCGTGACCGACCCGAACGTCCTCCCGTTCAACGCGAACTCGTATCTGTACACGATCGTCGCCCCGCAGGAGACCTTTACGCAGTCGACGCCGGCCGGCGTTCTGAAGACCGATAGCTTCAACGCGGGCTCGGGCACGCTCTCGCAGGTGTTCCTGACGAACGCGGCCGTGATCGGCTCGGTCTACATCTCGTACTTCGACGGCGCCTCGTTCAACGCGTCGGGGCAGCAGACCGGCGGCCCGAGCGTGGGACTTCCGGCCTTCACGTTCAATCAGGCGTACAACTCGGTGGTCTTTCCGGTGCCGCTGCCGGCCGGCTCGGTCGTCGGCATCACCTATCGCAACATCAGCAACACCAACAACTCGACGTTCCAGCGCTACATGGCGCACGCGCGCCTGGACCAGAAGTTCAAGGGATACGCGGGTGCGGAGGTCGGCTTCAGCTTCGTCCGCATCTTCGACTATAACGATACGCAGACCAGCGGCAGCGGCGCGACCGGCATCACGCTCGTCAACGCAGCGGCGCCGGACGGCTACGGTTTGGTCAGCGACACGGTGTTCGGGCTCGACGCGCAAGCGCCGCTGCCCTTCAACGTCCTGGGGCCCGATTCGCAGCCCGTCCTGTACGCCGAGCTCGCGGACAGCAAATTCACGCCGGATTACTACAACGTGGCCGCGGTCGGCGACACGGCGGCCGTCCTCGGCCTGCGTCTGAAGGTTCAGAAAGTCGAACTGTCGGCGCAGTACCAGTCCGTCGGCACGAACTTCTTCGTGGGCGCGCCGTTCCAGTACTACGGCAACGCCCCGTCGCTGTTCGCGTACTACAAAGGCAACTACTATCCCGATTTCTTCGGGTTCGCGAACGACCTGGGTATCAACAGCCAGTTCGACGCCCAGTTCACGCGGCTCGGGCTCTCCAATCCGAACACCAGCGTCAATCCGAATCTGACCTACGCGTATCCGGTCTTCAACCAACTCAAGGCCACCGGACCGACGTTCTTCTCGGCGTTCGCTCCGAACTCGCGCGGCTGGACGGTGTCCTTCAACACGCCGGCGCGTATCGGCGACTTTCCGCTCACCGTGCGCGGGTCGTTCCAGGCGCTTCAAGAGATCCAACCCGACGGCTACGGAAGCCTGATCGGCGGTGCGAACATCACGAGCAACACGCCGGAGTCCTATAACACCTACTCGCTCGGAACGACCTTCGCGGTCCCGGTTTTCCGGCAGAAGGCCACCTTCGATATCAGCGGCCAGTACGAAACGCTGCAGCGCTTCGACACGACCGCGTACCAGTATTATCCGTTCAATCCGACGACCCAGACCTACGACCCGGCGGCGTTCGCGGTGGCCAACGCGAGCTTGCCGGCGGGCGGCCCGTACGGGTCCGGCAGCTTGGTCTCCTACTATCCCAACTACATCAACATGCGCCATACGACGCTCGCCGCGAAAGCAACGCTGCCGCTCACGCGGGACCTCAACTTCGGCGCTTCGTATTCGACGCAGCGCTTCGGCGGGGCGTACGGAACGACGCTCGGCCAGAACATCTCGGAGCGCAAGGACTACTACACGGGTTCGCTCACCTACAACATCCCGAAATCGAACTCGTCGTTGACCTTCCTTGCCCGTCACTACTCGTACACGGACGCGGTGGTCCCCAATCTCAACCTCGAGGAAAACCGGCAGGACCTCAACTTCACCGTTCGGTTCTAAGCGAGGCGCTGCGGGGGAGCCCGCGGCGAACCGGCGTACCAAGCCTGCGATGCGAATGCTGACGGTGGCGGCGCTCGCGGCGCTGGTCGCGGTACTCGGATGCATCCAGGTGCTCTCGAGCATCGCGTTGCGCGCGACGGCGCAGCGCGGCTCGTGGGTGCAGTTGGTTCCGCCCGGCGTGGCCGCGCGGGTCGACCGGCTGCTGCCGGGGCCGCCGTTGCCGCCTGCGCTTGGCCTCGTTCTCGCGCGCAACGCGCTGGCGGCGGGCGACCTGCCGCTGGCGGAGCGCGACATCGCCCGCCTTCCGCCGTCGCGCGACCGGACGGCGCTCGCCGGCCGCCTCGCCGAGGCGCGCGGCGATACCGCCGTCGCGGTGCGGGACTACCTCGCGGCCGACGATCTGGCCGGGCTCGAACGGCGTGTCGGGGAGCTGGAGCGTGCCGGCCAGCTCGCCGCGGCGCTGGACCTGCAGCAGGCGGCCGTGGCGAAGCTGCAAACCGACCGCACTCAGGCCGACGCTCTGGCGCACGCGTACTTTGCGCTCGGGCGTTTGCAGGAAACGGCGTCATACGCGCTGGCCGTGGGGTCGGCGCCGAGGCACGCGCACGAGCTCGAAGCGCGCGATGCCTACGGGCATGCGGTGGCTCTCGCGCCGCTCGACGAGAACTACATCCTGGCTTACGCGAACCAGTTGCTCAACGTCGGCGAACTCGAGTCCGCGAAACGCGCGTTCGGCCGGGCCCGCGACGTGGACCCCGCCAGCGCCGAACCGGTCGCGGGCCTGGGCGAGGTCGCGCTGCGCGAGGGAAGCGCGGCGCGCGCGCGGTCGTATCTGGTTCGCGCGCAGGCGCTCGACGCGTCTTCGGATGCCGTCCACCGTCTCGCCCGCGAATTGGACGGCACAGCGCACTAGTGCGGGTCGGCCTCGACGTCCAGTTGGCTCGCGGTTCGGCCACGGGCATCGGCGAGTACGCGTGCGGGCTGCTGGCAGCGCTGCGCGCCGCCGGCGTGGACGTGGTCCCGCTCGAAGCGCCCGGCCTCGACCCGTGGCGCTTCGACCGGCGCGTGCTGTGGGATCAGGTCCTGCTGCCGGCCGCCGCATGGCGCGCGCGCGTCGACCTCGTGCACTGCGCGTCCGGGACGATGCCCCTGCTGTGCGGGAAACCGATCGTCGCCACCGTCCACGACGTCGCGTGGCTTCGCGCGCAACAACACGCGCGGCCCTACGCGCGCGCCTACTTCGGGGCGTTCGCGCTGGCGCGCTACCGGACCGCGCGGCGGATCCTCGTGGACTCGAACTTTTCACGCGGCGAGCTGCTGGCGCTGGGGTCGCTCGATCCGGCGAAGGTGGAGGTCGTGTATCCGGGCGTGGCCGCCGACGTGGCCGCGGTCGTTCGGGTTCCCGACCGCGAGCGCCCGTTCGCGCTCGCGGTGGGCACGGTCGAACGCCGCAAGAACCTGGAGGTCGCGATCCGGGCGCTGGCCGGACTGCCCGGACTGCGGCTCGTCAGCGTCGGACCGCCGACGCCGTATCTGCGGCGCTGCAGCGCGCTCGCGCAGGAGCTCGGCGTGGCGCCGCGCGTCGAGTTTCGCGGCTACGTCGCGCGCGGCGAGCTGCTCGCACTCTACGCGCGTGCGTCCGTTGCCGTGGTGCCGTCGCGTTACGAAGGGTTCGGGTACGGCGCCGCGCAGGCACTGTGCGCGGGCGTTCCGCTCGTGGCCGCGCGCTCCTCATCCCTTCCCGAAGTGGTCGGCGATGCCGCGCCGCTGGTCGAGCCCGAGGACGCGCCGGCCTGGGGCGCCGCGCTGGCGGCCGTTCTCGCGGCGCCGGAGGCGGCCGACGCTCGCGCGGCCGCCGGCCGCCCGGCCGCAGTCGCGCGTTTCGGCTGGCCGCAAGGCGCTCGTGCCGCCGCCGCCGCCTACGCGGCGGCCTGCGCTCAGTAGACCGGCGAGTCGGAAGAGCCGGCGGGCGCGCTGCCGTCGTCGGGCGCCACGATCAGCCGCAGCGGGTACGACGAGCCGCCTTCGGGCATGGTCACGACGTCCGTCCGCACGAAGCTGCCCGGCGGAATGGTATACTGCCGTAGTTTATAGTGGCCGAAGGGTGCCATCGCGTGGGCCTGCACCAGCACCCGGTCGATCAGAAACGAGCCGGTCGCGCGCCCGCCGCGCGGGTTCGCGTACAGCGCGATCTCGCGCGCGTTATGCCGGTCGTTGTTGACCATGCGTATCGTCACCGACTGCAGCACGCCGTAGTCGCCGGCGAGCGTTTGCCCGCGCACCAGATTCGGAAGCGGGATCTGCCCGATCGGAATCTCGAGGTCCGGACCTTGGGCATCGTAACTGTAGTCGAAGTAGAACTCCGGGATCGGATAGATGCCGCGCGCGTGCGGGTGTCCGCCTTCCAGCAAATCGTCGGTGCCGGCCGCTCCGTCCAGCGGTGAGCCGAGGTCTTGCGCCACGAGCGTGAGGCGAAGCGGCGGGCCTTCGATCTCGTGAATCTGCATCAACCCGCTGACGATGCTCTTCGCCGGCAGGGGCTGATCGGACAGCGCGAGCGTCGTGTTCGGCGGCACGAGCACGACCGAGCCTTCGTTCTGTGCCAGCCGCACGAGAAAGCGCTGCGTCGCCAGATGCCCGACCTGCATTTCGTTGCCGTCCGGCCCCGCTTGGCCCGCGATGAATTGCACGTGCGCGGGCTGGCCCGAGGGGTTCTGCACCTTGAGCACGATCCGGCGGTCGGGTTGCCCCGGCGGATTGTAGTGGAAGTACAGGAACCGTTCGACCGACTTCGCCGTCAGCTCGGCACCGAACAGGGTGCCGTTTTCTTTGAGCGTCTCGGGATAATCGCTAACCAGCAGCGATTTTGGACGAAGCGCCGGTTGCGCGAAGTTCTCGATGCGGACGCGTACGGTGCCGGAAACCGTGAAGTACGCATCGCCTTGCACGATGACCGGGACGTCGACGGTCGTCACGTCGTCGACCTGGAGTGGAACGGGCACGTCGATCGAGTCGAGCGAGGCGACCGTGGTGGCGCCGGGCCGCAGGCTGACGCTCCGCAGCGCCGCGGCCAGTGCCTGTTCGCGCAGAAAAGCCGGCGTCGCGGGCTGCCCGGTCACGCGCGCGAAGGCGGAAGCGGGAATCGTGCCCGCGTTGTATGCCACGCGCACGTTGACGTCGCGCGTCAGACCGCGTTCGTCGCGTACCGTCAGCGTGGTGGTGCCGATCGTCTTCCCGACGATCGTGACCGTACGCGCCGACTCGTCGGCGGTCGCATCGACGATGGCCGGATCGGCAACCGTCACCGCCAGGTTTCCGAGTTCTTGCGTCACGCGGAGCGTCAGGCTGGCGCCGGGCTGCACGCCGGCCGCCGGCGGATCGACGATGATCGGCGGTTGCGTCGGCGTTTCAAAGGGAACCGGCGTGACCGGCGCGGTGCCGCCCGGCGCGGGCGCGACCGGGGTGGCCGCCGGGAAGGGCGTAGGCGCGCCGGCGCCGGTAGGCGCTGCGGGGGACGGCGCGCTGGAGCCCGCTGGCGCGGGCGCGACTCCGGGCGCCGCCGCAGCGCTTCGCGCCTGCGCGCCGCGTTGCGCGGCGCAGAAGAGCGCGAGCGCGAGCAACGCGTGCAACGCTAACGCCGCCGCGCCGTTACGGTGCGGCCGATCGCAGGGTTTTCGGGATCGCGGGATCCCGCGCTCCATGAGCCTCCTAATAGGGATCGACGGGCGCCGCCCCGCCGGGTCTACGCGATCTTCGCTTCGCGCATCACGGCCGAAGCCAGCAGTGTCTTGTAACCGACGCTCGGGAACAACACCGTTACGAGGTCCTTCTCCGCCCGCTCGACCGTGCCTTGCCCGAACTTCGGGTGCACGACCACGTCTGCGATGCGGTAGCCGCTGGTCGGGCGCGACTCGCCGACCGTGCGGACCCGGGCGCGCAGACAATTATCGCACTGCCCGCAGGATTCCCGCTCGTAGTCTTCGCCGAAGTAGTTCAGGATGAACTTGCGGCGGCAACTGCGCGTCTCCGCGTACTGCAGCATCATCGCGAGTTTGCTCTGATCGTACGACTTCTTCGTATCGTAGTTGGTCAGGCTCAGGACCAGCTCGCGGTTCTTCAGCGCGTCGTGCGTGAGCCCGTAGCGCGCCCGCGCGCGCATCTCGATGAAACACGCCTTCTTGAGCAGCGCCAAGACGACTTTGAGCTTGGTCAGCGGCAATTGCGAGATCTTCCGCAGGTCGGCCAGCGACACGCCGTCGGCCTGGCTGCCGAAATACTCGAGCGTTCCGAAGACTTTCTGCACGTCTTCGATATCGGGGTACTTGCCGGTCAGAAAATAGTTCTGGACGCGCGTGTCGCTCATCCGGTAGAGCAGAATGCAGCGCGAGGGGTCGCCGTCCCGCCCGGCGCGTCCCGCTTCCTGCGTGTAGGCTTCCACGCTTCCCGGCAGATCGTAATGGACGACGAAACGAATATTCGCTTTGTCGATGCCCAGGCCGAAAGCGTTCGTGGCTACGACCGCCCGAATCGCTTCGCCCATGAATAATTCGTGCACCGACACCCGGTCGTGCTTTTGCAGCTTCGAAATGATAGACCGCGGCCGGCAAGTCGAGCTGATCGTGCAAGTACTTCTGCACTTCCAGTGCGTTCTTGATCGTCGCGGTGTAGATGATTCCGGTGCCGTCCAGGCCGTTTTCGAACAGCGCCTTGAGGCTCTTGAGCTTCGCGGCTTCGTTCTCGGCGCGAATCACCTCGTAGCGCAGGTTCGGCCGGTCGAAGCCCTTGACGATGGTCTTGGCCTTCGGAATGCCCAACTGCAGCAGGATGTCCTCGCGAACCGCCGGCGTCGCGGTGGCGGTCAAGGCGAGCACCGTCGGCCTGCCCAGCGCCGCGATCGCTTGGCCGAGCGCAAGATAGGCGGGCCGGAAGTCGTGCCCCCACTGGCTGATGCAATGCGCTTCGTCGACGACGAACAGCGGGATCTTGACCTTCTTGAGAATCGAGAGGAACTGCTCGTCTTCGAGCTTTTCCGGGGTCACGAAGACGATCTTGACGGCGCCGCGCGCCACGCGCGCGACCGCCGCGGCTTCCTGATCTTCGGAGAGCGTCGAGTTGAGCGCGACGTTGTTGCGGAACCCGCGCTCGGCAAGGACGTCCAGCTGGTCTTTCATCAGCGCGATCAGCGGGCTGACCACGATCGTCGTCCCGCCGAGTAAAAGCGCTGGAAGCTGGTAGCACAAACTCTTTCCGGCGCCGGTCGCCAAGATCGCAAGGGTGTCCTCGCCTTGCATGACGCGAGCGACCACCTCTTCCTGGCCCGGGTTGAAGTGCTCGAACCCGAAGAGGTCGTGTAGGCCCTTCTCGAGCTTGTCCTTGAGGCTGACTCGCCTTGCCAACTGCGCTCTCCTGCGACGCTTTTAGCCGCCCTCATAATGAAAGGCGGTATTTCCTAAGACGTCCGTACCCACGTTGCGGTTTCGCGAAACAGGGTCGGTCCGAGCGCCGGGACGAACTCGTAGCGCCGTGTCCCTCTATCGAACGTGGCGGCCGAAGTCGTTCGACGACCTGGTCGGGCAAGACGCGGTCGTTCGCACGTTGCGGACCGCGCTGTCCTCCGGCAAGCTCGCTCACGCGTATCTATTCTCCGGCCCGCGCGGCAGCGGCAAGACGTCGGCTGCGAAGATCCTGGCACGTTGCATCGACTGCGTCCGCGGGCCCACGCCCGACCCCGATAACACCTGTGAGAACTGCCGGGAGATGCTGGCCGGGACGGCTATCGACGTCGTCGAGATCGACGCCGCGTCGAACCGCGGCATCGAGGATATCCGGGCCCTGCGCGAGGCGGTGAAGTTCGCGCCGGCGTCGATGCGTGCCAAGGTCTTCATCATCGACGAAGCCCACATGCTGACGCGCGAAGGTGCCAACGCCTTCCTCAAGACCCTAGAGGAACCGCCCGCCCACGCGGTGTTCATCCTGGCGACGACCGCGCCCGAGGCGTTGCCGCCCACGATCCTCTCGCGCTGCCAGCGTTATGCGTTCCGGCGCATCCCGGTCGCGGTCATGATCGAGCGCATGCGCGCGATCGCGGCCGCCGAGGGTATCCCGATCGACGACGGCGCGCTCGGCGCGATCGCGTATCGCGCCGACGGCGGTTTGCGCGACGCGCTGACGATGCTCGAGCAAGTCGCGTCCTACGCGGGCGGAGCGGTCGACGCGGCGGCGGTCGACGCCGCCTTCGGCACGACCGGCCGGCAGTACGCGCGCGCGCTGGTCGATGCGATCTTGGGCGCGGAGGCCGGCGCCGCTTTGCGCGTCGTCGACGAAGCCAGCGATGCCGGCGCCGACATGCTGGGTCTGATCCGGGGCACGATCGGCGAATACCGCAATCTGCTGGTCGCGCGTATCGATCCGGAGCTGCTCTCCCGCGACCTGTCGTCCGGGGACGCGGCGGCGGCGGCGGCGCTGGCCGCCGACACCGCTCAACCCAAGATCGTGCGCGGGTTGCGCTTGCTCGCCGATGCGCTCGCGGCCGGCCGTTCGTCGGGCAATCCTCGCCTCGAGCTCGAAACGGCGCTGCTGCGTCTGATCGTGCAGAGCGAGGATCCCAGTCTCGAAGCGCTCGCCACCCGCGTCGCCCTGCTCGAACAGGGCCGGTCCGCGGAGCCCGAGCCGGCGCGACCCGCGAAACCGGTGCGATCCGCAAAACCGGCACGGTCCGCCGAACCGGCGCGACCCGAACCGGAACGGCCGGAACCGGCACCGCCCGAACCCGCGCCGCTCGAACCAACCCCCGCGGAGGCCGCCGCCGGGCCCGCCCGCGCGCGCGCAGCCGCCGGTGCGCCGACGTTGCAGCAGGTGCGCTCGCTGTGGGACCGGATCCGGCTGCGCGCCGAGGAGCGGTACAAACCGCTACGCGGGATGCTGTCGCGGGCGACGGTCGAGGCGGTCGAGGGCAACACCCTGACGATCGGCGTGGTCGATACGCTGACGGAGGGCTTCTTGCGCGAACGCGCGGGCGTCTTGGAAGAAGCGGTCGCCGATGCGGTGCGCGTCCCGATGCGGGTGCGGTTCAAGACCGGCAGCGCGGGCCGCGGCCGGTCGAGCGCGCATCGCGGCGCGCCGGAGGCAAGCGCGGAAAGCGCCGGCGGCGAAGTCGATCCACTGCTCGCGTACGCTCGCAAAAAGCTCGGAACGATGGAGACCACATGAATCAAGCGCAAATGATGGCGCAAGTCAAAAAGATGCAAGCGGAGATGAACAAAGCGCAGGAGGATCTCGCCGCGACCATCGTCTCCGGCAGCGCCGCCGGCGGGGCGGTCAGCGTCGAGATGAGCTGCGACAACCGCGTCACGGCCGTCAAGCTCTCGAAGGAAGCCGTCGATCCCGACGACACCGAGACGCTCGAAGATCTGCTGGTCGTCGCGTTCAACGACGCGATCCGCAAGGCACAGGAGACCTCGGAGAAGCGGATGAGCTCGGTGACGGGCGGCCTGCGCATTCCGGGGCTTATGTAGATCGGCAGCGCGCTCGCCGGTCCCGTTCAGAGCCTGATCAACGAGTTCTCGAAGCTTCCGACGGTCGGGCCCAAGACCGCCGCGCGACTGGTCTTCTATTTGCTCAACCGCCCGCGCGCGGAAGCGCAGTCGCTGGCCGAAGCGATTCTCGCGGTCAAGGACCGGGTCAAGCTCTGCTCGCAGTGCTTCGCCTTGACCGAAGACGACCCGTGCGCGATCTGCACGGACGAGCGCCGCGACGGCTCGCTCTTTTGCGTCGTCGCGGAGGCCAAGGATATCTATGCGATCGAACGCACGGGCGCGTATCGCGGGCGCTACCACGTCCTGGGCGGCTTGATCTCGCCGATGGACGGTATCGGGCCGGCCCAGTTGCGCATCAAGGAGCTGATCGAACGGATCGCCCGCGAAAACCCGGTCGAAGCCGTCATCGCCACCAATCCGAACGCCGAGGGTGAGGCGACCGCGCTCTATCTCTCGCGCTTGATCGGCCCGAGCGGCGTTGCCGTGACGCGCATAGCGTACGGCTTGCCGATCGGCGGCGACCTCGACTACGCCGACGAGGTTACGCTGGCCAAGGCGCTGGAGGGCCGCCGGGCGCTATGACGACCGCGTCGCCGCGCTGCAGCGTCCCGGGCGCGACGATCGCGCAGTAGACGCCCATCACGTTATCGCGATAGCGCGCCACCGCGCGCAGCACCTCCGCGTCCCCGGCGCCCGTCGCGACGTCGTACGTCGTCGTCACGCAGCGGCGGATCGGCGCCGTCACGCGGAGCCGTACGCCGCCGATCGCGAGCTCGGCACCGGCTAGCGCGGTTTCGGGGAGATCGAATTCCGGCGCCGCGCGCACGAACGCGTTGGGGCGGAAGCGCAGCGGGTCGAGCGCGTAGCCGACGTGGCGCTCGGCGTCGGCGAGCCAGCGGTCGACGATCAGCGAGAACGGCCCGTCGTCGAAGTACGGTCCGTCGTCGTATAACGCGAGTTCGGCGCCGCGCTCGCGGGCCAGTTCGATCGCCCGCTCCGGCCGCGCGACGGTGTGCAGCAGGTCGTGTTCCTTCCCGCGATAGGTCTTGCCGCTGCGCGGGCGTCCTTCGGATTGGAGAAAGAGCGCGGCCCGGCGGTCGCCGGCGATGCCGCCCGCATCGAGCTCGGCGCGTTCGAGCGGCTCCGCCGCGAGGCTCTTCACCGGATAGCGCCAGAGGTGTGTCAGGGAACCGAGCGGATGGGCCTGCGTCATCGCCGAACGACTCCGGCGTTGCTCGAGACCTCACCTTTCACGCCGGGGCGGCCCCCGCAAAGACCCGTTCGATCGGAGAACCGCTAACGTGAGCTCACCGCCTCCGGTCCCGTCGTTGCGCCCGCTCGGGCTCGGCGAACTCCTGGATCGCGCGGTGACCCTGTGCGTCAAGCACTTCGTGCCGCTCTCGCTGATCTTTCTGGTGTATGCCGTTCCGCTCGGCATCGTGCAATATTTCGCGACGCGCGACGTCACCTCGCTCTTGCAGGCCTTCACCGAAACGCTGCAGGCGCAGGCGAGCGGCGGGAAGGCGGGCGATCCCGCCGCCATCCGGCACGCGCTGGCGGCGGTGCCGCCGCTCAACGGCTGGTATCCGGCCTTGATCGCGATGATCTTCTTCATCGGGCCTATCCCGACGGCGGCGCTGATCGAGGCGACGTCCGCGATGTATCTGAATCGCGCGACGAGTTTCGGTAGCGCCTACCGCGTCGCGTTCGCATGCTGGCCGGCGCTGATCGGCATCAACATCTTGTATGTGGTCGCGGGTGCGATCCTGTACGTCGCCGTCGTCCTCGCGGCGGTCGCGATCGCGATCGGCCTCGCGGTGATCACCGCGGCCCTGCACGCGTTCGGGATCGCGATCGACGTGGTGATCGGCTTGGCCGTCACCGTTGCCGGCGCGGCTTTCTTCATCGTCGCGGCGCTCGCGCTGCAGATCTCGTACTTTACGTGCGTCGTCGAACGGGGCGGGGTCGTGACCTCCTTCGGCCGCGGCGTCCGGCGCGTGTTCGCCGGCGTCGGCCTGAAGCGCTCGCTGCTGGTCGGCATCGCTTTTCTTGCGATCGCCCTGAGTATCAGCATCGTATCGGCCATCGGCGAAGCCGCGCTCTTTGCGGCGGTGCGCAACGCGGCGCTGGGGACGGCGTACTCGACGGTCGTGCGCGTTGCGACGGCGGCGTTCACGACCGCGTTCCTCGCGATCTTCTATTTCGATTTGCGCGTCCGCGAGGAGGGCCTGGACTTGCAACTCGCGGCGCTGGCCGCGCAGAGCCCGGTCGCCGCCTCGGAGTGACGGGCTCGGCGGCTTTTCCGCACGGCGACCCCGACGCGGTCGTCCGGACGATCTTGGCCGAACCCGCCTACCGGTCCGCGGCGCCGACCACGTCGGTCGCGCCGCCGCCGTCGGCGCTCCAGCTTGCGTGGCAGTGGTTCGTCGATCACGTGCTGGCGCGGATCCTGCATCCGATCGCCAGGGTGCTGGCCGCCTCTCATCAGGCCGGTGCCGTCATCGGGGTCGTGCTCGTCGTGCTGGCGCTCGCCCTCTTGGGGTACGTCGGGTTTCGTCTGGCGGTTGCGTTTGCGCGGCCGGCCCTCGCCGGGCGTGCGAGCGCCGGCGCGGGCCGGCAGGCCGCCGCCGCGCTCGGTTCTCCGCAATGGCGCACGCTGGCGAGCGAGGCCGCGGCGCGCGGTGCGTACGCGGAAGCGATCGCCGCGCTGTTTCGCGCCGCGCTCGCGGCGCTCGACGAGCGCGCGATCGTCGCGTTCGACGCCGCGCGTACGCCCGGTGAATACCGCCGCGCGGTGCGCCGCGCGCGAATCGCCGCCGCCGCGCCGTTCGACGAGTTAGCGGAACGTTTCGTGCGCGCGGCGTTTGCGGATGCCACCCCCGAGCGCGCCGAGTTCGACGCCGCCGAACGCGCCTTGACCGCCCTCGAACCGGTGCTGCGCACGTGATCGCGGCGCTGCGCCGCGTGCCGCCGTTCGAGGCCGGCCTGCTCGCGATCGCGACCCTGCTGCTCGTTGCGGTCAGCGTGCTCGAGCGGCAAACCGCGGCCCCTCCGGCCTTCGACTCGTACTCGACGTTCGACGCCGCCGGCGGCGGCTATCGGGCGTACTACGAGATGCTCGAGCGCGAAGGAGTGCGGGTCGACCGCTTCGAGCAACGCCCGGCGTTCTTGACGGGCGACGTCGGAACGCTCGTCTACGCGGAGCCGCTGCCGTTCGATCCCACGCAGGGCGGCGTCTCGAAGAGCGACGTCGCCGCCCTCGAGACGTGGGTGCGCGGGGGCGGCCGGCTGCTCTATCTCGGCCACGACGACGCGGCCGCGCGCGCCGGCGTGCTGCACCTGCCGCAAACCCGGGCGGGACGACCAGGCGCGGTCCCGGTCGCGCCCGCCGGGATCCGCTCGCTCGAGCTATCCGGCAACCTTCGCTGGCAGACCGGCAACGGCACGCGGGTGCTGTTCGGCGACCGCCGCGGCGCGGCGGCCGTCACGTATGCGTTCGGCCGCGGCGCGGTGACGGCCGTGGTCGACGAGACGCTGTTCGAGAACGCACGCATCGCCCGCGCCGACCACGCGCGCTTCGGCTACCTGCTGGCGACGCAGGGGCCGCCGGGGTCGCTCGTCGCCTTCGACGAGGCCATCCACGGCTACGTCGTTCCGGTGCACTGGTGGGCGATCGTTCCGCGGCCCTTCCTGATTGCGCTCGTCATCGCAGCTGCCGTGCTGCTGGTCGCGTTCGCGGGGGCGGCGGTTCGCTTCGGTCCGCCGGTCGTGCCGCCGGAGCGCGCCGACCGAACGTCGGCCGACTTCATCGACGCGCTCTCGAGCTTGCTCGCGCGCGGCGGTGCGATCCGCGCGTCGCTCGCGGCCGCGTCGTCGTCGGCGACGCGCTGCGTCGCGCGTGCGCTCGGACTACCCGACGGGGCGTCGAACCAGGAGATCGCGGCGCGCATCGAACGTGACGACGTGCGCGCGGAGTTTCGCGAGATGGTCGCGGTCGCAGACAACGGCTTTGCGGACCGGCACAACCTCGTGCGCGGCGTCGCACTGGCCCAACGAATACGAAAGGAATATGCTGCGCATGGCCGCCCGCGCCACTGAGCTCGCCCGGCGTCTGCAGGATGGGGTCGATCGCGTCATCGTCGGCAACGAAGGCACGTCGCGCGCTTTCCTGCTGGCGCTGCTGGGGAACGGTCACATCCTGATCGAGGGCGTTCCCGGGACGGCCAAGACGCTGTTCGTGCGCACCTTCGCGGCGCTCTTGGGCGCCCCGTTCCGGCGCATCCAGTTCACGCCCGATCTGATGCCGGCCGACATCGTCGGCACGACGGTGTTCAACCCGCGGACGGCCGAGTTTTCGGTGCGCAGAGGCCCGATCTTCGCCAGCTTGGTACTGGCCGACGAAATCAACCGCACGCCGCCCAAGACGCAGTCGGCGCTCTTGGAAGCGATGGAAGAACGGCAAGTGACGATCGACGGCGCGAGCGAACCGCTGCCGCCGCTCTTCGTCGTGTGCGCGACGCAGAACCCGGTCGAGTTCGAGGGTACCTATCCGTTGCCGGAAGCGCAGCTCGACCGCTTTCTGGTCCGCGCGCGCACCGGCTATCCGAGCGAAAGCGAAGAGCGCGAGTTGCTGGCGCGCAGCGCCGCCGGGTTCGACGCGCGCGATCTGGCGACGGCGGGGGTCGAGCAGGTGGCGACCGTCGAGGAGGTGCTGGCCGCGCAACGCGACGTGCGCGCCATCTTCGTCGCGCCCGCGCTGCAGTCGTACATCTACCAGATCGTGGCGCGAACGCGCGCTTCCGGCGATCTGGCGCTGGGTGCGAGCCCGCGCGCGGCGATCTCGCTGCTGGCAGCGTCGCAAGCCGCCGCGGCCATCGAGGGCCGCGATTTCGCGACGCCCGACGACGTGAAGAGCGCCGCCCCGCTCGTGCTGCCGCACCGGTTGATCGTGCGTCCCGAGGCCGAGATCGAAGGCGCGACGGCGGAACGCATCCTCGAGCGGATCCTGGCGGCGGTGGACGTGCCGAAGGACGTTTCGCGCCCGGCCGTCGCCTAGGGTGCGTCCGGTTGCGCCCGCGCTGTGGCTCTCGGCGCGCGGGGTCTGGGTCGTGTTGGGGCTGGCGCTGCTGCTCGCCGCGGCGAGCCTCGTGGCACCGCTCGTCTACGCGTTCGCCGCGGCGAGCGCGCTGACGCTCGCGCTGCTGGCCGCCGATGCGGTCCTGGGACCGTCGGCGCGCACGCTGCGCGTCGCGCGGCGGCCGTTACCGATGGTCGCGCTGCGGCGCTCCGCGAGCGCGACGTACGATATCGAGAACCGCGCCGAGATCGCGGTGCGCCTGGGGATCTTCGAGACGCCGGTCCCGCTGGTCGACTTCGCGGCCCTCTCGGTCGCAGGCACGCTGGATGCGCGCTCCCGCGCGACCCTCGAATTGGGGTTCACGCCGCGCGAGCGCGGCCTGGCACGCTTCGGCGACCTCTACGTATGGGTCGAAAACCGGGTCGGGCTGCTGCGGCGGCGTTACCGCGTCGCCGCGGCCGAGGACGTGCGCGTCTTCCCCGATCTTTCGGCGGTCGAAGGCTACGGAACGCTTGCGAAGCGCAGCACGCTGCTCGACGCCGGCTTACGGCGGCTGCGCATGCGCGGAACGGGAAGCGAATTCGAGAGTCTGCGCGAGTACCAGCCCGGCGACGCGTTCCGGCTCGTCGATTGGAAAGCCACCGCGCGCCGCGGCCGGATGATGGTCGCGCAGTACCAGGCGGAGCGCAGCCAAAACGTGATCGTGGCGCTGGACTGCGGCCGCCTCATGACGCCGCGGATCGGACCGCAGCGCAAGTTCGACTACGCCTTGACGGGCGCGCTGTCGATCGCGCGCGTCGCGCAGCTGGCCGGCGACAACGTCGGCCTCGTGGCCTTCGCGGGCCAACCGCTGCTCTCGATCGCGCCGCGCCGCGGCGCCGCGCACGTGAGCGCGCTGGCTCAAGCGTCGTACGACCTGCAGCCGCGGCTCGAGGAGCCCGACTACGAGACGACCTTCACGGCGCTGCGCCGCCGCTACTCGAAGCGCAGCTTGATCGTGCTCTTCACCGACATCTTCGACCCGGTCACGTCGGCCTCGGTGCTCGCGGGGCTGGGCTCCCTCGTGCCGCGGCACCTGGCGCTCTGCGTCTTGATGAACGACGCCGCAATCGCCGCGGCCCTCGAAGAGACGCCCGCGACGCCGGACGCCGCCTTTCGCACGAGCGTCGCGATGACGCTGGCCGACGAGCGCGCCAGGTCGATTGCGGTCCTGCGCTCGCGCGGCATCATCGTCGTCGACGTGCCGGCCCCGAAGCTGACGGTCGCTCTGCTCGACGCCTACCTCGACGTGAAAGCGCGCGGCCTGCTCTAAACGCGCCGGCGCGGGCACTAACCGGGCCGAGGAGCGTGGACGATGGCGAGAGGGTGCGAACGGGGCTTCACGATGGTGGAGACGCTCGTTGCGGTGACGGTGACGGGAATTGCGGTGCTCGGTATCGCGGGCGCGGTGGCGGCGTCGCTCTACGGTGCGGCGCGTTCGGAGACGAAGCTCGCGCTCGCCGGCGACGCGTCCAACGTACTGACCGACCTGCGGGCGGCGTCGGCGTACGATCCGGCCATGCTGGCCGCCATGAGCGGCCGCAGCGTTTCGGCGCAGCTCCGCCTACCGGACGCGCGCGGCGCCCGTGGCGTGACCATCGCGGCCCGGGTCGTGCCGCGAGCGGCCGGCAGCTACGTCGCGAGCGTCACCGCGACGGCCCCCGACGGCACGGCGGTCACGGAAGAGGTGACGCTGGTACAAGAAGCGCCCGCCCCGGGCAGCCGGCTGTAGTGCGCGCGCAGCGCGGGTTCTCGATCTTCGAACTGCTGCTCGCGGTCGCGCTCTCGACCGTGCTCGGGTTCGCCGCCGCCGGCATCTTGACGCAAATCGCGCGCGCGGCCGACGGCGGTTACGCTTCGGCGCGCGGATCCGGCGATATCGACCGCGAGTTGGAGGCGCTGCGGAGCGACGCCGCCACGGCGTTCGCGGTCTTCGTTCCCGCCCGCGGCCCCGCTTCGGAACTCGACTTTTATTCGAAGACGGACGGCGGCCGAGACGTCTTCTGGCGGTATGCGTTCGATCCGGCCGCCCACGCGCTGCGGCGTTCGGATTACGACGTCACGGGCGAAAGCGGCGTCCGCGACCCGCAGACCGGCACGATCGATCCGCGTGCCTCGTATCCGCCGCTCCCGAACGTCGTCGCGTTCTCGGCACAAGTCCTGCCGGCGACGCAGCTCGGCTCGAAGATCAATCCGTACGGCACCGTCAGCGGCGCGCTGATCGGGCCCGGGGCGCGTGCGTTACCGGTCAGCTTCGACAACGGCGGCGTACCGCGGCGCGAGCTGTACGGCGGCAACGCGATCGTGCAAGTCCGGCTGGCGAACGCGACCTCGGCGCGCACGCTGCATTTACTCAGCGGCGCGCTGCCCAGCGGGTTCACCTTTCACGCCGCGCCCGTCGTCCACGGGGTCGTGTACCGCATCGATCAGACGCATCGCTTCTGGTTCGGTCTCGCGCAGGTGAGCCACACGTGGATCGACGGCCGCGTCGACGTCTCGTACGACCGCTGGCGCACGAGCGCGACGTGGTGCGATTTCAATATCTACGGCGGTGCGCACGGCATCGACCCGCACAGCGCGCAGGCGAACTACGACCCCGAGGATTACAACGAGAGCTTCGCGGGCTTACTGGCGCAGGCGCAAGCCGATCCCGGTTGCGGAGCGGGTCCGCCGGCGCCGTCGTCACCGGGCAACGGCCGCACGTTCACACCGCCGCCCGCCCTCGCCGACACGCCGCCGCCGTGCTTCAGCGCGCCGGCTCCAGGCACGCCGCGCTGCTGGCCGCCGCAAGCGCCGGCGGACTGGGCGCCCTCGCCGTTGCCGCCGGAACGGCCGCCCGACGCCTGGTGCGCGGGGCACCGCCCGTCCGCCGCCTGTCGCGAGCCGCAAGGGCGGTGAACCGATGATCCAGGTGCTGGCGCTCGTCGCCGTGATCTTCACGCTCGCGCTCGCGGCGCTCACGAGCGCATCGCTCGCGGCGCGCGCCGCGCTCGATCGCTTTGCAGCGCACGCGACCGACGCAGCCCTGCGCGACGCGCTCGCGCGCTATACGTCGGACGTTCGCGCGATCGTGGCCGCGCAAGGCGCGAGCGGCCCGTGGCCCGCATCGCCGCAGACCGATCCCTTTCCGCACGACGCGTCGCTTCCGCAACCGCTTTGCAGCGACGAGTCCCTGACGAAGGCCTGCCCGTTTAGCTACACGTCTTCGTGGACGATCGACGGCCACACGAACGCGGCCGCCGGCGGGACGGCCGCCGGTCCGGATACCGCGAACAACCTGCAGCGCGCCGTCATCGACGAGGAACGGATCGCGGGCAGCGTATCCGTGCGGCTGACCGATCGCCGCGGCAACGTCGTCGCCGAGAGAACCAGGTTCGTGACCGCGCGCGTGTTCGACGCGGCGCCGTACGCGATCGTCTCGGGCATGCGCGAAACGACGACGGTCAACGGCTGGTTCGCCGCCGCGCAGGGCGATAGCGCCGGAACGCCGGCGCGAAGCGGCGGTGCGGGCCTCGCCGATGCCGCCGCTCCGGACCCCTCGAACCCCGATCGCTATCGCGACACGCGCATCAACGTCGAGATGGATTGCGTCGAGGAGAGCTCGCCCTTCGACGAAAGCGATCCGTTCGCCGATAACGCCGCGGCCGGGGACGACGGGCTACCCTGGGGCGTGTCGGGGCGCGCGTTCGAGGTCCCGTGCAATCCGACGTACGCGAATCAAATAACGCAGAACGCGCCGAGCGGTCGACCGTATCCGTCGAACCCGTATCCGGTGAACGATTTCGCCCAGTCGTCGTGGACGACTGGCGACGCGTCCGATGGTTCCTGGTCGCCCTAGCCGGTGCGACGGCGAGCGGGGCTTCACGCTCGTCGAGTGCCTGGTTTTCCTCGCGGTGGCGGCGGTCTTCACCGGCACCGCCCTCGCGCTCTTCGTCGCCCGGGCCAGCGGGGTGCATGCGGCCGCGCTCGACTTCGAGGCGCTCGTGTCGACGGCGGAGTCGCTCGCAGGCGCCCAGGCCGCGGCGCTCCCGGGCGCACCGGCCGTGACGGGCATGACGATATCCGTTACGTCCGCCGGCCGCGGGTCGATCGCGAAGGTGTACTTCGGCCGGCCCGAGCCGGGCAGCGTGCTGCCCTTACGCCCCGATGCCGCGCTCGCGCCGGTCGTCTTGGACGCGCGCGTCGCGGCCGCCGGCGATACGGTCGCGGTCGCGCCGTTCTCGATCTTCATCGGGAGCGGCGGCCGCCTGAGCGTTGCGCCGAACTACGACGCCGCGTCCGCGACCGGGACCGTGGCCGCGGAACCCCGCTGCGACGCCGCCGCCGCGCTCCGTCTCACGTTCGCGGATGCGCTGCGCAGCGAAGA
Source organism: uncultured Alphaproteobacteria bacterium (assembly GCA_963787965.1). Lineage (GTDB taxonomy): Bacteria > Vulcanimicrobiota > Vulcanimicrobiia > Vulcanimicrobiales > Vulcanimicrobiaceae > CAWBES01. The sequence continues at coordinate 79,081 of CAWBES010000019.1, forward strand.
GCACGCCTTCGCCTGCGCGACCGGCCAGCGGCTCTACTGAGGTCGAGCGAGGCGGATGTAACAATCGGTTACGAACGCGGTGCTCATCTGCTTGGAAAATAACGTAGCGTCGCCTCGTGCCGCGGCTTTGCGAGGGCGACCTCGATCTTCGCCGTCTTGCCGAAGGACCAGAGGTCTCGGTATCCATGGATCGAACATGCGTTTGCCGTATGTCGAAGGCTACACCGTTTCCTCGCAGGTTTTTGGAGCTCTCCTCTGCGGTTCCGCAAAGTCTCCACAGGCAGAGCATCGTACGAGCAGGTCAACGTCTTACTTAATCTCAGTTGAAAGGTAACGATAGCAGATGTTGACGCCGGGCGCATACATCTGCCGGCTTATCATCGAGGTCTTGTCGGGCGCCCCAAGTGAGGCGCCTAACCAGTTCAAGGGCCAGATCAAACCCACCGGTTAGCGCACGGCGCCGCTCATTTCGGAACCGTTCGGCGCGGGCGCCGCAACTCGTCGCTCCGCGCAATGCGGACGCGCCTCAAGCGCCGGCTGCGATCGCGCCGTGGGCCGGAACGCAGTCAGTCGAAGCCGTGCTCTTCCCGCCGTTGAAGGCGGCGACGACGACGGAGATCTTCGGCGTGCCCGAGCTTTGGAGCCCGTTGACGGCGAGCAGCCGGAAGGTCTGCGTCACTACATGCCCCGCCACGGCGGTCACGGCCTCGTCGAGCGGATTGCCGCCCGCGCTGCCGCTTTGCAGCGGTCCGCCCTGGCTCGCGCTGAGAATGTTGTAATTCCCGTCGAACAGCCGCCCCGGCAGCACGCCGGGATCGGACGAGTAGTCCAAGACGAGCGCGTTCCGGCAGTCGCCGTATCCGCCGTCGCCGCGCGTCTTGAGGCCCACGAAGAGGCCGAGCTGATCGGGACGGGCCAGTGCCGAGCCGGGCGCGGGGAGCGCGCCGGACACGTCCTGCGCGAAGGTGACCGCGACGTTCAGCGTGTCGTAGGCGGAACCGTACGCGTTCGCTCCGGAGCCGGTGAGCGTCGTACGGACTTGCACGATGGCCCACGCCGTTCCGCCGCCGGCCGGCGTCGCGGCGGCCGCGGGAAACGACCGGGTCACGACGATCGCGGGCGGCGGAGCGCCGCTCGGGAGCGGGCCGGTCCTGCTTCCTCCCCCGCCGCAGCCGCCCGCTACGAGAGCGGCCGTTCCGGCCAGCGCGACGGACGCCAAGTGACGAAAACGCATGCCGCGCCCTCCTGCACTCGTTAGTGCCCCGTCAGGCTGAAACCGGGTCGGGTTTCGTGCGGCCGGCGAGGCCGAGGTACGCGAGCAGCGACACCGCGGTCAGCGCGCCGACGCCGAACCGGAAAGCCTCGCTCGTTCGCTGCGGCGTGACGAAGCCTTCGATCGTGCCCGCCACGACCAGCAGGCCCGCGACGCCGATCATCAGGACGCCCGCGCGGCGGGCGTTGGCTTTGAGGGCGTCGATGCGGCGCAGGCGCCCGGGCGCGACGATCGCTTGGGCCAGCAACAGCCCCGCGGCGCCCGCGATCTGAATCGACGTGAGCTCGATGACGCCGTGCGGGGCGATCGTCGCCCAGAAGTCCGTACCGAAGCCTTTCGCGGCGAACATCGCGCCGAGGCCTCCCACCATCAGGCCGTTATTGAGAATCGCCCAGAGCGTCAGCACGCCCAGCGTCATCCCGCCCGCGAAGGCGATCATCGCGACCTTGATGTTGTTCGTGATGATCATCGTCGACATCGCCGGCGCGTAGGCGCGGTCGAAGGCGAAGTTCGAGTCGTGCAGGCTCTTGGAAATCGCGGGAATCTCTTCGGCGGGCAAGAGCGCGTACACGTTGGCGGGGTGGGCGGCGACGAGCCAGTACGCAACGATCCAGGCGGCCACGAACAGCGCGCTCGTCGCGGCCAGGATCTGCCACGAGCGGCGCACTTCCCGGGGGAACGTTTCCAGGAAGAACGTGGCGACGTTGCGCCAGCCGCCGCGCGCCGAGCCCGCGTGAACGATCGCATACGCGCGAGCGGTCAGGCGGTTCAGGTACGCCGTGAGGTCGGGATCGTACCCGCGCGTCTGCGCGGCTGCGAGATCCGACGTGGCCGCGCGGTAGAGCAGCGCGAGTTCCTGCAGCGCTGCGGGCTCGAGCGCGCCGAGACCACCGCGGCCGACCGCCGCGAGCAGCTCTTCGAGACGGTCCCAACCCTCTTGCCGGCGGGCGACGAAGGTGCGCTCGCGCATGCGCGTCCTCTTTCGCAGGACTCGGGCGGCGCCTTCCCGCAGCGGTCGGGCGACACATGGAACGTAGCGTCGACGTCGCGACGGGCGAAAGCGTCGCCTTCTCCTACGAGCTGGCGGGACTGGGCAGCCGCTTCTTCGCGGTCTTCATCGACCTGACGATCCAGATCGCGGTCGTCGTCGCGGCCTTCGTCGCGCTGGCCTGGATCGGCACGTCGGTGCCGCCCCCGCCGCAGTCGACGGGCGCCGATCCGCTGGCGAAAATCGCCGGCGCCATCTTGATCGCGCTCGCGTCGCTGGCGGCGTTCCTGTTGTTCTTCGGGTACTTCATCTTCTTCGAGTGGCGCTTCGGTGGCCAGACGCCGGGCAAACGTCTGCTCGGGATCCGCGTCGTGCGCGACGGCGGGTTTCCGCTCGACTTTACGAGCGCGGTCGTGCGCAACGTCGTGCGCATCCTCGAGTTCGCGCTCGGCTTTTATGCGGTGTCGGCGGCGTGCACGCTGCTGTCGCCGGCCAACCGCCGGCTCGGCGATATGGCGGCGGGCACGATCGTCGTGCGCGACAACCGCTTCGAGCGCGCGCACGCCGTGCCGTCACGCTACGAACCGCGCGAACGCGACGACGCGGTCGTCGACGCGCTCAGCGAAGCCGAGCGGAACCTGATCCGGCGCTACGCCGACCGCCGCCCGGCCCTCAATCCCGAGGCGCGCGCCGCGGTGGCGGCGCAGATCGCAACCACCGTGCGGCCCAAGCTTGCGGCGTCCTTCGAGCATCTGAGCGACGACGATCTGCTCGTGCATCTGGCCGCCAGCGCCCTGCGGTGATTACGTCTTCTTGACGCGCGATACCAGGTTGCGTGCGAACGTGAGCGCGGCGCGCTTCTTTTCCTCGTAGATCGCACCCGCCTGCGCGGCGGTCATGTGGCGCCCGTACTCGTAGAAGAAGCTAACGCCTTCGCCGACCACGATCGTGCCCGCGTACGCGATCGCGCCTTTGATCGCGATGCCCGCGACCGGGATGAAGCCCGCCAGTTCGCGTGAGAGCGCGCGCCAGCCCAGGCCGCCGCCGACGACGGGCAGCAGTTCCCAGATGCGCTGCACGTCGGGATCCTGGCCGTACGTTGCGCCGATCTGGATCATCAGCACGATCTGGATGCCGGTGATCGCGACGATGTCGCCGGCCGAGGCGACGGCACCGAGCACGATGCCCAGCAGCGGGACCGACTCGACGACCGCGCTTGCGGCCGCGATCTTTAGCGCCGACGACGCGGCATCGCGCGTCAGCTTGGCGGAGACCGTCTCGCGCAGCGCGGGAAGGCGCCGCCCGACCGCCACCTCGACGCCCTTGCAGCGATCGATCAGTTGCGGAAAGAAGCGGCCGCGCAGCGCCTCGCGATCGAGCCGCGGGACCACGTACTCGACGACTTCGCCCGCGACCGGCGCGACGCTCGCGTGCGCGGCGGGCACCACCGTCGCGTCGACGGTGAGCGCGAAGACCGGTAAGCGCAGTTGCTGCAGCAGATCGAGCCGGGCACCGGCGAAATCCGCCGCTCCGCGGGAGAGGAAGATCACGCAGCGAGCGTCCGCCCCGACGACCGTCGGACGCCGCTCGGGGTCGATCGTCTCGAGCGTCGCGGACGCGTCGAGCGGAATGTTCCCGTCGCTCTCGCGAGCCCGGAGCAGCAGCGCGCGCAGGTCGGCGACCAGACCCGGATCGCCGCACAGCAGGAAGCGGAACGGCTTGCGCGCCTCGCTGTGGACCGTGCTCGCGTTGACGCCCTTGCGCACGAGCGTCAGCAAGTCCGTGGCGTTGATCGTAGCCGCCTTCATATACGACATGTCGCGGTACCTGCCCGGCTAGTGGCCGAGTGCTTCCTTAAGCGGTTCGTCGGTGTAATCGAGATAGATCAACCCGAGGAAGATCTCGAGCGCTTCGGAACGCATGCCGCGCGCGTTCGAGACGTCCACGATGCTGCGGTTGGTCGTTTTCGCTTCCTCCACGATTTCACTGGGCGTCGTATTGGTGTCGGCGGCCACGATCGAAGCCGCTGCCACTTCGCCGGGCGTCAGGTCGTCGCGCTGCATCGTCGCGAAGCCGAGGCCGTCGTTCTTGACGCGCTGCTGCAAAGCGTACTGCAGGGTCGCGTAGCGGTCCTCGGGATAGCCGACGCCGAGCATCGTGATGCGCGATTGAATCTGCCGCGAACGGGCCAAGTTGAACAGCTGCTGCGCCTGAGAGCTCGCGACGGCCGCTCTCGAGAGGCCGTCGTCGGCCTTTTGCATCAGCGGCAACAGCGAGTTGTAGTCCGCGGCCGAAATATCGCCCTGGAAGTCGAACTGCGAGCGCGTGAGCCGCTGCAGGAAATCGTTGAGATCGCCGAGCGACACGTCCAGCAGCGCGAGCGAAGAACGCGACGCGTCGAGCGCGCGGATGATGTCGCCGTCGCTGAGCGCGAGGTCGTCGAACATCCGCGGATACGACGGCAGGATCGAGAGCGACTGCGCCGGCACGGGGTCGAGCGACAGCGGCTCGGCGAGCTCGTGCAGGATGTCGCTGTTTTCCTTGACGAGCCCGGACTCTTTGTTCCGTTCGAGCGTGCCGACGCCCGCGATGACGGCCGACGATTTCTCGAAGGCCGCGTTGATCGAGCGGCCCATCGCGCCCAGGTTGCGCATGATCGCGTCGAGCCGGCTGCCCGGGCGAATCGAGATGCGGCTGAAATCGGGCACGCCGTACGTGATGTTCTGGATACGGTTGTTGAGGGCTTTGAGCAGGTCGCGTCCGGCGTCGCGGCGCGATGCGATGGCGGCGTCCGCTTGAACCTCGCGCGCTTCCGTGTCGGTCAGCTCCTGGCGCAGCGGCGCGAGGTTGGGCTTGGTCAGCGTGAACTTCGCTTCGCTCTCGCGCAGCGCTTTGATATTCGAGAGAGCCGCCATGCGCGTTTCCGGGCCGCCCTTTTCGGCGGCTTCGCCGAGGGTCTGCTGGCTTTTCTCGGTCTGACCGAGCGCGATCTGCGTTTGGCCCAAGTGCAGGAGCGCGATCGTGTTGCCCGGATCCTCTTTGAGGACTTTAGCGAATTTGTTGGCGGCGATGCTGTAGCGCGCGGTCGTCTGGTCGTGCAGCGCCTGCACGAGATCTTGGTCGGTCGTGCGTTTCTTGGGGTCCAGCTCGTCGTATCCGACCAGGTGCGCGACGCGGTCGGGAAAACCCGGATGGTCGGCCAGGTACTTGTCGACGAGGCTATCGTGCTCGTCCTCCGCAGCGCCGAGGTGCCGCATGAACGAAACCATCGCATCGGGGTCGTACCCGGCCCGCGTCATCAGCAGCAGCCCGTACTGGTCCGCCTGCAACTCGTCGGCGCGCTGCTGCTTCGCGATGATGCCCGCTTCCGCGAGCTGTCCGAAGTTGTAGATGATCGGCGAAAATAGCGACGCGATGCCGAAGAGCAGGTTCAACGCTTGCGCTTTGGCCGGCAACGTGACCGTATGGCGCCGCTCGTTGTGTCCCGTTTCGTGGCCGATCACGCCGGCGAGCTCGTCGTCGGATTGCACGAAGTCGAGCAGGCCCTCGTTGACGTAGATGTACCCGCCGCCGAGCGTGAACGAATTGACGTCGGGCGCGTCGAGGATCTTGATGTTGTAGGGGACGTCGCGGCGCGCCACCTCGGCCCAATCGCGCTCGGCCGTTTCGTTGACCCACTGGTTGAGCAGCGGGTCGGACACGACGTTGTACTGGCTGAGGACCTGCTTCTCTTCCTGCTTGGCTTGCTCGACTTCCGTAGCCGTCGACGTGGCGCCGGCAGGCGCCGCCGTCCCGGCGCAGAGCAGCGACAGGATCAGCGAAGCATGAAGGAAGCGGCGGAAGGGCATCGGGTCGTCTCCTAAGGGCGGCCGGAGAGAAGCCTCGAATTCGACGCCCCGCAAAGCGAAACATGGTACGGCGACCGAGCGCCGGCTCCACGTTTTTCGACAGGCGACCGTGGAGCGGGCGTGAGTTGTCTGTGGGTAAGGTGGAAAACCTGTGCATCGGGTGTGGACGCCGGAGGGCCGGCCGGCTTGCGCGTGGCAATCGGCGGCTTGATGATTTTGCACGCGGGGCGCATCGCTCCCCGGCGCCACCGCTGACGTGCTGCGCGGAACGGCGGCCGGACTGGAATTCGTGTTCGCCGGCAGGCCGTTCGACGAAGCGTGCGCCGACATGGAGCGGCGCCTCTCGGAACGGCCCGATTTCTACCGCGGCAGCCAGGCGACCGCCGTCTTCAACGGTGAGCCGCCCGAGGATGGTGCGCTGGCTCGCTTCGTGGAGACCGTGAACGGCTACGGCATCGTTCTGCGCGGCATCTATGGCGGCGACGCGCTCGCTCCCATCGCCGAGCGGCACGCGCTCGCGTACTTGGGCGAACCGCCCCGCCCCACGGTGGCCGACATCGGGCGCAAGCGCGCGGCCCGCGCGTTCCGCACGGTCGAATTGACCGAGAAGGCGCGTTCGCTCGAGGCCGATTTCGCCGGCGCGCGCGCCGACATCGCCGGCCGTCGCGCGCGCGGCGAGGCTTCGGTGCCCAAGCCCGCCTTCGGGCCGCCTGCGCCGGCGCGGGCGCCGAAGCCGCCGCCGGTCCCGGCCGATCCTGCCGGGGCGCCGGCCGGGACCCTTTACCATCGCGGCACGCTGCGCGGGGGGCAGTCGCTGCAACAGCTCGGTAGCCTGGTGGTCGTCGGCGACGTCAACCCCGGCGCGGAAATCGTGGCGACGGGTGACATCGTCGTCTTCGGCGCGTTGCGCGGCACGGCGCACGCGGGCGCGCAGGGCGACGAGCAGGCGCGCGTGTTCGCGCTCGAACTGGCGCCGACGCAGCTGCGGATCGCGACGCTGATCGCGGCCGACGACGGCGGCGGCCGCCGCTCGCGCGGGCCGGAAGTCGCATTCATCGAGGGCGGCCGCATCGCACTGGCGCCGTTTGCAAAGGTGGGCATATGAGTAAGGGATCCGGAGGCGCCGCCTCCGGTGCGGGCGGACGCCGTATCGTCGTCACCTCCGGCAAGGGCGGCGTCGGAAAGACGACGACGACTGCGAACCTCGGCGCGGCGCTCGCGAAACGCCGTCGCAAGGTCGTGCTGGTCGATACCGATATCGGCCTGCGTAACCTCGACTTGGTGCTCGGCCTCGAGAAACGGATCGTCTTCGATCTGGTCGACGTCGTCGAGGGGCGCTGCCAGCTGCGGCAGGCGCTGATCCGCGACAAGCGCTTCGAGTCGCTCTCGATGCTGCCCGCCGCTCAGACCCGCGAGAAGGAGGCGGTCAGCGAAGCGCAGATGGCGCGCGTGATCGAGGAATTAGCGGAGACGGCGGATTACGTCATCATCGACTGTCCGGCCGGCATCGAGCACGGATTCCGCTCGGCCCTCGCCGGTGCGCGCGAAGCGATCGTGGTCACGACTCCGGAAGTCAGCGCGATCCGCGACGCCGACCGCGTCGTCGGGAAACTGACCCAGGCCGGCATCCCGCTGCGGCTGATCGTCAACCGGATTCGCCCCGAGATGGTCAAGATCGGCGATATGATGTCGGTCGAGGACGTCTGCGAAGTGTTGCAGGCGGAATTGATCGGCATGATCCCCGACGACGAGGAGGTCATCGACACGACCAATCGCGGCGAGCCGATCGTGCTCGACGAAACCAAACGCCTCGCGTCGATCTACAGCAAGATCGCGCGGCGGCTCGAGGGCGAGATCGTGCCGTTCACCAACCTCGACGCGCCGGGTCTGTTCGGCCGCTTGTTCACGATGTTCAAGGCGGGGTAAGGAGGGGTTCTCGCGATGCAAGCTTTTGATACACCGGTTCCCGCCGCGGGTCCGGAAGGTGCTCCGGCGGCGGCCGTGAAACGCGGGCGCGCGATCGTGATCACGAGCGGAAAAGGCGGCGTCGGAAAGACGACGACGACCGCCAACGTCGGCGCCGCGTTGGCGGCCGCCGGCAAACGCGTCGTGCTCGTCGATGCCGACGTCGGTTTGCGCAACCTCGACATCGTGCTGGGTCTCGAGAGCCGCGTCAAACACCACCTTCTCGACGTGCTCGAAGAGAAGGCGACCCTCGACGAAGCGCTCGTGCGCGACAAGCGCAGCGAGAACCTGTATCTGCTCGCCGCCGCCCAGACCCGCGAAAAGGAAGACGTCGTCACGGCCCGGATGAAAGGGCTGGTCGAGGAGTTGCGCGGCCGCTTCGACTTCGTGCTGATCGACTGCCCGGCCGGCATCGAGACGGGATTTCGCAACGCGGTGGCGGGCGCGCAGCACGCCGTCATCGTGTGCACGCCCGAGGTCTCGGCCGTCCGGGACGCGGACCGCGTGGTCGGCTTATTGCCGAACGATTGGCGTCCCGAACTGATCGTCAACCGCCTGCGGCCGCAACTCGTCAAGAAAGGCCGAATGCTCTCGGTCGACGACGTCAACGGGATCCTGCGGTTACCGCTGCTGGGTGTGATCGCCGAGGAGCCGGGGGTGATCGTGTCAACCAACAAGGGCCTGCCGCTGGCGTTCGACCGGCTTTCTGAAACGGGTGCGGCGTATCGCGCGATCGCGGCCAAGCTCGCCGGGAGGAACGTGCCGGCGCCGACCGTGCGCATTCCCGGGGGCGGCATCCTCTCGAGGCTCGGTTCGATGTTCGGAGGTCGCGCGTGATCGATTTCTTCCGAACGCTCTTTCGACCGGCCCAGGCGTCGGGCGCGACCGCAAAGGAACGCTTGCGGCTGGTCTTGCTCTCCGATCATCTTTCGCTCGCGCCCGAGGTCGTCGAATCGCTGAAGCGAGACTTGCTCGAGGTGATCTCGCACTACGTCGAGATCGATTCGGACCATGCCGACGTCACGTTCGAACACCGCGAGCGTGAGGTCGCGATGCTGGCAAGCATTCCGATCACGGGCGTTCGCGAACGCCTTACCGGACGGAGCGCTCCGTCCGCGCCCGCGGAAGCCGCGCCGCCGGAGCCCGAACCGCCGCCCGAGCCGCCCGCCGCGCTCGAGGCGCTGTTGCCGGAGATCGTCGCCGCCGGACCTGCGGAGACGCCCGCGGCCGTCGCCCCGAAGGTCCCCACGCCCAAGCTCGCGAGCGCGGTATCGGGTAATGCGGCCCGGCCCCGCCGGCGCCGGCGGAAGAAATCGGCAAGTCCCGCCAAGGCCAAACGCGCGCTCGCTCAGACGGCGCTCGCCAAGCCGGCCGCCCAGTCCTGAACGCCGCTCGGCCGGCCACGCGGGGCAAGCCCGCCGCGTAGGCGTAAGCTGAGCGCGTGGAGCGGTCCTGGTACAAGTCGTTCAACTGGGTGATGGTGGGTGCGACCGTCGTCCTCGCGCTGTGGGGCGTCGTGCTGATCCACTCGGCCGACCTGCACGACGCGGCCGCGGCCGGCGAGTGGCGCAAGCAGCTGATCTACATCGGGATCGGGATCGCCGTCATGGCGGTCTTCGCCTACGTCGACTACCACAAATGGCAGCGCTGGGCGTTCGGGCTGTACATCGGCAACATGCTGTTGCTGGGGCTCGTGATGGTCGGCGGACGGAGCGCGCTCGGGGCGCAGCGCTGGATCAACCTCGGCCCGATCCAGTTCCAGCCCTCGGAGCCGGCGAAACTGATTCTGGCGATCTGCATCGCGGCGCTGATCGCGCGCACCGCCACCTTCGGCTGGCGTGAGATGGCGACGACCGTGCTCGCCGTCGCGGTGCCCGCCCTGATCGTTCTGCGGCAGCCCGATCTCGGCACGACCCTCGTCATCTTCGCGATCTTGACGGCCGAGCTGTTTTTCGGCGTCACGAAAACGTGGTACTTTGCCGCGTACGCCGTGGCGACGGCCGCCGTCGGCGCGTTCGTGGTCGGCACCAAATACGTGCTCAAACCCTTTCAGCGCAACCGGCTGCTCATATTCCTGCATCCCGGCACCGACCCGCAGGGCGCCGGCTGGAATCTGAACCAATCGAAGATCGCGGTCGGCAGCGGCGAGCTATTCGGTAAAGGACTGTACCATGGCACGCAGACGCAACTGAACTTCGTGCCCGAACACTCGCGCGACTTCATCTTCACCGTGGTGGGCGAAGAACTCGGCTACGCCGGATCGCTCGGCTTGATCGGGCTCTACGCGATCCTGCTCTTCGGCGCCTTGCGCGCCATGCTGTCCGCGCGCGACCGCTTCGGCCTGCTGCTGGCGGTGGGCCTGGTGGCGATGCTGGCGTTTCACATTACGATCAACATCGGCATGACGATCGGGATCATGCCGATCACCGGGATCCCGCTGCCCTTCGTCTCGTACGGAGGCACGGCGATCTTGACCGATTTCGCGGCAATCGGTTTACTTCTGAACATCTATCTGCAGCGCGACAAGCTGGTCTTCTAGCGGCCGGCGGCGCGCTCGTCCGGCCCCCTCTCGCGGAGCCGCGTCCGTTTCGCGCGGGGCTGCCGGCCGCCCGAAAGGAGGACGCTCCTTTTACGGAACGTCACGCTCGGTATCCGGTAGCGCAAAGGACCTGCCCCATGCGGCCGCTAATGAGGGGTCGCATCCGATCAAAGATTTTTGCGTGCGCGCCGCCTCGTGCCGCGTTCGTGGCTTGGCATATCGGAGGCCTGCGCGCCTGTGGCGCGCGACGGCTAAAAAAATGAAATCAGCTTTGGGTCGCGCCGCGGATTCCGTTCGGGTTGCGATCGGAGCGCGCCGCCCGTCCGCGTGGCGGGGAGGCACAACGCAATCACGCGGCGCCCGGTAACGGGGCGCCCCAAAACCGAAAGGCAACTACGTGCCAACAGAGATCCTCATCTCGAGCGACCCCTGGGAAAACCGGGTCGCTATCCGAGAGGACGGTCAATTGGCCGAGATCTACTTCGAGCGCGAAGAGAAGGTCATCGGCTCCATCTACAAAGGCAAAGTGATGAACGTGCTCCCGGGCATGGGAGCCAGCTTCGTCGACATCGGCCTCGGCCGCAACGCCTTCCTTTACGTCGACGACATCAACAAGACGCCGCTCAACATCGGCGACGTCGAGATCACGCAGGGCCGCTCCGGCTGGACGATCACGGAGAAGATCAGCAAGGGTGACGACGTCCTGGTGCAGATCGTCAAGGAACCGCGAGGCCTCAAGGGCGCGCGCATTTCGACGAACATCTCGCTGCCCGGCCGTTATCTGATCCTGATGCCGACCGGCAAGTACTCGGGCGTCTCGCGCAAGATCGAGAGCGCCGAGGAACGCAACCGGCTCAAAGGGATCATGAAGATGATCCGGCCCGACGGGATGGCGACCGTCATCCGGACGGCCGCGGCGGGCGTCAGCCAAGCCGAGCTGATCGCCGACCTCGGCGTTCTGATCCGGATGTGGCACGGCATTCTCGAGAGCTATAAGCGCGCGCCGGCGCCCTCCTTGATCCACAAGGACATGAACCTCGTCTTCAAGGCCGCCCGCGACTTCATCACACCGGAAGTCGACCGCGTCCTGCTCGACAACGCCGAGGACTTCGAGAAGGTCCGCGATTTCATGCGGCTGCTCGGGCCGCAGTACGTCGACCGGATCGAGTACTACAACAGCGGCCGTTCCCTCTTCAAAGACTACAAGATCGACGAAGAAGTCGAGAAGCTGCTCAAGCCCAAGATCAACCTGCCTTCGGGCGGTTCGATCGTGATCGAAACGACCGAAGCCTTGACCGTCATCGACGTCAACAGCGGCAAGTTCACGGGCGGCAAGAACCTTGAAGACACGATCGTCAAGACCAACATCGAGGCGGCGGCCGAGATCGCTCGCCAGGTGCGCCTGCGGGACATCGGCGGCATCATCGTGTGCGACTTCATCGACATGTCGACGGAAAGTGCGCGCAGCCGGGTCATTTCGACGCTCGAAGCGGGCCTGCAAAAGGACCGCACGCGGACGACGATCCAGTCGTTCTCGGCGCTGGGCCTGCTCGAATTCACTCGCAAGCGCGTCGGCAAGGACCTTTCCGCCCAGCTGCGCGGTCCGTGCCCCACCTGCAGCGGCCTCGGCAGCGTGATGTCGCCGGAGTCGGTCGCGATCCAGGCGTTCCGCGACGTACGCCGGTTCGGGCACGCGCACCGTAACGGGACGCCCCAGAAACCGATCGAGGTCGTCACCGCGCCGACGGTCGGCGCGCAGATCGAGTACTGGTACGAGGACGAACTGGCGGACCTCGAAAAGGAGCTGGAAACCACGATCGCCGTGCGCGTCAGCGCCGGGCTACATCCCGAACGTACCCGCATCGCGGAGCTGCCCGACCTGGCCGCGGCGCTCGCGCCGCCGGCCGACGTTCGCGTGGGTGACGAACTCGAAGTCGATCTCGTGCCGGCGCGCCTGCCCGTCGCGACCTCGGCACTCGCGATCGTGGGCGATCGCCTGGTCGAAGTCGAAAACGCCGCGAACGCCGCGGGCGAGTCGATCAAGATCAAGATCATCGACATCGACGACGACGGTACGATCCTCGCGGAGCCGCGGACGCAGGTGGCCGTGCTGGCCGCCGAAGGCAAGAAGCGCCGCCGGCGCGGTGGCCGCGGCCGCAAGAAAGAGCTTACGCCCGCGGAGCAGGAAGAACAGCTGCGCGAGCTGGCCGAGGAAGCTGCCAAGGGCGTCGGTGCCCGGCCGGCCCTGGGCATATCGACGGCTTCCGAAGCGGAAGCCGAGGATGTCGAAACGCGCGCCCACACCCCGAGCGGGCCGCCGCTCGCGACGGTCACCCCGCTGCGCGCCGTGCCCGAGTACGCCGCGGTCGATCCGAACGGCGAGGGCAGGACGTACGCGAGTTACGGGGGACCCGCCGACGGCGAAGGCCGGCGGCGGCGCCGCCGCCGCCGGCGGCGGCGCGGCGGTCCGGCGGAGGCCGCCAACGGCGCGCCCGCGGCGCTGAGTGCGGTACCCGACGGCTCGCTCGTCTCCCCTCTTCAGGGAGCCGAGGGGGTCGAAGGCGGCGATGACGACCTCGAGGCGGACGAAGATGAAGCCTCCACGGTGCCCAGCGCCGGCGAGGAGGGCCAGGTCCGCCGCCGTCGCCGTCGCCGTCGCCGCCGTGGTCGTGGCGGAGTTGCCGCAGACGCCGCGGTTGCCGCGGACACCGAGGTTGCTGCGGACGCCGCGGATGCCGCGGACGGCGGGGATGCCGCGGACGGCGGGGCCGTACCGGACCGTCACATCTTCCGGGTGGACGGCACCGGAGCGGCCGAATCGACCGGCGTGACCGCACCGCCCGAACCCGTGCGCGCGATCGCCGCGATCGAGCATAAGCCTGGGGCGGTCGCGCTCGAAGCGCCGCCGGCGATTCTCAGCGTGCCCGATACGGCTCCGGCTGCGAAGGTCCCCAAGCCGACGCGCCGGCGGCGCAGGGCCGACGACCTGGAGGCGCCGCAGCTGGCACTACCCTCTACCGGTTCCGAGCTGCAGTCCACGGCCGGCGAGCCGTCCTCGGACGAAGCGCCGCTCCCCAAGAGGCGCGGCCGGCCGCGCAAAGCCGCCGCGGCAGCGGAATCGCCCGCTGCAGCGCAGGCTGAAGCGGCCGAGGCGCCCAAAGCGCGGGGCCGCAAACCGAAGGCAGTCGAACCCGAACCCGTGGCGACGCCGGCCAAAGCTGCGAGAGCGAAGGCCGCGACGGGCGCTCGCAAGACGAAGGCGGCCACCGCGGCCAAGACGACCGCGGCGACTCCCGCACGCAAGAAAGCGGCGGCTAAGAAGCCGGCGGCCAAGAAGCCGGCGGCCAAGAAGACCGCGGCGGCTCCCGCGCGCAAGAAAACCGCGCCGGGCCGCAAGAAGAAGAGTTCGTAAGCGCTTTGATGCCGGCGCAGAACGGGACGCCCCCGCCGCACTCCGCGGCGTGGGCGTTCTTTGTTGATTTCGACGGGACGATCACCGATCTCGACACGTTCGACGTGCTCGTCAACCACTTCGCCGGCGAGTCGGCTTGGCACGCGAGCGAGCGCGGCCTGCGCGACGGCTCGACCTCCTTGCGCGACGTGTTGCAGGTGCAAGCATCGCACGTGCGCGGCACCCTCGACGAGGTCTGCGCGATCTTGAAGCGCGAGATCGCTCTGGACCCGACGTTCGCACCGTTCGTGGCGGCGTGTCGTGCGGCCGGCGTTCCGGTCACGGTGGTCAGCTCCGGAATCGAACCGATCGTGCGCGGCCGGTTGGACGACGTCGGCCTCGGCGACCTTCCCGTCATCGCGAACGGCATCGATGCCGACCCCGCAGGCTGGCGGATCCGCTTTCGCGATCCGGTCGGTAACGGCACGGACAAGGTCGCGGTCGTTCGGGCCGCGCAGGCCGAAGGCCGGCTCGCCGCCTTCGTCGGCGACGGCTATTCCGACTACGCCGCGGCCCTAGCCGCGGACCGCCGCTACGCCAAGCGCGGCCGCAACCTCGAGCGCCATTTGGGCAAACTCGGGCTCGCCTTCACGCCGGTCTCGAGCTTCGCGGACATCGACGTCGAAGAACTCGTAACGCGCGGCCCTTAAGCGAAGCCCGAACCCGAATCAGGTGCCGGCTTCGGCGATCTTGCCCTGCAGGTAGGTGATCGCCGACTGCAGCTGCGCGTCCGTGGCGGGGTCGCCGAGCTTGGCCGTCTTCGGCTCGACCGACACGATGTCGGGCTGGATGCCGATCAGGTTGATGTCGCGGCCGCGCGGCGTGAGGTAGCGCGCGCTCGTGATCTTCACCGCCGAACCATCGGGCAGCGGATGGATCGTTTGGACGACGCCTTTGCCGTACGTCTTCTCACCGATCAGCTCGCCGACGCCGTTATCTTGAATCGCGCCCGACGTGATTTCCGAAGCGGACGCCGTGTACTTGTTCACCAGAACCGCCAGCGGTTTCGAGGGGATGGCGGTGTTCTCGGCATCGTATTGGGTGTCGCTGCCGCCGCGGGCTTCGACCGAAACGATCGGTCCCGAAGGGATGAATTTCGAGCTGACGTCGATGGCCGCATTCAGATAGCCGCCGCCGTTGTCGCGCAGGTCCAGCACGTACGCCTTCGCGCCCTGTGACTGCAGCTTCGTCAACGCGGTCGTCAGTTCCGATGCCGTGTTCGAGCCGAACACCGTCAGGCGCGCGTACCCGATGCCGTTGTCCAGCAGCTTCGAGTAAACGCTCGGCTGATGAATCACGTCGCGCGTGACCGCCACGTCGGGAATCGGTGCGCCGTTCCGTTCGATCGTCAAATGGACGATCGAGCCTTTTTCGCCGCGCAGCATCTTCGCATCCTGATCCGTCGTCAGGCCCTTGGTGGACTTGCCGTCGACGAACGTGATGACGTCGCCCGCCTGCAAGCCGGACCGCTCGGCGGGACCGCCCGGAATGACTTCGTTCACCGTCAGCAGCTTGGTCTTGTCGTCGACCTGGATCGAGATCCCGACGCCGCTGAAGTTGCCGCCGTCTAAGCCCTCGTTGAGTTCGGCATACTGTTTGGGGTCGAGAAAGGTCGTGTACTTGTCCTTGACGGACGAGAGCATGCCCTCGATCGCTTCGTAGGCGAGCGGCCGGCTGCCGCCGACCTTCGCGCCGTACGACGCCACGACCGCGTTGACCTCATGTTCGAGGTCGCGCGCGTCGGTGGCCGGATCGTTGACCGCGCGGACTTGCGGAACGTGCGGCGACTTGATGCCTTGCTTTTCCAAGTACTCGATCAGTTGCGCGCGGGCGCCGTCGAGCGCCGCCTGCTGGTCGACCTTCTTGTAGAACTCCGAGTTGAGCAAGGAATAACTCATCTCGATTTCGTCGCTTTCGACACCGGAAAGACCTGAAGCCGTCGTCGCCGACGGGATCATCATCGCGAGCACGCCGGCCGCTGCGAGGATCGGGAGGAACCGTTTCATCAATGTACTCACCTGCGGGCGATGCGCCGCAAATACGCTTCTGCGGCTGCGAGTTGGAGGTCTTTCGAGGTTCCGATAATCGGCGCGTCGATCGGCTGGTCGACGAAAACGTCGGGTTCGATGCCTTTGTGCTGGATGTCGCGGCCGAGCGGGGTGACGTATTTCGCGGTCGTGATCTTCAACGCGCCGCCGTCGCTCGTGTTATAGATGCTCTGGACGACGCCCTTACCGAAGGTCTTGGTTCCGATGAGCATGCCGACTTTGTAATCTTGAACGGCGCCCGCGGTGATCTCCGAGGCACTGGCCGTGTACTTGTTCACCAGGATGACCAAGGGCGCGGCACCGATGGAATCGTGGGTGGCCGACTTCGTCTCGCGATCGCCGGCCCGGTCGATCGTCGAAACGATGGTACCCTGCGGGATGAAGAGGCTCGAGATTTCCACCGCGGCCTCGAGCAAGCCGCCGCCGTTGTTGCGGAGGTCCAGTATATACCCTTTTGCTCCGTGCGTCTTACCATCGAGCATGGCCTTTCGAACTTCGTCGTATGACGTCTGCCCGAAGTCGGCCAGGCGGACATAGTCGAAGCCGTCCGGCAGCAGCTGCGCGTGAACCGACGGCACGTAGATCTGCTCGCGGGTGATGGCGACCTTGCGGTCGTGGGCCGAGCCGTTCGAGCGGACGTCGAGATGGACGACGGTGCCGATCCGGCCCCGGATCAGCCGCTCCACTTCGTCGAGCTTCAGCCCGTCGACGGGGTGAGAATCGACCGACAGGATGCGGTCGCCGGTTTTGACCCCGGCGCGGTATGCCGGCGTACCCTCGATCGGCTCGACCAGGATATGGCGGTTGCGCGGATCCTGGACGATATAGACGCCGATGCCGCCGAAATCGCCGCCCTTGAGCGACTCTTCGAGCGAGTTGATCTCGCTCGGCGAGAGGTAGGTCGTGTACGGATCGCCGAGCGAGTTGAGCATCCCTCGAATCGCGGCTTGGGTCAGCTCCGCATTCGAGGTGCGGGCCCCGTAGAGGTTCTGCGCGACCTCGAGGTCGTGATTGAGCGCGCGCACGTCCGTCGTTTCGTCCCCGGTTGCCACGATCCGCGGGATCGCCGGATCGGCGATGTGGTGCAGCTTGAGGTACGCGACGAGTTCGCGCTGTTCGCCGGTCAGCAGGGTCTGCGCGTTGACGGGCTTGTAGTACGTCTTCTCGACCTGCCGGAAGGCGCTGTCGAGCATCCGCTGGTCGCCGCCGTGCGGGTCGTCCAGCAGCGCGTGCAGATCCAGTGCCGCGACGCCGGAGCCGGCGTCCAGAAACGCGCCCGACGGCCGCACGGCACGCTCGTGCGCGAGGTAGAACGCGCCGCATAAAGAGGCGACGGCGACGGCGAAGGCGGCAGCGAGGGCGCGAAACGTTCTAGACAAGAATCCCTATCGGTTTCTGAGGGAGTTGCGCGTTGTTCGGATCATCGGCGGCGGGTGCGGAGCGCCGGGCGCCCCGTATAAGGAGGTTATCGACGGAAGTCGGTGGTTCTTGGACGTCCGCACATCGCCTTGTGGTTGCGCACCCCGGTCATATGCCCCCAAAAGACCTCCGTCGCGACGCCTCCGATAGGTCTTACGGCACGAGCATGGGTTAGTTTCCGCCAAACCCCCCAGCTTAACGCATTCTAATCTCTCTCTCGGCCGCGGCCGCCGGCGAGGCGTCAGCGCAGACGGGCCGTCGGATCGACGGCGACCCCGTTCACCCGGACCTCGAAATGCAGGTGCGGACCCGTGCAGCGCCCCGAGCAGCCGACCGCGCCGATCGCCTGGCCGCGCTGGACGTCTTGGCCCTCGGCCACGAAGATCTGCGACAGGTGGCCGTAGACCGATGACGTCTGCCCGCCGTGGTCGATGATGATGGCGTTACCGTAACCGCCGTACTCCTTCGCCCAGATGACGCGCCCGCCCGCGGCGGCGGTCACGGTCGCGCCCATCGGCGCGCCGATGTCGATGCCCGGGTGCATCTCGAACCCTTGACCCATCGGATTGGAGCGCATGCCGAAGGGCGACGTGATCGGTCCCGAGACCGGCCACGAGAAGTCGCCGGGCGCTCCGGCGGGGGTCGACGGCGGCAGTTCTTGGCCGGCGAGCTGCGCAGCTCGGCGCTTGGCCGCTTCCTCGGCCGCGCGCCGTTCCTCTTCCTCGCGCTGCCGCTCGCGGATCATTTCCTCCAGCGCGGCCTCTTCGGCCGCCGACACGTCCTCGAGCTCGACGACCTCACCGGCCACGCTTCGCCGCTGCTGGTCCGCGGCGTCCGCGAGCTGCTGCCGCTCCTGGGCGAGACCGGCCAGCTGGAACTTCGCCTGCTGCTCCCGGTGCAGCGCGGCGTCGAGCGCCAAGCGCTGGCGTTCGAGGTCGGCGCGCGCGCCGGACACGGCCCGCTCCGCCGCGCGCCGTTCGCGCACGGTCTTCTGGTTGGCGGCGATCAGATACCGGATGTCGTCCCAGCGCTCGACGAAGTCCGTGAACGACGTCGCCGAAAGCAAGACGTTGACGTACCCCAGGTCGCCGCGTTCGTAGGCATCGACCAAACGCCGCTTCAGGGCGTCGTTGTGGCGTTGCAGCGTCCGCTCGGCCGCGTCGAGCTGCACCTGGTTCCAGGCCAGTCTGCGCTCGTTCCAGCGCACTTGCCCCGAGAGCGCGTCCAAGTCGGCGGTGACGCGCTCGATGCTGGAATTGGTTTGGGCCAGCTGGTCCTGCAGATCGCGGACCCGCGTCTCTTGGAAACGTAGCTGCGCCCGCTTCGCATCGAGCCGCTTGTGAACCGCGTCGATCTCGGCCTGCTTCGCCTGGATGCGGTCCCCGACGGTAGCGATCCGCTGGTCGGCCGCGCCGGCGGACCCCGAAGCGGGCCCGAGCACCGCCAGCGCCAGCGCGAACGCGACGAGCCTGGTTCGATCCACCGGGCGGCGGCTCAACTTCGGAGGTAGCGGCCGACCGAGAGCCACGAGGCCGCGATGCCGACCGCCGCTCCCACGGCCAGCAACTCGAGCGCGAAACGCCCCTCGTCGAGCGTGGCGGCGTGCAGCGGCAGAAACGGCAGGGCGATGAACAGTTTGGGCAGCAGCTGCAGGCGGGCGACCTCCAGCAGCCCGAGCGCGAGCGCCGCTCCGAGCACGCCGTCGAGCAGGCCTTCGCAGATGAAGGGCAGCCGGATGTACGTTCCGGAGGCGCCGACCAGCTGCATGATCGCGATCTCACGCCGGCGCGCGAAGACGGTCAGCCGGATCGTGTTCGAGATGATGATGGCGGCGGTGAACACCAGCAGCGCCACGATCCCAAGCCCCACGCGGCCGAGCACGTCGGAGAGGCGCAGGAGCTTCTGGACCGCATCTTGCGCGTACTCGACGCGGGCGACGTCCGGCAGCTTCTCGATCGTCGCGGCGACGTCACGGACGCGGTCGGGCGACAGGACTCGCACGCGCAACGCGTCGGGCAGCGGGTTGGCCGTGAGCAGCGAGGTGTCGATCTGTCCGCGCAGGCGCTCGCGCATCTGCCGGAGGCCTTCGGCGCGCGGTACGTAGACGACGTTCTCGACCCAGGGATCGGCCCGCACCCGCGCGGCCAGCGCCTGCGCGTCCGCGGGGCTCGCGTTATCCTTGAGGAAAACCGAGATCTCGATCTTCTTGAGCACGTCGTCGCCGATCTTGCCGACGGTGTCGCGCGTGAAGAGAAACGTGCCGAGCAAGAGCACCATGACCGCGACCGTTCCGATCGCGGTCAACTGCATCAGAAGGTTGCGCGTGAAATTGCGCCAGACCTCACCGCAGAAGAACTGTACGCGTCCCCAGTCCATGCCCGTTCACCTCCTCAGAGGGAATGTGCCGACGTCTCGGGAGCCCGGAAACCGGCCAGCCCCTCGGGGCGCTGCAGGTAGTAGCCGCGCTCTTCGTCGGCCACGATCTTGCCGTCCTCGAGCCGGATCACCCGGCGCCGCATCCGGTCGACCACCAGGGCGTTGTGCGTCGCGATCACGACGGTCGTGCCCTTGAGGTTGATGCGCTGCAGCAGGTCCATGATCTCGTTCGTATTCGAGGGATCGAGGTTGCCGGTCGGTTCGTCGCACAGCAGGATCTTCGGGTTGTTCACCAGCGCCCGCGCGATCGCGGTGCGCTGCTGTTCGCCGCCCGAGAGCTCGCTCGGGAACATGCGCGCCTTGTGCGCCAAGCCGACCAGGTCGAGCACGCGCGGAACCTGCCGCATCACGTCTTTCGTCCGCGCGCCGGTCACCTGCAGCGCGAAGGCCACGTTCTCCCAAACGGTCTTGTCCGAGAGCAGCTTGAAATCTTGGAACACGACGCCGACGTTGCGCCGCAGGTGCGGAATCTTCGACCTGCGCAAGCGGTCGACGCGCGTGTCGTCCACGGTGACCGCGCCGCGCGTCGGGACCTGTTCGCGGTAGAGCAGTCGCAGCAAGCTGGACTTCCCCGTGCCCGAGTGGCCGACCAGGAAGACGAAGCTGCCTTTCGCGATCTCGAGGTCGATCGCGTCGAGCGCGCGCGTGCCGTTCGGATAGACGAGCGTCACGCCGCGAAGCGAGATCAAGCGGCAGGCTCGAGCTTTGACATTACAGGGGTTTTTCGGCGCCGGAGCGGAGGTTTACCTTTGCCTTTGACATTCTCTGCGCCCCAAAGGCGGGGGCCTCCCCGGGGTAGCCTATGAATTTCGATTTGACCGACGAACAGCGCGCGATTCAGACCCTTTGCCGCGAATTCGCGCAGGACGAAGTGAAGCCGCGCGCCGAGGAAATGGACGCCAAGGCCGAGTTCCCGTACGACCTCGTCAAGAAGATGGCGGAACTCGGCTTGATGGGCTTACCGTTTCCGGAGGAGTACGGGGGCGCGGGCGCCGATACGGTGAGCTACGCGCTGGCCGTGATGGAAATCGCTCGCGCCGATGCCTCGACGGCGATCACGCTCGCGGCGCACGTGTCGCTGGGCTCGATGCCGTTCTATCTCTTCGGGACCGAAGCGCAGAAGCAGAAATATCTGGTGCCGCTCGCGCGCGGCGAGATGCTCTGGGGCTTCGGTTTGACCGAGCCGCAGGCCGGCAGCGACGCGGGCGGGGCCCGCACGCGCGCGGAACTGCGCGACGGCGTCTGGACGATCAACGGCACGAAGGCGTTCATCACCAACAGCGGCACGGACATGACCGGCGGCACCACGATCACCGCCGTCACGGGCACGGACGAGCGGGGTCGGCCCGAGATCAGCAACTTCATCGTTCCGCAAGACACGCCCGGGTTCACTCGCTCCAAGAAGTACCGCAAGATGGGTTGGCGGGCATCGGACACGCGCGAGCTCGCCTTCGAGGATGCGAAGGTTTCGCAGGACCATCTGCTCGGTGGTCTCGGGCGCGGCTTGAAGCAGTTCCTGACGATCCTCGACGGTGGCCGGATTTCGGTCGCGGCGCTGTCGGTCGGTCTGGCGCTGGGTGCCTACGACGAGGCGCTGCAGTACGCCAAGGACCGGCACCAGTTCGGCCAGAGCATCTCGAAGTTTCAAGCGATCCAGTTCAAGCTCGCCGACATGCTGATGGAGACCGAGCACGCGAAGCTGATGATGCTCAAGGCGGCCTGGGAGAAGGACAACGGGCGCGACTTTGCGTTGACGGCCAGCCTCGCGAAGCTGTACTCGGGCGAGGTCTCGCGGCGCGTCGTGAACGAGGCCGTGCAGGTTCACGGCGGGTACGGCTTCATGGACGAATACCCGGTTTCGCGCATGTATCGCGACCAGAAGATCAACGAGATCGGAGAAGGGACCAACGAGGTGCAACGTCTTGTGATCGCGCGTCTAATGGGGATATGAGGAAGATATTTCGTCCCGCGCTGGCCGCGCTCGCGGCGTGCGCCATCTCGGCGGCGCCGGCGCTGGCCGAATTGAAGCCCGGAACCGAGGCGCCCTCGTTCGCGACGAAGGCGTCGCTCGGCGGCAAGGAGTTCGATTTCGATCTGCGCCGCGCGCTCGCGAAGGGGCCGGTCGTGCTCTACTTCTACCCGGCCGCCTTCACTTCGGGCTGCACGCTCGAGGCGCACGACTTCGCGGAGCACATCGGCGATTTCACGAAAGCGGGCGCGACCGTGATCGGCGTCTCCGGCGACGACATCGCGACGCTCGACAAGTTCTCGGTCTCGGAGTGCCGCAGCAAGTTCGCGGTCGCCTCAGACCCGGACCATACAATCTCCAAGGCCTACGATGCGGTGATCGGAATCGGTCCGGCCGCGTACTCGGACCGGACCTCCTACGTGATCGCCAAGGACGGCAAGATCGTCTACTCCTACCGGTCGCTCGACCCGGACCGCCACGTGCAGAACACGCTCGGCGCGCTCGCGCGGCTGCAGGCCAAGTGATGGACTCGCACGCGGAGCGCCTGCAGTCCTTGCTCGACATCCCTGCGGAGCGCTTTGACGAGCTGCCGTTCGGGGCGATCGTCATCGATCCGAGCGGAACGATCGTCTCCTACAACGAGTACGAGACGCGGCTGTCGCAGCTGCGACGCGAACGCGTGATCGGGTTGAATTTCTTCAAAGACGTCGCGCCCTGCACGGCGGTCCGCGAATTCGAAGGCCGGCTGGGCGACTTCTTGAACACCGACGAAGACGTCAGCAAGAGCTTCGATTATCTGTTTCGCTTCCCGCACGGCGCGGTCGCGGTGGAAATCACGTTCCTACGCTTGCGAAAGCAGGGGCAGGTCCTGATCGCCGTCGAGCGCGGCGCGCCCGGGCTGCCGAACTCCGTCGCTTAGGTCGATCGCTCGCGCGCCGCGGGCGATCGCCGCCCGGGCCAGTTCCGCGCTCGTCGTGAACAGGAGGATCTGCACCCCGGCGGCGGTCGCTTGCAGGATCGGAAAGCTGCGTTCGATGCGCCGGTCGTCCCAGAAGGCGAACGGGTCGTCCAGCAGGAGCGGCGCGGTCTCGAGACCCTCGGAGAACATGCGCACCATCGCGAGCCGGACCACGAGATAGGCCTGCTCGCGCGTACCCGCCGAGAGGCGTTCGACGTCGACGATCTCGTCCGTCTCGGGAACGCGCACGCGAACGGCCAGGGTCGTGGGGTCGACGCGCACGTCGAGGTAGCGCTCGCCGGTCACATTGGCGAAGGTGGTCGATGCGTAGTCGGCCAGGCGCCGCGCGAACTTTTGATGGGCTTCCCTCGTGCGCGCGTCGATCGTGGACTTGGCCAGCGACACGGCCTCGTCGAAACGCTCCAGGCGCTCGATCTGCGCGCGCAGGGCGAGCACGCGTTCGTCGAGCGCGGCCAGGTCCCCGATTTGCGCTTCGGCGGTGCGCAGTTCCGCCGCGGTCGCGGCCACCGCTTCGCGCGTCTCGCTCGAGCGGCGCGCGAGATCGGCGCGCTCGGCTTCGAACGCGCGCGGCGAGGCGCCGTCGAGCGGGGCGGCTTCGACGCCGGCGGCCGTCAGTTCGGCGAGTTCCGCTTCGAGCGCGAACTCGTCGTCGCTGCCCAGCACGTCGTTGCGCCGCACGTCGAGCATCGAGAGGCGCACGTCGATGCCGTCGCGCGTGCTCCGGCGCGCTTCGCGGGCCTTCGCTTCCGCCAGATCCCGTTCGCGCGAACCGCTTTCGGGCACCAGGCGCACGGCCAGCTCGTCGAAGGCGACCGCCTTCGCGTCGGCCAGGCGGCGCGTTTCGGCGGCGCGTTCCGCCAGCGCCAGCGCGTCGGCCTTGCGGGCGCGCAGCGCGAGCGCGCGTTCGCGGCGCCTGGCCAGTTCTTCGATCGAGGGGACGTGCAACCGCTCGAGGACGGCCGCCACGCTTGCGGCCGCGTCGCTTTCGGCGGCGCTCGCTTCGTCGGCGGCTTCTTGCATGTGCGCGACCGTGCGCGTCGCCGCGCGCCGCACGCTCCAGCGCGACCAGGCGATCCCGAACAGCACGAACGCGCAGACGCCGACGACGCCGGCCGGCACCCAGTCGTGGATGACCGCGAGCACGATCGCGCCGAGCGCGGTGAAGGCGCCGGCCGTGAAGGCGACCCCGAAGAGCTCGCCGCCGCCTTCGATCGACCGCCGCGCGCGCTGCGCGCGGTCGGCGGCGACGGTGGCACGGTTGCGCGCGTCGGTCGCCGCCGCGCCGGCCGCTTCGAGCGCCGCGAAGGCCGCATCGTCGAGCGCGCCGCCGTCGCTACGGCGCTCGTCGAGTTCGGCCTGCAGGGCCGGCGTCATCCGGTTGCGCGCGGCTTCGTCGGCGTGCGAACGCGCGAGCGCGTCGAGCGTGTGCCACTCGCGGTAGAGCTCTTCCAGCTCCGCGACGAGGTAGCTCGGAAAGCGTTCGACGTCGTCGTATTGCGCGCGTTCGGCCTGCAGCGCGGCCAGGTCGTCGCGGATTTCGCGCAGCGCGTCCAGCCGCGAGCGCAGCGTGTACGCGCGCAGCGATCGCCCGCGGCGCAGCTGCTCGCGCAGCGCCGCGTCCAAGTCGTGCGAGCGCTGAGTTTCGAGCGCCAAGCGGGAGCGAACGTCGTCGAGTTCGCGCAGGCGCGCGCGCATCTCTTCGGCGCGCGCTTCGGCGTCCGCCAGTTCCTCGGCCAGACGCCGCAGCGGTACGTTGACGGTTGCTTTCTTGCGCCCGACGTAGGTCGCGAGCGCGTCGTCGAGGCGTTTGAGCGCGCCGAGCGCCGCGTCTTCTTTCGGCCCGCCGTCGAGCGCATGCGCGAGCGCGTGCGTGATCCGCTCGGCGCGCGCGCCGTCGATCGCCACTTCCCCCTGCGCGACGAACGAGGCGTTCACGAAGACTTCGAGCGGGATGCCGAGGTGCGCGTGGCCGGGACTGACCGTCCTCCCGACCGAGCATTCTGCCGACGCGTCGTTGCCGTTCGGATCGTAGACGCGTACGCCTTTGGCGTCGCGCTCGAAGTCGCGCTGCACCTCGAAGGTGCGCCCGTCGGCCAGCGTGTAGGTGAGCGCGGTCGCGAAACGGCCCCCCGACCACGGCCGCCAGCGCTCTTTGTCGCCGCGCCCCAGCCCGTAGAGCGTCCCGAGCAGGGCTGCGCTCAGCGTCGACTTGCCGGCCTCGTTGGGTCCGTAGACGACGTTGAAATGCGGATCGAACGTAAACGTGCGCTCGGCGAGTTTGCCGAAGCCGTCGACGCGCAGGTCGACCAGCTTCACGGCGCGATCTCCAGGCCGTCGAACGCCGCCAGTGCGTAGCGGAGCGCGGCCTCGCCGCCGGGCCCGCGCTCGAGCAGGTCGCGCACGACGTGCCCGCGCACGGTCGGTTCGCGCGCGATGCTTGCGTAATCGTAGGCGACGGTGCGGTCTTCGAGCGCGAGCGAGCCGAGCGCCGCGCCGAATCTCTCCTCCATCAGCGCGGTGTCGAGGCGCGTGCCGGGCGCGACGTCGCCCCGTAGCTGCAAGCGAACGTAATCGTGGCCGCCGTACGGCGCGAGCGCCGTTTCGATGCAGGCGAACGCCGCGTTTTCGTTGGTCACGCCGTGCAGGTCGCACGCCGCGTCGACCAGCCGCGTGCGCGCGGTGGGGATCGCGACCACCTCGGCGCGGCCGTTCTCGACGGTGACGAGCAAGGCGCCGTGCGTCTCGCCTTCGCCGAATCTGACCGGCTCGGGCGAACCCGGATAGGCGAAGACCGGCCGCTCCTCTTCGGTTGCGATGTAGCCGCCGTGATAGTGGCCCGTCAACAGCAGCGTGGCGCCCGCCGCCACGACGTCGGCGCGCGCGAACGGCGCGGTCGCGCGCTTGCCGGGCGGGCAGCGTTCCTCATCGCTGCCGTGCACGAGCGCGATCTGCACGCCGCCGCGCTCGAAGCGGGCGTTCTCGAAGGGCCGCCCGGGCTCGGCCGGCGTGTGCCCGAAGCCGTAGAGCGTCACGCCGTCGGCGAGCGGGTACGCGCGCCAGGCCGCTTCGTTGAAGACGCGCACGTTGTCCGGCAGGTCGGCGCGCGCCAGCAGCGACGACGGTGCGTGCGGATCGTGATTGCCGGGCGCGACGTACACGGGTTTGCCGAAACGGGCGAACTGCTCGAAGAGAAAGCGGACGGTCTGCGGCCCGGCGCGTTCGCTTTCGTAGAGGTCGCCGCCGATCGTCAAGACGTCGGCTTCGCGCGCGAGCGCTTCGTCGACGATGCGCACGAACGCGTCGGCCAGGGCTTTGCGACGGCCCGCGCCGCCGCGCGTTTCGGGGAAAGCCGTCTCCAGGTGCACGTCGGCGCAATGGACGATCCGCAATCCCATCAGACGGCATACCGCGAGAACGGCCGGTTCGGCGAAGCCTGCATGGCGCTCGTGAGGTCGATCGTCTCGGGCATACGGCTCCTACAAGAAGGATAGGTCGCGCGCGGAGGGCGCACAGTCGTTTTCCGCGAGCCAAGCGGCGTTCCACAGGCGCGAACGGTAGCGGTCGCCGCCGTCGCAGAGGATCGTGACGACCGTGCTGCCCGGCGGCAGCGTTGTCGCGTAACGCGCTGCGCCTGCGACGTTGAGCGCGGCCGAGCCGCCCACGTAGAGACCCTCTTCGCGAAGCAGCCAGTAGGCCATTTCCACCATCGTTTTGTCGTCGACGCGCAGGGCGTCGTCGACGAGCGCACCCTTGAAGTTCTCCGTGATGCGCTTGATGCCGATTCCCTCGGCGTTGGAGTCGCCCTCGACGTCGAGCGTGCCGTGCTTGACGTAACTGAAGAGCGCCGAACCGTAGGGGTCGCACAGCACGGTCCGCACGTTCGGATTGCGTTCCTTCAAGAACGCCGCGGTCCCGGCCAGGGTTCCGCCCGTTCCGCACGCAGCGACGAAGGCGGTCAGTTCGGTGCCGAAGGAATTCCAGATCTCGGGGCCGGTCGAGGCGTAGTGCGCGCGCTTGTTGGCCGTGTTGTTGAACTGGTCCGCCCAGATCGCGCCCGGCGTCGCTTCGGCGATGCGCCGCGCGACGTGGTAATAGTTGTCGGGGTTCGTGAAGGCCACGGCCGGCACGGCGCGCACGTCGGCACCGGTGGCCTCGAGCGCGCCGATCTTTTCGGGCGACTGGTCGTCCGGCACGACGATGATCGCGCGGTATCCGCGCGCGTTGGCGATCGAGGCCAGCGCGATGCCCGTGTTGCCGGCGGTCCCTTCGACGATCGTACCGCCGGGCTGCAGCCGCCCCGTCGCTTCGGCATCTTCGACGATGCCCTTCGCGGCGCGGTCCTTGACGGAACCGCCGGGATTGAGAAACTCCGCCTTGCCCACGATCCGCCGTCCGACGGCGGCGGAGAGTTTTGGTAAGACGACGTGCGGCGTGTTGCCGACCGTGCCGATGAAACCTTGCGTGACGCTCATGCTCGCTCCTTAACGGTACAGTTCGCCGCACGAGACGTAGCGCCCGAGCCGGCCGCTCGAGTCGTGCACGTCGATCACGTAATTGCCGGAGAGCAGCTTGGCTTCGGGCGCCTCCACGATCGTGCGTGAGACGCCGTTCACGACGGGCGCGAGCAGGTACGCCGGCGTCGGGTCGGCCGTGTCGCACGAGTGCCCGCGGTGGATGTGCGCCGGCTGCGCGCGGCCCGGCGGCGCCGAGGCCAAGCGCACGACGACCAGCGTCGCATCGGTGCGATGCGGAAAGAGCGTGACCGTTCCGACCTCACCCGAGTTGCTCATCTGCGCCATGCCGAGCTTCGTGCCGCGCCCGGAGTCGTCGGGGGCGATTTGCGCGAACGCGGAGGCGGAGCCGAGCGCGGCCAGTAGCGCCGCGCCGAAAACGACCGGACGGAACGTCGACATGGACGGGGTTTTCCTCGTCCGGCCAACCGGGCCCGCTGGAACGTTTCGAGGGGTGGATGTAACGGTAGTATGTATCTGGGCGTACGACACGTGAGGGCGCGTCCGTTGGGATTTGCGGCGGTTTTCAGGGTCGCGGCGCTGTGCGCCGCCGGCTGGTTCGCGGCTTCGGCAAACGCCGCAGCCGACGGCACGGCCTGGTTCAGCGGCTCCCAGGTCGATACCGGCCGGTTCGAGTACGCGCAGCACTGCTCGGTGTGCCACGGCGCGAATCTGCATAACGGCGGCGCGCCGGTCCTGAAGGGGAAGACCTTCGCGGACCGTTGGAACGGGAAATCGCTGCAGACCTTCTACGGTTTCGTGCGCCGGAACATGCCGCTCGGCAAAGGCGGTTCTCTGCCGGACGTGCAGTACGCCGACATCGTCGCTTTTTTGTTAGCGCAAAACGGGCTGCCCAGCGGCAGGGAAACGCTCGCGCCCGACTCTCCGATGCAACGAGTTCTCGTGCTCGGCGCAGCGGGCGGTGCCGGCGCGCTCGCGCCGGCCGTGCTCGCGGTGCGCATCGGCGCGCTCTACGGGCGCTTGGCGGCGCCGACGACCGCCGGGCCGACGCAGCCGGAACTCGACGGAGCCGACGACGCGACCGATTCGTGGCTCATGTACAACAAGGGCTACAGCGGCCGGCGCTACTCGGCGCTCGCGCAGATCGATGCGGAAAACGCGAGCAGGCTGCATCCGGTCTGCCTGTTTCAGCTCGGAGAAGTCGGGACGTTTTCGACGGGACCCGTCGAGTACGACGGCACGCTCTACGTGACCACGCACCTGGGAACGTACGCCGTCGACGCGACCACGTGCCGGAAGCGCTGGAGCAGCCGGCACGCCGCTCAAGGGCCGGAAATGAACGCAACCAATAAGGGCGTCGCGCTTGCCGGCGGCCGGGTCATTCGCGGGACTCAGGACGGGTTTCTCTTCGCGCTCGATGCCAAGACCGGCGAACGGCTGTGGGAACGCCAGGTCGCGGATTGGAGGCTCGGCGAGGGGGTCGGCGCCGCGCCGATCGTGTGGAACGGTCTCGCGTACGTGGCCAAGGCCGGCGGCGACTGGGGCATTCGCGGGCGCATGATGGCGTTCGACGTTGCCGACGGGAAGCTCGTCTGGAGTTTCGATTTGGTGCCGGCGTCCGCGCCGCACGGGGGCGGCGCGTCGTGGGTGACGTACCAACTCGATCCGGAAACCGGCACCCTGTACGTACCGGTCGGCAACCCGGGCCCCGATTTCGATGCGGCCGTCCGTCCCGGGGCCGATCTCTACACCGATTCGGTCGTAGCTTTGGATGCCCGGACCGGAAAACTCAAGTGGTACTTTCAGTTGGTCCCGCACGACTTTCACGATTGGGACACGACCGACGTCGCGCTCTTCGATAACGGCGGCCGGCGTTTGCTCGCGGTCACGGGAAAGCAGGGCGTGCTCTACGTTTTGGACCGCGATACCGGCAAACTCGCGTTCCAGCTGCCGGTGACGACGCTGCTCGCTGCGGACGTGCCGTTAACCGCGCAGGGCGTGCGCGCGTGTCCGGTCGCGGGCGTGCAGTGGAACGGTCCGGCCTACAGCCCGCTGACCGGCCTGCTCTACGTCAACGCGATCGATTGGTGTTCCACGTACAAGGCCGGGCCGGCGCCGGTGTGGGTGCCGACCGTTCCATACACGGGCCTGACCAACGGCTTCGGCACCAACGACCCGATCGCCGACTGGGCGGGCTGGATCAACGCCGTCGACCCGAAGACGGGCACGATGGCGTGGCGGCTGAAACGTTCGACGCCGATGTACGCGGCGCTCACGCCGACCGCGGGCAACGTGCTCTTCACCGGAGACCTCGACGGCAATTTCCTGGCGCTCGACGCGCGCGACGGCGCGACGCTGTACTCGTTCGACACCGGCGGCCCGATCGCGGGCGGGGTGATCACGTACGAACGAGAGGGCAAGCAGTACGTTGCGGTCGCCTCCGGCAACAGCGGCGGTTCGATTCCGCTAAGGGGCAGCCCGACGGTGGTCGTTTTCGGTTTGTGAGGAGCCGATAACCGCCTCGCCGGCAGACGTTGCTAACGAGCGCCGAACCTGACGAAGGGGCGAGCGTCTCGAACGCGATCAAGCCGGCTGTGCCGCCGGCAAGGGCATGACCCGGAACAGCTCCACGAACGTCTCGAGCAGCTTCGGATCGCCCGTGACGGTGACGCTGCCGTTCTCGATCGCGTCGGCCGGACTCAGTTCGCGCGCGATCAGCGCCTTAACGGCCGGCCCGGCTTCGATGACGAGATCCGCGCCGGGCAGCGGCCCGACGTTTGCTGCGATCGTTCCGTCGTCGACCCGCGCATGGACGACGATGCCGCCGAAGCGTAGCTCGAAGCCCAGGCGCACGCCGCCCGCCGCCTCCGGCTGAAATGTCGAGCGTAGCGCCATCACCAGCGATTCGTGCGAGACCGTTTCGCCTGCGCGCGGCTCCCCGAGGGTTTTCGCCCCCCAGCAGCCGAGCCTGACGATCGCATCCTCGAGCTCGCGACCGTAGGGTGTGAGCTCGTAGGCGATCCCGCGGCCCGGCCGGGCCAGTATCCGGCGCCGCACGACCCCTGCGCCCTCGAGCTCCTTGAGGCGCTCGGTGAGGACGTTGGTCGGGATTCCGGGGAGCGAGCGCGCGAGGTCGGTAAAGCGGCGCTCGCCCACGAGCAGGTCTCGCAGGATCAGGAGCGCCCAGCGCTCACCGACGAGCTCGGCCGCCCGAGCCAGCCCACAGTACTGCCCGTAGCCGCGGGTCGCCATACTTCGAATTATAACATAAAGTTGTATTGACAGAGTATGCTTGTTTATGGCAAGTATCTGGTAGCCGGACTTCGACCCCCGCCTGACGCTCGAGAGGAGAGACCGTGCCGGACCCGACCACCTGGAACCTCGTCCCGTACCTCCGCGTCCCCGATGCGGACGCCGCGATCGCATTCTACCGGCGGGCCTTCGGCGCCGAGCTCGTGACCGCAATGCCGGGGCCCGACGGCAAACTGAAGATGCACGTCGAGCTGAACCTCAACGGCACCCGGCTGTACTTCGCCGATCGCCGCTTGATGGGCGGCGGCGCCGGCCCGAATGCCGACGACGTGCAGGTCGTCCTCCACCTCAACGTTCCCGACGCCGTCGCGGCGGCCGAGCGCGCGAGCGACGCCGGCTGCACGGAACGCACCAAAGTCGAAGAGCAGTTCTGGGGTGATATCTACGGCCAAGTCGTCGATCCGTATGGCTTCGTCTGGGCGTTTCTGACCCCGGGTAAAGCCAAGACGGAAGCCGAGATCGCGGAAGCGCTGAAGTCGATGCCGCGATGACTGCGCTAACGCACGTTCCGCTGCAGCCGACTCAACGCACCTAGCCCGAAGCGTCGCGCATCGTCGAGGTTCGCTCCATGTCGCAAATCATTCCGTACCTCTGGTTTGAAAACCAGGCCGAACAAGCCGTCACCTTCTACGTCTCCATCTTCAAGAATTCACGCATCGACGACATCAGCCGCTACGGTGAAGCGGGGCCGGGGCCGGAAGGCTTGGCGATGGTCGTCGAATTCCAACTGAACGGACGGGACTTCATGGCGCTTAACGGCACGGTGCCGGCCGGCTCGGAAGGTCAAGCGCCGATTGCGATGTTCGTCAGCTGCGATACGCAAGACGAGGTCGACGAGCTGTGGGACAAACTCTCCGCGGGCGGATCCAAACTGCAGTGCGGATGGCTCAAAGACAAGTACGGCATCCCTTGGAACATCGTGCCGCAAGGGCTCGGTGAACTCTTGGGAAGCGCTGACCGGGACCGTGCGCACAATGCGATGCAAGCGATGCTCAAGATGGACAAACTCGACATGAACGAGCTTCGGCGCGCGTACGACGGTATCGCGGGCTAGTGTCGTTAGCCGTCTGAGGCCCGAACCACAAACACTGCTCTCCCCGAGGAAACCAATACAATGGGAAACCCCTTTGCGTGGGTCGAGATTCCGGTCGACGACATGGAGCGCGCGCGCCGCTTCTACGAAGCGGTCTTCGAGACCACGTTGCAGCGCATGCCCGGCACGGAATTCGAGATGTGGGCGTTCGACTCCGACCCGACGAGCTACGGCGCCGGCGGAGCGCTCATCCACATGCCGGGGTACGCGGCGGGCAAGCCTGGCGCGACCGCGTATTTCGCTTGCGAGGACTGCGCGGTGCGTCTCGACCGCGCGGTGGCGGCCGGCGGTCGCGTTCACCGGCCGAAAACGTCGATCGAACCGTACGGTTTCTTGGCGCTCGTCGAAGACGTCGAAGGGAACACGATTGGGCTCTACTCGCTGTCGTGACGCGGCCGAGCGGTTAGTGGAAGTTGCGGGCGCGCACGCCTTCGATCGTGTCTTCGGCGTCGAGCGGCCAGAAGCGTTTGGCCAGGAGATCGATACAGCCCTGTTCCTTCTGCAGCGTGCCTTCGATCACGAGCGTGGCCGCGGAGCGGATGACGCGGCGGTTGCGCTCGTAGACGGCGGGGTTGACGATCACGTTGACGAGGCCGGTCTCGTCCTCGAGCGTCAGGAACACGAAGCCTTTGGCGGTGCCCGGGCGCTGGCGCGTGATCACCATGCCGCCGACCTTGCAGACCAGATGGTTCGGCATCGCGCCTAAACGCTCGGCGGCGATCGCGCCGTGGGCGTCGAGTTCGCGCCGGAAGTGCGCGATCGGCTGCGGGCCCGTCGTCAGGCCCGTGCCCCAGAAATCGAACGCGGTCTCTTCGCGCGGCGAGAGCGCGGCGAAGGCGGCGTGCGGTTCCTCGACGTCCATCCCGCGCCCGAGCTCGCCGCGCGCCTCGCGCTCGTCGAGGCCGCGCAGCGCCCACATCGCGTCGCGCCGCGTCGCGAACCAGGGCGCGAACGCGCCGGCGACCGCGAGGTTCTCGAGCGCGTCCTTGCCGAGCCCGGTCCGCGCGGCGAACTCGCCCAGACCCGAGAACGGACCGGCTCGCAGCGCCGCCTGCAAGGCCTCGCGCTGCCCTTCGCCGAGGCCGCGCACGATGTGGAACCCAAGCTGCGTCGCACCGTCGCCGTCGACGAAACTCCAGAACTCGCTAACGTTGACGGTCACCGGCTTGACGGCGACGCCGTGCCGCCGCGCGTCGTTGACCAGCACCTCGGTCGAATAGAACCCCATCGGCTGCACGTTGAGGATCGCCGCCAAAAAGATCGCCGGTTCGTGGCACTTGACGTACGCCGACGCGTACGAGAGCAGCGCGAAGCTGGCGGCGTGCGACTCGGGAAAGCCGTAGTCCGCGAAGCCTTCGAGCATGTGGAAGAGCTGCTGCGCCGCCGCGCGGTCGATGCCGTTCTGCACCATGCCGTCGACGAGTTTGGGATAGATCTCCGCCATGCGCTCGCGCGAGCGCTTGTGGCCCATCGCGCGCCGCAGCTGATCGGCTTGGCCCGGCGAAAAGCCCGCCGCCTCGATCGCCATGCGCATGCCCTGTTCCTGAAAGAGCGGTACGCCGAGCGTGCGTTCGAGCACGGGCCGCAGTTTGGGGTGCGGGTACGTGACCGCTTCGAGCCCGTTGCGGCGCCGCAGAAACGGGTGGATCATGTCGCCTTGAATCGGGCCGGGCCGGATGATCGCGACCTGCATGACCAGGTCGTAGAAACAAGCCGGCTTCAAGCGCGGCAGCATCGACTGCTGCGCGCGCGACTCGACTTGGAAGGTTCCGATCGAGTCCGCGCGCTGCAGCATCTCGTACGTCGCTTTGTCGTCGGGCGGGATCGTCGCGAGCCCGAGCGGCGGGCGCTCGGGATATCGCCGCGCGTGCAGCGCGAAGGCGTCGCGCAAGAGCGAGAGCATGCCCAGGCCCAGCAGATCGATCTTGATCAGGCCGAGATCCGCGACGTCGTCCTTGTCCCACTGGACGATCGTGCGGTCGCGCATCGTCGCCCACTCGACCGGCGCCACTTGCACGAGCGGATCGCGCGCGATCATCATTCCGCCGGAATGGATGCCCATGTGCCGTGGAAACCCGTCGAGCCGTCGGCACAGCGTTAGCAGTAACGCGCCCACGCGGCCGCCGACCGGCCCGTGGATTCCGGGCTCGGGCGCGCGTTCGTCGATCGCCTCGAAACCGGGCGCGTACGAGCGCCCGGGCGACTGCGCGGGCTGATCGCCCGCCAGCGCGCGCGAGACGCGCTGGTTCGAGCCGGCGTCCAGATCGCGGCGCTTGCGCACCGACTGCGGCAGGCTGCCGTGCCCGTCGTCCTCGGCGCCGACCGCTCCCGCGAGCGATTCGCGCGCGTCGTATTCTTTGGAGATCGCGTCGACCTGCGCGAGCGAGAGTCCCAGCGCCTTGCCGACGTCGCGAATCGCCGAGCGCGTGCGGTAGGTGATCACTTCGGCCGTCATCGCGGCGTGTTCGCGGTCGTAGCGCTCGTAGACGTACTGGATGACCTTCTCGCGGTCTTGGTGCGCGAAGTCGATGTCGATGTCGGGGATCTCGTTGCGCTCCTCGGAGAGAAAGCGTTCGAAGAGCAGGTTCATGCCGACGGGATCGACCGCGGTGATGCCGAGCGCGTAACAGACCGCGGAGTTGGCGGCCGAGCCGCGCCCTTGGCAGAGCACGCCGAGCTCGACGGCGGCGCGCACGATGTCCCAGACCACGAGGAAATAACCGGCCAGGTCCATGCGCGCGATGATGCCCAGTTCGTATTCGAGCTGGCGCTCGACATTGGGCGCGAGCGGATGCCCGTAACGCGTGCGCGCGCCGGCGAACACGAGGGTGCGCAGATACGAGTGCGTGCTGCTCTCGTTCGCCGGAATCGGAAAGAGCGGAAACTGTCCCGCGAGTTTGTCGAGCCGGAAGCGGCAGCGCTCGGCGATCGCGAGGGTGTTCGCGATCGCCCTGGGATAGGGCGCGAAGATGCGCGCCATCCGGGCCGCGCTCTTGAGATAGAACTCGTGGTTGGGCAAGAGCAGCGTGCCGGCTTTAGGCAAGCTGGTCCGGTACTTCACGCACGTCAGCACGTCGCAGAGCAGCGCGTCGTCCGGCACGGCGTACGCGGCGCAGTTCGTCGCCACGTAGGGCACGTCGAGCGCGCCGGCGAGCTCGAGCTGGGCGAGGATCAGGCGCGCGTCCGCGGGGCGCAGATGGTGCTGCAATTCCAAATAAAAGCGGCCGGGAAAGAGCTCGCGCAGCGCGGCCGCGCGGTCGCGCGCCGCCGCGAGGTCGCCGCGCCCCAGCGCCTCTTCCGGCCAGCCGCGATGCGAGCCGGAGAGCGCGACGAGGCCGCCGGTCTTCCCCTCGAGATCGGTGAGGCGCAAGCGCGCGTCGCGCTTCTTGCCGCGCAGTTGCGCGGCCGAGATCGCGCTCGCTAGGTTCGCGTACCCGCGCTCGTCCTCGGCGAGCAAGACCAGCCGCGGTTGCCGCGCCGACTCCTCCGGGGTGAGGTCGCGCCGCCGTTTCGGACGCAGTTCCGGGACCTCGAGCGTCAACTCGGCGCCGGCGATCGCGCCGAGCGTGGTATTCTTGGCCGCCTTGGCGAAGCGCACGGCCCCGTAGAGGCCGTCCCGGTCGGTCAGCGCGACGGCGGCCAGCCCGAGGGCGACCGCCCGCTCGACGAGTTCTTCGGGGTGCGAGGAGCCCTCCAGGAACGTGAAGTTCGATCGGCAGTGCAGCTCGGCGTAACGCGCGGCGGGCATGGGAGGCCAGCGTAATCGAACGTACGTTCGATGTCAAGCCCAAGTCTCGGGCGTGGACGCTTCGATGTGATATCGATGTGGCGGAGAGAGCGTACGGTCGACGTGCTGCGCCAAGCCGAGTTTATCCGGCATTGACGTATACCGCTTTGACGTAGTATAGTCGGTGCGAGCGGTGAGCCAAGAATTCGACGGCTTCGAATGGGACCCCGAAAAAAGTGACTGGACGCGCCATAATCGCGGCTTCGATTTCACGACGGCGTCTTTGGTTTTCGATGATGAAGCATATATCGAATTCGACGACTTGCGAGAGGACTACGGAGAGTCCCGCCACGTCGTCATCGGCTCCGTCGGCGGTGAGGTTCTCGTCGTCGTTTGGACTCCACGCGTCAACAAGCGCCGCATCATTTCCGCACGCTTGGCTGAATACGATGAAAGGGAAGAATATGGCCGTTACCGGGGAGCAACGTAGGACTGTCGTGTCGATTGAAGACGCTCGGAAGCGCGGCGCTCAATTCGATCGCGACATCGTCGGTAACACAATGCCGGCGGACATCGAACGCCAGAAGCGCGAGGACAACCATCCCACGCCCGAGCACCGGGGGGCGGTCCGACTCGTGATCAAGACCGAGACCGTCAGCGCGCTACGGGCGAAGTTCGGTCTCTCGCAGCAGCAGTTTGCGAAGCGTTTCGGGCTGTCGCTTCGCACGGTGCAGGAATGGGAGCAAAAACGGCGCGCCCCGGACGGCCCGGCGAAGTTGCTCTTGCGCATCATCGCCGAGGATCCCGAGGCGGTCGAACGCGTCGTAACGTGCTCTGACTCCAAGTGAGCCCGCTCGCAGCCGTGGGCTCGGTGTAGGGAGAGGAATCTCGCTCGGCGAGGCGGACTGTTGCGGTATGCGTTATCGGAATCTCGGGCTTGCCGGCGTCAAAGTCTCGACGGTCGGACTCGGTTCGTGGCTCACGTACGGCGGCAGCGTCGAAGCGGACACCGCGCGCGCGTGCATCGCCCGCGCCTACGAGCGCGGCATCACGTTCTTCGATACGGCCAACGTGTACGCACGCGGCCGGGCCGAGGAAGTGATCGGCACGGCCATCTCGAAATTTCACCGCGAATCGATCGTACTCGCGACGAAAGTGTATTTTCCGATGGGCGACGGCCCCAACGACCGCGGCCTGTCGCGCAAACACGTCACCGAGCAATGTCACGCCTCGCTGCGGCGGCTCGGCGTCGACTACGTCGATCTTTATCAGTGCCACCGCTACGACCGTCACACGCCGCTGGAAGAAACGTGCGCGGTGATGGACGATCTGATCCGGCGCGGCGACATCCTGTACTGGGGCGTGTCCGAATGGAACGCCGATCAGATCGCCGCAGCGGTCGCGCTGTGTCGCGCGCGCGGCTGGTCGCAGCCGGTCAGCAACCAGCCGCAATACAGCGCGCTGTGGCGGCGCATCGAAGAACACGTCTTGCCGGCAACCGCCGCGTACGGTCTGGGTAACGTCGTGTGGTCGCCGCTCGCGATGGGGATCTTGACCGGCAAGTACGCGGACGCGACCAAGCCGCCCGAGGGCTCGCGCGCCGCGGGCCGCGCTTCGGACATGATGGGCGATTACTTCACGCAACCCGTGCTCGACGCCGTGCAAACCCTGCTGCCGCTCGCGCACGAAGCCGGCACGTCGCTGGGCGCGCTGGCGCTGGCGTGGTGCCTGCGACGGCCCGAGATCTCGAGCGTCATCGTGGGCGCCACCAAACCCGAACACGTCGACGCCAACGTCGCGGCCGCGGATCTCGACGTCGATCCGGCGGTGTTCGCGCGCATGGACGCGATCCTGACGCCGGTCGCGCCGTTCGAGCCGTACGTTTCCTGATCCGGGCGAGACGGCGCGGCTGGAACGCTGCCTCGCGCGCCTCGTGCCCTGCTTCGGTGCCGCGGAGGTCGCGTTGACCGGCGGCGTCGCGGTCGAGTATCGCCTCGCGATGGCCGGCAGGCGCGGCCTCCGCGAGCGGCTCGCGGACCTGGACTTCGTGGCCCGGCGCGTCGGCGTCCTCGCGCGAGCGATACCGCGCGAGTTTCTGGTCTCGCACTATCACGCAGCGGGACCCGGCGTGCCGAAGGCGCTCTTGCAACTCGTCGACCCGCTCGCGCGGCTGCGCGTCGACGTCTTTCCCGTCGCCGCCGGCGCGCTCGCGCGCGCGACGCGCGGAACGCTCGGCGGCACCTCGCTGCTCGTCCTCGATGCGCGCAGTATGCTCGAACATAAGCTGCGGACGCTCCGCAGGTCGTCGGCGACGGATCCGGCCGATCCCAAGCACTGGCGGGATGCGGCGGCGCTCGCCGAGCTCTGCGGCTGCGAACCGCCCGCGCCGCCTCCGCACCTCCGTCCGGCGGTCCTCTCGACCGACATTCACGCGAGCTGCGCGCGCTGCGAGCTCAGCCGCGATCCCGGCGTTCCCTTGGCGCCGAAGCGGGAGATCTTCGCGATCCTCGGTTACGTCTGACGCGCGGCGAAGCGGGCTTTGGCTTTTTCGGCTTCGGTCTCGCGGTTGCGCGGTGCGCTCCGGGTGCCGAGCGCGCCGAGCAGGCGCTTCGACGCCGAAGCGATCTCCGCGACGGCCGCCTCGAACGCGGCCTCGTTCGCCTTCGCGGGTTTCGTAAAACCGCTGATCTTGCGCACGTACTGGCGCGCCGCGGCGTGGATCTCGTCATCGCCGGCGACCGGTTCGAGGTTGAAGAGCGGCCGAATGCTCCTGCACATCGGATTACTGCGGCATCGCGGTCGCGGCCCACGTGCCGGACCCTAAGAGGTTCTGGCCGCCGTCGACGACGAGCACGGTTCCTGAAACGTACGACGCCAGCGGCGAGGCGAGAAAGACTGCGGCGGCGGCGATGTCGTCGACCGTACCCAGCCGGCCGGCCGGAATCAATTTCGCCAAGCGCGCGGCCGCTTCCGGACCCGGCGCCAAGCGGCGCATGCCTTCCGTATCGGCGA
Source organism: uncultured Alphaproteobacteria bacterium (assembly GCA_963787965.1). Lineage (GTDB taxonomy): Bacteria > Vulcanimicrobiota > Vulcanimicrobiia > Vulcanimicrobiales > Vulcanimicrobiaceae > CAWBES01. The sequence continues at coordinate 117,612 of CAWBES010000019.1, forward strand.
TCGGTCCGGGTGCGATGCTGTTGGTGCGGATGCCGTACTTGCCCCAGTCGAGCGCGAGGTCTTTCATCAGCATGTCGATGCCGGCTTTGGCCGCGCCGACGTGCGCCTGATAGGGATAGGCGTGAAAGGCTTGGCCCGCCGAGATGAAGACGATCGAACCGCGCGTGCTCTTGAGTTGCTCGAACGCGGCTTTGCACGCATGAAACGAACCGTGCAAGTCGATCTCGACGACCGCCTTGAAGCCGCCCGGGCTGATCTTCTCTGCGGGTGCGGGGAAGTTTCCGGCGGCACCGCAGATCAGCGTCGCGATCGGTCCGAGCGCGTCGCCCGCGGCGTTCACCGCGGCTTCGAGGGCGGCGAAATCGCGAACGTCGGCGCTTTGCGAGAAGACGGGTACGCCGAACGCGCGTAACTCCGCGGCCGCGGCGTCGAGGCGTTCCTGGGAGCGGCCGCAGATGCCGACGCTCGCGCCGAGCGCCGCGAAGGCTTTTGCGATTCCGAGATTGATGCCGCTGCCGCCGCCGGTGACGAACAGATGCCTTCCGGCGAAAAGGGTCCTCGGGAAAAAGTCGGTGATGGCCACGTGCGATCGTCCTCCGGCTGAAACGGGCGCAGATGCCTTCCACCTTCAAAAGCGGGTGGGGACGATCCCTCGTGGCTGGCGGTCGCTACATGCGTTCGATCTTCACGATCGCGATTTCACCGTGCTCGTCTTCGCCGGCTTCGAGCGCCGAGCGGTGGGCTTCACTCTCATCGTCGGCACCGATCAGCACCCGTCCCGGGTTGCCTTCGGCGAAACCTTTGATCACGTTGTAGTCGACGCGCCATTCTTCCATCGTTTGTAAAGCTTCGGTCGTCTACACCGGCTCTCTGACGGAGCCGCCGCAATCGTGATTTAGCGCAACGTGCGCGCTCAATCGTACGTCCCGCAAAGATACCAGCGTCCGCGTTCGTTAACGATCCGGCAGAGCGCCCCATCTTCTAGTAGCACGTCGTAGGCGTCGTTCGCGAGCGGCAGGCCGCCCGTATCGAGCGCTTCAGCCCACCACGCCTCGTCGACGCGCCAGGGCCCCGCCGCGTCGAGCACCGCGCGCCCGTCCACGAGCGCGGGCCGCCCGCGTTGCACGCGCACGTCGACGGCGCGCGGTGTGAGGACGCGGTAGGCGAGCGTACCGGTCTCGGCCGCCGCCGGCGAGGGAGCGCCCCCGGATTCCCGATGCGCGGCGCGCTCGGCGCTGAACGTTTCGTAGGCGACGCGCGCTTCGAAGCGGTTGCCGTCGACGACGCGCGCGCGGAGCGCGGCGTTCGGGCCTAACGCGGCTTCCAGTCGCGCGAGCGCGAGACCGACGATCTCCGGATCCGGGTCGCGCCCCGCAAAAAGCAACAGTTCCGTACCGCCTTCTTCCAGCCGTTCGGCGGCCAGCCGCAATCCGGCGACGGGCGAGCGCAACGCCGTGCCTTCCAGCCGCGCGCGCAAGAGATCGAAGAGCGTCGTCGCTTGCGCGGTCGGTTGCGCGAGCACGCTTTCCAGGACGAGCTTCTCGCCGTCTTCGCATTCGAGTTCCAAGCGCAGCGCACCGCAGCGTTTACCCAGAAACGCGACGTCTTCGGCGACCCGCGCGACCAGCGTGCGCAGGGCGAAAAGCAGCTGATCCTCGCGTTCGGCCGTTCCTTCGCCGAAGAGCGATCGATCGATCGTGATGCGGCGCACGCGCGGGACGAGCGGTTCGTCGTCGATCCCGTTCGCGCGCGCGTGCCAGCGTGCCGCCGCGGGGCCGAAACGCCGCACGAACGGACCGTGCGGCAGCGCCGCCAGCGCGGCGAGATTCGCGACGCCGAAGAGTTCGAGGCGCTCGAGGGTCGCGCGGTCGAGTTCCAAGAACCGCAGCGGCAAGGGTGCGACGAACGCGCGCTCCTCGCCGGCGCGCACGATGCAGCCGTCGCGCACGCGCGCCGCGGCAAGCGCCGCGAACTTACCGGGTGCGAGCGCGACGCGCAGGGGCAACGCCGCAAGTTCGGGGTCGGCGACGAACGCTTGGCGCGCGCTCGCAAGCCAGCCGCTTTCGGGCGCGATGCCGCGCATCTCGAGGAACGCGACTCCGTCGCCCGCGTCTTCGATCAGCGGTGAAGCGGCGTCGAGCGCGTCGAGCGCGCGTTCCCACAGCGCCCGGCAGCGGGCGGGATCGTCGACGGCGACCGCGGCCTCGCGCGCGCACGCGCCCGCTTGCACCAGCGTCATTCCCGCGCGCGCGCCGAGCGCGTGCGCGGCTTCGTCGAGTTGGAGCACGTGGCCGCGTTCGAGCCGGTCCACCACGATCAGCGGCCGGCCCTGGAAACGCGGCTCCGCCAGCCGCGCGACCGCAACCTTGTACGCCGGCACGAGCGCGCAAACGACCGGCACGTTCGCCTTAGGTGATGACGCGCATCGGAACCAAGACCGTGCTCGCGAGCAGCCCTACGAGAGCGGCGATTCCGAGCCAAAACAGCGCGCGCGCCAGCGGGACGCTCGTCATCGTGCGATCCTCTCAGCGGCGGTCGCCGCCGCGTGCGAAAGCGTGCGGTCGCGCAACGCACCGAACGGTACGCCCGCACGTTCGAACGAGATGCATTCGAAGCGCGCGTGCCGGCCGGGCGCGCCGCGTTTGTGCTTGAGCACCGAGGCCTCGACGCCGAGGCCGGCCAGCGCGCAGAAGAGTCCGTCGCCGCCGGCCCAGCGCACGCGGGCGGGTTGGAGGCGCAACCGCAGCGAGGCGAAAAAGCGCAGCTCGTCGGAGGCGCCCGTGCCCAGCGCGACTAGCAGGGCGTCGGCGCGGTGGGTCAGGCTCGCCAGCCGCGTCCAGACCGTGGCCTTGAGCGAGACGGCCGGGATTACGACGACGCCGAACGCCGCCGCGCGCAAGAGGATGTCGGCGGCGCGGGCGACGCCCGTCGCGTCGCGGGCGGGCACGACGAGCAACCGCTTCAGCTCCACGCCCGCGGCGACCAGCGCCGGTGGGTAGAGCGACCCCTCCGGCCCTTGGGGGAACTCGATCAGCGCGGCCAGGCCGCCGTCCGCCGTAGCGCGCGCCAGCAGCCGAGCGGCCAGCGCCGACCGGCCCGACCCCGGCGGCCCTTCCAGCGTGGCCAGGACCCCGCGCGGGAACCCCCCGCCCAGAGCCGTGTCGAGCTCCGGCAGGCCGCTGCGCACGAGGCCGTCCTCGGCGGTCGCGAACGCCTCGGGGGACGCGGCGCGGTGCCGCGCCGACAGCGTCGCCCGCAGTTCGTCGACGGTCGCCCGGCGGAGGTCGCAAAGGTAAGCCATGGGCGCTCATGGTAATCGAACGTACGTTCGATGTCAACGTGGTTTGTCTCTCTCCGAGTGGCTCCGGCGCCTGGGCCGTTCCGCCGCGAGCGACGGCCGCCGATCCTCTCGCCGGACCGCCGGCGCCCCATGGCAAAAAATAGCCACCTCGCTCTCCGCAACCCGCCGGAGCGTCACCTCGAGGCTGTATCGCAAGCGTTACGGCGCGCAGCGTCCGGCTCGCGGCTACTCGAACGCACCGCTTACAAGGCAGCTCGCATCGGGAAGTCCGCTCCCCAAACGAGCGGCGAGATTAGAAAAGCATCTAATCGCTTCCCAACCGGCTGCCGATACGATACGATCGCTACGGTTCCGCAAGCAGCATTATATATTATATTGTAAAGTGCGTCCTCGCACATCGTGGCGATGAGGCGGTACGCCGATCCGGTGATGACGAGGCCAACGTGGAACGCTCATGTGATTTCAGATAAGTGACGATATCCAGCCGTATGACGTCACAGGCAGACCTGGCCGCTGCCGGCACGCCACGCTCGGACCGCGAAGAGACCCTCGACCGGGTAACGCTCGATGCGGTTCTAGATTGGCTCCTTGACCAAAATCCGCCGCCGCACGCGATGGCGATCGGTGAAAACGGGCTAATGGTACCTATGCCGTCCGCCGTTCCGATACAGCCCGGCAACGTCGTGGACGGCGTCGGATCGGCGCTGGAACTCGTTGTGCCGGACGACCTCACGCACGTCGACGAAGCTTGGAAACGCGCCCGGCGTACCGGTGGCGCGCAAGCGTCCGTTCGTCTACGGATCGATCCCCGCTTCCCGGTCGTCATGCATTTCGTCGATGCACGGCACCGGTACGGCACTTTTCTCGGTTTCTTTTCGGACCGCACGAACCGTAGCCACGGCGCGAGCGCCAAACCGTCGCTCTTCCGGCCGCGCTTTTGTGCGCTGGAGCGCGACGAGCTTGGGATCATCACCGGCCACGACGAAGCGCTAACGGAGATCCTGGGTTGGAGCGGCGGCGAGCTGCTGGGAAAACGCACGCTCGGCCTCGTCCATCCCGACGACCGTTTGCGCGCGATTGCGGGCTGGATGGAGATGCTCGCGCAGCCCGGCTGCCGGCAGCACGTCCTGTTCCGCTACCGGCATCGCGACGGCCATTTCGTATGGCTCGAGAGCACGAGCCAAAACCGGCTGGGCGACCCCGCGACCGGGCGCATCGTCACCCAGATGGTGGACGTCTCCGACCGCATGGAAGCGATCGAAGCGCTGCGCGCGAACGAACGGCTCTTGCGCCGCCTCACCGAAGCGTTGCCGGTCGGAGTCGCTGAAATCGACACCCAGCGCCGGATCGTCCACGCCAACGAACGGCTCGGTGCGATCGTCGGCGTCGGGAGCGCCGCGACGGTCGACGGGTATTTTACGCTCGCTCCGGCGGCCGATCGCGACGCGCTCGACGTTGCGCTGCGCGATCTCTTGCGGCGAGGCGCCGCGGCCGAGGTCGAACTCATGCTGGAGCGCCCGGAGGGCCGGCGCCGTTGCAGCGTCGGCTTGTCGGCGCTCACGAACGACGACGGTGCGGTCACCGGCGCGATCGCTTGCGTCGCCGATATCACGGAAGGCGTACGGATGCGCGAAGAGCTCCAGACGCGTGCCACGTTAGACGATCTCACGCACTGTTGCAACCGGCCGGCGATCCTCGAGAAGCTCGCAGCGGTACTGCAACCGGCGGACACGTCCTGCGGGATCGCGGTGCTCTTCGCCGATCTCGATCGCTTCAAGTCGATCAACGACCGCTTCGGGCACGCCGCGGGCGACGAGGTGCTGCGCTGCGTTGCCGCGCGGCTGCTGGGCCGGGTCCGCGCCGGCGACGTCGTCGGGCGCATGGGCGGCGACGAATTTCTCATCGTCTGCCGGAACGTCGCCACGCCGCAGTCGGCGCTCGAGATGGCGCGCCGGATCGCGCTCTCGATCGCCCAGCCGGCCGCTATCGGCTCCCACTCGATCGTGCCGGCTGCGAGCATCGGCGTCGCTTGGACCGATTGCGCGCTCGAGGCCGACACGCTCGTCGCGCGCGCCGACGCCGCGATGTACGAATCGAAACGGCGCGCCGCGGGGCCAGTGTTGTACGATCCGCTCGTGGTACGGGCCGCCCGGCGTCAGTCCTCGGGAATCTGAGCTCCGAACGCGATGCCCGCCTCGGCGAAGGCGACCCGGACGCGGGCATTGAGCTGGCGGCGGATCTCGAACTGGCGCAGCGGTGCGGTCTTGACGGAAGCGCGAATCACGACCCAATCCTTGCTGAGCTCGTCGATCCCGATCAGATCGAGCGGAAGGTGAATGATGCCCTGCCACTCCGGTTCTCGTCCGAGCGTGTCGATGCCGGTCTTGATGATGTCGATGGCCTTCGGGATGTCGGAGGCCGGGTCGACCGGTATCCGGTAGTCGACGCGCGACCAGTTTCGCGACTTGTTGACGACCGTCGTGGCCGCACTGTGCGGGATCGTGATGAGCGAACCGTTCGCATCCCGGATCTGCACCACGCGCAGCGTCAGCCGCTCGACCGTGCCGCTGAACGTCGGCCCGCCGCCCGAGGGCGTGATCGCGATGTAATCGCCCACGACGTACTGGTCCTCGACCAAGACCAGAGCCCCGTTGAGGAAGTCGCGAACGAAGCTTTGCGTCGCAAGCGAGAGCGCCAAGGCCACGAGTCCGCCGATCGTGACGACCGAGCCGACGGGAATGCCGATCTGCGTCAAGATCGCGAGCCCGGCCACGAAGACGAGGATCAGCGATTTGATCGCGCGGACCGCGCTCGAGATCGTGGGAACGCGCAAGGCTTGGCGCGCCCGGTTTTCGGAATCGCCGGACGAGGCGGTGCCCCACAGTTTCGCGCCGCGCGCGATCGCCAGGTCGAGGAGGCGATCGAGGAAGATCGTGACCAGGATCGTCACGGTAATCGCCAGCAGGTCGTTCGTCAGCGTCCGGCCGAGCGGTTCGGTGAGCGGGAAGAGCGAGAACGCCCACGTCGCCATCACGAACCACACGAGGTTGATCGACGCGTACAGCGTCGCCGAAGTCGCGCGATAGAGCGCTAACTGCTGCGCCGGCTTTATCGCCGAGAGCGACAGCGCGAGCATGTTGCGGTGCGCCTGGTGCCCCGAAACCTCCTGGTTCTCGGCGCCTTCGGAGATCTGCGCGTCGACCGCATCGGTCTTGGCGTCCACCTCGGTGCGCAGCGTCTTGATGCGGCGGTCGAGCGCGGCGAGCACGACGGCCAGGACGAGCGTCAGCAGCGCGAGCGCGAGCGCGGCCAGGCCCACCCGGCGCAGGTTCTCCGCAAGCTCCAGCGGCTGCCGAAGCTCCAGCGCGTTGGTCAGCGCGCCTTGCAGCGCGTCTTGCCATTCCGACGCGACGTCGTCGATGCTATCGCGATTGTACCGCGCGTCGATCGAGGTCACGGTGACGACCGAAAGCGGGTCGCGGTGTCTCGAATCGGTCACGACCAGCGCGGCGACGTCGCCGCCGCCGACGGTCCGGACGCGCAGCGTTCGCGGATCGTATTCGGTCTCCGAATTGAGACCGCTGCCGCGGCTCGCGAGGATCTCGGCGATCGCGTTTTGGACGTAGGCTTGGCGTTGCGCGATCGGAAGGTGGAGCGAACTCGGCGCGATCGAGTTCGCGATGCGGAACAGTTCCTTGCCGTCGACGCTGATCGGCGCGGTGAAGTACGCGCCTTCCTGCCGGATACCGCCGGGAGCCGGCGTGGGTCCGGCGGTCGGCACCGCCAGCTGGGCGCCGGCCGGGCCGCGCAGGCTGAATACCGGCAGCACGATCAGCGCCAATGCGGCGGCGAACCGCACGAGCATCGCGGCGCGCCTCATTTCACGTACCGGCCGCTAGGTATGCCGTGCGAATCGGCCTTACGTTACGCGACCGGCCGGCCTCCGCCGGCGCGGTACCGCGCGCGGCTTCATTGCGATGCTGCCGTCCCTTTCGCCGGATATGCGAGGCCGTAGAAGTACGCGCCGTTGTTCAGGTTGCCGACGATCGCCATGCGCGCGGTCGGGCCCGCGTCGGCCCACTTCTGCGGCGGGGCGTAGCACAATTGGATCTTGTCGGTCTTGCGCAGTTTGACGACGAAATCGCTTTCGGGACTCGGGTTGGCCGGATGCGCCACCGTGATCTCGAAGGTGGCCCCGCTCGCGAGCGTTACGCGGCCGGCTCCGGCGTGAGTTTCGTCGGCGGCGGGCCGAATCTGCGCGATCGTGCTAGGGGCGTCGCAATACATGAACGGCATCCGCGCCGCTTCCTCGTTTTCGCCGACCGGACCTGCGCTTCTGCGGCACCGTCGCCGGCTCGGAGCATCTAACGTCCGCGAGCTTGAGACAGCTAACGGTTTCCGTGCGGCCGGCGAGGCGGAATCTCACGCGCGCCCGCGTAACGAACGGGCATGATCGCGGACGTGACGGCGATCCGCCACTTCGTGGGCGGCGAATACGTGGACGGTACGAGCGGGCGCTGCGGCGACGTCTACGATCCGTCGGCCGGGCGCGTGACCGGGCGCGTGCAGTTCGCCGGCGCGGCCGACGTCGGCCGGGCGGTCGACGCGGCGGCCGCCGCGTTCCCGGGCTGGGCGCGCACGTCGCCGTCGGCGCGGGCGCGCGTTCTGATGCGTTATCGGGAATTGCTGGAATCGCACGCGGACGCCATAGCGCGGACCGTCTCGCGCGAACACGGTAAGGTGATCGCCGATGCCCGGGCCTCGCTCGGGCGCGGAATCGAAGTCGTCGAGTTCGCGACCGGCATCCCGCACGTGCTCAAAGGGGAGTTCTCGAGCGGCGTCGCGACCGGCGTCGACATGCACTCGTTGCGCCAGCCGCTGGGCGTGGTCGCGGGCATCACGCCCTTCAACTTTCCCGAGATGGTGCCGCTGTGGATGGCGCCGGTGGCGCTCGCGTGCGGCAATACGTTCGTGCTCAAGCCCTCCGAAAAAGACCCGTCGGGCGCGCTCTTGCTCGCGCAGCTGTTCGTCGAAGCGGGCGGCCCGCCGGGCGTCTTCAACTGTATCGTCGGCGACCGCGAGGCCGTCGACGCGCTGCTGGCGGAGCCGCGCGTCACGGCGCTGAGCTTCGTCGGATCGACGCCGGTCGCGCGCCACGTTTACGCGACCGCAGCGGCGAACGGAAAGCGCGTGCAGTCGATGGGGGGCGCGAAGAATCACGCGGTCGTCTTGCCGGACGCCGATCTGGACGCGACGGCCGACGCGCTGATCGGCGCGGCGTACGGCTCCGCGGGCGAGCGCTGCATGGCGATCTCGGCCGTCGTCGCGGTCGGCGACCCCACGGCGGACGCGCTGGTCGCGCGTTTGCGCGAGCGCATCGCGAAGCTGCGCGTCGGCGCCTCCGACGACCCGGCGTCCGAGATGGGACCGCTCGTGACGCCCGAGCACCGCCAAAAGGTACGGGACTATATCGATCTCGGCGTCGAAGAAGGTGCGGCGCTGGTGGCCGACGGCCGCGGCATCGAGGTTCCCGGATATGCGGGCGGCTTTTTCGTCGGTGCGACGCTGTTCGACCGCGTCACGACGTCGATGCGCGTGTACCGCGAAGAGATCTTCGGCCCGGTTCTGGTCGTCGTGCGCGCCGCTTCGTTCGACCAGGCGATCGAGATCGTCGACGCCCACGAATACGGCAACGGTACCGCCATCTTCACGCGCGACGGGGACGCCGCACGCGAGTATGCGACGCGGGTCGACGCCGGGATGGTCGGCATCAACGTCCCGATCCCCGTCCCGATGGCCTTCTTCGGCTTCGGCGGGTTCAAGCACTCCGCATTCGGCGACCTCAACCAATACGGACCCGACGGCGTGCGGTTCTACACGAAGACGAAGACCGTCACGACCCGCTGGCCCGGCAGTTCGCGCACGGGCAGCGAGTTCGTGATGCCACGGCTCAAGTAGGCGGGCGCTCGATCCCCTCGACGAGGCATTCGATGCGCCGCGCCGTCGGCGCGTCATACGGTGTGAACAGCAAGATGCGCAGCCCGGGCGATTCGACGACCGCGTAGATCGTCGGCTCGAGGATCAGTTCGCCGGCCGGGTGGTGGACGTTTCGCAGGCCTTTGGGATATTCGCTGACGCGGTGCTGCTCCCAGAGCGTGCGGAACAGTTCGCTCTCCGTTAGTAATTTCTCGACGACGGCTTGCGTTCGCGGATCGTCCGCATAGATGGCGTAGTCCAGCCGGAACATCTCGAGCAGGCCTCGCGCGACCGTCTCCCAGTCGTCGAAAAACCCGCGGAAGCGGCACTCCGTGAACGCGGACTCCAGCATGTTGGGCAGGTGGTGGTCCTCGTCGTACTCGTGGCCGCCGAAAACGGCCGCCGCCGCAGCGTTGCCCAGCACGATGTCCCAGGCGTGATCGAGCACGAACAAGGGCTGCGCGCGCAGCGACTCGGTCATCCGCCGTAGGGCGGGCGAGATCTCTTCGCGCAGCTCGCCTTGGCCCGGCCGGGCCAGGCGCTGCACGTGCATCCGTTCGCTCGACGAAAGCTGCAGCGCGTGCGCGATCGCGTCGAGCGAACGCAGCGAGACCGGCACGTCGCGCCCCTGCTCGAGCCACGTGTAGAGCGCCACGCTGATGTTGGCCAGCTCTGCGACCTCTTCGCGCCGCAGCCCGGGCGTTCGCCGCCGCAGCGTCGAAGGCAGCCCGGCGCTTTGCGGCGTCAGCGCGGTGCGGCGGCTGCGGAGGAAATCTGCGAGCTCCGCGCGCCGTGGATCGGTCGGTCGCCGGTGGTCGAGCATCGCTCCCTGCAACCCGCCGACCGTTCCGGAACGTTGCGCGGCCCAAAGAAAACCGCCGGCCGGCCGATACGCTTTCTATGGGAGATCACGGATGACGCTTCGACGCTACGCCCTCGCGCCGGTACTGCTCTTCTCGCTCGCGATGGGGACCGCGCTTGCGCCGGCACGTGCGTTCGCCGCGGTGCCTTCCGCCGGCGTCCTGCTGCGCGGCGCGGTCCTCGGCCCCACCGTGTCGCGCACCTTGCTCGGCGTCAACATGGCGGTCTGGACCGACGTCACGGAGCGCGGCCTCGCGCCGCCGCTCGCGACGGCGGGGATCGCGGCCGTTCGCTGGCCCGGCGGTTCGGATTCGGATCTCTATCACTGGCGAACCAACTCGCTGTGCGCGGGCGGCTATGCCGACTCGCGCTCGACGTTCGACAACTTCATGCGCGACGTCGCGCTGCCGGCGAAGCTGGACGTCTCGGTAACGCTCGACTACGGCTCGGACGCGACTTGCAGCGGCGGCGGCGATCCGGCCGAAGCTGCGGCCTGGGTCGCCTACGCAAAGGCGCGCGGTTACGCCGTCCGCTACTGGACGGTCGGCAACGAAGAGTACGGCTCGTGGGAAGAGGACCTGCACGCCAAACCCCACGACCCGGCAACCTACGCCGCCGCCGTGGCGACCGGGTACTACCCGATGGTCAAGAAGGCCGATCCGAACGCGCTGGTCGGCGTCGTCGTCGAGGGCTCGCCGGGCTGGGACGGCATCGTTCTCAAGAACGCGAAATACGACTTCGTCGAATTGCACTACTACGCCCAGGCGCCCGGTCAGGAATCCGACGCCGGGTTGCTTGCGAACGGTTCGCCGAACCTGGTCGCGCTCGTGGCCGGGCTGCGCGCCGAGCTGCGTGCGGCCGGGCGGGCGTCCGTGCCGATCTACCTCGGCGAACTCGGCTCCGTCTACGCGAACCCCGGCAAGCAGGCGCAGTCGATCGTCCAGGCGCTGTTCGCGGGCATGACCCTCGCGGAACTCGCGCGCAACGATGTTTTCCGCGCGACCTGGTGGATCGGCTACGGCGGTTGCGGCGACGCCTCGTCGGGGAATTTCTCGTCCGCGCTCTACGGCTGGCAAGACTTCGGCGGGTATATGATTTTCTCGGACGGCACGCCCGAGTACGGCTGCCCGAACGCGACCCGCGTGCCGCTGGGCACGCTGTTGCCGACCGCGCGCGCGTACCAGGTGATGTCCGGGTTCATCCACGACGGCGAGCGCGTCGCGGCGCTCGCGCTGAGCGGATCGTACGGGAACCTGCGCGCGTACGGGGTGTCGCGCGGCACGAGCTATGCGCTCGCGCTCTTCAACCTCGACAAGACCGCCGCGCTAGCGACCTCGATTCGGATCGACACGCTCGCGGCGGGCTCGAGCGTGCAGCGGACGACGTACGGGAAAACGCAGTACGACCTCTCTCGAAACAACGTGTGGGCGGGCCCGGTGACGGCGACATCGGGAGCCTGGCGCGGCCCCGTTTCCGTCACGCTGCCGCCGTGGAGCATGACGGTCGTCACGCTGAATCGCTGAACGACGAACGGCGGAAGGCGTGCAGCCGGCGTGGAGCGGATCGAGCGGTAACGCTCGATGCGATTTCCGCTAAGCCCGCGCGGCGGCCGGACGTCGTCGCTAGCGAAGGTTCGTGGCGCGCTCGCTCACAGCATGATCAGGCCGAGGCGCACGCCCTGCGTCACGGCTTCGGTGCGGCTCGATACGGCGAGCTTCGCGAAGATCGAAGCGACGTGAAACTTCACGGTATGCTCGGAGATGCCCAGCCGCGCGGCGATCGTCTTGTTCGCAACGCCGCGCGCCAGTTCGCCGAGCACGTCGATCTCGCGCGCGGTCAGGCGTTCGGCATCGCGCCGCGGGCCGGGCTCGGCGCGGCCGCCGAGCGCGCGCGGTTGAACGGCTACGAGTCCCGCTGCGACCGCGACGAGCGCGGCCACGATCTCCTCGGGGGACGCGTCGCGCGAGAGTACCGCGCGCGCGCCGCGGTCGTCGCCGAACGCGTCGCTCGACCACGTTTCGCGCGGGTCGTCGACGAGCGCCACGTACGGAACTCGACCGTTCTCCCCGGCGCCGTCGCGCTGTTCGAGCAGGACGTCGGGAGCGAAGGCCGCGAGGCTGCGCTGTACGTCGTGCGGAGCGACTTCGCCGACCAGCGCCAGCCGGACGTCGCTCCGTACGACCGCCGCGAGTCCGGCGCGCGCCAGCGCCGAGGAGGCCGAAACGACGGTCCGGATCACGCCGCGCGCGGATCCTCGCCCGGAGCGAACGGCGGCGGCACGACGATTCGCAGGCTGCGCCCGGCCCGCAGGATATCCAGGGCTGCGCCGCGCCGGAGCGAGGCCGCAAACCGCTCGGCGTCGCGGACCGGACCGCGCTCCGTTCCGACGATCGTGTCGCCCAGGACGAGCCCCGCGCGCGCGGCGACGGAATCCGGTTCGATGCCGGCGATCAGCAGCGCGGGGATGCGGCGGGCGCCGGCCCGCGCCGTGACGGGCACGAGCGAGACGCCGAGCCGGCGTGCGCCGAGAAATTCGCGAACGGCAGCGCTCGGCACCGCGAGCGCGAGGCCGCCCGCGACCATGCTGTTGATGCCGACGACCCGGCCCGCCGCATCCGCCAGCGGTCCGCCCGAGTTGCCCGGTGCGAGTCTCACATCCGCTACAACCCAGCGGGCGTTGCAGCGCTGCACGAGGCCTGCGGTGACCGCTCCCACCAAACCAAGCGGGTTGCCGACCGCGACGACGAGTTCGCCCGGCACGAGCGTGGCGGAATCGCGCACCGTGGCCGGCACGAACCCGTCGGGCGGGCGGACGCGCAGCGCCGCCAAGTCGCGCGCTTCGTCGCGATTGACCAGTTCGGCGCCGGTCCTGCCCGCTCGGCCGAATTCGACGGTCGCGCTGCCCCCGCGCACGACGTGGGCGTTGGTGACGACGAGCCCGTCCGCGTCCCAGAGGACGCCGGAGCCCGAGCCGCGGCCGCGCTCGTCGTGCACGCGCACGGTCGACGCGCGCAGCGCGCGCGCCAGCGCCTCGAACTGAGCGCTCAGTTCGGCGGTCATTCGCGCGGCCGTTCGCCGACCGTCGCCTGCACGTCGCGCACCACGCCGCCGCGCAGGAGACGCAGCGTTTGAGCCGTCCCGACCGTCGACGCCGCGAGCGCCCGCTGCACGTCGTCGGGGTCTTCGACCACGGTGCTGCCCAGCGCGAGCAGCACGTCGCCGATCAGCACGCCCGCGCGGTCGGCCGGTCCGCCGGCAGCCACGTCGACCACGATGGCGCCGGCCGTTTGCGCGAGCCCTTGGGACGAGCGGATCGAATCCGGCAGGCGCACCGCCTGCATCGCGACGCCGAGGTATCCGCGCGCGACGCGGCCGCCGCCCAGCAGCGCGGCGACGACGCGCTCGAGCGTCGTGACCGGCAGCGTCAACGCGGTGCGACGCGAGAGGCCCCAGGTGTTCATGCCGGCGACGCGCCCTCCGGCGTCGACTAACGGGCCGCCCGAAAAGCTCTGGTAGACGTTGAGATCGGGGCGAATGAAGCGGTCGACGTCGCCCCCGCGCCACGTGCGCCAGGCGCCGTCGAGCGAGCTGACGATGCCCAGGCTCGCGCCGGGGGCGCCGTCCTCGTCGCGGCCGACCGCGAGCACCAGGTGTCCGACCGCCAGCGTGGCCAGATCGGCGCGAGGGGCGGGCGTCAGCACGGCATCGGTGCGCAGCAGCGCGATGTCGGTCGACGGATCGCGGCCCACGAGCGTCGCCTGCGCGGTCGCGCCGCCGTGCAGCAGGAGGCCGATCTCTTCTTCACGATCGACCGCGTGCTCGACCGTGACGATATGGTGCGCGTCCCACGCGATCCCGCTCGCGTCGCGCCGCGGATGCGCGTCGACGTAGAACACGGACGGCGAGATGGCGGCGACCGCCGCGGCGAGATCGCCGGACAGCGCGGCCAGGGCGTTGGATGTGGTGACGTTCATGCGGCGAGTATGGCGGATCGTGCCGCGCCGCGCATCGCCGATTCGGCTAGGGCAACAGCAGCAGCTTTCCGGTCGTCTTGCGGCCCTCGAGCTCTTCGTGCGCGCGCCGTGCGTCGGCCAGCGCGTACGTGTGCTCGACGCGCAACTTCAGCCTGCCGTCGAGCACGGCCGCGAACACGTCGTCGGCCCGCGCGAGCAGTTCCTCGCGCGACGCGATGTAGTGCGCGAGCGACGGGCGCGTCGCGAACAGCGAACCCTTTTGGTTTAGGAGTTGAAGATCGAACGGCGGGACGGGACCGCTCGAGGCGCCGAAGAGTACGAAGTAGCCGCGCGGCTTCAGCGCGTCCAGGCTCTTCTCCCACGTCGTCCTGCCGACGGAGTCGTACACGACGTCCACGCCCCGGCCGCCGGTCAGGCGGCGCGCCTCCGCCGCGAAATCCTCGGTCGTGTAGTCGATCGTGCGATCGGCGCCCGCGCTCTTCGAGAGCGCCGCTTTTTCTGCGGTCGAGACGGTCGTGAAGACGGTCGCTCCCCTGGCTTTCGCCAGTTGCGTCAGCAGCAGGCCGACGCCGCCCGCGCCGGCCTGCACGAGCGCGACCTGGCCCGCGCGCAGCGGGAACGTCGAGGTCGCCAGGTACTGCGCGGTGATGCCTTGGAGCATCAGCGCGGCCGCGTCGCGCAACGAGACGCCGTCCGGGACCCGCACCAGACGGTCGGCGGGCACGGCCGCGTACTCGGCGTACGAGCCGAGCGTTCCCGCGTACGCGACGCGAGCGCCGGGCTCGAGGCCCGTCACGCCCGCGCCGACCGATTCGACGACGCCGGCGCCCTCCTGCCCGATGACGAGCGGGAACTGCGGCGCCTTATACGCGCCCGAGCGGAAGTAGATGTCGATGTAGTTGACGCCGCTGGCTTCCAGGCGCACGAGCGCCTCGCCGGGCTTCGGTTGGGGCACCGGCACGTCGCGCAGCTGCAAGACGCCGGCATCGCCGTTACGGTCGATCGCAATCGCTTTCACACCCGCTGAAAACCACGAGCGTCGCGCTCGGTTCCGCGCGGGTCAGGCGAGCTTGCGCCCGCGGACCAGCCGCGTGCCGGAAAGCCGGTCGTGCGGCTGGATGCGCATGAAGACCGCGAAGAACGCGATCGTCGTGACCGTGGTGGCGAATGCGGCGATGTAGCGCCAGAGCGTTTGCAGCGGCGTCGGCTGCGCGAAACGCGTCGTCACCACGCGCAGTTCCATCACCATCATGCCGAGCGTCTGACCGCTGGCCGCGACCAGCAGCGCGCTGTAGCCGAAGAATGCCAGTAATGGCAGGAGCGAGCTCGGATCGATGCTCGTGTGGACGGACGCGTGCCGGAGCCACGGCCGTAAGAAATCCGGTATGTCGGAATCGGACACTTTGGTGGCCGATTCGGAGATCTTGGCGACGACGGCCGGCGTCCTCAGGATCGCGGCGATGGCCGAGTAATCGATGATCGCGGCCCCGACGCGGCGAAACATCGGCGCGCAATCGCGCGCGGTGACCGCTACCGGCGGCGCGGCCGCGTCGCTGGGTGCGAGCGCTCGCGGCGCCGCGAGCCGGGCGCGCCACAACCCGGCGAGCGGGCTCGCATCGAAGCTGCGAAGCGCTTCGAGGCGGTTGGTCGCGTATGGCGCGCCCGCGATCCATTCACCCATGCGCAGCATCGGTTCCGCTTCGAGTTCGCGGCGCTGTTCCGCGAGCACCGTCATGTTCACGTGACGGCCGATCGCGTGGAAGGTCGTGATGGCGATTCCGCCGAGCGCGTCTTCCAGCCCGTCGCTGCAGAGCAGCCCGACGCGGTCCGCCGTGATCTCCGTGAGCCGCAGCCAACCGCCGAAGACCAGCGCCACGACCGGGTTTTCGCGCCCCGAGGCGCTGAGCAGCGAGGCGATGCGCGTGTGTCCCGCGGCGATGTGCCCGAGCTCGCGTGCGATCAGAAACTTCAGCTCGCCGCGTCGCAAGTGCTCGTAGTACTGGCTCGAGATGATCAGCGCGTACGGCTCGCCGATGCCGACGGCGGCGATCGGCACGGCGGGATCGTCGCGGACGAAGATCTGCGGCGTGCGCATGCCGAGCTGCGCCGCGACCTCGTCGGCCAGCTGCTGGATCTCGGGCAGCTGCCGCCCTTCGATGCGGACGCTGGAACCCAGTAACCGGCCGCGCGAAATCGAGACGAACACCATGCCGCCGACGATCAAGAGCACGAACTCTGAAAACGAAACGCTCGGAAAGATCAAGCTGACCAGGGCGATGACCAGGGGCGCCGACAGCGTGCACGCGGCCAGCATCAGGTTCTCGCGCGGGACGCGCAGCGAATCGGGCTTGGCGAAGAGGTCGGCGCCTACCATCCCCACGTTCCGGCCGGCCCCTTGAAGGGCCCGACGATCTCGGGTGTGATCCAGCCGCCGTAGAAGTCGCCCGCCTGCGCGCGCGCGCGTTCGCCGTCGACGTAGCACTCCGCGGCGCGCGACGCGTAAAACGCGACGTGGTGCGCGATCGCTGCGAACGCGCGCGACGGTGCGGGATAGGCCCAGGCCGCGTGCGGCGAGACGCGCTCGCCGAGTGCCAGATCGTAGTACTCCGCGCGGCCTTTGAACTCGCAGAAGGTCGTGGCCGGCGACGGACGCAGGGCCGAGCGCTCGATATCCTCGGCCGGAATGTAGTAGACCGGCGGATGCGAGGTCTCGAGCACGCGCCACGCCGCGCTCGTGTCGGCGATCGTATGCCCCGCGAAAACGACCCGCACGCGCCGCGCAGTCCGTTCGAGCCGCGGCGGCCGAGGGTAGTCCCAGACCGATTCCTGCCCGGGTCCCGGAGATATGCGTGCCGGCCTCGGCATTAGAGCCTCCTCGCTTTGGTTGCGGACTCATACTACGGGATAGGTGCCCCTACGATCCCCCGTTTGGCCGTTTTTTCGTCTTCGTTTCAGGGGTGACGGCCGGAGGGTTGACTTTGCGACCTAATGTGCTATTGTACTAGTGTACTAGGACAACATTACGTTAGGAGAACCCGTATGAAGACCCTCACGCCAGTCCCCGCCCGCCGTGTCAACGACGAACCGCAAGCTCGCCGGACCGTCATCCGCGTCCCGTCCTCGGGCGCGATGTTCCCCGGCTGGGGAGTCCGTATCTAGTCCGGCATGCCCGCCGTGTTCACCGTCGACCCGCGCAGCGGAATACCGCTCTACCTGCAGCTGATCGATCAGGTCAAGCGCGCGGTCGCGCTCGGTACCCTGGCCGCCGGCGAGCAACTGCCGACCGTCAAAGCCCTCGCGCTCGAATTGACCGTCAACCCCAACACCGTGGCCCGCGCGTACCGCGAGCTCGAGCGCGATCGGGTGATCGAGACCAGTCCCGGGCGCGGTTCGTTCGTACGCACGGACGGCTCGCCGGGTCAGTTGCGCCGGGCCGCCACCGACGTCGGCGAAGGCGTGTTCAGCGACGCCGTCCGTGCCGCGCGGTCGCTCGGCCTCTCCGACCCCGAGGTTCGCATGCTTTTCGAGCGCGCGCTGGCGCGCTGGTTCCCCGGAGACGACGCATGAACGCCATTTCGATCCGCGCGCTGAGCAAGCGCTACGGCGCACAACTCGCGGTCGCCGACCTTACCCTCGAAATCGCCGCCGGGTCCATCTGCGGCCTGCTGGGCCCCAACGGTGCGGGGAAGTCCACGGCCTTCAAGTGCCTGCTCGGCCTCGCGCGCCCGACCTCGGGCAGCGCGGAAATCGAAGGCGCGCCGGTGACGTCCGCCACCTTCGAGTCGCTGGGCTACGTGCCCGAGCGCAGTTCGCTCTACGATTGGATGACGGTGCGCGAGCACCTGACCCTCGCACGCCGCGTGTTTGCGAACTTCGATACGGCCCGCTTCAACGAGCTGTGCGCGACCTTCAAACTGGATTCGCGCAAGCGGGTCAAGCGTCTCTCCAAGGGCCAAAAGACGGCGTTGGCGCTGGCACTGGCGTTCGCGATCCGGCCGCGCGTTCTGGTCCTGGACGAACCCGCGAGCGGCCTCGATCCGATCTTTCAGCGCGTCGCGCTCGATTTGATGATCGATGCCGCCGCGGGCGGCTCGACGATCCTCTTTTCGTCGCATCAAATCGGCCAGGTCGAACGCGCCGCCGACCGGGTCGCGATTCTCAAGAACGGCCGCCTCGTGCTCGACGGCAACGTCGACGAACTCAAAGGCGAACGCAAGGTCGTCGAAGCGATCTTCGATGCCGACGCGGTCGCGCCGAACGGCCTCGCCCGCGACGCGCGCGTGCAGCGCATCGAACGCACGGGCCGCATCCTGCGCGCCTACGTGACCGAAGACGCGGCGGGCGTGGAGCGCGCGGTCGAAGCGCTCGGTCCGCGGGCCGTCAGCGTTTACGATCTCTCGCTCGAAGACATCTTCCTGGGCGCCGTCGCCGACGCGCCCGAACCAGGAGACGCCTAAATGGCCTACGTCGAGTTCCTACGCATCCGCAAGGCGTTCCTGATCTACGCGGGCGTGATCGCTACCTTGATCGCGTTCTTGCTGCTCAGCCTCTTCGCGTCCCACGGGGGTTCCGGACACGACACCTTCCGGCTCGAACTGGGCTCCGCCGTCGTGCTGCAAAAGGGCGCCGACGGCCGCATCCATCAAGTTCCGCTCGGCGGCATGCCCGGCATCGCGGTCCCGCTCGGGGCGCTGCTCGGGATCGCAGGCTATTGCGCGATGGTCTTCGCGACGATCGTCTCGACGAGCCTGAACAGGGAGCGCGAGACGCTCGATTTCCCGTTCACGCGGCCGGTGCCGCGCCAGCGCATCGCGCTGTCGTACTTCGCCGTCGATCTCGCCGGCATCGTTGCCGCCTTCCTTTTCGCGCTGGCCGTCATGTGCCTGACGCCGCTCGCGGTCGCGGGCGTGCTCGGGCGCATCGTCGTCGATCCCCAAGCGTGGTGGATCGGCGTACTCGGGCTCGGCATCTCGTTCATGTGGTACGGAATCATCCAAGCCGTTACGGCGCCGTACCGCGGCGGCGGCGGCTGGATCGCCGGGAGCAGCTGGGCGGTCTTCGGCCTGCTGCTGCTCTTGCCGGGCGCGACGTTTCTGGGGCCGATCGTCCACCTTGCCGTCATGACGCTCAACCTCGTCAACCCCTTGGCGTACTTCACGTCGCTGACGGGAACGACCCGCGACGTCAGTGCGGGTTCGATCTTCGGGCTGGGCATCGCGGCGCGGGCCGGCGTCGTATGGGTCATCGGCCTCGCCGCTTGCGCGCTCGCCGCCCTCTCTTGGAAACGCCTAGAGGTTTAGCAATGAAATATCTTGGCACCCATTTCACGATAACCCTCGGTGCGTGGCGCATCCGCTTCCTGCTGGCGATCGAGGACGAGCCCGAGGACAGGACGATCGCGATGCAGCACGTGCATCGCCCGGAGCGCTCGGAGCGGACGCGCGCGACGCGGACCTAGGCTAGTCCGCGTGCCGGCGGCCGGCGAGCCGCGTCACCTCGTCGCGAACCTCGTCGAGCACTTCCGCCGATGCCGATTCGGCCGCGATCGCCTTGTTGCTCGCGATTCTGTCGGCCGCAATCAGCATGTCGACTTTGAGCTGAAGGGCGGCGGTGTTCCGCTTCTGGGCGCTCGCGATGATGAACACCATGACGAAGGTGACGACCGAGCTCGTCGAGTTCATCGCGAGCTGCCACGTATCTGAAAAGTGCAAGCGTGGTCCCAGCGCACCCCACGCGAAGACCGCCGCGATCGCCAGCATCGTCGCCGTGGGCGTTGCGGTGAAGTCGTCGATGGCCGCGGTGATCCGTTCGTACAGCGTGTTCATGCGGGACCAGATACCACCGGCGGCTAGCCGCCAAACGGCCGAGCCGGGACGGTGCGAGCGAGTGCCGGTAACTCGGGTCTCACTTCACGATGAACGAGTTGGGTTCGGCCGACGTCGAGTATTTCCACGCACCGCTCTTGAGGGTGTAGAAGAACACGTTGGGATCGATCGGATCGCCGTCGTTCTGAAAGGCGATCGACCCGACGACCGTGTTGAACGCGCTCGTGGTGTTCAGCGAGCGGTCGACCGCGAGCCTGTCCGCGGCGCCCGTCCGGCGGACGACCGCGATCACGATCTGCGCGGCCGCGTACGAGAACGCCGAAAGCGGCGTCAGCGTGCCGTAGCGGCGCTCGAAGTCGTTCTTGATGCGAAACGCGCCGGGTGCGAGCGTCAGCGGCGGCATCGAGCTCGAGATCGTCAAGCCTTCGGCGGCGTCGCCGAGTTGCGCGGTGGCGGCCTCGAAGAAGCCCTGCGACGCAAAGAGCGGTCCGGTGTAGCCGGCCGCGCGAAGCGCAGGAACGACCGGCCCCATGTCCTTCGTCGTGCCGGCCAGGTAGATCACGTCGGGTTTGGTCTCGAGCGTCTTCTGCACGACCGTCGGGAAATCGGGTTTCTGCCAGGGAAATCCGAACGCGTTCGACTTGATTTTGCTGCCGAGCATCTCGTCCTGGAACCCGCCCGCCACGTCGAAGCCGTAGTCGCCGTCCTGGTAGAGCGTGATCGCCGTGGCGGGTTTGAGGGTCTGCACGATATAGCGGGCGGCCAGGTGTCCCTCGGTCGAATCTTTGGTCGTCAGCCGCATGAGGTTGCCGTAACCGTGCGCGGTCAGGCGGTCGTACGTCGATACCGGGCAGATGACCGACATCTTGTTGTTCACGTACGTTTGCATCGCGGCTTCCGTGATGCGGCCGCTCAAGTGTCCGATCACCGCAACGACGGTCGGGTCGTCGCACGCGAACTCCGCATTGACGAGCCCGGTCGCGAGCAGATTCTGGTCGTCGAAGGTCCGCATCACGTACGCTTTATCGAGCGGCCCGCGGAATTGGTTGGCGTCGTCGATCGCCGCGCGCACGCCGTTGCCCATCTGCTCGCCGAAGCGCATCGAGTCACCCGTGAACGGCGCGACCACGCCGATGGTGACCGTACCGTAGATCGGCGTGTCGCCGAATTGAGCGCGGGCCGGTGCGCGCGTGCCCGCGCCCGCCGCCAATGCGGCGCCGCCCGCGATGAAACGGCTGCGCCTCATCCGGCTTGCCATCCGAAGCCGGGGATGCGCCACGCAAACCCGGCGTAAGTTGCGAGGAGAAACGCTATCGAAAAGACCATGTTGCTCACGAAGACTCGTTCGTTCAGTACGTACACGTTTTCCGCCCGGTCGAACAGCCGGTATTCGTAGAGCGGTCAGCGCGAGCGCGAATGCGACGCCTGCATAGTAGAGCGGCCCGACCTGCGCGAGCGCGCCCGCGAGCGCCAGCAGCGCGGCCATCGCGGCGTGCAGCGCGAGCGGCAAGACGCGTCCGCTGCCGGGCCCGAAGCGAGCCGGAATCGAGCGGATGTTCTGCGCGAGATCGACGTCGCGATCCATCAGCGCGTAGATGATGTCGAAGCCGCCGACCCAGACGGTCACGGCGCACAGCAGCAGGACGGCGGCCCACGAAACGGTTCCCGTCACGGCCACGTACGCGCCGAGCGGCGCGCAACCGTCGACGGCGCCGAGCACGAAGTGCACGCCCCACGTGAAGCGCTTGCAGAACGGATACGCGAGGATGCCGAGCGCGGCGAGCGGGAGCAGCTTCAGGCACAGCGGGTTGAGCGCGGCCGCGGCAACGACGAGCAAGACGATGCCGGCGACGGCGGTTGCGAGCATGATCTGCGGCGCGAGCGCGCCGCTGGCAAGTGCGCGCTGCGCCGTCCGCGGATTGCGCGCATCGATGTCGCGGTCGACGTACCGGTTCGCCGCCATTGCGGCCGTACGCGCGCCCAGGACGGCCAGCGTGATCCACACGAAATCGTGCAGCGTCGGCAGCCCGCGCGCCCCGAACACGGCTCCCACGTACGCGAAGGGCAGCGCGAACAGCGTGTGTTCCACGCGAATCTCGCGCAGCACCAGTTGCACGATTCCCAGCGGCGAGGTAATGCGGCCGACGCTCATTCGGCGGCCTTTCGCAACGCCGGAACGCCGGCCGCGTGCAGTCCGGTTGGCGTCGACGCTGCCCGCCCGCAGCGGTGCGCTCGCGAGCAGACGCTCGAGGGCGTGCGCGCCCTGACCCGAACTCGCGTCCGATTTGAACGCGAACCGGTCGAGACCGTACTCGCGCCAGCGTGCGCTCACGAGGTCGCGGGTCGCTTCGTCCATCGCGAGGTCGGGCGGCCAGACGCGCTCGTATCCTTCGTCCGCACGTTTGCGGGTCGCATCGACGCCTAGCTTGTGGCCGACCGAGACCAGGTACGAACCGCTGTGGTCGAGGTCGTCCACCGGGCCTGGCATCACGACGAGGTCGCGCGACGGGTCCATGTTGTTGAGCACGAACCACGCCACCGCCCGCGTGTCTGCGACGTCGACGTCGTCGTCTACCACGATCAAACAACGCGTCAGCATCATCATGTGTCCCAGGCCCCAGAGCGCGTTCATCACTTTTTTCGCGTGACCCGGATACGCTTTCTTGATCGACACGATGCAGAGGTTGTGGAAGCCGCCCTCGACGGGCAGATTGTAGTCGACGATCTCGGGGACGACCAACTGCAGGAGCGGCAAGAAGATGCGCTCCGTCGCCTTGCCCAGCCACGCGTCTTCCATCGGCGGTTTCCCGACGACGGTCGCGCCGTAGATCGCGCGCCGCCGATGGGTTATGCAGCGGACGTGAAAGGTCGGAAAATAATCCGCCAGGCTGTACACGCCCGTGTGGTCGCCGAACGGTCCTTCGACCCGCAGGTCTTCGTTGTCGACGTGGCCTTCCAGCACGAATTCCGCATCGGCCGGCACCTTGAGGTCGATCGTTTTGCAGCGCACCATCCGCACCGCGCGCCCGCGCAGAAAACCCGCCAGCGACATCTCGTCGACGATGGGCGGTAACGGCGCCGTCGCCGCGTAGGTCACGGCGGGGTCAGCCCCGATCGACGACCGCGACCGGCACAGTGCGGCCCCATTTGGCGGCGTGCGCGCGGCCTTGCTTGTGCTTCTGCCAGTGCATGCCGGTCGTCGTCTTGCCGTAGCGCTGCAGGCGGTACATGCCGACGTTCTGGACCCCGCTCTGCGGATCTTTGGTGAACACCAGCGGCAGCGTGACGAACGGGCCGCCGTCGAGCGGCCACGTCGTGAGAACCGGAAGCTTCTCGAGATCGACGGCGGTTTCGACCACTTCCTGGACCGGAGCCTCGGTCACCGTGCGCGGAATCGCGAACGCGGCCGCGCCGACCGAAAAGAGCTTCGCCAGCTTGCCCTCGGCGGTTCCCGGAACGCTCGGTTTGACCGCGTTGCGAACGCGGTTCGCGAGCTTCTTCGAGCGAGCGTGCGCCGAATGCCAGCGCCATGCGCTTCTCCGTGCCGAACTGGTTGGTCAGCACCGGATACTCGGAGCCCTCGACGTTGCTGAAAAGCAGGGCCGGGCCGCCGGCCTTCACGACGCGGTCCGTGATTTCGGAGATCTCGAGGTACGGGCTGACGCGGGCGCGGATCTCGGCCAACTCGCCCGCGCGGCGCAGCGCGTCGACGAATTGCCCTAGGGAGTCGAATGCCATCTATCCGTCCTTTGACGACGCGCCGCCCTCAACCGCCTCGGCGACCTTGCGGAGGCGCTCGAGCATGTCCGCGCGCGCCGGCCCCTCGACTCGAACGCTTTGTGCTTCGAGGTCCCGCCGCGCGCCAGCGTCACCGCGCGCAGCGGGAGGCCGAGCGCGGTCGCCAGCGCCCGTCGCACCGCCTCGTTCGCGGCCCCCTCGCGGGGCGGGGCCGCGACGCGGATTTCGACGCTCTCGCCTTCGACTCGGATGCCGGGACGGCGTGCGTTCGGCCGAACGGTAACGACGAGCAGGGCCATGGCCGGTCTTTCGACCGCGCCGAGGCCCGTTTCATGCCCGCTTGCCCGCCTTCGTCCCGAGGCGGCGGCGGGAGCGGTTCGTCGCTACGCGCGCAGCGAGCGCAGCCGGAAGGCCAGCATCAGGAGCGTGAAGCCCGACAAGATCGCGTAGAAGGCGACGACCCACACGACCGCCAGCAGACCCGAGGCCCGGGAAGATGTAGATCACCGCGCCGAGCACGATCGAGAGCAGCCCGCCCAGGATCATGAAGATCTCGCCGGGCACGTTCCGGCGCATCTGGAAGGCGGCCGCGATCTCGAGAACCCCCGTGATGACCGCCCAGGCCCCGATGAACACGCCCGAGCACGAACGCCGTGATGCCGGGATAGAAGAGCGTGATCAGCCCGACGGCGGCCCCTGCGACGCCTTGCACCAGCAGCCACCACCAGCGCCCGCTGCGGGGATGCGAGTAGCGCAGGCCCTGCACGATCGTCAATACGCCGTCGGCGAGCGCGAAGGCGCCGAAGAGGATCACCAAGGTCGCGATGCCGGCGCGCGGCAGTGCCAGCAGCGAAACGCCGAACGCCAGCGCGACCAGGCCTCGCAGCAGCGGTGCCCACCAGTGAGCCGCGAGGTAGCTAGGATTCGATGCGGTTATTGCCACGTAGCTAAGCATACCCGGA
>CAWBES010000020.1:0-91248 GCA_963787965.1 uncultured Alphaproteobacteria bacterium
GATCACGGAGAGCACGCTGCTGGATTCTACGGATGCGACGGAGGCGGCGCTCGACAGCTTCGCTCGCTCGGAGTCGCGATGCACTTGGACGACTTCGGAACCGGGTACTCGTCGATGAGCTATCTGCAGCGCTTACCGATCGACAGGTGAAGATCGACCGCTCTTTCATCAGCGGCGGGGCGGGCCCGGGGATCGCCAACCAGCAGATCGTCCGGGCGATCGTCGTGCTCGCCCAAAACCTCGGCAAGCGGGTTACCGCGGAAGGCGTCGAGACGGCGGAGCAATTGCGCGAGCTGCAGGCGCTGCACTGCAACGCCCAGGGCTATTACCTGTCGCGGCCGCTCGACGAAGCCGGCGTCCGCGCCCTCCTCACCGCCTGAAGGCAGCTTCGCCGGCGGCGGCGCGCCTCCGGACCGGCTTTGGACGCGGCGCACAATTTGCAGGACGGCGCCGCGCGGGGCGAGGCGCGGGACGAACGCGCCGATCTTGTTGACGGTCCCCGGGATCTCGAGCAGGGGACCTGCGAGCAGGGCGCGGTAGCCCGCCTCGGCGACGCTCGCTGCGCTGGGGAGCCTGCGGCCTTTGAAGAGCCGCGAGTCCTCCATGTGCGCGCGAGCCTGAAAGCCGCTCGCCGTCGCGCCGGGGCACAGGCAGGTCACGCCGATCCCGCTCCCCGCGAGCTCGTTCGAGAGCGCCTCCGAGAACGAGAGGACGTACGCTTTGGTCGCGTAGTAGACCGCCATCAGCGGTCCGGGCTGGAAGGCCGCGGTCGAGGCTACGTTGAGGATGCGCCCGCGGCCGGCGGCGAGCATCGGCCGCAGGAAGAGCTTCGTCAGCTCGGTCAGCGTCACGACGTTGAGCGCGATCTCTTGGCGCTCGTCTGCGAGCGGCGTGTCCTTGAAGAGGCCGTAGGTCGCAAAGCCCGCGTTGTTGACCAGCGCCTCCGCCGCGATATTCTCGGCTCGGACGGCATCGAAGAGCGCCTCGGCCGCGCCCCACTGCGCCAGATCCTTGGCCACCGTCTTCACCTGCACGCCGTGGCGCAGTCCGCACTCATAGGAGAGCCGGTCGAGCTTCTCCCCGTCGCGGGCGACGAAGTCATCCTGGACATGGACTCGTCGGTCAGCCCGACTCACGGCGATCAGGAAGGCAGCATCTGGAACGGCCACTTCGCTTGCACGTGTTATCATCCACTATTCGTTTTCAACCAGTTCGGCGATCTGGAGCGATGCGCGCTTCGACCGGGCAACGTCCACAGCGCCGACGGTTGGGAGCAAGTGCTCAAGCCGGTGGTTGGGCGCTACCGGGGAACGGTCGAACGAATCGCCTTTCGCGGCGACGCTGCTTTCGCTCAGCCTGGTATGTACGAGTACCTCGAATCAGAGGGCATCGAATACGCCATCCGCCTTCCCGCCAATCAGATTCTTCAAGCGGAGATCGCACCGTTGCTCAAGCGGCCCGTCGGGCGACCGGCGCACTACGTTCAGCGCTTCTATAAGAGCTTTCGTTACCGAGCCGCGAGTTGGACTCATCCTCGCCGAGTCGTCGCCAAAGTTGAATGGCATCCCGGAGAGTTGTTCCCTCGCGTCGGCTTTATCGTTACGAATCTTCGTTACGCATCGAAGAATGTCGTCGGCTTCTACAACCAACGGGGCACGTGCGAGCAATGGATCAAAGAGGGCAAAGGTGCAGTCAAGTGGACGCGCCTTTCGTGTCGCTCCTTCGACGCAAATGCGGTTCGGCTTCAACTGCATGCGCTGGCTTACAATCTTGGAAACTTCCTTCGTACCCTTGCAACGCCTGAGCCGATCCAGGACTGGTCGCTCACGAGCCTGCGCGAGAAGCTCATCAAGATCGGCGCGAAGGTCGTCAGCCACGGCCGGTACATCGCATTCCAAATGGCCGAAGTTGCCATCCCGCGCCGTCTGTTCGCGGACATCCTGCGGCTGATCGCGACGCTACGCGCGCCGCCGATTCCCGCGATGGCAACATGAACGTCCCGGCCGGGCGCACGGGGAAATCGACGGGCGATTTGTCTCCTTTTGTCCCTGCGGCCGGCACTTTTGCTGCCCGGCGGGCCGACGCAGGCGTCATTTCGCGCCGAACAAACGGCTCGACTGGCCCAGGCCCTGGAAAACGGCCGGAATCATCCGGCGGCGGCTCGAAAAGGACGGTCATATGGGGAATGTCGGCTTGATCGGTTACCAGAACTCGACGATCTCTTTCGTCTCGAACTCCTTGGGCCGCTCCGCGGTCAAGAAATAGCGACCGATGGCAACGAAAATCATCGTTCGTGCGACGCGAGCCTTCATCGGGCCGGCGTTCGCCCTGCTCGCCGGAGGCGACGCAGCGGTCGCAGCGACGATCGACAGCTTCTTCCCGGCCCCGCCGCCGAACGTGCGCGTCGAGCACGTCCAGGGCATCTTACAGGTCTACGGCATCGGTATGCATCTGGGCGGCTTCCAGCTTGAAACCGCCCACGGCCCGGTCGACTTTTACGTTAGCACCTCGATGAAGATCGATGGGGTTCTCGTTCGATGCCTGATCGCGCCGCACGGAACGTTTCGGGCGTCCCCGGAGATCTGTCCGGATTGGCCGGCGAAGATCGTACTGGGACGATCCGTGGTGAAGGTCGCCTACTGGGACGCGTGGCGACCCGATATCGCTCGAACCGTGCACGTGTCGAACAGCATGACGACCGTCTCGCCGCGAGCGCGCGACGCTTCAGAGCTTGATGTTCGCATCGACGTACACCCCGAACGGCTGCTGTAACCAATACGGGGAGTACGCACTAAGACGTCCCGCGCCCGGAGACGCCGTCAGAACGCACGAAACGGGCGGGAATCAACATCCTCGTCCCGTCTCGTCGGCGAATCGGGGCTTAGAACATTCCGTCTTAATACGAGTTTCTATGGCTCGCGGTGGTCGAGGGCGAGAGCGATCGCTGCTTCGGGTGCGAGCGCCGCACCTTCGGCGCGCAGACGTGCACGTTCGTCCCCCGCGATTTGCTCCTGCAGCAGCGATAGGATGCGATCGCGCGACGTCGTTTCCGTATACTCGCGCTCGAATCCGTGCCGCCCGAACGCGGCCTCGACGTAACTTTCGAGCCTCGCTGCACGTGCGAGATCGCCGCGCAGCGCGAAGACGAGTGCGAGATGTTCGATTTCGATCGCGATCTGGACGCTGCCGGGTTCCGTCGTCGCGTTGATTGCCATTGCTTCGCGAGCCACCGCGCAGGCGCCC
This sequence comes from uncultured Alphaproteobacteria bacterium, assembly GCA_963787965.1. Taxonomy (GTDB): domain Bacteria; phylum Vulcanimicrobiota; class Vulcanimicrobiia; order Vulcanimicrobiales; family Vulcanimicrobiaceae; genus CAWBES01. The sequence continues at coordinate 3,244 of CAWBES010000020.1, forward strand.
GAAAGATCGTCCACTGCGACCAGATAGCCGGCAAGGTTGTGCAGCACGTTGGCAAGTGCGACGTTATCGGTACCGCATCGCAGCGCGGGGAGTATTTCCTGCGCGATCTCGATCGCTCGCTGCGTCCAACCTCGCGCGTGCTCGACCTCCGCAAGACCGATTGCAGCACGGAGTTCTAGGTGCGCGCTTCCGAGCGCGCGACACTCCCGGCGCAGTTGCTCGTACAGCTGCACGGCAGTTTCCATCTCCTCGTCGCCGCGCATCGCACTGACGAGAGCTCGCGTGGAAAGCAATTCAAGGCGCAAGGAGGGGGGAACTTCTGCAATCGCCTCGGCTTCACCGAGCGCGCTCTCTACGCCGTCTAGCTGGTTGACGAGCACGATACTCGCCGCATAGCGACTGAGCGCTGCGACGAGGGCCGGCCCGTCACCGCTCGCTCGCGCATACGCTACCGCCTCGGTTGCAAGCTCGAGCGCACGCGTTTTCCGGCCCTTATGGCCAAACCGGTCGGACAACACGGTCGAGAGCTGAGCGCGCAGCAGCGACTCCGCCGCGGGCAGGGACGCGAGGCACTGCTCGCACCGCGCGATACACTCGGCATCGAGTCCCAAGAAGCGCCAGGATATTCCGATTGCGGCGAGGAGTTCGGCGCCTTCGATGACGTCCGCACGTGACCGCGCGCCGTCGACGGCCGAGCGCACGCCCTCCAGCTCGGTTCGTAGAGCCTGCTCCAATTCAGTCAGTCGAGCCGTCCGCTCGGCGCGCGTCCGCAGCTGCGCAAAGTGGTCCCGCAGGTAACGCAGATGCCGGCCCGCGAGTTCGGCGCGTTCGTCCGCAGCATCGAGCTTCTCCAGAGCGTAGACGCGAGTCGATTCCAGCAAGCGGTAGCGCAGCGCGTCCCCGTCGGGCTCGGCCAGCACGAGCGACTTGTCGACCAGCGACGCGAGCACGTCGAACGTGTCGGCCTCGTCGAGCCCGTCGGCTCGCCCGACTACTACGGCTCCCTCGAGCGTGAATCCGTCGACGAAGATGGCAAGGCGCCGAAACAGCGTGCGCTCGCGCTCGTCGAGCAGGTCGTGGCTCCAGTCGATCAGCGCGCGCAGCGTTTGCTGCCGCGGCAGCGCGTCGCGGCTTCCGCCCGTCAACACGCGGAAGCGCTGGTCGAGCCGCTCGCGCAACTGCTGGGGACTGAGGATTCTCACGCGCGCGGCGGCAAGTTCGATCGCGAGCGGAATACCGTCGAGCCGGCGGCAGATGTCGGCGACGGCAGCCTCGCTTTCGCCGGTCGCGAATCGATTGTCGACGCTGCGCGCGCGTTCGACGAACAGCGTTATCGCTTGCGCGATGTCGAGCGAAGGCAACGAATACGTCTCTTCGGCTGCAATTCCCAGACGCTGGCGGCTCGACGCCAAGACCTTCACGTCCGGGCAGACCCGCAGGATCGAGGCAATAACGTTCGCCGCAGGTTCGACCAGATGCTCGCAGTTGTCGAAGACGAGTAGCGTCTTCTTCGCCCTCAGCGCGTGCGTGAGATTGGCGAGCGGAGCGCCTTCAGCTGCGAGCGTCAAACCCATCGCTTGCGCGACGGTCGTTGGGATGTACTCGCCGTTCGACAGCGGTGCGAGTTCGACGAACCACACTCCGTCGCCGGAACCGTCCAGGAGATTCGCCGCAACCTGCAACGAAATTCGGGTTTTCCCCACGCCGCCCGAGCCCGCTATCGTAACGAGCCGATGCCGTTCGACGAGCTCGGTGATTTCCGCGATTTGCGCCTCGCGACCGATCAGCGACGTGAACTGTAACGGCAGATTGTGGGGGTGCGCATCGAGCGAGCGCAGGCCCGGAAACTCGGCCCGCAGGTCGGGCGCCAGCAGCTGGTAGACGTACTCGGGCCGTGCGAGGTCGCGCAGCCGGTGCTCGCCGAGATCGCGTAGGCTCGCTTCCGGGGGCAGGTCGCCTTGAACGAGATCCGCGGTCGCGCCGGAAACGAGGATCTGGCCGCCGTAGCCGGTCTCCAGCAGCCGCGCGACGCGATTGACGGCCGGCCCGAAGTAATCGCCGTTGCGTTCGTCGGCGGTCCCGGTGTGGAGCGCGGCCCCCACCGATAATCCGTCGACCGCGGAGAAGTCCTCGGCGGCGAGCGCCCGCTGGGCCGCTAGCATCGCGGCGACCGCATCTTCCGCGCGCGCGAAGGCTGCGCAGAACTCGTCGCCGACCGTCTTGAAGACGTAGCCGTCGTACGCGGCGATCGCCGCGAGCATCAGTTCGTCGTGGCGCCTAACCGCAGCTTGCATCGCGGCCCGCCCGCGATCCCAACGCCGCGTGCTGCCCTCGATGTCGGTGAAGGCGAATGTAACCGTTCCGCTTGGAAGCGAACGAGAAGCAACCGGCGCGGGTTCCGGAGTCGAGCTCACGGGTTCGATATTCGCCGCCTCGGCCGGGGAACCGTTCGTCACGGCGCGATCCTCCGGCCACGCCCGGTGCCGCGGTACCAAGTCCGAGCGCGAAATGTTTGCATTAACGTTCTTCACCGGCTCCGATCCCGGTCTGCTCGCATATTGCAACCTCGGCAACGTCATGCAGACGCTCGCAGCGCCCGAGGCGATCCGCGGGTACGCTCGCCACCGGCTCCGCGCCAACATGAGACACGCTTCGGTCATCGTACGGAAGACCCACGACGGGAGACTTGCGCTCAAATCAGGAGACCGCCGGCGCCGCGAGCGCACTCGTCCGATGCCCATGCGAATCGAGCCGGAAGGAGGCAATCGGGCGGCGAATTGCGCTTCGATCTGGGGGATCCGCAATGAGAACGCTCTTTAGATCGTTTCGTAATCGACGTGCATTTGTCGCCGGCTGTTTCACTCTGGCTCTGTTCGCCGCGCCATTCCTACCGACGACTGCCTCGACCGGAGACCAACAGAAGTCAATCGGCACATCGGCGGATAGCGAAGGGTCGCCCCCGTCTCGGAGTCATCCCAAAGGGCGGTCGACCGGAAGCACCCCGCGCTGGATTGTCTCAGCCGACGCTATCGTCTTGGGCCGCATAGGCGGCAGCGCAAGTCAAACGCTCGTTTCACAAGTGTCGGGCGGCGAACCATTCGGCCTTACGTCAATCCTCCCCGGCACCGAAGCTCTCAACAGCAACCAGTTTCGACAAGGTTATTCCGCCGGCCCGAACATAGCTCTGATTTACCATGACGATTCCGGCCACGGTGCGGAGTTGTCGTATTTTAACATCTTCGACCAAAGCGCCACCAAAGCCATTGGCCCCGACGGTCAGTGGCTCGTGATGAAGGCTCCCGGCAACTTCTTTCAAACTCAAGATTTCGCAGACCAAGCAATGGCATGGAAATCCACCACGAATCTGTATAATGCCGAGGCCAACGGGCGGTGGGATCTCTCCAGCCGAGTGACCGTGCTGGCCGGACTCCGCTGGCTCCAGCTGAATGACACTCTTCAGGGTACGTTGACCCCGGCAGATCTGACCGAACCTACGTGGAAGATTAGCTGTACTATCACCACGTGCAAGCTTTCCGAGATCCCTCCGAACCAGCTCACGCCGGGTACGCCAGTCCCCAATAACCCCCCCTTCTGGAACACGAGCACGACGAACAACCTTTACGGCATCCAAATCGGCGCGGACGCAAGACTGCTGGAGCGTGGTCGCTTTTCGCTCGACGGATTGATAAAGACCGGAATCTTTGATAACGATGCCGAGCAGTCAACCGGAGTCAGCATCCGGAAGTCGGTGTACCCATCTCAAGCCACGACTGACCACGCCGCCTTCGTCGGCGAAGGCGGCGTGCAGTTGAAATATCGCGTTCTCAAGGGGCTTGCGCTCAAGGCAGGTTACAAAGCGCTATGGCTCGACGGCGTTGCTTTGGCGCCTGGACAGATCCAGGAAACGTCTTCGATTTCGACTTCCACTGAGTCGACGGTGCGTGCCCTCGGTGTGAACTGCGGGTCAGGCGTTCTTTTTCAAGGAGCCACTGCCGGATTGGAATATTCGTTTTAGAAGTGTGCCGAGCGAACCGCGCGCGGTAGCATTCCGGCCGCTTCACGAAGCGGGCGAGGTGCTCGCTTCCAGTTCGGCGCGCGCGCGCAGCGCACGCCGTTCCGCCATTTTAGCGTAACGCAAGGTCCAGAGCATCAACGCGGCGAGAACGGCCGTCGCCAAGAGCGGCGAGACCACGATCGCTGCGGAAACGGGAACCACGTACACCAGCACGATCCGGACGACGGCCTCCGAGAGAAACGCGACGCCCCAAACCGTCGTCATGATGCGCATCACCTGGCGAAATCGCGGGAACGCCCAGCGTTCGCTCCACATCGCTTTGCGGCCGGGGTCTCCGCCCGTATTGAACGTCCGGCTGATGTAGAACATCAGCGGGCGCGGTCCGAGCAGCGAGCCCAGGAAGATCAGGCCGAAGATGCCGGTGAAGAACGAGTCCTTCGCAAGTGCGAAGTGGACGTCGCCGCTCAGGAGCGATGCCCCCACGCCCAGCGCGATGAACGTGAGCGAAATGGCGCCCAGCGCGTCGAGGTAGCGCACCCGGATCCACGTGGCGGCCGTTTCGAGCGCCGGAAACACGGCCGAGATCGCTAGCGCCGTGACGATGCCGACGCCGCGCGCTTGCAGCACGTTGACGGCGATGACCGGCAGCACGACGGTGAAGCACAGGTTGACCGCTAAAGCGCGAAGGTTCATAGGCGGCTGAGTTACTTTCGCTGCGGTGCGATTGTTTCGTAGGCGAGAATCCGCTCGACCAGTTCCTCCGGCAAGGGCTCGGAGCGGCGCGAACCCCGGTCCGCATTGACGTACGTTAGTGCGATCTCGACCAGCAGTTCGTCGCCGCGGTAGATGTTGGCGTCGAAGCGCACGCTCGATCGCCCGAGCAGGTCGGTCCGGAACGCGATCTCCAGCTCGTCGTCGTATGCGGCGGACGCACGGAAGTTCGCCGCGGCCGAGACCGCGAACAGGTCGGTCCCGAGCGCCTCGAGCGCCGCCGGATACGCGAAGCCGATCGCCCGCATGTACTCGGTGAACCCGACGTCGGCGTAGGCGAAGTAGTGCGGGTTGAACACGATCGCCTGCGGGTCCACTTCCGCCCACCGCACTCGCAGCGGGTGAAAGAACCTGAAAAGCTCGCGCTGGAGGACGCCGTTCGTCATCACGCTCCCCGACGGCCGGCACGGCCCCGGCTCTTTTCGAAGCCGAGCGCACCTGGTAAGAGCTATCCGACTTTTATCGAACCCGTCCCCATGCCTTTCTACGTGCGCGCCGGCGCGGTGCCGGCCAAGCGCCACATCCAGTTCCGCCGGCCCGACGGCGGGCTCTACGCCGAAGAACTGCTCTCGACCAAAGGCTTCGACGGCGTCTACTCGCTGGTCTACCACCTGCGCCCGCCGACGGCGGCGCTCGACGTCCGGCCCTGGGACCGCCCCACGCGCCGCTTCGCGCCCAACGAACCGGTTCGCAACCGGCACTTCGCGACGGGCCGCTCGCAGCGCCCGGGCGACGCCGTCGACGGCCGGGTTCCGCTGCTCGGCAACGCCGACATCGTCTTTTCGGTCGCGGACGTCGCGACGCCGATGAAGTACTTCTACCGCAACGCCGGCGGCGACGAATTGCTGTTCGTCCACCGCGGCACGGGCGTGCTCGAAACGCCGTTCGGCGAACTCGCCTACCGGACGCACGACTACGTCGTCGTTCCCTCGGGCACGACGTACCGGCTGCAACCCGCCGAACCGACGCGCCTGATCGTCTACGAATCGCGCGGCCACGTATCGATACCGCGCAAGTTTCGCAACGAGTACGGGCAGCTCGAGGAGCACGCGCCCTACTGCGAGCGCGACTTCCGCGTGCCCGTCCTGCGCGAGCCGGTCGACGCGCGGGGCGAGTACGAGGTCCGCGTGACGAACGGCGGCCGGCACGCGACGTACGTCCTTCAGAACCACCCGTTCGACGTCGCCGGCTGGGACGGGTACTGCTATCCGTACGCCTTCAACGCCGACGAGTACGCGCCGGTCACGGGGAAGCTTCACCAGCCGCCGCCGGCTCACGCGACCTTCGAGGCGCCGGGCGCCGCCTTCTGCGTGTTCGTCCCGCGCCTGTTCGACTACCACCCGCTCGCGATCCCGGTGCCGTACAACCACTCGAGCGTCGACTGCGACGAAGTGCTGTACTACGTTAGCGGCAACTTCATGAGCCGGCGCGGAATCGAAGAAAGCTCCGTGACGCTGCACGCGGCGGGCGCGCCGCACGGTCCGCAGCCCGGCGCCGTCGAGAGCAGCCTCGGCAAAGCGTCGACCGACGAGCTCGCGGTCATGGTCGACACGTTCGCCCCGCTGGATATCGCGGACGAGGCGCTCGCCCTCGAGGAGCCGTCGTATTATCGCTCGTGGATCGAGAGCCCGGCGGCCGCCGCTCGATAGCCGCCTATTGGGTGCCCTCTACCGCGTTGCTCTGCGTCAGCAGCAGAATACGATCCGCGTGGCGTTGCCCGAGCATCTTCTGATCGTAATAGATCTTCACGTACTGGCCCGGCTTGATCGCCTTCATTTGATACGTCGTCTTGCCGTCGGCCGAAAAGACCTGATCGAACTTCGGCACGATCAAGAAACTGAGCGATTGCTTGGTCTTCGTATTCTCGACCTTGATGTTGTTATCGGAAACGTGGTTCACGATTCCCGAGAACGTCGCGCTTCCGACCGTACCGTCTGCGTACGCCGGAGCGAACGTCAGGGCCGCGATCGTGAACGCCAGGGACACTTTTGAGAGCCGTCTCATACGATCGTCCTTCCTATGCGCTCGACTACGGCCCGCCGCCCGGCCGGGAAATGCCGTATCGGGTTCGACCGCGTGAAACCGGGTGACCTCTTCGCACGCGCGTCACTTATACTCGCGCAGGCTCGTAGTGCTTCCGAGGATACCCACATCGGGCGATCGCCAAGCGCGGCGCGGTGACCCGACGCGATCGCGAGCTCTGCTTGGCACAGACCGTCGTAGACCGGGAGCGTCGCGCTAAGGTTCGTGATATCGAGGAGGCTCCTGAGCGGGCTGGCCGGCGGAGCGACGATCGCCAGCCGCGCCGCAAGCGCTCCGAATTGCCGCACCAAAATGCTCAAGCACGAACAGTCCGCGAACCCGCACGCCGCGAACGACACCACGACCACTCCCCGGTGCGCCCGCGAAGCGTCCACGATCGCGGCTTCGAGTCTCGAGCTGTTCGAGATGTCGACGTCGCCGGTGACGTGGAGAAAGCACGCCTTGCCACGACACTCGACCCCGAACCGAGCGAGGTCCCTGAGAGGGCGCCGCCAGATAGTGCCACCCCTGCGGGCTTTCAAGCGGGCGCGGGCGACCGCGTCTTGGATCTCGTTCATAATCGGATCACGTTTCGCAGAAGATGAGTGGGGACGCCAAGAAACCCGAGGCATCACACGCGCTGAGACGGTTACTGGCAGAGCGTATCACCGGGCGCCCGGGCGGGCAATCGTGGAAAACGGTGATATGCGGCAAGCGTCACAGACGCTCGACGCAGTCTCCCCGGCACCGGGCGTGCCGAAACGACGTCCGGCGGCAGTATGCCGGCACGCGCTGAAGTATATATCGGCACACTTCCGCTAAAGTTCATCGCTAAGAACGAAAGCCGGCTTAGCGTCATTATCGCGGCACCATCGGCCATCGCGCGCTCTTGCCCGCGCGGGGGGTCATGGAAACGCCTAGAGCGTCACGGGGACGACGGGACTGATGTCCGTGCGATCTCCGATCTGTGCCGTCGCGATCACGTAACCGGAGGCACCGTGCTCGAGAAAGGTCTTGACGATCGTGTCGTTCGCTAAGCGGGGCAGCAGCACGCGCCAGGAGCCGAGCGCCGAGCGGATTTGCGCGACCGGGTCGTCGGTCATCGTGCTGCCGAGATTGAACTGATTGTCGCTCCAATCGCGCCTGGGCGAACCGAACGGCTGCAGTTGCTTGCGCAGGTCCGCGGCTAGGGCAACGAGCTGTCCGAAACGCGCCGCATCGGCGCCATTCGAGCTCTTCCATGCGGCAAACGCGCGCGATCTCACGAACGCGTCGAGCCCTTCGAGGGCGCCGAAGAGCGCGCGATTGGAATCTTGAGCGCAGTTGTTGGCAGCGCCCACATACGTGGCCCCGGTCCCGTCCCCGATCCGGTAGCGGCTGGTCATCGCGGCGAGTTGCAACAACAGCGCGTCGAGGGCCGAGCCGGCCGCCCGCTCGCCGATGCGGAAGTCACCGGTGAACGCATCGAGCTTGAGCAGGACGTTGCAGGTCGGGCGCAACCCGGCCCAACCGAATTGGCGGTCACCGAGATATCGCGACATGTGCAGCGCACCGGCGATCAGACCGTCGGCGTTCTGACAATACACTTGCTGGTAGACGATCTCGAAACGCGGTTCGCCGGCGATGTCGTCGTACACGACCTCGGCGTCACCGTACGCGAAGTGCCCGAAGTAGATCGGTCCGGACGCTTCTTTCTCTTTCGACGCGCCGCCGATTCCACCGTACACGTGCGTTACGAGCGCACGATCGCCGGCGTTCCACGTCTCTCCGCCTAAGCGGACGTTGAACGCCGAACCTCGGCTCGCAACGATTTCATGCCACGCGCCGCGTCGAACGTACCGGTAGCTCTGGCCGGGCGGAATGACCCGGTCGGTGTCGAGCGAGAGCATCCGGCGCGGAAGCATCGCGGCGACCGTGAACGTTCCCGCGCGATCCGGCGCTCCGTAGATATACCAGCCGGCGTCGTTGAGATCGCCGTGCTCGAACCCCGTTGCGGCGGCGGGAATGCGGCCGCCGTGGTCCGGCACGAGCTCCGGGATCCGTAAGCGCTCCACCGGGCCGTCGAAGCTGCGCGAGGCGCGGTTGAAGTGAACGGCTTCGTACCAGCCCGGACCCAGCGGCTTCGTGAAGCGAACCAGCGCCCGATATCGTCCGGTGATCTGCACCGGCTGACGTCGAATAGAGAGCACGCACTCGCCGCCGTCGTCGGCGACGACGCAATCGCCGAGTGAAACGATCACGTCGTCGTAGGGGCGCGCGCCGGCGAGCGATTCGAGCGGCTCGACGAGCTTCCAGTGGTTCAAGCGAACGGGCGTGACGAGACCTTGGCGCGTGGAGAACTCGGCCCTCGCGCTGAAGTGAACGTCGCGGGTGACCGCGCGAACGACCTCTTGGACTTGCGGATCCTCGCTGTAGCGCAGCTTGACGCGCCTGCCTACGAGCTGCGCGAACCTTTCCGGCGCGAGCTGCACCTCGAACCAAACGCCCCCGCAGCGATCGCGATCCTCGAGCCGGGGAAGGATGAGACGGCCGATCCACTCCGCGACCGGCCGGAACCAGCGCGCGTCGACGCTCGCTCCGATCGGATACGCCTCGGGTTTCGAGAACGGAGCGGCAGCGTAGCGCTCGTAGTTATTGGGCTGCGCCGCGACGAGCGGGACGGCGCGCTCGATCCGCCCGGCGAGGACGCTGTCGATCTTCTCGAGCGTCTGTTCCAGCGCAGAGCGGCCGTCGGGAAGCGCGAGCTTCGGATCCATCATGCCGCCGGGCACGTTGTGTCCCACCGGCCCAAGGCCGAAGATGCTCAGACGGCCCAAACGCAGCGCGCGGTTCCAATTCGACAGGACCGCGATCTTCCAGCGGGACGGAAACATCATCGGTCCGAGCCGCTCCACGTGGTCCTTGTCGCCGACGAAGTGATAGAGGTGCTCGATCTCGAGGACGCGCGCGTTCCCGCTGATCACGCCGCCGAGCGAGATGACGTCGACGGGCGCATCGATGGCCCGCCGCACGTAGGCCGCGCATGCGGCCGACATCTGGCCTCCGCCGCTGTAGCCGACGAACGTGACCGGCGTCCCGCTGTTGCGGCGGTAGCCGTTGACGGCCAACGCATCGTGGACGAGTTGGGCGATGCCGTAATTGTAGATCGGGCCGTAGCGCGTGTCGGCCGAGACGGCGACGATCAGCACGTTTCGCAGGTTGACGATCATCCCGAGCAAGCTCGCCGGATTGGCGAATCGCAGGCGATCGACCCACGACCAGAACCACGACAGAATCGGGTCGTCGTCCAGCGGACGGTTGATCACGGAATACGTCATCACTCCGCGCACCAGGCGGACGTCGCACGGTAAACGCGGCGCGAGCGCGTCGAGGAACGCTTCGACGTCGGGCGTGTAGCGTTCGCCGGACTGGGAGATGCCGTCGAGATAGACGATGTAGCGCGAGATCGTCCCGTCGTCCGGCGTCGCGGCCGAACCGCTCGCGTGGGGCAGATCTTTGCGGATGTCGTCACCGTACCAGCCGGCCCACCATCCGAGGGTCTCGAGCGGCGCCATGAATCCCGCCACCACGATCCCGACGATCGCAATCCAGAGTAGGTCGAGCGGAACCTGCGCGACCTTCGGTAGCTGCGCTTGCCAACCGAAAGCGGCTCTATGAACGGGCGCCAGCGTCAGCGCGCAGACGTAGCCGACGGCGACCATGAAGCTCAGGCCGAGTACGACCTTCCAGACCGACGAATGTGACTTTGCCGCCACCGCGAGGGCGTCGCCTCCGGAGCTAGCGTCGGGCGCTCCGCCGTCGACCGCGGCAGGCGTTTGGCTCAAGCGCGCGATCGCGAGTTGCTCGTTCGACGTCACTTCGACGCCCGCAACGGCGTTGAGAAGTTTCTCGCCTAACACCGAGATCGGCTTTCCGATCGTTTGTTGCGCGATCGATAAGGCCAGCCACCCAAGTCCGACGTACGCGAGCGCCGCGAACGCCCCCGCCCCGGAGATCGCCGCGACGCCGACGACCATCGCCACGAGGTGCAACGTCTTGATGAGCCAGCCCACGGTATACCCGAGATATGGGAGCGCGACCAAGAATGCGAAAAGCACCGGAACGTAGCTGAGCGCCAACACGACGGCGAGATCGCCGAACGCAACGTGCGGATTGCCCGGAAGCTGCATGATGGCCCACGTGGAGACGACCGCAAACAAATAGCCGAAGCCGAAGAGCAGCGCGTTGACGAGCAGGCTGAAAATGAAGCGCGGCCGTTTCACCTTGTTGGCGAAGAGCACGACGCTTTGCCCGATCGCTTCGGACAATCCGGCGAGTAGCACGACGGCCGTCGTCAGGTACCAACCATTGCTGTAGCGGACCGCTTCGGTAAATGCCTGCGGCTGCAGCGCCGATGCGCCGCCGATAATCGACCGCAGGTGCGCTGCGAGCGCTTGCGCTTCGGTCATAGAGAGCGCGACAAAGACTTCCCGACTTCGTACGTCGCACGGTATCTCGCGGATTGCCGGCTCTCGAGTCGGCTCGCTCGCCCAGCGCGTGCCCCCGCAGCAACGACGTTCGCCAAGCCTTCGACGGCGCGCCTGCGAGACGGCGAAGACGGTCGACCTGCCGGTTCGCCGTCCCGCATTTCTGCCATCATGCAATCTCCGAGCTGACCGCGTTACGCATGCTTGCCGTCGTCTTAGCACCGAGCTTGCAGCAGGTTTCCCATCGCCGGCTAGCGCCGCCTCCTCCTTCTCGGGCGCGATGAAACGCGCTTCGACTCGCGCAGCGACGCGTTCTCATCGCACAGGGCCTTGATGGCTGCCGGCGCTACGTCGTGTTCATCGACCGAGGTGATGCGGCGGTCGTCCTCACCGACGCCGAAAGCGGCGTAGAAGTCCTGAGGCACCTCCCGAGGTCGCACGCGGATCGGCCGGCACGATGCTCGCGGATCCAAGAGAACGGGAAGGCTCGCTCGAGCGTGCTCTCAGGCAGGCGGGCCTCCTGGTCGTGGCTCAGCCGAGGGAACGGGCCGCTGATTCCGCGAACGCGCCGAGATGCGTTTGGTGCGCTCGATTCTGCGAATGGCTCGACGCTCGAATTGTCGGGCTCACCGCAGGACGCCGAGATGTATCGGGTAGGCAAAATGAAACCTGGAGATCGGGTTGCCGGGACCGCTCGAACGATCGCCGTTATCGACCTGCGCAACGGGAGCTACTACAGCACGTCGATCGGTCTGGTTCCGTAGCCCTCGAACACTTCTATGGAGAAATCGTCATGTTGGCTTCACCTAAGATTCGGCGGTACGTACAATTGGCGGTTCTTTCGCTCGGTTCTGCCACCATCGGCTCGATCGTTACGGGAGCCGCAGTCGCCGAGCAAGTAAACATGATCAGCGCGCGGGAGGCGTTGCACTCAGCATACAGCTACTTGAAGGCGGCGACGCCGGACAAGGGTGGCCACCGTGCAAACGCCATGAATCTCGTTAACCAGGCGATCGAAGAGGTCAACGCGGGCATACAGTACGCGCGTCAGCACGGAGGATAGGCACGGCCTCGCGCAGGTTCCAAAATTACGGCCGCTCTTCGAGGACGCCGGTGCGACCGGGCCGCGTCTACGTCCTCCGCTATGGCGGGCTGACGATCTCGTGGAGGTAGCACGTCCCGTCGCCGGAGACATCGAGGAAGCGGCGCGTGAGCGCGATTGCGGCCTCGCGATCCGGCACCTCGAACAGCACGTAGCCGCCCACGACTTCCTTGGCTTCGCTGAACGGTCCGTCGACGATCGAATAGTCACCGGCTCGCCGCGTGGTCTGCATCTCGAGCATACCTGGCCAGGTTCCGCCCGCGTCGCCGAGCGAACCGGCACTCACCAACTCCGACGCGGAGTTGGCCGCCGGGCCGGTTGCCGCGACGAATCCGGTTATGCGAGCAGAGCGGCTCGAGCGGCTCCACGTCGCCGAGGGCGCGCTCGAGGCGATCCCATTCGATGCGGCTGCCGCACGGGCGTGTGCTCGGGTCTACGCCACATCGCTCGCGGCATCGCAGAAACCGCGCGGTAGCCGGGCGATCGACCTTCCGATCGCAGCGACAGCGCTTTCGCGCGGCCTTGCGCTCTACACGCGAAATCCGGCCGACTTCGAGAGCGTCGGCGGCGGCATCCGAGAACTGCGGATGCCGGCGCCGTCCTCATCCAGCGCGTCGATACACGCGGCGTGCGCTGCGGCGTCGGACACGCGGCACCGACGGTGGGGACCGCCCTAGCACCAGCTACTCCCTGTCAGTAGGTTTTAACGCCAAAGCGGCCAATTTCGACGGGAGCTACGGCAACGGAGGCTCACGAACGTGGCGACGCAACTGGCCGGGCGCTCGACGCCGCTCGAACTCCTCGACTGGGACCACCTGCACTTCTACGTCGGTAACGCGAAACAGGCCGCCTATTTTTACGCGACGGCCTTCGGGTTCCGCATCACCGCGTACGCTGGACCGGAGACCGGCGTCCCCGGCTCGGCGTCGTACCTGCTCGAGCAGAACGAGCTGCGCTTCGTGCTGACGAGCCCGCTCTCGCCCGAAGGCGAGATCGCGCGACACGTGGCGCGGCACGGCGACGGCATTCGGGACGTAGCGCTGCGCGTGGCCAACGCCCGCGCCGCGTTCTCGGCGGCGGTCGCGCGCGGCGCCCGGCCGGTCGTCGAGCCGCGCCAGGTGCGCGACGCGCACGGTAGCGTCGTGCTGGCCACGATCGCGACCTTCGGCGACACCGTCCACACCTTCGTCCAGCGCGACGGCTACGCCGGCATCTTCCTGCCGCGTTTCGTCGCCGTCTCCGCCTCGCCGTCCCCGAAGGCGCCGACCGGCTTGCGCGCGATCGACCACTGCGTCGGCAACGTGGGCTGGAACGAGATGGATCCCTGGGCCGACTACTACGCCCGCGCCTTCGGCTTCACGCAACTGGTCTCGTTCGACGACGGCGACATCTCGACCGAATACACCGCGCTGCGCTCGAAGGTGATGTCCGACGCGCGGCGGCGCGTCAAGTTCCCGATCAACGAACCCGCGACCGGCCTCAAGAAATCGCAAATCGAGGAATACTTGGAGTTCTACGGCGGACCCGGCATCCAGCACGTCGCGATCGCGACCGACGACATCGTCGCGACCGTGCGCGCGCTGCGCGAAAACGGCGTCGAGTTCCTGACCACGCCGGCTTCGTACTACGACGCGCTCGAAGCGCGCGTCGGCACGATCGACGAAGCGACCGCGGTCCTGCGCGAACTGAACGTCCTGGTCGACCGCGACGACCTCGGCTACATGCTGCAGATCTTCACCAAGCCGCTGCAGGACCGGCCCACCCTGTTCTTCGAGATCATCCAGCGCCGCGGCAGCCTATCCTTCGGCAAAGGCAACTTCAAAGCGCTCTTCGTGTCGATCGAAGAGGAGCAAGCGAAACGAGGCAACCTGTAAAGTTCCACCGCATCAACGACCGGCAAGTCGCGATCCTCCTTCCCCAAAACCGTTTCCTCGCGCGGCCCGGCAGCGCTGCGGCGCTCGCGGTCGCGGGCTCGACGGCCGAGTCCGTGCAAGCCGTTGCTGCCGTTGCCGCCGAAGACAAAGCGACCGGCAAAGTCGTCATCGACGGCTCGTTCCTGCTGACGGACATTCTCGACATCGGCTACACGCTCTCCGACGTCGTCGACAATCCGAAGAACCCGCAAGGCGGCTACCACCTCGATCCCGGCCGGACGTATTTCGGCACCTCGAAGGCGTTTCCGAAGAACGACATCATCGAAACCCATCAGACCTTCGAATCCGCTAAGCCCGATAAGATCGACACGGTCCCCGATCCGCATAGCATCGATATGCGCGTCACCTACAACTTCGCGCAGATCCTCAGTTCGCCCGACTACATGCCGCGGCTCGCCGACGACCGCGTCGGCTTCTGGGTCGATCCGCACGTCAATTTCGACCGCGACGACTCGTACGACGACGTGCAGCGCTTCATCACGCGCTGGAACATCAAAGCCGTCGACCCGACGCGCCCGTCGCCCGCGGTCAAGCCGATCGTCTACACCTTGACCGACACGATCCCGCCGCAATACAAGCCGGCGATTCGCGAAGCGCTGTTGGAATGGAACAAGGCCTTCGAGCGCATCGGCATCCTCGACGCGGTCAAAGTCGTAGACCAGCCGAACGATCCGAACTTCGATCCCGACGACATCCGCTATAACCCGGTGCGCTGGCTGACCGAAGCCAACGGCGGCGGCTTCGCCGAAGCGCAGATCGAGTGGGACCCGCGCACGGGCGAGATCTTCCGCTCCGGCATCCTGATCGACGCCGATCTCATGCGCTACGGAAAATTCCAATACAGCGACGCCGTCGGACCCGAAGCCGGCATTCCGCACGGCTTCATGCACCGCGACACCGGTGCGCGCGCGCAAGCCCAATTCGGCGCGCTCGCGCTCGGCCTCTACGGCGAGGACGTGCCGCCGAACTACACGCACGATTTCCTCAAGATGATCGTGCTGCACGAATCGGGACACGACTTCGGGCTCGCGCACAACTTCATCGGCCACAACGCCTACACGGCCGCGCAGCTCGAGAGCAAGAGCTTTACCGATGCCAACGGCGTCGCGTCCTCGGTGATGGAATACGCACCGGTCAACCTGTGGCCGAAGAACTCGCCGCACGGCGATTTCTGGCAGTCCACGCTCGGGCCGTACGACTATCATGCGATCCACTGGGGCTACGCGCCGGTCCCGGGGGCGCGCTCGCCCGAGGACGAGGTCGCGACGCTCGACCGCTGGGCCGAAGCCGCGACCGACCCCAAGTACGCGTTCGCGTCCGACGAGGACGTCGAGTACGACGGTCATGCCGTCGACCCGCGCGTCTCGCAATGGATGCTGACGGGCGACAGCATCGGCTGGTGCCGGACGCAGCTCGGCATCGATCGCGGCCTGATGCGCACGCTCGACGCGCGCTATCCGCGCCCCGAGATGCCGTGGGATCAGGAGCGTTTCGCCTTCCAGCTGCTGACGCGCGAATACGGAACCTGCGCGCTGGCGATGACGCATTTCATCGTCGGCGAGTACCTATCGCGCGCCCGGCGCGGCGATCCGCAGGCCCCGCAGCCCTTGACGCCCGTCTCGCGCGACGAAGAGTACCGCGCGTTCGAGAACCTGGATACATACCTGTTCGGCGATTCCGCCTGGGACATCTCCTCGACGACGCTGCGGCGCTTGGTCTACAGCGAATACGAGTCGTTCACCGACTTCGGGTACGCGCCGGCACCGCGCCACGACATCTCGCTCACCGAGTACGTCGCGCGCCAGCAGAACCGGGCGCTCGCCTACATGTTCGACCCGCTCGTGCTGCAGCGGCTCGCGGACCTGCCGGCCAAGGCCGCCGGCAGCTATCACCCGATGACGATGGCCGACCTCTTCACCTGGACCCAGACCAGCGTGTTCGGGGACCTGCAGACCGCCCACGCGGCGAGCACGACGCTGCACCGTAACCTGCAGCGCAGTTACGCGCGCCTGCTCGAAACGCCGGCGGTCGCGCCCGAGCCCGGAACGCCCTACGACGCGCAAGCGCTCGCCCACCACGAACTCGTAGCCCTCGCGGGCGCCGTGCGCTCGAGCCTTCGCCGCAGCGGCCTCGACCTCGCCACCCGCGCCCACCTCGAGGCACTGCAGGACGAGATCCAGCGCGCACTCGACACCAAGAACGTGATGCCGGTCCGCTCCTAGCTCCTTCCCCGGCCGGCCGCGATGTGACGGCAGCTCACAATCGCAGCACCGGGCTATCCCCGCCGGTCGTCGCCGCCGACGACGAGGCCGTGATCTTCCTCATCGGGGTCGCCGCGCTCGCGCTGTTCGGTTCCGTCCGGACCGTGGCGGAGCTTACGGCTCCCGCCCCGGCGGCCCCGGTCGCCTCGGCAGTTCACGAACGGGCCGGGGATGCCGATGCGATGCTGCGCGACGTCAACGCCCGGCGCAAGGCACGCGGCCTCGCGCCCTTACGCCTCGACGCGCAGTTGTGCGCGATCGCGCGCGCGCACGCGCTCGACATGGCTGCGCGCGCGTATCTCGGCCACGACACCCCCGAAGGGGAATCCCCCTTCGAGCGCCTGGACGCCGCCCATTACCGCTACGGCTACGCGGGCGAGAACCTCGCCCTCGATCGAAACGTCGACGCCGCGGCGCGCGCGCTTTGGTACTCGCCCGAGCACCGCGAGAACATCCTGGAGCCCCACTACGTACGAGTCGGGATCGCCGCGGTGGCGATGCCCGACGGCGAGATCTTCGTCGAAGACTTTAGCGACTAAGCGTTCGCGCCGCGGCGCCCACGCGTTTGGAGAACACCGATATGAACAGGCATCATTGTAGTCGCGCGGCGCGGTGCGCCGGCGCGCTCTTAGCGTTTGTCTTCGTCGCGTCCACGGCCCTCGGGCGAAGCGACGCGTGCACCAGCTTCCGGCTGACCGCGGCCGACGGGTCGCCCGTCTACGGCCGCACGATGGAAATGGGGTACAACCTGCATTCGCAAGCGATCGTCATCCCGCGCGGCTTCGCGATGGCGGCCACCGGCCCCAACGATAAGCCGGGCCTGACGTGGAAGACGCGCTACGGCGTCGTCGGGCTCAACTCGTTCGGGATGCAGATCGTGACCGACGGCCTCAACGAAAAAGGCATGGCCGGAGGGATCCTCGATTTTCCCGGCTACGCCGTCTATGCGGACCCGGCCAAGACCGAGCCCGCCCGCGCGCTGGCGCCGTGGGATTTTCTCACGTGGGCGCTCACGAACTTCTCGACCGTCGCCGACCTGCGCGCGGCGCTGACCAGCATCACCGTCATCAGCGCATCGAAGCCCGGCTACGGCGGCATCGTCCCGCAGTTCCACTATGCGCTCCACGATGCGACCGGTGCGTCGCTGGTCGTGGAACCGATCGGCGGCGTCCTGAAGGCGTACGACAATCCGCTCGGCGTGATGACCAACGCGCCGCCGTTCGAATGGCACCTGACCAACCTGCGCAACTACATCAAGCTCTCGCCGGTGGCCGCACAGCCGCTCAAGGTCGAGGGCCAAGTGTTCGCACCGATCGGTCAGGGCTCCGGCATGCTCGGCATACCCGGCGACGGGACGCCGCCGTCGCGCTTCGTTCGCGCCCTCGCGATGGCGATGTCGGCTAAACCCCTGCCGGACGGCGCGCAAACGGTTCGGCTCGCCGAGCACATCCTCAACAACTTCGACATCCCGCTCGGCCTGGTCCGGGACGACGCCACCGCCCGCTGAACGTCCCCGAGATCACGCAATGGTCGACGATCGCCGATCTGCGCGGCCGCCAGTACTACGTCAAGACCTACGACAACCAAGTGCTGCGCCGCATCGATCTGACCAGCTTCGATCTCGACGCAAAGACCGTTCGCACCGCCCCGCTCGAGCCCGAGACGGCGATCCCGTCGCTCGCGTTCCCGAATACGTAGCCCTTTCGCCTCGTCAACCTCCGATCCGCGCGCAAACTCCCGTCCAGCACTGACGACCCACGCGCGCCTCGCCGCTCGCACTGGAGGGAGGCAATCGGACGACGATTTTCCTCTCCCCGGTCCAGGAATACACCATGAAACCCACCACCCTCGTTCATCTCATTCTAGCCGGCATTATCAGTGCAACGCTGGTTGCCTGTAGTGGTTCTGGAGCATCCGCTCCGATCAACACACCGATCTCACCGGGCAAATTTACTCAAGACGGCCCTCTCAATCCCTATGTGTTGGCGACACGGTTGCTAGCACCAGTTCCAGCGCCCCTGTCAGCAAGTATCACGCCAAACGAGAGATCGACACGTCCAAACGGTTCGGCTGCTTCGACCACGGCCGTGGTATCCGGCGTGATCGCCGACACCGTCCCCGGTGCCGGTATCATTTTTGGTCCCATCAACGTGCTGGTCGGCGCTTTTGCGAACAATGCCGCAACCGCCGAATTGCAAGCGCAAATCAACACTATCGACACTACTCTCGCAAGCATCCAGACCCAAATCAATTCGCTTCAAAGCCAAATTACGGCTGACAACGCCCTCTATACGGCTATGGTCAAACAACAGGCAGGCAGCAACGCTTGTAGCGCACTGCAAAATTGGGACATCACGTTACAAAACATTTACGTTACGGCGGCCAACACTCTGGCCACTACGACGACGTGCGGGTCAACGGCGAAAAATATCACCACCGGAATCGGCAACCAATTCCAAGGCTACATCAATGGCAAGAACGTCAACAACGTGGCGATCGATCCCAAGTTGATGGAAAAATTATCGGCCCTAGCGTCGAGTAGCGAAACAACTTTCCAAGGATTCGTTACTAGCGCATCGACGACTGGCGTCGAACACGGACTCACCACTTTACCGTTGGGCTCCAGTTGGAACCCGGCGGTCTACAGTTACATCTCGCGCTCGAATCCAACTACGGCCAGCGGGTGTAGCACGACGTCTAGCTCGGATGCAACTGCCGCAATGCTCGTTTGCGGGTATCAATACCTAGTCGACACCCAATTGCCAACGCCCGGTACGCAAGGCTCGAACGTCGTTGCGACGATCAATAATTACAATCAGCTGCTCGACACCATGTATCAGCAAGACATTATCGCGCTTCAGTACGCGTACACGATAGAAGCGACGTCGAACTACCTGAATTATGTCGCGTACGCCAACTGTTTGGGCAAGAGCGGTACCGCTATCGCCACGTGTCTCGCAAGCCTTACCGAAATCCCGTCGTGGGAAGGGGCGGAAGCCATTACCTTCTCCGTCGGAACGAGTTCGACCCAGATCAGTCCAAAGACGGTCAATACGATCCCTTTGGCACAAGAATACCTGACGTCCGCTCAGCAGAATCTCGTCGCCGTCTATGCGGCTCGAATCAATGCCCTCTACAAGAACATTCTAAGCTTCACGATCTCCGACAACCCTTTGCCGACACAAAGTTACGCTCCTCCGCCCGCTCCGATCACGATGGCAAACGGAACGACGATTAGTTTCGCCCCCCAGAATACGATGTATGCTACGATCCAAGCCGAAACTTTGAAATCTCCGGTAGGAGTGAATACGCCGTCGATTCCAGGGACGCTGCTAAATAGTTATTCCGGCGGTCTTTTCTATCAATACAACAACATCAATCAGGTGTGGACCTGTCTGAAGCCATCCACCACACAAACGCTCACCAATCCAACCGGCCCGGCTCCAACCATCGATCTCCTGAGTTGTGCCTCCGCCTTCCCGAACAGTTCGAATTCCTACTACGACGGCGTAACGATGTCGGCCTATGCCGCAAGTGCGTCGGCTGCCGGCGGAGTCGTTCCGACGCCGTCGCTAAATACCAACACGTATTGCAGCCAAACAGCCCCAACCGGTCCCAACGCTCCTACGACAAACAGTCCCATCGTCTGGAAAACGCAACTCATGTGTAGCGTCTGGGGCGGCACCCAATTCGTCAATTCGACCGCATTCCCAGGTAATGCTAATTTCCCGTCCGCAGTCGGTGGATACCTAACATACCCAACGAATTACGAGGACATTTCGTCGCCAGGTGAGGATTATTACATCCAGGTATCAAGTAAGTCACTATCGCAGATCTTTCTTGAAATCGGCTCGAGCGAAGGCGCGAGTCCGGGATTCCTCTGGGGCCAGACCGGGAATTTTCAGTATTATAGTGCGAGTCCGTGGGGAATCAACGACGGCGGCTTCCCATCGGGAAAAACAACGTCCGAGGGCCAAGCCCACGTCGCCTTGCTACAAGTCACGTTGCCGAACGGCTACATCTTCCCATTCTACCTGATGACGGCTTCCTTCAACGCAGCCACAACGGGTACCGACCTCGTCGTTCTAGGCGCTCTCGTGTGCACCGCTCCCATGCAAGGCCAATGGTACGGTGGCTCGGCGACCCCACCGGGTGTCGCATCCTGTGCGCAAAATAACAACAGTACCGGAGGACTGACCGTAGGCACGAGCGATGGTAGCGGCTATACCGTGAAATTCTGGAGTTCAGACTCAATCGAGGTAACCGCGTCGTAAGGACAGATCGGTTTCGCGGGCTCGAGCGTCACGAGTTCGCGTGCGATGCGCCGCCGGCGCCGAACATCGCGGGCAGATTGCGGCGCACGATCTTGCCGAGCGCGTTCACCGGCAACGCCGGCACGACGTGGATGACCTTTGGGACCTTGAAATCGGACACGTGCGCGCGGCAGAACGCCTGAAGTTCGCCGGCGCTCGCCGGAGCGCGCAGGACGACCGCCGCTTGCACCTCCTGCCCGTACTTGGGGTCCGGGACGCCAAAGACGACCGCTTTCGCGACGGCCGGATGCCCGAGCAGCACGGCCTCGACTTCCTCGGGCGAGATCTTTTCGCCGCCCCGGTTGATCCGGTCCGCGATGCGGCCGGTCAGCGCCAGATAGCCGTCGGCGTCGAGCACGCCGACGTCGCCCGAGCGGAACCATCCGTCGATGAAGGAAGCGGCGTTCGCCGGCGGATCGTTGCGGTAGCCGCGCATCACGTTGGGACCACGAACGACGACTTCGCCCGATGCGCCGGGGCCGACGAACCGGCCGTCCTCGTCGACGATCGACACGCCCGAGCCGGTGCCGACCGTCCCCGGCTTGTTCGGCCGGGGCGGAAGCGGGTTGCTGCACACCTGATGCGCCGCCTCGGTCATCCCGTACGCCTCCAGCAGCGGCGCGCCGAATCGTTGCTCCAGCTGCGCGTGGAGCCCGGGCGGCAGCGGCGCGGAGCACGAGCGCGCGAACCGCAGGCCCCGGTCGGGCGCGCCGTCGGCGTCGGCCCGCTCCACGAGGATCTGATGGATGGTCGGGACGGCCGTGTACCACGTCACGCCGTGCTCGCGCACCAGCGGCCAGAAGGCCGATGCCGAGAACCGCTCCGGCAGGACGACCGCACCGCCCGACGACAGCGTAGACAGGGTTGCGCCGATCAAGCCATGCCCGTGAAACAGCGGTAGGACGACCAGGCTACGATCTCCGGGCCCCAGTTTGTAGGTGCTCGCGATGTTGCGCGCCGACCACGCGACGTTCGCGTGGGTCAACGGAACGCACTTCGGCCGGCTGGTCGTTCCGCTGGTGAAGGCGTACAGCGCGACGTCGTCGTCCTTCGGCGCATCGAGCACTGCCGCCGACCCCGCCTGAGCCGTCGCCGGCCCGACGACGCCGTTTGCATCGACGGTCGGGACCCACACCGGGACGCCCAGCGCCGTGCTCGCGTCCTTCGCGGCTGCGTTTGCGTCGTCGGCGACGAGGATTCGTGCGCCGGCGGCGGCGACGAGGGGGTGGAGTTCGTCGCTCGTGGACGCCGGATTCAGCAACGCGGCGACGAGCCGCGCACGCGTGCATGCGAGCACGATCGCGAGCAGCGCGAGCCCGTTCGGCAGCGCGACCGCGACGCTGTCCCCCGGCTGAAGTCCGGCGCCGGCGAACCGGGCCGCCAGCCGTTCGATCTGCTCCGCGAGCGACCGGTACGTGACGACGGCCGGAGGCGCCGTCGAGATGACCGCCGGAGCGGCCGAGCCGGGGTCGGCGAGTAGTTCTGCAAGGTGCATCGCGGTCGCGAGCCGTCAGGACTTCCGCGCGATGCCGCTCGACGGATTGAGGCTTCCGATGTGGCCGCTCTCGGTGCCCGCCGTCGGATCGATCGCGCAGTTGATCAACGCCGGTTTGCCGGAGGCCAGCGCCTCCGTGACGGCCGCCGCGAGCGCCTGCGGGTCGGCGACGTCGTATCCGGTACCGCCGAACGCCTCGATCAGCTTGTCGTAGCGCGCTTGCCGCATGAGCACCGTCGGAGCCGGATCGCTTCCACCGCCCAGGTTCACGTCGTCGCCGCGGTAGATCCCGCCGTTGTTCAAGACGATCGCGACGATCGGCAGGGCGTAACGGCAGATCGTTTCCAGTTCCATCCCGCTGAAACCGAATGCGCTGTCGCCTTCGATCGCGACCACCGGTCCTCCGCCGGCGACCGCAGCACCGATCGCGTAACCGAGCCCGACCCCCATCACGCCCCACGTTCCGGGGTCGAGGCGTTTGCGCGGTGCGTGCATGTCGATCGCGTCGCGGCCCGTATCCAGGGTGTTCGCCCCTTCGTTGACGACGTAGACGTCCGGCCTGCCGGCGAGCGCCTTGCGAATCGCGCCGAGCGCACTGTAGAAATCCATCGGACTCGGATTCGCCGCAAGGCGCGCGGCGAAGCGCTCGACGTTGTGCGCCTTGTGCTCGCCGATCGCGGAAAGCCATGCCGGGGGAGCACGCACCGCGCCCGGCTCGAGCGCCGCCAGCAGCGCCGCGACGGACGACGCGATGTCGCCGACGACCGGTGCCGCGATCGGACGATTGCTGTCGATCTCGGCCGGCGCGATGTCGAGCTGCACGAATTGGGCCGACGGCGACCACGTGGGACTCGTCCCGTGGCTCAGCAACCAGTTGAGCCGGGCGCCGATCAGGACCACGACGTCGGCCTGGGACAGCACGAAGCCGCGCGCGGCCGCAGCCGACTGCAGATGGTCGTCGGGAAGGAGTCCCTTGGCCATCGACATCGGCAAATATGGGATGCCGGTCCGCTCGATGAAGGCGCGGATGTCGCCGTCCGCTTGCGCGTATGCCGCGCCTTTGCCGAGCACGATCAGCGGCCGCTCGGCACGAGCGAGGAGCGCGAGCGCTCGCGCGACCGCCTCACTCGAGGGAATCTGCCTCGGCGCCGGATCGACCACCTCGACCAGGGACCGCGCCGCCGCCTCGGCGTCGAGCGTCGCGCCGAGCATCGCGGCGGGCAGATCGAGATAGACCCCACCGGGACGGCCGGACACCGCGGCTCGAATCGCGCGCGCGACGCCGATCCCGACGCCCTCGGGCCGATCGACGCGATACGCAGCCTTCGCATACGGCTTGGCCGCGTTCATCTGGTCGAGCTCCTCGTAATCGCCCTGCTGGAGATCGATGATGGCGCGGTCGCTCGAGCCGCTGATCTGGATCATCGGAAACCCGTTGGTCGTCGCGTTCGCCAGCGCGACCAGTCCGTTGAGAAAGCCGGGCGCCGAAACCGTCAGGCACAGGCCCGGCTTCTGCGTGAGGTAGCCGCTAATCGCGGCAGCATGGCCGGCCGACTGCTCGTGCCGGAATCCGACGTACCGGATCCCTCGTGCCTGGGCGAGGCGCGCCAAATCCGTCACCGGGATCCCGACGACGCCGTACATCGTGTCGAGACCGTTGCGCTCGAGCGCATCGACGACGAGTTGGAAGCCGTTCGTTTGGGTCGAAGCCGTCATGACGCTCGCCTCAGATCACGTTCTTCGCGCGCAAACCGGCGATCTGCTCGGCGCTATATCCGAGCGATCCGAGCACCTCGTCGGTCTGCTCGCCCAGGAGCGGCGCCCCGGTAATGGTGGGCACGAAGCTCGAGAACTTGATCGGGCTGCCGACGGTGAGATACTTGCCGCGCTTCTCCTCGTCGACCTCGACGACCGTCCCGCTTGCGCGCAAGGCCGGATCGTGGGCGATCTCCTTCATCGAGAGCACCGGCGCGCACGGAACCCCGAACGTGCGCAGGACGTCGACCGCTTCGAATTTCGTCTTGTCGGCGAGCCACTTCTCGATGTCGGCGAAGATGTCGAAGAGGTGCGGTTGGCGCGCCCGAGCAGTGGTGTAGGCCGGATCGCCGATCCACTCGGGCTTTCCGATGGCCCGGCAGGTCGGTCCCCAGTCCTGTTCCTGAAGCGTGAAATAGATGTAGGCGTTAGGGTCGGACTCCCATCCCTTGCACTTGAGCACCCAGCCCGGCTGACCGCCGCCTCCGGCGTTGCCGCCACGCGGCACCGTGTCGCCGAACGTACCGTTCGGATATTGCGGGTACTCTTCGAGGTAGCCGACGTGCTCGAGGCGCTCCTGGTCGCGCAGCTTCACGCGGCAGAGGTTCAGCACGGCATCCTGCATCGAGACTGCGACCTTCTGCCCTTTGCCGGTCTTCTCGCGCGCGACGAGTGCGACGAGCAGGCCGATGAGCAGGTGCATCCCGGTGTTGCTGTCGCCGAGCGCCGCCGCGCTGACGGTGGGCGGCCCGTCCCAGAAGCCCGTCGTCGACGCAGCACCGCCGGCGCACTGCGCGACGTTCTCGTAGACCTTGAGGTCCTCGTAGGGAGACCCTTCGCTAAATCCCTTGATCGAGCCGAAGATCAGCCGCGGATTGAGCTCTTGCAAGTGCTCCCACGTGAAGCCCATGCGATCGAGTGCGCCCGGAGCGAAGTTCTCGACCAGGATGTCGGCGTCACGGATCAGCCTCTCCATGATCGCCGCGCCCTCGGGGGTCTTCGTATTGAGGGTGATCGACCTCTTGTTGCTGTTGAGCATCGTGAAGTACAGCGCATCGAGGTTTGGGATGTCTCGTAGCTGGCTCCGCGTCACGTCCCCGACCCCCGGCCGTTCGACCTTCAAGACGTCCGCGCCGAACCACGCGAGCATCTGCGTGCAGGCCGGTCCCGCCTGGACGCCGGTGAAATCGATGACCTTGATCCCGTCGAGCGGTAGTGTCACTTCCGGCCTCTCTCGGTGTCGTATCGTATTTTCCGGGGTCTGTATCCATCGGGCGCGCTACGGTTCGAGTACGACTTTTACGTACCCGTCGCTTCGAGCGTCGAATTTCGCGAACGCACCGGCAGCATCGCGAAGCGGCAGCCGGTGCGAAACGATGGCACTCGGCTTTATCCTTCCGCTAACGATGGCGTCGCGCAGATGGTCGTTGTAGCGCTTATCGTGATCGCGACCCATTCCCACGCTGACGCCTTTCTTGAAGAGCGTGCCCCAAGGAATCGCATACTCGCCGCGCTTCGCAGCCTCATCGGGGGCCTTCGGGTCGCTGTCGAGAAAGACGCCGATGATCGCCATCCGGCCATTGGGCGCAACGATTCGCGCGAGGTCGTGGATGACGCCGGCCGGCTTCTCGATCGCGTAATCGAGCGGATCCCTGGCTTGAAATCCGATCGCGTCGATGCATACCGTCGCGCCGAGATTCGCCTCCTCGCCGCGCCACGCTATCCCGTTTCGATCCCGCGCGATCTGTTCGAGAATGCGGTCGGCCGCGTTTCCCTCGCGCATATCGATCGGCCGCGCCCCGAGTTCGCCCGCTTTATCGAGTCGTTCGGGAACGGCATCGACGACGTACACGTGAATCGCGCCGCGTAAGAAAGCACACATCGCCGTCAGCAGCCCGATCGCTCCGGCACCGTAGATCGCGACGATGTCCCCCGGCACGATCCGGGCGAGTTCCGTCGCGTGAAACGCGGTCGGCAGAGCGTCGGCGAGCAGGACGAAGTCGTGCTCCCATCGATCGCCGGGCTCGCCGGGTAAGCGCAAGCAGTTGTCGTCGCCGAACGGAACGCGCAGCAGCTCGGTTTGTGCGCCGGTGTAGCCGCCCATTCCCGGATAACCGTACGCTGCACCCCATTTTCCGGGGTTGGTCGTGAGGCACGCTCCGGAAAAACCGTGGACGCAGTTTGGGCAGAAGCCGCAACAGATATGCGTCGGTACGGTAACCCGATCGCCGACGCGCACGTTCGCGACGACGTCACCGACGCGTTCGACGATGCCCAGCGGTTCGTGCCCGATAACCAGCCGCTCGCCCCCGCCAAGCCGCCCCTCGTAGATGTGCAAGTCGGTTCCACAGATTGCGGTGGAGGTCAGGCGGAGCAGCACGTCCGTCGGTGCGGTGAGCCGAGGCTCCTCGATCGCATCGATACTGATCTGCCGCGGCGCATTGAGGACGACGGCGTCCATGGGTCTTCCTATCTCCGGGCGACCTCCCCGCGAGCGGTTCGCGTCCCCCGGACTCGTCTGAGTTTGCAGTAACCGGACTTTCGTCCATCTCAGCCAGGAGTGCGCCCGCTTCGTCGGCTTGGCACATCGTTCGAGTTGCACGCGCCCGGAATCGGACGGTCATCGACGTATCGCGGCGCTCCGATTCGAACGGGCGTTCGACGCGATCGTGGGAGGGGCGCGGCGGGGCGGCGAAAAGAGCGCGCGTGTCCGCTCCCGGCCTTCCGTCCTTCCGCGACCGTATCGACGCGCCCGGTCCCAAGAAGCTTCTGGCCATCGAGGGCGGCGGCATTCGCGGCACGATCGCCATCGAGTACCTCGCGCGTATCGAAGCCGAGCTGCGCGCGTCCCTCGGCGCGCCGCCCGGGTTCGTGCTCGCGGATTATTTCGACTACGTCGCGGGAACGAGTACGGGCGCGATCCTCGCCTCGGCGGTGGCGCTCGGCCTCTCGGCCGCGGCTCTGCGCGAGCTCTTCCACGACCACGGCGCGCGCATGTTCGAAGCGGCCCGCCTGCGCGACCGCCTCAAATACCGCTATTCCGCGGGCCAGCTCTCGCAGATCTTACAAGAGCGCATGGGCGCCGACACGACGCTCGGCAGCGACCAGCTGCGCACGCTGCTGCTGCTCGTGATGCGCAACGCGACCACCGATTCGCCGTGGCCCGTCACCAACAATCCGCGCGCGAAGTTCAACGACGAGTCCTTGCCGGATTGCAACCTGCGTCTGCCGCTCTGGCAGCTCGTGCGCGCCAGCACCGCGGCGCCGGCTTTCTTTCCGCCCGAAGAGATCGTGGTCGGTACGCAGCGCTTCATCTTCGCCGACGGCGCCGTGACCACGTACAACAACCCGTCGTTCCTGCTCTTTCTGCTGGCGACGCTCGAGCCGTACGGTCTGGGCTGGCCTGTCGGTGAAGAGCGGATGCTGATCGTATCGATCGGCACGGGCATCGTGACGGCCGCCAACGCCAAGCTGCGGGCGGAGCAAATGAATCTGATCTACCACGCGGAGTCGGTTCCGGCCGCCCTGATCTCCGCCGCATCCAACGAACAGGACATGCTCTGCCGCGTCTTCGGGGCGGCGCGCGCGGGCGCGCCGCTGGATTCCGAGATCGGCGATCTCATCGGCTCGCGCGGACCGCTCGCCGAGAAACTCTTCGCATACGCCCGTTACAACGTCGATCTCTCGCAGGACGGGCTCGCGCGTTTGGGACTCTCGCACATCCAAGCGGCGCACGTCCGCTCGCTGGATTCGATCGGCCACGTCGACGCGTTGGCCGAGGTCGGCGCGCGCGCGGCGGCCGTGGAGGTCGACGTGGCGCATTTTAGCGGATTTCTAGCCCGTCCACACGAGTTCGAGCGGCCGGGCGCGCTGCGATAGGAGCCACTCGGAGTTTTCCGCTAGCGCTTCTTCACCGAGATCGACGATCGCGGCTACCGCGCGCGCGAGGTCTTCGTCGCGGCGCGTTTCGAGCATCGCCGCGAGCTTCTCCGACGCCGCTGCGAACACGCGCTCCATCGCGCGATAGCGCTCGGCCGACACGCCGAAGCCGCGCAGGTTCGAGCGGCTTTTGGCAAGCGCCGCGAGCAATGCGGCCCACGCGAGCAGCGAGAGCGAGAGCGATTTGCAATCGAGTTCGCCGTGGCCGAAGGCGATCCCGAGTCCGGGGGCGCCCGCGAAACGCACCGCGCCGTCGAGCGCCATGAGAAAACCGGCGGCGACGCTGACGCGAAACCAGCACAGCGCCCAAACGTTTGCGCGCCGCGCGGCGGCGGCATTGCGCGCGGCGGCGCGCGCGAAATACGCGCGCTGCGCTTCGATCCACGAGCGCTCGGCATCGGCGACGCGCGTCCAGGCGGGCTCGCTCGTCGCGCCCGCGCGCGAGATACGCGTGACCAGGAAAGCGGCCGCGATCGTGCGCCGGATCCAGGTCAATTCGGCGCGGTGTTTTTCCAAGTAACGTTCCGAGGCGTCGACCGCGATGCCCGCGTTGAGGAACGCCTTCTGAACGCGCAAGCCTTCGGCGAGGGCGCGGTAGTCGTGGAAACGCGTTTGCACCTCGGCCCGGTGCAGACGGAACACCGTGGCGACCGAGACGACGGTGGAGCACAGAAAGACGATCGGCAGGCTGTAGAACGCGCGCTGGAACCCGGTAAAGTAATCGCCCAGATTGCCGTACGGCACGAGCGCGGTGCCGGCGATCAGCGCCGACCAGTAGACGGTGTCGATCGCGCGATTGGTCTTCTCCTGATCGCGCGCCGCGAGCGCGTCGGCCAGCTCGAACGCGCGCTCGTAGAGCCGCTCGTCGAAGGCCGACTCCACCGTTTCGCCGAGCTCGCGCGCCAGCGCGGCGGCTTCCCGATTCCACAGGTCGACGTCGTCGAGGGCCGCGAGCGCCGGATCGCCCGGCGTAAAGGGTTCGGCGGCGAACGCCGGCGTGACGGTCTGCGGGTGGCTCGCGCGGGGCGTGACGATGTGGTACACGTAGGCGCGGGGGCGCGTCCGGTCGCCGTGCGGATTCTGCGTTTCGGCGAGCGCGACGACGTGGCTCGTACCGCCCTCGGCGGCGACCGGCCGGCCGTCCCATAGCGCCAGCAAGATCATGCTGTTGGCCGCCAGGAAATGTCCGAGCGCGCCGTACTGCGCGGCGCGGGCCGAACCGTTTCCGCGCAGGGACGCCGCGGAGTGGTCGCCTTCGAACGGCAATTCCAGCACGCTTCCGGCGCCCGCGAGGGCCGCTTCGAACGCTGCCCGCCCCTCGGTCGCGAAATCCTCGCGATACGCATCGAGCGGCATCGGCAGCACTGCGACGTAATCGATGCCGTGGGCGGCGGCGCGTTCGGCGACCAGCTGGTCCGCACCGGCGGCAAGTCCGCTGAGCAGGAGCGGCGTCGAGTTCGGAAAGCGTTCCCGCACGCGCGCGAAAAACGTGTCGACGGCGGCGGACAGCGCCGCGACGTCCTGCGCGCGGAGGTCGCGGTGGCCGGAGATGCCGATGACCAGCGGCGTCGGGCCGCGCAGCACGCGCATCAGGTCGCGCCGCCGGAGCCGGCGATCGCGGCCGCGATCGACTCGAAGAACGCCGGATCGGCCGCGTCGACGAATTGCACGCGGGCGTAACGCGTCGGAATCGCGTCCCTCACGCGCGCGACGGGCAGGATGAACGATCCCAGCTCCACTTGGCGCAGCATCGCGATGTCGAGTTCGTCGCGGCAGAACGGACGGTCGAAGTAACCCTCGGAGTAGACCGGGATGAAGAACCGGCTCCCGTACACGGCTTCCACGATCGTGGTGTACCAGCTGTAGCCGACTTTTATGCTCTGGCGGTCGAAGAAAATCCGCAGCGGCGCTCCGCCCGGCGTGCGCAGCGCCGCGAGCGGGCGCAGGAGATGCTCTTCGACCCAATTGGAGTTCTCCGCGGTGCGCGCGTAGCTGATGAACACGTCGTAGCGCTGCGCGACCGACGTCTCGCGCGCTTGCAGCTGCGTGACCAGGAGATCGCGCTTGATGGCGCTGCGCGCGGCCCACAGCGACGTGCCCACGGTCGCGGCGATCGTGAAAAGCGGCAGCGTCAGCTGCGAATAGAGCTGGGCGTGCGCGAGGAAGAGTGCTTCGGTCCCGCCGAGCACGGCCAGCGGCAGCGCGAGCCCGGCGAGCGTGGCGACGGTGAGCCGCACGCGGCTGCGCCGCAAGGTAAAGAAGCAAAGCAAAAAGGCGCCGAGCGAGAGCAGCGCGCAGAGCAGCACGAGCCCGAGCATCACGGTCGTGTCGATCAGGACCCGCGGCACCGGCCGCCCGCGCACGTCGGCCAGGCTCTGGCTCAGCGCCCAGGCCAGCACCTCGAACTTCGAGCGCGGATCGCCGGGCGCGGTGTCGATCGCTTCGTCGCCGACGAGGAGGACTTTGCCCGCGAACGCGTTCGGATGCGCGACGGCCCGCGCGTACGGGATAACGGCGGCATGGAAGGCCGCGGTCGTGCCGAGGGCGACCACCTCGTCGCCGCTCTCCGTGGCGGCGTCTTGCGCGAGCAGCGGAAGACAGACGTCTTCGGAGCGGCCGGTTGCGACGATCGGCAGCGCGCACGATCCCGTCACGCCCTGCCCCCCCGGATTCGTTTGCGGGATGCGCACGAGCTTCGGGTAGTAGAACAGCGGGCCGCCGGGCAGCGCCGGATCGCTCGTGAACAGCGTGTGGCCGGATTCCGAGAGCTGCGCGTACACGCGCGAATCCTGATTGCGTTCGAAATCCGGATCGAGCTGAAACTGGCCCGTTATCGAACCGCCGCCGTTCTGGCTCTGCAGGTCTTGCGCCGCATAGAGCTTGACGCCGAGACTCCGGGCCGCGCGCAGCACGCGGACGAGGGGCTCGACGCAGCGCGGTTCCAAACGGCTTGCGGCCGATTCGAACGCGATGTCGAAGACGATCGCCGCGGGCGGTTCGGCCGCGCCGGCAGCGTCCGTTGCGCGCGCGCCGAGGTGGCGGGCCTGGCGCGAGCACGGATCGGTTCCCATCGCTGCGAGCGGCGCCAGGCCCGACGCGCCGTCGATCGCGTCGACCAGCGCGATCTCCCGGCTGCGCAACGTCGCGACGCTCGCGCCGTCGTCCACGTCGAGATCGACCACGCTGAGATCGCGGTCGAGCGTGAGGCCCGAGCCGAGGTGCAGCGCGCTCTGCAATATCCAGTAATCGGCGCGGTGCCAAACCGTCGCGAGCGGCGTCAGCGCCACGACGAAGACGATCGCGATCCATACGGCAACGTAGGGGACGATACGGTTCAGCGTCAGAACGAGCCGCGACGACGTCACGGATCCGTACTTCGTCGGGGCGTCGCGCCGTTCCATCTCCCAAACGCAGTAACCGAAAGGGGGGAAAGCCGCGCCGCAGGGAAAATGGGGCCGCGTGCGTTCCGTACGGATCGGCGTCTGCGTCTTAGTGTCCGCGCTAACCGCTTGCGGCGGCGGCGGCGGCTCGCCCGGCGCCGCGCCCCCTCCCGCCGCTGCGAGTTCGGGGAAGATCTCGTTCGCGTTCGCCGCGCGCGCGCGCTCGCGGAGCGTCGCGCCGCGTTTTCTTTCGCCCTCGACGGCATCGGTGTCGATCGCCGTCAGCGGCGTCGCGAGCCCCGTCGTGGCCGACGTCAGCGCGTCGTCGAGCCTCTGCACGACTGCGGGCGGCACGCGCAGCTGCGTCATTCCGATTACCGCGCCGGCCGGCAATACGACCTTTACCGCGACGCTGTACGACGGACCCAATGCGACGGGCAAGGTCCTCGGCATCGGCTCGGCGACGCAGACGATCGTCGCGGGTGCGGCCTTCAACGTGACGATTCCGGTCGCCGGCGTCCCCGCCGCCATCTCGGTCACGACCGCAACGACGGCCTTCGCGTCGGGCAAGGCGGGCTCGACGCCGGTAACGGTCACCGTCGCGGATCCCGACGGTAATATCGTCGCGGGCACCTACGCGAACGCGGTCACGCTGACCGATAGCGACTCGACGGGATCGCTACGGCTCTCGGCGACCGGCGTGACGTCGAGTTCGCAGGCCGTGACCCTCACGTACGACGGATCGACGACCGTGTCGCGCGCCTTCATCTCCGCCACGTCGCCCGGCGTTTCGCCGGGCGACGTGCACGGCGCGATCGTGCGCGTGACGGGTTCGGCCGAGAGCGGCGTCTACGTTACAAATTATAGCGGGAACTCGATCGGCGTCTTCGCGCTCGGCGCGTCGGGCAACGTCGCGCCCGTGCGCACGATCGCGGGCGCCGCCACGGGCCTCAACGGTCCCGGCGCCATCGCGATCGACGGCGCGGGCAACCTGTACGTCAGCAACCACACGGGCGCGGGCATCACCGTGTTTCCCGCGGGCGCGAACGGCAACAGGGCGCCGCTGCGCACGCTCGCCAGCGCCGCCCTGCCCTCGGCGAACGGCATCGCGCTCGGCCCGGGCGACGACGTGTTCTCGCCGAATTGTCCCACCTGCAGCGGCTCGGGCTCGGGTTCGAACCAGGTCGTCCACTTTCCGGCCGGGTCGACCGTTTCGGATCGCCAGTTCAGTGCCGCGCCGCCGGCGATGACGGCGCCCGACTCCGTCTCGATCGATACGAGCGGCGACGTCTACGTGAACAACGGCTTCACGCCGGGCCCGGTTTACATTTATTCGCCGACCGCGAGCGGCACGGTCACGCCGATTCGTTCCATCGCCTTTCTCGCGCCGATCACGAACACGCAATTCGTGTATTACGCCGCCGGCACTGTGTTCGAGAGCGACGCGTCGGGCGTGTATCTCTTCCCGGCGAGCGCGAGCGGCCCGACGGCGCCGTCGGCTACGTTCTCGAGCGCATCGCTCGGCATCACGTACCCCGAAGGCATGGCGCTCGATACGAGCGGACCGAGCCCCGTCCTCTACATCGCGGATTTGTTCGGAAATGCGATCCACATCGTCACGACCGGCGGCACCCCGCCCAACCTCAAATTCGTCAGCCAAAAGGTCATCAGCGGCGCGGCCACGGGCTTGAGCGAGCCCAGCGGTATCTACGTCGTTCCGTAACCGTTCACTCGATCCCAGCGAGGTGTCCGTGCGCCGATCTACCGTTTTCAAGACGTTTATTACCGTAGCGTTCGGGGCGACGCTGTCGGCCGTCGCGTTCGCGGCCGGCGGACCCGGCGCGCCCGGTTCGCCGTGCGCGCCGATCTCGGACTTGCGCGGTTCCGACGTGAAGCCGCCCGCTTCGGGCGACGTCGCCACCGTACCCCAGTTGTGCGCGCACGACGTGTCGCAGGCCTCGCTCGAGCGCGTTCCCTACACCGACGGAGCCGGCGCGCCGGTAAAAGACGTGACCCTGACTCGCGATCAGTCGCTGCACCCGCTTTCGGGCCTGGGCGCCGGCGAAGGCGCGACGATCGACATCCGGTCGATCAACGGGAATTGGGCGCATCTCTTCAGCGGCGCGTTTTGGCACGCGCCGGCCATCACCGCGCAGGGCGAAATCCAGGCGATCGATCGCGGTCAGGCTCGCTTCTCCGTCGCTGCGGCCTTGGGCTATTTTGCGGTCGTCATGCCGCGCTTCTTGGCGCGCGTCAAGGGCACGGACTTCGTCGTCGATTTCGAGCCCGAGCGCGCCGCGTCGTTCTCGGTGAGCGTGGGGCGCGTCGCGATCACGCGCATCGTCGCGATCCAGCTACGCGACGAGAAACGAACCATCGACGGCATCCGCGTTACCGATGAGATCGTCGCCGGAGGCCGCGACTCCGTAAGCTACACGTTGCCGCTCGGCATCTTCCAGACGTTTCAAAACCAACAAGACGCCGAGCATCAACTCAATCAGCAACTGCAGAGCGCGATCCAGAGCGGCGACCCGCAAGCCGTCGACGACGCGCTCAACAACATCCAGCTGGTCACGGGCAAGCCGTTCGTGGGCCTGCCGGCCCACGTCGCGAACGCGCAGCCGCCCGCGATCGCGACCGCCCTGTCGGTGGTCGCGGCGGGGGCGGGCATCTACGTCGGAACGACGAGTCAACGGACCGGCGGGGGCGAGCCCACCCCCGCACCGACCGGCGGCGGTAGCGTGACGATTCAGTCGGTTGCGAGCCCGCGACCGCAGGCGGCCACTCCCCCACCCACTCCCCTGCCGACGCTCCCGCCGGCGCCGCGGCCGACGACGCGGCCGGCGCTGCCCGCTCCGGGACCGCACGGCCCGCCCCACTAACCCACCGCGCTAGACTGTAACTGCTGCCATCGGTCGCTACCACGGTTTGCCGAGAATGTGGATGGCCACCGCGGCCTCCTCCACGCCCTGAAACCCGCCGCCGTTCTCCTGAATCGCGTGCCGCGCGCCGGTGACCTGCCGCGGGCCGGCCTCGCCGCGCAACTGGGTGGCTAGTTCGTAGAGTTGGCCGAGGCCGGTCGCCCCCAGGGGATGGCCTTTCGACTCGAGGCCGCCGGACGGGTTGACCGGCAGGCGGCCGTCGAGCGCGAACTCGCCGCGCTCGGACGCCGGCCCGCCTTCGCCGAGCGCGACGAAGCCGAGGTTCTCGACCTGGAGGATCTCGCCCATCGCGGTGGCGTCGTGAACCTCGGCGACGTCCATGTCCTGCGGCCCGAGGCCGGCCTGTTCGTAGGCCTGTTCCGCGGCCAGCTTCGAGACGTGCAGCTGGGGCTCGTCGGCGCCGCGCAGGCTAAAGCTGCGCATCACACTGGCGGCCACGCGGACGCAGCGCGAACGGTCGGCGCCGATGCGCTTGCGGCCCTGCTCGGTGCAGAGAATGGCGGCGGCCGCGCCGTCCGACAGCGGAGCGCACATCGGCACGGTCAGCGGGTAGGTGATCGGCGCGGCCGCCAGCACTTCGTCGACGCTGAAGTCCTTGCGGAACTGAGAGTAGGGGTTGTGAACCGAATGCCGGTGGTTCTTCGCCGACACCGAGGCGATCTGGCGCTGCGTGGTCCCGTAGTTCTTCATGTGCTGGCGGCAAAGCGCCGCATAGATCGCCATGAACTTGCTGTACGGGCGGTCGGACTCGGAGCCGTCGGGCACATCGACGCCCTCGCCCAAGCGAACCAGCGCCCCGTAGTTGGCCTCAGCGCGCGACACGTCCCAGCCGCCGTCGAAGAGCGCGAACGCCCGGGCCTTGTCCGGGATGTTCATCTTCTCGACGCCCAGGGCGAGCACGACGTCGGTGGCGCCGGCCTCGAGGCTTTGCTTGGCTAGGTGAAAAGCGGTGCTGCCCGTGGCGCAAGCGTTCTCGACATTGAAAATCGGGATCGAATGCAACCCGAGCCCGGCGCACACCACCTGGCCCGGAATCGAGAGCTGGCCGTGCAGCGGACCCTGCGTAACTCCGGCATAGTACACCGCACCGATGTCGGCGCGGCCGCAGCCGGCATCCTCGAGCGCGCCGTTGAGGGCCTCACCGGCGAGTTCACCCAGCGAGCGCTCGAGGTGGCGGCCGAACACCGTCATCGCGATGCCGGCGACGTAGATCGCGCTCATGATGCCTCGCCTGCCCCCACGCTCAAATCTGCCGTTCGAGCTCGCGCCAGTACGTGCGGCGCAGGTCCTTCTTCAGCACCTTGCCGACCGGGCTGCGTGGCAGCGCCTCTACGAACTCGACCGTCTTGGGTGCCTTGACGCTGCCGAGCTTGGACTTGCACAGCGCGATGAGCTCATCGGCCGCCACGGTCTGACCGGGCCTGAGTTCGACCACGGCCTTGACCGCCTCGCCCCATCCTTGGTCGGGAACGCCGATCACCGCGCAGTCGTGCACCGCGCCGTGCGCCGAGATCACCTGCTCGACCTCGTTCGGGTAGACGTTGAATCCGCCCGAAATGATCATGTCCTTCTTACGGTCGGTGATGTGCAGGTAGCCTTCGGCGTCGAGATGGCCGATGTCGCCCGTGTGCAACCACCCGTCCACTATCGTCTCGGCGGTCCGCTCGGGCTGCTTATAGTAGCCCTTCATCACCAAATCGCCGCGCACGCAGATCTCGCCGGGTTCGCCGATGCCGACGCTGCGGTTGTCGTCGTCGAAGATCTCGACCTGGATCAGCGCGCTCGGCCGCCCCACCGAGGACAGGCGCTCGTCGCTTGCCAGCTTGCCGCCGACGAAATGCTCGTCGGGGCGCAGGTAGGCGATCGAGGCCGGCGCCTCGGTCTGGCCGTAACCGCCCATCATCACCGGACCGAAGACCTCGATCGCTTGCTTGAGCCTCTGCACCGACATCGGCGCAGCGCCGTACATGAAGTACTTCAGTGACGAGAAGTCGAGCTTCTCGACCCCCGGGATATCGAGCAGCCGGTAGATGACCGTGGGTGGTAGGAACAGCTCGGTCACACGATGCCGCGCGATCGCCTCGAACATCTTCGCCGGGTCGGGCGCGGCCAGCACGACGACGGTGCCCCCGCGCGCCGTACAGGGGAGGCTCATCACCCCGGCGGTATGCGTCATCGGCGCCGCCGCCAGACTCACCGGATGCTCCTGCGCGCCGTACGTGCAAGCCATCATGTAGTGGGCGAAGAAGGTCTGGGCGCCGCGGTGCGTGATCATCACCCCCTTGGGCATGCCGGTCGTGCCGCCGGTGGGCATCACCGCGAGGATGTCGTCGGGCCGAATGTCGACCTCGGGCGCGGTGGCGGGGTACGCAGCGGCCCAGACCTGCAGCGAAGGCGCCTCGGCCAGTTCGTCGTCGATGCAGACCCACAGCCGGACGCGCGGCAGCTGCGGCCGCATCTCGGCGACCATGGTCGCGAACCTCTGCTGGAAGAAGATCGCCTCGCAGTCGAAGGCGTCGAGGATAAACCGGTTCTCGGCCGCCGTGCTGCGCGGGCTGACCGGGATCCAGGCCAGCCCGGCGCGCCACAGGCCCAGCGTGCAGGCCCAAGCCACCGGGTCGTTAGCGGCCAGGACAGCGGCCTTCGTCTCCTTGGCCAAGCCGGCAGCGATCAAGCCGTTCGCCACTCGGCACGACAGCTCGCGGGCCTCCGCGAACGTCCAGCTGCGCTCGCCCATCACGTACGCGACGCCCTTCGGGTTGATGCGCCAGCCGCGGTCGAAGAAATCGATCACCGACACGTGCGCTCCTCAGCCGATCGCCGTCAGTCCCGCGGCGGCCTGCGCCGGAATGCCCTGCATCAGCTCGACGATGCGATTGATGGCCGCGGTGTAGCGCAGCAGCCGCATCAAGTCGCCGGCAACGAAGATCCGGCGCGTCGTCAGCGCCGCGATCGCGTTGGTCCTGCCGACCAGCACATCGTGGAAGATCTCGTAGGAGGTGGTCATCGTGAAGGTCGGGCTGCCGTGCGGCCCGAGGCCGTGGACCACCGCCTCCGGGAACTTGATCCACCACACCGAAGGTGCGCCGCCCGGCTGGCCCTTGGGCGCCTTGACCACGTACTGGTAGACGGCGTCGAAGCCGCGAGCCTTCTTCTGGAACGTCTCGTCGGCGGCTACGCGGCGCGCCAATTCGGCAACCCATTCGTCGTCATAGAGATCCATCGTCGCTCCTCCTCGGCGTTGCCGTTTTCAATGGTTTCCGCGCCAGCGCTCGATCCGCGCCAGCACCTCATCCGCGCGGGCCTGCGCGGGAACACGGGTAACGATGAAGGGCGCCGCGACGGCGGCACCGGTCGCCCAGTCGTCGTCGTCCAGCCAGGCGCCGTGCCCCGCCGCGGCCGGCCGTGCGGCCAGCGCGTCGAAGCCCGCGGGCAGGGTCTCGGCCGAGACGCTGCACAGCACGCAGGACCAACCGTGGTGGGCCGCGGCGTTCGCCAGCGCGGCGTAACGTTCGGCGGGATCGCGTATCGTTGCCGCCGGCTCGCGGACGACCACCGCGCCGATGCCGCTACCCGACAGAGCGTGCAGCAGCCCGGCCAGGTAGACCACCACGTCCTCGACGTCGGCCTCGTCGGGCTCGCCCGTGGCGCCGGCCCAGGCTAGCCAGGCCTCGGGACCGTCGACCTGAAGTGCCAGCCCGGTGGTCTTGCCGGTGACGCTGTGAAGCGCGCGCAACGCGTCCAGCAGCGCCGTGCGCAGGTCCTCGCCGGCCAGCCGCGACTTGAGCAGGCGCAGTGGCCGCCCGCTCGCCGTCTCGCCCGGCGCGGCGCCCTGGAACCAGGCCTCGGTCCACTCGCGCAGCGGCAGCAGCCACCAATCGGGCCGCAGGCTCTGCATCGCTTGGCGGCTGCTCGCAAGCAAAGCCGCTGATTCGTGCCACGCCGCGCCGTCGGCAGGGAACATTCGCCGCGCATAACCCTGCGCGTCCAGGCACAGCACCGGGCCGCTACCCGCGCCGGTGCCGGGGAAGACGGACGCCTTCACGGGGTGGAGTGCTGCGCCGCGCGCAGCTGCTCGAGTTCCGCCTCGAGTTCGCGGATGCGAAGGACACGAGGGTCGTCCATCGTCACCGGCTGCAGTGCATCGGCCGGCGAAGGCACTTCCTCGTTGCCCATCCAGATCTCGTCGGGCCGATCCCAACAGCCAAAGTACGGCGCCGGCAGGCCGCTGGGGCCCGGAGTGGACCAGCCGGCAACGAATTCGCCGTAGGGCCGGCCGCGCTCGAGGCGCTGCTCGCGAATCTGCGCGCGCAAGGCCTCGGTTGCGGCCGTGTCCAGCGCCTGGGTCCGCTCGTCGAGCACGACGCCGTACACCCGGCGCGCAACTTCGACCGAGATGACGCCGTCGCCGACGTCGCGCCACACCGCCTGCGGCTCGCGCTCGAGAACGTCGCCCCAGCCGCCGCCGGCGCCCTGGCTCATCAGGTAGATCTCGCCGCGTTGCGCCAGCTCGAAGGGCATGGCCATCGTCTGCGTCTCGTAGCGAGCGCCTTCGATCGGCCGCAGGTTCATGATCTCGGCAAGGTCGTAGTGCGCGAAGGCGCGCGGGTCGTCATCGATGAGCGCGAAGACGTCGACGCCGCGGACCTTGCAAATCGGGTACGTGCCGCAGCCGTAGCCGCCGAACAGCCCCGACACGTTGGGGAACCACGAGCCGCTGGCGACCGTCGCAAAACCCCACAGTGGGCTGTCTTTCGGCGAGATGGCCCACTGGAAGCCCGAGCCGCCGCGGTACTTGCCGAAGCCCTGGTTGTCGCGCAGCAACTTCTTGCCGATCAGGCTAAGGTACGGCAGTTCCTCTTCCTGGACTTCGATCTCCGGCAGGTCGCCCATGATCGAGAACAGTGCGGCGATCGAGTGCTCGCCGTCGGCGCCCTCGCGCGCGCCGCCGGGCATGCCGTTGACGTTGGCGCTGATGCTGGCCACCATCTGGCCCCGCTGGTTGACGCCGCCGTAGATATACGTGTTGATCATGTTGTACCAGGGCGCCAACGCGCGCGTTCGCGCCTTGGGACTGGCGTAGGTGAGCTTGGCCAGGGCCACCTGTAGCGCCGTGAAGGCCGGAAACAGGGTCAGCATGCTGATCGTGTTCGGACTCTCGAAGCCGGAGTTCAGGCAGGACCCGGGGTCGACTTCGAATTCGACCGGGGCCAACACCGCCTGATTGCGCGGCAGGTCGGGCCAAACGAAGCCGCACAGCAGGACGCCCATGCCGATCTTCATCGAGCCGAGCACCGAGTTGATGGTCCGGTTGGCGAATTCGGGGCTGCTGCCGCGCAGGTTCACCACCAGCTGCTCGCCGGTCTTGCGCAGCTCGACATTGACCTTTACGTAGGCCGACTCGCGCAAAGTGGTGTCGCCGAACGCGACGGCGCGGGTCGTGCCGTCGGGCCACGCGGCGATACGCCGGCGCACCTCGCCCTGCACGTCCTCCAGACCCAGCCGCAGCATGCCGACGAAATCGTCGGCGCCGAACTCCGCGATGGCATCGTGCACGCGCCGCACCAGCGTCTTGCACACCGCCAAGCGCGCCTTCATGTCCTCGAACATCAGCGAGCGGTCGCGCACCATGTTCTGGCACAGCGTCACCAGGTCGCGCTTGAGTTCGCCGCCCTCGGCGATTCTCATCGGCGAAATCCGCAGGCCCTCGCCGTAGACCGACTCGGCCATCGCGCTGAGGCCGCCGGGCTCGATGGCTCCGTTCTCACCCAGGTGCTCCGAGCAGCCGACCCAGCACACCAGGTCACCGCCCACGAACACCGGCATGAAAGTGGCGAAGTCCGCCGGGTGAATCGAGCCCCAACGGGCGTCGTTGTGCATGAAGGCATCGCCCTCGCGCACGCCTATGGTCGGGTCGTCGCGCCAGTACTTCATGATGTGGCGCAGCGCGTAGTGGGTGATCGAGGCGAAACCGAGCACACCGCCGGTGCTGACTACCGCGAGGTCGCCCGAGCTGGTCCACACCCCGGTGATCGAATCGCCCCATTTCGCTCCCGGCGACGAGGCGATCGCGCTCATCATCTCCCACGTCTCGTTGCAGTTGGAGATCAGCCGGTCGCGCAGCAGGCCGACGCGGCGGCGGTCCCAGTCGCGCCTTAGCAGCTTCTCCTCGCGAATCGTGCGCGGCGCCAATCCATGGTCGCCCATGATCTGCGGGTCGGGACCGATGAACACGGTCTGGTTCTTCAGGAAATCCTCGACCGATTCGAGCGTGTTGCGGTGGTCGGCGTTCAGGACGTTCTTCATGTCCGGAGGCTCCTTGGGGATTCAGTGGAGCGCGTCAACCAAGCCGCGCCCTCGTGACCGAGCACAAAGGTCCACCGCGGCTCGACGAGGATCGTGGTGACACGCGAGACGACCACCGCCGGCCCTTCGATGCGCTGGCCCGGCGTTAGCGATTCAAAGGTGTAGACCGGCGTCTGCACGCCCTCGGGCACGGCGCCGAAATGGCACGTGCGCTGCCCCGCCGGCTGCGGCGCCGGCACGCCGGCCGGCGGCTTGCGATGCAGCGCGCTGAAGTCGATACGGTCGCTGTCGGCATAGCTGACCACCCGCACCGCAGTGACGACCACGCCGGCCTGCGGCTGCGCGCTGCCGGGGCCGAAGCGGCGCTGGTAGTCCTCAGCGAAGCGACCGATCACGCCCAGCACGTCGCGCACGCCCTCGAAGCGCGCCACGCCGGCCACCACCGAGGTCTGCGCGAGCTGATTGCCGTAGCGCATGTCGAGCTCCAGCCGGTGCTGCACGCGTTCGGCTGCCAGGCCCTGGCGGAGCATGTCCTCGCGGCCGGCGGCCTCCAGGGTCTCGATGAGCGCGTTGACCTCCTCGAGATCGCGCAGCACTTCCTTGAACGTCGGGTCGTACAGCCAGAATACCTTGCTGTGCTCGTGGATGTGGATCTGATCGAGGTTGCCGGCGCCCAGCGCCGAGAAGACTGCGCTGAAGGGCGGCACGAAGATCCGCTTCATGCCGATCGCTTCGGCGATGCCGCAGGCATGGAGCGGGCCGTTGCCGCCGTAGGCCAACAGCGTGAAGTCGGACGGCTCGTAGCCCTTGGCGCGCAACTCGCGGCCGATTCCGATGGCCATGTTGGAATCGACCTTTGCCTTAATCGCCAACGCCGCCGCGGTGACGTCCAGCCCCAGAGGCTCGGCGATCTCATCCTCGATCGCCCGCATTGCGCGCCGCGCGTTGAGCTTGATCGTGCCGGCGGCGTAATTGGCCGGGTCCAAGTAGCCGAGAACGAGATCGCCGTCGGTCACCGTGGGGTGGATGCCGCCTTGGTTGAAGCAGGCCGGGCCGGGCTCCGAGCCGGCGCTCTCGGGGCCGACCTCGATCGTGCGGAACGTGCGGCCAACCCGCGCGATCGATCCGCCGCCGGCGCCCAGCGACAGCAGGTGAATCATCGGCGTGGTGCACAGCCATCGATCGATGACGGGGTTGAAGTCGTAGAACTTGACATCGCCGCCGACCACCAGACTGATGTCGAACGACGTGCCGCCCATGTCGGCACAGACCAGGCGGTCGATGCCCGATTCAGTGGCCAGCTGTTCGGCGGCGCTGATGCCCGCCACCGGACCGGAGTGGATGGTCTGCAGCGCCGAGGTCGAGTTCAGCTCCGCCATGCCGCCGGAGTTGTGGACCAGCATCATCGGCCGCGCGTAGCGAGCGTCGCGCAGCTGCTGCTCCATTGCCGCCAGGCCGTGGTACATCACCGCATGCAGGTAGGCATTGATGATCGCCGAGTTGGTCCGCGCGTATTCCGACTTGCGCCCCGAGACGCGGTGCGACAGCGTCACCGGCAGCGAGCCCAGCATGTGCGAGGGGTACTCGTCCAGGATGAGCTCCTCGACCAAGCGTTCGTGCTCGGGGTTGACCACCGCGTTGATGAGTGCTACGACGAACGCCTGCGCGCCCTGGTCGACAAGGTGGCGCAGTTGTGCGCGCACGTGGTCCGCGTCCAGCGGTATCACGACCGCGCCGGAGCCGTCGACGCGCTCGCGCACGCCGGCGATCAGCCTCACCGGCACGAGCGGCTCGGGCCGGGTGGCGTTGGGCAGGTCGCGCTGCACGATGTCGGGCATGCCGTCGCCATAGCCGCGGCCGCGCGACAGCGGCACCGTGGCCTCGAAGCCGGCGGTGACCAGCAGC
Organism: uncultured Alphaproteobacteria bacterium; assembly: GCA_963787965.1. GTDB lineage: Bacteria > Vulcanimicrobiota > Vulcanimicrobiia > Vulcanimicrobiales > Vulcanimicrobiaceae > CAWBES01. Next base: position 45,850 of record CAWBES010000020.1, read on the forward strand.
CCGACGCGCGGGCCGTCGCGCTCGATGAGGGCGTTCGTGCCCAGCGTGGTGGCGTAGCGGATCGAGTCGAGCGCGGCCAGCGAGGTGTCGGCGCCGACGCCGGCCTCAGCGAAGGCGTTGCCCAGCGCCTTTTGGAATCCGACCGCGAGGTTGTGGTGCGTGGTCAGCGCCTTACCGCCGTACTTGCGGTCGTTCCAGACCAGGAAGCAGTCGGTGAAGGTGCCGCCGATGTCGACCGATACGCGATTCATCGTCAGGCTTCCAGGGGGCGGTCGGCCACGGCGCGGTCGGCTAGGGCACGGAGGCCGTCGAGGTCGAACTGCATGTCGTGCAGCGGCGGGTGGCCCGGCGGCAGGTACTCGGCCTCGACCAGCAACGCGCATTGCGGGCAGTAGTACTCGAGGATGCGCACCCACTCGGGCTGTGGCGCGAAGGTATGTCGGTACTGCGCCGGGTCGATGATCGGCTGGTGGACCTCGCGCGGGTCGCGGGCATGCACCAGCAGGCCCTCCTTGTAGTTCCGCTCGGCCGGCCCGTGATCGTGGCCGCATTTGCGGCAGGTCCAGCGCAAGCTCTCGAGATCGATGGTGAGCGCTTCGGTCATGGCAATCTTCACGGTCGTTCCTCGGTCGCTCGGTAGCTGCTGCGCTGCAGCATCAAGTCGCGGTTGGCGGTGACCTCGAAGCGCCAGCCGGGCAGCACGCGCACCGTCGCGTAGTCATCCTCGAGCAGCGCCGGGCCTTCGCCGAACGCGCCGGGCTGCAGGCTGTCGTGCAGGTACAGCGGCAGTTCACGGCGCGAGCCGTCGGGCAGCAGGCAGCGGCGGCGCAGGTCGGTGGCCGCCGGGCGCGCCGGGGCGGGGCGGATCTCGGCGACCGGGAAGGACTGCAGCGGGCGCACGATCTCCAGCCGCAGCCGCGCCCCGGGTTCGATCGTCTCAGGCCATTGGCTGCCGTCCACGGCGCGGTCGGCCTGGCCGGCGACGATCAGCGTGCGTTTCAGCTCGCAACCCGAGGGGTCGAAGCCCTCGGCGAAGACGTCGCGGCCGGCACGTTGCAGCAATGCCTGCAGCGTCGCCGCGGGATCGCCGTCGATTGCCTCCTCGTAGCGGTAGCGCACGTCGCTGAAGCCGATTCCGTAGGCGCAGAACACCGCTGCCGCGTGAGGCACGATCACCCGGTCCGCGCCGGTCAGCTCGGCGACCTTGCATGCGCTCATCGGGCCGGCGCCTCCGATCGCCATCAGCAGGGTGCCGTCGTCGATCCGGGCATGGCCGGCAACCGCCTCGGCCAACGCCCGGTGGTAGGCCTCGTCCAGTGCCAGCAATGCGGCATCGGGGTCCAGCCCCGCCGGCGCGGCGATATACTCCCGCACCGCCTCGGCGGCGAGCTCGGGATCGATGGCCAGGCGGCCGCCGAAGAAGGACTGCGGGTCGAACCAGCCGCCGAGCAGGTAGACATCGGTTATCGTCGGCCGCTTCCCGCCGCGGCCAAAGCAGGCCGGGCCGGGCACCGCGCCGACGCTTTCGGGGCCGACCTGGTAGCGCCCGGCGTTCCAGCCCAGCACCGAGCTGCCTCCAATGCCGGCGCTGAGAATGTTGCACAGCGGGAACGCGGTGGGCACCCCTTCGACCAAGCCGTGGGCCATCTCGTCAATGTCCTCGGCGCTGACCGTGCCGATGTCGGTGGTGGTGCCGCCCACGTCAAAACTGACCACCCGCGCGACGCCGTAGGCCCGGGCATAGGCGCGTGCGCCCTCGACGCCGCCGCGCGGGCCCGAGCTGTACGTCTTCAGCGCCACGGTCTTGGCCACGCGACTGGCGTTGCCGTCATTGCGAAAGACCATCAGCGGCCGCGTCATGCCGTGGCGGCGCAGCTCGCCCTCGGCGTGGTAGAGGAAATGCTCCATCGTCGGGTGGACGAAGGCGTTGAGCAGCGCCGTCCAGCCGCGTCGGCCGAAGTCGGGATCGTCGGCCAATTGGTGGGCCAGCAACAGCGGTACGGCGCCGAGGAAGTGGCGCGGGAAGCAGCGCAGCATGACGCGGCGGAACTCAAGCTCGCGCGCCGCATGGTCCGGGCCGTCCAGCGCCAGCACTATGCGGTTGCAGCCCTTGCGCAACAATGAGTTGACGGCGGCGATCACTCGCGCGTCGTCCGTCTCGGCGCCGACGCTGCCCACGCGCTCCCCAACCAGTTCGGCGAAGAGTTGCTGCGCCTTGGGCGAGCCCAGCAGCGCTTCGGCCTGCGTGCCCTCGGACAGCAGCAGCCCCAGGCGCGGCCCCTTGTCGCGACCCTGCACCAGCGCATTAGTGCCCTGGGTGGTCGAATAGCGGATCAGCTCGGTCTCGTCGAGCAACCGCTGCAACGCGGTCTCGCCGAAGATCTCTCGCGACAGCGCGGCGATCGACTCGACGAAGCACTGGCTGAGGTCGTGCGGCGTGGTGATCGCTTTGGAGCGGTAGAAGCGCCCGCCCCGTACGGCGATCGCGTCGGTGAGAGTACCGCCGTTATCGACACAGATCAGCGTGGACATGGGATTCTCCTGGTTGTGTGCGCGCCGAGCGATCGCAACGAGCTGCGAAGCCTCGGCACGGGTGCGGCAACGTACCTTGTCAGCTAGCCAGGTGCACGTACGCCGGTCGTACGGCTAACATCGGCTCGATTGCCGGCGGACGTTCTCAGTCCGGATGAGGCCAACGCTTTGCGGACTACGAGCTCCTTCTTCTCGGCCGTGCCCGCGCGAACGGGCGTCGCGCTGCAGCATGTTGCGTGGCCTTAGGGGAAACAAACATAAAGTGAAGGTCTGTTTTGCAAACAAACCCTTACGTATCGACGTTATCGAGTTCACTGCTTCGCCGCAACGACACTCCGCTGAGAGGCTCGCTGCGCCACACCGGCGAGAACGGTCGGGTCCTAATCTACACGCGACAAGCCTTGCAAACAAGAGTGCTTTTTCCAGTTAGCGCAGTCGCTCTTGGCGAATTTCGTTCGCTCATAGACACTGCCATTTAGCTGATACGACGACACTCGTCGCGCCGGCCTGGCTTGCCCGGCCGGTTCGGGTTGGCTCGTAGGCTGCGGTCGCCGCGACCGCGCCAATTGCTGTCGGTGGCGGCGTTGCGTGCCCCGGTCATGCGATCGGCCGGCGAGCCCGTATTCGCCCGAATTGCAATACCGCCGCATCCGCGCGTACGAAACCGGCGGTAACGCTTCAAGAAAAGCATGCCGCGAGCGTGCTTGTCCGCTTAGCGCAGGAGGAACGCGGCAGTGCCCGCCACAGCGGTTGCAGCTAGCGAGGCGACCGAACTCGACACGGAACCTCGGCATGCGACCCCCTCGAGCGGCGGCGCTCACGGTATCGCTTCGACCTGCTTCAGCAGCCACGTTGACGTGCCGGGATCGGTTTCCGGGAGATAGGCATGCGGTTGCGCCGACCAGCTCTGAACGAGGAAGTCGTCCGGGCGCAGCGAGGGATCGTTCGCGATGTCTCGACACCGCTTCAATGCGATAGCCGTCCATTCTTCATCGCTCGCAGCTTGCACCGGGCCGTCGCAGATCACGCCGAAGCGAACGCCGCGCAAGTGCAAACCCTGCGCGAGAACGCGCAGGCCTGGGAGCCAATCGCTGTCCCAGGCGACGTCGGCGTGCACGAATCCGATCTTCACGTGCAGCTTGCTATCCATCGTGTCGACCAACGACAGAATGCCCTGTGGGAGGTCGGGCCAGCGCCCGTTCACCGAGTCGACGAGGCCGAACTGCATCTTCGGAAACGCGTGCTGCAGGATCGCAACTTGCGGTGCCATCCGATCGACGAGCGCGTCGATCGGCTGATGGCAAAACGGATAGCCGGCACGCGTCGTGCCCGTTCGCGAAAAGCCCCACGTCACCGGCTCATCCATTTCGATAGAGTCGAGCTGTCCGCCGAACGCCGCAAGCCTGTCCGTTACGCGCCGCACCGCCGAAACACGCCCGGGCGCCGGCTCGCGCGAGTAGCCTTCCGCACCCTTCCCGCACGACGGCGGCGCGTCGGTGTACGTGAGCAGTCCAAGTTCGATCGACATGCCCACGTTGCGCGCGCGCAGCCCATCGATGACGGTTCGCAGCTGCTCGTCCGTACCGCGCAGCACCAGTTGCGTGCTCACTTTGAAACCGGTAAGCTTCGCCGCCGACGACGCCCACGGCGCCCCAGGATGCCAGAGATCGAGATAATCGGCCGGCCCCGTGCGGTTCTTGTCCTTCACCGTGACGACGTCCTCACCCGAGAGCCAATACAGCCGATTCGTCTGCCCTTCAACCGCACGCGCGTTCGGGTCAAGCAGCACGGCTGCAACGAGCACGCTGATAGAGACCGCCGCACACCTCTTCGCACCGGCCGCGGTTCGGCTGCGTACCGTCCCGAGATGCTCGTGGCGCTCCAGTTTTGCGGCGTACGCGACCGGCGTGCCAGCCGGAAGATCGCGGTTTTTCGGCGCCGCCTCTTTCCGTATCGTGCCGCGAACTCGATGATGCACGGGGCTCGCTGGGTATGCAGACGTGAATGATGCCGAACGGCTGCGGCACGATCCGGGATGGCCGGTGCCGGCGGCAGCCGGACTCGAAGGGTTATATGGGGAAGCCCAGCCGAAGATACATCGAGGCTCGCTGTCCTGCCATGAACTGCTCGCGCTCGCGACCGCACAGCCCGCAGCGGCGGCCGCCCCTCCACCCGCAGGCTTCACGACCGTTACCGCGTCCGATCAGAGCGCGTCGGCGAGCATCCCCGCAGGCTGGAAGCTCGCTTCCGGCGCCAATGGCTTCCTCCACATCACCGGCCCGGACGACGAGCAATTGAGCCTGGGGACGATCGTGCTCGCGAAGAACGCGTCGGGCGGCGCACTGGGCCCGGGCGTGATATTCGCGCTTCCATACAGCGCGAGCATCAAAGACAAATTCAGCGCGATCGTGCGCGCCGGCGCAGCCGAGCAGGGTGTTGAGGCTCCAGAGATTTCCATTGCTTCCGCGGCCCCGACGAAACTCGCGGCGTGCGCGCGGCTCTTGGGCGGCTTCACCTCCAGCGGCGATTCCTCCAAGTTCGAATCGATACTCTGTTCGCTGCCGCCCGACTATCTCGGATTCTATAAGAACATCGTCTTCATGGCGCGAGTCCCTTCGAGCCGCGCGGCGGAGGATCGCCCGGTTGTCGAGCAGATTGCGCAAAGTTACCGCGTCACGGCGACGATGTTCAAGAAGATGATCTCGCCGTACACGCCCGCGCCGCCGCACCCTCCGGCCGGCACGATGCCGGCCGGAGGCATGCCGGGGATGGGCCCGTCAACCGACATGACCGACTGCTTCGACTACAACGTGATCCGCGAATCGCCGCCATGGGAGGTTCCCGCGCACTGCGGCGGGTTGATGCCCGGCTAAGAGGCGCCCCCGCATAGCGGCTCGGTTCGAGCGGCCCGTTCACGATCGCCGCCGCGACGTCCGGCAGCAGGTCGCCCGTGACGGGATCGATCGTGCCGTTATAGCACACGCCCCGGATCTGCGATCTCCAGCGCGGCGTCGGATCCGCTACCGCTTGCCGTACGCGTACGCCCCGTCGTCGATGGGCGGAACGCGCGGGCGTCCGGTGATATCGTACGGCGGTGCGTCGAGGGCCGTCCCCGCGCCGATCGCGGCGCTGCCGGGCGTCAGATGCAGATCGTAACTCGCCGCCGGCAGGTCGAAGCGCACGAACAGGCTCTGGGGCTTGGAGGCCTTGAGGTTGTGATCCGCGGTCACGCCGCTGGTCGCCAGGTTGTACGCGGTGGCGATGTTGTTGCGCACGATGTTGTTCTGCGGCGCGGTTCCCGTCTTGCTGTCGAACACGCCGATCCAGGTCGTGTTGGTGCTGGTCGCCAGGACCGTGTTGTTGACGATGCGGGCGCCGCTCACGCCGTAGAGCGCGATGCCGTGCCAGGCGGAGGTCACCACGACGTTGTTCGTGACGGTAAAGTTGCGCCACTTGCCGTCGAACTCGTCGATGCCCTGAAGCCCGGGGTTGGGCAGCGGCGGGTTGGGCACGGTCGAGACGAGGATCATGTTCGAGTCGACCAGGATGTCGTGGTTAGTCGCGTCGCCGATCGTCCAGCCCTGGACCGCATCGGTGTGGATGCCGTCGCCGATGGCGTGGCTGTTCTCGATCAGATTCCCTTTGATGACGAGGTTGCTCGCCGGGATGTCCATCGCGTCGTCCGCGAAGTTGTCGATCACGTTCCCTTGCACCAGGGCGTTATCGGCGGAGATGCCCATACCCGTTCTCAGGTTGTGCAGGACGTTGCCTTGAATCGTGGCGCAGGTCGCGCGATCGTCGATGCCCTGGACGCCCTTGTTCTGCCAATCCTGCGCCGTCCACGCGCTGACGTCCGGTTGCGTTTCCAGCAGGTTCTTGCGCAGGACGATGTTGTCGCCGCCCCAGAGGTTCACCAGGCGGATGTAGGAATCCGGGCCGGGTGCCTCGTCGCGGAAGATGATGCGCTCGAAGACCCAGTGCGATCCGGTGCTTTCCGTCAACTGCGTGATGACCGGAGAGGCGCCGGCCTCACCGGTAACGGTGATGAAGCCGGCGTTCGCGACGTTCGCCGTCACGGCGCCGTGGTTACCGCTGCGCAGGTAGATGACGTCCCCGGGCTTCACGACCCCGTGCGGCGTCTGCGCGCTGTAGATCAACCCGTCGCTGAAGACTTCTGAGAGCGTGCGCCACGGCGCGCTCTGCGAGCCGTCGTTCGACATGCTGCCGGTCGCAGGATCGACGTAATAGGCGTGCGCGAACCGGTCCGACGGCACGTCGCACCCCGCCGCCACTTGCGACGGCGCGTAGGTTTCGATGGGGGTCGGCAACGCCGCGGGCGCAAGCGGTACGCCGGCGCTCGACGACGCCGCGAGCGCAGCAGGCGGTAACGGAGGACCGCCCGGGCCGGCGACGCTGCCTCCGCCGCCTCCGGCCGAACACGCCGAGACCCCGGCGATTGCAAGCGCGGTAGCGATACGGAGACGTACGTGCATCAGGGTACTCCGCCGGGATGCCTGCATTTGGGTTTAATTTTCCCGTATCCGCGCTGGCTGCCGAAAGAGCTACGCGTCACAGATCGTCGTGCCGAAATGGCGGGATTCTCGCGCCCACGCCGCGATAGAATACGGCAACGTAGGCGGGCGCCGTCCCAAGCGCCCGGTGACTCGATCGAACGGAGGTCATCGTGCGGCGCCGAGTGCCGAGCTTGTTCGCGTTTGCCTCCATCGCGGCAAGCTCCGCGTGGTCGCTCGTACTAACCATTGGGATGCCGGCCGGGGCTGTGACGACGGCGGCCGAACCGGATGGCGTGGCCGTTCTCGTGCGGGAGATCAACGCGGCCCGGCGCAGAGCGCACGTGCGTTTGCTGCGGGTGGACGAGCGGCTCTGCGCGATCGCGCTCTCGCACGCGCGCGACATGCTGAGCCGCAACTTCGTCGGCCACACCAATCCCGACGGCCTCGATCCGTTCGACCGCATGACGCGCGCGCACTACCCCTTCGGGTACGCGGGCGAGAACCTCGGCATCGATGAGAACCTGGAATCGATCGCGCGCGACTTCTTCTCCTCGCCGGAGCACCGCCGGAACATCCTCGAACCGCACTACTCCCGCGTCGGCATCGGCACGGTCGATTCCCGGGACGGCACGATCGTCGTCGAGGATTTCAGCGACTGATCCCTTTTTCCGAGCTCGCGGCCGGCTCGGCACCTTCGGAAGGCTCGCGCCTCGCCACCAGCGGTAAGCGAATCCGAAAACGCGCCCCGCCGAGCTCCGAGTCAACGACGTCGACCTCGCCACCGATACGCTCGACCAACAGCCGAACGACGGCGAGGCCTATCCCCGAGCCTGCCCCACGAGCGTTGCTGCCGCGCGTGGCGAGCGAGAACACCGCTTCCCGCTCGTCGGCGGCGATACCGGGACCGTCGTCGTCGACCCGTATCTCCACGTATCGCGCATCGAGCGAGGCCGCCGAGACGACGACTCGACCGCCCTCACGCCCGTGCCTGATTGCGTTTTCCATTACGTTGATAAGAATTTGCAGCAAACGGTCCGTACCGATGGCGATCTCAGCCTGATCGCAGGCAATCTGCAAGACAGTCGTACTCGATGCCGCGGCAATCGGCGCGACGGCACTGATTGCTGCAGTGATCGCAGGCGCGAGCGCACAGTCTTCGTCCACATGCAAGCCCGACCGCAAATCGAGCATCGAAACGTCGAACATCCCTTCAACCAGGCGCCCCAACCGCATCGTCTCCGTGCGCGCCGTTTCCAGGAAACGCCTGGCCGTTGCCGCGTCGAGATCCTCTTCGAGAACGGTCTCGAGATAGCCGCGGATCGACGTGAGGGGCGTCCGCAACTCGTGCCCGACGGTGCTGAAGAAGGAGTAGCGCTCGCGCTCACGCGCACCGCGCTCGAGCGCGCTCTCGATTGCGCTGGCCAAACGAGCGTCGTCGGCGCACGATCCGAGCATCGTCCAGCCCGTCTCGACACACACTCCTCCACCATTTTGCATCGCCGACGCCAGGCGAGCTAACGTTGCCCGGCAGTCCGTCGGCGCCGCGACCGCTCCCGTATTGCGCGTCGGGCTCACGAGCGCGGCCAGGAAATCTTCGCTGTCATCGTCGTGTGCGAGGAGGTCCGTCGCGCGCAGCGAGCGCGAAGCGGTCTCGACAAACGATCGCAGGCTCCGCCGCTCGACCGCTCGCGCGGCCGCGCGCCCTTCACGCCACGCGATACGTTCGAGGTCGCGCATCCGGACGACGAGCAAAGGCACCGGTCGACGGCTCGGACTTGCTCGCAGCTTGCGCACGAAACTCGCCAGGTCGCCGACCGCTAACGTTTCGGTACGTTTACGTTTGCGCGAACTTGTACCCAAATCCGTGTACCGTCAGCAAGCAGATACCTAAGTCGTGTTGTTCTTGCAGCTTCAAGCGTAAGCGCCGCACGTGTACGTCGACCGTGCGCTCGTCGCCTTCGAAGTCGAATCCCCACACTCGCTCGAGCAACATGTCGCGCGAGAGGGCCAGGCCGGGGTTGCTAGCAAGCGCCAGAAGGAGTGCGTATTCGCGCGGCTTGAGCGAAACGGCAATCCCATCGATACGAGCTTCTCTCGCTCCCTCGTCAATCTCAAGGCGACCGAAACGGTGGACGACCGGCCCGGCGTCGTGTCTGATGCCGCTCCTGCGCAGTATCGCACGGCAGCGTGCGACCACTTCGCGCGGTGAGAACGGCTTGACTACGTAGTCATCCGCTCCCAATTCGAATCCAACGACGCGATCGATCTCTTCCGTCCGAGCCGACAGGATGACGATCGGCATCGTACGCCCTTCACGCCTGAGCGTGCGCGCTATCTCGAACCCGTCGATGCCGGGCAGGCCGATGTCGAGTAAGAGCAGGTCGACGCCGTCGCGGGACGCCCGTAATGTCGCGGGGCCATCTCCGGCCTCGACGGCGGCGAAGCCGTCGCGCTCGAGATGGTGGACCAGCAATTCGCGGATCGCGCGGTCGTCTTCCGCCACGAGAACCCGAGTGTTTCCCATATCCAGCTCAGTACCCATGGTCGGCATTTCGCGACTCGAAACCAAAAGTCAGGCAACATTAAGAAATCTTAAGGTTGCGGACGTCTCAGGGTCATAACCCTCTCCGATAATCGGCACACCAAGCCCGCGTCACCGAGCATCAGGAGCTGAGCCATCGTGGAACAAGCCGAAATCAACCGAACGATCACAGACCGCCTTGTGCTCGGACACCAACACCTCTGTCAGCGTGGCGCCCGCAAGTTCCTGCGCAGCGGCCTCGAACGCGTTGATCTGGAGCAAGTCGCGGCCATCGGGCTGATCAAAGCTTCGCGAAATTTCGAGGTGTCGGCCGGCACTCCGTTCGAGGCGTACGCCTGGCTGATGATCGTTGGCGAACTCATGCACTACGTGCGCGATCACGAGCGACCGATCCGCATTCCGCGCAGGCTGCGCGCGCTCGAACCTCACTACAATCGCGCTCAGGACGCGTGCACCGGACGCCTAGGACGAGAGCCCAACGATGCCGAGATCGCGAGTGAGATGGGCGTTCTCACGCACACCGTCGCCGAACTCCGGCGCGCGCGCGATTGCGCGCTTGTCGTGGGCATTGACGAAGCCGCCGAACTGGCCGCCCGATCGGAATCCACGCTCGAGGCCGAAGACAGGTTCCTCTTCGTCGACGCCTTCGCGCGCCTAAAGCCACTGGAACGCCAGCTCGTCGTAGGCGTCTATCTCCTGGGCCTGAGTCGCCTCCAACTCGCCCGACGCCTTCACATTCCGGCCAGACGCGTCTCGCGCGTCCTTCAGTCGGCGCTCGCGTGCATGCAGCGCGCCTTGGCGTCGTAGCCCCCGTGCTCTTGCCGCACGCGTTGCTGCAGCTCTTCTTGCGCTGCGCACCTTCGGTCGGGCCGTTGACGATGAGCGCGCTAGTCGTCTACGAAAGCGCCGGCCGGCCCTACGCGATCGCCGACGATTCGACGCACCGGTCCTACTTCCCAAATAGTCGCTCGCAGGCGCAAGCGATAGCACATCGTTTGCTCCTTGCCGGTCACCGTGTCGACGTCGGCTACGGCCAAGTAGACTCCGACAACTTCGCCCGGCTCGGCATCAACGACGACAATGCGTTCGAGCCGTGCCTCAACGTCGCGGCCAGCGCCCGGATTCTGAGCGAGGCGTACGGACGAGCGATCCGCCTCTACCGTCCGCGCCAGCTCGCCCTCCTCCACGCGCTGTCAGCGTACAATAGCGGCGGCTATTGGGCCGGTATGGCGTACGCCCGCGGCGTCTACGCGACCGCCGCGGCACTTCAATTCGAAACTCCACGATGAGCGCACTCGAATTACCCCCGAATTCGACGCAACGTACGGCGGCCGCGCTCCTGTCCCGTTCGTTCGCCTACGATGCCGACGTCCTGCCAATGGCTTACGACGGAAACGCGCTGACCGTCGCCGTGGCAGGCGAGAGCGACGCACTCGCGGAGCGGCTGCGTCAATTGACACGCAAAGAAGTCCGTACAATCATCCTGCCGGTTCGCGAGATCCGTGACGGACTAAAGGCGCTCTACCCGGCTGCAGCTTCGCGCGACCCCGATTCGCGCGCCGCCCAGATGCTCGACGAAATATTCGCCGCGGCCATCGGAAACTACGCCGCCGACGTACACATCGAGCCCATTGACGAACGGCTCGGGCGCATCCGTCTCGACGTCGACGGCGTCCTCCAGCACGACCGCAACCTGGACGTCGATCTCTACGGTCGCGTCGTTTCACTGATCAAGGTTCGCTCGAACATGAATACGGGCGAATCGCGAATTCCCCAGGATGGCCGCCTCACGGTTTCGCTCGACGGCCGCAGCTTCGAGGTTCGCACATCGACAATTCCCGTCGGTGCAGGCGAAAAAGTAGTCTTACGCTTCCTGCAGCGCTTCGACCTTGTGCCCGATTTGGAGCAGCTAGGCATGGGCGCCGAACAGCTCGCTAGGTTTCAGAAGGCACTCAAGCGACCCGGCGCCTTCTGCATCGTCGGGGGCCCCACAGGCTCGGGAAAATCCACCACTTCGTACGCTTCGCTTCAGACGATCAACCTCGACCGTGCGAACGTCTGCAGCGTTGAAGATCCAATCGAATGCCGGATTCCCGGAATTTCGCAGATCGCAGTGAACGAGAAAGCCGGTATCACGTTCCCGATAGCGCTCCGCGCCCTCCTACGGCAAAACCCGCAGCAACTATTCATCGGCGAACTTCGCGACGCCGAGACCGTCGCGATCGCCCTACAAGCCAGTTTGACCGGAATCTCACTTACCACGACGCTACATGCACGCGATGCACTGCGAGTCACGGCGCGTCTCGCGGAGCTCGGCGCGAACCGTTCGACAGTGGCTTCCTCACTGACTGTTGCCGTGTCACAACGGCTTTTGCGTATGCTCTGCCGCCGTTGCAAGATCAAGACGTCGATCTCTTCTCAGGCGCTGGCAGTAGCGCGTCGTTACGGCCAGGCGCTCGGAGCCGATGCGTGGGAGGCCCATGGCTGCGAGACGTGCTCTTTCACGGGCTTCCAGGGACGGGTCGGCGCCTTCGAGGTACTCGAGATCAAACCCGAGCTGGCATCCGCCATCGAACGCGGCGACACCCCCGCCCAGCTTGCGAGAATCGCGTTTGGGGCCGGTCATAAGCCGATGGTGATCGATGCGTTACGGCACGTTTCATCGGGCTTGACCTCCGAAGGTGAGATCGTCCGACATCTATCTTACGACGACGCGGAGTAATTAAGCGGACTGTATGTTAGCCCATATCGAAGAGGCGATCCGGTATTCGCGCGAATGCGCGCGCGCGCCGAGCACATCAGACCTTCACATCGAGGGTAACGACGCCCCCTGGCACCGCGTGGACGGTTCCATGCGGCGCATGCACCTGCCTACAATCGAACCGGAATCCATCCGCGCTTTTTGCGAAGCCTATCTGAGCAAAGCCGAATACGGACGTCTCGGCGGCCGCCACGGCGCCGCCGACGGCGCTATCCAGCATCCCAGTTTCGGCCCGATACGCATTCACGCATTTCGCGGAGAGAATGGCCTCGCGCTCTCCTTGCGTCTTCTGCGCGACGGTGTCCCCGAGCTCGCTTCACTCGGCCTGCCGCCGATCGTCGCGACCTTTGCAGACTTCGCTACCGGGCTCGTGCTCTTTACCGGGCCGACGGGCTCGGGCAAGTCGACCGCGCTCGCGGGATTGATCGACGAAATCAACCGCCGTTACGAACGTCATATCGTAACAGTCGAGGATCCGATAGAGTATCGCCATCGCAGTAAGATCTCGCTAGTCCGGCAACGCGAGATCGGGCGTGACGTCAGCTCGTACCAGGAATCACTACGAGGGCTCTTGCGCGCGGACCCCGACGTGATTCTGATCGGTGAATTGCGCGATCCCGAGGTGATGTCGGCGTGCCTCGCTGCAAGCGAGACCGGGCACCTCGTCTTTTCCACACTACACACGTCCGAGGCCGCTGAAACCGTTCAACGAATCGTCGGCGTCTTCGAGGGCGGCCGACAGGAACAGGCGCGCATGCAACTCGCGCAATCGCTGCAGGCCATCGTCTCGATGCGCCTCGTTCCCGACGCGAGCGGACGCGGGCGCCGTCCCGCGTGCGAAGTGCTCTTGAACACGTCGGCAGTCAGATCGCAACTGATCTCGCCCGAAAAGACGATTCAAATTCGCAATACGATAGAAAGCTCTCGCAAAGACGGCATGCAGACGCTCGAGGTGGACCTGAGCCGAATGGTGAACGAGAGGTTGATCACGTACGAAGCGGCGCTTGCCGCGTCGGACTATCCGGACCAGATTCGCACGAGCGCGTTGATTCGCTAACGATGTCGCTGACGTTTGCGTATCGTGCACGCACCCCGGCAGGCGAACGCGTTTGCGGCACGATGCGAGCACTCGACCGGACTTCCGCACTCGCAAAGCTGCGCGAACGCATGCTGGTTCCCTCGAGTTTGGAACCCGCGGTTCCCGCTTTCGGAGCTGCCCGCATGTGGCATCGCTCGCGACCGTCCGAACGGCTCGCAATCTTTCGGGCTTACGCCGCGCTAGAGGAATCGGGCGTCGACTTCTCGACGACGATGAACTTGCTTCACCAGCAAGCGCGAACACCGCGCATGCGTGAGGCACTTGCCAGCATTCGTGCCGACGTCGAACGCGGCGGTGAGAAGCTGTGGGCGGCAATGTCGCACCGGCCCGATGAGTTCACAGATCTCGAAGTCGCGATGATTGCGGCCGGCGAGGAAGCCGGGAACCGGGAGGAGATCTTCGATCGGCTCGCGCGGTTTCTCGAACGTGACGAGAAGCTCCGAAAGAAGCTAACAGCTGCCATGTTATATCCCCTGATCGTGTTCGTGACCGCGCTGTGCGTCTCCGCTTACTTGCTCTTGGCAATCGTTCCGCAGTTCGCGCGCCTATTCGAGAGCCTGGGTGTTGAACTGTCTCCCGCGCTCGCTGCAACGCTCGCACTCGACCGCATTGTAGGGAGCCCCGTGTTCGACGTAGCGCTTGCGATTGGCGCCTCCGCAACTGCTTTACTGATTATCCGAACGCTCGGAACCGCCGAAGGCGCGCTTGCCGCAGATGCCCTCCGAATGCGCCTGCCTTTCGTCGGCGACACCATTCGGAAGTCCGTTCTGGCCCGCCTGTGCCGGGTACTCGCAACCCTCCTGCGGTCGGGCGTTAATCAGGTCCGCGCCCTCGAGGTTGCCGTGCCTGTTGCGGAAAGCCCGATTTTCAGCCGAGCGATCGACACTGCTCGCGAACAACTTGCAGGCGGTCTCTCGGCTTCACTCGACGAGGCCTTGGCCGCGACGGGGCTGATCCCACCGCTTCTGCTTGGCTTCGTTCGTGTCGGAAGTACAGCCGGCAATGTTCCAGACATGCTCGTTAAGATCGCCGACTACTATGAGGACGACGTAGAGTCACTCCTTACGACCTTACCGACTGTCGTTCAAACTGCGGTGACGCTCGGACTTGGCGTCATCGTGTCGCTTATCGTCTATCTCGTTTACGTACCACTATCGACGTTGAGTTCATCAATTCACTAATCGAGCAAACGTGAGGGGGTTTATGATCGCATTACACTATGAAACGAGAGATCATTCTTATTCCCGGACGACAGCACGCGTTTACGCGCAACGGGGCTTTACTCTCGTCGAACTGATGGTCGTGGTTGCCATTATCGCGTTGCTCGCGGCGATCATCATTCCGAACTACGTGCACGCGCGCGCGCAGGCGAGCGTCTCGCAGAGCGAAGCGAACATCAAACAGATCGCCACCGCGCTAGAGCTCTTTTATGCCGACAACCAGGCATATCCCGCGACGGGAGGCGGCACCGTCACTCCCGATCTCTTCGGCGGCGCGGTCAATCCCTACCTGACCTCAACACCTACCAACGCCCTCGGCCGCAAGGAATATGACTACGCGGACGTCCCAGCGGCCAACGGTAAGCCCGACTCCTATACGGTGACGGACGCTGGGCCATACGACCCGACGACGTTGAGCAGCTTGCCACGCGGGGCCGGGCGCGGCTCGCTCTGCGGCAAGACGGGTTGCACGCATCTAGTATACGACCCCCAGGACGGCATTTATGGTAACTGAGGGAATGCAAACGCAGTTTGCGGCGTTCGCGCTCAGACTCATCCTGGCCGCATGGAGCGCCTGCGCGATCCTTCTAGTTCGCGTTGCCGAGCGGCGCGTCGCAGGGCTAGCGCCGCCTGCCCCATGGCGCGAAGTCTCGAGTTCCGCCGTTCTCATCATCCTGACACCGATGGTGAGCGCCAATGCTCCCGAGGCCGCCGCACGGGGCATCGCCTGTATCGCACTCTGCGTTGTCGCCACGGCCGACGCACGTACGGGTTATATCTTCGACGCGGTCACATTTCCCGCGGCCGTGCTGACCGCTTCGATCGTAATCTGCGGAGAGGATGCCGCTAGCGCGGCGCTCGGCGTGCTGCTTCTCGTCGGAAGCTTCGGTACCGTTACGGCCGCATCCCGCGGTGCCTGGATGGGCCTCGGGGACGTCAAGGCCATGTACGCGCTCGGGGCTGCCTTCGGTCCTCTCGGATCTGCGCTGGCGCTTTTCGCCGCATGTGTGAGCGGCCTCGCCGCAGCCGTGATCGGCGACAGAGGGGGAACTCGGGAGCTACCGTTCGGCCCTCATTTAGCCCTGGGCGCCTCGTTCGCGCTACTACTGGGTGAACCGTTAGCGCACCGTCTAGCCGGAGTCGTTCCGTGAGATTTCGCAAACACCCCTTGTCGTTGCCGCTAGGCGCGGACATCTGCCGCGAGTCCGTTTCGCTCGTGCGCACTGAGATAGCCGGCGAGGGTTTCGCGTTACGCGAAACCAAGACGCTCGCCGTACCTCCGGCTACGGAAGCGAACGTCGATCTCAAGATCGCAGAAACGATCCGCCAGGTGCTGGCCGGCCTTGCGACCCGCGAACGCCGCTGCATCTTGGCGGCGCCGGCAGGCGAAGTCGTCCATCGCACGTTCCGCGTGCCGCCCGGCGTGCGCCGCCGCGAGGCCGAGCGTTCGGCGGCACTGGAAGCCGACAACCTTGTTCCGTGGCCCCCATCGGAACGGCTGGTCGCGATCGATCCGGTCCCGGGGCGTCAGCAGGAGAGGCTTCTATCCGTCGCCCGCAACAGCGCCGTCGAACGGCTGGTCGCGATCGCGCGTGCCGGAGGATTGAAGCCAGTGGCAGTCGACGTCCCCTTCTGCGTTTGGCGCCGAGCCGTTCCGGAGACCGACGCCCTCCTGGACAACTCGCACGAACGAGCTGAGCTGGTAATCTTCGGCGACTCGCTAGGCGTGACGCACGTGTTCCCGCCGCGCTTGATCGAGGAGCGGCTCGCGGCACTCGTGCGGAGTGCCCTTGTCGAAGCACGCCGCGAAGGAATAGCAGACATACGCCGTCTGTCGATCCTCACATCCGCTGATCGCTTCGATTCGCTCGTGTGCCTCTTACGCGACGACGGCTATACGATTGGACCGGTGACGTGCGGCGAGTTTCGCTCTCCCGAATGGACCTTTGCATACGGTCTCGCAACCTGGTCCGTAGCGCCGCTCGGATTGCGCCTATCGTGATCCGCGCGAACCTATTGCCGCGACCCAAAGAGACGCTTCGCGTCTTCGGTTTCGTGCTTGATCGCGGATTGCTCAGAGAATGCCTGCTTGGCGCGACCGTCGTCGTCGCCGCTGCAGCCTCCGCGTTCGGACTCGAAACACTCGCCCTCGTTCGTTTCCAGCGCGAGGCGAATGAGCTGACGGCAGCCGTAGTGGCTCACGCGCCCGTGCGTGCGGAATCGCAACGCTTAGCGTTCGAGGTGGCACGGTACGACGAATTCGCTCGCGAGATGGAGATCGCGCGACGCAGCGGTCCGAACGTCGCAAACAAACTCGTGCGCATCGGAAACGCCGTTCCCGCGCGGGTCTGGCTCGACACCCTAACCCCGACCGAGGATCACCTCGAGCTAACGGGCACGTCGGCATCCATCGATGCGATTGGTGGCGCGCTGGTCACTCTCGGCGCGGCCCTGCCGGATACGGCGGCCACGCTCGTCAGCCTGGAGCGACGCGAGGACGACGGCGACCTTCATTTCACAGCTCTCCTGGGCGGAGCCGTGCCGTCTGCGGCCCCCGGCGCCGCACGATGAACGCGACCGCGCGGATCAACGTGCCGCGGCTCATTCGGCTCACGACCATCGCGTGCGCGCTTGCAGCCTGCGCGCTGGTCGCGACCGGCTTTCGGCCACGTTTCGACGAGCTGCGAAACGTCGTGACCGAACGGGAGCGGCAGCTCCGCGCCGACGAAGTGAGTTTCGCCGAGCTTGCCCGCTTGCATCGACAAAGGCCGGAACTGGCAGCGCGCTACGCTGCCGCCTTTCGCGCAAATGCACCGGCCGTCTTCCTGCGAGAACTCGCTTGGATATTGCGCCGTCACGGCGTCACCCTCACGTCCACGACCGTAGCACCGGAACCGTCTCGCAAAGTGTCGGCGGAAGGGTACCGATCCGCGTTCGTGGCGTCACAGCTCAACATCGAGCTTTACGGAAACTACCGAAGTATCGTCGCAGCGATCGGCGACCTTTCGAGTGGGACCGAACTCGTCCGGGTCGGCTCTCCCAGCTTGCATCGTGCAGGCGCTCTCCTCGAAGCCATCGTCCCGCTCAGCGTCTACGAACCCACACTTTCTCCGATTGCGTCGTCCCTTGAAGGAGAGAAGCTATAATGACGCCCGTACAGCGCCGTCTCCTGTTGCTCATTTCAGCAGCCTGCCTCGTGTGTTGGCTCTGCGGTATCGACCGCACACTCGACGCGAAAACGATCGCTTACAGCGACCGCTCTCATGATCTGCCGGCCATCCACCGCGAGCGCCGTGTACTCGACGCGATCGTCCGCGACCCATTCGCCCGCCCGCCCGGCCAAGGGGTACGGGATGGCGCATCGGAATCACCCCCGTTCGATACGGTTCCCAAAGACGGTGTCGTCGCCGTGCCGGACATCGAGCCGGGCGAAGCGGCGCGCGCTTTGCCCCCCGTCGCGCTCCGGGCCACGATCGCGGGACCGTCTCCTGTGGCGTACGTCGACGACGGCGATACGATGCAAATCGTGCGTATCGGAGACGTTGTTGGCGGGCGCAACATCGCGTCGATTGATCTGCAGGGCATAAGCTTTACCGACGGTACGCGCTTAGACCTGCCCGCCGCAAGTACGGCGCTCGTGCAGGCGACGCCGCCACGGCCCGCGCGGGCAGAGACGATCACGCTTAAGCTTGAAGACGTGCGCCGCTTGCTTCGCAGCTCCGGCGTTACGAACAGCCCGCCGGCCCCTATCAGCAGTTCCATCCCCGCATCGCCTCCGAGCGAACCGTCCTATCCGAGCCCAGCGCCGTTGCAGAGCGCTGATGCGCACGGTCTGCCGCCCGGCGTGAATCCAACACCGAACGGCATCGGTCCAACCCCGTACCCGTATGCGTATCCCTACGCGCCATCACGGCACTGAAACGAGGAACGATGCTAAGGCCAATTCGCCGATTCGCGATCGCTGCGACATTCGTACTGGTAGTGTTGCAACGCGCCGCCGTCGGCGCCCCCTCGATATCGCTGGACGTTCGCAATCTCGACATCTACGATGTCGCGCGTATACTGTCGACGCAATCGGCCGTGAACGTCGTCGTCGACGGATCAGTGGAGCATCACCCTGTGACCTTACGACTGTGCAATGTCACGTTCTCCCAAGCACTGGCAACCCTCGCACAGGCGAACGATCTTGAAGCGATCCAAATCGGTGGGATCATCTATCTCGGACCGTCCGAGGTCATGAACCGCCGGTACCCAGCCGGCACCGAGAACGGCACGCGGACGGCCCTCTTCCGCATCGCAAGCGCCGCGCCCCAGGAGGTCGCGAAGCACTTGATCGAAGCGCTCCCGAAAGGCACGATAGTCGTTCCCGACGTGCGAACGTCCACAGTCTTCGTTAGCGGTTCGACCATCGCACTCGCACACGCCGGCGAGCTCGTTGCCGCTCTCGACCGAAGCTCGGCGATTCGTTATGCCTCGATTCCGATGCATTTCTTGCGAGCCAGCGACGCGCTTCGAGCGATCGGGCCGCAGTTGCCGGTAGTGCCACCACAGACCATCTTGGCGATGGACCAGCAAAACGAACTCGTGGTCGCCGGGTCGCGCGACTTCATCGCCTCAGTCACCGATCTCGTCGCACACATCGATCGTCCCGGTCGGCAGGTTCGCTATGAGGTGCGCGTAACGGATATCACGCCAACGGAATCGAGCAACATCGGCGTTCTGTTCGGTGGAGTTGACGGTCAAGGTCAAGTGATACCTGGGTCCGGATCGACTGTTACAACGTTTCTGCAAAACTCGATAGCCGTTAACGCGACAATCAACGCCCTCGTCACAAGGGGCGACGCTCGGGTCTTGGCGCGCCCGAGCATTTCGTCGCTCAATAACGTTCAAGCTTCGCTCTTGGTCGGCCAGCAATATCCGATCGTCTATTTCGACGCGCGCACCGGAACTCAGCAAGTGCAATTCGTGAACGTCGGCGTCAACTTAAGCGTCACGCCGACAATCGGCGCCGACGGCGCGATCACGACAGATCTCGAGACTGACTACAGTCAGGTGACCGGCACGATCTCGAGTTTTCCAATCATCTCCACGCGCAGGGCACAATCGACGTTGCGCGTGCGCGACGGCGAGACGATCGTGATCGCCGGACTCTTCGCCGACATCGATACCAAGACGTTGACCAAAGTGCCGCTGCTGGGCGACCTGCCGATCATCGGGGAGGTCTTTCGAAATCGCGCGCGCTCGCACAGCCGAGACGAGGTCGTCTTCTTGATCACACCTCACCTCGTGCTCGACGGCGACCCGGCCAACGCCATGGCGCCGTTTGCCGAGCAAGCCGATCCGTAGGAGAAGCCGATGGAGAGAACGGGCGACGTCCCGGAGATCGTACTCGTCCGCGTGGAAACGCCGGGCGGCCCCTTCGCGGCCGGTGATAAACTGGCGATCGCGTTCAACGACCCCGAGATCGGCCGCATTGCGATGCACTATTCGGTCAACGGCGGGGAGCGGACGCCTGCGCCGCAATCACAACCGATCCCCGAGTCGATTCGCGTCGTCGTAACGCTAGGTGCCGAACCCTACGCCCGAGACGACGTCCTCGCATTGTGGTTCGTAGACCCGCGTTTCTCCCGCATTGTGCGCGGGACCACGATGCCGCGATACGATGCTCCTGCAGGCGCGCGACAGCGCGCGGAGATTCCGGTTGAATCGGACAAGCCGGCTGCTCTCGCGGAGGCGGCTGACGCCGGCTCGAGCGGTGACGCCGTAGCCAGCGTTCGCGCCGTCTGGAGCAGCGACCGCGTGCGACGTTTCGTACAAGTGGCCGATAGGCTCTTTACCGTGGACCGTCTCGGTTGGTACCGCCACGCTTTGGCGATGAGGTTACTCTTGCCCGATGAAGTGCTCTGCGGCGACCCGGGGGTGGACGCAGCCGCTAACGAACACCTACGCGCGTTGCGCGATGCCGCGGCCGAGACCTTGGGACAGCCGCTGCTCGCAGCCTTCATGCCGAACTTCAGCGTCACGGCGGAGTGGCTCGAAACGCTGGACGCACCCGCTACAGCGCGCTCCCTCGCGCAGTTGCGGCACGTCATCGAACCGCACGGTGCGCCCCGCGCGACAAGAATCGACCTGTCGCCCGACCGAACGGCGATGGTCGCGACGATCGAGGCTGCCGAACTGTCTGCTACGTCCGATCTTAGCCTCGATGCGATTCTACCGGTCTTCATTCCATATCGTTCATTCTTTCCCGAGCTCACGGCGCGCCTTTCCGCCTATCGACGCTCCTTGATCGATCTCTTCGGCCAAACGGCGAGCTCGGCCAAACTGGTGCGACTTACGCAAATGGCCGAGCCATGCCACGCCCTGGACGACCGGTTATGGCAGCTCGTGGGTGCCATGACCGCGTCATTCGTCGACCGTGCGCCGGCGTAACCGAGACTCCCATCGTGCTGACCGTCCATGCGATCCTGCCCGCGATCGCTATGCTTGCCCTCGGAGCGTCACTTCTCGTGCCGCTGCGCGATAACAGCTACGGCCGGCGTGCTACGCCGTTCTGGTCGGGGAAAGCGTTTCGGGCGGAATTCGCGGTCGGCGAACACCCGCCCGCCGACGCGCCGCACGGTTCGCGTGTTACTCTGCGGGAATGGCTGCTCACGGTCTGGCGCCGCCTTCGGTCGAAGGAGCGCACGCCGTCCGACGACCGCGACTCATGCGTGATCAAGGAACCGGGACTCGTCGACGCTCCGCTTGCCGAAAAGACGATCGATCCGGAGTTCTCAGTTTGTGTCGAGACCGAACTCCAAGGCCGAGACGTCAGCGACGCCCCATCCGAAAGTACCGCATGCGCGACGCCGGATGAGACGATCTGCGTGCAAATCCCACATGCTCGAAGCGAACGAATCGTACCCCTCACGCGGCTGCCGTTGCGGCGCTCTACCGGATCCGTTGCGTGGCCTCTACTTATACCCGGGCCCAACGATGGATTGGGTCGCGATGCCAGACATCGCCTCCTATTTGACCTTACATCGTCGGCCGGCGACGCTTCCGTAGCGATCCTCATCGCGGCGTACGGCGAGGAAGATGCCGAGGGCCGCGTGCTTGTCCTCCGCGGTTTGAAAGGCCGTCGTTCTGACGAAGTGCGATCGGTCCTGGAGCACGCGCTACGTGCGGGAACCGACGATGAGCGGGCCATCGCCGTCGACACACTAGTGGCCAACGGCGCCTGCGACGCACTGACCGTCGCGTTGACGGATCGCGTTGACGCGATTGCCGCGCGGGCGGCCCTCGGTTTCGTCGCGTCCAGAGCGCGTGACGATTATCGCGTCGCCCTCGCTCGCTTCATCGACTCCGAGCGCATCGACCTTTTGCTCTCGCTCCTCGCAGGCTACGTACGATGACGCCCGGCCCGGCCGCCGGCGATTCGGCGGACCGCATCTTCGATCTGATCGCACGCGGACGCGAGCGGCAAGCATCCGATCTGCACGTCGAACCCGGCCAGGGCGCCGCCTACCGTATCTTCACACGCATCGAGCGTTTGCAGTCGGTTCCTGAATCGCGAGAAGTAACGGCTTTTCTCGACGCGACGATCGACCGCGTCTCGCGCTCCCGCCTCGAGAAGAATGGCATCGCCGATGCCGCCTACTCGGCCGAGCGCATTGGCGCCGTACGGATCCACGCCTCCCGCAGCAGGAACGGTCCCCGGCTCGCAATTCGGTTGCTCGCGCGTAGCATCCCGGAACTCAGCACGCTAGCGTTACCAGACATCATCGAGTCATTCACCACAATGCGTTCAGGGTTAGTTATTTTTGCTGGACCCACCGGGTCCGGGAAATCGACAACTATCGCTTCGATATTGGACCGTATTAACGATAGCCTACATAAACACATCGTAACATTTGAAGATCCTGTGGAGTACACTCATCGATGGCTACGCGGCATCGTAACTCAGTACGAAATCGGTCGCGACGTGACGAACTTTGCGGAGGGCATCCGCGGCGCCTTGCGCGCCGATCCGGACGTTCTTTTCATCGGTGAACTTCGCGGTTTGGATACCGTGACGGCGTGTTTGCAGGCGGCTGAATCGGGACACGTCGTGTTTGCGGCCCTGCATACGCCGTCGGAAACGCCGCAGGCGATAAACCGCATCATCGGACTCTTCGCCCCGGCCGAACAAGAGAGTGCGCGACTGCGCCTAGCGGACGCGCTTCGCGCGCTCGTCGGGCTTCGCTTGCTACCGCTGCGCGACGGCAGCGGCTTGCGTGCCGCCGCCGAAATCGTCATCGCAAACGAGGCGGTACGACGCCTGATCCGCGACGGCAACGTCCATCAACTGCGAGCCACGATCGCCACGTCGCGGCGCGAAGGCATGCAGACACTCGAATCGCATCTTTCCGACATGGTCGCCGGCGGCGATATCGACGTCGCGACCGCGCGCTCGGTTTCGATGTACTCCGAAGAGATTCGTGAGCCCGCCGGGCAGTTTCGACGGCGTTGATGGCGGCACGCGACCTCGACGACGGCGCCTGGCGCTCGCTGCAAACCCAACTTATCGAACTCGAGCGCGACCGGTCTGAAGCCCGCGAGCGCCTGGAAATGCTGGCGAGGCTGTACGCGGCTTTCGCGGATATCGCCGTAACGAACGGACCGCAGGAAATTCTCGACCACACGCTGCGCGCTGCCCACGATCCGCTCGGCTTCTCCCGGGCAATCTTCTTCAGCATCGAGCCCCCTATGGGAATCACCGCCCGCCGCGTTTTGGACGGCGGCGACACCGTAGAAGGTGACGGCGGGCCGACGGACGCCGCCCCCGGCAACGCACTTCTCACAGCGGCTTACGGTGAATCCGGCTACGACGTCGGCTTTAGCTCGGATCTCTCGGCGCCGCTCGTCGACTGCCGCGGCTGGTATGTCATCGCTCGCCTCGAACACGCCGGCCGCGTTGTCGGCTTACTCTACGTCGACGGGCATCGCAACGAAACGCCACGCGAACCGGAAACGTCGCTGGTTAGCACTCTGGCCGCGGTCGCGGCCGTCGCCGTCGACAACAGCAGACTGTTCGCACAGACGCTACTGCTGGCCGAGCGCGATCCGCTAACCGGCCTTTTTAATCGGCGCGCCTTCTCCGCGCGCGCCTCCGCCGAAATCGAACGATGTCAGCGCGAACGTAATGCCGTCGCATACGCCGTCGTCGACATCGACGACTTCAAGGCCATCAACGATTCGAAGGGACACGCCTTCGGCGACATGGTCTTGACCCGGGTCGCACGAACCCTCTCGCGCAACTCGCGACCGCAGGACGTCGTCGGCCGCTTTGCCGGCGACGAGTTCGTGTTGCTGTTCACCGACGTCGATGCGGCCCAGGCGCACACGCTCGTCGCGCGCCTCTCCTCAGAACTGAAGATTGACGAGGTGAGCTGCTCGATCGGAGCCGCGCTCTATCCCAAGGACGGCTGCAACGCGCAGGCCCTCTTCCTCGCCGCAGACGGCGCGCTCTACGCGACGAAAGCTCGAGGAAAGAACGGCTTCACGTTCGCCTGACGGGAGCGGTGGCAGCAGAGAAGTCTGGTGAGGTCTGGATTGCGGCTTCGCGGGTTCTGTTGCGCCCGACATCGTAAGAGCTCGGCGAGTTCTCCAGTTCTGCTAATTTCACCGTGACATGTCACGCTCGAGAGCAGCTCGGGTCTTCGGGCGGCGTCGCTCGCATCCTACTCGCTACCGCGATCTGCCGGCCAAACGTCCACAACTGGCAGCGAAGGGCGGGAACACCCCCGCGAACCTGCGCCATGCCCAAAGGAGGCCTGAAGCCGCGTCCTCACCGAGCTTGCAGGACCCGGCGCGATCGAGCTCGTGGGCTCGCGCGCCATTTGCATCGATGGCGGCAAGTTAACCTCCTTACGTAAGCGTTTCGCAACGGAGCAGAGCGCGCCACGGTTGGCCGGTTCGGGGGCAAGAAGCGTAGGCCGCCCGCTTGGCCGACCTAAAGAACGGTAGCGCTCGGGCCGACCCCTATAGGTGATGGCAATTGCCACCGGATGTTTCCCCAAGGCGGCACGGCTTGGCCAGTAGTACCTCCTCTATAGACGCTAGGTCGTTTCCTCGTCTCATCATATGCAAGAGGCATCCATGATCTTCGATGGGTCCACCGCCGTGCTCGCGAGCTTTGAGACGCTCTTCGAGAAGGCATCGTTTGGTGTTTCCGGTGTCCCATCGCTTCTGTTTTCGCAGCCTGCCGGAATCGGGATCGGCATCAAGAGCCTCGACGGCCGCTATCAACTCGCCAACAAGACCATGGAGACGCTTCTCGGCAAGAGTGCCGAGCAAATAGCCGGTGCGACCGACCTCGATCTGTTCTCACCGGAGGTCGCCGCCGAACTGAAGCCGTCCGACCAGGAGATCATCGACGGCGCGACCGCCGCCAAGGTCGAGCTCGATCTGTCGATCGCCGGCGTTCCCCTGCGCTGCTTGTGGCTGAAGTTTCCCGTGCTCGGGCCCGACGGAGATCTTCTTGCGATCGGTACGTTGATGCTCGAC
The DNA here is from genome assembly GCA_963787965.1 of uncultured Alphaproteobacteria bacterium. Lineage (GTDB taxonomy): Bacteria > Vulcanimicrobiota > Vulcanimicrobiia > Vulcanimicrobiales > Vulcanimicrobiaceae > CAWBES01. The sequence goes on from CAWBES010000020.1 coordinate 71,048, forward strand.
GTTTCGCGGCAGGAGGCGGTGGCGCAACTGTGGGTGTCCTTGGCGCAGTTGCAGCGCACCAATCTGGAATTGCAGAAAGCTCTGACCGAACTCGATCGGCTCGCCGGCACCGACAAATTGACCGGCACCTGGAATCGGCGCCGGCTCAACGATTCCGTGTGCAGCGAGATGGAGCGGCTGAGAAGGTACGACCACCCGGTAAGCTTGATGCTCATCGATATCGACTTCTTCAAGAATGTGAACGACGGTCACGGTCATCTGGCCGGCGATCGCGTTCTAAAGCAATTGACGACTTTGATTCAATCGAACTTGCGGGCCACGGAGTCGCTGACCCGCTGGGGAGGCGAAGAGTTCGTCGTCCTCTGCCCCAACACCACGCTGTCGGGCGTCGCGATTCTGGCCGAACGCATGCGCGAACGGATTGCCGCGGCGACATTCGATGCTGTCGGACATATTACCGTGAGTATCGGTGCGGCCGAGTGTCTTTCGGGCGAACCTTGGGAACAGTGGTTTCAACGCGCCGACGCGGCGCTGTACCGGGCCAAGGCGTGCGGCCGCAACCAGGTTCAGGTCGCACCGGAAACGCCGCAGCGTGTCGGCGTGGGCGAACACGTCGCGGCGCATTTCGTGCAACTGGCTTGGCATCCGGCGTATGAATCCGGTCATTCGCTCGTCGACGGTCAGCATCGAGCGCTGTTCGGTGACGCCAACAACCTCCTCGCCGCAATGCTCTCCGGACGGCCGGCGGATGAAGTGGCCAAACTGATCGACGAGCTGGTTCGCGACGTCGTCGAGCATTTTCACGATGAGGAGCTGGTGTTTTCCGCGGCCGGCTTCCCCGGCGCGGCCGAACACGCCGCCATCCATCGAGACCTGCTGGAGCGTGCCCGTCAATTGGTCGATCGCTTTCACGTCGAGACCCTCGGCATCGGCGAACTCTTCCAGTTCTTGGCGCACGACGTCGTCGCCCGGCACATGCTGGGGGCGGATCGCGAGTTTTTCCCCTACCTGACCTGACGCGCCGAACCAGACGAACGTTTACTGCGGGTTGCTCCGGCATCAATCACGGCGCGGGCCGGCCAGCTGCGCGATCCGCTCCAATACGCCCTTCGCCAGCGCCGACGCGCGTGAATCCGTTCGCGCTTCGAGCGCGCTCACGACGGCGCTTGCATACCCGTATGCGGTGTCGAGCCACGCTTTGGTTTCGGCATCGCGCGCGAGATACGCGTTGCACGCGGCTTGAAACGCTTCCGGAGTCGTTGCTTTTGTTACGGCCGCATCCGAGCCCAGCCGCACGAGCGCCATGGAGTAGTACTGGAAGGCGATGTTCTGGTCCGTGAAGCCGCGCGTTTCCGCATCGAAGGCGGCGTAGCCGTCGGATTCCACGATCGCCTGAAACCAGCGCCGTGCTTCGGTGAAGTCGTTCCGCTGCACGGCGATCTCGGCGAGGGAACTGTATGCCGAGGTTATGCGGCGCGCATCGCCGGCTTGCCGGCACGCGTCGATCGCTTGCAAAAGACACCGTTCCGCCGCGTCCCAGTTTTTCGCGTGCATCGCGACGGCCGCGAGGCCGAATAGCGCGCCGGCGCGTTCGGCATGCGTGCCCGCGATCGTCTTCGCGATCGCAAACGATTTCTCGTACGCCTTTTCGGCCTCGTCCCAGCGGTCGAGGTGGCGCGCGATCGATCCCAGTTCCAGGTGCGCCGCCGCAGCGCCGGCGGGGTCGAGATACGTTCCGCCGACCGTGCCGGTCGTGAGCCACCGGCCGTACGCCTCGCGGGCCTGCTCGTAGCGTTGCTGCTGGTGCAAGACCGATCCGAGCCCCGCCAGCGCCGCAAGCTCGTATTGAATGACGAGCTCCGGCGCGTGCGCGGCGGACGGCGCGTCGAAGCGCTTGGTTGCCGCTTCGAGCACGGCCCGCGCCTCGTCGGGCTCGCCGGCGCGTTGCAGCGCGATGCCGAGAATGGTCTCGGCCTTGCCGATCTCCACCTGGTCGGGCTGCGGCGCGGCTTCGAGCGCCCGTAAGGCTTCCCGAGCTGCCGCAAGCTCCTCCGGCCCGGCCGTCGCCACACGGTCGATGCTGAACGCATCGAGGTGTCCGCCGAAACGGCCCGCGAGCGACGCGACGCGGTCCCGAAACTCCGCCACTCGCGCAGCGTCCCAGAGCCGTCCGCTCAGCTCGAGCGCGCGTTCGAGATTCGGCCGTTCGCGGTCGTACAGCCGCGCGGCGAGCGTCGGATCCTTCGGCGTCGGATCCAAGAAGAGCAACTGTGAGATTCCGTCGTATTCTTCGACGTACCGCTCGGCGGGCGCGGCGTCGTCGCCGAGCTCGCGCAGGTACGGACCGAGCGACGGGTCGAGCAGCAAGAACGGTAAATTTCCCTTCTCGGTGTTCGTCAGCGTTTGAAAGCGCGCCAGGCCGGCGCGGCGCAGCGAAACGACGAGCGCGTCGAAGATCTTGGGCTCGAGGGCGGTCACCCGGCGCAACGACCGGAAGTTGCCGCACCCGGCGAACGGCGCGAACCCGCCGAGCAGCGCGCGTTCGTCCGGAGTGAGGCGTTCGAGCGACTTCTCGAGCGATGCCCGCAGCGCCGGCGGCAGATTTCGCTCGAGCCGCTCGGTCACCGCTTGCGGCGTGCTTCCCTGCAACTCGCCGGCCACCGATTCGATGCCGAGAGGGCTACTGCCGAGCAGTCGCAACACCCGTTCCAGCGCGTGCCGTTCGAAGCGGAGCGGATCGACGCCCTTCTCCCGCAGCACGTCGCCCGCAAGCTGCAGCGCGTCGTCGGGATCGAGCGGGCCGACCGGCACGTCGACCCAGCCCCGCGTCGGATCGAGCAGCCCGGTGTTGTCGCTGAGGTCCCGCATGGTGACGACGAGCGAGCACTGCCGCGAGAGCGCGGCGAGCGCTTCGCACAGCCGGTCCGTCTCCTCCTCGCGCGTATCGGATCCGAACGCGACCTCGTCGATCGCGTCGAGAATGACCACCGGCCGTGCATCGCGCGCCGCCGCGTCTCGCTCGAGCGCCTCGAGCCGTGCGACGAGGTCCGGCACGAGTGTCCCGCCGCACGCGATGAATTCCGAGCTCGGCGCAAAGCCCGTACGCACGAGCCAGCGGGACGCCTCGCGGGCGAGGGCCGTCTTTCCGATCCCGCCGAATCCGCGTAGCGCGACGGGGCGGCCGTTGCGTGCGCCGCGTTCGATGCCGAGCAGCGCATCGCTGCGTCCGGCAAAGCGCTTTCCGTCTTCCGTCGCTGCCGGCGGCGCGCTCGCGGCCCCCCGAGCGGGAACGGCGAGCGGCACCACATCGCGTTCGAGAAAGAGCTGCGGCGTCGACCAATCCGCACTGAATGCAGCTCGCCGCGCGAGCGAGCGGCGCGCGCTATCGTGCGCGTCGGGGACCGCCTGACCCTCTGCGATCGCATGGTAGAGAGCGTCCGCGTAGTGTGCCGCGGTATCGACTCTGACCATGTCGCTCATCGCGACGACGGCCGCAACGCCCGCCTCGGCGAGCGCTTGCGCGGTGCTGCCGATATCGTTCGCGCCGCTCGCCGCGGCCGTTTCGCACGCCGTCAGGACGGCGACGGGGACGCTTCCGGCGGCCACCGCGCGCGCGAAACGCTCGGCCGGCACCTCGTCGGCTAGGAACCGATCGTCCTCGAAGAGGAGCGCCGGCGCGGCGCTCTCGCCACCCGCCTTCCCGTGGCCGTCGAAATGAACGACGTGTACGCCCGGCTTTGCCCGCAGGCGGCGCTCGAGGGCGGCGATCGTCGGCGGCCAGAGGAATTCGAGCGCCACCATGCCGGCGGCGATGGCGGGCTCCAATCGCTCGAAGAGACCGCGCGCGACGATGCGCCGGTCGACGCGCTCCGCGTTGGACGGACGCGCCGTGACCAGCAGCACCCGCAGCGGCGCGCCGGCCTCACCGGCGGCGCCGTCGTTCGCCGCAACGGGGATGCGGCGCACGATCGACACCGGGTTCTCGCCGCGTAACGAGAGGAACGCCGACCCGTCGTGCAAGAGCTCCCACGGTAAGGCGTGCGCCGCGGCGTTCGACGTCTCGACGCGAACCTCTCGCAGCCCGGCCGCCGGTTCCTCACCGAACGCGGACCGGTACAGCTCGCGCCCGACGCCGACCATCGCACTCGCCGCGCGCTCGGCGCGCTCGGCGAAGCCCCCGAACGGCCAGCGCGGAAACTCGAGAAAATACCAGCGCAGCAGCGCGCGTTGTTCCGGCAGGAACGGGTCGGATAAGAGCCGCGCCTCTCCCAGTTGCTCCCCGCGAGCGTCGAGTCGCCGCATCGACCCGATCGTTTGCCACGACGCGCCGTCCGGCGGCGCGTCGATGACGAGCCGGATCGACGAGCTGGTTGCGGCGCTAGTCTCCGCCATAGCGATCGATGCCGATGACGATGTAGTTGTAGCGAGCCGAAACGGTGGGGTCCGAACGGCGCACGAGCCGGCCGGTGCCCGTGTCGTATCCCCACTCCTTCCAATCGCCCCACTCGTACTTCGGCGCCTGAACTCCGATATACGATCCGCAGGCCAGCCGCGCGCCGAACGCATTGGGCGAAAAATCTAAGCCGAGTTCGACCTCTTGCACGACGAGATTCGTATCGCGGTCGTTGAGATATTTTGCCAGCCCGTCGACCATGTCCCCGAGCACTCCGATCGCCGGCTGCGCCGCGGAGGCGAGCTTCAGTCCGGTTTTCAGCGTTCCCGAATGCAAGAACTTCAGCAACAGCGCATCGCCTTCGCTCGATACGTTCATCGTTCGGCAGCGAATGGCGAGCGATTCGGAGCCGAGGCACAGGCCGCGGAACATCGGGAAGTTGGTGATCGAGGCGAAGCTGGCGTCGTAGGCGGTCGTGCTCACGCTGTAGTGAACGGCTTCGGGCTTATCGCCCGCGTAGTTCTCGGTCTCGAAGTCGAACAGCACCGTGTGCCTGCCCCCGCCGGGGTATTTGTAGGTACGCAAGCGCTGCAGCGTCACGTTGACGCGCTGCCCGCGCAGCGCGGGGTCCGGAGTAACCGTCGAAATATCGATCACGTCGACGATTCCCCCCGCGGCGCCGGGCGCAACGTATCCTAACGCCTCCGTCGGCTTCGCCCACGGATACGGTTGTAACCCCAACAGCTCGTTGACGCCGAAGGTCTGCGCTTTGATGCCTTCGCCGCTTGCCGCCTCGAACTGCGCAGCCGCCTCTAACTCGCCGGCGGCGCGAAGTTTGGCGATCGCGCGTTCCGGCGCGAGCGTGGCCAGCGTCCCGAGATCCTGCGAACCGCCTATCATGCGCGCACCTCCCACCAGCTCCGAGCGAGGTCCGCCTTTCGCGCTTAGCCTACGAAATCCGGCATGACGGCTGCAGATCGTCGCCGGCTCGCCGGTGCATCCAATTTATTACGCGGATGGCGCCCCCGGCCTCCGGCCGGCCACGAAAAAGGGGCCGAGCCACGGCCCCTAACGATGCGGCGCTTTAACGCGAGTTCCTCGAAACAGAATAAGTCACTCGTTATTGCCGCCGAGCGCAGACGCGACGACTCGAAGGGTCGCGCGAACGGCTAGCGGCCGTAAAGCCCGGTGATCCGCCCGTGTGCCAGCGTGCTGCCTCGCAATGCGAACATGAGGTACGCGCCGGTCGTCGACTCGCTCAATCCGAGCTTCTTGTCCACCGCGTAGACGTTGAACTGATAACGGTGCGGCGGATCGCCGGGCGGCGGTGCCATCCCGCCGTAGCCGGGGGCGCCGAAATCGGTATAGCCGAGAACGCTCCCGGGCGGTTGTTTCCCGGGTGCCCCGGCGCCTTCGGCCAGCGACAAAATCGCCGGATCGATGTCGATGAGCAGCCAGTGCCACCAGCCGACGGTCGTCGGCGCGTCGGGATCGTAGAGGGTGATCGCATAGCTCTTGGTCTCCGGCGGGCCGGCACTCCAAGAGAGCTGCGGCGATACGTTCCCGCCGCCGACGCCCATCTGGTCGAGCAGCATGGAACGCGGCAGCGTCGCGCCGTCCGCGAAGGTGGCACTGGTGACACTCAGGCTGCGCACAGGATCGCTCATACTTCCCTCCGTGGCGATGAAAATCGTTGCCGCACGCTGCGAATCCTCCCCTGTCGTGCGCCGTGCCCGCCCTCGAGTGCCGGCTTCGCAATTCGCAATCGGCAGCAGACGCTGTCGCCGCATCGCTTGGCGACGGCTCTTCCCTTGGCTACACACGCGCCCTCGTCGCGGCGCTGCCGACGGGCGGACTTCACGTAGATGCGGCAGAAGCGAGCGCTCATCGCCCTACGCCGAGTCAGCCGGAAATCGGGCCGCTCCACACGTTGCTAGCACCGAGAATGGGGGCGATAACCATCGCGGGAAACGCCGATTCGGACAAAGGACGAGTCGTTCGCCGCCCGCGCCGCGCCAAGGCCGAGTCCGCGAAAGATGCCGCCCCGGGCGCCGCCGAAATCGCGATGCCGCCGTCCGACCCGGCGTACCCGATCGTTGCGGGCATCCTGCGCGTCGTGCCGGCTTCGCGCTGGACGTTCGCGAGCGTCGACCCCCGCGGCCGGCTCGTGACGTTCTTGAGCTCGCAACCGAGCGCCGCGGGACGAGCACGGCTCGAGGACGAGTTCAAGCGTCAGCGCGCCAAGGTCACGATCGGCCCGCGCATCGCGGCAGCGCTGGGATCGCTCGACGATCTCGCCAGCGGCATCACCCTGGTCTTCGCCGACGCGCGCGCGCACTTCGGCATCCTGACCCTGCTGCGCACGGCGGAGCTAGGGCCGTTCACGTCCAGCGAGATCAGCATGCTGACCCTTGCGCTGGACTCCGCTTCGGAGCGCCTCTCGGCGCTGCGCCTACACGCCGCATCACCCGCCGGCGACGTGCCCGATACCCCCTTGCAGCCGCCGGAGGGGGCCTTCTACGTCCTCGACCGGGATATGCAGATCGTTTTGGCCTGGAGCTCCGAGGATCGGCGCCGCGTCGCGCTCACCGGCCTGCAAACCCGCATCGCCGAACGGCTCCCGGCCTTGTTGGAAGACACCGTGCGCGAATTGACGCAGGCCTGGTCGAGCGATCCCTCGCAGCAACAGGCCGGCGTGGCGCACCCGGTACCGTTCCTCGTGGTCCGCACGCAGCCGATGTCCGGCCCCACCGGCCTGTTCGTCGGCGTCCACGTCGACCGTTTCCGGCCGACGAACTCGCTAACGGGCGCGGCGGCGCGCTACCACATCTCGCCGCGCGAGGTGCAAGTGCTCGCGCTCCTGCTCGACGGAAGCCATCTCGACCGGATAGCCGAGCAATTGCACATCACCTCATCGACCGTCCAAGATCACATCAAGCGCATGCTCGACAAGACCGAGAGCCGCAACCGCAGCGAACTGATCGCCCGGGTGCTCGGCTGGGAGTCGACGCCGAGCGCTCCGCGCGCTTGACGTCGTAACCTCAACTTCATGCGGACCCTCGCCACCGGTGGCCGGAAGGAGGTAACCGGGCGGCGAACTGCGCCGTCGTATGGGCAGTCCCCGCTAAAGGCGATCCGGCATCGTGTTTCAAGTCGGATTCATCTTTACGATCCTCTTTGTCGCGTTCGGTCCCTTTCGCTCGATTCCGTATTTTTACGCCTTCACGCACGAGAACGATTGGCCGTATCGCATCCGCGCGGCGGTGTACGCCACGCTCATCGCAGGTGCGCTCATCGCGGTGGTAGCGTTGACGGGCGTGAGCACGATCCAGTCCTGGCATGTCTCCATTCCCGCGCTCGATATCGCGACCGGCCTCCTGCTGGCACGTTCGACGCTCCAAATGCTGACGAAAGTCGGTTTCGAGAACTCCAGCACTTTGGATCACGCGCAGGGAAAGTCGGTATCCGCGCTGGCGCTCGCGCTATCGCCGATGGCGGCCCCGGCAATCGTGACGCCTACCGGAATCGTCACGATCATCCTGTTTCTCTCGCTCGCCCAAAACGGCACCGTGCAGAATCAGATCTACGGCCTGCTCTTCCTCATGCTCGTATTGAACCTCGTAGGCATGCTGCTCGCGGAGTTCATCATGCGATACGTGAAGATGACGGCGATCGAGGTCATCGGCTGGCTTTTCGCGGCCATGCAAGCACCGCTCGCGGTAGAGCTGATTCTGCACGGTTTGAAGTCGGCGGGTTTCGCCGCGCATTGACGTTCGCTCCACGCCGGCCGCCGAAGAAGGTGCGCGATGCCCACGCAAGTCACCCGATCCCGTTCCGCCATCACGCTCGGAGTACGCGTAGCCTTCAGCCTCGCGCTGGCCTTCGGTGCCGCCCAGCTTGTGCGCGCGGCTCCCGTCGCAGCGTCTCCGGTCCCGCCGGCGACGGCCGACGTCCTGATTCAAGCCGGCCACGAGGGGCGGCCGGACTGCGGCAAGGACGGCGAGCCGCCGTCGCTGTGCAACAACACCGGCAGCCCCGTCGCCCCCGGTGAAATCGTATGGACGCCGATCGTCGCTGACGAAGCGACGCGCGTGCTGCGCGCCGCCGGGATCACGGTATTGCGCGAGCCCGCCCACTTGCGAGGCCCGTACGCCGTCCGCGATGCGGTTTTTCTGCACTTCGACGGCGCCGCTCAGCCGTGTTCGAGCGCGGCTTCGGTGGGCTATCCCGATGCGGCGTCGGGTCGCCTCGCCGCTGCGTGGAAGACGCTGTACGGCCGGTCCTGGCCCTTCGGCTTTCAAAGCGACAACTTTACCACGACGCTGCACGGGTACTACGGCTTCTCGCGCGTGCGCGCGTCCGACGGCGCGATGGTGATCGAATTCGGCGAGATGTCGTGCCCGAAACAGTACGCGTGGTTGAAATCGCACCTTCGCTTCGAGGGCGATCTCGTCGCCTACTTTCTCAGCCGCCGCCTCGGCAAAGAGAACGTGCCGCTTCCCGTTCCGTGACCGGCGCGACGCGGAGCCGATCTACTTCATCAACTTCTGCGTGAAGTACGTGATCTCGAGCGCCGTCGTGAAGGCGCTTTCTTTGATATTGGCGCCGGAGCCGTGCCCGCCTTCGAGCACTTCGTAGAACAGGTAGGGAATGCCCATCGAGCCGAGCTTCGCCGCGAATTTGCGAGCGTGCTGCGGCCCGACGCGGTCGTCTTTCGTCGTCGTCCAAATGAACGGCTCGGGATACTTGACCCCCGGTTTGAGGTTGGCGTACGGCGAGATCGACGCTAGGAACGCGCGCTCCTCCGGTACCGAGACGCTGCCGTATTCTCCGACCCACGACGCGCCCGCTTGAATCTGTTCGTAGCGAAGCATATCGAGCAACGGCACCTGGATGTCGACGGCGTTGAAGAGTTCGGGGTGCTGCGTGAACTCGACGCCCACGAGCAAGCCGCCGTTCGAGCCGCCCTCGATACCCAGGTGCCGCGGTGACGTGATCCCTTTCGCGATAAGGTCTTCGGCGACCGACGCAAAGTCGTCGTAGATACGCTGGCGATGCGTCTTGAGACCGGCTTCGTGCCAAGCCGGCCCGAACTCTCCGCCGCCGCGAATGTTCGCTAGCACGTACACTCCGCCGCGCTCGAGCCACAGCTTCCCGTACGTCCCGCTGTAATACGGCGTATTGGAAACCGCGAAGCCGCCGTAGGCGGTGAGGATGGTCGGATTGGAGCCGTCGTACGCGAGGTTCTTCGGGCGCACGACGAAGTACGGGATTTTCGTTCCATCTTTCGACGTCGACTCGAACTGCTCGACGACGTCGGCCGAAGCGTCGAATCTCGGAGACAGCGCCTTGGAAAGCGTGGCGACGCCGGAATCTGCGTCGACGTCGTAGAGCGTCGTCGGGGTGAGAAATCCCCTCACGGAAAGAAATGCGTCGCTTCCTTTATCGTCGGCGTCGATGAGAACGATCGAGGAATTGTCGGCGAGGTCGAGCGGCCGCGTCGCCCAGCTTCCGTCCGCCTTCGGCGCGTAGATGTATGCGCGCCCGCGGACGTTTTCGTACGTCGTGATGATGAGGCGATCGCGGGTCGTCCCCACGGCGTCCAGCGAGTCCCGCGGCCCGGGCACGTAAACGGCGCTCGGCTTCAGGTGGTCGGGGTCCGCCATCGCAGCGGCCGCGTCGAGCGAAACGAGCGAACCCGCCTCGAAGGTCGCGTTATTCGCAGCCCACGGTTCCGACAGATGGACTAGCAGGTGGTTTTGAAATAGACCTCTGATGTCGAGTTTGAGCGGCAGGTCGAGCTTGCGAAGTCCGGACGGGGTCAGTAACCGGATCTCGTCTTGGAAGAACGAGATTCCGCGGCCGACTCCGGCCACGCGATGCCCTTGTCCGTCGGTGTACGAAAACGGCTCGACGGAAACGTCGGATTTGATTCCGCTATAGACGTCCGTCGCGCTGGAGAGCGGCCGGCCTCGTTCGAGCCTCTTGACGATGTAGGGATAGCCCGAGGCCGTCAGTTCGCCGGGCGACCACTCGCGCGAGACCAGCAGCGTGTTGGAATCGAGCCAAGCCGCATCTTGTTTTCCGCGCGGCAGCTCGAAGCCGCCCGCCACGAATTGCCGCGTCTCCAGATCGAACTCCCGGATGGTCGAGGCGTCCTCCCCGCCTTCCGAGAGCGAGATCAAGCAGCGCCGCTCGCCGGGCGACTCGCAATCGGCGCCCTGCCACACCCAGTTCTTCTCCTCGCTCTTCGCGAGCGCGTCGAGATCGAGGACGGTCGTCCAAGCCGGCTCGGGCTTCGCGTAATCTGCAAGCGACGTCGTTCGCCAGATGCCGCGAACGTGCTCGGCGTCTTGCCAAAAATTGTAGACGCGGCCGTTGACGACCTCGGGGTACGGGATGCGGTCCATCGCTTCACCGATCGCGAGCGCGCCGGCGTAAATGCCCGCGAAACGCGGGTCCTTCTGGAGGACCGCGAGGGTCTTCGCGTTCTCGGCCTTGACCCAATCGAGCGCCCGCGCGCCGTTGAGTTCCTCGAGCCAAAGGAACGGATCCGCCGGGGCGCTGCCGCTCGACTGCGCGGCGACGACGGATCCGGCGCCCAACAGCGACACGATAAGCACGATTGAGGCGACAAGGCGAATCACGAAAGTACCCCACTTCTCAAAGCGGCTGAAGCCGGTCCTAGGAACAATGCTACGGGCCCCGGTGGCGACCTCCCGGCGGAAGGCGCTCGAGATAGCCCTGGAACGTCATTTCGTCTGCATCAAGAGCATCCGCGCGACGCTGCGGCGCGAGGGCATCGCGCAGGCGGGGATTACGTTGCCGGCTGCAAAAACCGCGCATGCGCTAACACGGAGAGTGTTCCTATGCGGAAGATCATCGTCGGCGCCATGGTTTCCATGGACGGCGTCATGCAGGCGCCCGGCGGGCCAACTGAGGATCCGACAAAGGGCTTCACGTTCGGCGGCTGGCTGTTCCCCATCGCGCTCGAGAGTCTCGCGAGGAGCTCGACGTCGTCATCAAGGAGCCGTTCGATCTCTTCCTCGGCCGCAAGACATACGAGATTTTCGCCGCATTCTGGCCGTACTGCGCCGAAATCTCGCCCCACGGCGGCATCGCGAAACTGTTCAACGAAGTCAAGAAGTACGCGGTTTCGCGCTCGGGCGAGGTCGCATTCGTTCAAGCTGACCGGCTCGCGCGTATCGTCGACCGGCGTCCTTATCGGCCACTACAGGCGAGGCGGTGAGATCGAGATCGTCGACGGCGCGCTCGATTCACCCAGCGAGCGTGAGATCGCCCGTCAGGAGCGGATGAAGCGCGAAGGCTAGCCTGCATCCGAGATTTATGTTCGGCATCGGCCGCCGGCGCAGGAGATCGCCGAAAGAAAGGAGAGGCTGGTCAGGATGCGACCCGGATCGAGGTTATTCACGGCGGCCGCCGCCGTCACCGGCGTTTCCGCGATCGCTGCGGCCGCAGGCACGCTGCGCTGGAACCGCGCGACCGCGCACGCGGTGCGGCGCCTCCACGGCTCACCCGCGCTCGCGGCCGGCGGCGCCGGCTCTACCGCGATCCCGCCCGACCCGTTCGACCCCCTCGGCGCGCTCGGCGCGCTCGGCGCGCTACCGGCGCCGGTCCGGCGCTACTTTGCATTCGCGCTCGCCCCGGGGCAGATGACGATACAGCGCGCCCGCCTCCAACAGGACGGCGTCATGCGCGCCGACGGGCGCGGACGCTGGAATCCGTTCCGCGCGGTCGAGACCTTCTCGACGAGCCCGATCGGTTTCGTGTGGGACGCGACGATCGACGTGCTTCCCCTGCTCTCCGTCCGGGTTCGCGACGCGTATATCGGCGGCCAGGGCACCTCCGAAGCCGGCATCGGGGGCATCGTCCCCATCCGCACGGCGCCCCGCACCTCGGAAACCGACGCGGCTTCGCTCCTACGCTATCTCGCGGAATCGCCGTGGTTCCCGACCGCGTTGTTGCCCGAAGCCGGCGTCCGATGGACCGAGCTCGACGACGACCACGCCCGGGCCACGCTCACCGACTCGGCGACGACCGTGTCGATGGATGCCGAGTTCGGCCACCGGGGCGAAATCATCGGCATCTCCGCGATGCGCTACCGCGACGTGAAGGGAGTGCCGGTGCTCACCCCGTGGAGCGGGCGTTTCCACAGCTACGCCCGCATCGACGGTATGATGATCCCAGCCTCCGCCGAGGTCGAGTGGCGGCCGCCCGAAGGCGCGTTCTCCGTGTGGCGCGGGTACGTCCTCGAAGCCGAGTACGAGTTCGCGCCGTAACGCGCCGCACCAAAGGAGCATCGCCGATCGTGGAACCTTCGACCATCGCCATTCACGCAGGCTTGGCGGAGGGTGTTACCGGGGCGCCGGTGTTGAGTCCGCTCGTCCTTGCAACCAGCTTCCATTCCCATCCCGATGCGATCGGGTTTTCGGCCACGAATCGCACCGAGCGGGCGCCGCAGTTCTACGCGCGATGGGGAAATCCGACGGCGGCTGCTCTGGAAGAGCGGCTCGCAAACGCCCGTCCCGTAAGGGATTGGGCGTTCTTTACGTTCCCGCCCGATCGCGCCGGCGAGCCCCGGTGCAGTCTATATGCAAGCTGCGACGGGAGCGGCTGCACGGGCCTCCTTGTCCGATAAACCGTGATTAGCGACGCCGGCGCTTCCGCGTTTTCGTCGGGCGCGACGCGTTGCTCGAGCGCACCTTCGGCCCGGGCGAGCTCGCGGCGCGCTAAACGCGGCGATCGGCGCGTTCCCGATAGTATCCGGGCCGGCGTCGAATCTGAGGGCCGATGGAACCCCCAACCGAACGCGCCGAACCCGTCGACCTCGAGGAATCGCTCGCCTCGCGCCCCGTCGACGACGAGCCGCTCGACGATGAGGACCGCGCCGCGCGCGCGCGAGCTGACGTCTCCCTGGCGCGTCGACCTTTCGGCGCGAGCCGATCGCGAATTGAGCAAGCTGCCGGACGTCGACGGTAGGCGTATCCGCGGCGAGCAGGCGTGGCGACTGCGCGTCGGCCCGTACCTCATCGTTTTCGAGGTCGACGGAACGAACCGTTCGATTCTCGTGCTCCGAATCGCCGATCGTCGGGACGTCTACCGGGGACGATAGCGCCGCGCGGTCTCGATCGCGCAACACGTGGCCCAGAGTGAAACGCTTGCGACACCGGCGCTTCCGCATTTTCGTCGGACGTGACGCGCGTGCGCGCGCGCCCTCCGCCCCACGCCGGCCGCGCGATCGGCGCCGAGCAATCGGCGAAAAAGAACCGCGCTCTCGGGTGGGCGGCCGGCGCTCATCCGGTTCCTCAGCCGGCTGTGGCTTTTGGGTCAGCATGACTTACCCTCTTCGCGATTGTCTTCGCATATCGGGTGGGGCCCGAGTGCATGAAAGATGCACGTGCGGATCTGTGCGGGCGGTGCGCGGTAACGCGCATCCCTGCCGCGTTTGCCCTTCTGCCCGGAATGGACGATTTGTCTCGCTCATCGCAGAAGAAAGGTCATATGGACACGAAGGACAGGGTCGTCGCGACGCTTCAAGCCCACGAGCCCGAGCTGCGAGCCGCGGGAGGAGCGGCGCGCGACCACGTCCTCGTTGTTGACGGCGGACGCGCGCGTACCGTTGTATTCGTCGCGTGTCGACAGCGGCTGGATCTCGATTTCCGAACCGTTCGCGTAACGGACGAAACCGCGATAGCCGTTCACGCAGACTATCGTTATGGCCGACGCCTTTAGCGAAGCGGTTACGTGCGGTCACGGTGTTCGAAAAGGAGTCCCCGAGATAACAGCTGCGGACCGCGTCGTACGTCGTGAGATGCCCGGCGTGCCGGATGAACGCCGATCCATCGATCTGGCCCGCGACGTCGCCGCCCGCATTCACTGCCAGCGCCTCGCCGGTGCTTCCCGACGGGACGATCGACTCGACGCGGTACGGCGGCGACGTCCCCGCGAGCGCAGGCCCGCCGCACGCGAGTGTGGAACGCAGCAACACGTCAGCTGAGATGCCGCAAGCGTCAGTATGCCGTCCAGCCGCCGTCGGTGGCGTAGATCGCCCCGGTGAGGTTGGACGCCTCGGCGGCGAGCAGGAACGAGATCGGAGCCGCCTGTTCCCAGACCGTCGCCATCCGGTGCGTCGTGTCGGCGTACGCAAGGACGCTCAGCGTCTTGATCTTGCCCATCGCGAAGGGGTTGGGCGTCGCGCCGGCCAGCCGCACGAATTCTCCCGCACGGTCCGTCATCGGCGTCTTCGTCGCCGCCATGTTCATGGAATTGACGCGGATTCCGTACGGCGCGTAGTCGATTGCCGCGCTCCGCGTGAGCCCTTCGACGCCGTGCTTGCTCGCGAGATAGCCGCAGTTCGACGCGAGCCCCGTCGTGCCGGCGATCGATCCGATGTTGACGATCGCCCCTCCCCTCCCCTGTGCGACGAGGTGACGGAGCTCGGCGCGCAGCGATTTGAACATGCCGGTCAAGTTGTTCGACAGCACGGCGTCCCAGTAAGCGTTTGACGCCAGGTGAATCGGATTGGGAAACAGGTCGCGGTGGGCCTTGAAGAACGCTTCCGTCAGCGGCTCGGCGGGGTCGCTGCCGTCGATGACGCCTGCGGCGTTCAGCGCTCCGTCGAGCCCGCCGAAGTTGGTGATCGCGGCCCGCACCATCGCCTCGCAGATCGCGTCGTCCGCAACGTTGCCGGGTACGGCGACGGCACGATGACCCTCGCCGGCGATCTTCCCGACGGTCTCGCGCAACTGCTCGGTCTTGAGGTCGCAGCCGACGATCGCCGCCCCCTCGCGGGCCATCCGGATCGCCGATGCCGCCCCGATGCCGGTGGCGCAGCCCGTCACGATCAGCACCTTGCCCGCAAAGCGGCCGGGGACGAAGTACTCCGGACTCACCGGCGCGACGTCGATGTGACCCTGCGTGTCGATGGCCGCGCCCGGCGCGACCTGCGCTTCCGCCGACTTCGTCAGAGCCGCAGCCGCCGCCACGGACGCGGCGCCGGCCGCGATGAACGTTCGTCGCGCTACCTGGCCCTGCGCGGACTCGTCGAACTCAGACACGAACGTGCCCTCCAATCATCGGCTACGTTAGATAGAAAAGCGGATAAATCCCGAGACGCTGAACCACGGACTCGCCGGGCCGACTGCGTCGGCGATCGCCGCGCCCGGAGTCGTGTATGCGAGATTTCCCTGTGCGTAGTAGTTGCGCGAGATAAAGTACTTCCAGGTCAGATTCGCCTCGGCGCCGAGATCGGGTGAGGCGTACGTGCTCAGCACTTGCGGACCTCCGATATTGTTCGACTGCGGCGCGTGGAACGTCCAGAGCTGCGTGACGAACTGCCACTTGGTCCACGGCGAGAGGACGAGCTGCAGGTCCTGGGCGATGATGTTGCTATTCTGAAACGTCTTGTAGTGATTGGCACCCTGCACCCACTGCTGCAGGTTGCCGCCGGAATAGAGCGGATCCCAGCGGCCGAACGTATCGCTCGCCGGATCGTCTCCGCTGAAGATCGAATAACGGTAACTGACGGTCGGCTTCCACCGCCGCGACGGCACTTGCCAACCGAGTTCGGCATAGCCGGCAGTCGCGTGCATCGGGTAGTTCTTATTGGTCTCGAGCGCGTACTCGCCCGACGCGTAGAGTGAGTCGCGCCCGGGGGCCGGAACCCACTGCGACCGTACGTCCTGCACGCGCAATCCGGCGCGCGAGAGCACGTTACCGCTCGGCGTGAAGTAGTTGTACGTCGAGGCCGGCACCGACACGTAGGTCGCGCCGATCGTGAACGGCGTCCCGATGCCGGCATCGAGGTTCCACCCCAGCAGCGAGGTATGGGAATTGATGACCGCCAGGTCGTCGGGCCGCTCGTAGAAGCCCTCGACGCGGGCCGTATTGTAGCGGACCTGCAGCAGCCCGAGCGTATTCGCAGCGTTGCGCGGGTTCAGCTGCAACGAAGCGCGATCTCCGCCGTTCCCGCCCGAGAGCCGCAGCAGCATCCCCGAGCCGATCTCGTAGTGCTGTCGTCCGTACGATGCGTTGACGACGAGGCGGTTCCCAACGGCGTCGGTGCCTCCGGTGACGATGCCGGCGAACGAATCGTCGGGCGTGCCGCCGTATAGCCGCGACTCGTTCGTGAAGATCTCCTGCCCTAGCGAGTCCGACATGATGTAGCTGTAGCCGCCGTAGACGTACGTGCGCGCGGCTTGAGAGATCGGTGTGATGCCGTACAGCCCGGCGGAGAGATAGTTCTCGCCCCAGCCCGACCAGCCGGCTCCGGCCGGATTGTCGGCGAGCGGATTACCCTTGAGCAGCGCCTGCGGCCGGCCGTACCAGGCGTTGATGTCCTCCTGGTACCAGGCGGCGCCCTGGAACTTCATCTCCAAGAGCGACCGGTTGTCGACGTAGAGAACCGGGAAGTTCTTGCCGTCCACGAGCTGCCCGGCCGGCTGCAGCAGGGCCTTCGTGACGGCCTCCTGCAGCGTCACGGTCAGCGTGATGCCGATGCCGAGATTGGCCGGCGTCACCGCGTATTCAGCCGCAGCGACCTGCGCGAGCCGGCGCACCTTCGTTACCCCGAGGTCGGCGTAGAACGCGTCGTAGCGCGACCCCGGATAGACGCCGAACGCTTTGCGGATCGCAGCCGTCGCATTCGCATCGATCGCCTTATCCGGTGACGGGTTGGTGAACCGGATGACGACTTCGCGTATCGGCGACCCTTGGAGCGGCGTCGTCTCACCGGACACCTGCGCGATCGCCGCCCGGGGGCCGAACAAGAGCAACATGGCAAGAACGATCGCAAGCCGTCGCCGAATCTCGCTGGGGCCGCGACGCTTGCGCGCTAAGGCCATTGGCACTCGTCGCCCCGTCCTTCCCGGGCAGGCCTAGTAAGCTACCGTCCGGATGCATGAGACTCCACTGGGCCTCCGTCGGTTCCCGGCGCCGCTGGACGCATTCGGAGAAGCCGAGTACGCGTTCGCGCCCCCGGAGCCGCCGCGATTACCCGCGCTCGTCCTCAAACAAGGCGACGATTGGAACGGCGACGCCGAGCATCGTCAGCGAATCGGCCCGTGACAACGTGCGCCCGTGCTCCAATTCGAGATCCTGCAGCGTGCCGTAGAACTCGACGTGCTGTGCTGGGATGTTGACGATATAGCTTGGCACGCCGGCGGCCACGTATAGCGGAATCTTGTGCTTCCGATCGACGGCATACGTCGTGTCGGAAACCTCGATGAAAGCGAATGCATCGGCTGCCGTCGGCATCGGACGATAGAACTTGTCCGACAGCACGGCCACGTCAATTTCAGGGGCGTCGTGGCCCTGCCGGCCGGATACCGCCACGGCGTCCTGGACCTGTACGATGTACCCGGAGCCGAACAACCCGTGCGCCAAGATCTCGGTCAACTTGCGCACGGCATAGCGATGCGGCTCGTTCCGTGGCGACACGTCGTAGATTACTCCTCCGAGCAACTCCGTTCGAGCCTCGATTGCAAGGGCAACGTATTCCTCAACAGTGAAGAGATGCGGCGTTTCAAGGAGTTCCATTCGACGCTCCTCGCGATGCGGATGTACCGTCTTTTCGACGGCTCGCCTGGGCTCCTCGAATTGCGGCGACCGCG
The DNA here is from genome assembly GCA_963787965.1 of uncultured Alphaproteobacteria bacterium. Classification (GTDB taxonomy): domain Bacteria; phylum Vulcanimicrobiota; class Vulcanimicrobiia; order Vulcanimicrobiales; family Vulcanimicrobiaceae; genus CAWBES01. The sequence goes on from CAWBES010000020.1 coordinate 89,072, forward strand.
CCTGACCGATGCCACGCAGAGGCCGCTCGGGTCCCGGTCGCGGGTGGCTCGCACTCGGGCTGGTCGCCCGGCCTTAGCCGGCGATCTCGGGAGTCCCATAGCGGATCCGCGATCCGCGCGGCCGGACTGCTCCGGAAAAGCGGAACCCGCCGGCATTGCTGCGGCGGGTTCCGTCGTATAATCTGGCGCTGTCCTACTCTCGAGGGACCCTGCGGTCCGACTACCATCGGCGCTGGCGGTCTTAACTGCCGTGTTCGGGATGGGAACGGGTGGAACCCCGCCGCTATCGGCGCCAGAAATCTGATCCCGAGCGCGCCCGCGAGCCTGAGCTCCAGCGATGCGCGTCGGAAACCTGCATAGAGAAGAACCTTCAGTGCCAAACGACAGCGTAGCGTAATTAAAGTATCCGGGCGATTAGTACCGGTTAGCTTCAGCGATTGCTCGCCTTCCACCCCCGGCCTATCAACGTGGTAGTCTTCCACGGCCCTTCACCCTTTCGGGATTGAGATCTCATCTTCGAGTCAGTTTCACGCTTATATGCTTTCAGCGTTTATCTGGTCCGAACGTAGCTACCCGGCTATGCCCCTGGCGGGACAACCGGTTCACCAGCGGTTCGTTCGACCCGGTCCTCTCGTACTAGGGTCGACGCTCGTCAAATCTCCTACGCCCACGGCGGATAGGGACCGAACTGTCTCACGACGTTCTGAACCCAGATCGCGTACCGCTTTAATGGGCGAACAGCCCAACCCTTGGGACCTACTACAGCCCCAGGATGCGACGATCCGACATCGAGGTGCCAAACCTCCCCGTCGATGTGGACTCTTGGGGGAGATAAGCCTGTTATCCCCAGAGTAGCTTTTATCCGATAAGCGACGGCCCTTCCATTCGGTACCGCCGGATCACTTAGCCCTGCTTTCGCACCTGCTCGACCTGTCCGTCTCGCAGTTAAGCCACCTTTTGCCTATGCACTCTAACGATCGGTTTCTGACCGATCTGAGGTGACCTTTGGGCGCCTCCGTTACTCTTTAGGAGGCGACCGCCCCAGTCAAACTGCCCACCTGACCATGTCTCACCACCGGATCACGGCGGTTGGTTAGAATCCCGAAGTTTTCAGGGTGGTATCCCAACGTTGGCTCCCCGTAAACTAGCGTCCACGGATCGTCGCCTCCCACCTATCCTGTACAGAAAACCTCAAGACCCAAGATCAGGATACAGTAAAGCTTCATGGGGTCTTTCCGTCCTGCCGCGGGTAACCAGCATCTTCACTGGTACTGCAATTTCGCCGGGCCCCCCATCGAGACAGTGCCCAAGTCGTTACTCCATTCGTGCAGGTCGGAACTTACCCGACAAGGAATTTCGCTCAGTTTACTCCTGTACTTTCATACAAGACTGGACTCTATCTTCATCCAGCAACGTAACGGGGGGGGGGGTGATTGCTGGAGCCTGGCGTATAGTCTCTGAGGATCCCCTCACCTTGAGGGTTTCCTGCGGATTGTCCAATCCCAACCATTTTTACTGCCCGATCTCTCGATCGGATGAGTAGATTGGGCTCTCAGGATGTTCCCGCATACGGCCAAGTAATCGACACGCGTTACCGCGTGAAGAGGCAACGATTTTTCATCTCACCTTAGGACGGTTATAGTTACCGCCGCCGTTTACTGGGGCTTCAGATCAAAGCTTCGCTTGCGCTAACCTCTCCCTTTAACCTTCCAGCACCGGGCAGGAGTCAGCCCCTATACGTCCGCTTTCGCGTTCGCAGAGACCTGTGTTTTTGTTAAACAGTCGCTTGGGCCTTGTTACTGCGACCCCCCTCAGCTTTCGTCGTAAAGACCAGACCAAAGAGGGCACCCCTTCTCCCAAAGTTACGGGGTTAATTTGCCGAGTTCCTTAACAGGGGTTCTCCCGTCGCCTTAGCATGCTCTGCCAGTCTACCTGTGTCGGTGTACGGTACGGGCACCGATGTTCCTAGTTAGAGACTTTTCTTGGCAGCGTGGAGTCAATCACTTCGGATCCGAAGATCCTCGCATTCGCATCTCGGAGTTGCCGTGCGGATTTGCCTACACGACCCCCTACCTGCTTAGACACACATCCAATAGTGTGCTGACCTATCCTCCTGCGTCATCCCTTCACTTCATAAACCTTCCTTACAGAAACACCGACTCGCGCCGGCCCTTCCG
>CAWBES010000021.1:0-777453 GCA_963787965.1 uncultured Alphaproteobacteria bacterium
CTTTTCGCCGCTTCGATGGGCGTGAGCGCTTGTACCGGCGGTCACAACGCGTCCATTCCGACAACTGTGACATCGAACACCTCCGGTGGGATAGGGCAAGACGCCGCAACGTCAGAGAACGCGACTCCGACGACGATGAAGCCTCGCGGCATTATCGTCGGTCCCAGTCCGAGTCCCAGTCCCAGTCCCAGTCCCACTTGGTCATGTCCGCCTTCGCCTACTTCCTCCGTCGCGACAGGGGGCCACCGAAACCCCGACCGCTCAGGCGTCTGTAATTCGCCAAGTCCCTCACCGAGCCCGAGTCCTAGCGCAACTCCCAACCTCGTCATCGTCGACGACCTCCACGGCAGCAAGGTCGTGAGTTCGCCCTTCAAACCCGCCCCCATCATCGTTGGGCAGCCGATGAAGCTCGGCGTGCGAAACCTGGGCTCCGGCGGCGCACCCGGGAACATCCAATGGACCATCGGTCTTAACGACGTGGTCCAGGATTATGTTGTGCCGAGTCCCGGCCCCACGCCCGGCTACGGCATCGGACCGGGCTCGGTCCAGAAGCTCCCTGCCTCAGCGCTCAACGCTGCGGACGTCAGCTATTATTGGTATTTTCCTCAGGCCGCGGCTTCGGTATCGGTCACGGTGAGCGTGGGCGGCAGGATGGTTTCTGCCAACTCGGTCTTCAAGGTTCTGGGACCCACCGGCGTGTCGATGACTTCTACGACTCCGGGCGCCGTTAACGCATCGGGTACGTCCACAAGGTTCCTGCTGGCTGACGGAAAGCCATCCGTCTTTGGGGGGCCGAACGGCATCAACTTCACGTTCTCGGCCACGGCACCCGCGGGCGGAAAGGGACGCTCGCGGCGGTCCAACTCGTTGACTCGTGTAAGGCATTTCTGTACCGTGGGGTGACCTACTACGCGAGCAGTCCCACCGCCAACACCTATTACGACGACAACGGCTTCAGCTTCGGCTATTTCGGGGGCACACCAATCACCGTTCCCATCGCAGCCTTGAGCTCCGCTATGTGGACTGCGGTCGATGCACCCAGCACCGAGGGGACGCAGACCGTAGCCTTTCCTAACGGATACGAATTCGAGCGGAGCGATGCGTTCAAGACCTACTTTATATACAAGCCCGCAATCGACGATAGCATCTGGGTACCACTCGGCGAGCTGGAATGGGCCTGGAGCGGCATCTCGGAATACTCCGTTGCTAAGGACGCCTGGACCCTCAGATCAAGCGAACGCCCATTCGAGTGATCCGGCGGGTTCGACGACGAACGTTACTTTCCCGGTGTGGACGAACACCGAAACGAGGGCACCAGGGACTTATTCGGCGAATAATCCACGGTGCGTATTGTGATGTTTGAAGTTCGTAATAAGGCGGTCGCGGTGAAAATCGCGCTCGGTGTCGTCGCTTTTGTCGCCGCAACGATCTCGCCGGTCTGGAGTGGAGACGAGCACTTCACCGCGACCAAAGAGACCAGCTCCGCGTTCCAGTGGGCCGGGCAGCCGATCGGACTCGGCATGCGCGTCGAGCCCTCGTATCGGTTGAACGGCCCCATCGTCATTCACTTGGCGCTGCGAAATACCGGTACCGTGCCGCGTACCTTCCGATCTATCGATCGACTTCACGTTCCGCGTCTCGGACGCGCGCGGAAATCCATTGCCGCCGCTCCATGATTTGCGAACCAAAGACGGTGATCTTCGCATGAACACGACGTTAGCCCCCGGAACCATCTTGACGGCGGACTTCGATCTCGCGCAGCAATATGCGATTGCTCAACCCGGCCGATACGAAGTAGCGGTAGCGAGAAACGCGACGAACGACGACTTCGCTCCGGAACCGCAGCTCACGAACACCGCCGAAATCACGGTGAAATAGAGAACCAGGGCGTTATCGCGGCGTTCCGAATGACGGCGGCGGCGTAGAGCCGACCGCCGAGTTGCGAAGCGCGAGAGAGTCGTCTGCTGACACAATTCCGCGCGGGCCGGGTTCCCCATCGGGTGCGCAAGGCTTCTGACCGAAGATTCGCAGCAGGGGGAGGCGGCAAGGGGGGCCGATGTTCGATTAAGATTAAGGGTTCGGAAAGGCTGACAGTTCGGCGAGGTGTTCACGGCGAGTCGCGCTGCGCACGGCGTATGCGTCCCAGTTGTCAGGCGCGAGATCGAGTTGCGCGGCAACCAGTTCCAAGACACGAGCGCTGGGCGTCTCACGGACACCCAGCGCCCTGCCGGGGTGACGCAGATACACCATCTGCACCGCAACGCCCAGGCGGTTGGGCAGACCGCGATGTTGACGAATGAAGGCGAGGTCTGATTTCGAGAGCGTGACGAGTCGAATCAACTCGCCTTCATCAGCGGGGAATGCGAAGAGCTCGGCTCGTTCTGCGGCGGTCAGCAGTTCGCGGCGGGGCATCGGTCGAAGGCTTTCGTTCGGGTGAGGACAAAGCGGCTTTAAACTAAAGTTGCCGGCCACCGCCAATTCGCCGTTTTCGACTCAATAACCATGCGGGTTTGCCGCGCATGATCACGGAGGGTTTTTGGCCCCCAGCTCATTGAGTTCTTGCAGGCTGCCGATGAGGTCGAGCAGAGAGCGGCCCCAGCGGTCGAGCCGCCAAACCACGATGATGTCGAGCTCGCGCCGGCGTGCGGCTTTGAGCATGGCCTCGCGTTGCGGGCGGACGTTAGCGCCGGAGCCGACGTCGCGGACCTCCATGCCGACAATCCAGCCGCGTTGCTTGGGTAGGCGCGCATGGTACGCAGCTGCATCGGCAGCGTTTGCTGATCGTGCGTGGAGACGCGGGCGTAGAGCCCCGCGCGCAGCGCTTTGGGCCTACGACACCGGCGTGCGCAAATCGCTGGCGAGCGCTGCGGGCGTTCCCGACCCGCGAGCCGCGCCGAGTGGCGCCGGCCACCTACGAGACGCTCGCCGTGCTCCTGGACGCGAGCGAAGCGATCGCCCGCGATCGCGTGCGGCCTCAGCTGGAGAAGAAGACCGACGTCGCCGCGATTCTGCTGTGCGACCAGGCTCTCGTGCTGCTCGGATCCGCGCTGGGCCGCCGCGGTTCGAAGTCGCGCGCGTCGATCTCGAGCACATCGAATGGCGCCCCGACGGCCTCCCCATCAAGATCCCCTATTCGAAGACCGACAAGTCGGGCGAGCCCGAGGTGATCGGCGTCCCGAAGTTCGTCGGCGACCCTCTCTACCCGGTGGCGGCGCTGACCGCCAGGGTCCACTACGCAGAGATCACCGCGGGACTGGACTTCGCGACCCTTTCGCCCGTGGCTGGCAAAGGCGGTAAACGGCTCGGCCGAGACGCGGCCGCCGCACGGCCCTACGCGCGGTTCGCAAACTCGGTGAAGTCCGAGGAGCTGGGGACATTCGCCCCCGTGCCCAGCCGGTAGTAGTGGACGGCCTCGGCGCCGACGGCTCGGCGCACGCGGAACTGCCGGACTAGAAGCGGCCGCGAATAACCTAGCCGATTGCGCGCTCCGCTCGATTGATCGCGGCATGATCGCCCATGATCCTATGAACCAGAGCCGGCGCAGCCAGTCGCCCGCGCGCGATCCGCGGAAGAACGGCCGCGAGCTCTAGCGTTTCTTGCGCGCTTCGGCATTGCCTGAACATCCGTGTGGATGGCGGTCGAAAAGCGCGTGAATCTGGCGGCGAGGCAGAACAGCGACGATGTACTCCCGTCGTCCATTTCTTCTCGTCTTCTCGTAGTCGCAGCAGCAGAGCGGTGGAAAGGGTGGATGAGCCCTCGTCTTAACGGAGAGTTGCGCTCATGGAGCTCATCCACGCTTTCCATCGCCGGCGCGTGAATTGCGTTTGATTACCGTCCGGACGCTGCGCCAAGGTAGCTAGCGCTGCAGTCGCGTTCTCTGCGGGGTGTCGTGCCGATCCCGCGGAACTGTAGGCGATTAGGCCGAGGAGAAAACCGGCACGACACCCGGGTAAACCTGCAAGTCGTATCCGAATGTCGTGCCCCCCACCGTGACAAGCACAGTGTAGGTGCAGTATAGCACCGCACGTGCTCGTCTGTCGATGGCTCGCCGGCCGATTTTCGACCGACGATGCACGACACAGCCCGGCTCTTTCTCTGCGCGCGTTGCGGCAAGCACGTGCATATCTGCACGCGCTGCGACCGCGGCCAAATCTACTGCGCCGATGGGTGCGGTTCGCGTGCTCGTCGGGAGTCGCTGCGCGAGGCCGGCAGGCGCTACCAGAGCAGCCTGCGAGGACGACTGGCACACGCCCAACGGTCCCTCCGTTTTCGGGCTCGGCGCAAGAACGTGACGCATCAGGGTTCACCCGCCGCTGCGCCTGATGCTGTACTACGAGAGTGCGCAGCTAGCATGGCCCCAAGGTTGGAAATGCGGGAGGCCGCCGGTGAAGCGGGCGCAAGCGAGCCGCCGTCTTCGTCGCCGGCTGCTCTTGCGGCGACTCCCGCTTGGCATTGTCACTTTTGTGGTCACCCAGGTGGGCAGTGGCTGCGCCGGGGTCCGCTTCGTCGCCGTCCTTTTCGCGTTAGTCGATTTTGAAGGGAGCGATTGCCGGTCGTGCGTCGTTTCGGCATGCTCCCGGTATTGTAATCGTTACACCCAAACAGATAAAGAGGGGTCAAAAACCGCTTGGGATAATTAGGGTTATTCCAAATCCGACCCCGATTTTCGGATTTCCGCCCGGGCAGCGCACATCACGAGGAACGCGATGGACTTGACCTCCGGCGATGGCGCGCCGCCTCCACCCCGACCGCTGCGCCGGCGACTCGTCCGCGCGATCGTCGCTGCGGGGCCGGCTCGGCCAGACGCCGATGCCTCCGACGAGCGGATCGTCGAGCTGTGGCTGCGCGATCGGCCGGCCAACACCCGCGTCGCCTACGAGCGCGACTACGGGCGCTTCCGGGCCTTCATCGGTCCGCGTAGCCTGCGGACGGTCGGCCTGGGCGATCTCTCGGACTTCGCCGCCACCCTCACGGGGTCGCCCGCCACCCGCCGACGCACGCTTTCGGCGATCAAAGCGCTGCTGAGCACCGGCTTCAAGATCGGGGCGCTGCGGTTCAACGTTGGTGCCGCCCTGCGGCTGCCCACGGTCGTGTCGCGGCGCGCCGAACGGCGCCTCGAAGAGATCGAGATTTTTCGGTTACTGACCGCCCTCGAGGGCCAGCCCCGCGATCGCGCCATCGTCGAGGCGCTCTACGGCACGGGCGCCCGGGTTGAAGAACTCGTGCAGCTGCTCCGGCGCCAACTCGTCCCGGACCTCGAAGGCACCGGCGGCTACGTGACGCTCTACGGGAAACACGGAGGACGCACGATCCGCGTCGGCCGGCGAACCTGGGACGCGCTGCAGTTCCTCGCCGACGGCAAAGCGCTCGACGAGCGGATCATCGCGATCACCGACGAGCGCATCCGCCAAATCCTCACCGCGGCGGCCGCGACCGCGGGGCTGCAGAAGAAGATCTCGCCGCACTGGCTGCGCCACGCCCACGGCTCGCACGCCCATCAACGCGGCGCGCCCGCGGCCACCATCCGCGACACCTTAGGCCATGCCTCATTGAGCACGACCGACGTCTACCTCAGCTCCGCGCCGACGGACGGATCGAGCCTCTATCTGCAGTTCTAAAACGCCGTCGTCGTCACCGGACCGTCCGCGCGCGACGTGTCGGCGACTTTGGCGGTTACGGTTCGTCCCTCCGGACGCCGTCGGGCTGCTAGCGCGCCGCTCGCGGCCCGCGCAGAAGCAGAAGCGGAGGTCGCAAGGCTGCCGATTCCGCCCTGGACGACCCGACGACGAGCTCGTCCCCTTTGTCTGCGCGGCAAGAGCCCCAACACGATCCGCGCCTACCGCCGCGACATCGCCGTCTTCCGCGCTGCGATCGGCAAGCCGGTCCGCCTGGCCTACCTGGGGGACCTGCAGCGCTACGCCGATTCCCTCGAGGGCTCGCCGGCCTCGCGCGCCCGCCGGCTCTTAGTGCTCAAGTCGCTTCTCTCGTTCGCCGCCAAGATGGGCTACACGCCCTTCAACGTCGGGGCCGTCATCCGCCCGCCGCGCCCCGACGATCGGCTGGCCGAACGGATCCTGCTAACGCTTCCGTTGACGAAATGGTAAACCGGGCCTCGGGAATGCTGATGACCGCGATGATATTCCGATCGCCTTTGTCGCGCCCTGCGGGCGCGCCGAACTGGAAGCGAGCACGTCGACCGCTTCCTGAAGCGGCCGATCTTCAAACGGCCGGCTCCGCCGCTAACAACCGCGCTCGGATTTCGTCGCCGCGGCGGCGGGCGTGCCGCGTGTAGAGGACGGTCCACGCGATTAGTCCGAGCGTCGTCACGAGCGCGAGCATCGGGGACAGCAACGCGACCAGATTGGGCGCGAGCGCGTACGCGAGGACGACCCGAAGCGCTGCTTCGACCAGGTACGTGACGCCCCACACCGCGGTGATCGCACGGTTGACGAAACGGAAGTACGGCTGGCTCCAGAGCGCGTCCCACTCGGCCTGGCGCACCGGGTCGTTGCCGGTCGAGAACTCTCGGCCGAAGGTGAACATCAACGGCCGCCGCGCGAGCAGCGAGGCCAGGAACACGATTCCGAAGAGCGCGGTTCCGATCGATTCCTTCGCGAGCGCGACGTGGACGTCGCCCTTCGTCAGCGATGTCAGGACGCCGACGCCGAGGAAGAAGAGCACGATCGTGGCGATGATGTCGAGACGCCGCTTGCGAACCATGGCGGCCGTTGCGGAGGTCGCCGGAACGATCGCGGCGATCGCCAGCGCTTCGATCAGCGGAACGCCGCGGTGGATCAAGACCTGGATGATGACGGTGGGAACCGCGCAGTCGATCGCGAGGCTGCGATACAAGCCTGTGAAGTCGGGTTTGATGTGAGCGAAGGCGCCCTTCGGGGATCGCAAGATGGACCTCCTACGGGCGAACCGTTCGTTGTTGTTCGGCACGCGTTTCCGGATAACTGCTCGCGCTGAGAGTGATTCGGCTTAATTCAATAGTCTCTATCCCGCGTGGGTCTTCGCTCTTGCATTTCAAGAGTCGCTGAACGACGGCGAGCGCGCAATACTTCAACGAACGTATGTCCGAAGGGAACCTGCCAAAATCGCAACCGGAGGGTGCTCCCAGAAAACGGAATGAGCCTTGTGCCTGAGAATATTCACTTCTCAGGCACGCAAGGATCTGCGATTTTGGCGAGAAGAAGAAGCCCGTGGAAGCGCGATCGGACGACTCCCAGGTCATCCCGGAACGCCAGAGGGGCCTCCTAGCGCCCGCGCCGGCAGCCGATTCGGCGCCCGTGGCGGCCGCGGCGCTCTCGGAGGCGCTCGCCGAACTCGCACGGGCCGTCGACGTCGACCTTGCGACCCCGGATCTCGCACCGGCGACGGAACGGGCCTACGCCCACGATTGGGCGGACTTCGTGGCGTTCTGCACTCAGCACGGCCTCGAGGCGCTCCCGGCGGCGCCCCAAACCCTCGCCCTTTACCTCAAGGCGCTCGAGACGCGGCGCAGCCGCTCCGGCGATCGCCTCCACGCGGGGCCCGGAGACGCACCGGGGCTCTCGCTCTCGACGCTGCGTCGGCGGCTGGCCGCGATCGCGAGCCGCCATGCAACCGCGGGGCTCGAGACGCCCACGGAGCACCCGCTCGTCCGAAAGATGCTCCGGCGCTACGCGCGCAGCCGCGGAACGGCCGTGAAGAAGAAGGACGCGCTCCTCATCGAGCGGATCCCCTCGCTCCTCATGGCGATGGGGGACAATCTGCCGTCGCTGCGCGATCGGGCGCTGCTGCTGCTCGGCTATGCCGGGGCGTTTCGGCGAAGCGAACTCGTCGCGCTCGACGTCGAGGACCTCCGGTTCACGTCGGCCGGGCTCTACGTCTGGATCGCAGCCGCAAAGAACGATCCGCGGAAGAAGGGGCGCGAACTCTATGTTCCGCGGCTGCCGAAGACCGAGCTGTGCGCCGTTGCGGCGCTGGAGGCGTGGCTCGACGTTTTCGGGTTGTCCGGCGCTGTGTTCCGGACATTCGACTTGCGCGGTCGGCTGACGGCCACGCGGCTGGATCCCGGGGACGTCGCGCGCATTCTCCGCCGGCGCTGCGCGGCCGCCGGCGTCGCGGGCGATTTCGCGGGGCATTCGCTGCGGCGCGGGTTCATTACCAACGCTGCGAAGAAGAAGGTGCCGATCGAGAGCATCAAACGCGTAACGGGGCAGCGGTCGAGCGGCGTGGTGCTCGACTACGTTGCGGCCGCGACCCTCGACGACGATCCTCCGCTCTTAGAAATCGTCGGTTATGGAGGGGAAAGCGTCGCGGAAGTACGGGTAACGCCGCTCGGCCGGCTGCCGCGACGCGATATTTGACAGCAATTCCTCGGCCGTGTAAGCTTACAGGCACTGATGAAGACGTTGGGAGAACGCATTCGGGAACTGAGGGAGGCGCGCGATATCTCCGTCCGTGAGTTGGCGAAGGAAGTTGGGAAATCGGCCGCATTTATGTCCGACATTGAACTCGGCAGACGCCATCCGTCGGACCCGGTTCTTGCGGAGATCGCTAGGCGTCTCGGAACGAACCTGAAAGACCTTCGAACCTACGACACGCGCCCGCAAGTTAAGGAGATGAAACGCCGGGCCGAAGCCGACCCGGCGTACGGCGTGATGTTGAGAAAGATGTTGGAGGCGGATCCGCAAGACGTGATAGATTTCTTGGAACGGCGTGAGCGAAAGAAAAAGCCATGAGGACGTATCGTTCGTCCGGTCCGTTTCCCGAACGGCCATACTTCGAGCTCGAACAGATCGAGTACATGTGCTCCGACGAGCTTCGCAAGTTGGAATTGTATCCCGCTGATCCGTCCCCCATCCGAATCGATCGTTTTGTCGAGAAGCGCTTTGGGGTCAACATCTCTTATGAAGAGCTGCCGTCCGGGCTACTCGGGTTCACGGAATTTGGAGCGAAGGGCGTCGAGGCAATCATGATCGCAAAGGGGCTGGATGACGAAGGCACCCGCGCAGCCGAACGTCGTATTCGGACAACCATCGCTCACGAGGGCGGACATGGCTTGTTGCATACACACTTGATGGCATTGGGGCCGTCGGCTCGGTCGCTGTTCGAGGGCGGCCTCGACCCGAACCTTCCCCGAATCTTGTGCAGAAACGACCCTGTGCCGTCTGGCGGCAAGGAAGCTTCGCGGAAACGCTACGATGGGAAGTGGTGGGAATTCCAGGCTAATCAGGCTATGGGTGCGCTGTTGCTCCCGCGCCAACTCGTCGAGAAGGCGCTCGAGAAAATGCTGGTGGCACGCGGTCTCCTCGGATGCGACTTTGGGTCAAGGGGCGACGCTGGGGCCGGAGGGTCGTGTGGCGGCACTTGAAGAGCTAAAACCTGGCTGTTCGGTGAGGGGAATCCTCTCCAGCGGCGTCGCCACCGTCGTTAGCGTGCAGTGGTACGGTTCCGAGGCGGTTGAACTCACCTACAAGGACGCCGACCGGAAAGGTGGCGAACGAGCTCCTCTATCGCGATCGGCGAAGCGCGATCTCGAGATCGTCGAGGAGGGGCGCCCGTGGAGCTTTGACGGCGACGGCGCGCTCTTTCGGCTCGTGTCCGAGGCACAGCGCATTCACCTCGCCCATCTGTTCGATCCGGTTCTTGCCGTCCATACGTCGGTAGTCGAGCCGTTGCCGCACCAGATTACCGCCGTCTATGAGTGCATGCTGCCGCGCCAGCCACTGCGCTTTCTGCTCGCCGACGACCCCGGCGCGGGGAAGACCATCATGGCCGGGCTGTTCATCAAGGAGCTGATCGCGCGCGGCGACCTGCAACGTTGCCTCATCGTCTGCCCCGGCAGCCTCGCGGAGCAGTGGCAGGACGAACTGTACCGCCGCTTCAATCTGCCGTTCGAGATCCTGACCAACGACAAGCTCGAGGCCGCGCGCACCGGCAACTGGTTCCTGGAAACCAATCTGGTGATCGCCCGGCTCGACAAGCTGTCACGCAACGAAGACGTGCAGCAGAAGCTTCAGGCGCCCGACTGTCGCTGGGACCTCGTCGTCTGCGACGAGGCGCACAAGATGTCCGCCACCTTCTTCGGCGGCGAGATCAAGTACACCAAGCGCTACCGGCTCGGCCAGCTCCTGTCGTCGCTCACCCGCCATTTCCTGCTGATGACGGCCACGCCGCACAACGGCAAGGAAGAGGACTTTCAGCTTTTCATGGCGCTGCTGGACGGCGACCGCTTCGAGGGCCGATTCCGCGACGGCGTCCATGTCGCCGATGTCTCCGACCTGATGCGCCGCATGGTGAAGGAGAACCTGCTGAAGTTCGACGCGACGCCGCTATTCCCGGAACGCATCGCCTACACCGTCCCCTACAAGCTCTCGGACGCCGAGGCCGCGCTCTACAAGGCGGTCACCGAATACGTGCGCGAAGAGTTCAACCGTGCCGACGCGCTTCAGAACGACAAGCGCGCCGGCACGGTCGGGTTCGCGCTCACGATCCTGCAACGCCGGCTGGCCTCCTCGCCGGAGGCGATCTATCAGTCGCTGCGCCGCCGCCGCGAACGGCTGGAAAGCCGGCTGCGCGAACTGGAGGTGCTTCAGCGCGGCAGGCCCAACAGGTGACGCCATCTTCGCCGCACATCCCCCAAGGCTTGCGATCGACGAAGACGATGTCGAAGATCTGGAAGAAGCGCCGGATGCACGAAGTCGAGAAGCCGCCGAGGAGCAGATCCTTGACCAAGCAACGGCCGCGCGGTCGATCGAGGAGCTGCGGATCGAGATCGAGACGTTGAAGCGCCTGGAGACGTTGGCGCTATCGATTCGCCGCAGCGGCGAGGACAAGAAATGGCGAGAGCTTGCCAGCCTGCTCGGCGAGATTTTCACGCCCGCCGCGGTCCATAATGAACTGGTTCGACGAGCGGCGCGCAGACCGAGGCGGCATGCCGGCGTTGCCAGCCACGATCGCTCGTCTCCGCACCAGAAGCTCGTCATCTTCACCGAGCATCGCGACACGCTGAATTACCTCCGACAGCCGCATCGCCACGCTGCTGGGGCGACCGGAGGCCGTGGTCATCATCCATGGCGGCATGGGGCGCGAGGAACGCATGAAGGCTCAGGAGGCATTCCGGCACGATCCCGAGGTTCAGGTCTGCTCGCGACGGATGCCGCGGGCGAGGGCATCAACCTCCAGCGCGCCCACCTGATGGTGAACTACGACCTGCCATGGAATCCTAACCGGCTGGAACAGCGGTTTGGCCGTATTCACCGCATCGGCCAGACGGAGGTCTGCCATCTTTGGAACCTGGTCGCGGAAGAAACCCGCGAAGGGGACGTCTATCGCAAACTGCTCGAAAAGCTCGAGCAGGCGCGCAGTGCCTTGGGCGGCCAGGTCTTTGACGTGCTCGGCAAGCTGCAATTCGAGGGTCGGCCGCTACGCGAACTGCTCATCGAGGCCATCCGCTATGGCGAGCAGCCCGAAGTGCGTGCGCGGCTTACGCAAGTTCGTCGAGAACGCGCTCGACAGAGAAGCCCTGCGGAACCTTCTGGAAGATCACGCGCTGGTGCACGACGCCATGGACGCCTCGCGCGTCTTTCGGATCCGAGAAGATATGGAGCGTGCCGAGGCGCGCCGGCTGCAGCCGCACTACGTCGAGTCCTTCTTTCTGGAGGCTTTTCAGCGCCTCGGCGGCGCGGTGCGAGCAGCGCGAAGCACGCCGCTATGAGATCACGCACGTCCCGGCTGTCGTCCGCAACCGCGACCGCCTGATCGGCGTTGGCGAGCCAGTACTGCCGCGCTACGAGCGCATTGCCTTCGAGAAGGCGCTGGTCGCCCCTCAGGGGCAACCGCTGGCCGCCTTCGTCTGCCCCGGCCATCCGCTGCTTAGTTCCGTCATCGATATCACCCTTGAGCGTCACCGTGACCTATTACGACGTGGAGCTGTACTTGTTGACGAACGAGATCTCGGCACCCAGCCGCGCGTGCTATTCTTTCTCGAGCATGCTATCCAGGATGCTGGAATAACGAAGAGCGGCGATCGGCGCGTCGTCTCGAAGCGCCTGCTCTTCGTCGAAATCGGCAAGGACGGCATTCCACGCCATCTTAACTATGCCCCATATCTCGACTACCGTCCGCTGGCGGAAGGCGAACCTGGCATCGACGCCATCCTAGGACGTCCCGAGTGCGCCTGGATCACGCGCGACCTGGAGGCAAATGCGCAGGCGTATGCGATCGCAAAGGTTGTGCCGGAGCATCTCTCTGAGGTACGCGATCGCAAGATCGCGCTACTCGCCAAGACCGAAGCTGCGGTCAAGGACCGCCTAACGAAGGAAATCAACTACTGGGACTTTCGCGCGGAGCAGCTCAAGGTACAGGAGCAGGCCGGCAAAGCCAACGCACGACTGAACTCGGGCGAGGCGCGCAAGCGCGCGGACGACCTTCAGGCGCGACTCCAAAAGCGAATGGAGGAGATCAAGCGAGAGCGCCAGCTTGCCCCGCTGCCGCCGGTCGTGCTCGGCGGGTTGCTGGTGGTGCCGATCGGACTGATCAGGGACGATCAGAGGGGCTCCCCCAGTCTACCGTCGCAAGCCGCAGTTGATACGCAGGCTGCGGCTGCGAGGGCTCGCGAAATCGTTATGGAGATCGAGCGCGGGCTTGGCTTCGTGCCGGTCGATCGCGAATTCGAGAAGCTCGGTTACGACATCGAAAGCGCCATTCCCGGTACGGGACGGCTTCGCTTCATCGAAGTCAAGGGTCGCATAGCCGATGCCGATACGGTCACCGTAACTAAGAACGAAATTCTGTATTCGCTCAACAAGCCTGACGACTTCATCCTCGCCATGGTCGCTTTCGGCGCCGACGGCGTGCACGAGGTTCGTTACTTGCGCCGTCCGTTCCACGAAAAAGGCGTAACGACTGACTTTGCCGGGGCCACCGTCAATTTTCCCGTCGCGCAACTACTCGCTGAAGCGGCCCCACCGGCGTGAGAAATGGTCTTCCCGTATGATCGTAAAGACACGAAGAAAACTCATCGAAGTAGCCCTGCCGCTCGACGCAATCAACAAGGCTTGCGCGCGGGAGAAGTCGATCCGTCACGGGCACCCGAGCACACTGCATTTATGGTGGGCACGGCGGCCGCTGGCGGCAGCGCGCGCGGTGATCTTCGCTCAAATGGTGGACGATCCGTCATGCTACTTGGATCTGCTGCGCGCAGATCCGAAGCTGCGACGTAAGGCGGAGGTCGCCCTCAAAGCCCGGCTGATGCTTTGGGAGGAAGCCTGTTCCCTCGCCAAGAGGGCGGAGGGAAGAGGACTGTCTGTCCCGGAACCGGGGCCGGCGCCAACCCTCGACGATATGCTTGCGGACATGGAGCGCCAGCGGCTCTTCAAAATCATCGAAGACCTTGTTCTCTGGGAGAACACGACGAACGAAACGGTGCTGCAGGCGGCTCGAGACGAGATCTGGGCAAGCTGGCGGCGTGCCTGCGCCGAGAACGCGGACCATCCGCGCGCAAAGGAGCTTTTCGATCGAAACAAGCTTCCAGCTTTCCATGACCCGTTCGCAGGCGGCGGGGCGCTGCCGCTCGAGGCACAGCGGTTGGGGCTCGAGAGCTACGCCAGCGACCTGAACCCGGTGGCGGTGCTGATCAATAAGGCGATGATCGAAATCCCGCCGAGGTTCGCAGGGAAGCCGCCGGTGAACCCCGAGGCGCGCAGCGAGAAGTCGCTCGTCACCCGGGATTGGAAGGGTACTGAAGGCCTAGCCGAGGACGTGCGCTGCTACGGTCAGTGGATGCGCGACGAAGCAGAGAAGCGCATCGGCCACCTCTACCCGAGAGTTGAGGTCACCGCGGAGATGGCAAAGACGCGGCCGGACCTGAAGCCGTACGTCGGCCGTATGCTCACGGTCATCGCCTGGGTCTGGGCGCGCACGGTGAAGAGTCCGAACCCGGCCTTCGCGCAAGTGGACGTGCCGCTCGCTACGACTTTCTTGCTCAGCACGAAGCTGGGCAGGGAGGCATACGTCGAGCCGGTGATCGAGAACGGCGGCTACCGCTTCACGGTTAAAGTAGGAAAACCGAAAGATGCGGATTTGACGAAGCGGGGTACCAAATCGGGGAGTAGCGGCAGTAGTTTCTTTTGTTTGATGTCGGGAACGCCGATGCCGTTCGAGTATCTGCGGTCGGAAGCCAAGGCAGGTCGCATGGGCTCAAGGCTGATGGCGGTTGTTTTAGAGGGCGATCGCGGGCGGGTCTATCTCGCGCCAACTCGAGAGGTGGAGGCGATCGCGTTAAGCGCGAATCCCGTCGATGTTCCAGAGACCGACTTGCCTCCGAAGGCACTCGGCTTCCGCGTGCAAGAATACGGAATGACGCGCTGGCGCGACCTCTTCACGCCTCGCCAACTAGTGGCGCTGACGACCTTCTCAAGTTTGGTGCAGGAAGCGTGCGAGCGTGTGAAGCGCGACGCCCTCGAAGCAAAGCTAGCCGATGATGAAACGCCCATGCGCGACGGTGGCTCAGGCGCGACTGCCTACGCCGATAGTGTGGGGGTCTACTTGTCCTGCGCCGTTAGTCGCATGGCGAACTATTCTTCGACGCTCTGCGTCTGGAGCTCGCACGCAAAGGACGAGCTAGCAAAGCAGGTATTTATGAGGCAAGCGCTGCCGATGACTTGGGATTTTGCGGAAACTAATCCCTTCTCATCTGCGGGCGGCACCCTCGACGTGAACATCAGCTACTTAGTGAAGGCTGTGATTGGTTTGCCGTCTATTGGGGAGGGACGAGCCACACAGGCAGATGCGAGACAGATAGCCGTCTCGTCAAGAATCGTTTCGACGGATCCGCCATACTATGACAACATTGGTTACGCCGACCTCTCAGACTTCTTCTACGTCTGGATGCGCCGGTCGCTGAAGTCGGTCTTCCCCGATCTTTTCGCCACGCTCGCGGTGCCCAAGGCAGAAGAATTGGTGGCCACGCCGTACCGCCACGGCAGCAAGGAGAAGGCCGAGGCCTTCTTCCTCGAAGGCATGACTCAGGCAATGCACCGTCTGGTGGAGCAGGCGCATCCGGCATTTCCAGTCACTATCTATTACGCCTTCAAGCAATCCGAAAGCGACTCCGACGATGGGACGACCAATACTGGTTGGGACACGTTTCTAGCCGCCGTCATCGAGGCCGGATTTGCGACCACCGGAACCTGGCCTATGCGAACGGAATTGATCGCAAATCTCAAGAAGGGCATCGGCGCGCTCGCCTCCAGCATCGTCCTCGTCTGCCGCCCGCGCGCCGCCGATGCGCCGATCGCTACGCGCCGTGACTATGTGACTGCGCTCAAGGCTGATTTACCCGTGGCGCTGGCGCATCTCCAACGTGGAAATATCGCGCCAGTGGACCTGGCGCAGGCGGCTATTGGCCCCGGCATGGCCGTGTACACTCGCTACGCCAAGGTGCTCGATGCCGAGGGCAAACCGCTTACGGTGCGCGAGGCGTTGGCGCTCATAAACCAGATCCTAGACGAGGTGCTTGCGGAGCAGGAAGGCGACTTCGATGCCGATAGCCGCTGGGCGATCACTTGGTTCGAGCAGATAGGCTTTGCCGAAGGCGATTACGGCGTTGCGGAGCAGCTCTCCAAGTCCAAGAACACCAGCGTCGGCGGGATGGTCGAGGCCGGCATCATAGAATCGAAGCGCGGTAAGGTTCGGCTGCTTAAGCCCGACGAGCTACCCACCGATTGGGACCCGACGACGGACCAGCGCCTCAGCGCGTGGGCGATTGTCCACCACTTGATCCGTGCGCTCGCGAGCGGCGGCGAAAGCGCAGCCGCTGGACTCATCGCCGCGCTCGGAGCGAGAGCTGAGATCGCCCGCGAGCTCGCTTACCGGCTCTACACCTTATGCGAGCGCAAGAAACGGGCCGCCGAGGCGCTAGCCTATAACGGCCTCGTGCAGAGCTGGCCGGAGATCGTTCGCCTTGCCCGCGCGAGCGGCAACCAACGGCTCGCGCAAGCTGACCTTTTCGAATCGACGGAGAGCTGATCCATGGCTGTGACGAATCAGGAACGGGTCGGCAAGGCGATGGAGCTGCTACGGGCGGGCCTCGCACCGTTCGTCGAGCGCGAAGTGCAGTCTGCCATCAGGGCCGGAACCGTGCGCATGGAGGCGGTGCGCCGGTTCGCTGAAGACCCGATGCTGAGCAACAAGCCGATCGAGCAATGGGACGCCGCCGGCCTCTTGAAGCTGATGTGGGAGACCTGGAACGACGTATTCAGGCGCACGCTGGGGTTCGCCGAACGCAGCTTGGTAAGCGAGTTGCGTGATGTTCGCAACAAATGGGCGCATCAGGAGCCGTTTTCCAGCGATGATACGGACCGTGCGCTCGACTCAATGACCCGTCTGCTAACAGCCGTCTCGGCGCCACAAGCCGACGAGGTCGGCAAGATGAAGATGGAATTGCGTCGCCTTGTTTTCGATGAGCAGGTTCGCTCCGAAAAGCGCAGAGTCGGGGGTTCGCTGATCGAGCCAGTGTCAGCCGGCAACCTGAAGCCATGGCGGGAAGTCGTAACCCCGCACGCCGATGTCGCGAGTGGCGGATACCAGCAGGCGGAGTTCGCGGCCGACCTCTGGCAAGTACACTTAGGCGAGGGGAGCGACGAATACCGGAAACCAGCCGAATTCTTCCGTCGTACCTTCTTGACGGAAAGCCTTGCGCGGCTGCTGGTCGGTGCAGTGCAGCGGCTTTCCGGTCGAGGCGGCGACCCCGTAGTGCAACTCCAGACGAACTTCGGCGGCGGCAAGACGCACTCGATGCTAGCGCTGTATCACCTGTTTGGCGGCGCTGCGCCGGGCGAGATGCCAGGCATCGACGCGGTGCTCGGCGAGGCGGGCGTCAAGGCCCTCCCCAAGGCCAGGCGAGTCGTGCTTGTTGGCAATAAGATTTCTCCAGGCAATCCCGTCAAGAGGGCCGACGGCACGATGGTGCGGACGCTCTGGGGGGAACTTGCCTATCAACTGGGCGGCAAAGAGGCTTTCGCGCGCATAGCCAAGGACGACGAGCGCGCGACGAACCCAGGCGACCTGCTGCGCGAATTGTTTGTGGAGTATGGCCCTTGTCTCGTGCTGGTGGACGAATGGGTCGCCTATGCGCGCCAACTTCACGATCAAAGTGACCTGCCGGCTGGTGGATTCGAAACGCAGTTCACCTTTGCGCAGGCGCTGACTGAATCGGCGAAGCTTGCCAAGAACTGCCTTCTCGTTATCTCGTTACCGGCTTCTGATACGAGCGGTTCGCCGCACACGCAAGCCGATGACGTGGAGGTCGGGGGCGTTCGGGGGCGCGAGGCGCTTGATCGCCTCCGGAACGTCGTGGGACGTGTCGAGGCGTCGTGGCGACCGGCTACAGCAGAAGAGGGCTTCGAAATCGTACGGCGCCGTCTGTTCGAGCCGATGGCCGCCGAGATGTTCAAGCAGCGCGATCTCACTGCGCGCGCCTTTGGCGATCTCTATCAGGCGCAGGCTGCGGAGTTTCCGCCCGAATGCCGCGGCGCGGACTACGAGAAACGAATTCAGGCTGCCTATCCCATCCATCCAGAGATATTCGACCGCCTCTACGCGGATTGGTCGACCCTAGTAAAGTTTCAGCGCACCCGTGGTGTCCTGCGACTGATGGCCGCCGTGATCCACAGCCTTTGGGAGAAGGGCGACCGTAGCGCACTGATCATGCCTTCGACGATTCCGATTGATGATCCACGCATACAGTTTGAGCTCACGAGGTATCTCTCTGATAACTGGGTGCCGATTATCGAAAAGGATGTTGATGGCCCCAACTCGTTGCCGCTGCGGATCGACGCTGAAGTGCCGAATCTTGGCAAGTTTTCGGCGACGCGACGCGTTGCGCGGGCGATCTATCTCGGCTCCGCACCCACGGCAACGGCAGCCCATCGAGGGCTCGAAGACCGCCGCGTGAAGCTCGGCTGCGTTATGCCGGGAGAGCCGCCGGCGGTTTTCGGTGACGCGTTGCGACGCCTCGCAGCCGCCGCGACTTATCTATACCAGGATGGCCCGCGGGTGTGGTACTCGACGCAGCCAACGGTGACGAAGCTAGCCGAGGATCGCGCTGAGCAGTTGAAACGCGATCCCGACAAAGTTGGCACTGAGCTGGAGGTACGCATTCGCAATGATCTGAAGCGAAGCGGCGACTTTTCGCGCATCCACGCTCTTCCGCGCTCTGGCGCCGACGTGCCTGACGATCTCGATGCGCGTCTCGTCGTGCTCCCGGCCGAGTTTCCATACACTAAAGACAGCGGGAACTCTGCCGAGTCGGCTGCAAAAGCAATTCTCGAAGCACGCGGAAATACGCCACGCCTATATCAGAATACGCTGGTGTTCCTGGCGGCTGACAAGGTCCGGCTTCAGGATCTCGACGAGGCCTTGCGCAGATTCCTGGCCTGGTCTTCCATCGTGGCCGAGAAGGAGACGCTTAATCTCGACCCACACCAAGCGCGCCAGGCGGAGGTGCAAAAGCAGGCTGCGGACGCCACCGTGGCCGCGCGGTTGCCGGAAACGTATCAGTGGCTCCTTGTTCCTGAGCAATCCACACCGAAGTCTCCGGTCACATGGCACGCGTTGCGGCTCACGGGCAGCGATGCACTCGCGCCACGTGCCAGCAAAAAGGTTCGCAGCGACGAGCTACTGATCTCCAGCCTCGGCTCTACAATACTGCGCAAAAATTTGGATGACGTACCGTTGTGGCGTGGCGACGCTGTGGCAATTAAGCAACTCGTGGACGATTTCGCTCGTTACCTCTACCTGCCGCGCCTCGCCGGGCCGGAGGTGCTCGCCCGTGCGATCGCTGACGGCGTTGCCCTTCTCACTTGGCGTACGGATACGTTTGGCTACGCGGAAAGCTATGATGATGTAGCGGGGCGATATCGGGGGCTGCGAGGCGGCATTGCCCAGAGTATTTTGCCCGACAATCCTGGGATGCTGGTCAAACCCGACGTAGGGGCGCGGCAACTTGACTCCGAGGATCCGCATAAGGGTGTGTCGCCGATAATCTCCAAGCCTGAAGGCGTGACCCCAAAGGGCTCGGGTGGAGGCGGCGTTGTGGCAGAAATCTCCCCGGCCCAGCAACTCAAGAGATTTCAGGGCTCGGTGCAAGTTGATTCCGCTCGAGTTGGGCGTGATGCCGGGCGCATCGCGGACGAGGTCATCGCGCACCTCGTAGGCCAGGTGGGCGCAGACGTTAAGGTTACAATCGAGATCGAGGCTTGGCTCCCAAACGGGGCGACCGACCAGCTAGTACGAACCGTGACTGAAAACAGCCGGACTCTTGGGTTCGACACTCATGGTTTTGAACACGAATGAAGTACGGAGAGCGCAGCGTGGTTCGCACTTTCGCACTCGCAGTACAACCGGCTCGGAGTGCGAGGCCCCCATAAGCGATGGTGGCCTTCTCAACCAAGTTGCGCTCGAAAGGGCAGCCAGCCTAAAGCGCTCACATCTTTGAGTAATGGGAAAGTGACCATGGCATTAGTCATAGCTCTGTTCAATCACAAGGGCGGCGTCAGCAAGACAACGACCGCATTCAACCTCGGCTGGATGCTGGCGGCATTAGGCAAGACGGTCATTCTAGCCGACTTCGATCCGCAGTGCAATTTGACCGGGATGATTCTTGGATACCGCGGTGTTGAAGACCTCGAGAACTTGTATACCTCGGATCCCGCAAACAACGTTAAGGATGGCTTGGCACCAGCGTTCGAGTCCAAACCACGCGAGATTGCCGCGGTCGAATGCCAAAGCATACCAATGCGGCCCGGGCTCTATCTGCTACCCGGTCATATCGGGCTGGCGGAATACGAAACGACGTTAGGGATTGCCCAGGAATTAAGCGGGTCTCTCTTGGCACTCAAGAACCTGCCCGGGTCGCTACGCTACTTGCTTGATGTAACGGCGGAGAAGTACGCAGCGGATTATGTCATCGTCGATATGAGTCCTAGCCTCGGGCCGCTAAACCAGAATCTACTCGTGACGAGCGATCACTTTATTGTTCCTCTGCATCCCGATTACTTTTCCTCGATGGCATTAACATCTTTAGCCAAGGTGCTGCCTCGGTGGAAACGATGGGGCGACTCGGCCTATTCAGTAGAAGTCTTGCGGGACGCAGACTACCCGTTCCCGCGGCCTGTCACAACATTCATTGGCGCAATAATACAGAAATATCGGCCAAGAAGTGGTCGGGCAAGTAAAGCATTTCAACGCTGGATTGACCAACTCGTAACTGGATTGCGCGAGACCTTAACTCCGGCGCTCCTATCAGCAAAACTTGTGAACGAAGAGGCATTTAAGGAAAAGTTGGCGCTTCATCCCTGGGATCCCATTATGGAGGTCGCTGATTTCAACAGCTTGATTGCTGAATCGCAAGAGCATCAGGTTCCTGTTTATGCCTTGACGGCCGAACTGCTAAATCAACAGGGAGCAGTTTGGGAGCAGACCGCCTCTAGTATGGCTGTCTTCGATGAGGAATTTAGGCGCTGCGCAGAGCGCGTAATCGCGATCACGTCGATCTAATGGCCGCCCGGGATGTTTTCGAACCCGCGTGGCTCCGGTGCGCTGAGCTGCGGGCGCTGTATCTCTATCTTGCGCAACGCCTAACGGCAGCTCTTTCGCCAGACGAGATCCTCCGTGCAGAGTGGGCTGCGCGAGTGAGCGCCCTAGACCTGTATGTGCACGAAATAGTCGCTGAAAGGATGCTGGAGATTTTCAGCGCAGTCCGCTCGCCGGCGAAGGCGTTTATCAAATTTCAAATTAGCAGCGCGACGCTGCTGCGCATTCGCGCTGCAACCAATAATTCGGACGCTGAAGCGGCATTCGATTTGGAAGTGCGGGAGAATCTCGGGAGACAGACCTTTCAGTTCCCAGGCGATATTGCGGATGCCGTACGCTTTGTCTCTGATATCGAGCTGTGGAACGAGATCGCGATTCACGTGGGCGCGTCGCAAGCCGACAAAATCGCTCGTGCAAAGTCAATAAAAAAGACACTCTCTGCGATCGTAGTGAGGCGGAATCGAATAGTACATGAGGGTGACTTACAGTCCGCAGTCCCGCGAGCGCCATATCCAATCTCCGTAGCGGACCTAATGGAGGTTGAGACCCATATAGCGATGATCGTTGACGCCATCGAGACCCTCGTTTGACGCGATGAAAAAGCGACTGGGCTATGAGGAACGGCTTAGGGCCTCCCCCGGCCCAGCCCGTCTTTCAAGACAGCAGCGTTGGGTTTACGCTAACTAGAAGCGGATCGACGCTTCCGCATCGTTAAGTGTTGCACGAAACGCCCTATCCGGCGTAGCCGAGCAGGAGCGCACGACCGCCAAGACATGGGGAACGCTGCGATATGTGGGCCAACCGGTGAGCCGCGATGTCGGGCCGCGGGTCCGTGAGCAGCGAGCCGTATCCAAAGATACACAGGTTGCCGCGGTTCCACGGAGATCCGATTTGCCTAGTCATCCGACCCGCGGCACCACCTTCGCCGTAACATGTCCCGCCTTGGACACGATATAGTCGACCACGTGTCCCTTGGCGGTGCCGCCTCGCACGGCGTCAATTGTCTTGCGCCGCTTTCCGCCGCGCGGGTAGTAGGCGATGCCACTCGCGTGAGCGACATGTGGAAGCAAGGTCTGTAGTTTGAGCCACGCGTTCCGCCACGTCAAAGGCGTGTCCGTCTGGTGCGGATGCTGAAGCACCGCCTCCGGCCGATATGCTTGCGCTGCCCGAAGCATCGCCCGCGCTCTCTTTGCCCTGACGCCCTTTGCCTTGGTTCGCGTCTGCACGAAGTTGAGATCATGGCAGCCAAGAATGAAATAGCGGATGCCGCCGAGCGTTTGTAGGTGCGTCGACTGATCGGTGACGTGAGCCAAGTGGCGCTCTTCATAGTCACCTTTCGGGTACGACTTGCCGGTCCAGTGCACAATCTTGCTTGTCGTTGAGTCAATCGTGGCCACGAGCTCGGCCCGGCCTTCAATCAGGTCCACATCAACGCCGAGCGTGATGTACCGTGGTTTTGTCGTCATTTCTGACACCGCTACGAGTAGCGGGATCAGTTTCTGCTCACATTGTGAGGCGATACGATCCAGCGCCCCGCTAGGGGTCGCCCAGCCTCGAACGGGTTCGCTATGAGGAAGCGTTAGGTCGATGAACCCTCCGGGCGTCACCAAGACATCCACTGGCTCGTCTCGGCGTTGCATCTCGAGCAGAACGGTGCGGACACGTGCTGTAGCCTCCTCGACCGAGTACTGCGGTTTACCGATCACAACCAAACGAGCAATCCGCGGCCCCGCCGAGTTCGCTCCCGGCGCGGGGGGCCCGCCAATAGGCTCACTCGGGCGCTTTGGAGCGTCCGAAATACCACCACACGCACAGGGGGCGATCTCAAAGCCGAGTGCCTGCAGTAGCTCATTTGATTGCGGCCCACCGGAAAAGCCATGCGGACGTAGCTGTGGGCCGGCGGCAACGTTAATCACGTATTTTGGCGGATAGTGGCGTCCATCGTAACTAACGCAAAAGCCAGTTGACCTTCGGTTCTTCGGGACCGTCGAAGCATCAATTTCGCGAATCGCACTCAGAATGTCCGCACGCTTTAGGCTCGCCAAGAGCGTGGTAATCTTCGAAGTCATAAAGCCATTTCCCAATGCGCTCCGTCGTTTTCGTTCCACTGGAGCCACGTCATCATTGTTACGCGTTTCGAGCCGCCGGCGACGCAGCCCCGCGCCGTCGATGGACTCGAGGCTGCGAAGCAGGCCGTCGTCGGTGACCCCGTGGCGGCTCTACCTGCTCGGGATCGAGCAGCACGTCGAGCGCGGCCGTACGTTCCGTCGTCGCAGGGACGTACGGCATCGCGAGCTCTGCTACGATGAGGGGCCGCGGATCCCGATTGCCGTCCCTGGGACGTCCGCGCGATATCGCGGCAGCGCCGCGCCTCGCTGGCGAGAAAAAGGGGCGGCCAGATCGACCAATTGGGAACTGTCTTTTTCTAGGACCACGCGCCCCAGATCGTCCTGCACATGGGCACAGAGAGAGGGATCTCGAGCGCAGGCGGCCGGCGGATCGCGATGACACCCGCGAGCGCGACCGTAAACGACTATCTCTGCCCCATAAAAGCGAGAGAACGCACGAAAAGGGAGCAAATGGAGAAGAAGCTCGAGGAGCAAGTGCGGGATCTACTCGGCGAGAACGTGCTCGCGGAGGTACAAGGGTCCATAGCGATTCGCGCTGTCCGGCGACGGCTTTGTCTTCGGACTCGCGTTCGCGCCTATGGCGCTTACGGTGCGGGACCGTGCCGACGAACACGAGGCGCTTGCGAATCTCGCCGTCCTGGGCGGCGGCCTAATCGCGCAGCATCGGGACGACGCCTCGAGGATGCGCTTTCGGGGACCGTTTGCGAGCGCAACGCGAGGACGGTCGAGGAGACGTTGAGATCGCGACGATCGAGCGCGAGACGAGCGCGAAGCCGCTGCCGCGGCGAATGGCGCTGCTCTTCGAGCCACAAGGCGCGGATCGGCAGACGCCGGCGGAGCGCGAAATCGGCGACTTCAGCCAGTGGCGTCGCTCCTACGCGGGTGCACGGCGCAGGTCTCCAAGGTGACTCCCTAGTCTACTCGGCCGCTCGAGGCCGCAAGGGCCGCATGCGGTCCTCACTGCGTTCCGGTCCCGCTCTTCGCTGCGCTTCGCCCTTGCAGCCTCTCCCGGACCATCGCGCGCCCGTTCCATCACCTCGGCGACGCGCAAAGCGCCGCCCACCGATAGGAGCACCGAACATGCCGAATTGGAATAGCGTCACCCTGGCGGGCAATCTGACCCGCGATCCCGAGATCCGCTACGTCGCAAGCGGCGCAGCAGTCGCGAAGTTCACCCTCGCGATCAATCGCCGCACGAAGAACGGCGAAGAGACGACGTACATCGACATCATCGCCTGGGACAAGCTCGGCGAGCTCGTCAACACGCACCTCCGCAAAGGCGACGCGGCGCTCGTCGGCGGCCGCCTCAGCATCCGGCCGTACGAGACCAAGGACGGCGAGAAGCGCAAGGCGACGGAGGTCGTCGCGGGCGAGGTGCAGTTCCTCACGCCGAAAGCCGGCGCTCCGGCCGCCGCACGCGCCGATGCGTCGGCGGAAGAAGAACTCGACGGGGAGTTCAGCCCGTTCTAGTGGGCTTCTCGGTCCCTCGCGGGGCGGTCGCCGATGGCGGCCGCCTCTTTTTTTGCCGCGCGCACGAGGACGGGGACGAGGGAGACCGGGGCGGCTCAGCTTCTCTCAGCGGGGTCCCTCCGCCGTCTAGGATCTCCGCTCGCGCTTCGATCGCTTCGCGACGCCGTGCCGGCGCCCTAGACAGCTCCCCCCGCTGCGACGCGCAGCAATCACCCCGGTTCGATTTGAGGCCGGGCACTTGCAAGGGGCGTCACATGGAACCGATCATCCTTACGGCAGCACAACTCGAGGAACTCGCGACGGCCGTCGCGACGAAGGTGCTCGCGGCAACGACGAGCACGCGCATCGTCCCAGCCCAGGGGACGACCCTGGTCATCGGGCCGATCGAGATCGACGTCGAAGGCTTCGAGCTGCACATCGACGGGCGCGACGTCACGCTCAAGCCGCGGGAGTTTCAGATCCTCGCCGCGCTCGCGGAGAACTGCGGGCGTTATCTCAGCCGGGCGCAGCTGCTCGCGCGCGTGGCTCCAGATGACGACCGCATCGAAGACGAGCGCACGATCGACGTGCATATTCGGCGCCTGCGCCTAGCGCTGGGCGAGCACGCCGGGATGATCCAGACGATGCAGGGCGTCGGATACAGACTTGCACGGGGCACGCCGGCGAAGAAGAAATAGCCGGTCGAATCGGCCCTCGGGAAACCGGGGGCCGATTCGTTTTCACAGACGGGAAATCGCCGCGTCACACGGCTGGGGCAGCATTGACGCTATGAGCAACAACAGGCAGCCCAACCCCGCGGATCAGAGCGTCGGTCTCGGCCGCATCATCGCCGTCTTCGAGGAGCTTGCGCTCGATTACGTGCGCGCGGTGCGCGGTGCGGTGCCGTGCGCGCTGCGCGCGCAGCTCGTCGGCACGCTCGACGACGATCGGCTCGACGACATAGCGGACGCGATCCTGCTCGAGGTCGCCCTGCGCTATCGCGTCGCCTCTGGCGCGACCACCTTGGCGATCGGCGCGCACACGCACGAAACGCCGCCGACGAAACGCGAAGCGAACCGGGATAAACCGTGACGAAAGAAGGCGTGTGAAGCTGTGAACGAGGCCGCCCTCCGTGCTTGAAACGTAGGTGGCCGGCGAATCGCAGATGACGCCGCCGGCGAGCCGCTTGCGTTCGAGGCACCGCTGTTGATCAAGGGCATCCTAGCCAGCGGCCAAGCGGGGCGCAAGGGTGCGGCTCCGCTGGCGCTCCTCCCGGTGCCTACTGCACCGCCCTTGCGCCCCGCTCGCCCGCTGGCTTTCACGGAGCCATCAACAGCGGCGCCTCGAGCGCAAGGAGTAACGCAACATGGCCTCGATCATCTCGATCCGCGACGACCGTACGAAGTTCTGCAAGCTCGGTATGATGGCGAACAACGGTGCCTGGAACGCCGTTACGCAAGCTTGGATGTTCAGTAACGCGAGCGATTGCGCAAACGCGCTCTGCGAGCTGTACGCGGCGACCCGGCCAAGCCCGAACCAACGCGAGCAGCTGCTCGCGATGGCCGCTGAAGGCACGGGCGCTCTCGCTTGGGGCTTCGATCCGAGCCTGAGCCTGGACTGGCTTGAGAGCCAGGACCGCGATGGTGCGAGTAAGCTGCTCGCGGCGGGATACGCGGTGCGCCGCGTGCTTGGCGTGCATCCGCTCGAAGATCTCGAGCGGCCGCTCGAGCCGGAAGCCTTCGACGCGAGCGATTTCGAGGCGCGCGTCGAGATCGGCCGCGAACGCAAGCGTCGCGAACGCTCGCGCGCCCGCTAGCGGCCAAAGCGGGCGCCGCTGAGCGCGGCGCCCGCGAGTCGGCGCATGATGCGCCTGGAAGGAGCGGCATGGCAACGTTGCTGCGCTTGATCTTGCCCAGCCGCTGCCCGCTCTGCGCGTGCCCGCGCGAGGAGCGCGAGTGCGCTGACTGCGGCGCGAAGAGCGGCGTCATCGACTGCGAACACTACGTGCAGCCGGTCGCGATCGCGCCCTCGCATTTCGGGGATCGCGCCCCGACGTGCGACGCCTGCGAGCAACGTCGCTGGGAGCGCTCGTCGCGCGCTGTTGATTGATGGCATCCTAGCCGGCGGCCAAGCGGGGCGCAAGGGTTCGGCTCCGCTGAGCTCCGCCCGGTGCGATTGCACCGCCCTTGCGCCCCGCTCGTCCGCCGGCTCACAAGGAGCCACCAACAGCGCAGGGTTCGAGCGCAATACCACCCGATTGACCGGCGCCACGCCGGAAAGGTCCACGATGACCGTCACCAGCTTGACGCGCTATGCGCGTCTATTCCCGTTTGCGCCGCCGCCGGCGGCTTACAGCGCGATCGCGGACGTCCTCGATCGCTATCCTGCGCACCTCGTCGAGCTGCTCATCGAGCGCAGGATAAAGATCCACCCGCTCGAGGCGGGGAGCCGCTACCTCGACGCCTCAGCCGCCTTGCGGCGTCTCCGCGTCGACGTGGATGCGTGGCCGGTCGCCCCGGCGGGGCTGTTCCTCGTCGAGGAACGCACCGTCTACCTGCGAGGGCTCACCCGCATGACGATCTCGCATGAACTCGGCCATGCGATCGATTGCGCGCTCGGCGGCGGCATCTACCGCTCCTCGTTCGATCCGAAGCTCCGTTCGGCGTTCGCGGCCGCGCGCGACTTCGTGACGCCCTATGCGGCGAGCGGCCTCGACGAGTATTTCGCTGAGGGCCAACGCGCGTACGTCGAGATGAACGACGAGCGCTCGCCGTGGCCGCGCGTCTCGCGCGAGAGGCTGCGCGCCGTCGATCCAGCGCTGTATGAGTTTACGGCGGAGGTCTTCGATGAAGACGCCGCGCCCGAGCGTCCTCGGCGCGTTCGGCCTAAGCGCCAAGCCGCGCGAGCAGCGCCAACCAATGTGCCGCGCCGGGTGAGACCCGGTGCGGCATTTGCTTCACCAAGTTCAACGTCAGGAGATTAACATGACACGTAAGACGAAACCCAGCACGGCGCTTGCGACGCAGCAAGCGGCCGCCCCGATCGCGAAGACGATCACGCGCGCAGCCGCGAACGAGCTGCTGAAGGCGCGAGCGATCGAGCGCATGCACGAAGACCGCGCGAAGCGCGAGCGCGAGATCGCGGACTTCGAGCACGTCCACGGCCGGACGGACCGCATCGACCAGGCGCTCCTGGCCGATCTGCAACGTCTGCAGTTCCGCTTCGCCGCGATCGCGGCGCGGCAGCGCAGCAATACGCACAACGAGCCGAAGGTGAATCGGTTCGTCGAGCAGCTCGGAACGGTGCTCGGCGCGGTGAGCGCTTGGCTTGCGACGGAGCGCACGCTCGAGCTCTTTGCGCCGGTCAACGAGCGCGACTACGTCGGCTTCAATGGCGGCGTTGCAGCGAAGGGCTACGATGCATCGGTCCTCGATGGCCTCGTGATCGTCGACGATCCCCGCGGGCCGCGCAACGTCACGCCGACCGTGGTCGACGACGAGAGCGGCGAGGTCTGCTTGCACGAGCAGATCGAGCCTGACGAGGACGAGCCGACGCGCGGCTCGTGCACGGAATGCGGCCGAGAGTTCGAGCTGCCGGCGACCGCCGACGACAGCCAGGCGGCGTAATGGCTCACGAAGCGGCCCCGGTTCGCCGGGGCCGCGGGCTTTCCACGCGTGGCGACGGGCCTGACGGACCCGCGCCGCTCCGTGACCCGCCGGGGATCACGATCGCGTTCGCGCGGACGTCTCGCCGGCTCGCGATCGCGCGCGCAGCGAGGGACGCGCACCGATCCGACTGCGACCTCGATGCGGTGGAATGCGACACGTGCCGCGCACACGCGGCCGCGATCGCAAATGCGAAATTCGCCTTACGGGAGGAGCGAGCATGAAGGGACGAGATGCCTACGATGCGCTGACGGCGCGCATCATCGAACAACTCAAGCGGGGCATTGCGCCGTGGGTGCGCCCGTGGGCGACCCTCGGGGTCTCGGACCGGCCGGTGAACTTCGCCACCGGCGCTCTGTATCGGGGCTCGAACGTGCTCGCGCTTTGGATCGCGCAGGCGCTCAGCGGCTACGAGCGGGGCGAGTGGCTGACGTTCCGGCAGGCGCGCGAGATGGATGCGTGCGTTCGCAAGGGCGAGCACGGGACGCCCATCATCTTCGCACAGCCGTGCGGGGCCGAACGCGAAGACGACGCCGAGGAACGCCCGGAACGCCGAGCCGGCACCGTTCTGCGCGGGTACACCGTGTTCAACGTCGCGCAGATCGACGGCTTACCGACGCCGGCGGAGACGCCGGCTCCCGCGCCGTTCGAGGCGCTCGCCTCCGCGGAGGACTTCATCGCTGGAATCGGCGCCCAAGTGCGGTACGGGGGCGATAGCGCGTACTATGCGCCGGCGACGGATCTAATTGTGCTCCCTGCGCGTGAGCGGTTTGACAGCCCTGGCTCGTTTTATTCCACTGCACTGCATGAGCACGCTCATTGGACCGGCGCCCCGCAGCGGCTGGCGCGCACCGTCGGTCGGCGCTTCGGCGATCAGGCGTACGCGGCCGAGGAGCTCGTCGCCGAGTTGACGGCGGCGTTCCTCACGTCCGACCTCGGCATCCCGGGGACGCTGCAGCACCCCGAATACCTCTGGTATTGGGCGCAGATGCTCGGCGAGTACGAGGCCGCGCTTGCGGCCGCGGCGAGCGCTGCGACGCGCGCAGCCGACTACCTCCATACCACCGCAGCAGACAAAGCCGCCTGAGTCCGCACGAGCCCCCTAGCCCGCCAACGGGTCGCACGACCCGTTCGGGCTCGCGTCGGCGCCCGGATCGCTTGTGCGACGTAGGGCCGGACGCCCCGGCAATCGAGCTAGAGGGCGACCAGCTCGGCGAGCTTGGCCGCGACGTCTGCCATCGGCTCTTCTGCAGTGCTCAGGCCGCTTCGCGAGCCGAGCAGGGGGCTGACTTCGCGGAGAGCTTCATACGTCGTGTCGTGCACGATGGGAACGAGCAGGTCACGCGCTAGGAGTGCCGAAAGCTCTTTGTCGGCGATGCCCTCTCCTCGGAGGCGGCGCAGCAGCGCAGGGGTCACCAGCACGATCCCGATTCGCGATTTCGCCAGTCCCTTGTCGATTTCGCGGAGCAACGACGTGCCGAGGACGACGTCCTTCTCGCTGAACCAGACCGAGACACCGCGTGCCTCGAGCAGATCGTGTAGCTCCTTGGCGGCCCCCTTCCGGTCGTCCCACGCATGGCAGAGAAAAACGTCCCGAAGGTCAGGCAGGGGCGCCCGCTTCTCGACGCTGCCGCGGAACGGCGTGAGTGCCCGCACCTCGGCAGGCGTGTACGACCACGGACGAACCGGCTCGCGACCAGCTCGGCCTTGCGCTGCTGCCGGACCCGCCGCCGCTGCTCCGGCCGCCCCCGCTGCTCCCCGACGAGGAGAGTAGGACGGGGACGAGTACGAACGTACCGCGTAGCCGCCGTAGCGGCCGTAGCGGCCACCGCAAGCAGGGCAGGCCGCTGCAGCGCTCGCTGAGCGATGGCCATATACTGGTGCTGTGCATCTAGCCATGTCGCAGATGATACCTGGAACCATCGCCGCTCTCAAGCGCTAGGATGCGGGTCATGGGTGGGCTGCCGTTGAGGGCGGAGCGCGGCCGGTGGTAGTTGTAGCGGTGCAAGACAGTGCGGCAGCGCCCCCGTGCGCGCAGCCGAGGTCGCGTACGGCCGCTAGTACGCCCACTCACGCACCATCGTCTGGATGAAGCGTTCCGCTTTCCCGTTGGTCTTCGGCGTGTACGGTTTGGTAAACATCTGTTTATACGCCGTGCTGCTTACAGATACCGGAGAACGTTCTGAATCGGTATGCCGAACTGTTGTCCGTCATGATCCGCTCGACGCGCACGCCGAGGCCCGCGAACCTCGCCAGCGCCCGCTCGGCAAAGCCGATCGGGACGAGCGGAAGGAGGTCGCCTCTCGCTCCTAGTCTCGTCGCGCGCTTTCTCGGATTAGCCTGAACCGTCGTCGCGATCTGGCACGGCGGACCGGCCAGGACGATGGGAGCCCGCGCGGAGCCTTGCCCGTCGTTCGCTCGCGCGCCGTGGCCGCGCTATTCGTTCCGGCGCGGGCTTAGGCCAGCGAGCGCAGGCAGGACGACAACGAACGGATGATGCTCGCCAAGAACGACGAGGACGACGGCGGCGACAAGCACCGCGGCGAGGGCCACGAGGTTTGTCGGGCTCTCCGGTTTAAGGTGGGACATTGGAGTTGCTCCTTGTTTTGAAACTTCGGGGGGTTGCTTCCATGGGGCGGGCTGAGCTGGTACTCACCCGCCTTTTCCATGCTCTCTTACTATCGGGGGTCTAGGTCCCGTCGAGGTTCGACCGCGCTAAAAAAGTCGATTAACTGCGCTCGATAAGTCACCCTGTGCTGGAACCCGTGGATGGGTGGAGGTGGATTGGCGCCGGAAACCCGTGGATAATCGTTTGGAGGCGGGTGAAGTGCAGAGGCTCAGCCCGCTTCTTTTTGCTTGTCACACAAATTTCCGATAAATGCAAGTAGTGGCCCGACGTCCGTTGACCGGATGCGCCGATTCGACGCAAGGGGGGCAGCGGTTCATCCCGCCTTTTAATCGTAAGCGTACAAGCAAAAGTTGGTTACGCATGGCAATGAGAAAATTTAGGGTTGACTAGGCGGTTAGCCACGCTCAATTAACGCGCCCTGTGCTGATAAGAGTGGATAGGCGCAGGCGGCGCGTCCGCGTGCGATTCCGTTTCCTTTCGGTTTCAGTTTTCGTCTGCCGCGTGTCCGTCCGTGCGGGGATGGAACGGGAAGCATTTCAGAACGACGTAACCGCGAATCGCCGATATTTGCAAGTAGTAGGCCCGGGACGTCGCTGACGCTATCCGCCCGGGTGTGCGCCGGGCGGCAACCAACCTCGTCGGCGGACGCGAACACGCGGAGCGCGTCGCGCACGAGCACGACGAGTCTCTCGCGCATCGCGGGCGTTTCTCACGTCGACGGGTAGTAATGGCGCCATGGCGAGACGTTGCGTGACCGCCGGAGGCAGAAAACGAACAGGGGCGAGATGATCGCCCTCTCCTTTTGCCCCGGGACGCGCTTTGGCGCGGCCGGATTCGGAGCCGCGATTCCCGGTTTCCCGCGCTCCGGCGCAAAGCTATCGCCGACATCGCACCTGTGTTTATTGCGGCCGGGCGTGTCAGCTGTGTGGTACAGTTGTTTCCAGAATATACGAGTCCGACTCGTCGACGCCCAGGACGCGGACAACCTCGGCGACGTAACGGCTCGAACGGTCCGGGCTCATTTCGAGATGGACGACGAGCTGCATGAAACGCGCGATCGTCCGGCGGATCGCGGGGACGCCTGCGAGACGCAAGAGATCCTCGACGCGCTGCAGCGTGTCGAGTGCGGAATCCGCATGGATCGTCGCCATGATGCCGCGCACGCCCGTATTCGCCGCTAACAGCAGACCGCGCGCTGATTCCCCGTCTCGGACCTCGCCCCACACGATCGCGTCGAAGTCGGTCCGCAGCGCGTCCGCGAGGGCATCTGCGAAGGAATACTCATAGCGGCGGCCGTCACGGGCCGCCTGCTCGACGCGGGCGAGGAGCGAGAGCCGATCGACGTGCGAAGGTTGAAGCTCCGGGCGGTCCTCGATCACGACGAGGCGCTCGTGCGGTCGTACCCTCGCCGCCTCGCGGAGCAGCCCGTTCAGATACGTCGTCTTTCCGGAACCGGGCCGGCCGCTCACGAGGACGTTGTCCCGCCGGCGAACCGCCGCGCGAACTGCGTGGAGCGCGTCGCTGAGCGGCTCGAGCGCCTCGGTTGTTGACGGCGGCACTGCCGCCGCATGGTGCTCCGCGAGCGAGAAGACGTGGAAGGCGTCATGGGGCTTCACGACGGCACGCCCTCGAGTGCCGACCTCGCGCGCCGTTTCGGCCTCCCCCTGCTCGTCGTGATCGATGCGAGTGCGATGGCCCAGACGTTCGGCGCGATCGTTCACGGCCTGACCGAATACGTGCCCGGACTCACCTGCGCCGGCGCGCTCGCGAATCGGGTGGAATCCGACGGGCACGCGGAGCTTCTGCGGCAAAGCCTCCCCGCGGGGACCAAGTGGTTTGGTCATGTCAGCCCGAACGCGGAAGCCGCGTTGCCCGAAAGGCATCTGGGGCTCGTCCAGGCGAGCGAAGTTCCTGATTTGCTCGCGCGCCTCGACAGGCTCGCCGACGCGCTGGCCGCGACCGATGCCGATTCGTTGCCGCCGCCGGTCGCGTTTCGGGAAGAACGCGTGCCCGCTCCGCCACCGCTCCTGCGCGGGAAGACGATCGCGGTCGCGCGGGATCTGGCCTTTGCGTTCACCTACCAGGCGAACCTCGATTGCCTGGAAGACCTCGGAGCTCGCATCCGCTACTTCTCACCGCTCGTCGATCCCGATATCCCGGCCGCCGACGCCGTGTGGCTGCCCGGCGGTTATCCGGAACTGCACGCGGCAGAATTGTCCGCAAACCGCTCGATGCTGGCCTCTCTTCGGCGACACGTCGGGGTCGGGAAGCCGATGCTGGCGGAGTGCGGCGGCATGATGCTCTTGTTCGACCGACTGCTCGATGCCACCGGCGACGCGCACGCCGTTGCGGGCGTTCTTCCCGGTTCCGTCTCGATGCAACCGA
Organism: uncultured Alphaproteobacteria bacterium; assembly: GCA_963787965.1. Taxonomy (GTDB): domain Bacteria; phylum Vulcanimicrobiota; class Vulcanimicrobiia; order Vulcanimicrobiales; family Vulcanimicrobiaceae; genus CAWBES01. The sequence continues at coordinate 32,844 of CAWBES010000021.1, forward strand.
GGCTCGGCGCGCTCGGCCTGCAAAGCGTCGATTTCGGCAACGGAGCGATTCGCGGTCATACCTTCCACTACTCGCGGGTCAACACGCCTCTGACACCGCTGACCCATGCCGAGCGCTCCGGCGGCGGACACGGCGAGGCCGTCTGGCGGCTGGAAGGCCTCACCGCCTCGTACGTGCATCTCTACTTCCCCTCCAACCCCGTGGCGACCGCCGCACTCTTTCTGAGCTGAGCGTGACCCTCGACGGAGAACGATTCTCTTGATCACTTCAGTTGGAAAACACGTTCGTCGATGCGCGTGCGGCGGCGTCGCTCATGCGAATCGTTAGCCTCCTGCCCTCCGCGACGGAGATCGTCTGCGCGCTCGGTCTACGTGAGGCGCTCGTCGGCGTCACGCACGATTGCGACTTCCCGGCGGAGGTGCGCGGCCTACCGCGCGTCACGAGGCTCCTCCTCGCCGGCGGACGCGCGCGAGGCGAGAGCCGTTCGGCCGCAATCGACCGCAAGGTGAAGGAGACGCTCCATGCCGGTGCGAGCCTCTATCACGTCGACGTCGACGCGATCGAGCGGCTCGAACCCGATCTTATCGTCACTCAACAGTCGTGCAGCGTCTGTTTCGTCGCTCCGGAAACCGTCGCGCTGGCGACCGACCGGATGAAGGGGCATCCCCAGGTCGTCTTCCTCGAACCGCGTTCGCTCGCGGATGTCTACGCGAACATCCGAACCGTCGCCGTGGCCGCCGGAGTAGCGCAACGAGGTGAGGCACTCGTTTCGGCACTGCGAGCGCGCGCCGAGGCGGTCGTGCGGCTTACGTCAACGCAGGCGAAACGGCGGGCCACGGTCCTGATCTGGACCGATCCGCTCATGGGAAGCGGGCAGTGGACGCCGGAACTCGTCGAGCTCGCGGGTGGTGTGCCGGTCGTCTCGTTCCCCGGCGCGGACGCCCGCGCGATCGCGTGGGAGCAACTGGAGTCGGCCGACCCCGAGGTCGTCATCGTCGCACTGCCGGGGATGCGTCCGCGAGCGGCTCGGGCCGCGGTCGAGGATCTGCGGCGCACGGCGCCGCGTTGGGAGGCGTTTGCCGCGCGGCGCCGCGTCGTGTTGATCGACGGGCACTGGTACGCCAACCGCCCAAGCCCCCGTCTGATCGACACCATCGAGCTCTTCGCCTCGGCGATCCATCCAGAGGTCGTCGACGCTCGCGGCCTCGACGCGCTCGCGATCCTCTGAGGGCGTCCAGGATGGCTTCCGAACCGAGGCGCGGTCGAAGAGGGATCCTGTATCTAGTGGTCGTACCCAATTTCTAGCACTATATATAGTGCCTCTCTCCAGGTGACGCCTCGGCGTCTGAAAAGGGAACCCGGTGCGAATCCGGGGCTGCCCCGCAGCGGTGAGAGGGAACGAAAGCCACCGAAAACACTGGCCTGGAGGCTGGGAAGGGGTGGCCGGTAGGCGGCCCTCGAGTCCGAAGACCTGCCCGGTGAGATCGACACTTCGCCCGAGGGAGGCGAAGCGTCTCCGATCGTCGCCGGCCGCATGCGTCCCGCGCCTTGGGAGGCCCCTTCCTTCGGGCCTCGTCCGAGGGGGCACCATGCTCGTCGATTCGATCCTGACCTCAGAGGCTGCCACCGCGCTCGCCGCTCCGCCTGCCCCGCGCAGTGCCGCACCTCCGGCGACGATCCATAAGCGCGACGGGACGACCGCTCCCTTTGACGCCGAAAAGATCGTGCGCGCCCTGCAGCGTGCCGGCGCCGCGACCGGCGAATTCGCGATCGAGGAGGCGCGCCTGCTTGCGGCCCAAGTCGTCAAGGTCCTCAGTCACAGGTACGCGACCGAAGTCCCGGACGTCGAGCGCATCCAGGACGCCGTCGAGCAGGCGCTGATCGCCGCGAACCATTTCGCGACGGCGCGAGCGTACGCCGTCTATCGAGAGCAGCGCGCCCGTCTACGCCGCGACAAGGCGACGGTCGTCGACGTCGCCGCCTCCGTCAACGAGTATCTCGACCGGCAGGATTGGCGCGTCAGCGCCAACGCGAACCAGGGGTATTCGCTCGGCGGTTTGATCCTCAACGTCTCCGGGAAAGTCGTCGCGAATTACTGGCTCAATCACGTCTATCCGCCGGAGGTCGGCCACGCTCACCGCAACGGTGATCTGCACATCCACGATCTCGATATGCTCGCCGGATACTGCGCCGGCTGGTCCTTGCGAACGCTCCTCGCCGAGGGCCTCAACGGAGTCCCGGGCAAAGTCGAATCGGGCCCCCCGAAGCACCTGACGAGCGCGGTCGGCCAGATCGTGAATTTCCTCGGCACGTTACAAAATGAGTGGGCGGGCGCGCAGGCGTTCAGCTCCTTCGATACGTACATGGCGCCGTTCATCCGCAAGGATAACCTCGCGTACGACGAGGTACGCCAGTGCATCCAGGAATTGATCTTCAACCTGAACGTCCCCTCACGTTGGGGGACGCAGACGCCGTTCACCAACCTGACGTTCGATTGGACCTGCCCCGAGGATCTCGCCGAGCAACGGCCGATCATCGGCGGTGAAGAGATGCCGTTCACCTACGGCGATCTTCAGGCCGAGATGGACACTATCAACCGCGCGTACATCGAAGTCATGACGCGGGGCGATGCAAAAGGGCGCGTCTTCACGTTCCCGATCCCCACGTACAACATCACCAAGACCTTCCCGTGGGATTCACCCAACGTTGAGCGGCTCTTCGAGATGACCGCGAAGTACGGGCTGCCGTACTTCCAGAACTTCATCAGCTCGGATCTCGAGCCGAAAATGGTGCGCTCGATGTGCTGCCGCCTGCAGCTCGATCTGCGCGAGCTGCTCAAGCGTGGGAACGGCCTCTTCGGCAGCGCCGAGCAGACGGGTTCCGTCGGCGTGGTGACGATCAACTGCGCGCGCTTGGGGTACGTCTGCCGCGGCAATGATGCGGCGCTGTTCGAGCGGCTCGACTCGCTGCTCGAATTGGCGAAGATCAGCCTCGAACTCAAGCGCAAGGAGATCCAGCGCCACATGGACGCCGGGCTCTTCCCGTACACGAAACGCTATCTCGGCACGCTGCGGAACCTCTTCTCGACGATCGGCGTGAACGGCATCAACGAGATGATTCGCAACTTCACGAGCGACGAGCACGACATCACGACCGAATGGGGGCATGCGCTCGCGCTGCGCTTCCTCGATCGCGTGCGCGACCGGATCACGGCGATCCAGGAAGAGACGGGACACCTCTACAACCTCGAAGCGACGCCGGCCGAAGGGACGACCTACCGCTTCGCGCGCGAAGATCGCAAGCGTTTCCCGGGGATTCTACAAGCCGGGACGGCTGCAATGCCGTACTATACGAACTCATCGCAATTGCCGGTCGGCTTCACCGCCGATCCGTTCGAAGCGCTGACGCACCAAGAAGGGTTGCAGCGCAAATACACCGGCGGCACGGTCGTGCATCTCTACATGGCCGAGCGGATCTCGAGCGCGCAGGCTTGCAAGCAGTTGGTTCGAAATGCCCTGAGCCGCTTCGCCGTCCCGTACCTCACGGTGACGCCGACGTTCTCGATCTGCCCAAACCACGGCTACCTCGCCGGCGAGCAGTCCTTCTGCCCGCAGTGCGAAGCGCTCGGCGAACGGCAGCCGTGCGAGATTTGGACGCGCGTCATGGGGTATCATCGGCCGACGTCGTCGTTCAACACCGGCAAGAAGGGCGAATTCGCGGAGCGCGTCTGCTTCGCGGAACCGCCGCAAACGGCGCTCGCGTGAGCGCCGCGGCCGCGCTCCCGATCGGTGGATTGATCCCGTTCAGCACGGTGGATTACCCGGGCGCGCTCGCCGCCGTCGTCTTCTGCCAGGGATGCCCGTGGCGTTGCGGCTACTGCCACAATCCGCACTTGCGCGCGGCGCGCGGCGCCGAGACGCTTTCGTGGCCGTCGCTCGCGGCCTGGTTGCGCGAGCGGCAGGGGCTGCTGGATGCCGTCGTTTTCTCGGGCGGCGATCCGACGATCCACGCGAGCTTGCCCGCTGCGATGCGGGAGGTGAAGGACCTCGGCTTCCGCGTGGGGCTGCACACGGGCGGCGTCGCACCCGGCCGGCTACGCGGCGTGCTCTCGCTCGTCGATTGGGTCGGCTTTGACGTGAAGGCCCCGCGCAGGCTCTACGCGCGCATCACGTCGGATGCGGGCGGCGCGAAACGCGTGTGGGAGAGTCTGCACGCGCTGACGACGAGCGGCGTCGCGCACGAGCTGCGGACGACGGTCCATCCGAATCTTCTCTCGCGGGACGACGGGATCGAGCTTGCGGCAGAACTCTCCGCGTTGCAGGCGCGCGAGTGGACGATCCAAAGCTTTCGAGCGGCGGGCTGTGCGGACGCAACGCTGCTCGCTGGCAAGCGCTCCTGGTCCCAGGCCGATCTGGACGACGCGGCGGCGGCATTTTCCGGCACGACCCGGCTTCGGAGCGCCTAGCGCGGCCGTTGCAAGAGGAGCGACCGTGCAGGAGGAGCGTTCATGCGGTCAGCTTTTCGGTCAGGCACTCACGGCAGAGGCACCCGGCGCCTTCCCGATCGGGCGCGGGGATGATATTCGGGAGAGCGGCGCACCAACAGTTGCCGTCGACCGTGCACGTCATGGGCGCGCGGCATTGCGAGCAGAGAATCTCCATCGCAATCATTATAGCAGCGATTTCCGTCCCGTGGTCCATGGTTGCGCTAGACGATGCGGGACGCCCGAAGAGGTAGCGGTCATTCTCGAACCGGACGACTATTATCTCGAGGACGGTTTGATCGTGGTGACCAGACAGTATCACCTCAAGCGCGGCTAGTGCCGTGGGACTGGGTCCGCACGCAGCGATCAGGCGAGGTTCTCGATGATACTGCGGCCTCTGCGCGCTGCGGCGACCATCGCCCGAAGCGCGGCCTCGGTTTCCGGCCAGGCGCGCGTCTTCAACCCGCAATCGGGATTCACCCAAACGCGTTCGGCCGGAATGTGTGCGACCACTCGCTCGATCAGTTCGACGATCTCCGCCTCGCTCGGAACGCGCGGCGAATGGATGTCGTACACGCCCGGGCCGATGTGATTCGGATACTTTCCGCCGGCCAGTCCTTCCAGGAGCGCGAAGCTCGAACGCGACGCCTCGATCGAGATGACGTCGGCATCGAGCGCGACGATCGCATCCAAGATGTCATTGAAATCAGCGTAACACATGTGCGTATGAAGCTGCGTCGCGTCTTCTACGCCCGAGGACGCGAGCCGGAACGCGTCGACCGCCCAGCGCAGATACGCGGCACGATCCGACTCGCGGAGCGGCAGCCCTTCGCGCAAAGCTGGCTCGTCGATCTGGATGATGCGTATCCCCGCGGCCTCGAGATCCGCAACCTCGTCTCTGATCGCGAGCGCGATCTGCGCGGCGGTGGTCGCGCGGCTCTGATCGTCGCGAACGAACGACCATTGCAGGATGGTCACGGGGCCCGTCAGCATGCCCTTGACCGGCTTCTTCGTCAGCGACTGCGCAAAGCGGGACCATTCGACCGTCATCGGTTGCGGGCGCACGACGTCGCCGAAGATGATCGGCGGCTTGACGTAGCGGGACCCATAGCTTTGCACCCACCCATGGCGCGTGATCGCGAAACCGGCGAGCTGTTCGCCGAAATACTCGACCATGTCGTTGCGCTCGAACTCCCCGTGCACCAGCACGTCGAGGCCGATCGCCTCCTGCACGCGGATCGTGCGCTCGGTCTCTTCACGCAAGAACCTGTCATACGCCGCACGGTCGATGCGATGCGCGCGGAAGTCGGCGCGCGCCTTACGGACCTCGCTCACCTGCGGAAACGAACCGATCGTGGTGGTAGGAAACAAGGGCAAGTTCAAGCGTTTGCGCTGGATCTTGGAGCGCACGGCGAAGCTATGATGCCGGGAGAGAGAGGCTGGGTCGACCGATTCGAGCCGGCGTGCGACCGCGCGGTCGTGCACCCGCGTCGAGCGCTCGCGCGAGCGCACGGCTTCGGCGCTCTCCTCGAGCTCCACGGCGATCCTCGCACGCCCAAGGTTGATTCCGTCGGTGAGAAAGCGCAACTCGCGCAGCTTCTCCTTGCCGAAAGACAGCCACGAGCGCAGCTCGTCGTCGAGTTCCGTCTCGTCGTCGAGATCGTGGGGAACGTGAAGGAGCGAGCATGAAGGCGCGACGACGACGCGCTCGGTCCCGACGCGCGCGGCGACACCTTCGAGCACGGCGAGCGCCTTGGAGAGATCGGTTCGCCAAACGTTGCGCCCGTCGACGATGCCGAGCGAAAGCGTCACGCCCGCGCTCAGGCCGCTCACGATCTCGTCCATCGGTTGCGGGCCGCGCGTGAGATCGAGATGCAGCGTATCGATCGGCAGCGCCAGCACCGTCGCGAGCTGCCGGACGGGAAGCGGGTTAAAAAAGGTCGCGAGCGTGACGCGCAGGCCGGGGGCGGCATCGGCGAGATCGCGATAGACCCGCCGGTACGCTTCCAACGCCTCCTCGTCGAGATCGAGCACCAGGCACGGCTCGTCGAGTTGGACCCGCGTTACGCCGCGTCTGGGCAGCCCGCGCAAGAGCTCCGCGTACGCCGCTGTGACGCCGTCGAGGGCCGCGAAGCGTCGCACGCTGTCGACGTGCTTGGCCAGCATCACGAACGTCACCGGTCCGACGAGTACCGGGCACGCGTCGATGCCGAGCGCTCGCGCCTCGTCGGTCTCCGAAAGGAGCTTCGAGGGGTCTGGCTGCGCGACGAACGGCGTCGCGAGCTCGGGCACGATGTAGTGATAGTTCGTATCGAACCACTTCGTCATCCCTAGCGCGCTCAGGTCGCGCCGCTTATCGCCGCGCGCGATGGCGAAGTACGCGGAGAGGTCGTCACCGCCGCGATAGCGTTCGGGCACGGCCCCGACGGCGACGGCCGCGTCGAGGACATGGTCGTAGAGCGAGAAATCGTTCGCAGGGATACGGTCGATTCCGGCGGCACGCTGCGCGAGCCAGCCTTCGCGCCGAACATCACGCGCGATCGCGCGCAACGCTGCCGCGTCGATGCGACCCGACCAATACGCTTCGAGCCCGCGCTTGAGCTCACGGCGGCGCCCGATACGGGGATAGCCGAGATTCGCGGCGATTGCCATGGATGAGCGTCTCCTTGCCGCCGGCGTGCGGCAGCAGCGATATAAATAGCGAAGCAGCGACCGGGCGCGGACGCGCCGGGACGATCGCCGGTGGAGTAAGGCAGGCGGACGCCAAGCACGCCGCGAGGCGCGCCGCGCCGGCGCCGGCTAGCGCAGCAGGGGGAACGAGTTCATGAGAGCCTGCCCTTCATGCGAGGTCGAGGAGGAGATGCGTCCGCTCCAATATCCTGACTTCGCGGATCCCCGCCGTATGCGCGAGCCTTCCCCTCCGAAAAGAGTGACTCGAGCGACTCCCCGCTCACAGTGGCGCGACCGTGCCGGATTTGCACCGGCTTCCTGGGCACGGACTCGATATGTTTCTCGTGTCCTCTCCCGAAAGCCTCCGGCCTGCTGCTGGCGCTCGAGGGCGAGCCCGTCAGCGAGCGATAGACGACGCCGCTGCGCAGATGATCGCTTCCAGCTCAGCGACTCCGTCCGTGAGCGCCGCCGGTCCGGGCTGAAGGATGAGTGCGGCCTTGATCTCGTGAACGCGCCCGCTGCGAACTGCAGGGACCGCACTTCTTGCCGCACCAAGAGCCGACGATGACGTCGGGCGCGCGGCGGATCACCTCGTCAGGTGCGACGATGCGGTCCTTGGCGGACCTGCGGCCGGCGAGCTCGGGAAAGATGTCGACGCCCCCGGCGATATCGATCAACTCGCTTACCCATGAAACAACGGTATAGCCGGAGACGCTCACGATGCGGTGCTGTTCGCCCAGCAGATAGAGGGTCTCGGTGGTCTCTTCGGTCAGGCAGACGATACGTGCCGGCGGATGCATGCAGCCCGGTCAGACTCGCCGCGGAAAGCGTCGCCGTCAGCGCGTCGCGAACTCGACCGCGAAACGCCGCCCGACCGCGGGATAACCGAAGACCGGCGCGGATTGTTCGTTGCCGAGGTTGTAGCCGCGTACGCTGAGGATCGCATCGGGGGCGAGCTTGTAGCGGACGTAAGCGTCGAGCGAGCTCCAGGTGTCGTAAGTGCTCGCCAGCGGCGGCGTGACGTTGCTTGCGTCTGCCCCGGTCGAGCCGACGACGCCGTAGCGCACGCCGAAGGCGAGGCGCTCGCGGCCGAACGGGTGGGTGAGTGAGAGCGTGGCGCTGCCCACCGGCGAGGACGGCAGGCGCAGGCCGGTCGTCACGTCGAGCGCCTCGTACACGTCGGTGTAACTCACCGACGCGACGAGACCGGCAACCTCGTGCGAGCTAGCGGTCACGGCGATCCCGGAAGTCTGCGCACGCTGCGCGTTGAACGGGATGAACGTAACGGGATCGAACGCGATGAAGTTCGAGCCGCTGCGGCCGAACCAGCCGAGCGAAAGATCTGCCGCGCGCCCCTCGTAGGCGAGCGTCAGGTCGGAGTTCGAAGAGCGCTCCGGCACGAGGTTCGGATTCGAATAGCCGGGATAATAGAGATCGTTCAGCGTGGGCACGCGGAAGGACTCTCCGATGTTGCCTGCGACGCGGAACGTCCCGAGGTGCACGACGCCGCCGAGCGAGGGTGCTAAGACGGAGCCTTGCGGCGCGTCGTGCTCGGCACGCAAGCCTGTGGTCAAACGCGTGCCGCGCAGCGGCGAAAACCCAAACTGAGCGTAGGCCGCCACCTGCGACTGCGCGGCGCCGAGCCCATAGGCGGGGATCGGCGGGGCGCCGGGCGTCGCGTAGTTCGGCGATGACGGGAACGCGAAGACGCCGCTCTGGCGCGACAGATCGACGCCGACGACCGCGTCGCTGCGCGAGTCTGCGATCACGTCCTTGAGCGAAAGCTGGCTGCGCCCCCAGTACACGTCGCTCTCGCCGTTGTTGTATAACGGATCGTAATAGAGCTGGCGTTGCTGCGCGCCGCTCGCGGTCAGAGAGTAGGTCGACGCGCCGGCGACGCGCTCGAGCTCGACCTGGGCGCCGCTCGCGGCATCGCCCTGCGAGGCGTCGGGTGTCAGCGAGTCGAGCGAGCCGGGCACGCCGATGTCGATCGAGGAGAGGTTGGCGCGGGCGTGCACCGTCCAGCGCGCATCGATCGGAAGATCGAGCGCGAGCCGCGTCGCGGACTGCTCGCCGTAGGCGTTCGTGCGCGAGCCCGCTGCGAACGTGCACGGCTGCACGGTGCCGTACGCGCACGAGCCCAGGCCGTACTTGAACGCCGGGTACGGATACGCATCTGTTGCGACGTGACGCTCGTACGAGAGGCCGAGCCGCCCGTCGCCGACGCCGAGGCGCAGATCGCGATCGGCGAACGAGCCGTCCGAAGCCTCGAGATAGGTGCCGCGCGGAACGCTCGTGATGACGTTGACGACGCCGCCCACGGCGCTCGTTCCGTAGAGGGTCGAGGTCGCGCTTTCGACGACCTCGATGCGCGAGACGCCGACGGTCGAAAGCTGACCGAGGTCGACCTCGCCGGTCGTCGGATCGGTCAGCGGGACGCCGTCGACGAGCACGAGCGTCTGTTCTCCGAGCGCACCCCGGATGCCGGCGGTCGTCAGCGCACCGAATGCTCCGTAGGGCGTCATGGTGAAGCCTGGGACATCTTGCAGCGCATCCGCAATAGCCGGCGCCTCACAGTAGAGGCACGGCCGCGGCGGCACGCCGGCCGCCGGCGTGATAGGATCGAGGCGCCTACCGCGGGCACGGCCGCCGCCAACTAGACGGTTGGGCCGAGGGTCGAAATGCATAGCTGCGAGGAGAAGCCTTCACCAACCGTTTTCCTTTCCCCAGAAGGCTCACCATAGGACGATGCGTCTACACCCGTTGTGTCGCGAGCGTCTCGCTCAGGAATGACGCAACCAAGACGCAACTCTACGGAGCTCGATCGGTTGCGACACGGGCCGACGAGCGATTTGCCTGCTGCCCCGGAAACCTACTATGCAATGGCGCCGCTCCGTACCCTCATTCATACCCTCAATAAGCGAAAAGCTCGGCACCAATGAGACGAATGAGAACGTAAAACAACGGGAAAACAACGATCCGTGCGTCGCTAAACAGGTCTGAAAAACCTGGTGTCGCCAGTTCGATTCTGGCTCTCGGCACATTTCGCAAACGCCCGTCCTGTTAAGGGATTGGGCGTTTTTCGTCTCCGGTCGGTGCTTCGTCCGGACGGGCCAATGCGACCAATCTGAACCTTTGGGCTCAGATATCGTCGCGCCGTTTCCCGGTCAAAAGGTCACCCCCAGCTGCTTCGAAGCGGCGGTCCGCCCTCGAAGGCGTGCTGGTCGGTGCGAAGTGTGATCGTCGGATCGACGTGGCCGAGCAGCTAACCTAACGAAGCGAGGCGACTTCAAGCGTGCGCGCGCGATCACATTCCCCCGGCGCGAGACAGCGGTCACGAACCGCCACGAACGTTGGGGCGCTACGACGCGACCGACTCGCGCGGATGTGTTGCCGAGTTGAGCGGCTTGAGGCGCTTGATCGCCTTCGCCTCGTCGGAGTGTGCGGCCGCGTAGAGGTCGACGAGCGTTTGCATGTTCAGCCACGACTGAGCCGACGGCCCGAGCACGCGCTCGAGGCGCATCGCCGTATCCGCGGTGACGCTACGGCGCCCGTTGAGGATCATGTTCAGCCGCACGCGATCGATGCCGAGCGCGTCGGCAAGCTGCTGCTGCGTCAAACCCATCGGCTTGAGATACTCCTCGATGATGATCTCGCCAGGCGTCGCCGGCGCGGCATTGGTTGGGACGCTGAGCTTTCGCATGAGATATTCCTCGGATGAGACGTTAGTGGTAATCGACGATCTCGACATCGACGGGACCCGCGCTCGTCCAATGGAAGCATAGGCGATATTTCTCGTTGATGCGGATGCTGTGCTGGCCTTGCCGGTCGCCGCGAAGGGCCTCGAGGCGGTTGCCGGGTGGGAAGCGCAGATCGTCGAGTTGTGTCGCAGTCTCCAGCATGACGAGCTTCGCACGGGCAGCCTTGACGAGCGAGACGGGAATCGTCTTACGCGCGGCGGCGGAGATGACACCGTTGTAGATGTCTTCCGTTCCGCGCGCCTTGAATTCCACGCATACAGTATATCATGTATCGTTACGCAATACAAGTAGGTACGCGCGGATGTCGTCATGGACCGCTGCGACGGCGCACCGCGTGATGGCTTGAGCGGCGGTGCGGCGGGGTGGACGGGGCCGCGTAGGAGCGGAGGGTGGACCGGGACGCCGGACTGTAGCCTAACTGTAGCCTAACTCGGACCGCATCCGGCCGAATCGGGCCGCGAATGGCAGACCGGAAAACGCTCGGAAACGCAAGCCGGGCAAGGAAATTCAGCCAAAACCGCTCAAAGTCCAAAAAGACCTCAGCAGGTCTGAAAAACCTGGTGTCGCCAGTTCGATTCTGGCTCTCGGCATAAGGCTTTCCGACGAATCCGCGCTCGCGTAGGTGCCAATTTAGGTGCCTATAGCGAGGCGCGGGCTCGGGGGTCGCCAACGGAATGGGCGCCGCTCAAGCGGTGGAGACAATCGCGATGCACACGCCAGCCGGCTGAGCGACGGGCGTCAGGCTGGCGGCAGGTCAGTCAGAACGTCACCGGCTCGGGTAGGCGCTCGGCGGAACGCGCTCCCCGGCCTTGGCGGCACCGTCCGCGTCGACGCTCTTGCCGGCAATCACCTCGAACCTCGAACCAGCCCCCTCGGTGCGTGATTTGTTGATTTGTGGTCTTTGGCGTGGGCGCAACAACCTTAACTAACCGGCAGCCCGCTTCGGGCTGCCGGTTAGCGGATTGTGGTTGCGCTGGCCCTTAGTCTTAGTCGACGGCAAATGCCGCCGCTGCCATTCTCTCCAGGTCGAGGTACTGCGCCTTCTCGACCGTCACGCCGACGCCGAGGATCGTCCCGCCCTTGAAGCTACCGGGCGACTTGTAGTCCTCGCTGACCGCGTCACCGCTATCGTAGCCGATGCAGAGGCCGTCGCCCGACAGCGTGAACTTACCCACCTGTGCGCGCATCGGACCTTCGGCCACGACCTTGTCATTGACGTAGAGCTTGGTCGTGCCCAAGGACTCGCGGAACTCACCGGCCCCCTCCCGGATGAACTCCATGCCGAGGGTGTACTTGCCGGGCTTCAGCTCTGGTGACGTGAACTTCTGTTCTGGCTTGATACCGAGGAAGTTGTACACGTAGTATAGCTTCTTATCCTTGAGGAACAGCGCGTGACCACCGAAGCGCGACCCGTGGGCGAAAATGACGCCCGAGCAATTCGGATCGGCGATCTCGACGTCGGCGAGGATCTTGTACGAACGTCCCCGGACGTTGACGGCAGCGCTTTCCGGAACCGCAGACGTCCCCGGATAGTAGATGTATCGCTCGCGAACCGCTTCTTCAGTGGGTCGTGGAGTGGTGAGGATTTCTATAGCCGTGCGGTCGTCCAGTGGCAGCACTAGGTTCTTATCCGCCTCCTCGAACCAGGCCGCGATCAGCGCCTTGAGCTTCTCGGGATGCTGCTTGGCCAGGTCCTTGGACTCGGCGCGGTCCACATCCACGTGATACAGCTCCCACTGGTCGTTGTCGTAGTTTCCGAGGTTTGAGGGAGCCGGTGGGTGGACAGCGGAGGCCTTCCAGCCCTTCTCCCAGATCCCACGGGTGCCGAGCATAGCGTAGTACTGGCGCTCCTTGGCTGTCGGCGCGTCCGGTTTCGCGTCGAAGCTATAGCACATCGACACGCCGGAGAGCGGATACTGCTCCACGCCTTTGTAGACCTTGGGCATCTCGAGGCCGCAGATCTCCAGGATTGTCGGGACGATGTCGGTGGAGTGATGGTACTGGTTCCGCACCTCGCCGCGCGCCTTAATGCCTTTCGGCCACGAGATGACCAGCGGGTCACAGGTGCCGCCTGAGTATTCCGAGTAGCGTTTAAACATCTTGAACGGGGCCGAGGTGGCCGCAGCCCAGCCAGTCGGATAGTGCTCGTACGTGTCCGGTCCGCCCAGCTTGTCGATGAGCTTCATGTTCTCGGACAGTTCATCCGGATAGCTGTTGAAAAACTTGTTTTCGTTGACCGTTCCGTTGGGGCTGCCTTCTCCTGAGGCACCATTGTCAGCGGCATAGAGGACGATCGTGTTCTCAAGCTGGCCGCTTTTCTCCAGGTAGTCGATGATGCGGCCAATCTGAACGTCGGTGTACTCCGAAAATGCGGCATAGACTTCCATCAGGCGCGAGAACAGCTTTTTCTCGTCGGCGTTGAGCGAGTTCCAGGGGCGCACCTGATCGGCCGGGGTCGCAATTTCGGCCGGCATCGGGTTGAACGGGGTGAGTTGGGTTCCCTCCGGCAGGATGCCTTTGGCGATCATCCGCGGCAGGACCCATTCGCGATAGGCTTCGTAACCGTCGTCGAACTTGCCCCTATACTTGTCGATATATTCCTGCGGAGCATGGTGCGGCGCGTGATTGGCGCCCGGGCAGAACCACATGTACCACGGCCTCGAGGGGTTGCCGGCCTTCTGGTCCTTGATCATTTGAATGGCATGGTCGGCCAGGTCCTTGGAGAGGTGATAACCCTCCTCCGGCGAGTACGGCTGATCGATCGCTCGATTGTCTTCGACAAGATCGGGATACCACTGGTTGGTTTCGCCACCGATGAAACCGTAGAAGCGGTCGAAGCCCTTTTGTAGCGGCCACTGCTTCTTGCTGGCGCCCGCGGAGACGTCGGATTCGGCAACGTTGTGGTTCTTGCCAATCCAGAACGTGCTCCAGCCGCCGTCCTGCAGGATCTGCCCGATCGTGGCGCACTCGTCCGGGATGCGTCCGTGCGCACCGGGAAACCCAAGTGATGTTTCCGTAATACTGGCCATGCCATTAAGGTGATGGTTGCGTCCCGTTAGGCAGGTGGAGCGGGTCGGCGAGCAGAGCGCCGTCGTATGCCACTGCGAATACATCAGGCCGTTGTCGGCCAGCTTCTGCAGCGTCGGCATGTTGATCCGACCGCCGAACGGCGACCAGGCAGCTAGGCCGGTGTCGTCGTACAGCACGAAGAGAACGTTAGGCGCCCCGTCAGGCGCTTTCGTTGGGGTGTAGGGTTCCCAGTCGGGCTTTGAATCACGGACGTCAAGTTTGATGACGCCCTTAAACGGCTTCTTAACCATAGTCTTTTTCTCTCCATTGCGTTTTGTAGCCCGCACGAATTCTTCCGTGCTCACTCGGTTTTCTCCCGTGAGAAGCGGATCGCGTCGTCGACGCCCTCTGATTCGAGGTACTCGTACTTGTTGCGACCGGTTTGCGAACCGCTTTCCACCCATCGGTGCTGTGCACGTTACGGGGAGAAGCGCGCACCGTTCGAGGTCCCCGAATTGGTTGAACGCGAAAAGCGGATGGTAGTACGACTGTACGTATAAGCCCTACTTTTCGAACGGGAAGATGGTGTTCCAGTCGTCCTTCATGCTCACGACAGTCCAGCCGAGTTGAGGCGCCTCTCTTAGCGCCTCGATCAGTTGGGCGCTGCTCGTCGGTTTCGCGTCGTAGGCGTACTCACGTTCGCCATCGGTGTGGTGGACGATAAGGCCGAAGCTCGGAAGGGGATTCTTAATCGTCGTGTATTGCAGCATAACGTGATCGCCGTCGCTATTGCCGAAACATGCGATGGGCCGCTTTCCAATAAAGCTATGAATGCCGACGGGCTTGCCGGTGTTGTCGTCCACGAAGAGATTGTCGAGCGTCTTCACGAGCACCGGTACCCCCGCGCGCAGCTCGAATTTCGTCCGCGCCGTCGTACCGACGACTTGATCGGGCGGGATGCCGTAAACGCGTTCCACCCAGACACGCATGAAATCCGCGCCGCCACCGGAAACGATGAACGTCTTGAAATCGTGCGCGCGCAGGTAGTTCAAGAGTTCGAGCATGGGTTGGTAGATGACGCGGTCGTACGGCTCACCGTATTTTGGGTGCCGCGCTGACGCGAGCCAGCTCTCCACGCTGGTCCGAAACTCGTCGGTCGTCATCCCCGCATGAGTAAGCGCTGCGACTCTCATCAGCTCGTTGAAGTTCGCTCCAGCGAGCAGTCTTGCCGGAGCGCCGGTGAGCGCGAACTGCACGACCGGGTCTGCAGCGAGCTCCGGCTCCGTGGGAATTCGCCGCGCAAGCTCTGCACGCGTCGCCGGCCGGCGACGGCCGACGGTGCGGGTGCGCGCCGGCTGCGCGCGCACGGTATGCGAGATCCATCAGCCGGCCTCGGCCGAGCACCTGGCCGGCGTGCTTCGCCAGTCCCACGGCGACGGCGAATTCGCAGGGCCGCAACGCCACCGGCGCTTGGGCCTCCAAGAGGGAGGGCGATATTGGCGAAAACGGCGGGTCACGGCGTCCAAGGGCTGTCGAAGTCCGTACAAAGGGCAGTTTTTCTTCGATCGTTTCTTGGAGGTATCTCATGCTCACCAGACTCCGCGTCCTCGCGGCAGCCTTCGCCGCCACGGCGGCGCTCGTGGTCTACCTCCCGGCTCGGGCCGACGCGCCGGGCACGATCGTTGAAGTGGCAGTCGGCGCCGGAACGTTCAAGACCCTTGTCGCAGCGGTGAAGGCCGCGGGTCTCGCGGACACGCTCGGCGGGAAAGGTCCGTTCACGGTCTTCGCGCCGACCGACGACGCGTTCGCAGCACTCCCGGCGGGCACGTTAGATTCGCTGCTCAAGCCCGAGAATAAGCAGCAGCTGCGGGCGATCCTGCTCTATCACGTCGTTCCCGGCATCGTGAAGTCGACCGATCTCAAGGACGGCGAGACGCTGAAGACCGCCGGCGGCCAGACGCTCACCGTCCATATATCGGGCGCCACCGTTCGGGTCAACGATGCGATCGTCGTCAAGGCCGACATCCAGGCCTCGAACGGCATCATCCATGTGATCGATAAGGTCCTGCTGCCCAAGTAGAATTTCTCCAGCGCGGTGGCGTCAAAGCTTTTCGTGGTGGATCCTAAGGCGTGCGCGGTGCGTGGGATCGAGGAGATCGGCGAGTCCGATCTCCTGCTCATGCGCCACATGGCCCGCGGCGAGCGCCGCGCTCTCGCGACGTTTTACGAACGGCACGGCGGCGTGGCGCTATCGTTCGCACGGCGCATGCTCGACGACCTCGAGGCTGCCGAAGAAGTGGTGCAAGACGCTTTTGTCTCGGTCTGGCGGCGGGCGCCGACCTTTCGCGCCGAAGCTTCGGCGCCGCGCACCTGGCTGCTCGCCATCGTACGCAACCGCTGCATCGACGAACTGCGCCGCCGGGGTGGTTCGCCGTGTCTCTCGCTCGATGACGCGCAGCCTCGGGTCATCGAGAACGACCCGTGGCCTGAGATTTGGAAACGTCATTGCGGCGAAGCGGTCCGCACTGCGCTCGACGCGTTGCCGCCCGAGCAGCGCGAAGTGATCGATCTCGGCTTCTACGCGGGCTTCTCGCACTCGCAGATCGCGGATCGCCTGGCAACGCCGCTTGGCACGGTCAAGAAGCGAATGCGCACCGGGCTCATGCGTTTGCGCGTGGCGCTCGAAGAGCGCTTCGCGGAGTCTGCGCCGTGAACGGCCACACGGAATTCGATCTTCTCGACGCATACGCGCTGGGAACGCTCGAGCCCCAGGAGGCGGCGCGCGTGCGCGAACACCTCGAGACCTGCTCTTCCTGTAGACGCGAATATGACGACGTGCGAAGCGTTCTCGACGTCCTGCCGCACGGGCTTCCGGAAGAACGGCCGAGTGCAGCCTTGCGGGCGCGGCTGCTCGCCCGCCTCGACGAAACGGCCCCCGTTCGCGACGTTATGCGGCGTCCGCCGCTACTCACCGGCGTGCTCGCCGCAGGACTCGCGCTCGCGCTCGCGAGCGATGCGTGGCTCGCCTGGCAGCTGCAACAACGGCGCCGCCCGGAGGTCGTCGTCGTTCGGCTGACTCCTGCGCCGAAGCTTCAGCATACTCCGGCTGCAACGGCGAGGCCGGTGCCCGCACCCACAGCACGCCGCACCTCACACGCCGCAGCACCGGCACCGTCGGCTCCGCCCGTTCGGGTCAGCCCGGACGATCTCGCGCTTCGCGCGCGCATAGCGCAACTCGAGAACGTCCTGCGCGACGAGCAGCGCAGCGCGGACGTTCGCGATATGCGCGATGCCGCCCGAATCGCCGATCTCCAGAGCGCACTGACTCACGAAACGGCGCTGCTGGCGGTGGCACGGCGAGCGACGCCTCGGCCGGTCGCTCAACCGTCGGTGGCGCGGACGGCGTCGCCCGAGCTCGTCGCCGCGCTGAGTACCGGCCGCGTGTTCGGCGTCGACGGAACCGTCGGCAGCGAGCCTTGGCATCTCACGATCGTGCAGCCGCCCGCGGGCGCGAACGCGCTGATCTTCTCGCAAGTCCCGCACGCCCCGGCGGGCGATACGTACCGGACCTGGGTGCTGCGCGGCGGGAAAACGTTCGACGCCGGCGAGCTACCGGCAGGGACTCAGACCAGGCTCGAGATGCCGATGCCCCTCGAGAACGGTGACGTGGTCGCCTTTTCGCGCGAACCGGTCGGCCCCCAGGGCCAGCCGACCAACCCGTTCCTTATGGAGCTGACCATCAAAGAGTAGCGTCCGAATCACAGCGAGGCGCGTACAAGGGATGCGCACGCTCCGTTGCGCTCTCGCCCAGGAGGCCAGCTGATGTTTCGCGTTCCACCCAAGCTCATCGTTGCAGTCCTAACGTTGACGGCGCTCTGCGGCGCCGGCGCACGCGCGCAAACAGCCGCTAATGCCGCCGCGCTGCCGTTTGCGGCCGGTCCGGCTCCGGCCGAAGTTCGTGTGGTTCACGGTTCGCCCGACGCGGGCCCGGTGACGGTTGCCGTCAACGGCGTGCCCGCGATCGCGAATTTCCTCTACGGCACGGTAACGCCGTACATTGCGCTCAAGGCCGGCACGTACACGCTGTCCGTGACCACTTCGGGTAAAGCCACGGTTTCGCTCAAAGCCACCATCAAAGCCGGCACGTACTACTCCGTCGTCGCCACCGGCGAATTGTCGCCAAAAGCGTCGCCCAAGAAACCAAACATCGCGCTCACCGCGTACGTCGATGCGCCGTTCGGGAGGCACGCGGGCGTGAACTTCCATCACGCCGCGCCGGCCGCGATCAAACTCGCCGCCGACGTTCCGTTCGGCTTCGGGCTACTGGCGAATCCGAGGAACAACCTGCTGAGATCGGCAGCGTTCGGCACGGAGACCGGCCCCGTCTCGCTACCCGGCTATGCGCTGAATCAGCCGCTCGAGGTGTACGCGGTCAGCGTCGATGCGGTGACGTTGATCCCCAACCAGATCGCGCCCGCGGACTTCCGTAACGTACTCCCCTCGACGGCCGGCGCGAACCTCTCCGTGTTCGCGATCGACGGTCCGGCCGCGGCCAGCGTTCCGACCGTCGCCGGAACCGACGCCGTGCGCCTGGTCGGCGCGTTCGACGCAGCCGGAGAATAAGATAGCCGGGCCGCGCGCGATCTCTCACGCGCGCGGCCCGGCACGTGAACGGGACGGAAGGTGCGCCCACGTGGACGCGCCGGCAAGCTGATGCCCTCCCTCCGCACCGCGGGTCGGGGGCGCGGGCCTCACTGCGATCCGGCCAGGACCGCGGCGTACATGTGCTCTCAAGCGGAGTCCGCCTTGATAGCCGGCGTAGCCGCGGTCCAGGACGGGGCGATCGGTGATCGTCAAGCCGATGCTGAGCTTGTAGCCGCGCGAGCAGTCCGGCGAGCAGCGGCTGGGCGTCCTCCGGCGGCTCGTCGGCGATGAACTGATGACGACGAGGTCGCGAGCGTCGCAGAAGGCCCGGAAGTCACGGAGGCCGCTGCCGTACGCCCGGCGAGTGTTCGGCGCCTGGGCGTTGCGTAGTCGCGGGCGCGCTCGACGAACTCGGCGACGGCCAGGGGGCGCCCCGGCCGGGAGCGCTGCGGGGAGGGCGAGGGGCGCGGGCTCGAGCGCCGGCGCGGTATGCTATTGCGGCCACTGGAACCCAACCTTCCGGCGGCGAGAGCCCTGTCGGCCTGATCCACCGGCGGCAGCCTGCGGCAACGCAACTCAAGCTATCCGTTGCTACCTCGTAATAGTCTTGACGTTGACGTCGGTGCGACGTAAACTTCGCGGCATTCTGATCTTCCGTAAGCGTATTCTCGGGGCCGTCTTGCGGAGGGGGCTATCGTTGGGGATGATGGTTGGAACGTACCTTCCATCGTGGAGTCTTTATGGCAGCAAGAGCACCGAAGCAGAGCGCGCCGCGTCGCCACTGGCCGCCGGCTGAAAAGCGCCGTTTCGTAGAGCTGACGCTGCGGCCAGGCGCCTCGGTAACTGCGATCGCGCGCGAACATGGCGTGTATCCCAACAGCTTGCGCCAGTGGAAGGCCCTCTATCTTGCTGGAAAGCTCGAGGCGGCGTCGGCTCCGCGGATAATGGCCCCGGCAGCCCCGGCGCCGAACGCGACGTTTGTGCCGGTGACGATCGCGCCCGCCGTGCGCAGGCCGCAGCAGGCTGCACGTCCTGATGCGGGCGCACGCGGCAACGGTGTCGTGCAGCTCGTGCTCGCGTCCGGCGCCTCGCTGCGCATTGAAACCGATGCGCTTGATGCGGCCTTGGTCTGCGCCCTCGTTGCGGAGTTGCGGCGATGAGCGTCGTGGCGAGCGGAACGCGCGTTTGGCTGGCTGCGGGTACGACCGATATGCGCAAAGGATTCACCGGTCTGAGCGCTCTGGTGCAAAACGCGTTGGCGAGCAATCCGTTCTGCGGTCACGTCTTCGTCTTTCGCGGACGGCGCGGCGATCTGCTCAAACTGATGTGGTGGGATGGAACTGGGCTTTGCTTGATGGCTAAGCGGCTGGAGCGCGGACGTTTCATCTGGCCTCAGGCGCAGAATGGAAGCGTATCGCTAACGGCAGCGCAACTCTCGATGCTG
This sequence comes from uncultured Alphaproteobacteria bacterium, assembly GCA_963787965.1. Lineage (GTDB taxonomy): Bacteria > Vulcanimicrobiota > Vulcanimicrobiia > Vulcanimicrobiales > Vulcanimicrobiaceae > CAWBES01. The sequence continues at coordinate 52,855 of CAWBES010000021.1, forward strand.
CTCGAGGGAATTGATTGGGTGCGTCGGATAACTGACACAAGACAGCGGGTGAAAGTCCTGTACGATGAAGGTGTAGCGAACCACATTGACCCCGAGTCATGCGCGGACGGTCGCGAGGCCGTACGTGAAGCGTTGACAGGGGCGCACGTAGGCCAGCCATTGAGCGGCGAAAGACTTCGTATCCGGAGTGCCGATGCTATCCAGTCGGCAGAAGGCAACACGCAGGGCGCGTCATCGCAAGCGGCCTGCGGCTCCGCGTCGTCTGAAGAACCTGGCATGCGTGTACGTCTCGTGATCGGGAACCGAGAGATCTCCGGGCTACCCTACGCCAGCCAGGCATGGGGTCGCGGGGTGGAAGCGGATGCGCTGTAGACCCCGATGAACGGCACGGAGAAGTCAGACTCGCTCGTAGTACCTGCGACGCCGGCGAACAAAGTAACGCGAGTTGCTGCGGAGTCGGTTGAGGGAAGGAGCGAGACCAAGGGGAAAGCGGTGCTGCAAAGCACGGTCCGGACTCAGAGCCGGGCTGCCGTGTCCCAGGCGCAGAACCGTTTACGAAAAGCGATCAACAGGAACGGTACGGAGAAACTGACAGCGCTTCTGCACCACATCACGGTCGATGTGCTGCGAGCAGCGTTTCTGGCGCTTCGGCGCCACGCTGCTCCCGGCATCGACTCCGTCACGTGGGATGCGTACGTGGAAAGGCTGGAGGATCGCCTCCAGGATCTCCATCGGCGCATCCATGCAGGTGCGTATCGAGCGTTGCCGACGCGACGGGTTTACATCCCCAAGGCGGACGGCAAGAAACGGCCGCTCGGCATTGCTGCCATCGAGGACAAGATCGTCCAGGCAGCGGTGGTTACGCTCCTGACGCCCATTTATGAAGCGGAGTTCCTGGGTTTTAGCTATGGATTCCGGCCCGGGCGCAGCCAGCACGATGCACTGGACGCTCTGGCGTACGGAATCAAGGGACGATACATCTGGTGGATTCTCGACGCTGATATCCAGCGGTTCTTCGACACGATCAGCCACGAATGGCTGATCCGGTTCCTAGAACATCGGATCGGCGATCGAAGAATCATCCGTCTAATCCAGAAATGGTTGAAGGCGGGTGTGCTGGAGGACGGGATAACACTTGACTCCCTCGAGGGCACGCCGCAAGGCGCTGTTATCTCGCCAATTCTGGCTAACGTTTATCTGCACTACGTCTACGATTTATGGGTCAATGCGTGGCGTAAACGTCATGCAAAAGGTCATATGATCGTGGTGCGCTATGCGGATGACAGCGTGGTCGGATTCCAGTATCGCCAAGAAGCGGACACGTTCCTCGATGCTTTGAGGGAGCGACTGGCGAAGTTTGATCTGCGTCTACATCCTGAGAAGACACGGCTGGTCGAGTTCGGTCGCTTTGCAGCCGAACGTCGCGCACGCCGTGGCGAAGGCAAGCCTGAAACATTCGATTTCCTCGGCTTCACACATATTTGTGGAACCAAAGAGAAAGGGCGTGAAGGCTTTCAGCTCATACGCAAGACCCAGCACAAGCGGCGCTCCAAGTTCATCCATCGGATCGGAGAGGAACTCGACCGACGGCGACACTTACCCATCAACGTTCAAGGACTGTGGCTACGTTCGGCACTCGCGGGCTACAACGCCTATTTTGCGGTGCCGACGAACATAGCTACGGTTCGTAACGTGCGCCATCATGTCAAGGTACGCTGGTATCTGAGCCTCTCACGGCGCAGCCAGCGCGCTCGACTGTCATGGCGGCGCATGAACGTTGTGGCAGCGAAGTATCTGCCCGTACCGACCGTCCTGCACCCATGGCCAGAACAACGTTTCCTCGTCAAACACCCACGGTAGGAGCCGGATGCCTTAATTGGGCACGTCCGGATCTGTGCGGGGGGCGTGCCGAAAGGCACGTCCCTACCGCGATCGGCATCCTGTACGCACGGCTGATCCGCTGATGGAGATGTGATGACGCAACGCACGCTGACGCGCGTGCGCTTCATCGAAGAACCTTGACAATTTGCGCGCCATCGATACCATTAGTGGGATGGATTCAGCGGGCGATGAGCTTGCCGATCTCGATGGGTTGAGCGTAGAGAGCCTCAAGGCGCTCCTGCGCGCGCAGCATGCGACGTTGCAAGACCAGCACGCGCGACTGCTCGCCCAGAACGAACAGCTCGTCGTCAAGGATGCGCTGCTTCGCACTTATACATTTGAAATCGAAGCTCTGAAGTTGCAGCTCATCAAGTTGCGCCGCTTGCAGTTCGGGAACCGCAGCGAAAAGCGCGCGAGAGAGATCGAGCAGTTGGAGCTGTGGGTCGAAGAGCTCGAGGCAGCCGCTGAACAGCGCTCTTCGCTGGTGGCCCAAAAAACCGGCTCGCCAGCAGTTCCGAGCATCCCGAAGCCGCGGCGGGAGTTTCCCGCGCATCTCCCGCGCGAAACGTTGACGATCGCGCCGCAGGAATCGAGCTGTCCGGACTGTGGTGGCGAACTCAAGCATCTCGGCGAGGACATCTGCGAGATGCTTGAACTCGAGCCCGTGCGCTTCAAGGTGATTTGCGAGGTGCGCCCCAAGCTAGCCTGCGCGAGCTGCGATACGATTGTGCAGGCGCCGGCGCCGACGCGCCCGATCGAACGCGGCATGGCTGGCCCCGGTCTCTTGGCGCACGTGATGGTTGGCAAGTATGCCGATCACGTGCCGCTTTATCGACAGGCGGAGATCTACGCGCGCGAGGGCGTTGAGCTGGACCGCTCGCTGTTGGCGCAGTGGGTCGGAAACGTTACTACACTGCTGACTCCCCTCACCGATTCCTTGCGCGATCACGTCCTTGCGGGGGACGTCCTGCACGTCGACGACACGCCGATTTCGGTGCTCGCGCCCGGTTTTGGTAAGACGAAAACCGGACAGCTGTGGACGCATGTGCGCGACGAGCGGCCTGCCGGAGGCGTTGTCGCACCGGCGGTTTGGTTCACCTATAGCCCCGATCGCAAGGGCGCACATCCGCAGCGAGATCTCCAAGGCTTCACCGGCATTCTCCAAGCCGACGGGTACGCGGGTTATTCCAAGATCTACGACGGCGGCCACGTCGTCGAAGCGGCTTGCTGGGCGCACGTAAGACGGAAGGCCTTCGACCTGCACAAGCTGCACCAGTCCTCGGTGGCAGCAGAGATGCTGGACCGGATCGGCGAACTCTATGTCATCGAGAAAGAGATTTGGGGCCGACTTCCCGACGAGCGCCGCGCCGTGCGGCAGGAACGCAGCCGGCCACTGCTCGATGCCATGAAAGTGTGGCTGGAGGAGACGCTTCAAACGCTCTCGCAGAAATCCGCGATGGCGAAAGCGATCCGCTATGCGCTGAGTCGCTGGCAGGCTCTGGGGCGCTATTGTGAGGACGGGCGTATCGCGATCGACAATAACGCGGCGGAACGAGCACTGCGGTGCGTCGCAGTCGGACGCAAGAACTTCCTCTTCTTGGGCAGCGATGCCGGCGGAGAGCGAGCCGCGGCACTCTACAGCTTGATCGGCACCGCCAAACTCAACGGGCACAATCCCGAAGCGTTTCTCCGCGAGGTGCTCACGCGCATCGCCGACCATCCGGTCAACCGCATTGCCGAGCTACTGCCCTGGAATCTGGCTGCGATCCCCGTCGAGCAACTCGCCGGCAGCGACGCGATGCCCGAACTCTCGGCCAGCGCCTAATCGGCGCTTAGCACGACAGGCTGTTCGCCGTCAAGACGGTGCCGAACGGACCCTTACGATCTTCCGGAAGGAGAGGGGAATGCCCAACAGCCTCAATGTTGTGCTGGTGCACGGCGGTTTCGTAGACGGCTCCGGTTGGGCGGGCGTTTACAAGATACTCAAACAAGACGGGTTCAATGTGAGCGTCGTGCAGAATCCTACGATATCGCTTCAGGGCGATGTCGATGCAGCGAAGCAAGTGATCGACGAGCAACCCGGTGCCGTCATCCTGGTCGGCCATTCGTACGGAGGCGTGGTGATCACGGAAGCCGGCAACGACGCAAAGGTCGCAGGACTCGTCTATATTACCGCGTTTGCGCCGGACGAGGGCGAATCAGTGAATTCCCTGATCGCGAATCCGCAGCCGGGCGCGCCCGTGCCGCCGATCTTGCCGCCGAAAGATGGGTACCTATTCCTGGACAAGGCCAAGTTTGCAGCCTCGTTCGCAGGCGATGTCGATGAGGAAACTGCCGACTTCATGGCCAATTCACAAGTTCCGTGGGGCGTGGGCGCGCTTGCCGGGCAGGTCACGAATCCGGCATGGAAGTCGAAGCCGAGTTGGTACCTGCTCGTGACAGACGACCAAATGATCCCGCTACCTGCGCAGGATTTCATGTCCAAACGCGCCGGCTCCACCACGACGCAGGTTCCCGGGAGTCACGCAATTTACGTGTCAAACCCGCGTGCGGTCGCGACGCTTATCGAAACAGCAGCTAAGGACGTGCTGGTCGCAAGTTAAGAGAGCTCAAGAGCGTTTCAAGAGCAGCGACATCCCTGCGACAGCGGGCCTCGGCGAGCTCGAGCGGCGCTTCGAGGCGTACGTGCGAGCATCGGGCGACGACGAAGAGCAGATGCGCCGCGCACGAGCAACCGGCAACTCTGTGCCGACGATCGCGTAGCGCGTGGAGGTTCTCGCGCGCGCGGGCGTTACGACGATCGAATCGGTCCTTGGATCGAACGATCTCGCCGGCAACGCGCGCGCAGTCGAACTCGCACGTCAACTGGTTCCGCAGGAACGGAACACCGAGATCGAAACGGCGATCAGGCAGGAGCGGCGCTGCAGTCGCGGGCGTCCGCCGCAGCGGGGCGGCAGGTGAGAGCCTGGCCCAATCGCAGTGCGCAACCTACAAGGTCGGCCGATGCTTGTATTGGCTGATCGCGATGGCGATTGGCGCCTCAGATCTCACTACGACGCCACGCATCGTTGGGGAAGATGCCGGCAACATCGGTGCGCGGTAACGCGCGTCCCTGCGTTTGCCCTTGCCCCAGGAGTGGACGATTTGTCTCGTTCATCGCAGAAGAAAGGTCATATGGACACGATGGGCAGGGTCGTCGCGACGCTTCAAGCCCACGAGCCCGAGCTGCGAGCCGCGGGAATTCGCGCCCTTTCCCTCCTTGGCTCCGCTGCGCGTGGAGAGAGCCGCGCTGGGAGCGATATCGACTCGACCTGGCCGCCGAGCTGGACCCCGAGGCGCATCTCAGCCTGCGGTTCTTCGCGATCGAACGAGCCGGTCGAAAATCTTCGCCTGCGGGCCAACCTGGAGCGGGACCGTCGCCGTGTCTTTTGCCCCCGCCCTCTCGCTCGTCGACATCGTTGAGAACTGCGACCGTATCGCAGCTTACGTCGAAGGTCTCGATCGGTCGCCTTCGAGCGCGATGGCCTCAAGCGTGATGCGGTAGAGCGGTGTTTGCAACGGATTTGCGAGGCGGCGGTCCGTCTCGGCGATCAGGCCACGATGCTGATGCCCGAACAACCGTGGAGCGAATCAAGGACATGGGCAACCGTTTGCGTCAGCGTACGACCGGCTCAGCCTCGAGATCGTGTGGGACGTCGTCCAGCGTGATTTACCCAAACTTGCCAGGGACGCGCGAGCAACGCTCGACCGGCTACCGACGCTATGAAGTCGCTGGACCCTCGGTTATTTTGCACGGGCCGCTGCGCGGGCATCTACCAGACGCCGTTTCCCATGGAAAGCGGACCCCACGCCGTTGCGCGTTCGATCTGCGATGAACGGCAGCGCGGGCGACGAAGTGCTCTCGCGGCCGACGACGGGTAAGGGCGCGAGCGTGGCCATGAGGTACGGCTCCCTAAGCGTCCGTCGGGTCGAATCTCGAGCGAGGAGGCTGAGCGCGATGCTGAGCTGGCAAGTGGGCCGGGTGAAGATCACCCGCATCGTCGAGATGGATTTGCCGGTGCCGGTTGTGTTCATGCCGCAGGCCACGTCCGCGGAGCTGCGCACGTCGGCGTGGCTCTATCCGCACTTCGTCGGCGAGGACGATACCCTGAAGCTCAGCATCCACGCGCTGCTGGTCGAGGCTCCGGGGCTGAGGCTGGTCGTCGACACCTGCATCGGCAACGACCGGCCGCGCGAGATCACCGGCGGCCTGCCGTTGGCGACGCCGTTCCTGCAGCATCTTGGCGAGGCGGGCTGGTCGCGCGACGCAGTCGACGCCGTGGTGTGCACGCACCTGCACGTCGATCACGTCGGCTGGAACACGATGCTCGAGAACGGCACGTGGGTGCCGACCTTCCCGAAGGCGCGCTACCTCATCGGTCGGCGCGAGTATGACTTCTGGAGTGCCGCGGATGACGAGGAGCAGCAGGCGATGCTCGGCGATAGCGTCAAGCCGATTTTCGACGCCGGCCTCGCCCACCTGGTGGATCTGGAACACGTGATCTCGCCGGAGATCCGGCTCACGCCTTCCACCGGCCACACGCCGGGCCACGTCAGCGTGCTGATCGAGTCCGAGGGCGAACGGGCGGTGATCACCGGCGACATGACCCACCACCCTTGCCAGCTGGCGCACCCCGATTGGTCGCTCGGCGACAACGACCCGAAGGCCGCCGCGCTCACCCGCTCGCGCCTCTTCGCCGAATGGGCCGACCAGGCGATCCTCGTCATCGGCACCCACTTCGTCGCCCCCACCGCCGGCCACGTCGTCCGCGACGGCGCAGCATTCAGGTTTGCGGCGTGAGGGCGGCGGGATGCTCGGCCAGCGACAACCCTAGCGCTGAAGGACGAGAGCGAAGTTCGGGTCGCCGTCGCGAATCGGCAAGTTAGGCGCGCCGTCGAACGGGACGTAGAACTGCATTACCGAGCTAAATCGCGGTATCCATGCACCTCCGAATGAATGAACCACGTCGGCGCTGCCCGCCGGAAACTCAACGTTGATGCCGACCATGACAGCCCAAGTGCTTTCTACGTCGTCCGTAGCGCCGATTTCGATCATCTGCTCCATCGTGCGTTCGCTGGTTTCCCATTCGAGCTTCGCATCGCCGGCGACGTCCTTCCCGGCGAACTCCAGCAGCGAACGTGCTGAATTACCGACGAGCCTGAGGTACTCGGAAAGGTACGCCTGGTCCAAGCCTGGCATCGCGTAAAAGCCGATGACCGTAACCGCGCAGATCTCCTTCCAAGAAGGAACCGCGAACGGTTTCAAGATCATGCACTTCTCTCGCGGTTGCTTAGTCATATCGATCGCCCCCAAGGCGTGGCTAACCGGTCAGGACGTCCCGGGAAGGAACGGTCGGCATAATCGAGCCGGAGTTTCGACGATCATCGCACGGCGGCTGTCCCTCAACCGCAGCGGTAGAGGGCGATGACCTGGTCATAGTTCCACGAGATTTGCTCGCGTGTTCCATTGAAGCGCCACCGTAGTTCGTTTCCGAGTCTGCTAACCGGAGCGGCTCCCCGCCGCCCACCGTCGATTGCCGGCTTTGTGTATGGTGGATAGTCGTTCTGGAATGCGATCCCCTATCTCGATCCTTTCGTTTCGGGAAGGCTCCGAGCGAAAAAAGCGCATCAGTACGCCCGGCGTCGCTCGCGTGCGGCGGCGTTGTCGGAGTGGTGGGCACGGACGGCTTCGCGGCCGCCGCCGGCGGTGCTGCATCCGGCCCACGCACCGGTCAGCAGAAGCGCCCAAGGGAGCACCCGTTCATCTGGCCTTCGGGCCTTCGCGATTGGCGCGCGGTGGTCGAACCCGCTCGTTCTCCCCCGGGTTCATACCAGCGGGCATGCTTGACGCGATCGGCTGGCTCAAGGGCGACGATGGAAGATCGGTGCGCGACCGCGCGGAACGATCGCCACGAACGTCCCGGCCTGCAGCAGCCATATCCGCGCGGAATCGACCGTCGCTCGACCGCCGGGCGGAAGTCCGACCGGAATCACGCGAGGCTTGCTCGAAAAAGCAGAGCCGCCGCATCGGGAGTCCCCGCTAGAAGCATTTTTCGACGCTCTTGAGACGCCAAGTGCGCTATGTTGGTCTTACCGCCTCGTTGGAGGAAGGAGCGTCGTTTGATGAACTCGCGCGGACTCGCCGCAGCATTATTCGCGGCTTTGGCCTACAGCGTAACAACGGCGCACCTCGCGCTAGCGGCCACGCTGACGACGCTCTACACGTTTCCCCACGGCGTCCTACCGATGACCGGCGTCGTACCGGGGCCGGGCGGGGGGCTCTACGGCGCGACGAACTCCACGGTCTACGAGTTAACGCAGGACGCACGGGGTGCGTGGCACTTCAGCACCGTTTTCAAGGCAGGCGCGGCCGCGATCGTCGGCTCCTCCAACGCGCTCTACGCGGCGACCAATACGGGCAACACGGTATTCGAATTGACGCCGCCGGCCAAGGGAACGACGCGCTGGGGCGGCACGATTATCCACCGTTTCGCCGGCGGCAAAGACGGAGATCAGCCGCTCGGGATCGCACTCGCACCTGACGGCAGCATCGTAGGAACGACGCAACTCGGCGGCGGCGCAGCCGCCTGCGGGTCGATGAACGGCGTGCCCACCGGTTGCGGTACGCTATTCAGAATAGCGAAAACGGACGGCAAGTGGGTCGAGACGATCGTCCATGCCTTCCAGGCGGGCGCAGACGGCGCCATTCCCACTGACTCGCCATCGTTCGACCCTGCGGGAAACCTGTATGTTTCGACTACCGAGGGTGGATCGAGCGCGGCTGCGCCGAGCTTGGATCGCCGGTCGCCGCACGATGCCGCTAACGGTTGCGGGACCGTGATCGTGATCAACAAATGGGAAAAATTCCAAGCGGACGTGAAAGATTACATGGCGTCTTGTTCCTATACCGCGCGTCGCCTCTTCGATCCGAACGGAGCCGACCTCTGGGAATTTTCCAAGGGAAATGGGCCGCCGCCCCGCTCATTTCCATTTGCGGCGACTGCAACGGAATTGCTGTTCACGGCCACCGGCGGCGGTAACCAGAGCAAGTTCTGTCTCAACACGTCCTTCGGAGGGTGCGGCAGCGTCGCGTTGCTCGTGCGGCCGGCGAACGGCGGCGTGCCATGGAACCTCCAAATCGTGCACGATTTCGCCGGGCCGGACGGGTTCAATCCCTACGGGTCTCTCACCCCGGACGGCGCCGGCCGCGCGTTCGGCGTCGCGGGCAGCGAGATCGGCAATTGCCCGGATTCCGGCTGCGGCGAAGTATTCATGGTGGCCGAGTCCAAGACGGGGAGTTGGTACTTTGCCGTCGTCTACCGGTTTACGACCGACGTTTTCCCCGTACCGCAGCTAACGTTGTACAAAGGAGGCCTGCTTGGCACGACGACCGGATACACTTCGCAGGGGACGGTCTACGAACTAACACCCTGAGATGTGTAGCGAAACGCCCCGCCATTCGCGCGCATTTGGCCTCGGGCGTGCGTTTCGGGCTTCACTTGATACCCGAACGGGGGATCGGAACGGGAGGCAAATATAGGGGACGCAGGCTGAAGCGGCCACCGCTCAAAGTATCGCGAGATGCTTGGCAGCGTCGCGGAACACTTTCTCATCGTGCGATTCAAAATGGAACGCCGCGAGAAAATCGTGCAGACGATAGTGCGGGCGCGACTTATGAATGGTTGCGACGTAGGCGCGCCCTTCATCGAGGCGACCGTTCAGTGCAAGAGAAAGTGCAGCTACTGCGAGGATGTGCTCGTGAGCGTTCGGGCGGGAGGCGGCCTTGACACCCCATTCGGCCGCTTCTTCAAAGCGGCCCAGACGAACGAGCGACATCGCACGCGATGCAAGCATGGCGAAAAGCAGCGGATCGCAGGGGCTGAGATGACGCGAGTGGTCGGAAAACGCGATCGCGGCATTCGGGTCGCCCGTTTGGCAGTGGACAAACGCGAGGGTGTAGTGCCCGAGAGCGAAGTTTGGGCTGAGGTCGATCGCCTGCTGGAGTTCGACGACGGCATTTTCGATTTGGCCGCGCAGCCACAGCGCTCGGCCCAGGGACCAGTGGGCGCCCGGGTCGCGATCGTCTATCATGATGCTTTGGCCGGCCGCTTCAAAAGCGCGGTCGGTTTCGGCTTTGCGCGGCGCCCAGCCCTGGAAGGCGTTTTGGAAATGGGTGAACGAGAGTCCCGCGTAGGCGCGCGCGAAGGTCGGATCGAGGCGCACCGCCGTCTCGAAGAAGAGCTGGGCACGGTCGTTGTCGGGCTTGTTGAACCGGTACATGTGCCACAGGCCGCGGTGATGCGCTTCCCAAGCGTCCAGCGAATTCGGCGGACGCAAGATGGCGCGATTGCGCTCGTTTGCCTCGATTTCGCTCGCGATGGAGGCGACGATGCTGTCGCCGATCTCTTCCAAGACGTGGAACGCGTCGTCGAGTTTGCGGCTGAAGACTTCTGCCCAAACGATGCGGGCGGTGCGCGTCTCAACCAGTTCGATCATCACCGTCAGGCGATTGTCGCCGCGCTGCACGGTTCCGCTCGCGATGTAATCGACGTTGAGCATCCGGCCCGCCGCTTCGGGGCCGACCCCGCGCTCGTGCAGTGCAAACACGGTCCCCTGCGCGATGACGAAGAGGATTCGCAGTTTGGCGAGCCTCGTGATCACGTCGTGAGCGAGAGCGTCGGCAGCTCCGCCGCGGCACGAGATTATCGTCGAGCAGTCGACGAACGGCATCACCGCCAGGGATGCGCGGCGTGCAACGGTGAGGATGTCATCGGCCTCTGCGGCCGCTGGTGCTAGTTGGGTAGAAGGTGTGACGCGAACGGTGGGGCGAGCATCGCCTTGGTTTCTTGCGCTCTGCCAAGCCGTGCGAATCGGGGTAAAGTCGAGCCCCTCGTTTTCGAAAAGCCGGGCGGTAGCCGTCACATGCTCGTCGCCTTCGCGAAGCCGGTCGTGCCGCACGAGCGCGTTCAGAAGCAACTCGTGCGCGCGCGGGTCGAAAGGAGCCAGCTGCACCCACTGCTCGAGATAGACGAAGCCCTCGCCGTCGGGCGCCGTCTTAACGAGGTGTTCGAGCAAGGCCGCGTGGCGGGTACGGAATCGGCGCCGCTGCGCGCCCAGCCACGCCGTGAAAGCCGGGCAGCCGTCGAGCTCCAGGCCGTCGAGAAAGTCTCCGGCGAACAATCGGGCGACTGCTTGTGACTGTCCGTAAGCAAGTGTTTCGATTGTCTGTGTCGCCCTGGCGACCTCAATCGCATCGACGAAGCAATCCGAGAGATCTAGCTTGATCGTATCGCCCTGAGCAGAGATTCGGGGCCGGTCAGGCTTGTCGATCAGGCCCCTAACCTTGCTGAGGCACCAACGGAGTTCTCCGCGAGGATCGTTCGGGACTTCCCAAAGCAGTTCGCAGAGGTGGCTTCGCGTAACGGCGTGCCGTGCGAGCGCCAAATACGCCAGGAGTGCGCGCACCTTGCGCGATGCCGGCAGCACGAGCGCGACGTCGTGCCGGTGGATCGACAACGGCCCGAGCATTCGGACGTCCAGCGCGGGAGCGTCGCGACCCGGGCCTAGTGTGACCGATTCCACGCGATTCCCACGCCGGTTACCACGACCGTCTCACGTCTGCCCGCTACGCTCGCATTCGACGGTCCGTAAGCGTGCGACGCCGGTGCGGCCGTTGCAATCACTAAACCCCGAACGGAGAATAGACATGGGTGTCGGTTCCACAGTCACACAAAATCTCCCGTCGGTCCAAGCCAACCTCGTTGCGCTAAAGACCCGTCAGCACGCCGCGTGGTCGTCCGGGGATTACGCCATCGTCGGCGTGACGTTACAAATCGTCGGAGAGGAGCTTTGTGAAGCCCTTGACCTCCGCGCGGGTTCGACGGTGCTCGATGTCGCGGCCGGAAATGGGAACGCTTCGATTGCCGCCGCGCGACGCTGGTGCAACGTCGTCGCCAGCGACTACGTGCCGGCACTGCTCGAGCGTGCCCGCGCACGTGCCGATGCCGAACGGTTGCACATCGAGCTGCGTGAAGCTGATGCCGAAGCTCTTCCGTTTGCGGACGAAAGCTTCGACGTCGTCACCTCGACCTTCGGCGTAATGTTTACTCCGGATCAGGACCGCGCGGCCGCAGAGCTGATTCGCGTCTGCAAACGCGGTGGCAAGATCGGTCTCGCAAATTGGACGCCTGAAAGTTTCATCGGCCAGCTGTTCAAGACCGTCGGAAAGTACGTGCCGCCTCCTGCCGGAGCGAAGTCGCCGACGTTGTGGGGAACGCGCCCCAGACTGGCGGAGCTGTTCGAGCCGCGCGCTTCGGCAGTCGCCTCTGCGCAGCGGCACTTCGTATTTCGATACCGCTCGGCGGCGCATTGGTTAGATGCCTTTAGGACGTACTATGGGCCGATGGTCAAAGCGTTCGCCGCACTCGCGCCTGGGGCACGAGCGGCTCTCGAGGACGACATTCTCGAGCTGATCGCACAATTCAATCGCTCGGGCGATGCTTCTATGATCGTTTGTGCCAAGAACACGAGGAATCGTGATGTCGTAAAGGAGATGATGGTAGACCCATCGGAGCCGCTTTATTGGAGGAGGCTCCAAACCGCCGAATGCGGCTTTCTTCGAAAGAGGGTGGTCGTGAACGATTCGGTTAAAAGGCGAGATAAACTCGTCAGGTATGGATTGAGGAGATGAACGCAATTGAACCTTCGACGAAGCATCGAAAGAAGCTAAGATGACATCAAAACCAAGGGCTACAATCTCTCTTGGGAAAAGTGCGAAGGGAACCAATTTACTGTTCGCACGGTGTCCGGTGTACAGAAGGCATCAACTCAACCCGGGCTCTCATTACGAAACTTGGGAAGTTGCAAAGCGATGCTAAGAGAAAACGCACAAAGCGAGGACGACTCGTCAGGCGGAAATATCGATGCGCTTTGCAGCGGCGGACCGCGTCGTAGTAGTTATGAAGCGGAGTAATTTCCGTGGAGCGAAGGACGCGGGTCATCTGCATCACGTTCGGTCAACAGGCTTGCCTGGAGGAACTGAACAATGTGATGGAAGGCGGCAGCCTTCAAGGGTGACACGAGCCGTATGAATCGAGAGATTCACGTACGGTTCTGTGAGCGGCTTGGGGTGAAACTCCCCAGGCCGACTCGGCGCCCAGCGAGTACCTCGAGGTCATCATCATCCGGCACTGATGCCGGTTCTTGCGAAAGGTCTTGTTCATGCGAAGTCTTTCATTAACCCGTGTCGGTCTCGGCCTCGTTTTGGCGGGCGCGTTATCGACCGCCACGAACGCGGAGCCGACCCCTCCGGCGCCGGTCGTCGTCGTTCCCGGCGCTGAAAACTACGCTGCCGCTCCAAGCCCGTTTCCTACGGGCGTAATGATTGCCGTTCTATCGGGCGACCCGAGCGCAGCGGGCCGGCCATATACGATACGGATCAAGCTGCCGGACGGGGCGCGCGTTCCGGTCCATACTCACGGCGACACCGAAAACGTTACCGTCGTCCAGGGCACGTTCTTGGTTGCCATCGGCAATACGTTCGACACTTCCAGGTTGAAGGCGCTTCCCGTCGGCGCCTACGTGTCGATCCCGCCCAACCTCGCGCATTATGCGATGGCGAAGGGGCTGACGATCGTCGATGTGAGCGGCCTCGGACCGGAATCGACGAACTTCCTCCATTAGCGCCAAACGCGGCCCGCTTCGTACTGCCGGCAAGGGAAAGTGATGTCCTCGCGCAGCCGGGAAACGTCGTCGACGTTGCCGGCTGACGCGAGGGCGAAGGAGGCTCCGGCTAGCCTGGGCGGCGCGTGCAGATCTTCAATCGCGTGCCTGTCAGGGGATCGGTAGAGAAAACCGCCGGCTGGCTCAAGCGAGCGGTTTCGCCACCGACCACCGATTTCGGAGCCGGCGACGTTCGTGGGGAAAGCCGCTGCGCCGGCGCCCTGGGTTCCCGCCGTCCACCGCTGCGGGCTCCCGTGACCCGGCGCCTCGCCGGTGTCGACGGCCGCGTCCGACCGTTCCGACGGGGTTCCAAGCCTTTGTGCGTTCGTGGTATAACTGCTCTGCTACCGACCGGTTACTTTGGAACCGGAAGTGGCTCTTTGGGAAGAGGGGGAACGCATGAAGCATGTGGTTTTCTCGGCGACCGTCGCGTTCGCGCTTGGCACCGCCGCGGTCGCAGCGGCCGACTCCGCGGGAATGGCTGGCAAGCCTTCCGACAGCCCCTTGAGCGCTGCGATGAGCTCCTTCATCGGGCGATGGACCTGCCCCGGTGGGCCGCCCGGGCAGAAAACGAGTACGGCGGAGGTCGCTTACGTGTGGGATCTCGCTAACCTGGCTCTTCGTTCGACCGTCGAAGCGCCTGCATCCGGCAAGGTGCCCGCGTATCACGCGAGCTCTATCGTCATCTACAATACCGCGAAGAAGACGTTCATGCGATCCGCGCTCGATGTTTTCGGCGGCTGGGACGTCGCGACGTCGCCGGGCTGGAGCGGCAATGCGATAACCTGGACGGAGATCTCCGGCTCCGGAAACGGCCCCGGCCATTCCGTAACCACGAAGAACGGCACCGACGCGTACGATTACGACATGTACCAGCCGGATCAAGGCGTCGTGAAGCACACCTTCCATGCGCACTGCGTAAAGGTCCAGTAACCCGTAAGGCGCGACGCCGGAACGGACCGAACGAGCTTGCCCGGTCGGATCAATACCCGAGCGCTGGTTATTTTCTTGCGCTCGCCCGTATCGCCGTCGCGGATCTTCGACTCGAGCGGCGGGAGGACACGCTTTCGCGTCCTTCTCAATGCCGCATTCGAACGCCGTACGCGACGCCCGAAGGCGTCGAGGCCGCCCGAGGCCTGCCAATCGGTTCGACCGTTGAGCTGCATTTCGCAGATAGCCCGCGCCGCATCGAAAACCAGCGCGGCGCTCGGCCCATCGCTTGCGTACCCGAGCATCTCGGTGGCCGCTCGCGTCAAGCGTGATGCGGTGCGGACCCATTTACACGGCTCAGGCGGCGTTCGGTCCGGCCGATGCTTCCAGCGCGAGCGCGATGGCCGTTTCGGCCGACAGAGCGACGCCCTCCGCGGTGAGTCGCGCGAGTTCGTCCTGCGCGACACCGTCGCGCAGGATCCGGGTGAGACGATCGAACGTCGCCCGTTCCGTGTACTGACGGACGATCGCTTCCCGCGCGAAGGCTGCCTCGGCGTAACCCGCTAAGATCGCCGCGCACGACAGGTCCCCTTGCAACGCGCACGCGAGAGCGATGTGGTCGATCGACGCAATCACCTGTATATCCGACGGACGCTGCGGCGCGATTAGCAGAAGGGCTTCGTGCGCGACTTGCAGCGCTTCGGCAACCTCACCCATCGCCGCAAGATAACCCGCAAGATTCGCGAGAATGTTCGCCAGGCGCCCGGTGTCCGGCCGATCGCGTAAGGCCGGGAGTACTTCCCGAACGACATCGACTGCCTTTGCGGGGTCACCGGACTCGTAGGTCAGCTCGGCAATCTGCAACGCTAACACGTGATCGTTGTTGCCCAGCGCGCGCTCTTCACGGCGGAGGCTTTCGACCAGCTCCAGGGCTCCTTTGAGGTCGCCGCGAGCGCCTTTGAGCGTCGCCCACTCTTCACGAAGTAAGAACCGCACGCGCGGCGAAACGCTCGGAATCGCATCGGCTTCGACGATAGCCACTTCAGCAGCGTCGTGATCGTTATCGAGAGTAGCTAACCTCGCGGCGAAGAGTAGTGCTTGGGAGAGAACTTGACCTTCGCCGCACGATCGCGCATACGCTACTCCTTTGCGGGCGGCCTCGCGACTAGGACGGAATTCGCTCACCACCCGGTAGAGCATTGCGAGCGTCGCCCAGAGCCGTGCCAAGAGCCGCGGTTCGGTTTCGGGCAAAACGGCTATGAGCGACTCGTGCCGGGCGATCCCTTCATGAGTCAGGCCGAACGCCGACCAGATACGTTCGAGCGCTGCGAGCAGTTCTGCGCCTGCTGCGATCTCCGATCGCTCGAGGGCGCCGTCGAGCGCGACGCGGAGGTCTTCGAGATCGAGCGTGAAAGCGTCTCGTCGCGGCGCGGTACGGCGCGATCGCTCAAACTCGGCGTAGAGTTCCGCAAAGCGCTCGGAGAAATATCGCAAGTGACGGCTCGCGACGAGTTCGCGTTCGCCCGCTGCGTCGAGTTTCTCGGCCGCATAGGCTCGGGTCGATTCGAGAAATCGATAACGTAAGGTGTCGCCATGCGGCTCGGCCACCAACAGCGATTTGTCGGCCAGTGACGAGAGCACGTCGAAAACGTCGAGCTCGTCCGGATCTTCTCCGCCGGCGACGGCGGCCGCACCTTCGAGCGTGAAGCCGTTCGCGAAAATTCCCAAGCGTCGAAATAGCGTGCGTTCGCGCGCGTCGAGCAGGTTGTGACTCCAATCGATCAACGCCCGGATCGTTTGCTGTCTCGGCAGTGCGTCGCGGCCCCCGCCGGCGAGCAGGCGGAAGCGCCTGTCGAGGCGTTCGCGCAGTTGCCGTGGGCTGAGAACCTTGACACGCGCCGCCGCCAGTTCGATTGCCAGCGGAAGTCCGTCCAGCCGCCGGCAGATATCGGCAACGATCGGCGCATTGTCGTCGCTCAGCGCAAACCCATGATCGATCGCCCGGGCGCGTTCGACGAAGAGCAATATCGCGGCATGATCGGTGGCTTGCGAAGCCGTAAGCCGAGCCGCTTCTAGCGGTGTCGGCAGACTGAGCGACGGCAGCCGATACAAGTGCTCGCCGGCGATCCGCAGCGGCTCGCGGCTCGTCGCGAGAATCTGCAGATGCGGACAGCCGTTTAACAGCGCCCCCGCCACCGCGGCGGCCTCGGCAATGACGTGCTCGCAATTGTCGAGGATGAGCAAGAGCGACTTTTGCCCTAGGTGTGCGAGCAGGGTCTCCAGCAGAGGACGATTCGCTGACTCTCGGACGTTTAGCAGCTGCGCCACGGCGGACTCCACGAACGATCGCTGCACCGGCGCCAGCTCGACGAGCCATACTCCGGCTGTTGTCGTCTCGAGCAGAGCATCGCCGACCGCGAGCGCAGTCCGCGTCTTGCCGACCCCGCCGGCCCCTGTTACGGTGACGAGCCGGCGCTCTTGCAGGATGCCGACGATGTCCGCAATCTCCGTCTCGCGGCCGATCAGGCTGGTGCGTTGAAGCGGAAGGTTTGTTGCGTCGCCGCGCCCTTGGCGTATTGCCGCTTCGGCACCGGTGCGGTCGTGCGGTTGTCGCGGACGTGCTGCGGCAGCCTCGAACGCTGCCGCAGCGGCCGGCGATAAGCCGAGCGCCGTCGTTAAGAGCGTCACGGTCGCGCGGTAGGGGTATCGGCGGTCGCCGCGTTCCAGTGCGCTGACCCCGTTGACGCTCATCCGGGCCCGCTCGGCCAAAACTTCCTGCGAGAGCCCCGCTGCCAGCCGATGCCGCCGCAAGAGCGCCCCAAAAGCCGACCCCGCCACCCGCTCCTTCTCCACGGACGCGCCCCCCGTCGTCTGCCGCCCTCTCCCCAACTGTGTGAATGAAGTGTGTGGCCGTTGGTGGCCGCAATCCTCCCGCTCAGGCATCATCTGCTCGGGTCCTTCGAGACCACGTAAGACTCGTAAGCAAAGGATGTGATACCCATGTTTACATCGCCTCTCCCTCTCGTGCGCGCCATGGCCGGGGCGCTCGCCCTCTGCTCGAGCGTCGGTCTGGCGCTACCGGCACAAGCCGACTACGGTACGGCACTCCTCCGAAGCAACGCGCTGACCTCACCGGGCTGGGTCGTCTTCGCGCCGTTCGCGATTCCGCAGGGTCGCACGGGCCAGTTCATTCATGCGGACTGCCCTCCGGCCTTCCCCGTTCCCGTGAACGGAGGCTACGCATTCGACGGCGTCGGCCAGATCTCAGGAGTGTCGGTTAGCTATCTCGGCCCGCGTGTCGATATCGCCAACGACCTGAAGGAATGGGGCTGGGCCTTTTACTTCAAGAATGGGGCTCCGGCCGGCACGACGGTGACCCTATCGCTGCTGTGCACCAAGCTGTAGGTTAGCTCTCTCTCGCGTCCTTTGAAGGCGCCTATTACGAGAGCCATGCTCGCTCGGGGCCGCGTCTATTGGAGGCCGGCACCGCGCGAGAACAAGGCGGGTTGCCGCGCTCGACCATCGCCGGGAGCCACCGCAACGAGTGAGCGTTCCATTTTCATCCACCCAACGATGCGTCCCCCATGCGACCCACTGATAAGTTAGCGCACGGAGCCTAAATGTGACTTGTGCAGCGTCCACGGCAATGACCTTTCGCCGTAAGGCGTTCGGCGGTGACACAGCGCGGGTCGATCGGCATAAGCCGGGGCCGCTCGTGCAGAGACGTCACGTGTGACAATCGACGTACCCGTGGCCGGCTAACGCCGGCTACTGTCCCGGATTTGGCCGCTTTCCTGGGTCAGGGTAGATGTTGGCGGCGCCGTCGGCGACCAGGGCGGCAACGTCCTTGAGGCCGCGATCGCGTAGACCCTCGCGGCGTCCGAACCGCAAAAGTGTCGTACGGAAGGTCGCCCGGCAAAAAAATCGACGCTGCGACAAAAATCGTGGCGTATGCCGGAGTTCCGACCTTCTCGCCGCCGGCGCGCTGCGAGAACCGACACGAGCAGCGCCTCCGGACGACTGCCGCCGGGATGTGCGCTGCACGAAACAATAGGACGCATCTGCGCTTAAGCGATGTGGCGCGCGGCGACGTGCGCCAAGGGTCTCGTTCTCCCTACGCCAAAAACTCGAACGAGGCGATTACGTCGCCGCTGCTCGGGAGATCTCTACCGAATGCCACGATCCGTCCCATTCGCTCGTATGTCGCAGCTCCTGCCGCTCGTCGCCGATCGCGTGTCCAAGCGCCGGTGCCGGCGCACAGAGTAGACCGCTGATGCCCAAGCTTCTGATCGTCCAGGCATCGGCATACCGCTCGTTTGCGGATCGGCGCCCGTACCGTATCCGCAAACGCAAGCTGATCGGCGCGGTGCTACCCTACCTCGCAGCGCTCGCTCCGCCGGACTGGGACGTGACACTAACCGACGACGCGCTCGAAGATCCGAACTACGATGGGGGGTACGACGTCGTCGCGATCTCGGCCCGCACCGTGACCTCGCTGCGCGCCTACGAGATCGCCGCGACGTTTCGGCAACGCAACGTGCAGGTCATCATGGGTGGACCGCACGCGACGTTCTGGCACGAGGAGATGGCGGAGCACGCGGATGCCGTCTGCATCGGCGAGGCCGAGGAGATCTTCCCGCGGATGCTGGAGGATGCCGCGGCCGGCCGGCTGCAGAAGCTCTACCGGCGCGATACCGTCGCCGACCTCAGAGGCCTGCCGACGCCACGCTGGGAGCTGCTCGACCGCAAGCGCCACGTGTTCTACGCGCCGGTCGTCATCCAGCAGTCGCGCGGCTGCCCGTACACCTGCGACTTCTGTGCCGAGCGCCGGCTCAACGGCGACTTCGGTTACCGCGACCGCCCCGTGGAGGACGTGGTCGAGGAGATCAAGCGCAGCGGGAAGCGGCACATTTTCTTCGCTGCCAGCCAGTTCGTGGGCAACAAGGCGCGCACGATGGCGCTGCTGGAAGCGCTGATCCCGCTGAAGGTGCGCTGGTCGGCGCTCTTCTCGCCGCGCTTCGGCCTCGACGACGAGTTCATCGACTTGGCCAAGCGCTCCGGGCTTCTGCACGTCAACATGGGGATCGAGAGCATCTCCCAGAGCACGCTGCAAGGCATGCACAAGAACTTCAACCGTTCGGACAGCTATGTGACGCTGATCGAGAGCCTCAAGCGGCGGAACATCAGCTACTCCTTCAACTTCGTGTTCGGCACCGACGTCGACACGCCGGACATCTTCGACAGCACGCTCGAGTTCCTCACGCAGCACAAGGTTCCGGCGGCATACTTCAACCTTATGTTGCCGCTCCGCGGCACGCCGGTCTTCGACCGCCTGAAAGCGGACGGGCGCATTATCGACGAGTACGGCATCGGCCGCTTCGCCGGCGTCTTCTGCCACTTCCGGCCGCTGCGCATCTCGGGCCCCCAGCTCGTGGCGCAGATCGCGCGGCTCAAGCGCACGTTCTACTCGCCGCGCTCGATGGTGCGGCGCCTTCCCGTACCCCGCACCTACGCGGACCTGTCGTCTTGGTACATCAATGTGGTCGAACGGAAGGTGGCGCTCAATACCGCCACGATGAACGAGTTCAGCGAGTTCTGAGATCGGGCCGGGTATCGAAGTACTCGCGCAGAGCCGCGGCATACTCGGGAGAGTCATCGACGTAGTCGGCAGGCGATTCGGCGCGCTCGTGTTGCGCATCAACGGACTCGGCTAAGGCGTCCGTGTCGCCGTTCTCCCGGCGAACCTGCGCCGGCGGCTTGCGTGCGGCGATGTACTCGTAGATGTTCGCGTAGTGGCGGCCCGGTTCGGCCCACGAATGGTCCTGCCGCATGCCGGCGATCGCGAGCCGGCGAAATTCCGCCGGGTCGGCGTACCATAGGTCGACGGCGCGGTCGAGCGCCGACTCGAGCGCCGGATTGTCGTGCTGGTGGAAGACGTAGCCGTTACGCATCGCCACGGGAAGGGACGAGTAGTCGCGGTCGAAGACCGTGTCCATCAATCCGCCCACGGCACGCACGATGGGAACGGTGCCGTACTTCAAGGCGATCATTTGGGTCAGCCCGCACGGCTCGAACATGCTCGGCATCACGAGCATGTCGGCCCCGGCATAGATCAGGTGGGCCAGGCCGTCGTCCCAGCCGATCTCCAGGTGGCAGTCGGGGTTATCGTTGAGATAACGCTTCAAGTGCCAGAACTGCGCGTTGACGACCGGATCGGGGCACTTGCCCATCACGACGACCTGCATTCCTCGGTCGAGCGCGTAATAGATCGCATGATGGATCAGGTGGACGCCCTTCTGGCGGTCGAGCCGGCCCACATAGGCGAGGACCGGCTTGAAATCCTTGCGGAGCCACAGGCGCTCGCGCAGCGCGTCCTTCACCCGGTTTTTTCGCTCGAGCGTCTCGGGCGTGTATTGCTCGGGAATGAGCCGGTCGATTTCGGGATTCCATACCTCGTAGTCGACGCCGTTGAGCACGCCGCCGAACTTCCGGTGGTGCACGTGGAGCGCGTGCCCTAAGCCCATCCCTTGATCGGAGTTCATCGCCTCCCAGGCGTGCTGCGGCGAAACCGTCGTAACGAAATTCGAATAGACGATGCCGCCTTTCATGAGGTTGAGCGCGAAGTGGTTGACGTCGTCCCGCAGCCGGTCGTCCGCGAAATAGCGTTCGGGCCGGTTCAACCCGGTGGCGCGCAGGATGTATTCACCGGTGACGCCCTGATGAGCGAAGTTGTGGATCGTGAAGCAGACGCGCTGGTCGTGCATGCCGCAGTGCTGGTATATCTCGTAGAGCAAGACCGGCACGAGCGCGGTCTGCCAGTCGTGGCAATGGACGATGTCGGGCCGGCGGTTCGTTTGGAGCATGTACTCCATCGCCGCCTTCGAAAAGAAGGCGAACCGGATCACGTCGTCCGCGAAACCGTACAGGTGCTCGCGGTTGAAGAAGCGGTCGTCGGAGTGCGGGTCGATGAAGAAACAGCGCCGGCCGTGGACGTAGCCGAACCACACCGTGCAGTGGACGAACCCGTCCCACCATGGGACCCGGAGGTCGTGGTAATCGACGGTGAGCCCGTGGATTTGATCGTACCGCATGCAATCGTACTTGGGCAGGATGACGTCCACCCGGTGACCGCGCAACTCGAGCTCCCGGCTGAGGCCGAAGATGACCTCGCCCAATCCGCCGGCCTGCGCGACCGGGGCGCACTCCGCAGCGACCATTACGATAAACACGGTACGTCCTCACATTCCGCCGGCGGCGTCGCATCCCGTTAGAGGTCGTGCGTGAGTATTTCGCCGGCCCGTCTGGAGAGCTCGATGCCGTAATCGGTCCAGATTCCTTGACCCCAGTACCGGTAGCAGCTGGTCTCGGCCGCGAGCAGATGGAACAGCGCGTTGCGATAACCAGGATCGCCGGTGCGCGCGCCGCCCGCCAGCGCCCGCTCGTGGAAGAGCGCGCTGGCTTTTTCCATCGGAACGAGCACGTGGTCGTAGCCGCGCACCCACGAGATCGTATTGGTCCAGCTGCCGCCCTCCATGGTGAACCGCCCGTCCTCGTGCCGAAGCTCGTCGATCGTGCGGTTCAGCCGCTCCGGTCCGTCGCCCGGCGCCATGCGCTCCCAGATCCTCGCTTGGAAGAGCGGCTGAACGACGGGCAGGTCCTCGTCACGGATCCCGGTCGAGTGCAGCCGCTCGAGATATTCGCTGACGTTCACGATCGGCGTCCGCGATCCCGAACACTCGCGCACGACGTCGAAGTACTTCGACGGGAACTCGTTCATCATCACCCCGCCGTTTTCGCCGTCGGCGATCTGGGTCACGAGCGGCGGAACGCGCCGTCCGCCGAGCTCGAGCCGCGAGAGCCCCTTTGCTTCGTAGTAGGGCTGCATCTGCCCCACGAGTTTGGTGTCGCTCCCATGCGTTTTGACGATCGCGGTGATGCTGGCCGTCTCGCCGCGGGAATTGGCGCAGACCAACCGGTGCGGGAGGTGCGGCCGCGAAACGCTGCTTCCATGCGGCTCCTCGATGGTGTCGACTTGAACGAGAACCCATTCGTATCCGCAGTCGGTTAACGTCTTGACGAATTCGTAGGCGACGTCGGGATGATTGGGCAGGGCCATCTCGGAAGGCGAGAAACCGCGAATCCGGCCGAGAAGCTTCGAATCCGAAGAGCGCCGCGAAATGGTGCTGCCAGGCCCGGACGTGCAGGCGGTAATCCTGAACGGGGGTGGACGGCGCGACCGCATGGCCCCAGGGGCAGCCGAGCCATTCCACCGCGTCGCGCAAAGACGGATCGCACGCGAGCCGTGCCAGGCCCTCGAGCACGTCGTGCGCGCCCATCTGGCGCAGCCCGTGCAGCAGCGTGCCCGAGTACTCCAGCATGACCCGCGGCGCAAACCCTTCGCTCAGAAGTTGCGGGATGAATTCCGCCATGCGCTTGTAGCACCAGAGGAAGACGGCGGCGTTGTGGTTGTCGCCGATCCCGGGATTGGCTAGCATCCATTGCAAGTGACCGATCGTCGCGGCGGTGCGCAGGTCGCCGCCACCCGCGGGGATGAGCGGCTGGTGCATGTGCAGGGCGATCGCGAAGGCGCTCTCGATCTCCCCGAAACCGCCGGACACGAATGCAGGCCGCTCGCGGCCCGCGCGCAGGGCCGCCTCCAGGCGCTCTTCCTGGCCGCAGATGTTGGGCAGCCCATCGACGTACTCGGGCAGTTCCGCCATCCTTGCTCCTCTTCGACCCATCCATGGTAGCGCGCAAGCGGCGCGATGTGTAGGCTTCGTCCTCGATCTGCGGCGCGAAGGAGCCGGCCCGCGCGGCCTCGCAGCGTATATGGCGTAGCATGGGACCTATGAAACTCGTTACCATACTTCTCGCGGTCGGGGTGCTCGCGCTGCTTGCGCTGACGCTCGTCCCTGCGGCTGCCGGATACCGATCCTACGAGGCAGCAGCCGCGCTGGTAGCCGCCGCCGCGCTGCTCGCGACCGTCGCCGCCGGCTGGAAAGAGACAGTCACGCCGCCGGCCGTTGCCGTGGAATCCCCACCGGTGCGAGCCGCTCCACCGCCGAGCGCCGAAAACCAAGCGGAGGCTGAGGTGGTCAGTTTTCTCGCCACGCTGCAGGAGAAGGGCCGCTTCGTCGACTTCGTCATGGACGACATCGCGATCTACGACGACGCCCAAGTCGCGGCCGCGGCCCGGGTGGTGCACGACGGGTGCAAAGCCGTGCTGCGCGAGCACTTTCGCATTCTGCCGGTTCGGGAAGAGAACGAGAGCTCCACGGTGACGGTGCCGACGGGCTATCGGGCCGATGAGTACCGGCTCGTGGGCAAGGTGAGCGGGCAGGCGCCGTTCACCGGAACGCTGCTGCATCGCGGCTGGAAAACCGATTCGGTGAAGCTGCCGCGGGTGTTGCGCGCCGGCGGCGACGTCCTCCCGACGATCGCGCCCGCAGAAGTGGAGTTACGATAGGCAGCCGGTTCAGCTTCGGCATCGATCTGGGTACGACCAACAGCGCGATCGCCGTTACCGATTTCGGAGACGATCGCACGGAGATCGTCGACGTAACGCAGATTCTGAGCCCCAACCAAGTGGGCGAACGGTCGACGTTCCCGTCTGCCGTCTACATCCCGCACCGCGACGAGTTCCCCGACGGCGCTTTTCGTCTCCCGTGGGACGCGGAAGCGGGCGACCGCACGATCGCCGGTCAGTTCGCCCGCGACCACGGGGCGCTCGTTCCGGATCGCCTGGTCACCTCCGCGAAATCGTGGCTTTCCAATTCGCACATCGACCCACGGCAAAAGTCGCTTCCTTGGCGCTCGGATATCGAAGAGGAGAAGCTGTCCGCGTTCGACTGCTCGCGCCGCTACCTGCGTCACCTCAGAGAGAGCTTTCTGTACGCGGAACGCAGGCAGGGGAAGGAGTGGGACCTTTCCGAGGGCACGGTCGTGCTGGCGGTTCCGGCGTCGTTCGACGAGGTGGCGCGAAACTTAACTGCTGAAGCGGCCGAAGCGGCCGGCCTCGGCAACGTCACGCTGCTCGAAGAGCCGCAGGCCGCGTTCTATGCCTGGATCGCGCAGGCGGCCAAGGAGTGGCGGACGCAGGTCCGGCCGGGCGACATCGTTCTGGTCTGCGACGTCGGCGGAGGGACCGCCGACTTCAGCCTGATCGCCGTCACCGAACGCGAGGGCGCCCTGGAACTCGAGCGCATCAGCGTCGGCGAACACATTCTGCTCGGCGGCGACAACATGGATCTGGCGCTCGCCTACGTGTTGAAGGCGCAGCTCGAGGCGGAGGGCGCCTCGATCGATGCCTGGCAGTTGCTCGCGCTCGTGCACGCCGCCGCCGGCGCCAAGGTCGCCTTGTTCGGCGATGCGTCGCTCGGCGCGGCGCCGATCGCCGTTCCGTCGCGCGGGTCCAGTTTGTTCGCTCGCACGCTCTCGACGTCGCTCGAGCGGGCGACCCTCGAGCGCGTCGTGCTCGACGGTTTCTTCCCGATGACCGGGCCTCGGGACTTTCCGCAGGAAGTCCGGCGCGTCGGTCTGCGCGAGTTCGGCCTTCCGTACGCATCGGATCCTGCCGTCAGCAAGCACCTCGCTCGTTTTCTGGAGCGCAGCCTGGCGAACGTCAAGGCGAGCCAGTCGCTTTCAGGTTTGGTCGGCGCACGCGCGCAGTCGGACGCGTTTCTGGCGCCGACGGCGGTCCTGTTCAACGGAGGCGTCTTCAACGCCGCGCCGATCCGCCGGCGCGTGCGCGATTTGCTGTCGTCCTGGACGGACGGCAACCCTGTGCGCGAATTGGAAGGCGCGCAATTGGATCTGGCGGTAGCGAAGGGCGCCTCGCTCTACGGACGAAATCGCGTCACCGGAAAGGGCGTCAGAATCAAGGCCGGCACGGCACGGTCGTACTATATCGGTTTGGAGACGTCGATGCCGGCGGTGCCCGGTTTCAAGCCGCCCGTCAAAGCGCTGTGCGTCGTTCCGCAAGGCATGGAAGAAGGCTCCGAGCTGCTGATCGCCGGGCGCGAGTTCGGCCTCGTGACCGGGCATCCGGCCGATTTTCGCTTCTTCTCGTCGGAAGCGCGGAGCGGGGACGAGCCCGGCAACATTCTGCCCGACGCCGAACGGGAACTCGAAGAGGTCGGCATTCTCCAGGTCGATCTCCCGGCGATCGACGGCGTTCCCGAGGGCCAGGCCGTGCCGGTGCAGATCAATCCCGTCGTCACCGAACTCGGCACGCTCGAGCTCTGGATGAAGCACACGAACTCGGAGCGCCGTTGGAAGGTCGAGTTCGCGGTCCGTACGGAGTGACGCGAGCCCGCTTCAGCGTCGGCATCGATCTCGGTACCACCAACTGCGTCCTGGCGTTCGTGCCGCTCGACGGCGCTGCGAAATCGGACGTCCTGGCGATTCCGCAGCTGGACTCGCCGACCACCGTGACGGAAGCGCCGGCACTTCCGTCCTTTCTCTACTTGCCGCAGGACTCGGCGGCTGACGGGTGGGCGATCGGCAGATTCGCGCGCGCGCGGGCCGCGGAGTCTCCCGGTAGGGTCGTCCAGTCGGCGAAGTCTTGGCTCGCCCATCACGCGGCCGACCGCTCGTCGCCGTTTCTGCCCTGGGGCTCGGAGGACGTCACCGCCGAAGCAAAGATCTCGCCGCTGCGGGCTTCGGCGCTGATCCTGAGCTACTTGCGCGATGCGTGGAACGCGCGCTTCGCCGGCGCCGGTGCCGGCTTCGATTCCCAGGCCATAACGATCACCGTTCCCGCGTCGTTCGATGCGGTGGCCCAGCGCCTGACCTTAGCTGCCGCGGACGAAGCCGGTTTTCCGGACACGGTTCGGTTACTCGAAGAACCCCAGGCGGCGTTCTATCGCTGGCTCGAGCAGCACGATGCGGACCACGCCGTGTGGGCCGGGCTCTTCGGTGAAAACGCCGGAATTCGCCACGTATTGGTGGTCGACGTCGGCGGCGGCACGTCGGACTTCAGCCTGTTCGCATTGCGCCCGCATCAGGGAAGCGGCGCGGCCGGAATCGAGCGCATCGCGGTGAGCGACCACATCCTGCTCGGTGGCGACAACATGGATCTCGCGCTCGCGCATCGTTTGGAGCCGCAACTCGTCGCGGGCGACGAGGGGCTTTCCGCCGTCCAGTGGGGCTACCTGGTCGCTCGCTGCCGCGACGTCAAGGAACGGGCGCTTTCCGGCGAAGGGGCGCCGGGCGAGGACTTCGCCGTCTCGATCCCGGGACGCGGCTCGAGCCTGATCGGCGGGGCGCGCACGGCCCGGATCGCGCGCGCGGAGATCGAGAAACTGCTCCTCGACGGCTTCTTCCCGGAATGCGTTGCCGGCGAACGTCCGCTCCGGACCCGGGCGGCGCTGGGGGAATGGGGTCTTCCCTACGCGGCCGACCCCGGGATCACGCGGCACCTCGCCGATTTCCTCGAGGGCCGCCCGGCCGTCGACGCCGTGCTGTTCAACGGCGGAGCGCTTCACGCGCAGATGCTGCGTCGCCGGATCGCACGGGAAATCGGCAAGTGGCAAGGCCGCCCCGCCCCGATCGTTCTGGAGAACCCCGATCCGGACTTCGCGGTCGCGCGCGGCGCGGCGCGCTTCGGGAAGATCGTTCGCTCCAAGGCGCAGCGTATCGAAGCCGGTTCCGCGCATGCCGTCTTTCTCGAAGCGCACCGAACGCCGGCAGCGCAGCGCGACGCGCTAGGCGAGCGGTCCCTCGTATGCATTCTTCCAAAGGACGCTCCGTCCGAGGCGGCGTTCGAGATTCGCGATGTGGCGCTCGACCTGCGGATCGATCGTCCGGTCCGCTTTCAGGCGTACTCTTCGGCCCGCCTTGACACGAAGCGCGCCGGCGACGTCGTCGCCTGGAACGAGCGGGATTTCCAGGCGCTTCCGCCGCTCGAAACGGTGGCGCGGGTCGCAAAGCGCGATCGCGTTCCGAGCGGCCGCACGGTGCCGGTCAGTTTGTCGGTCAGGCTCAACGCGCTCGGTCTCCTGCAGCTTTCGTGCGTCAGCGCGGATCCCGCCGTTCGCCAAGCATGGCCGCTGGAATTCGACCTGCGTCCGCAAAGTGACGGCGCGGTTGCGCCCGACGCGACGGCGAACGTGGCCGCGGGGGCGCTAGAGGCCGGGCGCAGGCGTATCGAGAGCTTGTTCGGGCAGCCGCTCGACCGGCGCGACAGACTGACCGCCGGCCGGCTGATCAAGAGCTTGGAAACGATCTTCGGATTGCCGAAAAGCGACTGGAACGTGGTCCTGATCCGCGCCCTGTGGTCGACGCTGCATGGCTGCATGCCGTGCCGCCGGACCTCCGTCGAACATGAGGAAGCCTGGCTGATCCTCGCCGGATTCCTCTTGCGCCCCGGCTACGGCGCGGCGCTCGACGACCTGCGCATCGACGAGTTGTGGGCGCTCCACGAAAGCGGGCCGTGCTTTCCCGCTAAGATGGTCAAGCTACAGGAGTACATCTTGTGGCGCCGGGTGGCCGGCGGTCTCTCGCGCGAACGCCAGGAGAGCCTCCTCGCGCCCGAACTCGCGAAGATCCTTCAGTCGGACGGCCCGCCGGCGGAGCTCGTGCTCCTTGCGGGTTCGCTCGAACGCATCGGTCACGAAACCAAAGCCGGCCTGATCGAGCGTCTCGTCGGCCTCGCGTCGGCGCACGCCGAAGAGAAGAAGCACAGCGCGCACTTCTTCGCGGCGCTCGGGTCCCTGCTCAACCGCGCGCCGCTCTACGCCGGGCCGGAAACCGTCGTCTCGCCGCATCTCGTGGAACGAGCGTTCGAGGCCTTCTCCGGGTTCGATTGGGCGGATCCGAAACTGACGGAAGCGCAAGTCTTATTCCTGCGCGCGGCGCGCGTCGTCAACAACCGGAGTCTCGACGTGTCGAAATCCGTTCGCAACCGCATCGCGGACAAGCTGGAGCGGTCCGGCGTTCCGTTATCGAAGACCGCGGCGCTCAAGGAATACGTGCCGCTGGAACGCTCCGAACGCGTGACCCTGTCCGGCGAGTCGCTTCCCCCCGGCCTCATCTTGCGCGAAGGCCGTTAAGCAGGCGGGCATTCGGGCCCGTGATACGCGTCGACGCGACGCAAATCCGGGCGATCGCGGATGGAGCCTCAGCCTGGAACCTCGTTAAGCCGCAGGCGATATGTCGAACGAGCGAGCGAGCAGCGCGCTCGGGTCTAAGCTCGATTCGAGTGACAGCTTTCGGTTCGCCCTTGCAATTTGCTATCATTCGAAGGCGTGCCTACGATTCTTCGCGTCGGCAATATCCGAGTCGCCATTGTGACCCGAAACGAACACGAGCCGCCCCACGTCCACGTCGAGTATCCCGAGGGATCGTCGTCGTGTTGCTCGATGAGGACAGCCGTTCGGGCCGTCTCAGGGAGATAACCGGCCGCGTGAAAGCGCGCGACGTCCGCTACGTCGTCGACGTAGTCGAGAGAATTCATCGATGAGCAACAAGCACCCGACGTTTCCAGACATTCGAGTCGCGCAACGTTCGGGCGAAGAGCGGGCACGCATCGAACCCCGTGCTGACCGCGTCAGTTACGACGGCGCGCGTCATTTGGTGATGCTCAACTTGCGGGGCGGTGCGATCCTCGGACTTCCCGTTGACGCAATTCACGAACTTATTGGCGCAAAGCCGGAGCAGCTGCGTGCGATCCGAGCGGGCTTTGGAGGCGAATCGATTACGCTCGAGGAGCTCGACGTCGATGTGAGTATTCCAGCCCCGTTGCGGGATCTGGTCGGCATAACGTCGGCCGCGGCGCTCCTGGGTAGGAAAGGCGGCGCGGCAAAGTCACCGGCTAAAGCAGCAGCCGTTCGGGAGAACGGCAAACGCGGTGGTCGTCCCCGAAAGTCGTCCGAGCTCGTGCAATCGACAGCAAAGGAGGCCTTGTAATGGGGCTAGCCGCCGTCAACATACGAGCTGCTGACCCTTCGCCTGCTGTGTCGTCGGACTTCCGGTTGCCGGCAGGAAGTACCCGAAACTTCGCCGGCCGCTGCCGGTATCGGAGCGCAATCGGTCCGCCGACGTGGCCGTCACTCGAGGGTAGGGATGTATGCTTTGCGTGCTCGCTCTGGCCACCTTGATTTTCGCCTTGATTCGCGGCGGACGGGGACGTGGCGGCTTCACGTGGGATCTTCCGGCGGCGGGTCAGCCGCCGGGGCCGCCATCCGGTCCGTCGTCATCGAGCATCGTGGCTTCGCGTTGCGCCGCGAAGGCCTCCGCGAAGTGCCGAACCTGCGTCGTCCATCGGGCCCTGGCGTCCCAAGCGCACATGGCGCTTCCCTCGGGCCAATAGAACCGACAGGTCTCCGGCGTGACGCGCGGGGCGGCGTACACGGCGCGCCGCCCCGCGCGTACGGGTCAGTGAGACACGCTCGCGTGAGTGACGTCTACTGCGGCAACACGCTGAAGAACGGCAGTGACTTGATCGTCTTGGCAATGAGCGGGTCGTTCACCTCGAAGAGCGCCGTCTTCGCGATGAGCTTTCCGTCGCTCGAATAGTACGCTTGCCGGGCCGAGGCGGCGGCGAGATCCGGAACCGTGGTAGCTTGGCGGACGCGTTCGAGCGTACCGTCACTCTGTCTGAAGCAGAGCTGCGTCGCGCGTTGGTCGCCCTTGGAGTCGAACGAATGGGCATGCACCCACGCATAATTCGCCTTTTGTTTGTAGACGTCGGCGAACGTGATGGAAACCTTCGTCCGCTCCGCCACGGTAAAGTCGGCGTCCGAGACGACGTCCCAGTGGCTCGAGCGATAGGCAACGTGAATCGGATGGAGCGCCAAGATCGCATCCTGAATTGCGTTGCACTCCGTATCGATCTGTTTGATGGCGGCCGCGTCGCCGGTCTGCGACAGCGCGGGACCGGTCAGGGCCGCAGCGGCGAGGAGTAGTGCGGACAAGGCGGTGCCGATTCGTGGTATAGCGGATAATCGCAATGATGTCATCGAGGGTCCTTTCGCCTTTCTTGAAGCGTGAAATGAGCGGACTCGATTCCTAGTCAAGGACCGACTCGCTTTGAACGGGCCTCCGCGAAGGTCCTTTTGAGGCCCCTATGCCCTATGAATGTAGTAGCGAACGCAGAGGAAGGCTATCCGATGACCGCGAGCAGCGAAACGGTCGCTATGTCGCAGTCCGATCGAATAGGCGGATTCCGGCGAAGGATGCGTGGGCGTCACAATTCGCAGTTGCTATCGTGACGTGGCCGCGTCTCTCACCGCTTCTCGAAAACGTCGTCGGAGACGGGCACGTCGAAGCGGTAGTTGGAGAACGTCGTCGTGATCTGGGCGCTGTATCCACGGCCGTGCGCGTAGCCGACCTGCGAGGCCACCGCCTCGCGCGGCCCGATCTGCTCGTACGTCTGAGCGGTCGTCACGGTCGATCCGTTCTTATTCGTGAAGGTGTAGCGCGCGACGAAGCCGGTGTCGTCCGCGACTGCTGCGTCGATGGAAGCGATGTGCGATTGGCTATCCTTCGGCACGAGATGGAACGTCGTCGTTTTCCCATCGTCGCCGGATAGCGTGGCGTCGTAACGCTCCGGCCAAACCGGGCTCGGATCGACCATCGGACTGTCTTTGACGAGCCCGCGCATCAGGTCGGGCACGTCGTCGAGGACGATGGCTTGTTGCCCGGGCGCCTTGAAATACAAGTGGCCGTGGAACGTGAACGACAGGAACGGGAAGCTGCGCAGCTGCGTCCGGATCGCGACGTCGGCGACCGACGTGTCGAAGCCGGTGTTCCAGCGCAGCAGCTTCTCGTACGCCGGGTTGCTGCGAAGCGGGCCGTCCGCCGGCGAGGCTCCGAGCGTGAGGACGAGCGAGAAGGTCCCCGCCGCGATTCGTGAGACGATACGTGGCAATCGGCTCATGATGGACGTGCGTTCGCTACGCACGCCGCCGAATCATCGCCCGGTCGAGCAGGCCACGACGGTCCGGCGCCGGTTTCGAGGCTCGCCGGACGGCTGCGGCGTACATGTCGGGGGATTCGGCGGTTTAAGGAGGTCCTTATGCTCGACGCTCTTCCGAACGGCGCGCGCGACGTCGCGGCGCCGGTTGCGCCGGCGCCGGAAGTCGTACGAGTGCGGATGGCGCCCCCGCGTTTGCCGGGTTTCCATTTGCTGGCGAAGCCGACCGGTGCGACGTGCAATCTGGACTGCTCGTATTGCTTCTTCCTCTCGAAGGAGATGCTGTACCCAGGCAGCCGCTTCCGCATGGCGGACGAACTGCTCGAGTCGTACGTACGCCAGCTGATCGAGGCGCACGAAACGCCGGAGGTCGTCGTCGCTTGGCAAGGCGGCGAACCGACGTTGATGGGCTTACCGTTCTTCGAGCGATCGATCGGATACGCGAACAAGTACCGCAAGACCGGCCAGAAGATCAACTTCACCCTGCAGACCAACGGCACGCAGATCAACGCGACGTGGGCTGCGTTTCTGAAGCAATACGACTTCCTCGTCGGCATCAGCATCGACGGACCGCGCGAAATGCACGACGCGTATCGCGTCGACAAGGGCGGCCGGCCGACGTTCGACAAGGTCATGAACGGCCTGCGGCACCTCCGGAAACACAAAGTCGACTATAACGTCATCGCGACGCTGCACCGCGCCAACGCCGATCACCCGGTCGAGGTCTACCGTTTCCTTCGAGACGGCTGTAAGGCGGAGTTCATCCAGTTCATTCCCATTATCGAGCGCTTTACGGCGGAGGCGCAAGAATGGACGTCCTGGCGAGACCGGCCGCTCTACAAGCAGGAGGGGGCGAACGTGAGCGCGCGTTCGATAACGCCGGATCAGTTCGGGAAGTTCAACATCGGCGTTTTCGACGAGTGGGTGAGGCACGACGTCGCACGTGTCTACGTTCTGCTCTTCGACGTCACGCTCGAGAACTGGTACGGCGAACCGGCATCGCTCTGCGTGCACCGGAAAACGTGCGGTACGTCGCTCGCGATGGAGCACAACGGCGATCTGTACTCATGCGACCATTTCGTGGAGCCGAAGCACAGACTCGGGAATATCATGGAAAAGCCGCTCGTGGATCTCGTCAATTCGCCGCAGCAATATGCGTTCGGCAGGCACAAGGCGAGTTCGTTGCCCAAATACTGCCTGCAGTGCGAGGTGCGGTTCGCGTGTCACGGAGGCTGCCCGAAGGACCGCTTTACGGTAACGCCCGACGGCGAGCCGGGCCTCAACTATCTGTGCGAGGGGTATAAGAGCTTTTTCCGGCACGCCGCCCGGCCGATGGGCACTATGGTCGACCTGCTGCGGCGCGGTCGCGCACCGTCCGACGTCATGACGCTCTACGAGCAGGGCCGTTTGCCGTAACGGCCGCGCGGGTGCCCGCTACGGGACCGGAACGACCGTGTAGTGCGGACCGCTCGAACCGTAGGCCGGCCTGAACCAGGTGCTGCCGCAGACGTAGTAGGCCGTTCCCTGGACGGTCGTGTTCGCGCAACCCGCCGGCAGCGAGACGACCACCGCGCCCATCGCATAGCTCGTGGCGGCCGCACCCGCGGCGTACCCGGAATTGTACGCGGCGTTCGCGTTGTTCGCGGCATTCGCGCCGGCGACCGAAGCGCCCACGACGGCTCCGGCGACCGCGGCCCCGGCAACGTACCCGCCGCAATTGTAGCAGCCGGAACCGTAATACGGCACCGGCGCGTAGGCCGGATGGTAATATGCGCCGGGCGTCCCATATGCGGTGTCGCCGCCCGGATACGTATGGGTCACGCCGTTGCCGTACGAGGCGGACGTCGAGCCGCCGTAGACATTGTTATGGGTTGCGCCGTTACCGTACGAGGCGGACGTCGAACCGCCGTAGGCGTTGTTATGGGTTGCTCCGTTACCGTACGAGGCGGAGGTCGAACCGCCGTAGGCGTTGTTATGCGTCGCACCGTTGCCGGATTTAGCCGTCGTCGATCCCCCGTAGGCGTTGTTATGCGTTGCACCGTTGCCGTACGAGCCGTGCGTCGACCCGCCGTATCGGTTGGCATGGGCGTAGGCGAAAGCCGGCGCGCACGGCGCCGCGGCTAGAATCAGACCGGAGAGCGAGATCGCGAAGCTTCTGAACACGGCGTGAACCTCCCAGCGGTGCGCGGGCACGTTGGCTACTTCTTGGCTGCCTGGTCCGGCTGTAGCGGTTCGAACGGAACGCGCTTGGCATTGGCGGGCGCCGCCGATACGAACGTGTTCGCAGGCAGGACCGGGTTGATTTTCCAGTCGGAGAACGCCAACTCGTGGCGCAACTGTGCGGGATCGTCGAGGTAGACGGCGCGCACCAGGCGAGGTAAGTTATCGTCGACCCCAAACCAGGTTTGGATGAACACGCCGTCGTCGACGTACGCGACCTCATCGGTTGTCGTCCCACCGACGACCGTGGATTGTCCTACGTAATACGCCAGCTTCAAGCCGCTCGTGAGGTCTTTGTAGGGGTCGGTCACGATGAAGTCGGTGAACGGGAAATACATGGCGCCCAGCTTATAGACCGATTCCAGCATCGCGTCGATCGTCGGGGGAGCGGGCGTGGTGGCGAATAGGTTCTCTTTGGGAACGTATGCCGTTACGGTCGTTCCGTCGTACCAGAATCGGCGGTCGGGACCGTCACCCGGCGTGAAGATACGCAGTTTGTCGGGGCGTGCCAGGGCTACGTCGAATTTTGTGGCGCTGGCGAGCGGGTGCCCTTGGAGGCTCGAGGACTCGAAGAGCTCGGTCGCCGTGAACGACAGGGTTTGCGCGGCCCCGATCTTGTCCAAGCTTGCCTTGAGGATCTCTAACGCCTTGGGCTCGAGGACCGGCGCCGCCGGCGCGGGAGAAGGCGACACCGTGACGGGAGGTGCGGCCGTCGCGGCCGTCGCGGTGTAAACAAACGCTTGGGACGCGAACAGCAGTGCGGCCGTAAGCGCACGGATCGTCACGATACGAGGCTCCTTACTGTGACCGCGGCGAGAAGTTCATGCTCTGATCCACGATCGTGAGATTCTTGCTCTGACCATTCACGGTGACGTTTGAAACGTAGCGCGTGCCGTCGGCCAGCTTCGCGTAGCGAACCGCAATCGTGACCGCATCCGATGGCTGACTGAGATACGAAGAGACGGATACCGAAATCAGCGCCTTCGGATTGTCCCGGACCGTCAGGACGACGGAGTCGCCCGGCTTGTTGTAATTCGATATCGCGAGCGCCGTATAGCCGGGCGTTCCAGCCGATTTGAGCGCGACCGAGCCCTGCGCGTACAGCTGCTGGAGCTTCGTGGGATTGAGCGGCGAGTAGCTCTTTGCGAGCGCGCCGACCTGCTGGGCATAATCCTCGTAGTCTTCTTTGATCCGGTGCCTGATGCCGTGCTGGCGGCCGCCGCTCTGGGCGGCGACGGGTTGCGCGACCAGCGTTCGTACCTGCTGTCCGTTGGGCCCGACGTAGACCTGATAGAGGTCTTGTTTCTTCACGTCGCCGCTGACGCTGACCGTTTCTTGTACCTGCCAGGTATAGCGCGCCAGCTGCTGCTGGTTGACGATCATCAGCTGCTTGGCTTGTTCGATCTTCTGCGCGAGCATCTGGCTCTGCGCCAAGACGGGCGCCGTGCCGACCGCCAAACCGGCCGCAAGAACTACTGCCGCGAACACCTGGGCGGCGTTCCGTAAGCGCATTTTCATGTGACCCTCATGATAGCCTCGAGGAGACGTTGGTTCAAGTCCTTCGGTGTTGCTACGTGTGAGCTATTGGATCCCCTTCTCCGCGTTGAAGAGGCCTTGCATGAACTCCGGCTGCTGCGCGACCGAGATCTTCATCGCGCTCGTGTCGAAGGTCACGACGTCGATCGTCCCGGTGAAGGCGTTCGGTTCGGCATACTGCGCGTCGACCGGCGTCGAGTAGTCGGCACCGATATCGAGGCCTTCGAACCACGGCATCGTGAAGGGGACCGTGTGCTCGATCCGCTTGCTCGCGACCGGCTTACCGTCCACGAGCAGCGTCCCGTTCCCGCCCTTGCCGAAACCACCACCATCGTACGCAAAGCGGAAGCTGATCCGGTGATGGCCGGCGGGCACGCTGTCCGCACCGATCCAGCGCGTGGTCTCGATGCCGACGAGGTTGTACGAGTACGCCGGATGCCCGTTCTTCAGCCAGAGCGAATAGCCGCCGAAGCGCCCGCCGTCGGCAACGATCACGCCGTTCGCGCCCCCCGCCGGCACCACGACGTCGCCGCTGATCGTATAGTCGCGATTGAGGATGTTCGGCGTGTCGGCTTGATTGAGAGCGACGATTCCGGGGTGGTAGGTCACGGTCGAGCGGCCGCCGATCAGGCTCGGACGCGGGTCGAAGAACCCCGGGTCGTTGTTGATCGGGAAGACGTTGTTGGCCGTGCCTTCCGATACGAAGAGAGCTTGCAGTTCCTTCAGCTTGTCGGGGTATTGGGCCTTGACGTCCGTGTATTCGGTCCAGTCGGCGTCGGGTGCGACGTTGTAGAGGTGCCAGGTGGCGGTCTCCCAACGGTCCGGGATGGGTTTGTTGGAGAGAACGAGCCACGGTAAGTTGACCGGATCGACGGTGGCGATCCAGCCGTCGTGGTAGAGCGCCCACGCTCCCAGGATCTCGAAGTACTGCGTGTGATGGGTTGAAGGCGCGTTCTCGTTCGCCTTATCGAACGTGTAGGCCATGCTGACGCCTTCCATCGGCTTCTGCTTGACGCCGTCGACCTCGGAGGGCTGTTTGATGCCGCACGCGTCGAGAATCGTCGGCGCGATATCGATCACGTGATGGAACTGCGTCCGGATGCCGCCGCGATCGGCGATGCGCTTGGGCCACACGACGATCAGGCCGTTCTTGGTCCCGCCGTAGTACGACGCGACTTGCTTCACCCACTTGAACGGCGTATCCAGAGCCCACGCCCACGGCACGGGGAAGTGCGCATCGGTGTATTCTCCACCCCAGATCGAGCCGAACTTCGGCCAGAACTGGTCGAGCTTCGGGAAGACGCCGTTGAACGCCCACACCTCGCTCGGCGTTCCTTGCAGGCCGCCCTCCGCGCTCGCGCCGTTGTCGCCGTGGATGTAGAAGATCAGCGTGTTATCGTAGCGGCCGGTGTCTTTGAGCGCCTGGACCACGCGGCCGACCTGATAGTCGGTCTGAGCGAGGTAGGCCGCGTAAACCTCCATCATGTGCGCGTACGCCTTCTTTTCGTACGGCGTCAGCGTGTCCCAATGGGGCAATTTCTGGCCGGCGTAGATATCCGCCGTCGTCGCGTCAGGCCACGGCGTCAGCTTCGCGGCTTTCGGGATGATGCCCAGATCCTGCTGGCGTTTGAACGCGTACGCCCGGTACGCGTCCCAGCCCATGTCGAACTTGCCCTTCATCTTCGCGATCCACTCGGGGGTCGGTTGATGCGGCGCGTGCGTCGCTCCGGGCGCGTAGTATAAGAAGAGGGGCTGCTGCGGCTTGAGATCGCTGATGCGGTGGACCCACGAGACCGCCTGATCGCCGAGATCGACGTTCAGGTTATACCCGGGCCGGCCGACGTCCGGGAAAATCTGATTGGTGTTTTGGAAGATCGTCGGGTGCCACTGATCCATGTCGCCGCCGAGGAAGCCGTAGAAGTAATCGAACCCCTCGCCGGTCGGCCACTGGTTCTTTGGACCCGCATCGGTCGCCCAGTAGGTCGGAACGTTGTGATCCTTGCCGAACCATGCGGTGGCGTAGCCGTTCGCCTGCAGGACGCGGGCGACGGTCGCGTTCTCTTGGCCGATATCGCCGTTGTAACCGGGAAAGCCCGTCGCGATTTCCGCGATCATCTCGAAGCCGACGGCGCCGTGATTGCGCCCGGTGATCAGCGCGGCTCGGGTCGGCGAACAGAGCGCGGTCGTGTGGAAGTTGGTGTACCGCAGCCCCTCCCGCGCGAGTTGATCCGATACCGGCGTCGGGATCAGCCCCCCGAACGTGCTGTTCGCGGCGAACCCTTCGTCGTCGATCAAGACGAGCAGCACGTTGGGCGAGCCCGGCTTCGGCACGACGGACGGCGGCCACCAGGCCGTCGACTTGCTGTAGTCCCGGTCGATCTTGCCGCCGAAGGTGGGCTCCGGCGCGGGGATCACGTCGCTGTCGGCGACCGTGCGCGTCGCCGTGAGCGAGGCGATGACGGATTGAAGGTCTCCGTTCTGGGCGAGTACGCCGGTCGTCCCTGCGGCGACCGCGAACCCTGCCAAGCCCGCGGCAACGGTCCGGTTCAAGGCATGTCCTCCTGGTCAGTTCTCGAACGTGAGAGAACGAGCTGATGGTACAAATCGGAAGGTAGCAGCATCGATAAGCGATCTGCTATCCGTTTGTCGCGAGGACGCCGGCCGGAACGTCTCTTCGCTACTGTTGAGTCGTATGAAACGTATCGGCGGGTGTTTGGGACGGGCGGTAACCGAACGCGTCGCGATACTGTTGCGAGAAGCGGCCGAAATGGAAGAAGCCCCATTTTGCGGCCACGTCGGTCACGCTGCCTCGACCGGTACGCAAATCCCGGTGCGCCGCGTCGAGCCGGGACTGCCTGGCATAGGCGATCGGACCCATCCCGTAGATTTCCGCGAAACCTTGCAGCAGCGTCCGTTCGCTGACCTCGAAGCGCGCGCATAGATCGGCCAGACTGAGCGGTTCCTCCAGTCGTTCGAGGACGTATTCGCGCGCTTTTCGTGCGACCGCGTGCCGCATGGCCGGCGCGGCGGGCGGCGCGGACGGAGCCGCCCCGCACAGGAGCGTCTCGATGATCCGAACTTCCAACGTCTTGGCAAAACGCAGGTCGCTCAAAAGGGCGGGAGTCTCCGAGGCGAGGCGCAGCCAGCGCAGAGCCTCGCGCTCGAACCGCGAGCGTCGCAGCGGCGATTCGAACCGCATGCGATCGCCGGCCGGCAGCGGCCGGCGCCAGAGCGGACCCGCGAACGATTCGATCAGGGCTTCGTGCGCGGACAGGAGCAATTGCCGGTTCGGGCCGCCGAACGTCACGTCGAACGGGTGTCGATCGTTCGACACGTAGAATTCGAGCGGCCCGAAGTCGACGCCGGACGACCGAACCGCGATACCCGGCTCGACGGCGATGACGTCCGCGGTCCACGTGCCGTCGGGCACCTTCCCCGAGCCCGTGTACGCGATGTTAACCTCGAGCGCGGCGAATTGAAGGCGAGCGGTGTGAAGGACGCGCAACGTGCCGCGCAACGGGCCCGAACCCTGTTGGACGATCTCGATCCGCCATCCGAGTGCGTGCTCGCGCAGTTTGTCAAAGTCGGTCAGCCGAACGTCGATCACGTGCCCGGGCGGAAACAGCGTCGACGTCGACGCGCCTTCGGGAAGGTGCATGCGCCGTCGCCTTTCCGGTTTCGGTCCTACCTACCCTGTCCGGCGTTCAGTAGCACGTCGCGCCTAG
This sequence comes from uncultured Alphaproteobacteria bacterium, assembly GCA_963787965.1. Classification (GTDB taxonomy): domain Bacteria; phylum Vulcanimicrobiota; class Vulcanimicrobiia; order Vulcanimicrobiales; family Vulcanimicrobiaceae; genus CAWBES01. The sequence continues at coordinate 91,822 of CAWBES010000021.1, forward strand.
TACGAAGTCAGGCTTCAGCGGGGGCGAGGACGTCGCCGGTGTCGATGTGCAGCTGCGAATCGCGCCAGTGCACCGAGCTCCCGATGAGTCCGCTCGCCCACACGGCCAGCCCGAAGAGATCGCACGGAACGACCAGCCACGGTCCGGCCGGCTTGACCCCGAGGGCGCGCGCGGACACGCGCTGCAGAGCGATGCGGCCGAGCAGCGCCACCAGCAGGAGCGTCGCCGCTCGCGCCCGGTCTTGCGAAAACAGCAGGGCGATCAGCGCCAGCGGGACCGGGTAGGTGATGAACATTCCGGCGTAACCCGCCGGCTCGACGCCGCGGATCGTACGGTGCCAACGCAGCTCGTGCCGGAACAGGGCGGCGAGGCTGGGCTCCGAGACCGTCGTACGCAAGACGTATTTCGAGATCACGACGCGCAGCCCGTGCGCGGCGATCTCGTTTCCCAGCATGAAATCGTCGGCGAGGTGCTCTCCCAACGCCTCGAAGCCGCCGATCGCCAAGAGCTCGTTCGCGCGCACGACGTTTGTCGGGCCGAAACCGTGGCGCAGCGGCCCGAAGAGACCCTCGACCAGCGCCGATGGGATGAACTGGTCGTTCATGAACATCGCGATCAGTTTGGATGCGAGCGTATCGTCCTGCGGGACGCCCGCGAACAGGCAGGTCACCAAACCGATCGAGGAGTCTTCCAGCGGTGCGACGACCTGGCGGAGATACGACGCGTCCACGCGCGTGTCGCTATCGCACAGCACGAGCACGTCGTGGCGCGCTAACCGCATCATCGAGATCACGTTGGCCAGCTTCGGATTGCGCGTGTAGGCGCACGCGCCGATATCGATCTCGATGTGCCGGCCGGGCAAGGAAGCCGCAACTCGCCGCGCGATCGGCAAGGCCGGATCGTCGGCGCGTGCGACGCCGAAGACGACCTGGTACTCGGGGTACTCTTGGTCGGCGATGGAGCGCAGGTTCTCTTCGAGCCCCGGTTCGGCGCCGCGGAGCGGAACGAGAATCGTTACGGGCGAGGTGTGGCCGCCGCGCTCCTTGCCGCGCCCGGCGAAGCGCGCCGTTCGCGCGATCGCTACAGTGGTGTACCCGATCGCCGCAATCGTCGCCACTTCTGCGACCTTTGCAACAACGCGTCGAAGCGTCACCCTGTGATTGCACCGGGCGTAACTTGCATCATCGCGTCTTGGCTTCCGCGCCCGGTCGGCCCGTTCCCTGCCGTTGCCGTCACGGCGAAAGCGGTGCCGGGCTTTCGCGCTGCGAACCAGAAGCGTCGATGAAACCAAACTGGCCGATGATAGCGACCGCGATCGTAATCCGCCAGCTCTACGGTCCGACGAGGATCCGCGTTCGCCAATGGGGTGTCCTGCCCGCTCGACGCGGCCCCACGGTCTTGATCACCAATCATCAGCACGAGGACGAGGGCGAGACCGTCATCCGGCGGGCGTTTCTGCTGCATCCTTGGAAGCCGGTTCTGATCGTCAATTCGCGCAGAACGTTCGAGCGGGGATTTTTCGCGGCCCGCTTTCCACGCACCGTGCCGTTTCTGAGAAACTTCAGTGCCGCCGGGTTCTTCGAGGGCTTGAATATCCTGCCGGTCGAGAACATGCTCTACTCGCGCCCGCTGACGAGCCTGGCCGATGAGATACTCGCAGCCCACGGCGATCTGGCGCTCGATGGGATCCTGACCGACGAGGTCCTCGAGCAACTCGGTCTTGCCGGCCGGCGCTTGAGCGAACTCTGGAGCGCGAAGCTGTTCGCGCGGGCGCAGACGCACGTGAAGCTCGCGCAGCTGCGTCAGCCGTACCGGAGAGAAGCGTTCGAGACCTTCCGTGCGACGGCCGCGCGCGACATTGCCGCGATCGTCGAGCGCGTTCGGTCGGGCGCGACGTTCTACGTGACGCCCGAGGGCGATTACAGCCGCGACGGCCGCATGCACCGCCTGCGACGGGGCATCCTCGATGCAGTCCTGCCCGTCGCCGACGCGTGGCTGTGCGCGATCGCCTACGACCCGTTCCGCGGCCGCCGCCTATCGATGCTCTACCGCGTTCTGCGGCCCGCGGATCCATCCGATCTCGACACCTCGCTGGCCGCGGCGCGGCCCGTCACCACGAGCGCCCTGGTCTCCTCGTTCTTGCTGGAATCGGGCCGGCCGTTCGAGCTGCGCGAGGCGGTCCGGGCCGTGCGCGAGCGCGCGCTGACCTTACCGGACAACGTCTTCATCGATCCGGAACTGCAACGCCGGACCGCAGGCGCGGTGCGTGAGGCGCTGGCGACGCTCGTGAAGCGCGGCACGCTCGAACGCCGGGGCCGGCGTTACCGGCTGACCGAGCGCCGTGCGGACCGGCGTTTTCCGCACGTCGCCGACATGGTCGCGTTCCAACGCAATATGCTCGACGAAACGCTGGAAGCGGCCCGGCGCCTCGCCGGCGGTGCGTCGCAAGAAGTGTCACGTCGTGAAGAGCGTTATGCGGGAAGTGCCTCCCGGCGGCGCTCGCCGGCCTGAACTTTGCGCTCGCGCAGGTAACCGAAGAACTCGCCGCCCTCCCGCAGCCGGCGGACGAGCATCTGGCGGCTCGTGATCATCTCGGAAACGATCGCGGCGATCTTCTTCGGACGGAAGTAGAATTCGCGGTACATGCGCTCGACGGCGTCTTCGATTTCGGCGGTCGAGAGCGTCTCGTATCGCAGCGTCGAGGTCTGAATCCCGCCGCCGGAAACCAAATCGTCGCGGGCGAACCAACCGTTTGCCAACGCCTGGTCGTAGAGTTCCGTGCCGGGGTACGGCGACGCGATCGAGACTTGAATCGTGTGCGGATCGAGTTCCTTGGCGAATTCGATCGTCTCGCGCACCGTCTCGGGCGTGTCGATCGGCAGGCCGATGATGAACGCACCGTGGACCTTGATCCCGAGCTTGTGGCAGTTCTTCATGAACTCGCGCGCCAGCTCGAGCTTGAGCCCCTTCTTGATACGGTAGAGAATCTCTTGATTCCCCGACTCGAAGCCGACGAGCGCCACGCGCAAACCATTGTCGCGCAGCGTCTTGAGCGTGTCGTAGTCGACGTGGGCGCGCGCGTTGCAGGCCCAGCTCAGCTTGAGGCGTTTCATGTGCTTGCTCAACTCGATCGCGTACGCTTTGTCGTTGGTCAGCGTGTCGTCGTCGAACATGTACTCGCGCACCGACGAGCCGAAGATCGCCTTGGCCTCGTCGAGGTCGCGGCCGACCGCCGCCGGCGTCTTGTGACGGAAGACGTGGCCGCCGATCGTCTGCGGCCAGAGACAAAACGTGCACTTCGCCGAGCAGCCGCGTCCGGTGTACCACGAAACGTACGGATGCAGCAGATAGCCGTTGTAGTATTTCGTGACGTCCAGGAACCTCGCGTACGTCGGCAGGACGCTCGGCATCGCGTCCCAGTCCGCGATCGGCGAACGCTCGGCCGTGCGCTGCAGCTCTCCGTTCTCGTCGCGGTACGAAAGCCCGAGGATCTCGTTCCACGGCCGCCCCTCGGCGAGTTCCTTGCACGTATAATCGAACTCGTTGCGGCAAACGAAGTCGACGATCTCGTGCGAGCGCAGGGTCTGCTCGGGCAGCACGGCGACGTGCGCGCCGATGAAGCCGACCTTGAGCTTGGGATTTTGAGCTTTCAACCGGCGGGCGCACTCCACGTCGCCCGGCAGCGACGGCGTGCTCGTGTGCATGATCGCCAGCTCGTGATCGCGGGCGAGCGCGAGGACGTCCTCGATCGTCAGCCCGTGCGGCGCGGCATCGACCAGGGTGCTGCCCGGGACGAGCGCGGCGGGCTGTGCGAGCCACGTCGGATACCAGAAGGACGTGACTTCGCGCTTGGCTTGATACCTAGCGCCCGCGCCTCCGTCAAAACCGTCGAAGGACGGGGGGCTCAGGAACAGCGTCTTTAGGCCGGTCGTACGTTCGCTCACCTCGGAAGAGTCGTAGGCTCGGTCGTCCGATCCTTCCTGCCCGGCTTGGTTGCCGCAAAAGATGTTGACGGCGGCGCCCCTTCCCGATAGGGTCGCGCTTGGGGAACTGCGCTGCGAGCAACTGATAAGGAGTGAAACAATGATTCCAGGAAGAAGATGAGTTGGGTGGAAGGGAAAGCCGTGCTTCGGATCGTGCGGCTGTTTTGCGTTCTCGTTTGCGTAGCCTTCGTTCAGGCCATCGCGGCATCGGCCGACCCCCCGGAGGACGCTAGCGCGATCTTCGCCCAGACGGCGATCCCGACCGCGCGAGTTCGTTCGTATACGGCCGACCTGCACGCCGACGTGCAGATGAAGTCGTTCCCGTTCTTGACGTTTCACCTCTCCGGCAAGATATCGTACAAGCGTCCGAATCTCTATTCGGTGCATTTCGATCACGTTCCATGGTTCGCCAAAGGGTTCGACGACATCGCGATGGACGAACTCGAGCCGTCGACGTGGCCGAGCAAATACGACGTGGTCAGCCTCGATCGTACCGGCGACGTGACGAACGTCCAGCTGCGCGATCGAAAGCAGCCGAGCGTGCTGAGCGGCATCCTGGCTTCGATCGATGCGGGCGGATTGCGCTCGATGCGCTGGACGTACACCAGCGGCGACCGGATCGAGTACAACGTCACGCGTTCCGACGTGGACGGCGTGCCGCTGCCGCAAGTCGAGAGCGCCGAAATCAAGCGGACCCTCTACCACATCATCGCGCGCGCGACGCTCAGCGACTATCAGGTAGTGACCGATCCACCCGTGACGGCCGACGGCATCTGAGGGCCCGTGTGGCGAGCGGGCAGCTGACGCGAACCGAATTCGAACGCGTGGTCGCCGAAGCGCTGGAATCGCTTCCGAAGCGGTTCGCCGACCTGATCGAGAACGTCGTGATCGCGGTCGAAGAAGAGCCGACCGAAGAGGATCTCGATAGCGTCGAGGGCGACGGCGACGACGATTCGGAGCTCCTGGGCATCTATCGCGGCGTCCCGCTCACCGAGCGGGGGCACGACGCGCCGCTGTTGCCCGACGAGATCGCCGTGTTCCGCGGCCCGATCAACCGCGTCACGCGTTCGCGGCACGAGGCCGTGTACGAGGTGCGGGAAACGGTGATTCACGAGCTCGGACACTACTTCGGGCTCGACGACGCCGAGATGCCGCACTGACGGTCGCTTACGTCCCCTTCTGCCCCCCGATGTAGTAGATGATCTTGAGGATCGTCTGCGGCACGGTGACGAGCGTGTTCGGGTCGCCGTACGCCAGGTAGATTTCCTCGCGCTTGAGGCGCAGGTGATAGGCGATCGAGACGTTGGAGCACGTTCCGACACAATCGCCGCCCCCGTTTGGCTGCGGAGGCATCCCGATCACCCGGCGTAAGCCGATCGCGAACGACGAGTTGCGGTCGAGCTGATAAGAGTACGCGAGACTGTCGAACCACTGGATGTTGTCGGGAGCGAGACCGTCGAACCACTGGGCCGTGTCGTCGACGGTCAGCGTCAGGAAGCCCCTCGCGCCGGCGCGCACGGTCGCCGAGCGGAACCACGTGTCGAGCCGGCCGTCGCCGTAGCGCCCCGTCGCGTACGAGATCGATGCCGGCGTGGAGGATACGCCGTGCGTCGGAAAGTTGTTCATGTTGTTCTGCATCCCGCTGTGATAGGTGACGCTGAAGCCGCCGTTCTGTGAGATCGGTGTCAGGACGGTCCCGAAGCGCCAGTAGTCGGAGCCCGAGTACAGTTGCAGATCGATCGTGTTCTTGGCCAGCAGATCGACCAGCACTTGGTTATCGCTCTGCGCTTGGCCGTATGCGACTCCTTGGTAGCGATCGAGGAACACGCTCACGCCTGCCGACGAGAGAAAGCTCTTCGGACCGAACGTCCAGTCGCGCGCCGAGTACAGCGCGTAGCCGGCGATGCCGGGGTGCGAGTTGAACCCGTCTACCGGGTTGAAGTCGGCGCCGACGTTCCGCATCGATCCGTACAGCGCGAAGTGCTGGTCGCTCCATCCGCCGCCGCCGTCGATCCACTGGGCCCGGCTCCGGTCGAGCACGTCGGTTCCCGACTCTCGCGAGTAGTCGACGTACGCGCTGAGGTACTTCCCGTTGAACCAGCTGATGCTTCCTCCGTTGGCGTCGTCGATGAGGTCGGGCAGCGCGGCGGTCACGTGATTGTACGAGACGTTCCAGTGCGTATCGTCGCTCGTGAAGTTGAACGCGGCCGCCGAGTCGTTGCGGCCGTCGCCGATCGCGTCGAATCCGGTCAGTCCGAAATTACCCTGCTTTCCCTCGAAGGCGTAGCCCTGGCTCGGGGTCGGAATCGACGGCGTATACAGAAGCGTGCGGAAACCGTTGCAGACGTCGCAGTTGAAGCCGTAGAAGTTCGCGGCTTGCGTGAAGAACGGCCGGACTTCGGCATAGGTGCGCGGGAATACGGTCGGCGAGATCGACTGCTGGTCGAGTTCGACGTTCGAGTAGTCGGGGTGCAAGGTTCCGAAGAACGACGCGGTCTGCGTGACCGGCACCGAGAAGTCGGCGCCCATCCGCGAGGTGGACCCGCCCGCGGAGGCGCTCGCGATCTCGCCGAGCCCGTAGATGCCGACGCGGGGGCTCGGTAGCGGCGGGCGCGCCACGAGCGGAACGGAGACGGTCCCCGCGCGAGACGCGTCGTCGGGGTTCGTTTGCGCCGAGTCGTAGGACCAGACGTTCAAGGCGCCGCTCGAGCGCACGTAACGGACGAACTGCATGCGCCACGCACCCGCGTGCGCACCGTGCACGACGGCAAGCGGAATCGCCATCGTCACCGTGTATCCGTCGCCGCTCGCACGACCGCGCGACTCCCATTGCGGCGCGAAGCCGGCGTTCTCGGTCGACGCCGCATTGTGCGTTCCGGCGGGATTTGCCTCGAACTGGTATTGAAATCCGCCGGCACCGGTCGGCCACAGATCGACCCACACGGCGTCGTCGCTATACGCGATGCCGCCGTTGACGTTGCTGCCGCCGGTAACCGTGTCGTTGCTCTGCTGCATCGCGATCGCCGCCTCGTGCTGAGCTGCGTCGAAACGGACGTAAAGGAACGTACCGTCGGTCGCAACGCGTACGGAGGTGTCCTCGGTCGCCGCCTGTCCGTGCGCGACGTCCCACGCGAGCGAGACGCGCGGAAGTTGTTCCCACGTGCTGACGTTTACGGCCGGATCGAGGGGTGGGGCGACCTGTACGACCGGAACGAGCAGCGACAGCATGACGTGCATCTCCTCATGCGGCAGTTCGCACGTGCCGGCTTCCGAGTCTCGGCGGTTGCGATCGATTTCGGGTACGTTACGCGCCGGCGCGTCGAATGTTTCAGGGCCGATTCGCGGGCGGACGAACGTGCGGTCGCTACGGCGATAGGTGGTGAGGCGGACGCGTGTGGCCCAAGCCCTGCGGGTCCGGCTGGAGCGCGAGCGCCTGGTCGAGCGTATCGAGTTCCGACTGCGCGACGACGGAATCGAGGTGCTCCAGATAGCGGCGCACCGACGCGACCCGGTCGGACCTCTCGAGAGACCCCGCGAGGTCGAGCAGCGCGGCGCGCAGTCGGCGGAGCACCTGCAGCGTACTGCTGCCGTAGATGCGAATCTCGTCGAACCCGAGCGAGAGATATTCGTCCCAGGTCGGCATCGGAAACACCAACCGCAGATTCCCCTCGGAGTCATTTACGAATCCGGCGTCTAAGACGCGCCGCCCGAGGCGGTTCAGCAAGTCCTGGATCTGATCGATCGCCTGGACCGCGGTCGTCGGATCGTTCACCGCGGGTGACAACGCCATGATGGCCGTGTCCACCAAAAGCCGCAGCGGGTACTTCGGGTCTTGCTCGAAGGTGCGCCCCGGCGCCAGCACGATGCCTTGCAGCAGCGAGGCTTCCGGGATCGGAGCCGTCGTTCCGTACACTTCGAGCAGCACCGTTCCCTGGGCGACCGTGTCCCCGACCGCGCACGTCATGACGATCGTGCCGCCCGATCGTTGGGCCAGTCGCATGACGCTGTTTATCCGGAAGTTTGCGACCGACCGCGGGGCACCCTCGAAGACGAGTCTCTGCGCGGGAGCCTGCGCCCGCAGTTCGTCGGCCCGCCGTCGCAGGACGGCGGTCTCGCCGGCGGCCGGATCGTCGAAACGCGGAAGCGTCGCTTCGATGACGGCGCGGCCCCTGTTGCCGACGTACTGTAAGACGTACGCGATCTGGAGCAGGGCGATGCGCCGGACGAGGAATGCGAGCAGGACCATGCTCAGCACCAACAGGCCGGTCACAACCTGTACCGATATCAACGGTACGTCGCCGCCGTGATCCCGATCGACGAATTGAAGGACGCCGAGCGCGCATACGAACGTTGCGGTGAACATTCCGAGCGCGTGCGCCGAGATAGGGTGCCCGGCGAACAGCAGGACCAGCCGCTTCGAGTACGCGCTCGTCGTGAACTGCATCATCAGGAACACGATCGAGAACACGATCGCCGTCAGGGTCATCATTCCCGATGCGATCGCCGAGAGATACGACTGGGCCGTCGACACCGACATCGCGTGGCCGTAGGCAGGCGCGTATGCGTACTCGATGCGCGGAAGCGCGAACCCGGCAGCGACGCCGAGGAACAAATACAGTATCGGGATCAGCCAGGTCAACATCTATCGTTCGATTCGGGGCGCGCGGGCGTTTCCCATCGGCCGCGTTGCAGTAGGAAGCGGCGCTGCGACGGCGCGCGGCGCCGCTTCGCGACGGCAGTCTTTCCGAAGGAGGCTCCCGGCGGTCGCGGGCTCCGCCACCTCGCGTCCGAGTCTCCGCCAGCGTTCGCAATCAAACAGTCTACAGCGAAAATCGGTCCGCCACTATCCTAAAACTGCGAAATCCGAACCCGACTCCGTCCGTTCGCGGAGGCGAGCAAGGCAGCGCCCATTATCGGATACCGATTGCCGCAATCTATTTGTCGATATTGGGACATGCACCCAGGCGCCCGTACGATATGCTCGCGAAGGACCTTCGCCTTTCGACCCGCGGCATGAGGAGGGACCTCATGTCAAGATCGCAACTCACCACTCACCGCCAACAGCAGCTCCGCTCTATCTTCGGCCTTCCAACCGCCGACCGCGAAGATCGAGCGCTTCTTATCGAGGAGAGACACGCTACATGCCTGCGAAGAAACCCAACATCCTCATACTCTGGGGCGACGACATCGGCATCTGGAACATCAGCAAGTTCAGCAACGGGCAAATGGGGTATCGGACTCCCAACATCGACCGCGTGGCGAACGAGGGCGCCCTCTTCACCGACTATTACTCGCAGCAGAGCTGTACCGCCGGCCGTGCCTGTTTCATCACCGGCCAGAACCCGATCCGTACCGGTCTCACCAAGGTCGGCATGCCCGGCGCCACCGTCGGCCTGCAGCCGGAAGACCCGACCATCGCCGAGTTGCTGAAGCCGCTGGGCTACGCGACCGGGCAGTTCGGGAAGAACCATCTGGGCGACCGCAACGAGTTCCTGCCGACCGTGCACGGGTTCGACGAGTTCTTCGGCAACCTCTATCATCTCAACGCCGAGGAAGAGCCGGAACTGCCCGACTATCCGAAGATCCCCGGGTTCCTCGAGAAATTCGGTCCGCGCGGCGTGCTGCACTGCAAAGCGACCGACGTGGACGACGCGACCGTCGACCCGCGCTGGGGCCGGGTCGGCAAACAGACGATCGTCGACACCGGCCCGCTGACCAAGAAGCGCATGGAAACCATAGACGAGGAGATCACCTCGAGCGCTCTGGAATGGATGGAGACGCAGGCCAAGGCCGACAAGCCGTTCTTCCTCTGGTACAACTCGACGGCCATGCACTTTCGGACCCACGTGGCCGAGAAGAATCTCGGCAAGAGCGGTCAGGACCCCTATAGCGATCGGATGGTCGTGCACGACGAGCAGATCGGCCAGGTGCTCGACAAGCTCGACGAGCTGGGCATCGCCGACAACACGATCGTCATGTACTCGACCGACAACGGTCCGGAGAACGATACCTGGCCGGACGGCGCCAGCACCCCGTTCCGCGGGCAGAAGGACTCCAACTGGGAAGGCGGCTGGCGCGTGCCCTGCTTCATCCGCTGGCCCGGCACGATCAAACCCGGATCGGTCTTCAACGACATCGTCTCGCACATCGACATGTTCCCGACGCTGCTGGCCGCCGCGGGCAATCCCGACGTCACCGAGCAGCTGCTCAACGGCACCACGGTGGGCGACAAGAAGTTCCACGTCCACCTCGACGGCTACAACATGATCCCGTACTTCGGCGGGGCAGCGGCCGAAAGCCCGAGAAAATGGATCATGTATTTCAGCGATGACGGCGACGTTATCGCGGTGCGCGTCGGCGACTACAAGTTCAACTTGGCCGTGCAGCGGGCCAACACGATGCAGCAGTGGGCCGAGCCGTTCGTGAAGCTTCGGGTGCCGCACATCGTGAACTTGCGGCGGGATCCCTTCGAGCGGGCCGACTTCAACTCGAACACCTATTGGGATTGGGTTGTCGACCACGTCCCGCAGATGTACCTGATGCAGGCGGTAGTGGCGAGTCAGATCGAGGACTTCGCCAAGTTCCCGCCGCGGCAGAAACCCGCCTCGTTCAACCTCGATTCGGTGCTGGAACAGATCAAGACGCCTCACGGCTAAGACGTCCCCTCCTCCGACGGACAGAGCCCTTCCATACCGGGTCGAACCGGCCCGGTATGGAAGGCTCACGACGCTGATGAAGGACGAGGACGGTTCCACGGCGGCGGGCGCGGCGATCGCCGCGCAGGTGAGCGAGTTTTACGACCGTCACCCCTATCCGCCGCCCGTCGACGACCTCGACGCGTACCGGCGGGCCTGGGACGAGCGGCGCCGGCGCGCGGATGCGCACCTGTTCCGGCCCGCCGGGCCCTACCGGGACGACCGGGCGATACTGGTCGCCGGCTGCGGCACGACGCAGGCCGCGCACTACGCGCTGCGCTGGCCGCGCGCCCGGGTGACCGGGATCGACGTCAGCGCGAACAGCATCGCGTTCGCGCAAGGGCTGAAGCAGAAATACGCGCTCCACAACCTCGAGCTGCGCCGGCTCGCCGTGGAGCGCGCCGCGGACCTCGGGCACACGTTCGATGATGTGGTCTGCACCGGCGTGCTGCACCACCTGCCCGACCCCGACGCAGGCCTGCGGGCGCTGCGCGACGTGCTCGAGCCGGCCGGTGCCCTGCACGTGATGGTGTACGCGCCCTACGGCCGCGCCGGCGTCTACATGCTGGCGGAGTACTGCCGGCGCCTCGGCATCGGCCGGACGGATGCGGAGATCCGCGACCTCGCCGCCACGCTCAAAGCGCTTCCGCAAGACCATCCCTTGGTGCCCCTGCTGCGCTCGTCACCCGACTTCGCGAGCACGGCCGGGCTGGCCGACGCGCTGCTCCACCCGCAGGACCGGTCCTATTCGGTTCCGCAACTGCTGGACTTCCTCGCCCGCGCCGGCCTGACGTTCGGACGCTGGGTACGCCAGGCGCCGTACCTCCCCGGTTGCGGCGCCCTGGCCTCGACGTCGCACACCGCCAGGCTGGCGCGGCTGCCGCCCGCCGCGCAGTACGCCGCCGTCGAACTGTTCCGCGGGACCATGGTCCGCCACGCCGCCGTGGCGTACAAGAGCGAGCGGGCCGCGCGCAATGCGTCGGTCGATTTCGACGGCGAGGCCTGGCTCGGCTACAGGCCCATCCGCCTACCCGACACGATCGCCGTGCGGGAGCGCCTGCCGCCGGGCGCGGCGGCGGTCCTGATCAACCGCAACCACACCTACACCGATCTCTATCTCCCGATCGACGCGCGGCAAGAGCGGCTGCTGTCGGCGATCGACGGGGAGCGCACGATCGCCGCGATCGGTCGCGACCAGGGCGACCGAGATCTCGCGCGCGCCTTCTTCCGGCAGCTCTGGCAATGGGACCAGGTCGTGTTCGATACGCAGCAATCTCGCGACGCCGGCTGAACGCGAAACCTCGTCGCGCTCGAGGATCGGGGAGAGCGGCGCCGCTCGTTAGTGCACGCGGCAGGCCACGACGAACGAGTTTCCGACGCGGTCGGCGATCGTTATACCGGTAGAGCCGACGCCCTTCGCGATCACTTGAAAGCGGTCGCTCGGCGTCGCTTGTTTGACGGCGCAGACCGCGGGCTGCGCGCTGGTCGCGGTCCATGCGGTGGTGCCCGCTTCCGACACCGTCAGCAACGCGCTCGCGCCGGCCGTGGCGAGTACCACCCCGGAGGGCTTCACGCTGAGCGGATGGGGGATGAACACGTCGAGCTCGTTCCCGGTCGCGGCCGTCCACACGTTGCCGTCGGGCCCGAGCGCGAGGGCGACGGGGCTCGAACCGCCGCTACCCAAAGCGCTGGGTAGGAAGTAGTCCGTGAAGCCGTCGGTCGTGGGATCGAACTCGCCGACTCCGGGGCCGCCCACGAACCAGGGGTTCCCGTCGGGCCCCTTGCCGATTCCTTCGAAAGACTGCGAGATGCCGAACTCGTTCGTGAAGAGCCGCACGCTGCCCGACCTCGAAATCTGAGCGAGCGACTGGGGACCGCATGCGACGTACAGATTGCCGTCCTGCCCGCTCACCACGGCGCCCAGAAAGTTTCCGTTGCAGTTGTAGGTCGCGAGGTTGTACTCGGTGATCTTTCCCGTGCTCGGGACGATCTTGCCGATTCGCGCTCGTTCCCCGCCCTCCGAGAACCACACGTTGCCGTCGGGCCCGCTCGTGACGCCGCCGTTGCCGTTCACCGGATATCCTTGCGTCGGATACGCGTATTCGGTCACCTTCCCGGCCGGTGTGATCTTCCCGATGTGTTCCGTCTCGGCAAACCAGACGTTCTTGTCGGGCCCGAGCGCGTAGCCGCCGTTCTGCACCGAGTCGCCGCTCGGAATATCGTACACGGCGATCTTTCCGAGCGGCGTGGCGACGCCCACCACGTATTTCGAGGTCGCGGAGTCGACGTTGGCGTTGTCGCCCAAGTAGAACTTCCCGTCGTTCCCGACGGCGATTCCCGAACCGGCGTAGAACGTGCACGTCGCTCCCTTGTTGCACGGGTACTGCAACGGCACGAGCGTCAGCTTTCCGGCCATCGACACGCGCAACAGGCCGCCGAACGCGGCATTGAATGACGGGCCCTGGTTGCCGAGCCACATGTTGCCGTCGGGTCCCGCGACGATCGAGCCATTGACGGGATATTGAAAGCCGGCGATCGCGTCACTGAATTGCGTCCAAAGTCCGGGATTCTTGCCGTTCTGAATCACCGACGGCGTCTTCGCCGTCGCGTCCGTCATCGCCGCAGGTGCGGCGGCGACGGACGGCACGACTCCGGCCGCTCGGCTGCAACCTGCCATTCCTGCCGCGCACGCGAGCGCGACGCTCCAGCGACGAATCCCCACGGTCAGACTCCATTCGCGCATCGCGGCGCGGCTCATAGGGCATCGCACGGAATCGCCGTGCTGTTGCCGATGGCATCCTCGATCGTGATCGACGTTTTTCCGGCGCCGGTCGCCTTCACGACGAACGCATCGGCCGCTTTCGTCACGGCGACGCTGCAGGTCTTCGGCGCCGCGCTGAAGGCGGTCCATTTCGACGTCCCCGGTTCCTTCACGGTGAGGGTTGCGGAGCCGCCTACCGGCAAGGTCACGGAGCGTGGACTGACGACCAGCGTCTTGATGATGTAAACGTCGATCTTGTTCGTATAGAATTCCGGCGCCCAGATGTTGCCGTCCGGGCCGAGAGCCAGTTCGAATACCTCGCCGTTCGTCCCGGTGAAGAAGGGCGGCACGTAATTCGTCAGGCTGTCGTCGATCGGGTTGAACTCGCCGATGGACGGCGCCTTTCCGCCGGAGGCGAACCAGGGATTTCCGTCGGGACCCCTGATGATGCCGGCCGGAACGTTGCTGATGCCGTACGGATCCGTGGGGCTGAGCCCCACCGCGCGCCCGGCCGTGGTCACTTGCAAGAGCGAAAAACCCTGGCCGCTCGAGACGTACAGGTCGCCGCCGCTGCCGGGAGCGATTGCGGGTCCGCCGGTGACCGCCGGGTACAGCGTGACGCGCCCGGTCGAGGGAACGATCTTTCCGAGGGTCCCGCGCGCGAACCACACGTTTCCGTCCGCACCCGCGGCAAGGCCGCTAAAGTACCCACTGTTGGCCGGCAACGCGTACTCGGTGATCTTGCCGGCGGGCGTGATCTTGCCTATGTGAGACACTTCGCCGAACCAGATGTTGTGGTCGGGGCCCAGGATCAGAGCGTTGTTGAAGATCTCGTCGCCGCTCGGCAGCTCGTAGACGGTCAGTTTGCCGGCGGTCGTGACGACCCCGATCGTGTTCTTGTTGTCGGCGTAGTTGTGATTCGAACCGCCGAGGTAGATCTTGCCGTCGCTGCCCACGGCCATACCGTAGCCGGACTGAAACACGCACGGTGTCGCCTGTCCGCATGCATAGTGTAACGGGAACAGCGTCATGGCACCGGCCATCGTCACGCGCAGCAGTCCGCCTACGGGTCCCGCGTTGCCGAACCACATGTTTCGATCCGGTCCCGCCACGACCGATTCGTTCGTCGTGAAGGCTGCCGGGGGCGAGAACTGCGTCCACATGATCGGAACGGTCCCGCGCTGGACCACGCGCGGCGCGAGCGACGAGGTCTCCGCGCCGGCTCCAACGAGGGGCGGCGTGAGGCTCTGACCCGGGCCGCAGCCCGCCAGCGCGAGCAACGCTACGGATGCGACGAGGATATGCGGACGATCAAACGGTGAAAGGCGCACCATCGACTCGTTCCCTCCGGCAATTGCGATACGGCGCTCTTCACGATTGCCGACGTTAGACCTATCGACATCGCGGAGAACCGAAAGTGGGAAGCGACGCGGCTCGGACACTACGAACGCTTCACGCAAGGGCGGGGCGCGATGAACGTACGTCGTCGCCACCGAGAGACGTTACGCAACGACCACGAACCCGATAAGCGCGACCAGCGTGGAAAGGCGAGCACGGGGATGAAGCTGTTGAGAATGAACTACTAATGAAGTACTTGGGAAGAAGGGTTCCCAGCCGGTCGAGTAAGGTACCGAGCGGTGGATAACGGGAGACGACGGCGGGGAGGCGGCGGCGTTTGGGACTTCCGTACGATGGACGGACGCGCTCGTGGGCGCTAAGCTTGACTTCGCTTGCCTACATGCCCCGTTGGCGCCCACTCAGAAGGGCGGCACGGCGCGCCCTTCGAGGACGGGACCGTGTTAAAACGCTCGACTTTCATCGCGTCGGCCGCTGCGGCCGGCTTGACCTGCGTTCGCGGCGAAGCCGCGGTCGCTTCGGCCTTTGGATCCACGCCCGGCCGTTGGGGCCAAGGGCCGAACGCGGCAAAGGTAGCGTACCAAGCCTACATCAACGCGACGGCGACCCAGTACGAGACGTCGTTCGCGACGCTCGCGAGCGAAGGCTACGTGCTGATCTCGCTCGACGTGTACGGCGACGTCGGCAACGAACGCTACGCTGCGGTTTGGGTGAAGCGGCAGTTGCCGTACGGCTGGGTTTCCGGAAACGGCATGAACTTCTCCGGCCTGGAGAACTTCATCAACACCTGGGGCGGTCAAGGCTTCGTACCGACGGTCTTCGCCGCGACGGGCGACCTGTCGAGCCAGAGTTGCTCGGTCGTGATGCATCAGACGTTTAACTACTGGTACTGGTGGCTGGCCTTGAAGGACGGGCCGGCCGGTACGGCCGGAACGTTTCAGAATCTCGATGCCTTGTACCGTTCGCAGAACTACGATCTAGCCGCCCTCGCCGTGTACGGCGATGCCGGCGTGCCGCTCTATTTGGCGGCGTGGTCCGGAAACGGAACCGGCACCGCTTGGGCCGACGCCCCGGCCGACGGCAGCACGGCGCTGACCTCCAAGATCGCAAGCGAGAAGGCGGCCGGTTTTCGTCCCTCGCTGGTCGCGCGGAACGCGCACGGGGTGTACGCGTCGGTCTATCGCGGCGATAACGTCGGTCCGTGGATCGAGCAGCACGAAATCAGCGCCGCCGCCTACCAGAAGCTGTACGCCTCGATGGCCGCCAAAGGGTACTACCCTATTTCGCTGCGCGCCGGCGGCCCGACCAAATCGCCGGTCTTCGCGGCGGTTTTCGCGCAGACCGACCTGCCGATTCCCGCGCCGCGGACGTTGACGATCGCCGGCAAGGCCGTGCCGGCGTACGCCGCGATCGAAAGCGCGATCGTCGCGTTCATGCAAACCAACGGCGTGCGAGCCGGGCAGCTGACGGTCGCGAAGAAGGGCGTCGTCCAATACGAGCGCGCCTTCACGTGGGCCGAGAGGGGGTATCCGCTCACGCAGACTACGAGCTTGTTCCGGCTCGCGAGCTGTAGCAAGGCGTTCGTCGAAGCCGGGATCCAGACGCTATTCGATCAAAAGAAGCTGGCGCCGAACACGCTCGCGTTCAAGCGGCTCGGGTTCTCGAAGCCCGGAGACCCGCGCAGCGACACGATCACGGTGCAGGAGCTGCTCGATCACACGGGCGGCTACGACGACACGATCGTGCCCGATCCGGTTTTCTCGATGCGCCAGATCGCGCTCGATCTCGGTTTGACGGTTCCGATCACGGCCGCGCAATTCGTTCGCTGGGTGTACGCTCAACCGCTGCAGTTCGCACCGGGCGCGAAATACGTCTATTCCAATACCGGCTATGCAATCCTCAGCTACCTGATCTCGGTCGTCTCGGGTCTGCCGTTCATCGAGTTCATACAGAAGGACGTGATGGCGCCGCTGGGCGTCAAGACCGGCGTCGGGCTGACGCGCACGGCACAGGCGCTGCGGCTCGCGGGCGAAGTCTTCTACGACGACGACGAAGTCGGGCCCAGCGCCTTGACCGTCACGTCACCGGTCTTGCAGCCGGCCGCGTACGGCGGCGACGGGTTGCTGTACGAGGTGGCCGCGGGCGCGAGTTCGATCGCGACGACGGCAACGGTCGTGACGGCGCTGATCCACACGTGGCTCGTGTGGGGGAACGGAAAGCGGCCGGCGCCGGGCACCTGGTACTTGCAGCGCGACGGCAGCATGCCGGGCACGACCGCGGTGGCGGGCTCGCGCGGGAACGACGGCGTCGATTTCTGTTTCATCTTCAACACGCGTAACTGGCCGGCGGGGTCGAGCGCCTCGCCGCCGGACGATCTCGCCGCCGCGCTCAACACGCTGCTCGACACGTTCGATCCTGCCGCCGCACCGTACGGCGGAGTACGTCGCGCGCAACCGCTGCCCGACCTCGGTGAGACGCTGTTGCGCCGGCGCCGCGCCCGGCACTTCCTGTCGCCGTAACCGCTCGGCCGCGCGCGCCCGCCCCGAGCGCCTGCGCGAGATCGTCGTGTGCCTGGTTCGCGATAACGGTGGTAGCTCGCGTCGGCGGCCGGCCCGAACTGCCGGTCGATGTCGTCCGTGACCGGCTCGTGGATTTTGTTCGTCGCCAAATGGTCGAGTCGCGTACCTTCGGTACTTGCTTCGAACGCGTTCGACCTCCCGAAAATCGTCTGACGCAGGTACAAACGAGGAAGTCGGCGGTTGGACTTATCGAGCGAGATCCGACCCGTACTCATTGCCGTGCAACGTCAACGGTGCGAACGCCGTCAGCAGACGGTGGCGGTGGCTTCCGAGGCGTTCGAGTTCGTTTGCGGCGGAGCGGGATGCGAGGAAGCGGCGCACGTGCAGCGTGTCGAGCACGCGCACCAGGCGCGCTTCGCGCGGGTCCGAAAGGCCGGGTACCATCGTCAGGGCGGCCGCGAGTGCGAGTTCGCGCGTCGGCATCACCATCGGCAGCCGCGCGCTTTCGGCCGCCGTCGTCGTCAGGGCATTGAGGTAGGTAGCCGACGGAAGGTACGCCGCGGCCAGTTCCGCGGTGACGACGTCGGCCAGCCCGACGCCGTTCCCGTTGCCCTCACCCTCGTGCGTCAGGCTCATATAGACCAGCCGCCGGACGTCGATCTCGCCCCGTATGTGGCGGCCGGGGAACCGCCCCGTGACGTTGGGGTCGCCCCCGGCACCGCTGATGTTCTTGCCGACGCGGTCGACGACGAGCACGTCGAGCTCGCGAAACGGCAAGCGCGGAAAGTTCGCTCGAACCTCTTCGAGCAGACGGCGTTCGCGCTCGATCAGAGCGTCGGCGCCGAGTGCGACGATGCGGTGCGGACGTTCGTCGGCGTTCTCGACGATCGCCAGCGCGAAGGCGACCTTTCCGGTCGCGAGCACCCGGCGCGCGGCGGACGGGACGTGCTCGGCCATCGCCTCCCAACCGTTCGCATGCACCGAGCGCGCCCCGTCGCCCTTGCCCAGTCCGATCGCGAGCATCTTGGTGGGCCCGCTCTCGATCGGCCCGCGGAACGACGTGTGCGGTTTGATGCGGTTGACGGGCACGATCGCGTCGGCCGCAAACGCCAGCTTGTCGACGAACACCTCGACGCCGGACTCGCTACGGCCGAGCGATACGGTTTCCATCGTGGCTTCGATCGCGCAGCCGACGCTCTCGGCCGTGATGCCCAGATGCGCGAGCACGCGCCGCTGACCTTCGGCGTTCGATGCGCCGTGCGACCCCATGGCGGGAACGACGAAGGGGCGAGCCCCGCGGGCCGCCAGCTCCGCGACGAGCGCCCGGACGATCTCTCCGATGCGGGCGATCCCGCGGCTGCCCACGGCGACCGCGACCGAACCGCGCGGGATGCCGACCGCCACGAGCGCCTGCCGAACGCTCGCGGCCACGTCCTGGATCTCAGGCTCGTCGGAGAGATCTTGCTCGACCAGCGCCACGTCCGGAAACGGTACGCCTTCAAGGATCGCGCGCAGTTCGGCCGAGACGCTTCGGAAATCGATCACGCAGCCGGTTAGCCCGCGCTGCCGGGTCGATCCTTTCGGCGGCGCCGCTCGGCGTGCGAGAGCCGTTCCAGCCGGCGCTGCGTCTTCCGCTCGAGCATCCGCTCGTCCGCACGTAGCAGCAGGGTCTTGAAATCGGTGCCGTCTCCCGGGCAGGTGCTCGTTCCGACACTGCAATGTACTTCGATCGCCGAATCGGGCAGAAGATAGGGCCCGGCGAGGGTCAACGCGACCCGGTTGGCCGCGCGCACCTCATCCTGGTCGGGCGGAAAATCGGACAAGAGAACGGCGAATTCATCGCCGCCCAAACGCGCGGCCACGTCTCCACTGCGAATGGCATCGGCCAACCGCGCCGCGATCAGCTGGAGCACATCGTCGCCGACCAGGTGGCTGTATGCGTCGTTGATGTGCTTGAACTCGTCGACGTCGAGGTACACGAGCGCGAACGAGGTGCCGTCGCGCTTTTGTCGCGCGATCGCGTTCTCGACCATCGTTTGAAAGAGGCGGCGATTTGCGAGCCCCGTCAACGCGTCCCGTTCCGCCAACCGCTCCACGCGTCGCTCCGCGATCAGTTCGAGCACGATGAAGCCGGCGGCGATCGCCAGTGCGACGGCACCTGCAAGTCCGAACAGCAGCGCGTTGCGGATCGCGGCGTCCGCATCGCCCTCGACCCTATCGAGTTCGAGCCGGACGGCGTCCCGGACGGCGGCCTCGCGCTGTTGATAGACGTCGAATTTGCGTTTGCCTTCCTTCAAGGAATCGAGCGCGAGCTCGCGGTGGCCACGCCCGACGAAGTCGATCGTGCGGACGAAATAGTCTTCGAGGTCTCGCGCGGCTCGGCGGGCGTCCGCGATTCGCCCGGCGATGAGCGGGAACTGCCGCGCCGCGGTCGCGTCGAGTTCGGGGATCGACGCCAGCAGGCGGACGCCGGCGCGGTAGGAATCGAGGAACTGCGGGTCGCCGGTGGCGACGTAGCCGCGGACTCCGCGTTCCTCGTCGACGAGCGCGAGAACCGAATCGCGCTGGCCGTTTGCGATCTCGATCGAGTGGCGAAGCGCGTGCAAGTTGCCTTCGACGGCGAACGTCTCGAGCGCGATTGCGGCAAAGACGCCCAGGGCGACGACGAGTGCGACCCCGAACAGGAGGGCCAACCGGCTCGTTCCAAGCCGCAACGCCAACCCTCCACCTCCCTTCCGCACCGGTTCCCGGGGTCGTCGCTGACTCGTCGTTAAGCTTTCGTAAAGCTTTGCACGAAAGCGCACGGAGACCCGCCTCCGGTCCGTCGCGCGCGCGCAGCCGCGCAGCCAAACGTGTCGAGGTCGTCGGAAGGGCTCCGGAACCGTTTCGGAAGTGTGACGCGCGCACACTAACGCCGCAAGCCGCGCACGCGCGAAATGTGCGCCACGCGCGTGCCGACATAAGAACCAGTACGTCGTTTCGACGCGCTACGTCCTTCGGCCGAGCGCGCCCACACCGGGCTCTCCACGGCCGCCACAAGCCCTCGTTATGACCAGGGTTCGTTTCGTAATGCCCGGCGCCTCGCGCGCGCCGGTGGATTTCGTGCGGCCCGGCCACTCGCCGCTTCGAGGTATCTGCAACGTCGCACCACATCGCTTCCCAGGTTTGGAGGTTCCCAGTATGAAACGGCAATCGTTGCCGCCGCTTTTGTCGCTTCTCGCCATCGCATGGGTCACCGGCCCCGCGTCGGCGGCGGCGGCTCCCCACGTAACGCTGACGCTGGCGGGCTCGCTCGTGTCCGTCGTCGACGGACACGTCAAGCACGCGCCGATCGGCGATGCGGTTCTCAAGCCGGGCGACGATGTCGAATACGACGTCGTCGCGAGCAACACGGGCTCGAGCCCGGCGTTCAAACTCATTCCGACCGCGCGCATCCCGGCCGGCACCTCGTACGTGATCGGCAGCGCCAAGAGCGCGCACGCGTCGCCTGAATTCTCGCTCGACAACGGCAAGACGTGGGCCGTCGCGCCGACCGTCGTGGTGAAGACGCCGAACGGTACGGTCGTCAAGAAGGCCGATCCCGCGCTCTACAACGCCGTGCGCTTCGTGCCGACGGGCGCCCTCGTTCCCGGCGCCAAGGCCACGTACAGCTACGAGGTCCGCGTGAAATGACGCGCGCCGCAGCGAAGTCTTTCCTCATCGTGCTGCGTTCGTGGGCCGCCGCCGTTGCGTTCGTCGCGGCGGCGTTCGTATTCGCGCACGGTTCGCCCGCGCGCGCGGCGACCACCGCCGGCACGGCCATCACCAATACCGCCACGGCCTCATACTCGGACGGCACGAATACCTATAACTCGCAATCGAATACCGTGACGGTCACGGTGCAGAACGCACCGGCCCTCACGATCGCGCCGCCGCAATCGTCCCCGGGCAGCAATACGATCAGCCCCGGCGCCCCGGGTTCCGACCTCTATACGCTGACCAACGTCGGCAACGGCGCGGGCTTCTTCCAGCTGACCGGAACGCTCGGAACCAACGACGGCGTCACGGCCGGCCAGGCGTCGTTCACCTCGTTCACGGTTACGGTACCGGGTCAAAGCGCGCAAACGTTCGCGACGGTCACGGCGGTGAACACGTACCTCGCGAGCGGGAACACGGGCGGCACGCCGTTCACGGTGCCGCAGGCGAGCGGCGCTCCGACGGCGGCCAACCAGATCACGATCGCCGTCAACTATTCGGCGAACGCCGGTGCCTCGGGCACGATCACGACCAACGTGACGGCCACGATCACGCAGCCGGCAGTCAGTGGTGCGTCCGCCGTGACCTCGAGCGCGGCCATCGGCCAGTATAACGATAACGTCGTCGCCGACGCGCGCATGGACGCGCAAAAGATCGCGACCGTCGGCGGCACCTCGGCGGCACCGACCGTGCAGTACGACATCCGCTTCAACAACGGCGGTAACCGGCCGATGTCGGCGGTCAACGCCGCTTCGCTGCCGGGCGGCTCGGGCATCACGGGCAACGGCATCATCGTTACCGATAAACTGCCGCAGTACCCGACCGGAACGAACCTGACCCTCAACGGTACGCCGAGCTGGGTGAAACAGCCGGCCGGCGCGACCTTCATCTACTCGACGAACGGCTCGACCTGGACGACCACGGCGACCGGCGCGACGTACGTCGGCGTGTTCGTTCCCGCGTCGGCGATCACCGGTTCCTTCGGGGCGTCGAACCCCGGTTCGAGCCAGGGGAACGTGACCTCCGGGCAGGCGCAGTTGGAGTTCACCTTCACGATCAACGGCTCGACCGCGCCCGGCTCCGCCAACGCGAGCGCGATCACGAACGTCGTCAACTCGATCGACGGCGACAGCTCCGGCTACATTCAAGGCTCGGGTCTGAGCAACTACACGCTGAAGAACGACGGATCGACTCCGGCGTCGTCGACCGCCCCGGCGATCGCGAACGCCAACGGGAACATCGCAAATTCGGCGCAAGCGATCTCGGCGGCGGCGCCGGTCAACGGCGCGGTCCTCAACGGTCCGAACGGTTTCCCGGGAGCCACCGGTCCGGACGGTACGACCAACACCGACTACACCGCACTGAGCTACACCGACGGCGGCAACTCGTGCTGCCTCTCGGCCACGAACGGTGGGAACGCGGAGACCGTCCCGGCGAGCGCCGCAGCGGTCACCTTCACCAACTCCGTACAAAACACCGGAAACAAGTACGACGTCTACACCTTCACCGCAGCCACGGGCACCGGTCTCACGGCGCTCCCGGCCGGCTGGACGGTGTCGTACAAGAGCGTCGGTACGGCGGCGACCGCGAACTGCGCGGCCGTCGCGGCCGGTACCGCCATCACCACGCTGTGCGTCGAGTCCGGCGCGACCGTCAATTACCAGACGGTCTACGCGGCGCCGGCCGTCGCGACGTCGTTCAACGCGTACGTCCCCTACGGAGACGCGGTTACCGCGACCTCTGCAAACGACACCAGCAAGTCCAACGCCACGCTCGACGAGTTCTTCGTGGGCGGCTTCGTCAAGCTCACGAAGACCGCGGGCGTCGCGGCCGGCACGCCGTGTTCGAGCGCTTCGAGCTTCGTCGTCTCGGCGACGGTCAATCCGGGCGACTGCGTCCAGTACACCGTAGCGTACCTCAACGTCGCGCCGACCGGCGGCACGAACGATCTGACGCTCAACGCTTCGACCATCGTCATCACCGAAAACGGCAGCGGTTCCGGTACGACGAACGGAACGGCATATACCAACAACTGGTTCGCAAACAGCAGCGGGCTCTATGCAGCGCCGGTCGACAGCACCGGCGGAACGCTCGGCGGTTACACGCCGTCCGGCACCGCCGCCGGGTCCAGCACGTTTACCGACACGATCGCGTCGCTCGCGGCGGGCGCATCGGGCAACGTGACCTTTAAGGTCCAGATCAAGTAAACCACTGGTGATGAGCCCGGTCCGGCGCATCGCGCACACGCTCGTCTTCATCGGATCGTTCGTCGCTTTGGCGGCGTCGACCGGTGAAGGCGCTCCGGTCGCCGGGACCCGGGTCGACAACACTGCGACGGCGACGTATCTGGATTCGGCCGGCGACGCGCTCGCCGCCCAGTCCAATACCGTCGTCGTCGCGGTGAATGCGGTCGGCGCGATCGTCGTCAGCCCCAAGGAGACGGCGGTCGACCCGGCCACCGAAAGCTATCAGGTCGGAACGCCGATCGTACGGACGTTTACGATTCTCAACGCCGGCAACGTCGCGGACGCGTACACGATCGCGTCCGCGACCGCAGGTCCGGCGAAAATTGCCTCGATCGCGTTTGTGGCCCCAGGCGGCGGCGCGGGGAGGAACGGCGCGGCGGCCGGCGTCTCGCCCACGGTCGCACCCGGCGGCACGATCGACGTACGGGTCGCCTTGACGACCCAAGGTATCCCCGTCGACCTTCCATACCCGATCGCGATCGCGGCCCGCTCGACGGCGCGAACCGCGAACGGGATCGTTTCGGACAGCGGGCGCGAATGGGCCGTCGCCACGCCGGGCGCGCAGGTCGCGGGCCTTTCCGGGGCCACGTCCGCCGTCCTCAAGCTCGTGAACGGCCGGCGCTCGATCGTCGCCACGCCCGGCCAGACCGTCGTGTACTCGATCGGCTTCGAAAACTACGGCGGGTCGCCGGCCACGAACGCCGTCGTGACCGACCAGGTGCCCGCCGGGATGTCCGTTCTGCCGCGTACGATCGCGCTCAACGGTGCCGACATCTCCGCATCCGCCACGTGGCAGGGCGGGACGCTGACGATCAAGGCCGGTACGATTCCGCTCCACGTACCGGAGATTCTGACGTTCGCCGCGGTCGTCGCGACGGTGCCTGCGGGAAACTCGTTCGTCAACATCGCGACGCTCTCGGCCGACCGCGTCGCGTCGCTTTCGACCACACCGGCCAGCGTTTTCGTCGGTGCGGCGAACGTCGTCTTCGACGGCTACGCCGGCGGGGGCTCGCCGATCGCGGGGGCCGTGGTAACCCTGCGCGATGCGAGCGGCGCGGTCGTTGCGCTGCCGCAGAAGAACGGTCCTACGAGCCCCGGTATCGCGCCTAACGTCGCCAACGCGAATCCGTTCACGACCGGCGCGGACGGCGGTTACAGTTTTATCTTCGCGCCGAACCAGCTGGGCACGCCGTTGCGGCCGGGCCGCTACGAACTCGATTCGGTCGCGCCGGGCTACCAGAGCCGGCGCATCGGCGTCACGCTCACGCCCGATCCGACCGGCGTGCTCTACAGCGCGCAGTTACAGTCGCTCGATTCGCAGCCGCTCGCCGCCGCGGGCACGTTTGCGCTCACGACCTCGACGGTCACCCTGCCCGAAGTCTTCGGCTTGCTCGGTAACGTTCCGATGTTCGCGCAGCATCCGTTATCGATCTCGAAGACGGTCGACCGCGCCGTTGCGTCGGGGGGCGACCGCCTGGCCTACGCGGTGCAGTACGGAAACAACGGCAGCACGTTTCCGTCGGCCGTGCTGATCGATACGCTGCCGCCGGGCGTCGCCTACGCGCCGGGTACGGCGCGCGTCGACAACGTGCCGCTGGAGCCGGTGCGCACGGGCGCGGTGCTGCGCTGGTCCTTCAAGAACGTGAGCGGCCAGCACGTCGTCACCTACGACGGCGTCGTGCTGCCGAGCGTCGTCGCAGGTTCGACGCTGGTCAACGTGGCCGAACTCGAGGCGGTCGCGGCCGGCGGCGCGCACCTTTCCGGCACGGCGAGTGCGGAAACGCTCGTAACCGCGGGGCCGCTCGGGCATCGCATCGTCATCACGGGGCGCGTCTTCGCCGACGTCGCCGGAACCGGGCGCTTCCACGAAGGCGACGCCGGCGTACCCGGGGTCACCGTATACCTCGAGGACGGCGAGTACGCGGTGACCGACTCGTACGGCCGGTTCACCTTCCCCGCCGCGGAACCAGGGCAGCACGTCCTGCGCGTCGACGAGACGACGCTGCCGGCGAACGTGCGGCCGTACGACGATCGCCGTATCGACAGCCCGCGCAGCCTGCAGCGCTTGCTGCACGGCATCTTCGACTCCGATCTGATGCAGGACGTGAACTTCGCCGTGGCACCGGTCTGATGCGGCGCCACCGGCATTTCGTTGGCATCGGTTTGCTGTCTATCGTGTCCGTCGTGGCGACGTCCGTTTCGCCGTCCGGCGCGCAGAGCACCGCGCCGAGCACCGCCTCGATCGGCGGTCCCGCCACGCCGGCGCCGCTCGGGTCGGATCTTTCGCATCCGACGTTCACCGCCACGGCGAATCTGAGCGCGTCGCTGATAGCCCCGGCGGAGGGCGGCGTCGCGTCGATGGCGGTTACCTCCATCGAGGTGGAAACCGTGTCGGGTGCCGGCGTCGAACTGGTCGTCGACGGCACGGTCGTCCCGTTCACGCGGATCGGGAAACGCACGGTCGACACCAAGACCGGCGTGACGCGTTATACCTACTACGGCGTCGCGCTGAAGCCGGGACGCAATGACGTGCAGCTGACGCCGCTCGGCGCGGGCGATCTGCGCGGGCCGGCCACGACCTACGCGATCTTCGGGGCGGGGCCGCCGTCGTCGATTGCGGTCGCGGCCGTCGGACCGCTGCGCGCCGACGGACGGAGCACCGACCAGATCAGGATTCGCGCGCTCGACGCGTGGAACCACCCCGCGGCTTCGGGCACGGTCGTGCGAGTCGTGCTCGTTTCCGGCGACGCGCGCCTGACGCGCACCGGCGACGCCTCGCCGGCCGCGCCGGTGCGGCCGGCCCCGCTTCCGACCGCGACGCCCGGTGTGGTGACCAACGCCGTCTCGCGGCAAGAGCTGGACGTGCCGCTGGGGGACGACGGGACGGCGGTCGTCCAGCTGACACCGGGTCTGAACCCGGGCGCGGTCGTACTGCGGGTCGATTCGGGCAACACGAGCGCCGACGCGCGGTTCTTCTTGGCGCCCAACCTGCGGCGCCCGTTCGTCAGCGGCTTGGTCACGGCCGGCGTGGGCGCCGTGCCGGGCATTCCCAACGCGCCCGACGGAACCCCGGACGGCACCTCGTCGCGTCGCGCGCGCCTCGCCTTGTTCGCGACCGGCGCGATCGGAAAATCGCTTGCAACGGTGACGTACGACTCCGCGGCCGCGCTGCAGCAGACGGCCCAAAGCGGCACGATCTTCGGCTCGAATCCCGCAGACCGGCCGTACGCGATCACGGGCGACGCGAGCGTTCTGCGCGACGACGCCCTTTCGCGCGACCGGCTGTACGCGCGCTTCGATTCGGGTCCGGCCAGCTTCACGTGGGGTGAATTCCGGGCCCGCACGGGACCGGAAACCGGGCTCGGCGGCTTCGACCAGCTCGTCTCCGGCGCGAAAGCCGCGTACGACGGGAGCGGCGTGCGCGCCAGCGCCTTTTCGGCGTCGAACGATATCGGGTACGACCGCCGCGTGTTCACGCCGAGCGGTCTCGCCGGCGGCGTGACCCTCAAGGCCGACATCGTCGTGGGCTCGGAAGTGATCGATCTCGTGTCGCTCGACCGCCGTACCGGCGCCGTCCTTTCGGAAACGCCGCTGTCGCTCGGCGTCGACTACTCGCTCGCGTACTCGACCGGAATGTTGACGTTCATCAACGTGCCGCTACCGTTCGACGACAACTTCAATCCGCAGGTGATCGTCATTACGTACGAGTTCGATTCGCCTGGGAACGCAGCCCATACGATCGGCGGCCGCGCCGAAGCGTCGCTCGGTAGCGTCAACCTCGGCGCCGGTTACGTCAACGACTCGACCGGCGCCGGCAGCGTCAATCTGCTCACGCAGGACGCTTCGGGCAAGCTTCGCGGCGGCTCGTGGTCGATCGAGCACGCGAACAGCCGCGGAACGCTGTTGAGCGATACGGCCGGCACCGGCATAACCGGCAGCGCCGCGAGTGGCACCACGGCGGCCGGCACCGTCGCGACCGGGGGCGCATCGACGCCGAACGACGGTTCGGCGGTCAGCGGACGCTTGAACGAGACGTTCGGGTCCAATCGTCTCGCGGTCGTCTTCGACCAGACGAGCCCGGGTTACAACAACCCCTTCGGAGGCTTGTCCACCCAAGGCCTACTCGACGAACACGTGACGTTCGCGCACCAGTTTTCGTCGGCAGGCGAACTGGCGCTGGACCTCGGCCACCAGTCCGACTCGGGTTTCGGCGCGCCGAGTTCGCAGACCACCGCGGCGCTGCGCGTGCGGCAGGCGGTCGGCAAGCGCGTCACGGTGACCGCGGCGCTCGAGCACCGCAACGCGACCAATACGGTCGACGCCGCGGCCGCGGCACAGCCCTCCCCGTCACCCTCGCCGAGCGTCCCGCAGCCCCTCGCGACCGCGGCGCCGCTTCCGACCATTCCGTATCAGGCGTCCACGCAAGCGACGCTGGGCGTCGACTGGCGCGTGCTCGCGCCGCTCGACCTCAGCCTGCAGCATATCGCGACGCTGGCGGGTGAGAACGACGTCCAGCCGACGCAAACCGACGCACAGCTCAGCTACGACCTCGGAAAGAGCGGGCGCGTCTACGCGCGCGAACGCTGGAGTTCGGCGCCGATCGCGAGTTTCGCGAGCTCGACCCAAGCGGAAACCGCCCCGACCAACGGCACGCGGGCCACCGAGATCGGCGTGGAACGCAGCCTGGGTCCGGCCACGACGGTCGACACCTCGTACGATATCGACCAAACCGCGAACGGCAGCGATATCTACGCCGTCCTCGGGGTCCGCGAGCGCTTCAAGATCGGGAAGATCGGCGGCGACGGGTTCTTCCAGCACGGTACGGCCGCCGGCGCGGATGCCGGCGGCGGCTTCGATCTGTACGGGACCTCGCTGAGCTACGGCGACGCCGGCGGCCGTTTTCGCGCTTCCATGCAAGCGCAGCTGCGCACGGGCGACGCGCCGGGCTCCTCGCTGACGCTCGCCGCTGCGGGCGCCGTTTCGCGCGACTTCTCGCTCTTTGCCAGCGTCCAGGACTCGAGCGGCGCCGGCGCGGCGCAGTACGACGACCGCGTCGGCATCGCGTGGCGACCGTCGCAGAACCAGGACGGCGTGACGCTCCTGCAGTTCGATCGCAGCAGCGGTACGTCCAGCTTCACGCAGGCGCAGAGCGGCGTGCTATCCCTCGATCAGCTGGTGCGGGCCGGGTCGCGCACGACGCTGGTCGCGCGTTTGGCCTACAAGCTCGACGGCGACTCGTTCTACGCCGCGCACAGCTCGCTCGAAGCGTTACGCCTCGGACAGGACCTCGGCGCGCGCTTCGACGCCGGCGTCGAGGTTCTCAACTCCCAAGTGCAAGGCATCGACGGGGCGAACTCGGTGGCGCTGGCGGTCGAAGGGGGCATCCGCGTCGGCGACCGCACGCGTTTCGCGATCGGCTACAATTTCAACGGGACCGCCGATCCGTCGCTGGCGACGACTCCGACCCACCGCGGCTTCTACACGACCTTCACGAGCGTCGTGGACCGGCTGCTGGGCTGGGGCCGGCACTAAAGCCAGGCCCGGATATCGGGCGGCGCGCGGCGAAACGCTCCGCGGCGTAAGGTTTGGGACGGAGGAACCGACGACCGAAGGTATGAGTTCTTTCACGGAACGTCGCACCGCGGCACCGCACCCCGGTCCGGTCATCAAGAGCCAGTTCCTGGACCCGCTCGGTATCTCGGCCGAAGCGCTCGCGCAGCAGATCGGCCTGCCGGCCGAGCGGCTCGCGGCGATGCTGGAAGGACGGACGTCGATCGACGTCGAGACGGCGGTCCGGCTCGCGCGAAGCCTCCAACTCCCGGGCGAGCGCCTCATGCAGATGCAGCTCCGCTTCGATTTCGCGGCGGCCCGCGCCATTCCGAGCCTGCAGACCCTTGCGAGCCTGCGTCCGGTCGAGCCGCCGCAGTTCCCCGAGTCCGGCTTTCTGCGCGGACATTTGGGCCATGCAGCGGAGGATTCGCCCGGCGAGGGATCGCTGTTCTTTCAGGAGGAGCTGTCGCGGGCCGTCGCGGGCGACGACTACGCCGGGCTGCACGCGCTCTGGCACGGCGACCGGCTGCGCATCTACGGGCCCGCGGGCGATCCGATTTGGACGGGACCGATCCTGCAGAACCTCGACGGGCGGATGTTGTTGCCCTTCGTTCGTGCCGAAGAATGGCAGCCGTGGTTCGCGAGCGGTTACCGGGCCGATCTCGCGATCGGTCCCGAGCACGCCGCCTTCTTCGAGCGAATGCGCGACGCGTGAGCCCGGCGCCCCGGCGGGCGCAGGTTACTCCTGGATCGCGCTACTTACGATCATTTCGCGCGGGGCGCGCATCCCGTGCGTCTCGTCTCCGTGCGCGTCGGCCGCCTCGACCAGCGCGTCCTCCGTATCGCCCGAGACCGACTCTCCACATAGAGGACAAATTACCGTATATGCCATCGAACGCTCCCCTCGAACCTCGCGGACATTTTCGCGCGGCGTAACGGTCACCTTCCCCGTCGAGCGACCGGATACGCACGGGTCCGGCGCTCCGGAGCCCCCCTAGTTCGGGGACGCGGCCGGGGCCGGGGAGGCGGAAGGGGTGCTCGTCAAGACGATGTCTTCGTTGACTTTCAGCTTGACCAGGGTGCCCTTCTTGACGACGATGTCGCTCTTCAACGAGGTCGCGAGGGCGAAGCCGGCCGCGGCCCCTACCAGGGCGCCGTGATGCTGCTTGGCCACGACCTGACCGGCCACGGCGCCGCCGATGATCAGGCCGACGTCCCGGATGTGGTGCGTCTTGGGCTCGAAGGTACTCAGGGACTTGAGCGATGCAGGAAAGGCGAACGGCGTGCCGTCGGCCAGCGTCGCGCCGTCGAAGACGATGGTTAACGTAGCCTTATGAGTCGAGCTCGCGGGCGTGACGTTCTCGAGATGCCCCTCGATCGTCGCCCCGCTAATCGCGGGGTTCTTATGGAAGAACGTCTCCTTCTCTAAGAGGGTGAATTTGTCGCCGTTGTGGTTGGCCTTGGAACTCAGCGTCTGCTGCAGCGCGGTGTCGACCTGCGTGCCTTTCTTGACGAGCACGGTATCGGCAGTAGCTGGATTCGACGGGGCGAACGTGCCTGCCAGAACCACGAAAAGACCCGACAGTATGAAGAATTTCTTCATCGACAACTCCTTAAGAAGAATAACATCGCGACCTAAGTGACTGCGCCGTATGATAGCATAGGGGTATGAGAGACGGCGATATTAGTGAATCCGAGGACATCGTCGGTTGGCCGGACGAGCACTTCGTCGGACACCGCAAACGCTTTGCCGAGTTTGACGCCGCGACGTTACGGGCTCTCCTCGCACTGCGCACCACGGCGCAACGCGTCGAGAACGCGTTGGGGTCGTGGTTCCTCGACGCCGGGCTGACGCCGCAGAAGTTCGGCGTGCTGATCGTGCTTTCGGCGGAAGGCGAACCGATCTCGCTATCCGACCTGCGGCGGTATCTCGGCACGACGCAAGCCAACGTGACCGGGCTCGTCGCGGGCCTCGAGCGCGACGGGTATATCGACCGCAAGGCCAGCACCCTGGATCGCCGCGTCTCCTACATCTCCCTCTCGCGCAGCGGCAAGCGTATCGTTCAGCAGCTGCTCCCTGCCTACTTCTCGAAGAACAAGTCCGCGTTGCGCGGCTTGACCCAGGGCGAGAAGAAGACGCTGGTCGACCTGTTGACCAAAGTGACGCGAGGCTTCGCGGCCGTCGAAGAGTGAGTCGAGCCCCGCGCACGGAGGGGCGGGTGCGCCGGGGGAGAACCCGGTGCATCCGTATCCACCGCGCGGGTGTGATGTAATGGTAGCCTGCGACCTTCCCAAGGTTGACGCGCGGGTTCGATTCCCGCCACCCGCTCACCCAAGGCCGAAACGCGGCACGGCGACGTAGCCAAGTGGTAAGGCGGAGCTCTGCAAAAGCTCTATCCCCAGTTCGAGTCTGGGCGTCGCCTCGAATTCTCCCCGCTCTCGGTACGAGGCCTTACGTCTGCCTGCAGCCCTGCCCGATCGCCCGCTCGCGAAGGATCCCGTGACTCTGCAGACGTTCGGTACGGCACTCGCGGGGCCGGTGCGTTAAGCCGATGCTGGTGCGGCGCATCATCCCCTGCCTCGACATCAGGGCCGGACGCGTGGTCAAAGGCGTGCGCTTCGTCGAACTCGCCGACGCCGGCGATCCGGTCGAACTGGCTCGTATCTACGAGGCCCGCGGCGCGGACGAACTGGTGTTCCTGGACATCACGGCCACGATCGAGGGCCGCCGCGCGATGCGCGACGTCGTCCGGGCGGTAGCCGCCGAGCTGACGATTCCGTTCGCGGTCGGAGGCGGCGTTTCGGCCGTGGAAGACGTGCGCGACCTCCTGCGCGCCGGGTGCGACAAAGTCTCGCTCAACAGTGCCGCCGTCCGCGATCCCGAGGTTCTGCGCGCGGCCGCCCGCGAGTTCGGCAGCCAGTGCGTCGTGCTGGCGATCGACGCGCGGCGGGTGGCGGGGTCGGGCTGGGAAGTGGTCGTCGACGGCGGCCGGACGGCAACCGGCCGGGACGCCGTCGCCTGGGCGCGCGAAGCGACCGCGCTCGGCGCGGGCGAGATCCTGTTGACCAGTATCGACCGCGACGGCACGCGCGCGGGCTTCGACCTCGACCTCACGCGCGCGGTGCGGGCCGCCGTCGAGGTGCCGGTGATCGCCTCGGGCGGCGCGGGCAGCGCCGCCGACTTCGCCGACGTCTTCGCGTCCGCGGGCGCCGATGCGGCGCTGGCGGCGTCGCTTTTCCATTACGGAGAGCTCGATATCGGGGCGCTCAAAGGCGAACTGGCCGAGCGCGGCATTCCGGTGCGGCCGCTCTTGGGGGGACCGGGGGGAGCCGCCCCCCGTATAGGTAGCCATCATGACGTTCGATGAGTTGGCGTGGGACGAGCGCGGGCTGCTGCCGGTGGTGATTCAAGACGCGGCCAGCGGGGCCGTCCTCACGCTTGCGTACGCGAACAGGGAAGCGCTGGCGCGCACCCTGGCGGAAGGCACGACGTGGCTGTACAGCCGTTCCCGCGGCGCGTTGTGGAAGAAGGGCGAGACCTCGGGCCACACCCAGGCGCTCGTGGCCGTTAGCTACGATTGCGACGGCGACGCGCTGCTCTACCGCGTGAACCCGAGCGGGCCCGCGTGCCACACGGGAGCGCACTCGTGCTTCTCGCGTACGCTCGCCGGAGAACCGGCGGAAGATACGTTCGCTGCGGCGATCTCCCACCTGCAGACCACGATCGCCGCGCGTCGCGGAGCGTCGCCCGAAAGCAGTTACACCGCGAAGTTGCTGCACGCCGGCATCGACCGCATCGCCAAGAAGGTCGGTGAGGAAGCGACCGAGGTCGTGATCGCCGCGAAGAACGGCGAACCGGACGAGATCGCCTGGGAGGTCGCGGATCTGCTGTACCACACGCTCGTGCTGCTCGAAGAGCGCGGCGTCCCGCTCCAAGCGGTCGGCGCGGAACTGCTTCGGCGCGCGAAGTGACGGTCGCCGAGCCGGGCACCCTGCGCGACTTGCGCGGGGTGGGCCCCGAGCTCGAGCGCAAACTCGCCGGGCTCGACATCCGCTCGCCGCGCGATCTCGTCGACACCTACCCGCGCGACTATAAGGACTGGCGCCGGCCGACGCCGATCGCGCAGATCGTGCGGACCGCGACGGCCCATGGCTACTCCGAGTCGAGCGAGGAGATCGCGCTCGGCCGAATCGTGCGCGTCTGGGAGTTTCGCGCGCGCGTGCCGGTCGTCAACGCCGAAATCGAGGACGCCACGGGGCGCCTCAAGGCCACCTGGTTCGGGCGCCGCGGGTTTGCCGGCAAGCTCGTCGTCGGCGAACGGGTCTTCGTCCACGGGCGGGCCGCGCTCAAGCGCTCCCGCGGCGGCGTCGCCGTCGAGCTGAACGTCCTCAACCACCGCGTCCTGGCCGAGGGCGAGAGCTACCGCGGCGAGGTCGTGCCGGTCTACCGGGCGTCCAAAGAGGTCTCCTCGCGCATGCTGGCGACCGTGATCGAGCGGAATTTCGACGGGCTCGCGGCGTGCGTGCGCGAGAGCCTGCCGTCCGCGGTGCTGGCCAAGCACGGCTATGGCTCGCGCCGCGATGCCTGGCGCGACGCGCACCGTCCCCCCACCCCGGAAGCCGCGGCGGCCGCCCGCGAGCGCTTGATCTTCGAGGAGTTCTTCGGGATCGCGCTGGCGGCGGCGGTCAAGCGCGAGCAGCGCCGGTCCGGCGGCGGCGCGGCGGTGCTGAAACCGCCGCCCGGGCTGCGCGAACGCTTCGAGGGTTCGCTCGCGTTCGCGCCGACGGGCGCGCAGCGGCGCGCGATCGCGCAGATCTGGAGCGACATGGCGCACCCGGCGCCGATGAACCGGCTCGTGCAGGGCGACGTCGGGAGCGGCAAGACGCTCGTGGCCGCCGCGGCGATCGTGCTCGCGGCGGCGAACGGGGTGCAGAGCGCGCTGATGGCGCCGACCGAGATATTGGCATCGCAGCACGCGCAGAAGCTCGCGCCGCTGCTGCTTCCGCTGGGCGTGCGGGTCGACGCGCTGTTCGGCAGCCTGGGCGCGCGGGAGCGCGCGGCCGTGCGCGCGCGGCTCGCGAGCGGAGAATGCGATCTGGTCGTCGGCACGCACGCGCTGATCGTCGACGACGTCGAGTTTCGCGAGCTCGGTCTTGCGATCGTCGACGAACAACACCGCTTCGGCGTCGCACAGCGCGCGAAGCTGCGCGCCAAGAGCCGCGCGCCGCATACCCTGTATATGACCGCTACGCCGATTCCGCGGACGCTCGCGCAGACCAAATATGCCGATCTCGATCTGACCCTCATCGACGAATTGCCGCCGGGCCGCACGCCGGTCGAAACGTACGTGCTGCGCGAAAGCCGCAAGGCGCTCGCGTACGCGTTCGTGCGCAAGAACGTCGAACGCGGCCGCCAGGCCTACGTCGTCGCGCCCGCGATCGACGAGTCGGAGAGCGCGCTGACGAGCGCGCTGGCGGAGCTCGAGGTCCTGCGCGAATCGGTGTTTCCGGACCTGCGGGTCGAGCTGCTGCACGGCCGCATGCCGGCGCGCGAGAAGGACGCGGTCATGACGCGCTTCGCGCGCGGCGAAGCGGACGTGCTGCTTGCGACCACGGTCGTCGAAGTCGGAGTCGACGTCCCCAACGCGTCGGTCATGGTGATCCTCGACGCGCATCGCTACGGGCTCGCGCAGCTGCACCAGCTGCGCGGCCGAGTCGGGCGCGGCGTCGCCCGTTCCTATTGTCTCTTGATCGCGCCCGACGAACGCAGCGGCGTCGAGCGGCTGGAAGTCCTGTCGCGCACGACCGACGGCTTCGAGATCGCCGAGGCCGATCTGCGTTTGCGCGGCGAAGGCGAGTTCGCCGGCACGGCCCAAGCCGGCGGCGGTCCGGCGCTGCTGGGCGATATCATTTCGGACTTCGCGCTGTACATGCGGGCGAAGGCCGACGCCGACGCGCTGGTCGCCTCGGACCCGGGGCTCGCGCTTCCCGAACACGTCGCGCTGCGCTCGCTGCTCGACGACGAAACGAGCGCGCGCGCCGTATTGCTCAGTTCGTGAGGAGCGCCGGCGGTGGGTCAAGGCGCGCGATGCGGAGAACTGGACGGCCGATATGCGACAGGACATCGCCGTCGGGTTCGATTTCGACCATACGCTCGGAATCGATCACGAACTCGAACGTACGGTCGCCCTCGAAATGCTCGCGGCCCTGGCAGCGTCGAACCGCATTGCGTACGACGCCGCGGCGGCGGAGCGCGAGATCGATACCGTGCTCGAGAGCTATCGCAGCGGGCGCGGCACGATCGACATCACGATCGCCGCGTTCTTCGAACGCTTCGCCCCTTCGGGGACGGTGACGCTCGACGTCGCGCTGACCTTTCGCGACGCGGTGATCGCGCGCGCGCCCGCCAGCGTCGAAGCGCTGCCCGGCGCGCGGCAGATGCTGAGCGGCCTCGACCAGCTCGGTATTCGGTACGCTCTGCTGACCAACGGCTGGAGCCCGTTGCAGGAGGAGAAAGCGCGCCTGATCGGCTTCCGGGGCTCGGTTTTCGTCAGCGAACGGATCGGCGCTCGCAAGCCCTCGCGCGCGGCCTTCGACTTGCTGGCGCGACAGCTGGGCGTGCCGGTCGCGGCTCTTTGGTACGTGGGCGACGATCCGGTCGCCGATTGTGCCGGCGCGCGAGCGGCCGGCGCCAACGCGATCTGGTTCGACTGGGAAGGCCGGGGCTACGGGCCGGAGCTACCGCCGCCGAACTACGTGATCCACGCGCTCTCCGAATTGGTCCCGTTGTTCCCAGGGCAGTCCTCGGCCGCGGCGAACTCCGGGGGATGACGCACCGGTCGTTCGAGTTCGGTGGCGATTTCGCGAGTTATGCGCGGTGCGCCTGAGCGGCGGCGAACTACGTTCGCGGGTGATCCGGTCGCCCCGAGGGACGGCCGTGCGGCCGACGCCGGGCCGCGTGAAGGAAGCGCTGTTCTCGATTCTCGGCGATACGATCGAGGGCGCGCGCGTCCTCGATCTCTATGCGGGCACGGGCGCGATCGGCTTTGAGGCGCTCTCGCGCGGTGCCGCCGACGTGACGTTCGTCGAACTGCACGCCCCGACCGCGCAGGCGATTCGGGCGGCGGCCGCCGACCTCGGGGTCGCCGCGCGCGCGACCGTGCTGCTCGCGCCCGCCGAAAAAGCCGCCGCCCGCGTCTCGGGCCGCTTCGATTTCGTCTACGCGGATCCGCCGTACGCGTCGCCCCCGCCGCATCTCACGTTTTCGACCCTACGCGTTCGCGGCTCGATCGACGCTTCGAGCACCGTGGTGTACGAACGCCGCGACGGCGCGCCGGCCTTTGCCGGTCCCGGCTTTGCGACCGTGCGCGAGGCCCGCTACGGAGAGGTGATGTTGCAATTTCTGCGAGTCGAGGGCGAGCGTGCGTAACGGTTCGGCATCGCAGAGCCATGCGGTCTACCCGGGATCGTTCGATCCGCCGACGAACGGGCATCTCGACGTCATCGTGCGGGCGGCCGCGATCTTTTCGCTCGTCACGGTGGCCGTGGTCGTCAACCCGCAGAAGCGCGGACCCCTCTTTACGCTCGACGAGCGCGAAGAGATGCTGCGCCGATGTACCGGCGGCCGCGGCAACGTGCGCGTCGAGCATTTCCGCGGCTTGCTCGCGGACTACGTCAAGAGCATCGGCGCGGACGTGATCGTCAAAGGCTTGCGAGTCGTTTCGGATTTCGAGAACGAGATGGCGTTCGCGCACATGAACCGCTCGCTCTCCGACGTCGACACGATGTTTCTGATGTCCGACTCGAGTTATTCGTTCGTCAGTTCGAGCCTGATAAAGGAAGTGTTCCTCGAAGGCGGGGACATCTCCAAGTACGTGCCCGACATCGTACTCGAACGCATGCAGCAAAAGCGTGCCTCTCAAGCGGGAGGCAACGTCCCCCCGGTCTCGCCAGAAGTGAGGAAATAACGTTGTCGATCTACCGCGTCATCGATAAGCTCGAAACCTACGTCCGCGACGGAACTTGGTTGCCTTTCGGGTACCGGATCCTCAGCGAGGAACGGCTGATCGAGTACATCGAGAAGATGCGATCTACGCTGCCGGAGGAAGTCGGCCGCGCGAAAGTGATCGCTACGAATAAGGACCGCGTGATCCGGGACGCGCAGGAGAAGGCGCAGCAGATCGTCACCGAAGCGGTCGCTCAGAAGAACGAACTGGTAGAAGGCACCGATATCGTCAAACAGGCGCGGACGACGGCGGAGATCGTCTTGCGCGAGGCGGAGGAAAAAGCTCGTCGCATCCGGGCCGGGGCGGATGCGTACGCGGGCCAAGTCCTAGCCGATCTCGAGATGCGGCTGGCGACGGCGCTCGGCTCGGTCAAGAAGGGCCAAGAAGCCCTGACGCCGCGGCCGCAACCCGTGGCCGAAGCGGCCGCGAAATCGAAGCGCGCCGCGTTCGACGCGCAAGAGGAAACGGCCGAACTGGAATCCGTCGAAGTTCGCGGTTAGCGGTTCGCGCGCCGCGAGCGCGTCAGACCGGCGGGGCTTGAACGTTGTGAGCGAACGCTTCCAAGCGCTCGCGGTCCAAGGCGCGCACGCGGCCGCGGTCGAGTTCCACCGCCCCGGAGTTCTTGAGGCGCAAGAGCGCGCGTGCCGCCATGTCGCGCACGGTGCCCGCGGCGGCGGCGATCTGCGCCTGCGACAGGTTTTCGATGCCGGAGAGTCCGCGCGCCATGCCCGTCGTCGCCGGCGCGTACGATAGCAGAAACTTGGCGACGCGCTGCAGGACGTGCGCGAACGCGAGGTCCGCGATCGTGTCGATCGAGCGGCGCCGCGCCTGCGAGGCATCGGTCAAGAAGCCGATCGCGAGTTCGGCATCGTTGCGGATCGCGTATAGCACCGCCTCGCTCGGCAGCAGGACGAGGCTGCAGTCGGTCAGCGCCTCCGCTCGCGTGGTCGCGCCGCCGCCGTCGAACGTTCCGGTTTCGTTGAGCGGATCGAGCGGCAGGCGTTCGCCCAGCGCGTGCGTCTTGCCGTCCGCCGAGAGCAGCGTGTAGACGACTTTGCCCGTGCGCACGAAGGCCAGGTACGGCCACATCTCTCCTTCGTCGAAGATCGTCTCGCCCTGTTTGAAGGTGCGTTCCGTGGCGGTCGTCGCAAGTTCGCGAATCGTGGCCGACTTCGCGTTCGCAAACGGCGTACAGTGGGCGAGAAAGGTACCGGTGTCCGCGTGTTCGTCGATGCGTTCGATGCGTACGGTCCAGCGCCCCGAACCGAGGTTTCGCGCATCCCACGAGAAGCGCCCGGAACGGTGCTGCAAGAACTCGTTGCGCAGAGCGCGCGGGTCGCTCTCTTCGGGCAGCTCGAGGATTCCGCCCAGCTGAAGCTTGTCGAACGCCTCGAAAACGATCATATTCCGGTTCGTGCTCGGAAGCGTACGGCTGTCAAGCGTTATTGCCGGAACGCGCGTATTAGCCATCGCGCTCAGACATTTGATGCAAGGCAGCCGCAGCCTTCCCCCGAACGGAGGCCGACCGTGCACCGAACGATCGGGGCTGCGGCGGCGCTGTGCCTCGTCGCAATTGCGTGTTCCGCCTGCAGCGGGCCGGCGCCCGGTGCCGCGCCGCCGTCCGCTCCGCTCGCGCTCTTCGTTTCCGAGGATCCCTCGAGCCTCGATACGATTCTCAACACGCCCTACGGGTGGCAGCTCGCCCCGCTCACCCAGGGCTATCTGTTTCTGGTCGACGCGCGGGGCAGGCTCGTGCCCGACCGCGCCCTCGCCGTGCCGACGCGTGAGAACGGCGGGATATCGAAGGACGGCCTGACGATCGCATACCGCATTCGGACGGGCCGCTGGTCGGACGGCGCGGCCTTCGACGGGCGCGACGTGGCGTTTACGGTTGCGGCGTTGCGCAACCCGCGCACGAACGTGCCCGACCGTTCGACCGTCGATCCGATAGCAGACGTCGTGGTGCCGCGGCCGGACCTCGTCGAGGTGCGCCTGCGGCGCCCGTGGGCGCCCTTCGTCTCGTCTTTCCTGACGCTGGGCGCGAACGATCCGTTCGCGATTCTGCCGCAGCACGTCGTGGGGCGCGCCGCCGACCTCAACCGCAGTTCGCTCGACGCGAACCCGGTCGGGCTCGGACCCTTCCGGCTCCGTCTCTGGCGTCGCGGAGAACGCTTGGAGTTCGAGCGAAACCCGTACTATTGGCGCGCTCCGGCGGCCCTCGACCGCGTGACGGTGCGGGTCGAACCCGATGCGGGCACGCGGCTGCTGCAGGCGCGCCGGGGCGATCTCGACCTCACCTCGATCTCGGGCCTGCAGGTCGACGATGCGGCACGCTCGGGCTTACGCGTGGTCCGGGCGACCACGAACGTCGTCGACTTCGTCCAGTTCAACCCGCGCCGGGTGGCCGCGCTACGCGACCCCCGCGTCCGGCGTGCGATCGCGCAAGCGCTCGACCGCCGGCGGCTCGATCGGACGGTCTACCGGGGTCTCGAGGAGCCCACCGACACGGGACAGCTCGATCCGGCGCTCGCCGGAGCCGCCGCCGCGCCGGCCTACGATCCGGCTGCCGCGCGGCAGGTCCTCGCGCCGCTTCACCTTTCCCTCGAGCTTGCGATCGCCGGGAAATGGCGTTCGAGCTCGTCCGCGGCGGTCCAGATCGCCGCCGAACTGGCGGCTGCCGGCGTCGCAACGACCGTCCATTCGTACTCGGAAGGCCAGTTTTGGGGCGCGAAATCGGCGGGCGGCGTGCTGGAAAGCGGCGCCTTCGATATCTCGCTAACGGGCTGGTCGCCGACGCTGGATCCCGACCGTTCGTATCTCTTCGGCTGCGCCGCGCTGCCGCCCGGCGGCGGCAACGCGGGCGGCTACTGCGATCCCGCCTTTGACGCGGCCGAGGCGGCCGGCGCGGCGACCTACGACCCGGCCGCGCGCGTCCGCGCGTACCGCCGGGCGCTGCAGGTCTTGGCGCGCGACCTGCCGGTCGTTCCGCTCGGCTTCGAGCGTAGCGCGTACGTGGTATCGGCACGCTTTCTCGGCTTCGAGCCCGGCGTGCTGGGGCGCGACTATTGGAACGCCTGGGAGTGGCGGCTGGGCTCCGGGGCCGGCCCTACGAACCCGTAAAAGCCGCCGCGCGCTTCTCCAAGAACGCGCGCGTGCCTTCGGCAAAATCGGCCGTGCCGACCAGCGATCCCATGTGCAGGGCCTCGATCTCCAGGCCCGTTCCGATCGGCACCGCGAGCCCGTCGTTGATGGCCCGTTTGGTCGCCGCGATCGACAGCGGCGCTTTGGAGGCGATGACGTTCGCGATACGCTTCGCTTCGCCGAGCAGCTCGGCGAGCGGGAGGACGCGCTGCACGAGCCCGGTCCGGTGCGCCTCGCGCGCGTCGATCGGTTCGCCCGTCAGGCAGAGGTACATCGCCATGCCGCGTCCCAGGAGCTTGGCGGTACGTTGCGTTCCGCCGTAGCCGGGCAGCAGTCCGAGGTTGACCTCGGGCTGGCCGAATTTCGCGTTCTCGCTCGCGATGCGGATGTCGCAGGCCATCGCGAGCTCGCAACCGCCCCCGAGCGCGAAGCCGTTGACCGCTGCGATCACGGGCTTGCTCAACCGCTCGATCTGCAAGGTCACGGCTTGGCCGCGGCGCGCCAAACGGGCCCCGGCGAGCGCCCCCGGGAGGGCGCTGAGTTCGTTGATGTCCGCGCCCGCCGCGAACGCGCGCTCGCCCGCACCGGTCAGCACGACGGCGCGGACGGAGCCGTCGCCCTCCAGCTCCGACAGCGCGTCGTGCAGCTCGCCGATCATTAAGGCATTAAGGGCGTTAAGGACTTTTGGGCGGTTGAGCGTCAGCACCGCGACCGGGCCTTCGCGGTCGAGCAGAATCGTTTCGTACGTCACGCCCACGCGCTTCTTGACGCTCCGGCTCGCTACCTTGGGCTGTGGTATACTCGCGTACGAGGGCGGCTCCCCGAGAGAGCCGCGGACGCTCGAGCGGGAAGGAACCAATGCCTGGAATGCGCACGGCATACCACGAGGCCCTGGAGCAAGCGCGGCTCGATGTGGTAAGACTCGGAGCGCTGGTCGGCGACGCGCTGAGCGCCGGAGTGACCGCGCTCGAGAAACGTGATACGACGCTGGCGGCCCGTGTTATCGCGGGAGACGACGACGTCGATGCGCTGCGGCGCCGCGTCGAGCAGATGTGCATCGAGTTGATCTGGCGCCAGCAGCCGGTCGCGGGCGAATTGCGCCAGGTCGCGGCGATGCTCGAAATCGCGACCGACCTCGAGCGCATCGGCGACTACGCCGTCGAGATCTCCAAGAACTCGATCAAGCTGGCCGACGTTCCGATCCGGCCGGCGCGGGTCGAGATCGGCCGGATCGCGTCGATCGCCTTGGACATGCTGCGCAACGCGATGCGAGCCTACACGGAACGCGACGCCGCGCTCGCCGAAGCCGTGATCGAACAGGACGACGAGGTCGATCACCTCTACGCGCGGGGCATCGAAGCGCTTCAAGACGAGATGCAAGCCGACTCGGGTAAGGTCAGGGCCGGCACGATCATGCTCTTCGTCCTCGCTAACCTCGAGCGGGCAGGCGACCGGGCGCAAAACGTGGCCTGGCACACGAAGGAGATGCTCGGGGCGGCCTAAGAGGCGCTCCTAGCGCGGGATTCTCCCTCGCACCGGCAAACCTACGCGCGAAGTGCTATCTTTCAATCGGACCTGCGTCCTCGTGGCCGGGCTTGCATTGTTCTTGGCGCCGGCCGGTTCGCGCGCCGCCGACGTGCGGTACAACGTCTACATCGCGGGACGGCCGCTCGACCGGGCCGGGCACAGCGGGCTCGTCCACCGCGGCGTGACGTACGTCAACGTGGTGCGGGCCGTGAAAGCCTTTAACGGCCTGCTGGCCTTCACGGGACGCGTCGTCCGCGTCGCGATCGGTAAGCGCTCGCTGGTTTTCACGGTCGGAAGCCGGACGGCGCTCGTGGACGGGCAGACGCCGGTGACGCTCTCGGGCGCGCCGTTCCTCTTGCAGGGCGATATCTACGCGCCGGCCGTCGCGGTCGCGCGGCTGGCGGGAGCGAAGCTCGCGGTCGATACCGCGCGGCGCTCGGTCGAGCTCGAACCGGGCGCCGGCGAGCAGTATCCGCCTCCGGCACCGGCTCGAACCGAAGCCGCGGAGTCCGACGAGGTGCTGCCGTCGCCCGCCCAAGCCTTGACCTTCGTGCCGACGGCCACGTTCGATGCGACGGGCCTGCACGCGAAGGTCGACATCACGAACCTGACGGCGAGGCCGTACTCGCTCTCGTTCCCCGGCGGGACGCAGATCGCGTTCGTGGTCGAGCGCAACGGCGCGGAGGTCTGGAATTCGGCCGCGAGCGCACCGCCGTCCGCCGCCGGCACGCTGCGCTTCGATCCGCACGAGACGAAAACCGAAACCGTCGACTGGCCCGGAT
The DNA here is from genome assembly GCA_963787965.1 of uncultured Alphaproteobacteria bacterium. GTDB lineage: Bacteria > Vulcanimicrobiota > Vulcanimicrobiia > Vulcanimicrobiales > Vulcanimicrobiaceae > CAWBES01. The sequence goes on from CAWBES010000021.1 coordinate 134,123, forward strand.
TCGCGAAGCGCGCTCCCGGGCGGTACACGCTGCGCGTTCGCCTGCTGACCGCACCGCCGCTCGATTCCGCTCCCGTTTCGCTCGGCGTGGCGACCCCGGCGCCGAGCCCAGCGTCCAGCTGAGCGCGCCGCCGGTCGGGCCGGCGAGCGTCGCCGCGGGGCCCGGGATCACGTACCTCAACCACGCGGCCGCGGGCGTCCTGCCGGCGCGCACGCGCGACGTGCTGGTCGAACTGATCGACGGACAGGCGCGCGCGGGCGTCTTGGGCTTCGTGCCGGTGGAATCCAACCTCGCGCACTATCGCGAGCGCGTCGGCGCGTTCGTGGGCGCGCGCGGCGACGAAATCGCGTTCTTGCGCAACACGGGCGACGGAGCCAACACGATCGCGCGCGGACTGACCTGGGACGCGGGCGACGAGATCGTTATCTGCGATAACGAGTTCGGCTCGAACGCGCTGCCGTGGCTCGCGCTGCGGGAACTGGGCGTCGCCGTTCGCTTCATCGAGACCGCGCGCGAACGCATGACGCCCGAGGTGCTCGAACGGGCGCTCGGGCCGCGCACGAAAGTGGTCGCGCTCTCGTGGGTCAGTTTCGCCGACGGCTACCGCCACGAGCTGGCGCCGCTGGCGGCCGTCGCGCACGCCCGCGGCGCGCTGTTCTGCGTCGACGCGATCCAGGGCTTGGGCGCGTTCCCGCTGGACGTGCGCGCCGACGGTATCGACGCGCTCTACGCGGGCGGGGCGAAGTGGTTGCTGGCCCTACCGGGGGTCAGCTTCCTGTACGTGTCGCGCGAGCTGCAAGACCGGCTAACGGTGCGCTGGCGCGGGTGGCGCGACGTGGCGAACATCTGGAATTTTCTGGACTACGAACAGCCGCTGGCGCCGGGTGCCGCGCGGTTCGAAGGCGGCACGCAGAACTTCCTGGGCATCGCGGCACTCGACGCGTCGATGTCGGTGCTGGGCGAAGCCGGCGTCGCCCGGATCGCCGCTCACGTGCTGGCGCTGACCGACCGCCTCGTCGAGGGCTTGCGCGCGCGCGGAGCGGAGTTGCTCACGCTGCGCGGCCCGGGGATATCGTCGGGGATCGTGACCTTCGCGCTGCCGGGCCGCGACCCGGTGGCCTTGGGCCGGGCGCTCGGCCGGGCCGGCTTCGTGACGACCTACCGGCCCGCCGGCATCCGCGTCTCACCGCACGGCTACAATACCGAAGCCGAGATCGACGCATTCTTAGCGGAACTCTCGCCGCCGCGCGGCAGCGCCGGATAAACGGTCAGTAACCGTCCTCGCGCACGGCGCAGGGCGACATGACCGCTTCGGACATCCCGTGGATCAGGCGCTTGTCGGCGGGCGCGATCGTCGCCAGGATGCCGCCCAGCTTGACGTCCTTCTCGCCCACCACGAAATAGTACGGACATAAACGAACGCGGCCTTCGAGGATGGCGATGGCGTCGGTTTTGCGGTCGTAGTAGGGAACGCGTACGCGCTTGCCCTTATGGAACCGCTGCAGGATGTACGGCGTCTTCGGATAGGCCGCGAGCGCGTCGTCCAGGGCCGCCTGCCAGTCTTCCTTCGCGAGGTCGTTCGCGACTTTCACGCCGCGCGAGCCCCACGCCAGCTCCGAGAAGCCCGACGGCTTCACGACGAAATCGCGCTCGCGCTTGCCGAGCGGCACGAGCTGACGCCAGGCTTGCAGCGGCGCGTCGCCGGCGTTCAAGCCGACGATGGCCGCTTGCGGCGGCAGGGGCCGCGGGTCGAGCACCCACGTTTGCGGGAAGATCGTGCGCAGCCGGTCGTACGCCTCGCCGAGTTCGGCGCGCCAGAGTTTCTCGAGCGCGGGGTGATGCAGCAACGCGAACGCGAGCTTCTCTTCGAGGTGTGCTTTGGGCGGCGGCGTCAGCGTGACGCGATTGTGGCGTGCCGCATACAGCATCAGATCGTGTTTGGGAACGTTCGGCAGGTCGAACAGCTCGAAGTTACGGTACAGGACGTCGAGCTTGCGCTCTTCTCCGTCACCGAGCCGGACGAAGAGCGCCTCCTCCGTGAAAACGATATCCTCGGGACGGCAGACGCAGATGAAGCCCGCCCCCTTCGCACGCGTCGCCTCCGCCAGCCAGGTGAGCTCGGGGCGATACGCGTCCGACTCTTGCGAAACGACGACGGCCGTCGTCGGACGCTCTTTGCGGGCCGCGCGCGCGAGCATCGCCGCGAAACCGTCCGCCATGCCCTCGACGCCTCCGGCGCTTTCGTAGCCGAGCCGGCAGTATGCGGAGGCCATCGCACCGACGAATCCCATGCCGCCCGGCACGCTGTCGAGCTCCGACGCGATGTATCCGTCGCCGGTCAAGATCAGGTCCGGCCGGATCACGCCGGGCACGTCGCTCTTGAAGCGGTTCTGGCGTCCGAGCTTGACGATATCGTCGGGCTTGCCCAGGTCGAGGTACTCGGCGATGAAGGCGGGCGCCGAGCCGCGCGCGCTGCGCGCGTACAGCCCGGTCAGCGCCCGGTAGAATCTCAGGAGCACGGGCCCCAGGCTCTCGATCGCCGCGAACGTCGCCGGCGAGAGCCAGAACGGCTCGGGCGAGAGCCGCCAGGCGACCCGGCTCTCCTCGACACCGACGCCGCCGAACAGCCGCGGCGGCATCTTCTCGTTTAGGAACAGCGCCTGATCGCGGGCGGTCATGCTCGGATCGAGCGCGGTACAACCCAGTTCGGTCACCTCGGTCCCCGCGGGCCCGCGGGCGCGAGCGGACATCGACACTCGAGCAGCTTCGCGCTCGAGAACGCAATGTATCGGCGTCTCATGACGTTCCCTGAAAACGAAAGACCGGGGCTGCGGTTGCGTCCGGCGGCTATTTTAGCCCGACGGCGCCCGGGATCAGCAGCGCGTGTTCGAGCCGCGCGCTCCCGGTCCGGTAGACGACCGTCACGTGCAGCGTCCCGGCGATGCCGAGCTGCGCGAGCGCAACGTCGTCGATCGAGCGCGAGCTCTCGGCCTTGGGCAGCACGTCGACGATCAGCAGGCGTACGAGCGGCGGCTGTCCCTTGACGGTGAAACGCTCGGTCAGCGTCACTTTTCCCGCAACGGCCGGCCCGGCCGGCGCGCACACTTCCACGACCAGCGGCGCGCCGTCGACCGAAAAGGTATCGGACGAGCACGCCGTGGCCGCCCCGCTTACGGGCGCCGCGGCCACGGGCAGCGCGAGGGCGGCGAGGCCCACGAACGCCAGCATGGCGCGCGCGGTTGCGGCGTTGTGCATAATGCTCCCATAACGTTGCTCGGTCGTTCGGCGTTTCATCGGGCACGCTCCGCGGAGGAGCGCGACCGCAGTAACCATAAGGTGCCCCGTCGCCCATGCGCATCGATCTCATCGCCCTGGACCTCGACGGCACGCTGCTCGACCCCGACGAGCACGTCTCCGATCGCAACCGCGTCGCGATCCGGCGAGCGCTCGAGAGCGGCGCGCGCGTGGTCCTCGTCACGGGCCGCGGCACCGACCTGCCGATACGGCTCTCGCGCGAGCTCGACTTGAACTTGCCCGTGATCTGCTGCCATGGAGCGCTGACGAAGGACTTCGGCGCCAGCCGTACCTTAGCGCACCTGCCGGTTCCGCTGCAGTACGCGAAACCGATGATCGAGTACGCCGAGCACCACGGCCTCTCGATCGCGGTCTACGCCGAGGAGTTCTTTTGGCGGCTGGAAGGCACCCATCTCTACATGGAAGACATGTTGGGTCCGCACTGGCGCGAGGCCACGAGCTTCACCGACGTGTTGCACGAAGCTCCCACGTTCGTCCGCTTTCTCGGCGAAGAGTCCGTTCGCGCGATGGAACGCGAGTTCGGCGATTGGCCGCTCGCCTTTCGCTACGAGACGTGGGGCAGTTTTCTCGAGTGCGCGGTGCTCAACCGCGATGCGAGCAAGAAGAACGCGCTCAAGCAGCTCTGCGCGGACTTTCAGATCCTGCCGGAGCGGGTGCTCGCGATCGGGGATTCGCGTAACGACGTGCCGATGCTGCGCTGGGCCGGTACGGGCGTCGCGATGGGCAACGCGCCGGCGGAGGTGAAGGAAAGCGTACGGTACGTGACCGCCAGCAACGCCGAGGACGGCGTGGCGCGCGCGATCGAGCGCTTCGCGCTCGGTGTGGTGCAGAAGAAGCCGGCGTGACGGACGGCGGTCCCACGGCGGCGTACGACGGCGAGCTGCGGCGCATCCTGGGCGCCCGCGATTGGGCCGCACTGCGCGAGTTCTCGCGCGCGCACAACCAGATTCCCGACGACGTCTACGAACAGCCGCAGCACTTTTGGGAAGTGATGCTCCACAAGCTCACGTGCAGCCGCATCGACTTGCTGGGCTTGCACGACGAATCGCGCGAGTGGCTGGCCGCGCGCGGCTACACGTCCGACCTCGGCGGCTACTGATGTCCGCCCCGGGCGCGGTCCGTTCGTGACCGTCCGCGTCGTGCCGTACGCCCGCATCCGCGAGATCGTCGGCGCGGCGGCGCTCGAACGCCCGGCGCCCGAGGGCGCGACGGCGGGTGAGGTGTGGGCTCGCTTGGCCCGCGAGTTTCCGGCGCTGGGCGAACTCGCGACGTCGACGCGACTGGTTCGCAACGGCGCGTTCGTCGAGCCGGGAACGGCGCTGCGCGACGGCGACGAACTCGGGCTGTTGCCGCCGTACGGCGGCGGATAGCCGCCGGTGCTCTACGAGATCGTGGACCGGCCGATCGAACTGGGTAGGCTGATCGGCGCGGTCCGTACGGACGCGATGGGCGGGCTCGTCACCTTCGTCGGCTACGTCCGGGCGACGAGCGACGACGGCCGGCCGGTCGACGGGTTGTCCTACGAAGCGCACCGCGACCTCGCGCTCGAAGCGATGCGGACGATCGGCGCCGAGGCGTCCGCGCGCTTCGGACCCGCACGGGTCGCGATCGTGCACCGGACAGGCGTTCTGGGCCTGGGCGAAGCGGCGGTCGCGATCGCCGTCGCTTCCGCCCACCGGGCCGCGGCGTTCGACGCCTGCGAGTACGCGATCGACGAGCTCAAGCGCCGCGTCCCGATCTGGAAGAAGGAGCGCTACCTCGACGGCGACGCCGCCTGGCGCGAGAATCCGGGGTGAACCTCGACCTCCTGACCCTGCGCACGCCTCGGGGCGCGGCGGTAGCGGCGCTGGACTACGAGCCGCGGCGCGCGCGGGGAGTCTGTATCGCGGCCGGGCACGGGTACTCGAGCTCCAAGCACAACCTCGATCCGCTCTGCGCGTTCCTCGCAAGCCACGGGTACCGCATCGTGAGCATCGATTTCCCCGGTCACAAACTCGGCGCGAGCGGCGGCCGGCTGGACTCGGCCGACGACCTGACGGCAGCCCTCGGCGCGGCCGTCGGCTACGCGCGCGAACGCTACGGCGGGCCGGTCTACGCGCTCGGACACAGCATGGGCGGGGCGACCGCGCTGCGCGTCTGTGCCGCCGATCCGGGCGTCGCGGGCGCGGTGTCGATCGCGACGGGCTTCGGCCGCCCGGGGGCGCTGCAGGGCCTGGCCGCGCGTGGGGGCTCCGACCTGCGCTCGAGCTACGTGGCCGGTCTGACGCTGCGCGAACTGGCGGCGCAGACGGAGCCGAAGCTGGCCGCCGCCCTGCCGGGCCTGGCCGGCCGTCCCGTTCTCTACGTCGCGGCCGATCGCGACGGCATGGTCTCGCGCGCGAGCGCCGCGGAACTCTTCGCCGGAGCGCCCGAGCCCAAGACCTTCGTGTCGATTTCGAGCGACCACACCTCGGCGGCCGAAAACGCGCGAGCAGCGGTTCTGGCCTGGCTCAACGAACGTCACGCCCGATGAATGCGCTTGCGGGCCGCCGCGATCTGCGGCGCTACAGCCGGCACCTGCTCATCCCCGAGGTGGGGCTCGCGGGCCAGGAACGGCTGACGCGCGCCCGGGTGCTGGTCGTGGGCGCGGGCGGGCTCGGCACGCCCGTCCTGCAGTATCTGGCCGCGGCCGGCGTGGGCCGGATCGGCGTGGTCGACGACGACGCCGTCGACCTGACGAACTTGCAGCGCCAGGTGATCTACGCCGAGGCCGACGTGGGGCGCCCCAAAGCGCAGGTGGCCGCCGAACGGCTGCTGGCGCTCAACCCGCAGGTGGCGGTCGATGCGATTCCGCTCCGCTTGGACGCCGGGAACGCCCGGGCGCTGGTGCGGCTGTACGACGTCGTCGTCGACGCGACCGACACGTTCGGGGCGCGCTACCTGATCAACGACGCGTGCCGGCTCGAAGGCAAACCGGACGTCTACGGCTCGATCTTCCGTTTCGACGGCCAGATCAGCGTGTTCGCGCCCGGCGGCCCGTGCTACCGGTGCGTCTTTCCGGAGCCGCCGCCCGAGGGTAGCGTGCCGACCTGCGCGGAGGGCGGCGTGCTCGGCGTGCTGGCCGGAATGGTCGGAACCTGGCAGGCGAACGAAGCCCTCAAGCTGGTTCTCGGCATCGGGTCCTCGCTCGCGGGCCGCCTCGTGCTGCTCAACGCGCTCGAGGCGCGCGTCCGCGAGATCGCCCTCGACCCCGATCCGGCGTGCCCCCTCCACGGCGAACGCCCGGCCATCTTCGACGTCGTCGCGCCCGCGCCGGCCGCGCCCGGGCGGGGCACGCCCGCCGGGGTCCTGCCGCTGGCCGCGCGCGACCTCGACGGTTTTCTGGCCGCGCACCCGGCGGCGCTCGTGCTCGACGTGCGCGAGCCGCACGAAACGGCGCTCGGACCGGCGCCGCAGTCCGTCCACCTGCCCGGCGGACGGCTGGAGGCGCGGATGCACGAGCTCGACACGGCCCGCGAATACGTCGTGGCCTGCCGCGTCGGTGCGAAGTCGCGCTGGGCCGCCCAGCGTCTCTACGACGCCGGTTTCCGGCGCTTGTACCATCTCGAGGGCGGGCTGCTCGCGTACGCCGTCTCGCAGCCCGGTTTCGAGGTCTTTTGACGCCTGGCGAGGGCCGCGCGGCGGCCGTGCGCGCGGCGCACGCCGCCGGTGCGGGCGCCGTGGCGATCGCTTCGGCCCGGCCGGACGAGCGCGCCGCGCAGCGCATGCGGGAGGCCTTCGCGCGAGGCGATTTCACGACGTGGGCGTACGACGCCGGCTACGCCGAGCGAGCGGCCGACCCGTCCACGCTCTTAACCGGCGCCCGGAGCGTCGTCTGCGTCGCCGTGCCGTACGCGACGGCCGCGCCGGCCGGCCGCGCCCCGCTGACCGGTCGGGTATCCAACTACGCGTGGTCGGCCGACTATCACGCTGCGGTGCGCGAACTGCTGGAACGCGTGGCGGCCGCGCTCGACGGCTTGGCCGGAGGTCCCGCGACCAGGATCGTCTGCGACACCGCGCCGCTCGCGGAACGGGCGTTTGCCGCGCGGGCCGGGCTCGGCTGGGCCGGAAAACACACGAATCTGATCGCGCCGGCGCTCGGGTCGTTCGTCTTCCTGGGCGAGATCGTGACCACGCTCGAACTCGAGCCCGACCGCCCCTTGAAGAAGACCTGCGGCTCGTGCGCGCGCTGCGTCCACGCGTGCCCGACCCGCGCCCTGCGCGGCGACTACACGATCGACGCGACCCGCTGCATTTCCGACTTGACCCAGCGGACGGACCCGATCCCGCGCGCGCTGCGGCCGCTGATCGGCGATTGGGTGTGGGGCTGCGATCTCTGTCAGGCGGTCTGTCCGCCCACCGCACGCGCCGGCGCGCGCGCGGCGCCGCCGTTCGCCGCCCGCGATGCCGAGGCGGCGTTCCCGTCGCTGCCGGGCTTACTGGCACTGCGCGGCGGCGAATTCAAGCGGCGATACGCGCGCACCGCCATGGGCTGGCGCGGTGCCGCGGTGCTGCGGCGCAACGCCGCGGTGGCCCTGGGCAACTCGCTCGACCGCGCCGCGGTCCCGGCGCTGGCGGCGTCGCTGGCGGGCGACTCCCATCCGATGGTGCGCGGGCACGCCGCGTGGGCGCTGGGCCGCATCGGGTCGCCGCCGGCGCGCGCGGCGCTCGCGCGGGCGCTCGTGGACGAGAGGGAGCCGCAGGTTCGTGAGGAGATCGGGGCGGCGCTCGGTAGCCGGGAAACAATCGAGTCCCGCCCGGAGTTCTGAGACAGATGAAACGTTTCTTGGTCCTCGTGCTGGCCCTGGCGGGCCTCGCTTCCGTACCGCTCGGTGCGGCGACGCAGGCCCCGGTGCCGCTCGATACCGGCACGAACGTGCTGTTCAAGCGGATGCTCGCGCTCAACGGGTCGTTGCGGACGTATACGGCCGCCGTGAAACTGGACGTCGCGCTCAAGACGTTTCCGTACATCAGCCCGTCGCTCGAAGGCGTCGTGTATTTCAAGCGGCCCGATAGGGAAACGGTCGTCTTCGACACCGTTCCGGCCCTGGCGTCGGCGTTCAAGAAGGTCTATCCCAACGTCGAGCCGCCGGCGCGCTGGACGGCGCTCTACGACGTCGCGGTGCTCTCCGACGACGGTGCCAGCACGACGTTTCGTTTAGTGCCGAAGCGAAACGGCCGGGTCGAACACCTCGACGTGAAGGTCGACGACCCGACCGCGACGATTAAGACGTACACCTGGACGTACAAAGACGGCGGCTACGTCACGTTCGATCAGTCGTTCACGTCGATCGACGGCAACTACTTGGTGGATAAGCAGAGCGGGCACGTCGAACTGCCGTCGTACAAGGCCGACGTGGTCTCGAGCTTCACGAACTACAAGCTCAACGTCGCGGTCGAAGATTCGGTCTTCGAGGAGAAATAACTCAGAGCTACGCCGAAGCAGGTCGCGATGGCTCTCGAAACGATCGATTTGATCGGCCGTACGGTTGCCGGGCCGCCGCTCGCGGACGCCTTCCGGCGGCCGATCACGTACTTGCGGATCTCGGTCACCGACCGTTGCAACCTGCGCTGCGTGTACTGCATGCCCGAAGCCGGGCTGCCGTGGATCGCCAAGCGGGAGATCCTCAGCTACGAGGAGATCGAGCGGATCGTGCGGGCGGCCGCGTCGGTCGGCGTGCGCAGCATCCGGCTGACCGGCGGCGAGCCGCTCGTGCGGCGCGATCTGCCGGTGCTGGTCGACCGCTTGGCCGCCATCGACGGCATCGAAGATATCGCGCTGTCGACCAACGGTCTGCTGCTCGCGGACCTGATCGGTCAGTTGAGCGCGGCCGGGCTGTGCCGCGTGAACGTTTCGCTCGACACGCTGCGGCCGGACCGCTTCGAGCGCATCGCGCGCCGCCCCGGACTCGACCGGGTCCTGGCCGGCATCGACGCGGCGATCGAAGCCGGGCTCGCGCCGGTCAAGCTCAACTGCGTCGTGATGCGCGGCTACAACGACGACGAACTGCTCGACTTCGCCGCCATGACGCGCGAACGCCCGGTGTTCGTGCGCTTCATCGAAGTGATGCCGGTCGTCGAGAACGCGGACGTGCAGCGCGATGCGTACGTGTCGTCCGACGAGATCCTGGAGCGCGTGGGAACGCTCGCCGAACTGCGCCCGGTCACCGGTCCCGGCGGGAACGGGCCGGCCCGGTATTTCAGGTATGCGGGCGCGCCCGGGGCGCTGGGGGTCATCAGCCCGCTGTCGCACGACTACTGCGAGACCTGCAACCGGGTGCGCCTGACGGCGGACGGACGCCTGCGCCTATGCCTGTTCGGCGACTACGAACTGGATCTGCGCGGGCCCGTCCGGGCCGGGGCCGGCCGCGACGAGATCGCCGCCGTCTTCCGCGGCGGAATGCTGATCAAGCCCGAACGCCACCACCTCGAACTCGGCAAAGCCGGCAGCCGGATGCGCGCCTTTTCGGAAATCGGCGGCTGAAAAACGTCGTGCGGGATGCGTCACGAAGTGCGCTTGCGGCACGTTTCCACACCGTGGAGAACGCCAACGTCTACGTACTTGGCCTCGACCGCGATCTCGACGCCGAGATGCGCGTGGAACGGTTGGTGCTCGAGCACCAGTCGAAGCTCGCCCGCTACGTCCGCCGCTTCGTCGGCGACTCCGAACTCGCGCTCGACATCGTGCAGGACGTCTTCTTCGCGGCGTACCGCCTGCTGCGCGCGGAGCCGGCGCGCCCGCTGACCGCAGGCTGGCTCTACAAGACGGCCACGAACCGCGCGATCACGCATCTCCGTCGGACCAGGCGGCGCGGTGAAACGCAACCGCTCGACGACGTCGGCACGACCTTCCGGACCGACGAAACCTCGGCCGTGTCGCTCGACCTGCAGCGCGCCCTGAGGACGCTGGGCTCCGAGCAATTGGCGTGCGTGATGCTGACCAGTTACGCCGGGTACTCCTCCGCGGAGGCGGCCCTGATTCTGGGAACCTCGGCCGACGCCGTGCGGCAACGCGTCTGCCGCGCGATGCGCGCGATGCGCAAGGTACTCGGCGAGCCGCAATGAGCGGGCACGACCGGTTCGAGGCGCTGGCGGGTGCGATCGCGCTGGGCGAAGCCACTCCGGCCGAGCGCGAGAGCTTCGCCGCGCATGCGGCCGGCTGTACGGACTGTCGCGCCGATTTCGCGGCCGCGGTCGCGCTCGCGGCCGCGTTCGAGGAAGCGCGCGCCTCGGAGCGCTGGCGTCCGGCCGTCGGCGACGCCGTCGCGCGCCGCATTCGCGAGACGCGCCGCGCGCGTGAGAACGTGATGACCGCCGTGCTCGGCTGGTGCGTTGCGCTTGCGCTGGTCGTCGACGGCGCGTTTGCCACCGGCGTCGCCGGGAGGCTCGGCCACGCCTTCGACGCGCGCCGGGACACGGCGAGCGTGGCCGCAGCGGCGCGGCCGGCGGCTCCGAGCGCCGCGCGGGCCGTGACGCACCCCGCGCCGGCCCGCGCTCAGCGCGCCGCGGCGGCGCCGGCGCGCGTTCCGTTCCGCGTCGCGGCGCGGGCGCATCCCGCGGCTCCGGCGCGTGCGGCGGGCGCGGCTGCGGAGGCGCCGATTCCCGACGTCCTGGCCGGCCTCGAGCTTTCCGGCAACGCGCATCCGGCCGCGCGCAACGTCGCCGTGCTGCGTCCCTGACGAACGCGGCGGCGCGCATCGAAAACAATCGCTAACGCGCCGCCGCTGCGCCGGACGTACCGGGACCAAAGAAAAATCGCTAAGCAGACTTCCCGTCGTTCATAGCGGGGTCGCTGCGCGGCCGGCCGCGTAACAGCACGATCGCACCCACGAAAACGATGACGACGGCCGTCAAAATGCCCAGTTCCGCCACGCTCTGCGTGACGCTGCCCGCGTGCTGGCCGCGCTCGCCCACGGTGATGACGAGGATCCGCCGGATGACGGCGATCAGGCCGACGATCAGAAAGGGCTCCGCCAGCAGCACGGAGCCGCGCAGCGACAGGATGACCGTGTACGCGAGCTCCACGATCATCAGTACGAGCAGGATCGAGTCCAGGAATTCGGAGGCGTACTCGATCGGCGTTTCGCCGCCGCCCATGAACATGAAGAAGAGCACGCCGAGGCTGGTTTTCAGCATGGCCAGCGCGGCCAGAAACAACAGCGCGCCGATCGCGAAGAAGATCACGCGTTCGGCCCACACGAGCGTCGTCGTCGCCCGGCGCACGAACGGCAAGGGCGAAGGAATGGGCGGCGGCTGCTCCCGTTTCATCGTTGCGACAAAAGTTTGTGTGACGGTCGCGCTATGCCCTTCGTTGATACGGGTATGAGGCGCTCGATGAGGGACGCGTCTCGCCGTGGCAGAAGAAGCAGCTACCATTCGTGACACGGATTGGGGGCGTCGCCCCCGCGCACAGGAGAATGTGGTGTTCAAACGATTGTTGCCGGTACTCGTGACGTGCGTCGTCGCCGCCGCGGTCGTGACGGGTTGCTCCAAGAGCAGCACGTCGGATCAAGGCGCGAGCGCGACGGCGTCGGCGGGCCCGGTGACCGATAGCGGTTCGACGGGCCTCAAGCCGCAGGCCGGTAACGAAGAGGTCGCCGGCGATGCCGCTCACGGCTCCCAGATATTCAGCCAGAATTGCGCGAGTTGCCACGGCGCCGACGGCTCCGGCGGCGGCATCGGTACGAAGCTGGTCGGTGAAAAATCTCGCAAGAGTTACGAGGCCACCGTGGCTTGGATCAAGAGCCCCCAGCCGCCGATGCCCAAGCTCTATCCGGCGCCGCTGTCCGAAAAAGACGTCGACGACGTCGCGGCGTACGTTCAGCACCTCTGACCGGAACTAGCCTCTTCCTCTTCGGGCGCGACCTGCGGCTGGCCGATCACGCGGGCCTGGCCGAGGCGGCGCGTTTCGGCGCGGTCGTTCCCGCGCTCGTGCTCGAACCGGCCGCGGTCAAGCGGCTCGCGCGCAACCCGCGCCGTGCCGCCTACTACTGCGGCGCGGTCGCGGCGCTGGGGCGCGATCTGGAGGCGCGCGGGGCGCGGCTCCTGTGCCGGCGTGGCCCGCCGGCCGCGACGGTGCTGCGGCTCGCGCGCGAATGCGGCGCCCGCGCGGTGACCTGGTCGGTCGCGTACGACGCCGGTTCGCTCGAACGCCAACGCGCGCTGCAGTCGGCGCTCGAAGAGGCGGGTCTGCGGGCGACGCCCGTACACGATGCTCCCGCCGTGCCCCCCGACGACACGGCGGCCGCGCGCCGCGACGACGGCGGATTCGGATACCGTTCGTTGGCGGCCTTTCTCGCGGTCTGGGCGGCGCAGAAGCGCGCGCTCTACCGTGGCGACGCGGTCCGTTTCGCGGCGCCCGGCGCCGGCGCGCCCGGGATGCTGCCCGAGCAGGCCGAGTTCGGCGCCGGCGGCCTCGAGAGCGGCGCGCCGTCGACGGCGGCGGCGATGGCGGCGCTGGACGCGTACCTGGCCGGTCCGGCACTCAACTACCTGACGGCCCGCAGCGTTCCCGCGGGGGATCCGACCTCGCGGCTGTCCGCCGCCCTGTCGTTCGGCATCGTGTCGGCGCGCAGCGTGCTCGACCGGGTGGACGAGCGGGCCCGCGACCCGTTCCTGCTGGCCGAGGAACGCTTGGCCCTGCGCGCCTTCGTGCGCGCGCTCGCGCAGCGCGACTTCTTTCTCCAGCTGGCGTGGTTCTTCGAGAATGCACCGGACGCCGCGCTGCAGGCGCGCATGCGCGGCTTTCCGTTCGCCGCCTCGCATCCGGCCCTCGAGGCGTGGCGCGAGGGCCGTACCGGCTTTCCGCTGGTCGACGCCGGCGTGCGCCAGCTGCGCGCCACCGGCTGGATGCACCCGCGCGCGCGCCTGGTCGCCGCGTCGTTTCTCTGCTTCGATCTCGGCGTCGACTGGCGCGTCGGGCGCGACGCGTGGGATCGGGAACTGATCGAGGACGACCGGGCGCTCGCCGGCGGGAACTGGCAGTGGTCGGCCGGCGTAGGCGCCGACCTGGCGCAGTTTCCACGCATCTACAACCCGCGCAAACAGGCCCGTTCGTTCGACCCGCTCGGCATCTACGTGCGCCGCTGGATACCCGAACTCGCGGAGGTTCCGGCCGCCGATTTGTGGGACGCGCCGGGCGCGGCGCGCCGCCAGCTGGCGCTGCCGCTCTTCGACGGCGAACGCTACCCCGCGCCCGTGGTCGACCACGAGCGCGCGGCGCGCGCGTTCCTGGAACGCTACGCGGCCTTCGCCGCCCGGGGCGCGGCGTGGCCTAGACCGTGACGGTGGCGCGTTCCCGCCGCTCGCGCTCGTCGAGCCAGTCGCTGACCAGCGGGACCCGCACGTCGTCGCCGTTCCAGACCTTGAAGCCGTAGACGATCGAGGCGATCAGCCAGAGCGGAAACAGGAACGGGAAGAGCACGATTGCCGGGAAACCCAGCACCCAGATGTGCGAGATGACCGCAAGCGCCGTGCCCAGGCCGAACAGGCCGAAATTGAGGGCCAGCGCTTGAATCGCCTGGCGGCGTACGACGGGCGAACGCTTCGGGTCCAGCAGCGCGACCGCCGCCAGCGGCCAGAGCGGGTAGCCGAGGGCGAGCAGCCCGCGCGTCTCCGGAGAGACGGTCGCGAGCGCGCCGGCGGGACGCGGCGCGGGCGTGTAGGTGGCCGACGGCGGGGGTGGCTGGGGCGGCGGATTCGAGGGTCCGATGCCGCCCGTCAGGCCCGACCGCGCGGAGCTTGCCGCCTCGATGCGGCGCTCCAGCCGGCAGCCGGGGCAGATCCCGTTTTCGTCGCGGCACGTCGCGCAGATCGTTTGGCTGCAGTCCTGGCAGACGGCGACGGATGGGACGGCGTTGTGATAGTAACAGTCCATGGCATGCGCTCCGGCGAACTAGCTTCGTGGAATCTACCTGAAGGTCCACGGAAAGGTTTCGACTTCTGAAGACCGGTCTCGACGCGGCCCGACGCCGAGCGGTGATCGACCGTCTGCTCGGCGAGGCGCGACCGTACTATCCCCGCTTGATCGTGGCGCTCGTGCTCGGCATCATCGCGGGCATCGGGCCGCTGGCGCTTACGAAAGCGTTCCCGCTGGTCATCGACGGCGTCATCGAGAATCCCCGCCATCCGGTCGGGCTGCTCGCCTGGGTCATCGTGGGCGTCTTCGCGATCAACTTGATCTCGAGCCTCGCCACCTACGGTCAGAGCTACCTGACCGCGTGGAGCGGCCAGCGCCTCATAGCGACCCTGCGCGTGCGCCTGTTCGAGCGCACGATGCGGATGCCGATGAGCGAATTCGACAAATGGCGCCCCGGCGAGTTCATCGCGCGCTTCAACAACGACCTGACCCTGATGACGGACGCGCTCAGCGTCGCGTTGCCGCAGTTCTTCGTCGCCGTGGTGACGCTGGTCGGTTCGGTCGCCACGATGCTCTACGTCGATTGGCTGCTGTCGCTGTTCTTGTTCGTCTTCGCGCCGGTCGTCAATTTCGTGGTCGCGTTCTTTACGCGCATGATCTCCGCCAGCACCAAACGCGCGCAGGAGCGCATCGCCGACCTCTCCGCCAATCTGACCGAAGTGCTGCAAGGCGAACGCATCGTCAAGGCGTTCGGCCGGGAAGCGTTCGAGGTCGAGCGCTTCACGCGCAGCAACGACGACTATTTCGGCGCGTTCATGAAGGTGCTGCAACTGGGGCAGACGCAGACGCCGATCGTCTCGATGATCGTCACGACGGCGCTGCTGGCCATCATGGCGTTCTCGGTGCGCGAGGCGATCGTGGGCCGCATGACCAGCGGCCAGGTCTTTCAGTTCTGGACGCTCGTGGTGCTGGCGATCAATCCGCTCAACCGGCTGGCGGCCTTCATCGGCGACATCTCCAAAGGCCTCGTCGGCGCCTCGCGCGTCTTCGAGGTCTTGGACTTGCCGGTCGAGATCGACGACGCCCCGGAAGGTCTCGCGCCGGCGCACATCGAGGGCGCGCTCTGCTTCGAACGCGTGAACTTCGCCTACTCGCCCGGGGCGGCGCCGGTGCTGCTGGACCTGACCGCTTCGGCCGAGGCGGGCGAGATCGTGGCGCTGGTCGGGCCTTCGGGGGCGGGCAAGACCACGATCGTCAACCTGGTGCCGCGCTTCTACGAACCGCAGTCCGGCCGGGTCACGCTTGACGGCGTCGACCTGCGGGAGTACCGCCTCGCCGCCCTGCGCGGGGCGATCGCGATCGTGCCGCAGGAACCGCTGCTCTTCAGCGGCACCGTCGCCGACAACATCCGCTACGGCCGCCTCGACGCAACCGATGCCGAGGTCGCGGCCGCGGCCCGCGAGGCCAACGCGGAGGAGTTCGTGCTCGATCTGCCGCTCGGTTACCAGACGCCGGTCGGCGATCGCGGCCTACGGCTTTCGGGCGGACAGCGCCAGCGCATCTCGATCGCGAGGGCGGTCCTGCGCGACCCGCGCATCCTGATCCTCGACGAGGCTACGAGCGCGCTCGACAGCCTCTCCGAGCACCTGATCGAGGTTGCCCTCGACCGCCTGCTCCCCGGGCGAACGACCCTGATCATCGCGCACCGGCTCTCGACGATTCGCCGCGCCAACAAGATCCTCTATATCGAAGCCGGGCGCGTGCTCGAAGTCGGGTCCCACGAGGAACTGCTCTCGCTCGGCGGAGCGTATGCCGCCCTCCATGCGGCGCAATTCGTGAGCCCCTCCGGTACCGGGCGGTAGGTCGAAAGCCTCGCGGGAGCGGTGGGGCCGCCCCGAACCCGGCGCGAAAACCCGTACCCAACCGACAGGCGGTACCTGCCTGTCCCCGGTCCCAGCAGCAGGGAGTCGCCATGCTCGTCCTGACCCGTAAGCCGAACCAGGCCATCGTCATCGGCGACGACGTCCGCGTCGTCATCGTGTCGGTCGACCGCGATCAGGTTCGCATCGGCATCGAGGCGCCGCGTTCCGTGACCGTCCACCGCGCCGAGGTCTACGAAGAGATCCAGCGCAAGGACTAGAATCCGCGGCGTTGTTTCGGCTTTTGCGTCCGTGCTATAATCGCACGGTTGTTCCCACTTCGCCCGGCAGGGACGCCGGGCGTGATGGTCTCGGCTCCGCCGGCGGCACGGATTCGCCCGACGCGGGAGATCAGAAAGGCAGTCCGACCGATGGCATCGGTTATTTCCATGAAAGCCCTCCTCGAGGCCGGCGTCCACTTCGGGCATCAGACCCGGCGCTGGAACCCGAAGATGAAGCCCTTCATCTTCCAGGAGCGCAACGGCATCTACATCATCGATCTCTCGAAGACGGTGCTGATGCTGCGCGAGGTGTACGCGGCCGTCAAGCAGATGGCGCGCGACAACAAAGTGATCCTGTTCGTTGGTACCAAGAAGCAGGCACAGGACGTCGTGCGGGAAGAGGCCGAACGGGCCGGCACCTATTTCGTCAACGAGCGCTGGCTCGGCGGCACGCTGACGAATTTCTCGACGATCCAGAAGCGCATCGCGCGCTTGCGCGAGCTGGAAGGTATGAAGGCGCAAGGCAGTTTCGACTTGCTGCCCAAGAAAGAGGTCTCGCGCCTCACCGACGAGCTCGACAAGCTCGAGCGCTTCCTCGGCGGAATCAAAGACATGCACCGGCTCCCGGACGCGGTGTTCATCGTCGACCCGAAAAAAGAGCGCATCGCCGTGCTCGAAGCGCGTAAGCTGAAGATTCCGATCATCGCGGTGATCGACACGAATTGCGACCCCGACGAGATCGACTACCCGATTCCCGGCAACGACGACGCCATCCGCGCGGTCAAGCTGATGGTCTCGAAGATCGCCGACGCGATCATCGAGGGCCGCACGGAAGCCGAGAGCGGCGCCTTCCACGACGACGTCTACGAAGACGCCTACGCGGCGCCCGAACCGATGCCGTCCGACCTGCCGGACATCCGCGAAGAGCAAATCGCCGACGCGCAAGCACCCGTCTAGCGTCGGACTCCCCGCGCGCATTTCAGAAAGGCACATCCTTCCGTGAGTTCCGCAACGGACTACAAGCCCTCGACCGACGACATCAAACGCCTCCGCGACGCCACCGGCGCCGGCATGATGGATTGCCGCAAAGCCTTGCTGGACGCGGCCGGCGACTACGAGTCCGCGCGCAAGAACCTGATCGACCAAGGCCTGAGCAAAGCCGCCAAGAAGGCGGACCGGGCCGCCAAGGAGGGCCTGGTCGGGTCGTACATTCACCCCGGCGGGAAGATCGGCGTCCTGGTCGAGATCAACTGCGAGACGGATTTCGTGGCGCGCAACGAGCGGTTTGCCGAACTCGTGCGCGACATCGCGATGCACGTGGCCGCGATGCCGGTCAAGTACGTCGCGCGCGATCAGGTTCCCGAAGAGGAACTCGCGGCGCTGCGCGCCGAGTTCGCCAAAGCGGCCGAAGGCAAGCCCGCCAACATCGTCGAGCGGATCGTCGAAGGCAAGCTCAACAAGTGGTTCGAGGAGAACGTCTTGCTCGATCAGCCGTTCATCAAAGACGACGAGAAGAGCGTCGCCGAACTCGTGGCCGGCGTCGTCGGCGTGCTCGGCGAAAAAATCCAAGTGCGGCGCTACGCGAAATTCGCCCTTGGCGAACAATAACGGCGGCGTTCCGGCCTACGACCGGATCCTGCTGAAGATCTCCGGCGAAGCCTTCGGCGGCTCGGAGAGTTCGGTCGACGCGGTCACGACCGCCTGGATGGCGGAGCAGATCGCCGAGGTCGCGCGAGCGGGCGTCTCCGTTGCGATCGTCGTCGGCGGCGGCAACATCTGGCGCGGCAAGGCCCACGAAGCCGGCGGCATGGACCGCGCGACCGCCGATTACATGGGCATGCTCGCCACCGTCATCAACGCGCTGGCGCTGCAGGACGCGCTCGAGCGGATCGGTATCGCCTCGCGCGTGCAGACCGCGATCCAGATGCAGCAGATCGCCGAGCCGTACATTCGCCGCCGTGCGATCCGCCACTTGGAGAAGGGCCGCGTCGTCATCTTCGGCGCGGGCACGGGTAACCCGTATTTCACGACCGATACGACGGCCGCCCTGCGCGCCGTGGAGATCGGCGCCCGGGCCATTCTCAAGGCCACCAAAGTCGACGGCATCTATAATGCCGATCCGGTGAAGGATTCGACCGCCGTGCGTTTCGAGCGGCTGAACTATCTCGAAGTCTTGCAACTCGGTTTGGAAGTAATGGACAATACCGCGTTGACGCTCTGCATGGACAACGATATGCCGATCGTGGTCTTCAACATGAACGTGGCGGGGAACATCCGCCGCGTCGTGTTCGGCGAGACGATCGGGACGATCGTCCGTTCGCGCGAGCGCGTCGCCGACAGTTTGGAGAACGTCACACCATGAACGTACTCGACGAAGTGTTCAAGCATACCGAAGATCGCATGCAGAAGGCGCTCGAGGCGGCGCGCCACGATTTCGCCTCGGTGCGGACGGGGCGCGCGTCGCCGGCCCTGCTCGACCGCTTGCACGTCGAGGCGTACGGCGCGCACGTCCCGCTCAAGCAGCTCGCGAGCGTTTCGACGCCCGACGCGCGCACGCTGCAGATCGCCGCGTTCGACCGCAACACGGTCGGCGCGATTCGCAAGGCGATCGAAACGAGCGATCTCGGCCTGACGCCCAATATCGACGGGTCGAACATCCGGCTGGGTATCCCGCCGCTGACGGAAGAACGGCGCAAAGACCTGGTCAAGGTCATTCGCAAGAAGGCCGAGGACGGCCGGATCGCGATCCGCAACGTCCGCCACAAGAGCACGGACGAGGTGAAGGTCCTGCACAAGGACGGCAAGGTCACCGACGACGAGTTCAAACGCGCCGGCGACCGCATCCAGAAGCTGACGGACAAGTTCATCAAGGACGTGGACGGGTTGGTCAGCGGCAAGGAAAAAGAAATAATGGAGGTCTGAGGCCGGCGCGAGTACGGCTACCCGCCGTCGGCGCTCGCATACAGCACCGGGATCAGCACCAGCGTGAAAGCCGTCGCGCTCACGAGGCCCCCGATCACCGCGACGGCCAGCGGCCGCTCCAGTTCCGAGCCCGCGCCGAACCCGAGCGCCAGCGGCGCGAGCGCCCCGAGCGTGGCGACCGTCGTCATCAGGATCGGCCGCAGCCGTTCGATCGCCGCCGCCGATAGCGCTTGACGCGACGGCACGCCGTCGGCGCGGCGGCGCTTGGCGCCGTCGACCAGCAGGATACCGTTGCGAACGACGATGCCGGTCAGCAGCAGGAGCCCCATGAACGAGGCGACGTTGATCGGCGTGCGGGTCAGCAGCAGCGCGACGGCGACGCCGAGCGGCGCGAGCGGAACGGCCGCGAGGACGACGAGCGGCAGGCGGAACGAATCGAAGGTCAGGACCAGCACGCCGAAAACGAGCAGGACGGCGGTTCCCAGCACCAGGGCGAATTCGCGGAACGCGCTGCGCTGCGCTTCGAACGCGCCGCCGAGTTCGACCGAGTACCCGGGCGGCAGGTGGCTCACGATGTAACCGGTCTGGTGGCGGATGCGCGCGACGACGGTCGAGAGGTTCGCGTCTTCGACCCCCGCGGTCACGCGCACGAGGCGCACGCCGTTCTCTTCTTGGATCTCGCTCGTCAGGCGCGGCTGCGACAAGCGTGCGTGCCGCGCGAGCGGTCCGCCGCCCGTCACCCGGACGATGGCCGGAAGAGGGCCGCCCGGCGCCGGAACGTCGCCGGCGGCGATGCCGCCGACGAGCGCCCGGAGCGCGCTCGCGAAATCGCGCGCGTTCGGCGCATCGTTCGCGAGCGGCGAGGCATCGATCGAGCGTGCCTGGTACACGATGCCGTCGAACGTGTCGACGATGCCGGGGAGATCGTCGATGGCTTCGGCCAGCCGGTCCGCAACGCGCTCGAGCGTGGCCTGGCCGGGACCGCGCACCGTCAACTGCACCGGTTCGGGCGCGCCCGAGAGATCGTTGACTTGGTCCTCGAGTAACTGGTGGATTTCCACGTAGAGGTCCGGTTCGACCGCCTGCGCGGCTTTGCGCAGACGCGCGGCGATCGCGTCGAAACTCGCGGCGCCCGGGCGGACGAGGACGCGAATCGTGCCCGCGTCGGGCGGCGTCGCGAGGTAGCCGTTCGTATCGACACCCGAAAGCCGCGCTTCGTGCGCGACGTCGCGGTCGGCCGCGATCGCGCGTTCGACCTGCAGCATCACCGCGTCCGCGGCGTCGAGGGACATGCCCGGCGGAAGCGCATACTTGATCTCGAACTGGCCTTCGTCGACCGTGGGCAGAAAGTCGGTCGGGAGCCGCAACAGCAACACGGCCGTCAGCACGAGCACGGCGGCGGCGCCCGCGTAGACGAGCGGCGCGTGCCGCAACGACGCCTCCAAGACCCGGACGTAGGCTCCTTCGAGCCCGAGCGCGGGCGGCGTGCGCGTCCGCGCGCGCAGCCGGTCGGCCAGCAGCGGCGCCACGAAAAGCGAGAGCGCGATCGAGACGATCAGCGCGACGGCGAGCGTGATCGAGAGCGCGCGGAAGAAAAAGCCGGGTACGCCCGACAGGAAGCCGAGCGGCAGGAAGACGACGACGTTCGCGGCGGTCGCCGCCAGCAGCGGCCGCGCGATCCGGCGCACGGCCGCTGCGATCCCCGCGCGCCGCCCACGTTCGGGGTGTGCCGCGAGCTCGCGCGCGACCGCTTCGACGACGACGATGACCTCGTCGACGGCGAGTCCGATCGCGATCGCGAGACCGCCGAGCGTCATCACGTTGAGCGACAGTCCCGCGCGCACGAGCACGAGCGTCGTCACGGCCAGCGTTGCCGGTACGACGAGCGCCGCGATGGCGACCATCGTCCGGTCGCGCAGGAAGAGCAAGATGACTCCGAGCGCGATCGCCGCGCCGGCCAGCATCTCGTCGCGCAGCGCCGCCTGCGCGGCGACGATCAGCCGCGTCTGGTCCCACGCGGTCTCGAGCGTCGCGTCCGGCGGAAGTTCGCGCCGAAGCTGCGGTAAGCGCGCCTCGAGCGCGCGCCGCAGCTCGACCGCATCGCCGCCCGCAACCGGATACGCGTTGAGCAGGACGGCGCGCGTGCCGTCGAACGAGGCCTGTTCCCCGGTCGGCTCTTCGCCGTAGCGCACGGCCCCGAGCTCTGCCAGCGCGAACGACCGGCGGCCGGCCGCATCCCACACGCGTACGGCGGCCAGGCTCGCGGCGTCGCGAGGCGGCGCGCCCGACACGACGTCGAAGCGCTCGCGTCCGCGCACGATCGTGCCGGCCGCGTGCGGTTCCGCGGCCGCCCGCACGCTTTCGGCGACCTCCCGCGCGGTCACGCCGGCGGCGGCGAGTTTGGCGGCGTCCGGGTCGATGCGGTAGGCACGCCGCGCGCCGCCGAAGACGGCGATCCGCTCGAGTCCCGGGGTGCCGGTAAAGACCGGCACGATCGCGCGTTCGAGCCGGTCGCGCAGCACCGCCTGCGTGGCCGAGGCGGAACGCACCGCGAAGGTGACGACGGGTTCCATGTTCGCGCCTTCGATCAGGCTCGTGACGCGCGAGATCGGGAGCCGCTCCCTGACGCCGGCCACCGCCGCCTGCACCGCGCGCAGATCTTCGCGAACGTCACCGTGCGGATCGAAGTCGATTTCGACCTCGAGCTTGCCGGTGTCGGCATAGGTCCGGATCGCGCGCACGCCGGGCAGCGTCGCGAGCGCCGTTTCGAGCGGACGCGCCACGGCGCTACGGATCTGCTCGGGCTCGAGATCGCCTGCGTCGGCGAAAACCTCGACGCGCGCCAGTACGATCGCCGGAAAGATGCTTTGCGGTGCGGTGAAGAACGCGTAACACCCGAGCGCCGAAACGGCGGCGAGCGCGAAGAAAACGAAGCGCGCCGCGCGCCAGTACGGGCCCAGAGCCATAACGTACCATCGTTTCGCAGCCGCACGCGATGCCGGCCTGCCTGGTCGCGTACGAGGGTTTTCGGGCGGCGCCACTCAACCGAGTGGCGATGAACGATCCCGACATCGAGCGGTCGGTGGCGCTCTTACCGGACGTCGACGTGCGGCGGTTGCTGGCCGGACGGGATCTCCGCTTCCGTTTGCTTGCGCCACCTTACGCGGCGTTCGGGGTCGGGGCGTTGCGCGTCTTACGGGTCGCCGAGCGCGGTGCGTTCACCGAGATCGTGGCGGGGTACGAGGCGTACGAGCGGCGGGAGCCGCCCGAGCGGCGCGACCTCTCGAAGTGAGCGTCGCCGTCGCCCTCCCGCAGCACGTCGCGATCATCATGGACGGCAATCGCCGTTGGGCCAAGGCCCGGCGACTGCCGGCCATCGAGGGCCACCGGCGTGGGATCGTGGCGCTGCGCCACGTGACGCGGGCCGCGAGCGACCTGGGCATTCCGCTGCTGACCGTCTACGGTTTCTCCACGGAAAACTGGAAGCGCGATAAGACCGAGATTTCGCTCCTGCTCGATCTCTGCGTGTACTTCGCCCAGAGCGAACTGGCGGAGCTGGACCGCAACGACGTGCGCGTCAAGGTGATCGGCCAGTATCAGGCGCTGCCGCGGGCGTCGCGCGACGCGCTCGACCGGCTGATGGCGAAAACCGCCGATAACCGGGGCCTACAGCTCAACTTAGCGGTCAACTACAGCGCGCGCGCCGAACTGCGAATGGCGGTCGAGCGGCTCGCTCGCGACGTCGCCGCGGGACGCCTCGATCCGGCCGCGATCGACGAGCCGGTCGTCGCGTCGTACCTCTCGACCTCGGAGATGCCCGATCCGGACCTCTTGATACGGCCCGGCGGGGAATCGCGTCTCTCGAATTTCCTTTTGTATCAGCTGGCCGACGCGGAGATGTATCTGACCGAAACGCTCTGGCCCGATTTCGACCGCGAGCATTTCGCGCGCGCGCTCGCGGCCTACGCGGCGCGCAGGGGATCGTGACGGCGACCGCATCCGACGTAGCCGGTTCCGAGCAGCTCGGCCGCCGCATCGTCAGCGGGCTCTTATTGGCGGCGGTCGTGCTCGGTTCCACCGCGACGGTGCCGACCTTTACGCTCGTGGTCCTCGGGATCACGCTGCTGTCGCTTTGGGAGCTCGCGGCCCTGACCGCGCGGAACGGCCAAGGGCTCATCTTTCCGGTCGCAGCGGTGGCGGTGGCCATCTACATCGTGCTGGCCGCGCTCGGGCTGCAGCACGCCTACGAGAAGACCCTGCTCGGGGGCACGATCATCGCGTCGCTCGCGTTCGGGCTCTTCGGGACGCGCCAAGGGTACCTGGCGCGCAGCGCCTTCACCGTCTTCGGCGTGCTCTACATCGGCTGGCTCGGGTCGTACTTCTTGGCCTTGCGCAACCTGCCGCAGGTCGGCACGGCCTATACGGTCGCGAGCATCGTCGTCATCGCGATGACCGACATCTTCGCGATGCTGGTCGGCACCACGCTCGGGCGCACGCCGCTGACCTCGATCTCGCCTCGCAAGACGGTCGAAGGGGCGCTGGGCGGCTTCGCCGCCGCCACGCTGGTGGGCGCCTCGTTCGGCCTGCTGCCGTTCATGCGCATGCACTGGTGGGACGGCGCCACGATCGGGGCGCTGACCAGCGTCGCCGCGCAGGCGGGCGATATCGTGGAATCGGCCTTGAAACGCGATGCCAGCGTCAAGGACACCGGCACGATCATGGGCGGCCACGGGGGCATCCTCGACCGCTTCGATTCGTATACGCTCGGCGGGATCGCGTTCTACGCCGGACTGTTCCTGACGCACCATATCGCGAGGTAGTCCGCCCGGCGCCGTGCAAGAGGCGTCAGTGCAGAAGAAGGTCGCGATCCTGGGCTCCACCGGTTCGATCGGCACGCAAGCGCTGGACGTGATCGGTCGCCACCCCGAGCGTTTCGCGGTGGCGGCGCTGGCCGCGGGCTCGCGTATCGCCGAGTTGGCCGAGGCGGCCCGGCGCTTCGACGTGCCGCTCGTGGCGTGCGCGAACGCCGCCGACGTACCGGTCCTGCGGGCCGCGCTGCCGGCCGGCGCACGCGTCGCGCACGGCGCGGCGGGGCTGCTGGCCGTGGCGGCCGAGAGTGGGGCGGACGTCGTGCTCGCCGCCACCGACGGGGCGGTCGCCTTCGACGCGGTGTTCGCGGCGGTCGAGCTCGGCATCCGCATCGCGGTCGCCAACAAGGAACTGATCGTGGCGGCGGGCGAGCTCTTCATCGCGGCGGCCAAACGCTCGGGCGCCCAAATCGTGCCCGTCGATTCGGAACACAGCGCGATCTTCCAGTGCCTGGTGGGCGAACCCGCGGAACGCATCGGCTCGGTGATCCTGACGGCGTCGGGCGGCCCGTTCTGGACGTGGGACCGCGAAGCGATCGCGGCCGCCTCGGTCGCCGACGCGCTGCGCCACCCGACCTGGCAGATGGGCACGAAGAACACCGTGGACTCGGCCTCGCTGATGAACAAGGGCCTGGAGGTCATCGAAGCGAGCCGGCTCTTCGGGGTTTCGGCCGATAAGATAGACGTGCTGGTTCATCGGACGTCGGTGGCCCACGGCTTCGTGGTTTTCACGGATGGGAACGTGAAGGCTCAGCTCGCGCCGCCCGACATGCGGCTGCCGATTGGGTACGCGCTGGCCTACCCCGACCGTCTGCCGGGCCGGGAGCGCATCGACGCCTACGAGGCGCTGGGTGCGAATCCGGCCGCCGGCGGCGTCCAACTGGCGTTCGAGAAGCCCGACTCCGAGCGTTTTCCGTGCCTGGGGCTGGCCTACGCGGCATTGCGGCGCGGCGGAACCGTCCCGGCGGCCCTCTCGGCCGCAAACGAAATCGCCGTGGCAGCGTTCGTAGGAGGGAAGATCCGATTCGGTTCGATCCCCGACGTCGTCGGCGCCGCTGTGGCGGGCACGCCCGACGAACCCCTCAGCCTAGCTTCCGTTCGCGCCGCGGATGCCAGGGCTCGCGGTCTCGCCCGGGCAGCGGTCGAGGCAAGCCTTGCGGTTCCGGCGAAATAATAGGATACGATGACAGCTTTGCCGCTCACCCTCGCGCTCGCGATCCCCGGCCTGGACGGGCTCGGGAAGGTCGGCGTGTTCCTGCTCATGCTCTCGATCCTCGTGGTGCTCCACGAGGCGGGACACTTCTGGCTGGCACGCTGGAACGGCGTCAGGGTCAACGATTTCGCGGTCGGCTTCGGCCCCACGCTCTTGAAGTGGACCTCGCCCCGCAGTGGGACGAACTACCGCTTCAACCTGCTGCCGATCGGCGGCTACTGCGCGATGCAGGGCGAGGACGGCAAGACCAGCGAGGCCGAGCAGCAGCGGAGCTTCCGCGAGCAGGGCCAAACCGCGGCGGTCAGCGACAACTTCCAGAGCAAGTCGCCGCTGCGCCGGCTCTCGATCGTGATCGCCGGCCCGGTCGCCAACTTCATCCTCGCGTACGCGATCCTGTTCGTGGCCGCGACGACCTTCGGCGTCGCCTCGACCTCGTACACGACGCAGATCGGGCCGCTCGAGCCCGGTTCGCCCGGCGCCAAAGCCGGCCTGCAGATCGGCGACACGATCGTCGCGGTCGACGGCGTTGCCGTCACGAGCGGCGACAAGCTGGTCGACAAGATCAAGGCCTCGGCCGGGGTTCCGCTGGCGATCACGTTCGTGCGGCACGGCGTGCAGGAAACGGTCAACGTCACGCCGCGCGCCGACAAGGTCGACGGTAAGACGATCGGCCGCATCGGTTTCCTGCGCATCCCGGAATTCCAGCGAGTCAACCCGCTGATGGCGATTCCGGTCGCCGGCAAGGAGTTCGTCAACGCGGTCACGGGCCAGGTGGCGGGCTATGCCGAGCTGATCGCGCACCCCCTCCAGCACGCCTCGAGCCTGTCGGGCGTCATCGGTATGGAGCGCGCCGCCTCGGCCTACCAGGACCTCGGCTGGGCACCGTACCTGTCCCTCGCCGCGGCGATCTCGATCGCGCTCGGCGTCTTGAACCTGCTGCCGTTTCCCGCGCTCGACGGGGGCCGCGGCGTCTTCATCCTGGCGGAAATGCTGCGCGGGCGTCCGGTCGAACCCGAGAAGGAAGCGCTGGTCCACTTCACGGGCTTCGCGGTTCTGATGGTGCTCATGGTGTTCGTCGCCTACCACGACATCGCCAACATCGTCGCCGGCAAGGGCGTGTTCTAGTGTGCCGCCTCCCAGGTAGGTTTGCACAAAGCGAGAGCGATTTTTCGTCGCTCCAAGGAGCGAAGAGCGCAGAATTGCAGCGCAATTTAAGCGATGAGCGACGCAGGAGCGGCGAAAAAGCGCCGAGCGACTGCAAAGCTACCTGGGGGGCGGTGCACTAGCATGCTGCGCTTGCGGCGGGCATCGAAGCCGGTTCTCCTCCAGAACAAATCCAAGTGGTCGAGCGGTGCCAAGACCGTCTGGATCGGCGGCGAGCACCCGGTCGCGGTGCAGTCGATGACGACGACCGACACGGCCGACGTCGAGAAGACCCTGGAGCAGGTCTACGGGCTGGCGGCTGCCGGCTGCGAGGTCGTACGGGTCACGGTCAAGGACGCGCCCGATGCGGCCGGGATGCCGCAGATCGTGGCGCGGTCGCCGGTGCCGATCGTGGCGGACATCCACTTCGACCACCGGATGGCGCTGGCCGCGCTGGAAGCGGGCGTCGCGAAGCTGCGGCTCAATCCCGGTAACATCACCGATCCCAGCAAGACGCGCGAGGTCGTTCGGCTGGCACTCGACACGGGCACGCCGATCCGCATCGGCGTCAACATGGGTTCGCTGGCGCACGATCTCGAGAAGCAGTTCGGCCACACGCCCGAGGCGATGGTTCGCTCGGCGCTGCGGCACGTCGACATCTTGGAGGACCTGGGCCACACCGATATCGTGATCTCCCTCAAAGCGCACGACGTGCCGACCACGATCTACGCGTACCGGCTGGCCGATCGCATGCTGGCCGAGCGCAAGACGCCGTACGCCCTGCATCTGGGCGTCACGGAGGCCGGCCTGCCGCGCGAGGGGACGATCAAGTCGGCGATCGGCCTGGGCGTCCTGCTGTGGGAAGGCATCGGCGACACCCTGCGATGTTCGCTCGCCGCCGACCCGATCGAGGAAGTCCCGGTGTGTTGGGGGATCCTCAAGGCGCTCGGGATCCGGGAAAAGGGCTTCGATATCACCGCGTGCCCCTCGTGCGGCCGGGCCGAGATCGAAGTCGTCCAGTTGGCCCGCGCGGTCGAGGCGATCGCCAAGGAGTACTCGGCGCCGGTCAAGGTGGCGGTCATGGGCTGCGTCGTCAATGGCCCGGGCGAGAGCAAGATGGCCGACGTGGGCGTCGCCGGTGGCAAGGGCAAGGGCGCGATTTTTCGGAAAGGCGAGTTGGTCGGCACGTTCCCCGAAGCCGAACTCCTGAGCGCGTTGCGTTTGGAGATCGAGAAGGTCATCGCGGATGTCTATCCCGACTTCATCCACGAGACGGCATATGGCAAAGATCTCGCCACGGTTACCTGACGCCAAAACGGTCGCCGCGACCGCGGCGATCGCTACGTTTGCCGCGGCCTTGACGTCCCTATCGCATCCCGCGGCGCTGCGCGTCGACGGCCAGCGCATGATCTCCGACGTGCCGCCCGTCACGACGGCCAAGGGCGCGTACGTCCCGCTGCGGGTCGTGGCCGAGACGCTCGGCGCGAACACGAACTACGATCCCAAGACGGGCACGATCGAGCTGATCCGCGCCAACGACACGATGCGTCTGCACGTCGGCGACCGCAGCGCGACCCTCAACGGCAATCACTTCACCCTGCGCGCCGCGCCCTTCTCGGTGCGCGGCCGGACGATGGTGCCGCTGCAGATGATCGCGCGCGCCTTCAAGACCAAAGTCCATTACGATACCGCGCACGCGCAGATCGACGTGATGACCTCCGGCACCGAAGACGCCGGCGCGCAACAGGATTCCGACACGCCCTAGACGGGCGCCGGCTTCAGCCGCTGGGGGAGCCGTTGGCGTTGCGTTCGGGGCGCGAATGCCGGAAGCCGTACGCGAAATAGATGACCAGGCCCACCAGCAGCGAGATGATGAAGCGCTGCCAGGTCAGCGTCGTCAGCCCGAAGACCGCGAGAAAGCCCGAGAAGAGGATCCCCAGGATCGGGAAGAGCGGGACGAACGGCACGCGGAAGGGGCGCGGCAGATCGGGCCGTTTCCAGCGCAGGTACATCACGCCCGCGCACACGATCGCGAAGGCGAACAGCGTGCCGATGTTGACCAGATCGAGCAGCACGTCGAGCGGCACGATCAGCGTGAGGATCGCGATCGCGGTGCCGGTGATCATCGTCATCAGGACCGGCGTCTGGAAGCGGGGGTTCACCTTGGCGACGAACGGCGGCAGCATGCGGTCGCGGGCCATGACGAAGAAGATGCGGGTCTGGCCCAGGAGCGAGGACAGCGCCACGCTGGTCGTGCCGGCCAGCACGCCGATCGTGATCGCCCAATCGACGAACGGGTTGTGCAGCGGCGCGACGGCGGCAGCCAGCGCCTGCGTTTGATCGACCTTCTGCCACGGCACGATGCCGACCAGCACGATAGCCGTGACGCAGTAGATCACCGTGCCGATCAAGAGCGCGCCGATCACGCCGACCGGAACGTCGCGCTGCGGCCGCCGGCACTCCTCGGCCGTCGTCGTGGCCGCGTCGAATCCGATGTAGCTGAAGAATACCAGCGCCGCGGCCGGGACGATCCCGCTCCCGTTGCCGCCCGAGAACGGCGTGAGCGAACCCCAGCCCAGCGGCGCGAACGGTACGAGATTGCGTGCGTCGAACAGGCGAACGCCCGCCCCGACGAAGACGATCAGCGCCAGGATCTTCAGGACCACGAAAACGTTGTTCGTGGTCGCGGTTTCGCGAATGCCGATCGAGAGCAGCACCGAGAGGAGCAACACGAAGGACGCGCCGACGACGTCGTATTGGGAATGGACGAAATCCCACTGCCAGAACGCCCACCACGCGCCGTGCGCGATGAAGTGCGACTGTTGCGCCCAGCCCGGCAGAACGATGCCGATCATGCGCAGCACGTTTTGGAACGAGGCCGAAAACTGCTGGGCCACGGGCGCCGCGCTGACGCCGTATTCGAAGAGCAGGCTGAAGCCGATGACCCAGGCCACCAGTTGGCCGAGCGTCGCGTACGCGTAGGTGTACGCGCTGCCGGCTACCGGAACCATCGCGCCCAGCTCCGCGTAGCAGAGCGCCGCGAAGAACGACGCGAGTCCGGCTAACACGAAGGCCAGCACGATGGCCGGCCCGGCGAGTTTGACGCCCGGACCGATCGTCGTGAAGATGCCTCCGCCGATCATCGTTCCGAGTCCGACCGCGATCAGGTCGCGGGCTCGCAGCGCTCGCCGCAACTGCGACGGGCGGTGCTCGTCGCGCATGGCGTCGATCGACGACGTCGCAAATATCTTCGCGACGAACGTCGATGAGGCGTTCGCTTTCTGCATTCCGGCGGGCGTTAGGCGCGACGGCGGTGCGGCCCTAGCTCGGCGGGGCGCTCTTCGCGTTCCAGAGGTGCTCGGGTTGCCCGAGCGCCGCGTTGATCCAGCGCGACCAGACGAACAGTGCGTCGGAGAGGCGGTTGACGTAGCGGATGACGTCGTCTGAGATCGGCTCGTTTCCCGAGAGCGTCACCAGCAGCCGTTCGACGCGGCGCGCGACCGTGCGCGCCTGGTGCAGGAAGGCGCCGGGGTAGGAACCGCCCGGGTGGATGAAGTTCGCGAGCGGTTCGAGATCCCGCTGGCAGCGGTCGATCGCGCGTTCGAGCGCCTCCGCGTCGGTACCGGCCACGAGCGGCATGCCGGCCCAGCGGTCGGCCGGCAAGGTCGCGAGGTCGCTGCCCAGGTTGAAGAGCGTGTCCTGCGTCCAGGCCAGCCACGCATCGAGCTCGGCCGCGGGCGCGGCGGCAGCCCCGCCGGCCGCGCTCGGGCCCTGCAGCGCCGTACGCGCCAGGCCGATGACGCTCGAGAGTTCGTCCACCGTCCCGTAGGTCTCGATGCGTAGCGCGTTCTTCTTGACGCGCTGTCCGCCGGCCAGGCCCGTCGTCCCGTCGTCGCCCGTCCGAGTGTAGATCCTGGTGAGTTTCGGCACGCGTCCTGCGTTCGCGGCCGCCCCGTTCGAGGACTGCCACGCCCGGATGCGAAGCTCTGCAGGTTGTGATGTCTGAGCCCGATCGAGTCGAGAAAACGCCGCTGGTCAAAGCGATCCCGCCCAAAGCCGCGGACCTTTCCGAGTGGTACCAAGCCGTCTGCTACAAAGCCGAACTCGTGTCGCTGGCGCCCGTGCGCGGCTGCGTCGTGCTGCGCCCGTACGGGTACGGACTGTGGGAACGGCTGCAAACGGCGCTCGACACGCGCTTCAAAGAGACCGGCCATGAGAACGCCTACTTCCCGCTGCTGATTCCCGAGAGTCTGCTGACGCGCGAGGCCGAACACGTCGAAGGCTTCGCGCCCGAAGTCGCCTGGGTCACGCAGGGCGGCAACGAAACGCTGACCGAGCGGCTCGCGATCCGGCCGACCTCGGAAGTCGTGATCGGCGTGATGTATGCGGAGTGGATCCAGTCCTACCGCGACCTCCCGATCCTGATCAACCAGTGGGCCAACGTCATGCGCTGGGAAAAGCGTACGCGGCCGTTCCTGCGCACGCTCGAGTTTCTCTGGCAGGAGGGGCATACCGCGCACGCGACCGAGCGCGAGGCCGCCGAAGAGGTCGCGCGCATGCTCGAAGTGTACCGCGAGGTTGCCGAGGACGTGGCGGCGGTGCCCGTCTACAAGGGCGAGAAGTCCGCGAGCGAGCGCTTCGCGGGCGCGGAGCACACGTACTCGATCGAGGCGCTGATGCCCGACGGCCGGGCCCTGCAAGCCGCGACCTCGCACGAGCTGGGCCAGAACTTCTCGAAGGCCTACGACATCACGTTCGCGGCCGAAGACCAGACGGTGCAGTACGCCTGGACCACCTCGTGGGGCATGTCGTGGCGGATGCTCGGCGCGCTGATCATGGTGCACGGCGACGACCGCGGTCTGCGGCTGCCGCCCAAGATGGCGCCGCTCGAAGCCGTGATCGTGCCGATCGTGCGGGCGGGCAGCGACGACGTCGTGGCCGCCGCGCGCGAGCTCTTCGCGCGTCTCAAGGCGGCGGGCTTGCGCGTGAAGCTCGACGAGCGGGATCTTCGGCCCGGGAACAAGTTCGCGGACTGGGAGATGCGCGGCGTGCCGTTGCGGGTCGAGTTCGGTGCCAAGGACCTCGAGGCCGGGGTCGCGACCCTCGTCCGGCGCGACAAAGAGAAGGGCGAGGAGGGCGGCAAGCTGGCGGTGGCGCTGGCCGACCTGCCCGCCCGGATTCCCGAGCTGCTCGGCGAGATCCAGGCGAATATGTACCTGCAGGCGCGTGCGTTTCTGGAAAGCCGCACGCTGCGACCCGGCACCTCGGCCGAGTTCTTCCGGCTCTGCCGGGAGCGCGCCGGGATGCTCGATATCGCGTGGTGCGCCCGTCCCGAGTGCGAAGCCGCCGTCAAATCCGAAACCAGCGCGACGACGCGCAACACGCGCCCGCTCGAACCCGGCGATACCGCGTGCACGGCCTGCGGCGAACCGGCGGCCGTGCGCGCCTACTTCGCGCAAAGTTACTGATGGTTCGCGTTTTCGCACTATGCGTCGCGCTCTTGGCCGCGAGCGCGCCGGCGTTTGCCGCTCCGGGCGACGGCAGCGCGGCCTCGGTTCTCGAGCTCAACGCGCGCGCTCGCGCGGCCGGCAACCGGAAGGCCGACGCGCTCTCGCTGGCGCGCGCGCTGCTCGCGGTCACCTGGCCCGCGCAATTGATGAAGGTCCGGATCGACGGCGCCGGGTCGCACGAGATCGCCGGACTGCTGCTCTCCGGCGTGAAATTCCATACCCGGCTGGACGCGGCCGCCTTCACGGACCAGGTCGTGGAACTCGTGGAG
The DNA here is from genome assembly GCA_963787965.1 of uncultured Alphaproteobacteria bacterium. Lineage (GTDB taxonomy): Bacteria > Vulcanimicrobiota > Vulcanimicrobiia > Vulcanimicrobiales > Vulcanimicrobiaceae > CAWBES01. The sequence goes on from CAWBES010000021.1 coordinate 166,379, forward strand.
CGCACCTTCGCGGCGAGCGGCGTCGAGGAGGTCGACGTGTGGGCGGTCACGCCGCTACCGGTCACGCGCGAGGAAGTCGCCAGCGGCGACTACCTCGCGCCGACGGCTCGCGTCGTCTACTCGGCCACGGTCCGGCGCGCGGAGGCCGCGACGTTCGCGGCGCGGTTGCGGCGCGGCGACGGCGTGTATTGGGACGCCGGCTGGCGCAGCGGCTTGTAAGGGCCGGTGCGCCGCGTTCGGCCGAAGGGGCCGGACCGTCGCAAGGGCAATCGTTGTAAGTCCCCCGGAGCCCCGGGTCTGGAGTGCCTATTGTACCGGAAGTCCACGCTCGCGAACGGAGTTCGCGTCATCACGGAGGCGATGCCGTACGTCCGTTCGGCATCGCTCGGCATTTGGGCCGACGTCGGTAGCGCGGCGGAAAGCCACGCGCAGCGGGGCATCTCGCACCTCGTCGAACACATGCTCTTCAAAGGCACGCAACGGCGCAGCGCGCGAGAGATCGCCGAAACGATGGACGCGGTGGGCGGTAACCTGAACGCCTTTACCGACAAAGAAGCGACCTGTTACTACGCCAAGGTGATCGACCATCACGTTCCGCTCGCGGTCGACGTTCTGGCCGATATGTTCCTGCACTCGACGTTCGTCGCGGCCGAACTCGCCAAAGAGCAGAAGGTCGTGCTCGAAGAGATTCGGATGTACGACGACTCGCCGGACGAGATGATTCACGACCTGTTCATTCGGACGATGTGGAGCGGCTCGCATCTCGGCGAGCCGACCATCGGTTACGCGGAAACCGTCTCCGCGCTGACCAGCGACGATTTGCGCGCGCACTTGCGCGCCCGGTACGCGCCGAACGCCGTCGTGTTCGCGGCGGCGGGCAACGTCGACCACGACGCGATCGTGGCGCTCATCGAGCAAGCCTTTGCCGGCTACGCGGGGAAAGCGGCTCCGCTCGTTCCGGAGCAGCCGCGGCTGACGCCGGCCACGCTCGTGAAGATGAAAGACACCGAACAAGCCTACGTCGTGGTCGGCACGCAAGGGCTCTCGGTGTGCGACGACCGGCGCTTCGCGCTCTCGGTCCTCGACACGATCGCGGGCGGCGGGATGTCGAGCCGCCTCTTCCAGGAGGTTCGTGAGAAGCGCGGCCTCGCGTACAGCGTGTACTCGTTCCAGCAGGGTTACCGCGGCGCCGGACTCTTCGGCGTTTCGGCGGGCACCTCGCCCGACAGCGTTCAGGAGTGCGTCGACGTGATCGTCGAGGAACTTGCCAATATCGCGGAGACCGGACCGACCGAAGCCGAGCTCACGCTCGCGAAGGAACATATCAAGGGCAGTCTGACGCTCTCGCTCGAGGCCAGTTCGAGCCGTATGATCCGCCTGGGCCGCAACGAGTTCAACCTCGGGCGGCAGATCAGCATCGAGGAGATCGAAGCGGAGGTCGATGCGGTCGATTACGACTCGGTCACGGCGCTCGCGCGCGAATGCTTCGCACCCGACCGTCTGGGGTTGTGCGTGCTCGGTCCGGTCGAAGACGCGGTCCTGCGCGCGCAGCGCAACGCCGCATGAGCGCGCTCGCACCGGCTGAGTGACCGGTGGTTCAACAGACCCATTTCTGGTCGTATCAGCTCGTCGTTGCGATCGTCCTCAACGTGCTCTTGAACGCGCTGCAGATCGGCGCGTACGCGGCGCGCCTGGCCGGCGTCACCACCGGCCGCGTCGGCACGTCGATCTCGCTCTTCAACCTGCTCGCGACGGCCAGCCGCTTCGCCAACATGTTCTACGCGCCGATGCTGGGTTCGATCTCGGATGCGGCCGGCAAGCTGGTACGCGTGCCCGGGATGCACGACTCCGAAGTGAGCCAGTACGAACTCCAGATGCGCGCGATCATCGGGGCCGCGTCGGTCGGGTCGCTGCTGGGCGCGATGCTGCTGCCGACCTTCGCCTACGCCTTCTCGCGCGGCGTCGGCGCGTTCGAGCGCCGCGGCTCGATGCCGGGTGCGATCGGCCGGCTGGCCGACCTGCGCGTACTCGGCGATCTCTTGCGCACCTTGCGCTTCCCGCCGCTCGGGCTCTTCCGGCGTTTCTCGCTGCGCGACGTTCCGGCGAAGCTGCTGCTTGGCAACATCCTAGTCACCGGCATCTACGCGGTGGGGGTGGTGGCGGCGTACCTCGCGAGCGTCATCCGGCCGGAAGTGGCGCGCACGGCGCTCTCGGCCTCGGGCCTGGTGAACGGCTTCGCGACGATCGCCTTCGCGCTGGTCGTCGACCCGACGTCCGCGTACATCGTCGATCAGGCTGCCAAAGGCGAGAAGACGCTGCACGACGTCAAAACGATGGTCTTCTATCTCGGCCTGACCGCCGTAGTCGGAACGCTGCTCTCACAACTGTTGCTCGTGCCCGCGGCCTACGCGATCGGGGGCGCGGCGCATCTGATCAACATCCCACGGTGACCGGGAAAGGGGGCTGCCGATGAACCGCACCATTCGTACGCTCGCCTGCGCGGTGCTGCTCGCCATGGGATTGCCGGCGTGCGCGGGCGACATCGAGCATTTCATCGTGGAGACGCGCAACCATCAGGGCGACCTGGCGCTGCAGAACCAGAACTTCGTCGACGCCGCCACCGCGTACCGGCTGGCGCTGCGCGTCGCGCCGAACGACGAGCACGCGCGGGCGGGACTGGCGGCCGTGGAAATGCGGATCGCGGCGCAGCAGTACACGCTCTCGAAGTTCGACGACGCCCTCGCTTCGCTCGCGATCGCGGCCAAGTTCGACCCGGAAAGCGTGCGGTTAGCGGAATTGCGTACCGAGATCGAGCAGGCTCGCGTCAAGCGCGAGATCGCGCTGTCGAACTATCCGACGTACAAGGAGACGGGCCTGGCCCTGCGGCGCTCGTACGCGCAGTTGCGCAAGGAGAGTAACGCGATCGTCGCGACCTTGCAGCGCTTCGACTACACCTACGATTCGGCCGAGCTGACGAAGGCGATCCGCCAGTCCGAGGAGCTGCACGCCGAGATCGGCCGGCTGACCGCGCGCCTCGATAATTACCGGCAATTGGTGGAAGCCGGTTCGCCCGAGCGGTCGGATCAGGCGCCGCTCGCACCGGCGGCATCGTTGCTGCCGCTGCCCTGAGCACGGCGGGGCCGCGAATACCCCCCATTTTGGTGCATTGTCGCGATCGCAGCTAGCAAGTACCGTATTGGGAACGTCCCGCCCCCGTACCCGGACGAGCCCTTCGTTCGCGCGCTATCCAGCCTGGGGAGGTAGATTCATGGCAGCCGGATACCCTCGTTTCCGTCGAGACGTGACCGTTACGGAACTCGACGGCGAGTTGCTCGTCTACGATGCGGATTCGAAAAAGGCGTTCTGCTTGAATCCCAGTTCGGCCGTTATCTGGAAGCTGTGCGACGGAGCGACGGCCGTCCCCGACATCGCCGCCGCCGCGGCCAAGGTCGTCGGCGGTCCGATCGACGAGACCTTCGTGACTTTCGCAGTAGAGCGTTTCCGGAAAGACCATCTGCTCGAGCCCGGCTACGACAACCCGGCGGACGACGAACTCGTTACCCGCGCGCAGCTGGTCAAGCGTATCGGACGCGCCGGGCTCGCGGCCGCGGTAGCCGTTCCGCTCGTCACGGCCGTCATGGCGCCGACCGCCGCCAAGGCCTACGGCGACGGGCGTCGTCCGCCGCCGCCGAAGCACTGGCCTTGGTGGTAAGAACCGCTCGTCGGAGCTCCGGCTAACCGATTAAGCGCCGTAGCCGGCGCCGTGGGCCGCCTTTTCGGCACGCCGGAAGGCTTTCCAGCGCTCTTCGGCGCCGGGCAGGATCTTGGCCGGATCGGTTTCGTAGACGGGCCAGCGCGCCTGCGGGTTCGCCGTCGGAAAGCGTTCGAGCCAGGCGTGCAGCTCGACGTTACGCGCGAGCCGTCTCGGCTCGATCGCGATGAAGTAGCGGGCGCCTTTCTTGATGGCGCTCTCCTCGTCGAACGGGGTCCATAGGTAGGGATCCTCTTCCCAGCCCTTGCGGTTGATATAGTACAGGACCGAAGGATCGTAGTGGCCCATCACGACCAGCGCCCCCGGCGCGAGCGTGGCGTCGAGCGCCTTGGCTTGCCGGTAGACGGTCTTGCTGTACGCATAGTAGGGCTTGACGGCGTTGCGCCCGGTCCAGAGCGCGACGAGCGCGAGCGCTAGCCCGGCGGCCGCCGCGGGGCGCCGCGCGGTCGCCGGAAGAAGGCCGCGGACCGCTTCCACGAGGCCGCCCGTCCAGATCGCGGCGAGCGGCAGGAACGGGTACAGGTAGTAGTCGACGCGCTCGACGGTCACGACGGCGAACGCGTACGCCAGCGCCGCGCCGAGCCAGCCCCACAGCAGCGCGGCCGAGCGCACCGGCGTCCGCCGGAGCGTCGTGGCGAACGGGGCCGCGACCAGCGCCCAAAAGCCGACCGGTCCGAGCATCGTCGCCGCCAGCATCCGCAGCGTCCCGTTGAAGAGCCCGAGTTTGTGGCGCAGGGCGCCGAACGATGCGAACGAGGCGGCCAAGGCCGGTAGAACGTGCAGACGGGTGATGCCGCTCGCCCAGTGCCACTCGGCGATCGCGCGCACGTATGCGTCGTAGGCCGCGTACGGCGCCAGCGCCAGCGCGAAGAAGACGTAGGTCTGGGGGGCGCGCAGCGTGGCGGCGAGCCCGCGCCGCTCGACCAGACACGCGGCGATCGGCACGAGCCCGACGGCGGCGACCGGCTTCGCCAGCAGCGCCGACGCCGTCAGTCCGGCGGCGAGCCAGAAACGGCGGCCGAAGCGGGCCTCGTCGTCCACGATCCAGCGGGCGCTCGCGAACACGGCCGCCGTGAGGAAGAACGTCATCGTCGTGTCGGGCGTGAAGGTCCGGCCGTAGTACGTGCTGCCCGGGTAGATCGCGAACGCGAGCGCCGCGGTCGCCCCGGCGCCCTCGCTCGCGAAGAGCCAGCGTGCGAAGCGGCCGGCCACGACGATCGTCCCCAGGCTGAACGCGATCGAGATCAGCCGCCCGAAGATCTCGTGAACGCCGAAGAGCTTGTACAGCAACGCGGCGAGCCACGGCACGATCTGGAGTTCGAGTTCCACGTAGTTGGGCGGCGGCCCGTCGTAATCGGTCTGGGGGTGAAACGGGTTGAAATCGAGCGTCGCGAAGTTGCGCGCGATGGCCGCCGTGTCGCCCTGGCGCCAGCCGGGATGATCGAGCAGGGGGTCGTGGATCCCCTTGAGGCGCAGCACGAATCCGAGCAGTACGATCGCTCCGAGCACCAGTGCCCAGCCGCGTCGCGCTACGGCTTGCGAAACGTCCAATATTTGTTGACGAAGAAATTGACGACGATGGCCGCCATCGTCGAGACGAACCAGAGGCGGTGGCCGTGCCCCAAATACGGCTGCAGCAACCAGGACACGAGCAGCCCCACGCACAGCGCCATCAGCGAGACCGAGAGGAACTGCACGCCTTCGCGACCGGCGTGCGCGCTCGAACGGAACGTCCAGATGCGGTTGAGGAAATAGTTGGAAACGCCGCCGCTCAGGAACGCGATCGAGTAGATGATGTAGTACGCGGGGCTGGTCGCGTGGCCCGGAACCACGCGCTGCAGCAGCGTGAAGACGATCAGGTTTACGACGAAGCCCGACGCGCCCACGATTCCGAACTTGACGAATTGCCGTACGCCGCGCCGCTGCGCGATGCGCTGGACCAGCGGAATTTCCGTCAAGCGACCCAATACCAGTCTGCAAAGAGCACGGTGAACAGCCCGAGCAGCGGGAGCGAGAAGGCGACGATCGCGTTGTTCACCCACGCGCGACCGCCCCATAAGCCCAAGACCGCGAACATCGGAAAGAGCACCAGCGCAAAACGCGGCATGCTCATCAGGCTCGACGTCGACATCGGCACGATGATCGAGAGTGCCATATACGCGGTATACGACGGCCGCAAGCGCCAACATGCAGCGACGAGCACGGCGATCATCAGCACCGTGAAGGCGAGCTCGATCGACTGGTTCGCGACCGTGATCGTGGAGTGGGTGCGCAAGCCCGTGCCGATGCTCTTGAACGCGTGCATGACGCTGACCCACGGCCACGCCAAGCGCCGGTTCCAGTGGCTCTGGACGTGGGAGAAGTAGAGCGGGTCGCCGCGCACGACCCAGAGCCAGGCCATGTACGCGACCAGCCCGAGCGGAATCGCGAGCGCCCCGCCGACGATCCGCGCCACGCGCCGCGGATGGGAGAAGAAGCGCCAGAAGCCGGCGGCGTGCGCCGCCAGCCCCACTTCGATCGCGTAGGGTACGATCAGCAGGATGCCCTCGACGCGGGTCAGGGCGGCGAACGCGCCGATAACGCCCGCGGTCAGCCATTTGTGTTCGCGGATGTAATAGAACGACGCGACGGTGAGCGCGAAGAACAGCGACTCGGTGTACACGGCGGAGAAGAAGACCGCGGTCGGAAAGATCGAGACGTAGAAGATCGCCCGGTGCGCGACCGCCCGCGTGTACTGGTGCTCGACCAGCTTGTAGAAGAACAGCAGTCCGAAGAAGAGCGCGGCGTTGGAGATGATCAGTCCGGCGACCAGATCGTTGCCCAGGAACGTGCCGACCACGTGGATCAGCATCGGATAGAGCGGAAAGAAGGCCATGTCGGTGCCGTAGTAGCCGCGCCGCGAGATGTCGAGGTAGTGAACCGCGTCCCACCGGCCCCAGACCGCCAGCAACGGATTCGACGAGGCCGCCACGTGGATTCCGGGCCGCTGCGCGATGACGATCGACGCGAGTTCCGCGATGACGATGATCGCGATGCGCGTGACGACGAAGGTGATCAGCACGTCCCGCACCGTGTGCACGAAGCGCGCCGCAACCAGGATCTTCACGAGCGCGAACAGGGCCACGGCCGCGGCGGCCGAGTGGGACGGCGTTGCGAAGCCGGCCGGAACCACGACCCCGAGGACGTAGACCGACAGCGACGCCCACGAGAGTGCGTCCCAGCGCATCGCGGTGACGACGCCGATCCCCGCCCGCCGCGAGACGTATCCGCCGTAGAGGTACCAGCCCGCGAAGGCGGCGAGGAGACCCGCGAGCACGGATGCGAAGAGGATCGTCTCTCCGGCCAGCGCGCTCGTGCCGAAATGCGTGAGCGTCACGTACCACAGGAAGAAGCCGATCGTGACGCCGCCGGTTGCGACGAGGAACATGGCCAGCGGACCGCAAGCGGCGACGGTTTCGAACGCTCGAAAACGACCGCGTGCGCCGCCGCCGGTATACGTGGCCTGAGCGGACATGCGGAGCCCCATCTTCGGGTAGCGCTGGAGGGAAACCCCCGAATCCGCGGCGGGCACCACGGGTTTTGCACTGGTGTGAAGAGCATTCGATACGATCTGGTCGTCGTCGGCGCCGGCAGCGGCGGCTATGCGGCCGCGCGCACCGCCCGCGACCTGGGCGCCGCCGTGGCGCTGGTGGATCGCGGGCCGCTGGGCGGGCTGTGCATCCTGCGGGGCTGCATGCCCTCCAAGACGCTCCTGGCCTCGAGCGACCTGGCCCAGCAGATCCGCGAAAGCGGCGAGCTCGGCATCGAGCCGTCCGAGCCGAAGATCGACCTCCGGCACATCTTCGACCGCAAGCGCCGGCTGATCGCGGGCTTCGCGGACTATCGCGTCGAGGGCCTCAGGTCGTTTCCGCTGTACGAGGGCGAGGCCGTCTTCGAGTCGCCGCACCGCTTGCGGGTTGGCGACGGCACCGTCCTCGAAGGGCGGAGTTTCGTGATCGCGACGGGCAGCGTCGTCGCGCCGCCGGCCCTCCCCGGGCTTGCGGAAGCCGGCTTCATCGACAGCGACGCGGTGCTGGATGCCGAGGCCCTGCCCGCCTCGGCCGTCGTGCTGGGCGGCGGCTACGTCGGGTCGGAACTGGGCCAGTTCCTGGCACGGATGGGCGTCCGCGTGACGTTCTTGATCCGCGCGAAGCACCTGTTGTCGGGCGAGGATCAGGACGTCGGCGACGCCCTGACGCTCTACTTTCGCGAGGAGGGGATCGACGTGCGCTCGGCTGCCCGGCTGTCGCACGTGGAGGTCTCCGGCGGCCGGAAGGTCGTGCACTACCTGCGGGACGGCGCGCGCGAGAGCGTCGCGGCCGACGAGATCTTCTATGCGCTGGGGCGCGTGCCGAATTACGCGGGTCTCGAACTGGACCGGGCGGGGGTCGAGTGCCATCAGATCACCGGCATCCGGGTCGGCCCGGACTTGCGGACCTGCGTCCCGCACATCTTTGCCGTCGGCGACGTGACCGGCTCGTTTCCGCTCGTGCACGTCGCGATCTACCAAGGCGAAATCGCAGCGCGCAACGCGGTCCGGGGCACGAGCGAGAGCGCCGATTACACGTTGCAGAAAGCCCACGCGATCTTCACCGACCCGCAAATCGCCGTCGCCGGGCAGACGGAGAAAGAGCTGCGGGCGGCGGGCACGCCGTATCTCGCCGGTGCGTATCTTTTCAGCGACCACGGGAAGGCGGTCGCGATCGACAAGACCAAGGGATTCGTCAAGATGCTCGCCTCGCCCGAGGGCGGCACGATCCTGGGTGCCGCGATCGTCGGGCCGGAGGCTTCCGATTTGATTCACGAAGTCATCGTGGCGATGTACTATCGCGGGAACGTGTACGATTTCGCGAAGATCCCGCACTTGCACCCGACCCTCGCCGAGATCCTGACCTATCCGGCCGAAGACATCGTCGAGCAGCTGGCGAGCCGCGGGCAAACGGTCGTAACCGCTTGAAGATCGGGGTCATCCAATTCAAGCCGCGCAAGGGCGAGGTCGAAGCGAATCTGGCGGAACTCGGCGCGATCTACGCGCAACTCGCGGCCGAGGAAACGCCGTACGACCTGATCGTCGCACCCGAGGCGGCGCTGACCGGGTACTTCCTGGAAGGCGCGGTGTACGAACGCGCCTTCGAGGCGCACGCGCTGGCCGGCCGGCTGGCGGCGCTTTGGCGGGCCGCCGGCGGCGCGCGCGTGCGCGACGTCGACCTCGTTCTGGGATTCTACGAGAACAGCGGCGGAACGTACTATAACTCGGCGCTGTACCTCGAGGCCGGCGCGCGCGAGCCGCGCATCGTGCACGTCCACCGCAAGATGTTCTTGCCGACCTACGGCGTTTTCGACGAAGAGCGCTTTCTGTCGCGGGGCCGCCGCCTGCAGGCCTTCGACACGCGTTTGGGGCGGATGGCGCTGCTGATTTGCGAGGACGCGTGGCACGCGCTGATGCCGACGCTGGCGGCGATCAAAGGCGCGCGCGTGCTGATCGTGCCCAGCGCCTCACCGGGCCGGGGCTTGGGCGGCGGCGGCGAACTCGAGAGCGTGCGGCACTGGCGCGACCTGCTGCGGTCGTACGCGGTCGAGCACGGCGTCTTCGTCGTCTACGCGGGGCTGGCGGGATTCGAGGGCGGCAAAGGCATGACCGGTTCCTCGAGCGTCATCGACCCGTTCGGCCGGACGCTGGTGACCGCTCCGGCGCTCGGCACGCACGTGCTGTCGGTCGAGATCGATCCGGGCGACATCGAGCTGGCGCGCGCGAGCCTGCCGCTGCTCGGCGATCTGAACGCGGTGCTGCCGGATCTGCTGTTCGACGACGAACTGCTGCCGCACGCCGTGCGCCGCAGCGCCGCATTCGCGGAGGAGGTGCCGTGACCGCCACGGTTCCGGTCATCGCGGCCGCGCCGCCCGGCGCGCCGTCGCTCGACATCGACCCGGAGCTCGCGGCCACCTGGCTTCAGGCGTTCCTGCGCGACGAACTGCTCGAACGGCGCCGGATCGCCCGCGCGGTGATCGGCCTTTCGGGGGGCGTCGATTCCGCCGTCGTCGCGTACCTTGCGGTGCGCGCGCTCGGCCCCGAGAACGTCACCTGCGTCCGGATGCCCTACCGGACGTCGAGCGCGGACAGCCTGGACGACGCGCGCGCCGTCATCGACGCGCTGGGCTGTTGCGAACGGACGGTGGACATCAGCGCGGCGGTCGACGGTTACTTGCAATTCGAGCCCGGCGCGGACGGCCGGCGCCGCGGAAACGTGATGGCGCGAACGCGCATGCTCGTGCTCTTCGACCAGTCGGCGAAGCTCGCCGCGCTGCCGATCGGCACCGGGAACAAGACCGAACGCCTGATGGGATATTTCACCTGGCACGCGGACGACTCGCCGCCGGTCAACCCGATCGGCGACCTCTTCAAGACGCAGGTTTGGCAATTGGCGCGCTACCTCGGCGTACCCGAACGGGTGGTCGGCAAGCCGCCGAGCGCGGACCTCGAGGCCAATCAAACCGACGAAACCGATCTCGGCATCACCTACCTGCAAGCCGACCGGATCCTGGCGCTGATGCTGGCCGGCTACGGCGACGCCAAGATCGTCGCGCGCGGGTTCGCGCCCGCCGACGTGCGGCTCGTGCGCGGCCGCGTCGAAGGGACGCACTGGAAACGCCATCTCCCGACGACCGCGATGCTCTCGAACACGGCGATCAACGAGTTCTACTTGCGGCCCGTCGATTATTGATGCACCTCGCGTCGGCGTTCGGCGGCGCGAACGTGCGCTTCGCCGCGACCGCGTTCGCGACCGCGTTCACGATCATCGATCCGATCGGGATGATTCCGCTCACGCTCGGTTCGACCGCCAGCGTGGCGCCGGAAAAGCGCTTGCGCATCATCGACACGGCGGTCGTGGTCGCCGCCGGCATCATGCTGTTCATGGCGCTCGTGGGGCCGTCGCTGCTGCGCTCGCTCGGCATCTCGCTGCCCGCGTTCCGCATCTCGGGCGGCATCCTGCTCTTCATGATCGCGATCGACATGCTGTTCGCGCGGCCGACCCGCGCCAAGCGCACCGACGAAGAAGAACGCGCGGCGGCCGAGGCCGTCAATCCCGCCGTCTTTCCGCTGGCCGTGCCGATGCTCGCGGGACCGGGCACGATCACGACCATCTTGTTGCTGCTCAACCTCTCGAAAGGCAACGCGCTCGAACTGGCGATCGTGTTCGCGGCCTACGCGGTGGCGCTCGCGATCGCCTGGGCCTGCATGCGCGGTGCGACGCTCCTGCTGCGCGCGATCGGCAGCACCGGCATCCACGTGATCACGCGCCTGCTGGGCGTGATCCTGGCGGCCCTCGCGGTGCAGTTCGTGCTGGACGGCATCCTGGGCACGCCGCTCTTCCGCCACGGCTGACGGCGGCCGCAGCGGTAAAGGCGGCCCGGGAGTCCAAGCTTCCGATGATGCGCTCTTCGGATCCCCTGCCGCCCGCGTTCTTTCCCGTGAGCCTCAACGTCACGGGCCGGCGCTGCGTGGTGATCGGCGACGACCGGGAGGCCGCCGAAAAGGAAGCGGCGCTGCGCGAGCTGGACGCGGACGTACGCAGGGTCGAAGATCCGGCGGCACTGCGCGACGAGCAGCTGCGCGACGCGTTCTTGGTCATTTCGTGCCCGCAGGACGAGGCGCTGTCGCGCCGCCTGCGGGCGCTGGCCGACGAGCACCGCTTCCTGCTGTGCTGCATCGATCAGCCGCGCTACGGGTTCGTGGCCATGCAGGCGATCGTGCGCGCCGGGCCCGCCCGCATCGGCATTTCGACCGGCGGTGTGGCGCCGCGCGTCGGCAAGAAGCTGCGCGAAGGCTTGCAGTCCGCGCTCGATGCGACCTTCGCGCGTTTTCTCGAATGCTTGGCGACGCAGAAGCTGCGTAACCGCAGCCTGGTGCCCGACGGCGACGAACGGCGGGCGCTGATGATCGCGGCGGCCGAAGGGTTCGAGGTCGACGTCAGGGTTCGTTACCCGGAGTGGTTCGAGGCCGAACGCGCCGCACTGCGGCCGCGGGCCGAATAGCGCGCCGATGGCGAGCGTCGAGATCGTCACGATCGGGACGGAGATCCTGCTCGGCCAGCTGGTCGACACCAACGCCGCCTACGTCGCGCGCCTGCTGGCCGACGCGGGCATCGACGTATTTGCAAAACACTCCGTCGGCGACAACGCGGCGCGCTTGGAAGCGATGTTGCGCGGCGTGCTCGAGCGGGCGGACGGTGCGATCACGACCGGCGGCCTCGGGCCGACGGTCGACGACCTGACGAAAGACGCGGTCGCGGCCGCGGTGGGAACGACGCTCGAACTGCACGAACCGTCCGTGCGCGCGATCGAAGCGCGTTTTGCGGCGCTGGGCCGCACCGGACCGATCGCGGAGAACAATCGCCGCCAAGCGATTCTCCCCAAGGGCTCGATCGTGCTCGAGAATCCGCACGGTACGGCGCCGGGCTTCGTCGCGCTGCGCGCCGACGGGAAGTTCGTGGCCTGCATGCCGGGCGTGCCGCGCGAGATGAAGCCGATGCTGGCCGAGCGGCTGGTGCCCTGGCTCGTGGGGCGCTACGGCGTGCGCGAGGCGATCTTCACCCGCACCCTGCACACCGCCGGCATTCCGGAATCCGATCTCGACGCGCGGATCGAACCGCTCTTCCGCACGCTCGAGAACCCCAAGATCGCGATGCTCGCGCACGAGTTCAAAGTCGACGTGAAGATCACGGCCAAAGCGCCCGACCGCGCCGCTGCGGAGGCGCTGATCGCTCCGGTCGAAGCCGACCTGCGCGCGCTGATCGGCGGCGGCATCTTCGGCGTCGACGACGAGACGCTGGAGAGCGCGCTCGTGAAGCGGCTGGCGGCGCGCGGGCTGACGCTCGGTTCGGCGGAATCGATAACCGGGGGTGCGATCGCCGACGCGATCGTGCGCGTCCCGGGCGCGTCGCAGGTGTTCCGCGGTGCGATCGTCGCGTACGACGACGCCGTCAAGACCCGCCTGCTCGGCGTCGGCGAATCGCTGTTGCGCGAGTGCGGCGCGGTCAGCGAGCCGGTGGCGCTGGCGATGGCGCAGGGCGCGTGCGCGCGCATCGGAACGGATCTCGCGCTCGCCACGACCGGAATCGCGGGACCGAGCGGCGCGACCGAAGGCAAGCCGGTCGGCCTGGTCTACATCGCGCTCGCGACCAAAGCGGGCGAGGCGTCCGTCCGGCGCCTCACGTTACCCGGCAGCCGCGACGACGTGCGCCGCCGCAGCGTCGTCTTAGCGCTGAACATGCTGTGGCGATATCTCGATAAGCAGGAACGCGTCGACGCGGGGGCGAGCTGACTCAGCTCCCGCGAGGTTCGCCGCGAGCTTGCGAACCACTCGAGACGATCGGCCGATTCACGTTTGGATCGGTCGTAGGTCTTCTATTCCACGCGCCTCACCGGCGGCGCGGTCCACGTGCCATCGACCGCTTCGGTTTTCGGCCAATAGAGCCGGAGGACTACCTGAAACGGTCCCTTTGGTGCGGGCAACCAGTTCGATTCCTTCTCGGAACCGGGCGATGCGTTCCGGATATACAGCGTCAATCCGCCGTCGGCATCGCGCTGCAACCGCGGTAACATCGGCGAATTGATCAGATAGCGGTCGATCGGATTGGCCACTAGCAGGCTCCGCGGCAGTTCGTACATCGTTAGCGACCAGAACGCATTGACGGGCGGCAGCCGGTCCGGCTCAAAGCGCACGCTGTAACGGTTGGCACCATCGAGCCTCTGCCCATCGGAATCGACGGTATAGAAGGGATACATCGCTTCCTGCTTCGAGTTGCCGTAGATACCGAGCACGGCGGCGGCCATGCGGTAAAGGTAGTTGTTCCTCAGATACTCCCGCGTTCCGAAGAAGTCCCCAGAGGTTGCCTGCTGCGTCTCGACCTTTGCCTTAATAAAGGCTGCGAACTCGGCCCAAGCGTCGGCAATGCCCTGCGCTAGCGCCGCCTGCATTTCGGGCGAGAGTTTGCCGGCGTCGAAGGTAATGCCGGCGCCGATGCCGATCGTGGCGAAGCGCGCCATGAGCTCATTCTCGGACCGGTGCGTAGGGCAGAACCTCAGGACGAAGTTCAGAATGTTGAAAAACTCCAGCGACGTCTTCTGGGTTTCGGGCGCGAGCGGTTCGATAAAATCGACCGCAGGCGCCGGCTGGGGTGCAGGCTGCCCCAGAAACGCCGATAGCGGCTGCACGCCGTAGCCGGCTTGGACCTTCTTCACGTTGTCGAGGTCTTCAGGGTCGAACAACTGGGTCCGATACACGGCAAACGCGAGCTCGGTCTCCGAGCGGATTATGTTCTTGACGGTGACGGGTTTCTCGCCTTTCCAGCCCGGCCCCGCAATGAGAAAGCTGCCTGCCTCGTTGCCGGTCGCGCGGCTTCCGATGTAGTCGAAGTTGAACGTATATACGTCGATGAGTTGGATACTGTAATAGCGATCCTTCTGGATCTCAGGCACGGTGAGCACGATCGGTTCGGCACGCAGATCCAGGCCGACCATTGAGTAGGGCGTGTCCGAATTCGGCGTCTGGACCGCCTTGTCGTTCGGCGTGTAAACGCGCGGCATGTTGCAGATCTGGTTCCAGGGCGCTCTGAATTCGGGGCCCTCGCGGTCCACAAAGTAAGCGTACTGGATGCGATAGCTGTCGACCAGCGGAAAACCGTAAATATAGGCTTCCTTGGCGATGGCGCGAGCTTCAGCGGGGGGTATACTCGTAACGTGCATCTCTGTTCCCCTTTCCTGTCTTTAGCAGCCGTAGCCGATCGCCGCGAGCACGCGCTGCGTGGCGAGCGCGTCGGCGAAGGTCGGCAACTCGGCCGGCTCGCCGTCGATCGCGGCGGCGAAGGCGTCGAGCAGCGTCACGAACGCCGGTAAGTTCGGGTGCGCGGCGGCCAGGTTGGCGTGCGGTTGCGGCGTCAGTTCGAGTTCCGACGTTTCGTCGTCGTCGACCACGAAGGTCGTTACCTCGAGGATGCTGCGCCCGCTCGCGACCGCCGTGCGCGTTTCGCCGTGCACGGCCAGCGTGGAAGACTCGACGGCGCGCGTGCCGTCGGCGGCGGCGGTGCCGATGAGTCCTTCCCCGTAGTCGATCGTCGCGAAGGCGCCGTCGGCGACGTCGCTCGTGAAGCGCTCACCCTTGACGCGGCGCTCCGGGTTCGCCGTGCGCTCGAAGCCGGTCGCGCGGACCGGAGGGCGGCCGGCCAGCCAGTTGACTTGATCGATCAAGTGGGACAGGATCGCTCCCGAAAGGCCGCCGCCGCGGGCGCGTTCGAACCACCACGAGTTCGCGCGCTCGGCGTCCGCGCGCAGCATGCGGCCGAACCAGCCGGCTTCCAGCGCCCGCAGCGGCCCTAAGTGGCCGTTGACGGCCAACTCCTTGAGCGCTTGGCGCGACGGCGTGTAGCGGAACTCGTGGGCGACCGCGCAAACGCTCGCGGGCGCCGCCGCCGCGGCCGCGCACATCTCCTGGGCTTGAGCCACGTCGAGCGCGAACGGCTTTTCGCAGAGCACGTGCAAGCCGTGCTCGAGCCCGGCCAACACCGCGTCGCGGTGCGCGAAGGGCGGCGAGGCGACCGAGATCACGTCGATGTCGATCAGCCGCAACATCTCGTGCACGGTCGCGAACGCGTGCGGGATGCGGCGCGCCTCGGCGACCTCGGCCGCGCTCGTCGGCGAGACGATCGCCACGACCTCGAACCGTCCCTGAGCTTGGAATGCCGGCACGTGAACGTGCGACCCGAAGTTCGCTCCGACGACGCCGACGCGCAGTTTCGGTTTCATGCTGCGAGCGGCTCGCGCGCGATATTCGCTAAGATGTCGAACGCGCGTTCCAGTTGCGCGTCGCCGATCACCGGCGGCGGCGCGATCGTAATCGATTCGCCGCGCAAACCGGATTGCAGGAGCAGCAGCCCTCGCGCGAGCGCCCGCACCACCCACGCGTTCGCGACCGCGGGCTCCCGAAACTCCAGCGCCCACAACATTCCACGGCCGCGGACGTCGACGATCTGCGAACCCGGCAGTTGCAGCGCGTGCAAGCGGTCCCCCATGCGTTGCTCCCGTTCGCGCGCGAGGCGCGGGATGTCGAGCCGCTCGATCTCGGCGAGGTTGGCGAGCGCGGCGGCGCAGCCGAGCGGATTGCCCAGGAAGGTCGAGGTGTGCAAGGCTTCGCCCGCCGACGGCGCCCACGCGTTCGCGGCTTCGTTCGACGCGATCGCGGCCGAGAGCGGAAAGCCGCCGGCCAGCGCCTTCCCGACGCACAGCAGGTCGGGCCGGACGTTCTCGCGTTGGCACTCGAAGAGCCGGCCGGTCCGGCCGAAGCCCGTATAGATCTCGTCGACGATCAGCAGCGTATCGCGCTCGGTGCACAGCGCGCGCAATCCGGCCAGAAAACCGTCGGGCGGCACGACGACCCCGGCGCGGCCTTGAATGGGCTCCACCAGGACCGCGCCGATGCTGCGGTCCTTGCGCAGGGCCTTCGCCGCCGCTTCGAGCGCGCGCTCGTTGCTGCGCGGTTCGCGCGGGTCGGGGAATTTCAGGAAGCTCGTGCCTTCGCGCAGCTGTTTGCGCCACGGCTTGCGGAACTTCGGAATCCCCGATACTTCGAGCGCCCCGTACGAGAGGCCGTGATAGGCGCCCGCGAACGACAGGACGTTCGGCTCGCCGGTGACCAGCAGCGCGGTCTTGAGCGCGAACTCGATGCTGTCCGAGCCGTTGCAGCACAGGAACGTCTTGGCGCCGTCGACGGGCGCGAGCGACGCGAGCTTTTCGAGCAGCCGCGCTTTGGGCGCGCTCGGGTGGACGTCGCCCATGCCGTGCGGCAGCCGTGCGGCTTGCTCGGCGACGGCGCGCGCCACGGCGGGATTCGCATGCCCGGTGGTCGCCACGCCGAACGCCGAGGTGAAATCCAAATAACGGTTGCCGTCGACGTCGGTCACGAGCGCGCCGCTGCCGGACTCCCAGAACACGGGAAAGTCGTCCGCGAGATAGGTGACGCCGCGCGGTTCCGTCGCGCGCAGCGCCGCGGCGAGCGCCTGCGAACGCGGGCCGGGAATCGGGGTGACGATCGACTCCAATTCGTCCGTCATCCGCGATAGATAGCGCGCACGAAGGGCAGAATCCGCCCCACGCCGCCGTGTTCTCCGCCCAGCGGCGGGTCCTGCAGCGTTCCGAGGGCCGCGATTCGCGCCGCGCCGCTCGCGAGCGCGAAGGCCTGCACGTCCGGGCGCGGCGTTCCGCAGGTCGCGACGGCCTCGAGCGGGAGCGCGTGGCGGCGCACGAAGGCCAGCGCGTCGGCCGGGCCGTCGACGGGGTAGATCGCGAGCGTCCGGCGCAAGAGCGGCGGCGGCTCGGCTTGCGGCGGGTCGAAGACGATCAGGTGCGGCCCGGCGCCGCCGGCCGGCACGGCGCCCTCGCCTTGCGCGGCGCGGAAGAGCGCGGCGCGCCGGTAGGCCGTGACCTCGGGGTCCGCTTGCGCGTAGCCGGCGGGGAACTCGACCGCCGCCGTGTCGCACGCGGCGGCGACGCGCTGCGCGAAGGTCGCGGGGTCGATGCCGCCGCCGCGCTCGACGAAAAGGGCGTGCAGCGAGAGGCACCCGTCGCCGTCGTAGAGCAGCGCGTCGCGCGCGGCGCCGGCCGCGCAGCCGGCGATCGCTGCGTCGCCGCCGAGCGTTTCGCGCGCCACGTAGCCGGCGCTCGTGCGATGACCGTGCGCGACGAAGCGCGCGCCGGGCGCGAGTTGCGCGCGAATGGCGCCGAGCGTCTCGGTGCGCCCGAAGGCCACGACGGCGTCGGCCGCGCCCAGCACCGTGTGGGAGGTTCCGCTACCGGCTCCGTCCCAGACGCCGGTGGCGAGGCGCTCGGCGAACTCGGGCCGCTCCTCCTCGAGCGTTCGCGCGAAGGCCGCGACCAGGCGGTCGTCGCGATCCTTGACGGTCACGTGCGATCCCGCGCAGAGCGCGAAGGCGAGCGGCGCGATCGCGACGCCGATCGTCGTGTCGCTCGCGACGATGGCGACGCGTTCGAGGCCGCGGTACGTCACGTCGGGGAGGCCCCGGCGCGCCACGAAGCCGTCGAGCGCCGCGAGCGCGCCGAGCTCGCTCTCGATCGCGGCACGCAGCGCCTCGCGCGCGAGTCCGCCGAAGAGCCGGTCCAGCGCGTACTCGACCACCGGCTCGGAATAGCCGGTGCGAATCACCAGCGCGCGCACCGCGCGCACGCGCGGCGGGAAGTCCGCGTCGGTCCAGCGTCCGGCGGCGTCGGCGATCGCCTCGACGGCCTGTGCGGCACGCACGATACTCGCGTTAGCCGCGGGAGGCCGCGAGCACGTCTTCCGCGTCGAGCGAACAGCCGCGGGGCGGCGCATCGAGCTCGCGGCCGAGCAGCACGATACCCTCGCCGCTGCGGTAACCGCGGTCTTCGGTATCGACGGCCAGCGCCGACGAACGGTTGCCGAGATCGAAATGCCGCAAGGTGCCGGTCTCGCCCTCGGGCAGTTCGCGTCCGCTGCCGTCGACCACGAGCGTGCGCAGCCAGGGCGGGGCGACCTTGACGCGCGGACCGGGTCCGCGCGACCAGGGTGCGTCGTAGTACTGGCTCACGAGTTCGGTCATGCCGTACTCGGCGACGATCGCGTGCTGCGGGATGCCGAGCGCGGCCGCGAGCCGGCCGTAGAGTTCTTCGCGCGCGACGGCGCGCGTCCGGCCCTTGAAGCCGCCGGTCTCCATCAGGCGCGAGCCGGCCGGCGCCACGAACGCGCGGCCCTCGCGTTCGAGGCCGTCGAGCAGCGCGGCCAGCGCGAAGGCCGTGCCCGCGATGCAGACCGCTTGCGCTTGCGCGCACGCGGCGCCGAGCGCACGGCAGAATCCGGCCACGTCGACGCGGTCGTCGTCCAAGAAGTACGCTGCTTTACCATCTCCGCGCAGCACGGCCACGTGGCCCATCATGTAGCCGAGCGACGAGTGCGGCCGCGCGCGCGGGTTGGGCACCAGGTTGAGGTAGCGCAGCTTGGGCCGGTCCGGCAGCACGAACCGGTCGAAGCCGGCCAGCAGCGCGGCGTCGTAGAGCGCGGCGCGTTCGATGTAGTGTTTGCCGGTCGCGGCCGCCGTCGTGCCGCTGGTGTGGAAGACCAGGTCCGCCACGAGCGGGTCGAAGGCGGCCAGGGTCGCGTCTTTGAACGCGCTCGCCGGAACGGCGGGGATCGCTCGCCACGAGGCCGGCATCCGCCCCGGGCCCACGCCCTGGGCTTCCGCGAAGCGCCGGTACGGACCGTTGCGCTCGAACTGGTACGCGAACGCCGCGCGAGCGCGCGCGTCGAACGCCGCTTCGTCGCAGCCGCTGCCGCCCGCCGCCCAGTCGCGTACGATCGCGAGGAAGGCGTCGTCGAGCGCGCGGCCCGCCGCGTCCGTCACCGCGCGGCCTTGTCGAACGGCCGCGCGCGCCGCGAGCTGAGCAAACCGCTGTTGAGACCGCCGATCGAGAGCCCGCCGTCGAAGCGCGCCGATTCGACCTTGATGCAGCGGTCCACGACCACGTCGAGACCGGCCTCGTCCGCGAGCCGGATCGCTTCCTCGTTGACGACGCCGTATTGGTACCAGATCGCCTTCGCGCCGACCGCGATCGCCTCGCGAGTCACGCCCGGTGCGTCGGCCGGTTTGCGGAACACGTCGACGATGTCGGGCGCGCCGCGTTCGAGCGCGTACGCTGCCAGCGTCGGATAGGCGCGCAGCCCATCGATCTCGCGCAGCGCCGGGTTGATCGGCGCGACGTCGAAGATGCCCTTCGTGCGCAGGTACGACAGCACGAAATAACTCGGGCGCGTCGAGTTGGCCGACGCACCGACCATCGCGATCGTGCGCGACCGCGCTAAGAGGTCGCGCCGCTGCGAAACCGTGCGGAGGATCACGCGCGCGCTCCCGCGAGCGTTTCCGCCAGCCGCGCGGCGCGCAGGCCGTTTTCGAGATCCCAGATCAGATCGGCCGGGTCCTCGAGCCCGACGGAAAGCCGCACCATCTCGGGCGTGACCCCGCTCGCCTGCAGCTCCGCGTCGTTGAGCTGCTGGTGGGTGGTCGAGGCCGGGTGGATCACGAGCGACTTCGCGTCGCCGACGTTGGCCAGGTGGCTCCACAGCTCCAGCGCTTCGATGAACGCGCGGCCGGCCTCGCGCCCGCCGCGCAAGCCGAACGTGAAGATCGAACCCGCTCCGTTCGGCAGATATTTCGCGGCCAGGCTGCGGTACGGCGAATCGTCGAGTTCGGCATAGTTGATCCACGCAACTTCCTCGCGCCCGCGCAGGAAGTTCGCGACGATACGCGCGTTCTCGACGTGCGCGGCCATGCGCAGCGGCAGCGTCTCGAGGCCTTGGACGAGCATGAAGGCGTTCATCGGCGAGAGCGCCGCGCCGACGTCGCGCAAGATCTCGGTGCGGGCCCGCATCAAGAAGGCGTATTCGCCGAAGGTCTCGGCAAAATTCATGTCGTGATAGCCGGGGCTCGGCTCCGACAGCAGCGGATGCTTCCCCGCGTTCCAGGGAAACTTGCCGCTTTCGACCATCACGCCGCCCAGCACGGTGCCGTGGCCGCCGATGAACTTGGTGGCCGAATGCACGACGACGTCCGCGCCGAATTCGAGCGGGCGGCAGAGCGCGGGCGACGCGAAGGTGTTGTCGACGACCAGCGGCAGGCCGTTGTCGTGGGCGATCGCGGCCAGCGCCGTCAGGTCCGCCACGTTGCCGAGCGGGTTACCGATCGTTTCCGTGAAGACCAGTTTGGTGTTGGGCGCGATCGCCGCGCGCAGCGCCTCGGGGTCGTCGCCGGACACGAGCGTGCAGCCGATCCCCATGCGTTTGAGCGTGACCGTGAACTGGGTGACCGTGCCGCCGTACAGGCTCGCGGTGGCCACGATGTGGTCGCCGGCTTGCGCGAGGCAGAGGATCACCGCCAGTTGCGCGGACAGCCCGCTGGCCGTCGCCACCGCGCCGAGGCCGCCCTCGAGGCTTGCCATGCGTTCCTCGAAAGCCGCCACGGTCGGATTCCCGATGCGGGAATAGATGTTGCCGTAGGTGCGCAACGCGAATAGCTCGGCCGCGTGTTCGGTCGAATCGAAGACGAAGCTCGTGGAGAGGTAGATCGGCTGCGCGCGCGCGCCGGTCGCGGGATCGGGCGGCGTTCCGGCGTGCAGCGCGCGCGTGCGAAATCCGAAGGTGTGGTCTTCCATGGCGGCCGACCCTTCGACAGCGGGAGCGGGCCGCCCGGTTGCGCTAGGAGCTGCTGCTCTTCTTCCGGCCGAAGAGGTTGCTCTTATTGCTGGCGCGGTGTTCGGCCGTGAACGGCGTGGGCGACCCCTTCCCGGAGCCGTCATCGAGGGTGCCGACCATATCCGAGGCGCCCTCGACGTAACCGCTGAGCGTCAGGTTTTGTTCGCCCTCTTTGACGAGTATGCGGATCAGGCGGCCGTCGTACGTTCCCTCGAACGGCCAGCTGTGGTTCTTCACCTTCCAGACGCCGGTCAGCGCCCCGCCTTCCTTCTGCTCGATGACGAGGTACGAGTACTCGGTGCGGTCGATGAACTGCAGCTGAAATTCCCAGGTGCCGTCGAGCGTGGCGAAGGCGGGCGAGGTCGGCGTGGCTGACGGTTGCGGCGACGGAGACGGGCCGCCGCTGGGCTGGCCGTGGTGGCCATGCTTCCCATGCGGCTGCGGCGAGGGTGACGGCGAGGGCGAGGGTACCGGCGTCGGGGGCTCGGCGGTCGGCACGGCTTCCAGCGGCCCGCTCGGGGCGGCACTGGCGGCGGGGGCTGCCGGCGCCGGGCTAGGCGGCAGGGTGGGGCCCGGTACCGACGGCGGGGGAGGGGGCGGTGGTGCGCCTTGAGCGTTCACTCGCGCGTGACCGGCGGGCCCGAGCGCGACGGCGATCAGGAGCGCCGCTCCCAGCCCAAGGGCCGGAAAGTAGCGCGGGAGACGAACGTGGTTCAAGGAGCCTCACTCTAGACGGCGGCCGGCAAAAGGCCAACGCACGGCGTTCGCGCCGGGTTCCCGAGTTTCTTGCGCGGCGTTAAAACTTGAAGTAGACGAACTGCGCCGGGGGGCCGGGCGGGGTCGCGAGCTCGAGCAGCAGCAAGAGGCAAGCGAAAGCCGTCGCGCGGACCGGGAAGGACGCGCGCAGGCGCGTCGCGACGTTGCATTCGAGCGCGATCTCGATGCCGAACGCGAGTGCCGCGAGCGCCGCCAAGGGTGGCCCCAGCAACCCGGGACCCGGCCCGCCCGCGACCATGGCGCGCAGGACGGCGAACGCGCCGGCAAAGCTCTGCGCCCGGAACAGCACCCAGCCGGCCAGCACGAGAACGAACGTGGTGGCCGTGGCGGCGACGCGCGCGAGCCCGTGCGGCGGCGGGGCGTCGCGGCGGCGCCCGATCCCGAGCGCGCGCTCGACCACGAGCAGCACGCCGTGGTACGCCCCCCAGGCGAGGAAGGTCCAGTTCGCGCCATGCCACAGGCCGCCCAGGACCATCGTCAGCATCAGGTTGCGGTAGGTCTCGAGCCGGCCGCCCCGGTTGCCGCCCAGCGGGACGTACAGGTAGTCGCGCAGCCAGTTCGAGAGCGTCATGTGCCAGCGGCGCCAGAATTCCGTCACGCTCCACGAGAGATACGGCCGCTTGAAGTTGGCGGGGAAGTCGAAGCCCAGCACGCGGGCCGAGCCGATCGCGATATCGCTGTAGCCCGAGAAATCGAAGTAGATCTGCATCGCGAACGCGAACGCGCCGCCCCACGCCGCGGGTGCGCCCGGATGCGCGCCCAGCGCCCCGAAATAGGCGTCGGCGGCAGGCGCGAAGCGGTCGGCCAGGACGCCTTTCTTCACGAGCCCGACCCCGATCTCGCCGAGCCCGCGCGCGAGCCGGGCGGGTTCGAGCGCGTGCCGCCGTGCCAGCTCGCTGAAGAAGCGTCCGGCCCGCACGATCGGACCCGCCAGCAGCTGCGGGAAGAACGCGAGGTAGAGCGCGTAGTCGAACGGGTTGCGGACCGCGCGGATCTTCCCGCGCGAGATGTCGACCAGGTACGAGATGCTCTGAAAGGTGTGAAAGCTGATGCCGACCGGCACGAGCACGTGCAACGCCCACGGATCGACCGGCAACCGCAGCAGTCCCGCGATGGCGCCCGTGAGAAAATCCGCGTATTTCGCCGTGCCGAGGAAGAGCAGGTTGACCCCGATGCCGCAGGCCAGCAGCAGGCGCCGCCGCCCGCCCGCGAAGCGTTCGATACCCAGCCCGAAGGCGTAGTCGGTCGCGGTCAGCGCCAGGAGAACGACCAGATACCAGGCGTTCCAGCGGGCGTAGAAATACCAGCTGGCGAGCAGCAGCAGCGCTCGGCGGGCGCGTTCGCTGCGAAGCGCGTAGTAGCCGGCCACGATCGTCAGGAAGAACAGCGCGTACTCGAAGGACTGGAAGCGCAGCGGCGTGCCGATCAGGAGGGCCTGCAGCACGTGCCGGATCGCATGCCGGACGGACGGATCGCGGTTCGGGTCGTCGGCAGCGTCGAGATCGGCCGAGGGGGCCACCGGCCGGGCGAAGGCCGGTGCGTCCAGGACCCGCCGCACGTCGCGCGCGAGCTGCACGCTGAAGAGCGCGGCGCCGCGAGCGTCGAGGTGTACCGCGTCGGCGAAGAGCGGCGGCCGCTCGAGGGCCGTGTACGGAGCTTGCGGGAGAACGTACGCGCCCTCGGTGCGCGCGAAGTCCGCCAAGGTACCCGTCAGCGCTGCCGGCGGCACCGGCTGCAGCGGCCGCGTCGGGATGCGGACGAAGATCACCGGCGTCCCGGTGGCGCGGTAGCGCTCCACGATCGGGAGCAGCCACTCGCGGCGGTAACGGGCGTAGCTCTTGCTCGGCTCGGGCACGTGGCGCACCTGGCGTTCCAGTTCGTCGCGCTCGCTCGCCGGAAACGTCGCCGGAACGACCAGCGCGCCGCCCGCGCCGACGCGCAGGCCGCTCATCGTCTCGGCACGGACGTGGGGCGGCCCTTCGCGCCCGGCCGCCAGTGCCGCGAACCGGGCCCGGGGGTCCAGTGCGAACGCCTGCAGGTCGGCGCGCAGGAGCGGTCCGCGCAGGGCCAAGTCGAAAAAGGCTTCGAGGCGCCGGTCGGGTTCCGGAAAGCTGAAGGCGACGCGCGCGATCTCGGACGGCGCGGTGCGCAAGACGATGTAGTGCAAGTCGAAAAGACGGTCGTCGCCGTCGACGCTGCCGAGCGCCCCGTCGTCGTCGGCGTAGGTATCGACCGGGACGACCACGGCCCGAAAGCGGTTCGCGCCCGGGTCGAGCGCCCGATCGAAGACGCTCCAGCAGCGCGGGGTCGTGCCGGGGACGGCGGCGTTGATGAACCGCAGCCCGGGCGTCTCCCGGGTCGCTCGCGCGGCGTCGAGGCCGTTGTAGATGCGCGAGTCCCCCAGGACCAGCACGTCGCGCCGCGGGTCGCGAGCCGCCGCTCCGGCCTGCGCGAGGCCGCGCTCGAAGCTGCCGGCGCTCGAGGCGGGATCGAGGAAATTTCGGTACAGCGGCGTCGCGAACAGGGCCGCGTCGAGCGCCGCAAAGAGCAGTACGGCCACGGTAAGCGCGGCCAGGTCCCCGGGAACGAGCTTTCTCAACGGACCGTAATGACGACCATTTGACTTCGCCCGCCGTTCGGGCGCTTTCGGGCGGCTCCCCTGCGGTCGCCCCGCCGGGGAGCCGCCGGCCGGACCCGGGCCGGCTGGACCCTGTTGCGGACTCTGGTATACTTGTACGGCTGTGAAACAGAAGATCCACCCCAAATGGTACCCCCAAGCTCGCGTCCATTGCGCCTGCGGGAGCACGTTTACGACCGGTTCCACCGCCAAGGAGATCAGCGTCGAAATCTGCTCGCAATGCCATCCCCTCTTCACGGGTCAGCAGAAGTTCATCGACACGGCCGGCCGCGTCGATAAGTTCAACCAGCGCATGGCCGCTGCCGACAAGAAGAAGGCCGAAGCCGCCGAGCGCGCGCGGAAGAAAGCGGAGAGCGCCGCCGCCGAGGCCTAGCGGGCCGAACGCTTCCCGGGACGAGTCGTTCGCCGCGACTCGTCTTTTTGTTCCTCGCCGCCGCTCGCCGCACCGATACGCACGATGAATTTCAACTTCGACCGCCTGGAGACGCTCTCGAAACGCTTCGATGAAATCGAAGCGGAACTGGCGCATTCCGGCGGCACGTTCGATCAGGACCGCTTCACGCGGCTCGTCAAGGAGCGTGCGGCCAACGAACCGACGGTCGCGGCGTATCGCGCGCTGCGCAAGCTGCTGGCCGACGTGGCGGCGAGCGAAGCGCTGGCGCTCGATAAGAGCGATCCGGAAATGGCGGCCCTGGCGGAAGACGAACTCGAGACGCTGCGCGCGCGCCGGGCGGCGCTCGAGGCCGAGCTGACCGAGCTGATGCTGCCCCGCGATCCCAACGACGGGAAGGACGTGTTCGTGGAGATCCGTGCCGGCGCCGGCGGCGACGAAGCGGGGCTGTTCGCCGCCGAGCTGGCGCGGATGTACTTGCGCTACGCGGAAGCGCTGAAGATGAAGACCGAGGTCCTCTCGCAGAACGAGAGCGAAGCGGGCGGCGTCAAGGAGATCGTGCTCGGCATCCGCAGCGGCGAGCCCTACCGCTTTTTCAAGTACGAGAGCGGCGTCCACCGCGTGCAGCGGGTGCCGGTTACCGAGTCGCAAGGCCGCGTGCATACCAGCACCGCGACGGTGGCCGTGCTGCCGGAGGTCGAAGACGACGGCGAGATCGAGATCAATCCCAAAGACCTGGAAATCGACACCTTCAAGGCATCGGGCGCCGGCGGCCAGCACGTCAATAAGACCGAGTCGGCGATTCGCATCACCCACGTGCCGAGCGGCCTCATCGTATCGTGCAGCGAGGAACGTTCGCAGCTGCAGAACCGCGATCGTGCGATGCAGATGCTGCGCAGCATGCTGGCCGATCGCAAGCGCCGCGAGGCGGAAGAAGCGGTGGGCAGTCTGCGCCGCAGCCAAGTCGGCACGGGCGACCGCAGCGAGAAGATTCGGACCTATAATTTTCCGCAGGACCGCATCACGGACCACCGCATCAACGAGAACTTCGGCAACATCAAGGACGTGATGGACGGAAACCTCGGCCGCCTCGTCGCCCGGTTGCAGCAGGACGAAAAGTCGAGGTTGCTGGCGGGTGAGACGACCGCCGCCTGAGCGCGCGTGCCGTTCGTCGTTGCGCTGGACCAGGGAACGACCAGCTCGCGGGCCCTCGTGTTCGACGAACGCGGGACGATCCGCGGACTCGACCAGCGCGAGTTCCCGCAATCCTATCCGCGCCCGGGCTGGGTCGAACACGACCCCGCGGACATCTGGCGCTCGCAGCTGGAGACGGCGCGGGGGGCGCTACGCAATGCGGGCATCGCGGCGTCCGACGTAGCCGCGCTCGGGATCACCAACCAGCGCGAAACGACGCTCGTCTGGGAACGCGAGGGCGGCAAGCCCGTGTGTCCGGCGATCGTCTGGCAGGATCGCCGGACGGCGGCGTTCTGCGACGAGCTCAAGGCGCGCGGCGCCGAGCCGCTCGTGCGGCGCACGACGGGACTCGTGCTCGATCCGTATTTTTCCGGCACGAAGCTGGCGTGGCTGCTCGACAACGTGCCGGGTTTGCGCGAACGTGCCGAACGCGGCGAACTCGCGTTCGGGACCGTCGACGCGTGGCTCGTATGGAATCTCACCGGCGGTGCGTCGCACGCGACCGACTACACGAACGCGTCGCGCACGCTCCTGTTCGATATCGAGCGGCTGGAATGGAGCGACGAGATGCTGTCGCTCCTGCGCGTGCCGCGCGCGCTCTTGCCCGACGTGCGGCCGTCGGTCGCGCGGTTCGGCACGGCGTCGCCCCAGTGGCTGGGCGCGCCGATTCCGATCGCGGGCGTGGCGGGCGACCAGCACGCGGCGCTCGTGGGCCAGGCCTGCTTCGCCAAGGGTCTGGCGAAGAACACGTACGGCACGGGCTCGTTCCTGATGATGAATACGGGCGCGGATCCGGTGCGCGAGCGCGGCGGTCTGCTGACCACGATCGCGTACGCGACCGAGCCGCGCAAGGCCGTCTACGCGCTCGAAGGATCGATTTTCGTGACGGGTGCCGCCGTGCAGTGGCTGCGCGACGGCCTCGGCATCATCTCCGCTTCGGCCGACGTCGAGCAGCTCGCCGCGCGCGTGCGCGATAACGGCGGCGTCTACTTCGTGCCGGCGTTCGCCGGGCTCGGCGCGCCGTACTGGGATCCGTACGCGCGCGGCACGATCGTCGGGCTGACGCGCGGCAGCACGCGCGAACACCTCGCGCGCGCCGCCCTCGAAGCGATGGCGTATCAAACGGCCGACGTCGTGCGCGCGATGCAGGCGGAAGCGAAGCTGAAGCTGGCGGAACTGCGCGTCGACGGCGGCGCCGCGGTCAACGACTTCACGATGCAGTTTCAAGCCGACGTCCTCGGCGTCGACGTCGTGCGCCCGCGGGTCACCGAAACGACCGCGCTCGGCGCCGCGTATCTGGCCGGCATCTCGACCGGCGTTTGGGACGGCCCGGACGACGTCGCGAAGCAGTGGCGGGAGCAGCGGCGCTTTCGTCCGTCGATGCCCGAGCGCGAACGCGAGCGTTTGCTGCGCGCGTGGCGGCGCGCGGTCGAGCGCGCGGCGCACTGGGAAGATCCGCAGGCGTGAACCGGGAGGCCGCGCTGGCGCGCCTCGGCGAGCGTTTCGACGTGCTCGTCATCGGCGGCGGCGCGACCGGCCTCGGTGCCGCGGTCGATGCGGTCGCGCGCGGCTACCGTACCGCGCTCGTCGAGGCGTCGGACTTCGCCAAAGCCACGTCCAGCCGCTCGACCAAGCTCGTGCACGGCGGCGTGCGCTACCTGCAACGGGGCAACCTGGCGCTGGTGCGCGAGGCCCTGGACGAGCGCGCGAACCTGCGCCGCAACGCGCCGCACCTGGTCGACGAAATCGGTTTCATCTGCCCGGTCTACCGCTGGTTCGAGGGACCGTACTACTCCGCGGGGCTCAAAGCGTACGACGTGCTGGCGGGCCGCAGCGGCTTTCCCCCGAGCGGCTATCTCGGGCGCGCCGCGACGCTGCGCGAGTTACCGAACGTTCGCGGGCGCGGGCTGCACGGCAGCATTCGCTATTTCGACGGCCGGTTCGACGACGCGCGGCTGGCGCTGGCGCTGGCGCGAACGGCCGTCGACCGCGGCGCGGTCGTGGCCAACTACCTGCGCGTCACGCGTTTCCTGTACGAGAACGGGCGCGCGTGCGGCGCGCTCGTGCGCGACGAGGAGACCGGGACGCAACGCGAAGTGCGCGCCGCGGCGCTCGTCAACGCGACCGGTATCTTCG
Organism: uncultured Alphaproteobacteria bacterium; assembly: GCA_963787965.1. Taxonomy (GTDB): domain Bacteria; phylum Vulcanimicrobiota; class Vulcanimicrobiia; order Vulcanimicrobiales; family Vulcanimicrobiaceae; genus CAWBES01. The sequence goes on from CAWBES010000021.1 coordinate 194,598, forward strand.
TCGACGACGTGCGCCGGCTCGACGATCCGGCTTGCGTGCCGTTGCTCGCGCACAGCCGCGGCAGCCACGTGGTCTTCGGGCGCGAAGCGTTCCCCGGCAGTGCCGCGCTGCTGGTGCCCAGGACCGCCGACGGCCGCGTGCTGTTCGCGATTCCGTGGCAGGGGCACGTGCTCGTCGGGACGACCGACGTGCCGGCCGCCGCCGCCGAACTCGACCCCGCGCCGACCCGGGCGGAAGTGGACTTCATCGTTCGACAGCTCAACGCGTATTTGGAAACGCCGGTCCGGCGCACCGGCGCGCTCGCGGCCTTTGCGGGTTTGCGCCCGCTGCTGGCCGGCGGCCGGCCGGAGGCGACCTCGAAGCTGTCGCGCGAGCATGCGATCGCCGTGTCACCCAGCGGAATCGTCACGGTGACGGGCGGCAAGTGGACGACGTACCGCCGCATGGCCGAGGACGCGATCGACGAAGCCGCGCGGCGCGGCGGATTGCGCGAAACGCCCAGTCCGACCGCGCGCCTACCGCTGCACGGAACGGCGAGCGGCATCCCCGCGCCGGCCGTGGATCGGTACGCGCCGTACGGCACCGATCGCGCGGCGCTCCTGGCCCTCGAACGCGACGACCCGTCGCTGCGCGAGCCGCTTCATCCGCGGCTGCCGTACACGCGCGCGGAGGCGCTCTTCGGCGTGCGCGCGGAGATGGCGCGGACGGTCGACGACGTGCTGTCGCGCCGCACGCGCGCGCTGTTCGTCGACGCGGGCGCCGCCCGCGCGGCGGCGCCCGCCGTGGCCGAGCTGCTGGCCGCGGAGCTCGGACGCGACGCGCTCTGGCGGGCGCGCCAAGTTCTCGCATTCGAGCAGCTCGCGGCGCAGGCCGCGACCGTCATCTCGTAGAGGTAGCCGATAATCGTCGCCCGTACGTTACGCCGGAGGCGCGGCTGAGTGGATAGTATCGAACCGGCCATACTCGCCGACGAACCGGGCCTGCTCGACCAGATTTTTTCGTTTTTCCGCGCGCTGCCGTTAGCGGTTCAAGTGTTCGTCGCCGTGCTGTTGGCCGTGGCGCTGGCGGGGTTGCTATTGCTCAAACCGCTCGGTGAGTTTCTGAAGAGTCGCAGCGAGGCGGCGGCGAACCGGCAGGCCGAAGACGTGCGCGAGGAGCTCGACGAGGCCCGAGAAGAGCTCCGCCACGCGACGGATCGGCACGAAGCTCAGATCGAAGAGCTCAAGGTGCTCGTCGAAGAGCTCGAAGAGGACGCGCGGGTCAAGACCCACGTCTTGAAAGGCATGCGTCAGCAATGCGTCGCCGCCGTGCAACTGATCGACGAGGGCAGGCCGGGCGATCGCACCTTGCGCTGGGTGGAGAACGTGCTCAAGGACGTGGTGGCGTCGATCTGGCGCAGCCGCGCCGTCAGCCACCGGGCCTCGGTCTGGAAAAGCGACGGGCAAGAGCTGGTGCTGTACGCCGGATTCGGTTTTCCCGACGTACTGATCGGCAGCAGGCGGCTGCCGATGCGATCGGCTGCGGGGGACGCCATGAAGCTGCAGCGGGGCTTGCTGATCGCGGACGTGTCGGAATACACGGGCAACTTCGCGCCGCCCGACGAGATCGATGCGCCCTTCACGTCGCTGTTGGTCGTGCCCGTCTTCGACCCGCTGCAGAAAGCCGTCTGCGCCGTCCTTTGCGTCGACGCCACCTCGACCGACTATTTCGACGAGGACGCGCGGTTCTTCGTGGAGTGCTTCGCCGACGTCATCGGCGCCGTTCTTGATGGGGCTTGAGCCGGATGCTATACTCGAGGCCATGGGGATAAGCGCTGCGGCCTCGATCGCGGCCGCGCAAAAGGCACTCGTTGCGGCCACCGAAGCTGCCGTGCAGCGGCTGGGCGAGTTGAACGACGAGCCGGGCACCGTTCGCCTTCAACAGATCGTCGGCAAGCTCGACGAAGTTCTCAGCCGCTAACGTTCGCGGTTAGCGCGGACCGCTGCAGGACGCTGCTGCTGCGGACGAGCAAACGCACGTATGAGCTTGTCGCAACGGGACCGGGATGCGCTCGACGTCGTTGCGGCGCGAGCGTTCGGCGATTCGTTCGTCGTCTCGTTGGACTTCGAGATGCAGGCGCGGCGGCTGACGCTTGCGCTGTACGGCAATTTTCACGGCGGCGGGACGTCGTATCTGGCGAAGGTGACGTTCTTCGGCGCGAGCGCGTTCGGCGTCGAGAACGAGGCGGGCGCGTTTCCGGAAAGCGTGCGGCTGGCGTCGTTCTCGCTCGCGTACGAGGAGGCGGGCGACGAAGGCTCGGCCGAGCTGCGCGGCGCCCAGCCGTGGGCACTCTCGTGGACGTTCGACGGGCTCGCCTACGAGGAGCACGCGGCGGTCCTCGCGTCGCTGGCGGACGACCTCTAGCGTGACGGCGGCCGAGGCGCTGGCGCGGGCCACCGAGCGCCTGCGCCCGGTATCGCCGTCGGCCCGGCTCGACGCCGGGCGGCTCCTCCAGGACGTACTGGGCCGCGACGCGGCGTGGCTGCTCGCCCACGCCGACCACGAACTCGCGCCCGCCGACGTGGAACGCTACGAGGCCGCGACCGCACGGCGCACGCGCGGCGAGCCGGTCGCCTACGTGACCGGGCGCGCGGGCTTCTACGGCCGCTCGTTTTCCGTCACCCCCGACGTGCTCGTGCCGCGGCCCGAGAGCGAACTGCTCGTGGAGCTCGCGCTCGCGCGTTTGCGCGTCCGGCGAGCGGGTGCGCCGGCCGCGCGCATCCTCGACGTGGGCACCGGCAGCGGTGCGCTGGCGGTCGCGCTCGCGCTCGAACTGCCCCAGGCGTGCGTGACCGCCGTCGACGTTTCGCGCGCGGCGCTCGGCGTTGCCGCCGCGAACGCCCGGGCGCTGGGGGTCGCGGACCGGATCGCTTTCGCGCAGAGCGACCTGACCGCCGCGTTGCCTGCGGACCTGCGCTTCGATGCGATCGTCGCGAATCTGCCGTACGTTCCGAGCGGCGCGCTCGCGGCGGCACCCGACCCGACGGCCTTCGAGCCGCGGCTCGCGCTCGACGGCGGTCCGGACGGGCTCGCGCTGTACCGCCGCCTGCTCGCGCGCGCACCCGTCCTGCTGGCGCCGGACGGCGTCCTGCTGATGGAAGCCGCGCCCGGCACGGCGGCGCCGCTGGCCGCGCTCGCCCGCGAGGCGTTCGGCGGCGCCGCCCGCGTGGGCGTCCACCCCGACTTGGCCGGACTCGAGCGCGCGGTCAGCGTGGAGCCGGGGGGGCCGGCTGCCGTCAGCGCGAACGCCAACGGTCCATAGTGGCGAAGTATATATTCTTCACCGGCGGCGTCGTGAGCTCGCTGGGAAAAGGCATTGCGGCCGCCTCGCTCGGCCGGTTGCTCAAGAGCCGGGGCCTGTCGGTCTCGATTCTGAAGCTCGATCCCTATATCAACGTCGATGCCGGCACGATGAACCCGTATCAGCACGGCGAGGTCTTCGTCACCGAAGACGGCGCCGAAACCGATCTCGACCTCGGCCACTACGAGCGCTTCATCGACGAGTCGCTCAGCCGCACCAACAACGTGACGACGGGACAGATCTACGCGTCGGTCATCGACAAGGAGCGCCGCGGCGACTATCTGGGCGCGACCGTTCAAGTGATCCCCCACATCACCAACGAGATCAAGGCGCAGATCCGGCGCGTCGCGGAGAAGAGCGGGGCCGACGTCTGTATCGTCGAGGTCGGCGGCACGGTCGGCGACATCGAGTCGCTCCCGTTTCTGGAAGCGATCCGGCAAGTGCGTTACGACGTCGGCGACGAGAACGTCATGTTCGTGCACTTGACGCTGATGCCGCACTTGGGCGCCGCCGGCGAGCTGAAGACCAAACCCACGCAGCACAGCGTGCGCGAACTGCGCGCGATCGGCATCGCACCCGACGCCATCGTCGTGCGGACGAATTCCGAAGCGCCGATTCCGATCGAGCTCAAGGAGAAGATCGCGCTCTTCTGCGACGTGCCGCCGCGTAACGTCGTGCAAAACGGCGACGCGCCCACGATCTATAAGGTGCCGATCAACCTCGAGAAGGAAGGCCTCGCGGAGGCCGTGATCGCGCGCTTGAAGCTGCAGACGCGGCAGCTGGATCTCGAGAACTGGGAAGCGATCGTCGAACGGTTGACCCACCCCAGAGAGCACGTGAGGATCGCCCTGGTCGGAAAGTACGTCGAGCTCAAGGATGCGTACATTTCGATCGTGGAGGCGCTCTACCATGCGGGCATCCACCACGACGCGCACGTCGAGATCAAACGGGTCGACAGCGAGACGGTCGAAGATTCCGGCACGGCCGTGCTGCACGGCGTCGACGGCATTCTGGTCGCGCCGGGCTTCGGGTCGCGCGGCGTGAAGGGTAAGCTGCGCGCGATCCAGTACGCGCGCGAGCACCGCCTGCCGTTCCTGGGCATCTGCTTCGGAATGCAGCTGGCGTGCGTCGAATTCGCGCGCCACGTGTGCGGTTTACCCGACGCGATGACGTCGGAGGTCGACGAAGGGACGCCGGACCCGATTATCGACTTCTTGCCCGACCAGCGCAACCTGGAGCTGATGGGCGGAACGATGCGCCTGGGCGCGTACGACTGCAAGCTCGAACCCGGGACGCTCGCGGCGCGCGCCTACGGCACGCTCGAGATCAGCGAGCGCCATCGCCATCGCTACGAATTCAATAACCGCTACAAGGCGCTCTTCGAAGAGCACGGGATGATCTTTGCCGGCCACCACGTGCGCGGCCGCACGACGCTGGTCGAGTGCATCGAGCTCGCGCCTTCGCTGCACCCGTGGTTCGTGGGGACGCAGGCCCACCCGGAGTTCAAGTCGCGGCCGACGCGGCCGTCGCCGCTGTACCGCGACTTCGTCGGCGCCGCGCTGGCCGGCGCCGCGCGAACCCGCGAACGGGACAGGGCGGTCGAAAGCGCCGGGTCGCCGGTCGCCTCGCCCTCCTGAACCTCGCCGACGTGACGTTCGTCGTCCTCACGAAGGACGAGGAACGGAACCTGCCCCGGGCGTTGGCCGGCCTCCCGCCCGGCGTATCGTTGCTCGTGATCGACGCGGAGTCGTCCGACGCGACGGTGGAACTCGCCCGCGCGCGCGGCGCCGAGGTCATCGTGCGCCCGTGGGCCGGATTCGTAGCGACGCGGCGCTTCGCGCTCGGGTGCGTGCGTACGCCGTGGACCTTCATGCTGGACGCCGACGAAGCACTCGACGCGGACTTGGCCGCCGCGCTGCCGGGGCTGGACCCGCCCGGCGCGACCGACGCCTACGCGGTCAAGCGCACGACGTACTTCTGCGGGCGGCCGATCCGCCACGGCGCGTGGGGCGGCGACGCCCCGGTGCGGTTCTTCCGCACCGCGCGGGCCGAGCTCGTCGCGGCGCCCGCCGGCGGCGGCGACGCCGAGCTGCACGAAAGCTGGCGTGTCCCGGGCGGCGTCGGGCGGCTGGGCGGCGTGCTGCTGCACTATTCGTATCCGACGCTCGGGTCGTATCGCGCGAAGTTCGCGCGGTACACCTCGCTCGAGGCGCGGGGCCTGCGCGCGACCCCGCTCGTCCTGGCGCGTGCCGCCGGCGTGGCGTTGTTGCGCGCGCCATGGCTGCTCTTCGTCAAAGGCGGCTGGCGCGACGGCTGGCGGGGCGTCTTCGTGGCGGTGGCCTCGGCCGCGTACCCCGTGGCCGTCGCGTGGAAGGCATGGCGCCGGCGGTGAACGCGCGGGTCGACGTCGCGCTCGATCTGGCCCGCTTCCGGCAGATGTCGGCCGGGATGCGGGCCTATGCGGAAGAACTCGCGGTGCGCCTGCCACGGGTCGCGCCCGACCTCACGTTTGCCGCGCTTCCGCGCGAGGCGGCGCTCGATATGGCGGAACAGATTTCACTGCCGCTGGAGCTGCGGCGGCTGCGCCCGCGGCTCGTGCACTTCCTTTCGGTCTACGCGCCGCTGCTGGCGCCGCGGCCGTACGTGATCACGATCCACGATCTGATCCACCTGCGGTTCCCCGCGTACTTCAAGCGTTCGGTCGGGCCGTACTACGCGACCGTCGTGCGCGCCGTATGCGCGGGCGCCGCCCGGGTGATCACCGACGACGAACGTACCGTCGAAGATCTCGAGCGCTATCTGCGCGTGCCGGCCGCCAAGGTCAGCGTGGTCGCGCTCGGCGTCAACGACGCGTTTCTCGCCCCGCCGCCCCCGGAGCCGCCGGCGGTGCCGTACTTTCTCTACGTCGGAAACCACCGGCCGCACAAGGATCTGCCGACCCTCTTCGCGGCCTGGGAAGCGCTCGACCCGGCGCTCGAGGTCGACCTCCTGCTGACCGGTCCGGACGATCTCGACGCGGGTCCGGCGCGTCCGCGGCGCGCGCGCGGCCGGCTGCGTTTTCTCGGCGACGTGCCGTCCGGCCGTCTCCCGGGGCTCTACCGGAACGCGCTCGCGCTCGTACACCCGGCGCTCTGCGAGGGCTTCGGTTTACCGTTGCTCGAAGCGGCAGCGGTCGGAACGGCGGCGATCGTCTGCGCCGACGCCGTTCCCGCGATCCTGCGTCCCTACGTCGACGTCTTCCCGCCGCGCGACGTCCGTACGCTCGGGCGGCTGATGGCGCGCGCGGCGTCGGAACCGGCCGCACGCGAAGGCGCCCGGAATTTCGCACGAACGCTGACGTGGGATCGATGCGCGGAACGAACCGCCGAGGTGTATCGTAAGGTGTTGCAGGAGAGCCAGGTCCGATGAGGCCCAGCCCAGGGAGTTTTCTTTGAAGCCCCGCGCCGTCTGTTTCGCCGCCGCCGTGCTGTTCGCGGGGTTCGCTTCCGTCGCGAGCGCCGCGCCGCCGCACCACGCGGACGAAGCGGAGAAACCGATCCGCACGATCGCCATCGTCGTCAACGGCGAACCGCTCGACACCGACACGCCGCCGCAAGTCATCGGCGGGCGGCTCTTCCTGCCCTTGCGCGACGTCTTCGACGCGCTCGGTATCGCGGTTACCCGGGCCGGCTCGAGCGTCACGGCGCGGCTGCCGACGGGGAGCGTCGGCTTCGAGGTGGGCTCGGCGTCCGCGACGGTGAACGGCCGGCCGGTCGCCTTGGGCGCCCCCGTCCTCGAGCGCGACGGCACGACCTACGCGCCGCTCACGCTGCTGACGGCCGCGTTCGGCGCCCAGGCCACGTACGATCAGCGCGGCGCCAAGGTCGAGATCATATCGGCGTTCGTCGGGCGCAACGGGGCCACGCAATCGCCGCGCGCGGGCGGCGGCACCGACATCCAGGGCGTCGTGTCCGCCGTCGACGCCGGCTCCGATCCGCCCTCGCTAACGGTCGTGCGCGGCGGCGCGGCGCGCACGATTTCGCTCAACTCGGATGCCAAGATCTGGACCGAAGACGTGACGATCCACTCGCAACTGCGCGGCGCGCTGTCCGACATCCGGGTCGGCGACGCGATCCACGCGATCCTCGCACGCGACGGCCGCGTCATCTCGGTGTTCGATTTCTATAAGTCCGTCGGCGGCACGATCACCGCGCTGTCGCCGGCCTCGCTCGTGCTCGCCAACGGCCGCGTCGTCACGCCCGCTTCGACCACGGTCATCACGCTCAACGGCGCGGCGGCCAAACTCGAGGATCTCGCGGCCGGCGATTACGTGACGGTGCGCAGCAATCCCGAGAGCGGTGAACTGCGCGAGATCGTGGCGTCGCGGGTCGGGTCGCAAACCCCGGCGTCCACGCCGGCGGCGGCCCCGAACCCGGTGACGATCGCGAGCGTGCAACTCTCGGCCGACCGGCCGCTGCGGGCCGGAGAGACGTTCGACGTCGTCATGCAGGGCACGCCGGGCGGCCACGCCAGCTTCGATATCGGCGACTACCTCGAGGGCTTGGACATGCGGGAAACGCAGCCCGGAACCTACGTGGGACGCTATACGATTCCCGACCGCTTCAACGTCACCCAGGTCCCCGTGTACGGCCGGCTGAGCGTGGGCGCCACGTCCGCGCCGCGAACCGAAGCGGCCCGTTCGCTCTCGGCCGCGACGACGCCGCCGAGCATCGGCGAGGTGGCGCCGCCGCCCGGGCAGACGGTCAACAACTCGCGCCCGAGCATCTATGCGACCTACAACGCGCCGACCGAGATCGCGATCAACGCATCGAGCGTATCGCTGTCGGTCAACGGCCACGACGAGACGGCCTCGTCGACGCGGACGGGCGGTTTCATCACCTACAGTCCGGGCGTCGATCTTCCCGACGGACCGGTCGTCGTGGTCGTGCGCGTCTCCGACGCCGCGGGCAACACCTCCACCAAGACGTGGACGTTCACGATCCGGACCAGGTAGCGTTGCGAACCGTGCGGGCGGCGAGCGCGGCCTGCGGGCTGCTCGTCGCGTTTGCCCTGGCCGGCTGCGGCGGCGACGACGAAAGCCTGCGCGGCCCGGTGCTGACGGTCGCGCGGGTCAAGGACGCTACGAGCCTCGATCCCTCGCACGAAACGGACGGGCTCTCGCTCACGGTCGCGCAAGAGGTGTATCAAAACCTCGTGCGCTTCGCGCCCGGGGGCTTCGATATCGTGCCCGATATCGCGCGCTCGTGGACGACGTCGCGAGACGGAAAGACCTGGACCTTCCGGCTAGCCCCCGGGCGCTTTTCCGACGGTACGCCCGTCGACGCCGCGGCCGTGAAGTTCAATTTCGATCGCTGGCGCGACACGAAGAACCCGTACCGCGGAAACTTCCCCTACGGCTACTACGCGAGCATGTTCGGCGGATTCGACGGCGCGAGCGCGATCGCGTCGGTCCAAACCCGCGGTGCCGGCACGGTCGTGTTCCGGTTGAAGACGCCGTTCGGCCCGTTCTTGCGCGATCTGGCGATGCCGTCGTTCGCGATCGGGTCGCCCGCCGCGATCGCCGAGAGCGCCGAGGATTTCTCGCAGAAACCGGTGGCGAGCGGGCCGTACGCCGTCGTCGAGTGGGACCACGACGACCACATCCTGCTGGGCCCCAACCCCTTCTGGCGCGGCCGCAAGCCCGGCTACCCGAACGTCTACATCCGCGACATCCCCGATCAATCGACCGGCGTGCTCTCCATGAAGAAGGGCGACGTCGACATGCTGTTCGATCCGCGCCCCGACGACGCCGTGGCCCTCGCGCGCGAGCCCGACGTGCGCCTCTACCACCCGCGCAGCAATAACGTCTCGTATCTCGCGCTCAACGTGGAGAAGAAGCCGTTCGACGACGTGCGCGTCCGCCGCGCGATCGCGTACGCGATCGACAAGGAAAGCCTGGTGCGGAGCTTCTATGCCGAAGGCGCGGTCGTCGCGGACAACTGGACGCCGCCCGGCATGCTCGGCGAAGACAAGGCCGTCAAAGCCTATCCGCACGACCCCGCGCGCGCCCGCGCCTTACTGGCGCTGGCGGGGCGGCCGCATTTCGCTACGGAACTGTACTTTCCCACCTCGCCGCGCCCGTATATGCCCGAGCCGCAACGAATCGCCGAGACGATTCAAGCGAACCTGCGCGACGTCGGCATCGACGTGACGCTCGAACCCTTCGAGTTCGCGGTCTTCTTGCAGAAGGTCCGTAACGGCGAGCACCCGATGTGCCTGATCGGCTGGACCGGGGACAACGGCGATCCCGACAACTTCATGTATCCCCTGCTCGACCGGGACAGCGCGGTCAAGGGCCAAGCTCAGAATTACTCGTTCTGGCGCGATCCGGGCTTTCACAAGCTGATGCTGGCCGGCCAGCAGACGTCGAGCGACGCCGAGCGGGGCCGCATCTACCGGGCGGCCAACGCCATGATCCGGGATCAAGCTCCGGCGGTTCCGCTCGCGCATTCGGTCGCCTCGTTCGCGGCGAAGGATTCGATCGAGGGAGTCGTCGCAAGTCCCGATTCGTCGTTCAATTTCATCACCATGAAGCCGAAAGCGGGGCCATGAGTCAGGACGAGAACTGTGTTTTCTGCAAGATCTTCCGCGGCGAGATCCCCGCGAACGAGGTCTTGCGAACCGACGACGCGCTGGTCTTTCGCGACCTCAACCCGCAAGCGCCCGCGCATTATCTGGTCGTCCCCAAGCGCCACGCAACCAACTTGGGCGATTTCGTCGCCGGCGCGGATGCGAAAGAAGTCGGCGACCTGTTCGCGGTCGCCTCGAAGGCCGGCCGGGCGGCCTCGACCGGCGGTTACCGGATCGTGGTCAACGAAGGCCCCGACGCGGGCCAGTCGGTCTTTCACCTGCACCTGCACGTGCTGGCCGGCCGCGCCTTGCAGTGGCCGCCCGGCTAAGCCGAAGAGCCTGTCGGGCGACCGCGTGCGGACCTACCGGATGATCTGCGGGGGGCCGCCGACCGCCGGGGGCGGCGGGGGTACGCCGGCCGCCTGGTACGGTCCGCCCGGAACGCCGTCGCGCAGCGCCGAGTAGAAGCTCGCGCCGACCAGCGCCGAGTAGGCCGAGGTCAAGCCGCCCACCGCGAACGGCACGATCAGGTTGACGAGCGGAACGTGCACCGCGATTGCGTTGGCGACTTGACCGACGACGATCGCGATCAGCATGCCGATCCAGGCGATCACGCTTTCGCCGATCCGGTGCGACGCGATGCGGAACGAGGTCCCGACCGCCTGCAGGCCGCCTTCGCCGCCGACGATCACCGCGGCGGGAACGTACATCGTGAAGTATCCCGCCAGAACCAGCAGCGGCAGCCCGATCAGGACGACCGAGAGGACGAGCGGCAAGAACCAGATCGCCAGGCACGCGAGCAGCGCGACCGTGAGGTCCGGAATGCGGCCCAGGACCGCGCCGAAGCTGGCGCCCAGATCGGGCGGCCGGTCGGCCAGCGCCGCCTCGGCCGCGTGGATGACGACCGCTTGAGCGACGTACAGCGCGAAAAACCCGAGCAGGACGAGCCCGCCGAAGACGAACAGCCCCGAGCCGAGGCCAATCCCCGTGCCGATGTGCCCGCCCGCGAAATGCCCGAGCACGGTCGTGGCGATCACCGAGAGGACTCCGAAGATGAACACGACGCCCAGCGCGAGGGACGCGAGCGCCGTCGGGATAGCCAGGATCCAGTAGCGGGAGAGCAGTTCGGCCGCGCGCTGCAGCTCGTCGGCGGGGCTGAAAACCGGACGTTGGGAGACCATAGAAATTGACGCCTCCACGTGCCTGTGTTAGATTCTAGCAGTTGTTCTCGTGTGGGGACACTATTTGCTCGCGGGCCGTTTGTTTCGGTCGCGAGTTCGAAAGGGGGGTTGTTCGTGGAAGTTCGCGTTGCACCGGGAGAGACGATCGAGAGTGCGTTGCGCCGCTTCAAGAAAGCCACCCAGAAGGCCGGAGTCTTGGCCGAGGCCCGCAAGCACGAGCATTATGAAAAGCCGAGCGTTCGCCGTAAGAAGAAGTCGGCGGCGGCTCGCAAGCGTCGCGCGTAAGGCTTCGTGAGCCTCAAGGACACGATCGGCGCCGAACTCAAAGAGGCGATGAAGGCGCGGGATCAAGTGCGGGTCGACACGCTTCGCTCCGCACTGTCCGCGTTTTCCTATAAGAAGATCGAGGCCGGACGGGAGCTGGAGGAAGCGGACCAGATCGACGTCGTGCGCAAGCTCGTCAAGCAGCGGACGGACTCGATCGGCGAATTCGAGCGCGGCAACCGCCCGGAGCTCGCCGCCAAGGAGTCGCGCGAGCGCGACATTTTGGCCGCGCTGCTGCCCGCGCAGAAGAGCGCCGAGGACATCCGGGCCGCCGTGCGGGCCGCGCTCGAGGCGTTGCCGCCGCAACAGCGCAATCAGGGTGCGGCCATGAAAGCCGTGATGCCGCAGCTCAAAGGCCAAACGGACGGCGCCACGATCCGCCAGGTGGTCCTAGACGAACTCAAGGCGCTCGGGGCGTAGCGGAGCCTCTCCGGACGAGCGGTCGCAACTTTCCTGCGGCGTTCCGATAGTAACCGGCGATATGCTTGGCTCCGTTCGGCTCGCGCTCTTCAGCCTCGCCGCCCTCTTGGGTGCCGCGAGTTTCGGCGCCGCCGCCGCGGCGCCGCCGACGTCCGGCGACGTGATCGTCGTGCCGATCGAAGGCACCGTCGACGAAGGCATGGCCCACCTGGTGCAGCGGGCCGTGGCGGAAGCCAACGACCAGCACGCGGCGGCGCTCGTCCTCGACATCAACACGCCGGGCGGTCTGGTCAGCGCGGCCTTCGAGATTCGCGACGCGATGTTCGCGGCCAAGGTGCCCACGGTGGCGTACATCTCGCAACGGGCCTACTCGGCCGGCGCCTTGATCGCGCTTTCCGCGCAGAAGATCGTTGTGGCGCCGGGCGCCAGCATCGGGGCCGCCGAACCGATTCCCAACGACCCCAAGCACGTTTCGGCCTTGCGCGCCGAGTTCGCCTCGACCGCCGAGCGCAACCACCGCGACCCCACGCTCGCCGCCGCGATGGTCGATAAGAGCGTCGACGTGCCGGCATACAAGAAATCCGGCGCGATCCTCTCGCTGACGGCGGACGAAGCGCTGCGCGCGCACGTCGCCGATGCGATCGCCCCGACGATGTCAGCCGCCCTCCAGGATGCCGGCGTGCACGGGACGCTGCGCGGCGAAGCGTACACCTGGGGCGAGAATCTGGCGCGCTTCGCCACCAGTCCCGAGGTGAGCGGCCTCCTGCTCTCGATCGGCATGCTCGGCTTGCTGATCGAAATGCAGACCCTGCACGGCATCGCCGGTGCGATCGGCGTTTCGGCGCTGGCGCTGTTCTTCGGTACGCACGTCTACGCGGGCTTCTCGAACTCGCTGGTCATCGCGCTCGCGCTGGCCGGCGTCCTGGGCATCCTCTTCGAGCTGCACGTGGTTCCCGGCCACGGGGTGGCCGGAACGGTCGGCGTGCTCGCCTTGGCGGCTGCGATCGTCCTGGCGTTCGGATACGCCTTCATTTTCGTGGCGGTCCAAGCGCTTTCGATCGCGATCGTGCTCTCGGTGCTGGCGTTCTTTCTCTCGACGCGGCTGTTCCCGGAGAGCGCGTTCTTCCGGCGCATCGCTTTTGCCGGCGTCCAAGGCGCCGATTACGTCGCCAGCGGCGACCACCGGGCTTTGGTCGGCCGTACCGGCGTCGCGACCTCGTTCCTGCGTCCCGCCGGCGTGGCGCAGGTCGACGGCCGGCGCGTCGACGTGTTGACGGAAGGGGACTTCGTCCCCGCCGGCTCGCCGATTCGCGTGAGCCGGGTCGAAGGTGCGCGTATCTTCGTAGACCGGGTCGAGGAGAGGTAGGGGTCGTGGCTTCAGTCGGATTCGCGGCGATCGTCTTTGCGATCGTCATCGGTCTCTTTTTGTTCCTATACTACTTTCCGCTCGGGCTGTGGATCCGCACGATCGCGGCCGGGGTGCCGCTCTCGATGATGGCGCTGATCCGCATGCGGCTGATCGGCATCCAGCCGGGAGTGATCGTGACCAACCTGGTCCGGGCGCGCAAGGCGGGGCTGCCGTTGACGGTGGACCAGATGCAATCGCACTATCTGGCCGGTGGAAACGTCGAGAACGTCACCTTCGCGATGATCGCCGCGCAGCGCGCCCAGATTCCGCTCGAATGGCAGCGCGCCGCCGCGATCGACCTCGCAGGGCGCAACGTGCTCGAGGCGCTGCAGACCTCCGTGAATCCCAGGGTGATCGAGACGCCGATCTTCCAGGGCGTCGCGCAGAACGGCATCCAGCTCAACGTTAAAGCGCGCATCACCGTGCGCTCGAACTTGGACCGCTACGTCGGCGGCGCGGGCGAGCCGACGATCGTCGCGCGCGTCGGCGAAGGCGTCGTCTCGGCCGTCGGCGCGGCCGCCGATCACAAGGAAGTCCTCGAGTATCCCGACCGCATTTCGCGAGCGGTGCTGGCGAAGGGCCTCGACGCGGGCACGGCCTTCGAGATCGTGTCGATCGACATCGCCGACGTGGACGTCGGCAAGAACATCGGCGCGGAGCTGCAGACGTCGCAGGCCGAAGCCGACCGGCGCATCGCGCAGGCCAAGGCGGCCGAACGCCAGTACAGCGCGCTGGCGGCCGAACAGGAGCAGAAGGCGCAAACGCAAGCGATGCGCGCCAAGGTCGTGGAGGCCGAAGCGCAGATTCCGCAGGCGATCGCCGAAGCGTTCCGCGCGGGCAATCTCGGCATCATGGACTACTACAAGCTCAACAACATCAAGGCCGACACGGAAATGCGGTCGTCGATCGGCAGCGGCGTCGCGCCGCCGGATCCGAACGCGCCCGGCCAGGCACCGAAGGTGCCGGGGCAGTAGCCGTGGAGGAAGTGATCGGCCTGCTCGTCGACGCCATCTCCAAGCGCGCCCGCGGCGGCCGGCCGCCGGCGCGCGGGGCGCCCGCCAAGCCGGCCGCCTCCAAGCCGGCCGCGGTACCCCCGGTGGTGGTCCGGGTGCCGTCCGCGGCTCCGTCCGCGGCCCAGTCCAAGGAAGCCGCCGACCCGTTCGCGGCCGCCGTCCAGCAGCCGGGACGCCCGCCGCGCCCGGGTACGCCGCTGCTGTCCGCCTTCGGGTCCCCCGACCGGCTGCTGGCCGCGATCGTGCTTTCCGAGGCGCTCGCTCCGCCGCTTGCTCTGCGGGACAACTTTTTGCCGCCTCGCGACGTTCAAGGCGTAGAGATGCGGAGAACTGACCCTGGATGACGGGCGGACCGAGCGGGTATTCGAGCTTGCCGGCGTCCGGGATCACCTGAACTTTTGCGGCCACCTGGACCGGAACCTCAGCGCGCTCGAGAACCTGGTACCCGTCGTGCTGACGCTGGACGGCAACGTTCTGCGTCTGGCCGGCGCTCCGCAAGCGGTCGAGTCGGCCACCGAGATCCTGGCGCGAATGCGTGAGGCAGCCAACGGCGGCGCCGCGCTGACGCCCGACGACGTCGCGCTGGCCGTGCGCGAGACGCTCGCGGTCGAGACCCCGCGCGCTCACCCCAAGACGCTGTTCACCACTCAGCGCGGCAAGGAGATTCGCCCCAAGACGGAAGGCCAGCGCCGGTTCGTGGAAGCCGTCGAAGCCAACACGCTGACGTTCGGCATCGGCCCAGCCGGCACGGGCAAGACCTTTCTGGCCACCGTCATGGCGCTCGGCGCACTGCGCGCTCGTTCGATCTCGCGGATCATCCTCACGCGTCCGGCCGTCGAGGCGGGCGAGAAGCTCGGTTTCCTGCCCGGCGACCTCAAGGAGAAGGTGGATCCGTACCTGCGGCCGCTCTACGACGCGCTGGGCGAACTGCTGGACGAAGGCGTCGTGCCCAAGTTCGTCGAGCGCGGGACCCTCGAGGTGGCCCCGCTCGCGTACATGCGCGGCCGCACCCTTTCCGACGCGTTCATCATCCTCGACGAAGCGCAAAACGCGACCCGCGAACAGCTGAAGATGTTCCTGACGCGTTTGGGCCCGAACTCGAAGATGGTCGTCAACGGCGACGTGACGCAGATCGACCTGCCGCGCGGCGTCCGTTCCGGCCTGCTGGACGCGCCGAGGCTCTTTGCGGGAATCGACGACATCGGCATCGTCGAGCTGAACGAAGGCGACGTCGTACGCCACCCGCTGGTCGCGAAGATCGTCGGCGCGTACGCGCGCGGAACCTGAGCCCGAAGCGCGCGGCGTGATCTACCTGCGCAACACGACGCGCGCGCATCCGATCGCGACCCGCCGCATCGAGCGCGCCGCCCGCGCGCTGCTGGCGGCGGTGGGGCGCCCGGGAGCCGCGCTTTCGCTAACGTTCGTCGGCGATGCCGCGATGCGCCGGCTCAACCGCGAGCACCGCGGCCGGGACCGCACGACCGACGTGCTGAGCTTCCCCTTGTACGAGCCCTTCACGGTTCCCAAGGGCGCCGTCCCCGGCGCCCCGGAAGTGCTGTTGGGCGACGTCATCATCAGCGTCGACGCGGCGAACCGCCAAGCGGCCGCGTACGAGGCGACGCTCGACGACGAGATCGAGCGGCTGCTCGTGCACGGCGTGCTGCACTTGCTCGGCCACGACCACGAGGAGCCGCGCGAGCGCGCGCGGATGGTGCGCGAGGAGAAACGGCTGGCGGCGGCGATCGGTCTCGCCTGGCCGTATGACGGGGAGCGCGTGCCCGCGCGGCCGAACCCAATGGGCTAGCATGCATCCCGTGCGGCTCCCGCCGAGCGCCAAACGCGTCCACGAAAACCGTGTCTGGGCCGCCTTCGACTACGCCTTTCAGGGCATTCTGTACGCCACGCGCACGCAGCGCAATATGCGGATCCACTTGCTCGCGGCGGCGTTCGCGCTCTTCGCGTCCCTGTTTCTGCGGCTGGAACGGGCATACGTCGCGATCGTCGTGCTGTGCATCGCGCTGGTCATCGCGCTCGAGCTCGTCAACACGGCGATCGAGGCGGTGGTCGACCTCATGACCGTCGCCCACCATCCGCTGGCGAAGATCGCTAAGGACGCGGCGGCGGGCGCGGTCTTGGTCGTCTCGATGGCGGCGGTGATCGTGGGCTACCTGGTCTTCTACGAAGGCGTGACCGCGGCCGGGGCCAAGGTGTCGGTGGCCGTGGCCGGCATCCCGCGGAATTACGCCTTCGTCACCCTGGTCATCGTCGGCGTCTTGACCATCTTCGCCAAGGCCTACGCCGGCCGCCACGGGACGCCGCTGCAGGGCGGCGCGATCTCGGGCCACGCGGCCCTGGCGTTCGCGGGCGCCACCCTGATCGTGCTGCTCGCGCCCACGCCGGTCGTCGGGCTGCTGGCGTTCTTCCTGGCGCTGCTGGTCAGCCAGAGCCGCATCGAAGGCGGCATCCATAGCCCGTTCGAGGTCATGCTCGGCGCCGCACTGGGAACGTGCGTCACGGTCGGCTTGTTCCTGGTGATCCGGGTCTGAGCCGTTTTGCGAAGTATGGTATAATGGCGCCAATTTGAGTACCGACCCTCTACCTGCTCCTCGCTCGGCGACTCGGGGCGCCCGGCAACCGCCTAGGAGCCGACCGGCTCCCGAACTGCGATGACGCTCGACGCCTGGAGCCGGCACTGGCCCGAACTCGGTGCGCTCCTCATCCTGATCGCAGCCTCCGCCTTTTTCTCGGGCTCGGAAGCGGCCCTGATCTCGCTATCGCGCCTGCGGGCGCGCGGCATGGCCGAACGCGGGGTGAAGGGTGCCGCGGCCGTGCTGCGGCTGCTCGACGACCGCAATCGCTTCATGACCTCGATCCTGATCGGCAACACGATCGTGCTGTTGGCCGCGGATTCGCTCGCGACGCTGATCTTCGTCAGCACGGGCGTGCCGCACCCGGCGCTGTGGTCGACCGCAATCATGACCGTTCTGTTGCTTGCCTTCGGCGAGATCATTCCCAAGACGATCGCGGTCGCGAATAACGAACGATGGTCGGTGCGCCTGGCGCCGGTGGTCGAGCGGGTCGCGTGGGTGATGACGCCCGTCAACGCGGCGTTCTTGTTTTTCACGAATATGATCGTGCGGCTCTTCGGCGTCGCGCCGGCCGCGAACGGCCCGTTCGTGACCGAAGACGACATCCGCAATATCGTCAACGTCGGTGCCGAACAGAAGGTGCTCGAAGAGCAGGAGCGCGAGATGATCCACTCGATCATCCAGTTCGGCGACACGATCGTGCGCGAGGTCATGACGCCCCGCCCCGATATGGTCGCGATCGACGTCGCGTCGTCGGCTCGGCGCGCGCTCGATCTCGTGATCGCCGAAGGGTACTCGAAGCTGCCCGTCTTCGAGGAGACGATCGATAACGTGATCGGGGTCGTGCACGATCGCGAGCTGCTGATCGCGCTCTCGAACGGCACGCTCGCGCAGACGCCGATTCGCGCGCTGATGCGTCCGATCACGCTGGTCCCGGAGAGCAAACGCGTCTCCGAGTTGCTGCGCGAGATGCAGCGCGGAAAGTTCTCGCTGGCGGTCGTCGTCGACGAGTACGGCGGGACGGCCGGGATCGTCACGATGGAAGACTTGCTCGAAGAGATCGTCGGCGAAATCCGCGACGAGCACGACGAAGGCGAGGAAGAGTCGATTCGCATCCTAGCGCACGACGAAGCGATCGTCGACGCCAAGACGAACATCGAGGATGTGAACGCGAAGCTCGGCACGCACTTGCCGCACGAGGATTTCGAGACGATCGGCGGCTTGACGGTGGGGCTCTTCGGACGCCTGCCGCAGGAAGGTGAGGAGATCGACGCCGGCGGCGGCGTGCGGCTGCGCATCGACCGCACGCGCGGCCGTCGGATCCTCTCGGTGCACGTCTTCACGAACGGCAAAGCCCATGCTGCCGGCGCAGCGGCGGAGGCGGCCGACGACGCGTTCGACGCCGAGCGCGTGTGATCGTCTCCGACGAGGCGCTGCTCGCCGCCGCCCGTGGGGCCCGCGAGCGTGCCTACGCGCCGTACTCGCGTTACGCGGTCGGCGCGGCGCTCGCGTGCGAGGACGGAACGCTGGTCACGGGTTGCAACGTCGAGAACGCTTCGTACGGCCTCACGATGTGCGCCGAGCGCGCGGCCGTCTGCGCCGCGGTGGCGGCCGGCTGCCGGCGTTTCACGGCGCTCGCCGTGGCGGGACCCGAAGGCGCCGACAGCGCGCCGTGCGGCGCGTGCCGTCAAGTGTTAGCGGAATTCGGCCTCGGCGTGCGCGTCGTCTATACGGCGCGCGCGGGCGTGGTCGCGACGAGCGCGGGCGCGCTCTTGCCGGCGGCCTTCGGCGCGACGAGCCCGGCGTGAACTCCCGTTCCGTGCCGCACGCGCAAGAGCGTTCGTATAAGACGCATGCCGTCGTCCTGCGCGCTCGCAATCTCGGCGAAGCCGATAAGATCTACACCCTCTTCACCGACGCGGACGGCAAGCTGGACGCGGTGGCCAAGGGCGTGCGCCGCGCGCGCAGTCACGTCGCGGGGAAGCTCGAGTTCATGTGCGAGGCGACGCTGACGATGCATCGCGGACGGTCGCTCGACGTGATCGCGAGCGCCGAGATCGCCCGCGCGCATTGGGCCGCAATCGTGAACCCGGGCGGCTTCGCCGTCGCGCACCTGCTGGCCGAGCTCGTCGACGCGTTTTGCGAGACGCACCTCCCGATGCCCGAGGTCTTCGAGCTCTTGCGCGGGGCGCTGCGCGCGCTCGGGGCCGCGCAGGAGCCCGCGTCGCTCGTCCCGCGCTTCGAGCTGCGCTTGCTCGGAGCGCTCGGGTTCGCGCCCGCCGCCGACGCGTGCGTGCGCTGCGGCGCTGCGCTCGAGGGCAACCGAGCCTGGGCCGATCTCGAAGCGGGCGGCCTCGCCTGCGAGCCCTGCCGACCGTACCGCGCGGATGCGTTCGCGCTCGAGCCGGGCGACGTCGCGAATTTCCGGGGCCTCGCGGCCGGACGCGGCGGTCGCGTCCGGCCGGTCGCGCTCGCGACGCCGTCGTCCGCACGGGCGGTCGACGCGTTCGTGACCTGGCACCTCGGTAAACGGCCGAAATCGAGTAAGCTGCTCGCCGACTTGGCCGGCGCGAGGCTTCCGTGATCGTCGCACTCGACGTCGGCGAACGGCGGATCGGCGTGGCGATCTCCGATCCGGGCGAGTCGTTTTCGCTGCCGCTGCGGACGCTCGAGCGCACGGGTTCGCTCCACGCCGATCTGGAGGCGATCGTCGCGCTGTTGCGCGAATACGGCGCGACGACGGTCGTCGTCGGCGATCCGATTTCGCTGTCGGGCGAGCGCGGGATCGCCGCGCAGAAGATGGACGCCTTCGTGGCCGTCCTCGAAAAGGCGTACGGCGGAACGGTCGAGCGGGTCGACGAGCGCTTGACGACGGCCCAGGTGACGCGTTCCCTGTTGGCGGCCGAC
The DNA here is from genome assembly GCA_963787965.1 of uncultured Alphaproteobacteria bacterium. Lineage (GTDB taxonomy): Bacteria > Vulcanimicrobiota > Vulcanimicrobiia > Vulcanimicrobiales > Vulcanimicrobiaceae > CAWBES01. The sequence goes on from CAWBES010000021.1 coordinate 214,388, forward strand.
GTGTCGCGCAAGCACCGCAAACGCACGGTCGACCGGCTCGCGGCCGCCCTGATCCTCGACTCTTATCTGGCGCGCCGGCGCCGGACCGGCGCGCGGTGAGCCGGGGCTGATGCGTCGCGCGCTCGTCGCCCTCGCGCTCGTGTGTCTGTCGGCCGCAGCCGGAGCGGTGCTCTGGTTCCGCTACGTGGCGGCAGGCGACCGCGCGTACCCGGCGGCCGAAACGACGGTCGTGGTGCCGGTCGGCGCGACGGGGCACGACGTCGCGGCGCTGCTGGCCGCACGCGGCGTGATCGGCTCGGCGTTCGCCTTCGACGTGCTGGCGCGGCTCGAGGGCAAGCAGTCTGCCATGAAGGCCGGCGAATTCCGGTTCGCGCCGCACCAGAGCGCAGCGGCGATCCTGCGGCAGGTCGTCGACGGAGGCCGGCAAGTCGCGGTCTGGGTGACGATTCCCGAGGGTTTCACGGCCAAGGAGATCGCGCAGACGTTCGCCGCGCGCGACCTCGCACCGCCCGGCGCGCTCGAGAGCGTCTTCGCGCGCGAGTCGTTGGTGCTCGGCGGCGCGCGCACGGCCGGCCTCGAGGGTTATCTGTTTCCAGATACGTACCTCGTACCGAACGGCGCCGCGCCGCCGCAGATCGCCAAGATCCTGACCGATCAGTTCGTGCGCGAGCTGCCGCCGAACGCCCGCGAGCTGGCCGCGCGCAGGGGGCTGACGGTCCCGCAAGTGGTTACGCTCGCGTCGCTCGTCGAGCGAGAGGCAAAGGCCGACGACGAGCGCGCCCTGATCGCGGGCGTTTACTACAACCGGCTGCGCCGGGCCATGCCGCTGCAGGTCGACGCGACGATCGAGTATACGTTCGCGCACCACAAGGACGTCATCACGTACGCCGACCTGGCGCGCGAGTCGCCGTACAACACGTACCTGCACGCGGGCCTTCCGCCGACGCCGATCGCGAATCCCGGGCGGGCCTCGCTGCTCGCGGCGTTCTATCCGAAGGCGTCGGCCTATCTGTATTACGTATACGCGGGGAATGGACATCACGCATTTTCGCGAACGCTGGCAGAACACAATGCCAACGTCGCACGGTACGAACGGTAAACCGGAGCGCGATCAGGAGGCCATCATCGACGAGCACAGCGCCGGCGCCAACGGCGAGGGCAAGATCGAACTGCAGGACACGCTCGTGATCGAGACGACCGACGGCCAGAAATTCGAGTTCGAGGTCGTCGGGTTGGTCGAAGACGAGGAGAACAAGGGATTCGCAGTTGCGTATAGCGAGCAGGCGGACGAGTTCGTCGTTACCGACGATAACGGCGACCTGCTCGAGGACGAAGATCTGGCGCAAGAGATCCTGGACGACTTCTTCGTCTTAGCCGAGGAGTCGGCGCCAGAGGAGAACTGACCGGCTCGTTGCCGCGACGAGTCCTGTTCCTCTCGGCGGCGGTCGGCGTCGGACACACGTCGGCGGCGCAAGCCGTTCGCTCGGCGCTCGCATCCCTCGACCCCGCGCTCGAAACCCAGACCGTCGACTCGTACGAGTACGCGGCCAGCATCTTTTCGAAGATCGTGGCCGACGGCTATATCGGCATGGTGAAAACCGTGCCCCAACTCTATCGCTACATTTACGGACGAGCCGAGCGCTCGACGAACGTCCCGGCCGTTCGCCGCTTGGTTAGCCGCTACACCGCCGCCAACTTGCGGCGGCTGGTCGACGAACGCAAGCCCGATCTCGTCGTCTGCACGCACGCCTTTCCGTGCGGCGTCATGTCGGAGTACAAACGGCAATTCGATCCCGAGCTGCCGGTCGTCGGGATCGTGACGGATTTCGTCGTGCACCCGTTTTGGATCTATCCCAATATCGACGCGTATGCGGTGGCGACGCCCGAGATGCGCCGCGCGTTGCTGGCGCGCGGAGTGCCCGCGGAAAACGTAATGCTCTCGGGCATTCCGGTCGACAGGCGTTTTGCCGAGCCGCGCCTGCCGGCCGACGCCCTGCGCGCCGAACTCGGCTTGCCGCGCGACCGCCGTATCGTCCTGATCATGGGCGGTGGGGTCGGGATCGGTCCGCTCGACACGATGATGCACGCGCTGGGCGGTCTGGACGTGCCGCTTGCGGCTGCGGTGATCGTCGGCCGCAACCGGGCGCTCGAGCGGCGCGTCGTTGCGGCGGCGGAGATGACCGAATATCCGGTGCGGGTCCTCGGTTTCGTGAACAACGTCTTCGACTACATGCACGCGAGCGACGTGTTGCTCTCCAAACCGGGCGGCCTGACGTCATCGGAGGCGCTGGCGGCGCGCATCCCGATGATCCTGGTGAAACCTCTGCCCGGTCAAGAGGAACGCAACACCAGCTATCTGACGGCGCGCCGGGCGGCGACGCGTCCGCGGGATACGCGCGACCTTGCGGCCGCGGTCGAAGAACTGCTGACGTCGCCCGAGCGGCGGGCGGACGTCCTCGAGCACGTCGACGCGCTGCGCCGGCCGTTCGCGGCGACGGCGGTCGGCGAACGGATCGTCGAACTGCTCGCTCGCCGTCGCGTCGCGCTACGCGCGCGGTAAGCGCCACACCAGGGCCGCGCCGGCCGCGAATTCGACCAGCGCGAGCACGATGGCCGCGCGCGGGCCCGCGCCCGCGTGCAGGGCGCCGAAGCGCACGACCAGCGGCGCCGCGAGCGACGGAGCGAGCACTTGCGGCACCGTCGTGGCGACGTTCCAAACGCCCATCGCGGTCGCCATCGTCCCGGCCGGCAGGAGCGCTGTGGCGAGTGCCCAGTCGGCGCTTACGAAGGCACCCCAGGCGGCACCGGCGGCGGCTGCCGCCGCATACGCGACCGGCAGCGCCGCTGCCGCCGCCAGCACGCCGAGCGCGAGGACGATCGCTGCGACCGCAAGCGTGACCACCAGCCGCTTGTCGTAGCGGTCGGACGGTCGCGCCGCAAGCACGGCGCCCCCGATTGCCGCCAGGGTGAAGGTCAGAAAGATGAGGCCGCTCTGGGTCTCGACGCCCGAACCGGCGACGCCGAGCGAGTCGCGTACGAAGAACAGCAGAAAGCCGAGCAGCGTGTAAAAGCCGGTGTTGATCGCGGCTCGCGACAGCAGGAGCGCCGCGAGCGGACCGCGCAGCGCGAGCCGCGGCGTTGCCGTCGCAGCCGGCGCCGCGGGACGGAGGCGACGCGCGTGCGATGCGGTGACGGCCCAGGTCGCCGCGAGCGGCACGCCGAGAGCGGCCGCAACCGCGCTCGGGACGTGGACGAACGCGGCCACCACCAGTCCGGCCGCGTTCCCGAGCGACTGGTAGCCGCTCATCCACGCCGCGGCGCGGCCGCGGAACGGCGGCGCGACGTAGTCGGGTATGATCGCCTGATACGGGCCGCCGACGACGTTGAGCGCCACCTGCAGGAGCAAGAAAGCCGCGGCGAGCTGACCGAACGTGGGTGCGAGATAAAACCACGCAAGCGCGGGGAGCGCCAGCGCCACGCCCGCTGCGTAGAATCCTTGGCGGCTGCCGCTGCGGCGGCGCTGCGCATCGGACAGGAGCCCTGCGGCCAGCTGCACGACCGTTGCCGCGAGGGCGCCCGCGGCGGCGACCGTTGCGTACAGCCGGACCGCATCGGCATGACCGGCCAGCGCGATGCTGCGCGCCTGCAGGGAGACCGCGAGGACCGCACCCCAGACCAGCTGGATGCCCGCGTTGAGCGCGCACAGGCGCGCGGCTTCAGGGCGCGGCGAAGCGGCCGGCGGCGTAGCGATAATCGTCGAGCGAATCGACGTCGAAGCACAGCTTCGGCGACGCGTCACGCACCGCGCGGGCGCGGATTCCCAGCAACGATTGGCCGCGCGCCTCGACGTGATCGACGCGCAAGCGGCCGACTGCGAAACGTACGAGCAACGCGGGACCGAGCAGCAGCGCCATTCGGAACAGCGATTTGCGCGCCTCGAAGAAACGCTCGGCGGTTTCGAGGACGCGCGGCCCGACGCCGGGAGCGAAGAAGACGGCGCTGCCGTTCACCACGCGCTCGCGCCCGAGCCGCACGGCGTGCGGCGGTGCGCCCGGATACGCGCGTTCGTAGTCGGCCGCCGATGCGATCGGCAGCGCCGCATCGCAGCCGTGGGCGCGCGTGACGAAATCGGCGAGCGCGGCGCCGTCGACGAACGGCGTGTCGCTCGTAAGGAGCAGTAGTGCCTCATCGGTGCCCGTTTCGAGCGCCCGCCGGATGTTGTCGCGTCCTCGCTGCGACTCTTCGATAACCGCGTCGACCGTGGCCGGACAACGCGCGCGCACGGCGGCGCCGCCGACGACGACGATGCGTCGCGGCGCGAGTGCTGCGGCCGCGCTCACGGCCGTTTCCAGAAGCGTTCGGCCACCGGTCACGGCAAGCGCTTTGACGTCCGTCCCGATCGACTCGGCGAACGCTCCATCGACTCGACCGCCGGCCGTAATGGTGACGATCACGCCGGAGGAGGAGAATCCATCACACCTGAAACGTATCGCGAATCGGCCGGGGGCTCCCTTTTACGCGCGGCCGAAATCCCCGAAGGGTCGAGCCCGACACGCATGCCGATATTCTCCGACGGAACGCTCGGACTAAACCTCGTCTATCAGCCGGTCGTGGAGCTATCGAGCGGTGGCGTGGCCAAGGTCGAAGCGTACTGCCGCCCGACCGAACCGGGCACGCGGGTCATCGACCTCATCGCCGAAGCAGAACGGTTCGGCGGGATCAAGAAACTCGCCGAGCGCAGCCTCGAGAGCGCGATGACGGATTGGCTGCGCGTCGGGCGGCAATGGGTCGCGCTGTCGGTCAACCTTTCGCTGCTGAACCTCGACGAGCCCGATCTGCCGAAGCGCGTCAACAAGCTGTTGGAAAAGCATCGCTTCGATCCGACCAAGTTGTGGCTCGAACTGGATGCGAGCGTCCAGAACATCGGCGACAAGAAACGAATCGCGTGCATGGAGGAACTGCGCAAGCTGGGCGTTCGGTTCAGCGCCGACAGCTTCGGCACGGAGATCTCGCAATCGACGATCTACGATATCAAGCGCTTGCCGATCGCCGAGCTGAAGATCGACGGCGCGATGGTTTCGGATGCGGATACGAACATGGAACACCGCCGCCACATCGTATCCGCCGTTTCGATGGCAAAGCAGCTGCGGATCGGGGTTTCGGCGAAGGGCATCGAGCGCAGCGAAATCGCGATCATGATGAAACGTCTGGGCTGCACGTACGGCCAAGGTTACTATTTTGCCCGCCCGGTCGGCGCCGACGTGCTGGCCGAACTGATCGACGACGTGCAGCGTACCGCGCCCGGGTCCCTGGGCAGCTGACGCGCGGGCAGGTGACGCAAACCGGCCGCGCAAATCTCCCGGTCGCCCGGAGGGATGGGTGAGTGGCTGAAACCAACCGTTTGCTAAATGGTCGTGGGTCTAAAAAACCCACCGAGAGTTCGAATCTCTCTCCCTCCGAGTTCGCGCGGCAGCGATAGCTTCCGGCGAACGAGCCCGACCGTTGCAGGGAACGCTTCCAGCGCGAGGTATTCTACCGGGTCCGCCATGCGCGCGTGCGGTCGTAGCTCAATTGGATAGAGCAACAGGCTACGAACTTGTAGGTTGGGGGTTCGAGTCCCTCCGACCGCACGATCCGGCGGTTGGCGTTCGCCGGCGGCACGGCTCGGTAGCTCGGCGGTAGAGCGGGGCCAAGTCCTGCGTGGCCGCGCCTCGCCGTTCCCGGTGTCTTAGCCGAGGAGGCGTCCGAGTTGTAGCCGCGAGCGCAGGTTCAGTTTCTCGAGCGACGAGTTGCCCGACCTCGCGTTCTCGCGGGGAGAGAATGCCGGCTGTCGCGCCGGAACCGACCGCTTCCACGCGCCGCAGGTCCCGACGTGCGCCGAGCGTGCGGTTCGTGTCGAGCGCGCGGCTCGTTTCGCCGCCGAGTTCGTACGCTTGCGCCGCAAGCCACGGCCAGCCGATCGCCTCGAATGCAGATGCGGCCGCAAGCGCGCTCGCCCGCGCGTCGCCGGCGCCGAGGCCGCGCCGGGCCGCGAATGCGTCGAACAGGCCGAGCGTGGCCTCGTTCACGCGGTCCTGCGGTTGCGACGCCCCTTCGAGAAGGAGACGGCGCATCGCTGAGACGTCGCTCGGGTTTCCGAACTGGGCGGCAGCGAGAAAGGCGAAAAGAAAGCGGTGTGGCCCCGTCAAGACACGAGCAATGCGATGAACCTAACGCGCGGCCCTGTCGAGCTCTCCCTGCAGACCCAGTGCCCAGGCATACGGGCCGCCGAGTACGCCGAGCGCCACCTTTAGACCGTGCTCCGCCCCGTACTCGAGGAACGACTCGGGGTCGTCGCGGCGGAGGCGCGCGTCGTCGCCCGCGCAGAGGGCCGAGTGCGAGATTGGCACTCTTGACGTGCACCCGAAGCGGGTAGCGCTCGGATGCAAGGCCGAGTGGTTCGAGGAGAGCTGCGGCCGTCGCAAAATCACCGCGTAGCGTATGCTCGAAGGCAGAAGCCGCGCAAGCCAGGGATCGACCCCCGAAATCGCGCTTGCTGACGACGGAAATGGCGGCCCTCGGTGGAAGGCGGAGTGGATGGTATGGGAGCGGTCTTCATGCTCAGGACGTCCGGCGCGGATTCCGTACTCTGCTCGTTCGACGAAGTCGACGGAGAACAACCGGATGCCGGCCTCACTCATTATGCCGGTATGTTTTACGGTACCGCCGCGGGGGGCGGCAGCCGCCCGGCAGGAACCGTTTTCGCGATACGGTGATCGAAAGCGGGCGGACGCCGCGGCGTCCGCCCGCGCGCTCTCTGGGCGCGTCGTCAACGTAACCGTCACGAACTGAGGGAGAAACCCTCGACCCGCACCCGCGGGTTCTTTTCTTTGTTCGAGATGACGAGACTCGCCCCAGAGACCAGTTGACGCAATGCGATACCAGATAAGGTCATCGAGCGCGGGGTGCGGGCGCGTTCGATGGATCGCTACGGGCAGGTCGCTCGAGCGTCGAACGTGAGCCCGCCGACCGGGTGGACGCCCTCTATGCCGGACTCGCGGAGACGGCTGTCAAAAACAGCGCTGGACGATACAATGTGGCTCCAAAGGGGCTCCGAAACCGGAACGTCTAAGAGCGACGCTGGAAAAATCCCGTCATATCAAGGTTTGGCTCGGTAGCTCAGCGGTAGAGCGGGGGACTCATAAGCCCTAGGTCGCAGGTTCAAATCCTGCCCGAGTCACGTCTCCTTTTCGCGCACGGCCTTGGGCCGCGTCGCGCCCCGGCCGACCAGCGCGAGGATGCGAATCTTTATCCGGCGTAACGGGGTCGTAGGTGGGTGACTCGCGGGCCGCGCCCGAGGGTCGCGATTTTCACCGAGGTATGAGAGTACGATGTCAACGATCCCCTGCGATTTCTGTCCCCACCCCGTCGACCGGGGCCAGATGGAAGAGATCGAGATCTCGCACTACGTTCCCGACTCGTCCGGCGACGATCTCGCGTACGCGCGGACGTACTTCTTCGGACATCCGGACTGCGTGCGGAAGTTCTACCGGGGCCTCGTCGACCACAAGCTCGATTTGTTCAAGCACCTGCCGACCACGGCTCCCCTTTCGCCCGAGGAGCCGAAGTAGCGGCGCAAGCGCCCGTAGCGTAGCTGGATAACGCGCGGCCCTCCGAAGGCTGAGACCGGGGGTTCGAATCCCTCCGGGCGCACGAGAAACGCCGAAGCCGTCGACCCTCATCGACGGCTTCGCTGTCCCACTGACTCGCCATTTTCACACTGCCCGTCGCCACACTCTACGACGTGCCTCACACTGCACCAACCCTTACTTCCGGTATCGGCAGCTCGAACGCGAATCTACACATACTCTTTACAAACTTTTTCCAGGCGTACGTCACACTTCCGACGATAATTACCGATAGTGACGGAGCAGAGCGTATCGGTATGAGCGTTCCTCGGGTCTTGCTGTGGGCGCCCCTCCTGGTTCTGGCGGCTACCGCAGGCGTGCGCGCGGATTCGTTCGACGGCATCTACCTCAACCGCGACGGCGGCAACGTGGCCTACTTCAGCCTGCTGCGGCACGGCGACCGGATCTCCGGCGACTATACGGTCGTGATGCGCAACCCGGAAACCAGCGGCGGGATCCTGCGCAGCCACTTTACCGTTTCCGGCAACACGGAGCCGAACGGCGCGCTCCTGACGATCGTCGGCGAGACGCCCGAATCCCAGGCTGCGATGTCGTACCGGTGGCTTTCCCGCCGGCAGCGCGACGGCTTCTCCATCGAGATCCCGCTCGCCACGGGCCTGATCGCGACGCCGGTTTTCCGGCAGTCGTCGGTCGCCGCCGTGAACGGGCGGCTGGCGGCACTGACCGGCGCCGTCGAACGTGAGCTCGAGGCTCGTGCGGACAAACTCGCTGCGCTGCGGTCGGAACAGGAGCTGCATGCGGACCTGAAGGCGCGGCTGGTCGCGCTCTCGGCCGTGGCCAAGGCCAGCGCCGAACTGGACCGTGCGCGGTCCCGCCGGCAAGCCCTCGAGGCGACCGTCGCGCAACTGCAGGGTGAAGCCGATCGCAAGCACCGGCTGGCGAGCGAGGCCGGGGCGTCGATGCTGAGCAGCACGCGTCGGCGTCTTGCCGACCTGGAGGACCAGGCGAACTACGCCGACTTCGCGGTGGCGTCGGCGAAAGCCGACGTGACGGGCGCGACCGCGCAGCTCTCGGACGCGCTGCAGAACCTTCAGGTGGCGAGGCGGAACCTCACCGATCACGATACGCGCATCGCATCCTTGCTCGCGGCCCGCGAGCGCGGGGCCGCGGCGCCCCAGGCGCACCCCTAGCCACCGGGGGCCGGCGGGCCGTCCCGCCAAATCTGTACCGATGATGGGATGGCCCCGCATGAATTCAGCGAGCGACGTGCAGTACGTGCGCCGCGCCATGCGGCTCGCTGACGACGCCGCGCTGGACGGCGACGTCCCCGTCGGGGCGGTGCTCGTCGTGGGAGGCCGAACGTTCATCGCGCGCAACGAGAAGGAGCGCCGGCCCGACCCGACGGCGCACGCGGAGATCCTCGCCATTCGGAATGCCGCGGCGACGCTCGGCGTGTGGCGCCTCGCCGGCGCGACCCTCTACGTCACCAAGGAGCCGTGCGCGATGTGTGCCGGTGCGATCGTCGCCGCGCGCATCGCCCGCCTCGTCTTCGGTTGCCGCGATCCCAAAGGCGGTGCCGCCGGGAGTGCCCTCGACGTGTTCGCGTCCGAAGCCGTCAATCACCAGGTGGCGGTCACCGGGGGCGTGCTCGAAGACGAGACGGCGGAACAGTTGCGGGCCTTCTTTGCGGAACGCCGCGGCAAGCGCAGCGTTCCCTTCGCGCAAGGACCCGAGTCGCCTCGCGTGCTATAGTCCGGGCTGGCTGCGGCGAGCCCCACCACGGAGAGGTGGTCGAGTGGTTGAAGGCACCCGCCTCGAAAGCGGGCAGACGTGATGAGCGTCTCGAGAGTTCGAATCTCTCCCTCTCCGTTGATATCGGGCCGCGCCGTCGCGAGTTAGGTTAGGCGTCCGCGATCGAAATCAGGATCTTGCCGAAGTTGGCGTTCGATTCCATGTACGCGTGGGCGGCGCCGAGCTCGGTCAGCGGGAAGACGCGGTCGATTTCCGGCCGCAGCTCGCCGCGTGCGAACAGCGGCAGGAGCTCGCGGCCGAACTGTTTGGCGAGTGCGATCTTCTCTTCGAGCGGCCGGCTTCGCAAGACCGTGCCGTGGAGCGCGGCTCGTTTGAACATCAGGATGCCCAAATTGAGGTTCGCGCTCGAGCCGGCCAGGGTGCCGATCTGGACGATCCGGCCGCCCTGCGCGAGGGCGGCCAGGTCGGCATCGAGCGTGGGGGCTCCGACGAAATCCAAGATGACGTCGGCGCCGCGTCCGCCCGTCGCGGCCCAGACCCGCTTCACCCACCCGTCGTCGAGCAGGAAGGCGTGGTCGAGACCGTGTCGTGCGGCGCGTTCCAGTTTGGCGGGCGTGCGCGAGAGGCCGATGGCCTGACCGCCCGCCCGCTTGATCAGGCCGACCGCGGCGAGGCCGACGCTGCTGCCCACGGCGTGCACGACGGCGGTTTGGCCGAGCGCGAAGGCGGCGCGCGCGAAGAGGGCGTCGTGGGCGGTGATGAACGCTTCGGGCACGGCCGCCGCATCGCGCAGCGCCAAGCCGGCCGGGAGCTTCGAGAGTGTGAGCGCCGGGGCGGCGAGCCGCTCGGCATGCGCGCCGGCTGTGACGAGTCCGCAGACGCGGTCGCCGGGTGCCAGCGACGTCACCCGGGGGCCGACCGCCCGTACCGTCCCCGAAAACTCGATGCCCGGAATCGAAAGGTCGCTGGGCGGCACGGGATAGCGGCCCTGGCGTTCGAGCAGGTCCGCGCGGTTGAGGCCTGCGAATGCGACGTCGACCAGGGCGTCTTCGTCGCCCACGGGCGGCTCCCGGACGGCGCGGATCGCGATGACCTCGATCCCGCCGGTCCCTTCGTAGACGGCGGCGCGCATCAGCTAACCGGCGGTTTCAAGCGCGGATCGGGTGGATCGTCCGGGAAGGTGAACTGGTCGTACTTGGCGTCCGCGCTCACGTGCAGCCGGCCGATGTTTAAGGGGCCGTGCAGCGTCTCCTCGTAGTGCGCGTGCGTGACGAGCCAATGCCCTTGCACCATGCCGTAGTCGACGAGGAACACGATGTCGTCGCCGCCGGCATACCGGACTTCCGTCGGTAGGGTGGTCGCGTTGTCGATGTAGACGTCGCTCAAGAAAAAGGTATTTCCCGGATCGACGACTTGGTGTTTGACGAAGTCGTACGGCTGGAGCGTCACGTGGGTCTTGCCGTCGGGCTGGTCGCTGGAATCCGGCGCGTACTCGGCGCGATACTGACGCAGCCGTACGATGACGACGTCGGCCGCGTCGTCCTGCACGTTTACGTAGGTGAGCGGCGTGACGTCGTGTACGTAGCACGACACGTCGGTGCGCGCGCCGACGCGCCACGACAGCGTGAAGTACGAGAGCGCATCGAAACTGGGCGTGACCGGGAAGCCGTGTCCGAGCTGGTTGGCGCCTTGCGGCAGATCTTGAATGACGGCGACGTCGTCCTTCGTGCGCACGGAAACCAATCGGAAGACGTCCCGCTCCTTGCCCAAGGCCCGTGCGCTGACGTGGGTGGCCACGTGATACGTCACGTACGGCGGCGCCTGCGCGACGGTCGCCGCGGCTGCGTTCGCTGCGTGCTGAAAAACGATATCCGGTGCTAGCGTCTGGTTGCTCCTGGGGCTATGTGGGCTTTCCGCCGTTCGCGATAGTTTCGGACGTTCCGAAGGCACGGGCTGCGGCCCTGCGAAGCTCTTCGCATGTACGAAGCCTTCGTCGTCCGCGCACCGTTGCTCGCCCGATGAGCGCGGGGCTGTATCCGCTCGTGTTGGACCCGCAGGAGCACGAAGCGATCTGGGGCGGGCACGCGCTCGTACGGCGCTACGGCAAACGCGGCTCGACCGGCGTCAAGATCGGCGAGTCGTGGGAGTGCTGGGACCGCAACCGCGTCGTCAACGGCTCCCATGCGGGCAAGACGCTCGCGGAGTTGCGGGCGGAACTCGGCAACGCGCTGACCGGGCGGTCCGATCCCGCGGCGACCTTTCCGTTATTGACGAAGTTGATCGACGCGTGCGACGCCCTCTCGGTACAGGTGCATCCGGACGATACGTACGCGCGGCGCGTCGAGCACCAGCCGGTCGGGAAGAGCGAATGCTGGTACGTTCTCGAAGCCGAGCCGGGCGCGACGATCGTGCTCGGCTGGAACCGCGACACGTCGCGCGACGAATATCTCGAGCGCGTGCGAGACGGCTCGCTCGGCGACGTCTTGCGCCGGGTGCCCGCGCACGCGGGCGACGCGTTCCATCTGCCGGCCGGCACGTTGCACGCGATCGGGAAAGGCATCGTGCTCTTCGAGACGCAGCAGGCCAGCGACCTGACCTACCGGATCTTCGACTACAACCGGGTCGGACCGGACGGCAAGCCGCGCGCGCTGAACGTGGAAAAAGCCGCGGACGTCCTGGACTTCCGCGAGTCGCACGCGGGCGCGCTCGCGCACGTCAGCTACACGCTCGACGGTCTCGAACGCACGACGCTGGTCGCCGAGGCGCGCTTCATCGTCGAACGGGTGGCGCTCTCCGCAAGCCGGCACGGGATCGATCTCGACGGGATGCCGCTGGCCGTGCTCGCCCTCGGCGGGGCGGTCGAGCTGGAAGCGCGCGGTAGCGCAGTTCGTTTAGAGCCGTACCAATCGGCCGTCGTGCCCGCGGCGCTCGACGTCGTGATGGCGCGCGCCTTCGACGAAGGCGCCGCTCTGCTGACGGCCGCTCCGCCCGAGGATGCCGACGCCATCGAGCGCCGCTTCTCGCGTGCGGCCGTACCGGTCGGCGCGAGCACGAATTTTCTCGCGCAGTTCCCTGCGTAGGGCAGCGGCGGGCGGCGGAGGATCGCATCTCGAGCCGGGCCTAGTCCGGGCTCGAGACGCGATCCCGCGGGAGTGAGCTACTGCAGGAGGACTAACGTCTGAACGAGGTTCGAGGCCTGCTTGCCGTTGACGATTTCGGCGGCCAGGGCAACCACGGTGTTCTTAACTGCCGGGCGTTTCAGCGCGAACAGCCAGAAGTACGAGTACCCGCTCTTGAGGCCCGACAATGTCGCTTGGCCTTTGGCGAGGACGGTGCCCTTGCTGTTCAAGAGCGCGTATACGAGCGTGGCGTTTCCTGTGTACCCCAGGTTCGTAAACACGGTCGAACCGATGACGTAGGTCGACTTCGAGGTGAAGACGGGGTACGGATAACTCAGACCGAAGCTATACGCGTCGAGCTTCTGGGTTCCGGTCGGGACGACGCAACCCCAGCACGGCTCGCCCTTCGTATACAGCGGGGACGCCGACACGAAGCTGATCAGGATATTGCCGACGCTGCCGGTTTCGGGCACGGGCGTGCGGACCTGCGAGAGAACTCCGGAGCGCTGCAAGGCAGCCTCTTGTGCCGACGGTTTCGCGCCGAGCGCGTCGCCCACCCACGACGGCTGGTCGGCCAGCGCCACTTGGGGAAGCGCGAGCAGCAACGCCACGAACGCAAAAACGAACTTCATCGAGAAACCCTTTCGACAATCGCGTGGACCGAAGGTGCGTCGATACGGTCTCGCCGAGCTTGGAAATGCGGACCGCTCGAACCTACCTATTATAACTCTCGCAACGTTGGAATGACAATAACCTTTCTCCGTAGAGGGTTAATGACATTAACGAACGAGCAGATTCGAGTTAGCTAAGAATTCTAGAGTCGCCGCGGCGAGTTCGTCCGGCCGGTCTTCCTGGAGAAAGTGACTCGCTCCGCGAATCGTCACGGGAGGGACGCCGCGCGTGCCCGGTACGTTGTCCAGGAAGAAGCGCTCCGCGCCGCGCGTGATCGGATCGCCGTCGGAAAACGCGCACAGGACGGGCCGCTCGAAGCGCCGCAGCACGCGCCAGGCGGCGCGGTTGGCCTCGGAGGCCGGGTCGTCGGGCCGGGTGGGCACCAGCATCGGAAATTCGCGCGCGCCCGCCACGAACGACTGGTCGGGAAACGGCGCATCGTAGGCGGCGACGACCTCGGGCGGCGGAGGCGGCGTGCAGGTGCGCGCCAGCACCCGTCCCGCGTCGAACTCCGGCATGCGTTGCGAGGCATCGCGCCAGGCTTCGAAGGCGGGATTCGGACGCTCGTCACCGGTCGGCAGGAAGGTGTTGGCGACGACCGCACCGGCGAACCGCTCCTCGCGTTCGGCGACGAGCCGGAGGCCCAGGAGGCCGCCCCAGTCTTGGCCGATCATGACCGCGCCGCGCAGGTCGAGCGCCTCGAGCAGCGAGCGCAGCCAGCCGACGTGCCGAGCGTAGGTGTAGTCCCGGCGGAGTACCGGCTTGTCCGAACGCCCGAAACCGATCAGGTCGGGAGCGACGCAGCGGTAACCGGCGCCGGCCAGATGGGGCACGAGCTTGCGGTACAGATACGACCAGGTCGGCTCGCCGTGCAGGCACAGCAGCGGACGTGCGTCGCGCGGGCCCTCGTCGAGGTAGTGCATTCGCAACGTGCCGCCGTCGCCCGCCGGGACGTCCGCGTAGTGAGGCGCGAACGGAAAGCCGGGCAGGTTCGCAAAGCGTTCGTCGGGGGTCCGCAGCGCCTCCATCGGACCTTACTTCAAGGGTGAAAGAAAGAAGCCGGCGACGTTGCCCTGCGAGTCGATATCGAACAGATAGACGTATTTTGCCCGCGCGAATTCGACGTCGAACTGGTACCCGTGCATACCGTGCGAGTAGCTTTGCGAGCGAAACGTGCTGCCGACGATCCGGCCGAGCTCGGACAACTTCTCTTTGGTGAGCTTGACGGCTTCGGGTGTGAGTTGCGCGTTGAAGGCGACCGTCAGTTGGGTGCGGTCGATGTCGCCGGTCTGGAAACGGCGCAGCCAGTCCATGGCGCGTACCGTGATCGCCTGATCGACGTTGGGTGCCGACGTCGTAGCGGGCGGCGACGTCGGCACGGGCGCCGACGTTGAAGACGGCAGCGCAGAAGGCGGCGCCGTTGAGGAAGGCGCCGCCGTAGCGGAAGGTTGCGCGGCGGGAGCCGGCGACGCGAGCGAAGGCGGTGCGGAGGGTTCGGCTGCAGCCGCCGGGACGGTGGTCGAGAGCGCGGCGCCGAGCGCGAGGAACGAGAGGAATGAAACGTAGGATCGTAGCATGAGCCGATCCTTCACGACACCCAGCGAAAATACCGTGCGCTCACCGCGGTTCCGGCGATGGCCCAGGCCGCCAGCAACGCTATCCAGCCGGCGTAGTGCACGAGCGGCAAGCCCTCCATCGCAACGCCGCGCAGCGCGTCGATGAACTGGGTGGACGGCAGGGCGTGCAAGACCGCCGCGACTTTCGCCGGAAATCGGTCGACCGGTACGTACGCGTCGCTGACGAACGCCAGCGGCACCGTCAGCACGGAGGCCACGTTGTTCGCGCTTTCGGTCGAACGGACGAGCGCCCCGATGACGGTGCCGAGCGACACGAAGGTCGTGGCGCCGAGGACGAGCACGAAGGCGATCTCGAACGGATTGCCCACGACGTGCACGTGGAACGCCAGCACGCCGACGACGCCGAGCAAGACCGCCTGCATCGCGAGCAGCGTCATCCGGTAGAGAACCAGCGAAGCGAAGAAGACCCAGGGCGGCATCGGCGTCAAGTAGATGCGGCGCAGGACCTTCTTTTCGCGGAACGTCACGAGCATCGCACCGACGCCCCAAAACCCCGAACTGAGGACTTGCGCGCCGATCAGCCCGGGCACCAGGAACGTGGAGGTCTGGCGCGTCGACCCGCCGCCGAGTGCGAACGAGAAGACGAACAGGAAGAAGATCGGAAAGGCCAGCGACCAGAAGATCATCTCGCCGTCGCGGATGAAATACCAGATGAAGTTCGCGCGGGTCTGCGCGACCAGCATCCGCAGCACGTTCACGCGGCGGCGCTCGAGCGCTCTTCGTCGAGCGTTTCGCCCGTGATCGCGATGAACGCGTCTTCGAGCCCCGGGCGGCGCAGGTCGAGCGCCTCGATCGCGACGCCGAGATCGTTCGCGCGTCCGACGATCGCGCCGAGCGCGCGCCCGGGCTCCGCGCGCACGGTGAGCCGCCATCGCTCGGCTTCGTGGGTCCAGGTTCCGAGACGGTCGAGGGCCGGTTCGAGCCGGAAGCCACGCGCGGCGAACTCGATGCACGCGTCCCCGCCGTAGCGCGCGACCAGACCCTCCGGCGAGTCGCGCGCGACGATACGGCCCGCCTGCACGATGCAGATCTGGTCGCAGAGGCGTTCGGCTTCTTCGATGTAGTGGGTCGTGAGGATCAAGGTCTTGCCGGTTCGCCGCAGACGCTCGACTTCGCTCCACAGGATACGGCGCCCGAACGCGTCCATGCCGGCCGTCGGCTCGTCGAGAAAGACGACCTCGGGGTCGTGGAGCAGCGCGATCGCGAGCGCGAGCCGTTGCTGCTCGCCGCCCGACAATTTGCCGACGAAGCGCTCGAGCTTGTCTTCCAAGCCGACCCGCGCGGCCAGCCGTGTCGTTTGGGGCTCGATGCCGTAGTAGGCGGCGTAGAGATCGAGGATCTCGCGCACGCGCGCCTTTTCGGGCAACGACGTCGCCTGGAGCTGAACGCCGATGCGGCGGCGCAGGCGCTCGAAATCCCGGCGGCGCGCCGGATCGAGACCGAGGACCCGGACGCTGCCGGCCGTCGGCGCGGTCAAGCCGATGCAGGTTTCGAGCGTGGTCGTCTTGCCCGCGCCGTTGCGGCCGAGGAGGCCGAAGATCGTGCCCGGCGCGACATCGAAGGAAATCCCGTCGACCGCCGTCACGTCGCCGTAGCGCTTGACCAGGTCGCGCACCGCGATCGCCGCTTCAACCACGCCCGCTACCTTGACGCTCGCGTCCCGGCGTTCCCTGCGAGGTAGCTCATTGCATCGGCCGGGCGTGCCGAAAAGAGAACCTAGATGGGACTGCATACGGGCCCCAGCCGACGGGATGTGCTTGGCGGCATCACCTCGCCCGTGTTTCTGCTTGCCTACGCCCTAGCGATCCCGCTGTTGATCTTCCTCATCTTCATGGCCGGCGACGTACGGCGCGCGATTCCCGCGGCCGAAAGCGAACGGCGCGGCCTGACCGACGTGAGCGCGCTGCAGCAGGTCATGGTCGACGCGGCCCGCGAGCGGGAAGCCGGCGCCTGCGGCACGCGGGCGCCCGGCGCCGCCGTCGAGCGCGATATCGCCGCGGTCGACGCGCTGCAGGCGCGGGAACCGTTTGCCCCGGATCGGTGGCGTGCGGCGACCGCGGCGTGGCACGGCGGCCCGGCCGCGGGGCGCGCGTCGGCTCTGATCCACGGGCTGATCGGCACCTTCCGAATAACGTCGGATCAGACCGGGCTCACGTACGATCCCGAAGTTCGCGGCATCGACATCGCCGACGCGCTCACCTACCGGTTGCCCGGCGCTTTCGACGCGTTCCGGCGCGCCCAGGCGACGCTGTGCCGCCCCGGAGATCTCTCGCGCGCGGAGCTGACGGCGCTCGAAAAGGACGCGGGCGCCCTGCACGTGCTGCTGGCCGACACCTCGGATGACGTCGAGGAAGCGAGCGAACTCGGTGCGCCGCAGGCTGCTTCGTTGCGGAGCGCGCAGGCACGGGTCGAGGCGTCGAGTGCGGTGGCCTTGGTTGCGCTGGACCGGAGCGTCTCCGCGCCGTCGGACCCCGCTCGGGCTGCCGCGACGCGGGCGACCGGCGTTGCCGCCGACGACATCGAACGGCTGAGCGCGCGGCTCGAGCCTTCGCTGCACGCGATCGTCGAGGAGCGGTTGGTCGGTCTACACCGCCGGCTCGTCCTGACGCTCTTGCCCAGCATCGTTGCCATCGTGGCCGCCGTGCTCGTGGTGGTGCTCGGCGTGCGCGGCCAGATGCAAAGTGCCGAAATGGCGAAACTGCGCGAGCACCAACTGGAATTGCGGTACCAGGCAACGCACGATGCGTTGACCGGCTTGCCGAATCGTGCCGCGTTCTTCGCGGCGCTCGAGGAGACGATCGACGGCGTGTGGTGCGACGGCGGAAGCGTCGCTTTGCTCTTCATCGACCTCGATCACTTCAAGTCGATCAACGATACCCACGGTCATGCGGCGGGCGACGACGCGCTGCGCTCGGCGTCGCAGCGGCTGCGGTCGATTTGCACGGAAGCCGGAGGTCGCATGACCGCGCGTCTGGGCGGCGACGAGTTCGCGATGCTGGTCGCCGATACCAACTCCGGCGTCTTGCGCGAACGGTTGGCCGTCGTGTCGCGCCGGATCGCGATGGACCTCAACCGGCCGCTGCCGATCGAGCACGGTCGCGAGCCGTCCGTCAGCATCTCGGCGAGCGTCGGCGTCGCCGTCCAAGACGGTAGGAACGGCCCCCGCCGGATCGCCTCCGAGATGCTGCGCGAAGCCGACGCCGCGATGTATCAAGCCAAGGCCAAGAAGCGGGCCGGCGCGTACGAATCTAGCTCGCGAGCAGCTCCCGCAAGCTCGCCGACGGCTTGAGGTCGAGTTCCCGTTCGAGAGCGCTCGCGTACGTCCGATACGCGAGCATCGCCTTGGCGCGATTTCGCATTGCGAGGTGCGCGCGGATCGCGATCTCCAGCGCCGATTCGTCGCATGCGTCGCGTTCGATCGCGCGGACAGCCCGGTCGAGCGCGCGGGCGAACGCGCCGCGTGCGAGATCGCAGCGTGCGGCGGCTTCGTCGATCGAGTGCAAGAGGCGCGCGATGCGAGCTTCGACGGCCGCCGGCACGCACGTGCCCGCCCCGGGGCTCCACGGCGAGCGGCTGAGTTCGGCGTAGGCGTCGTCCAGCAGCGCCTTCTCGTCTTCGTCGACTAACGGCCGGCGCACCAACGCCTCGACGGCCGACTCGATCCGGTGCAGGTCGCAACCGACGTGGGCGCCCAAGCGGTAACCGAAACGTTCGCGCACGATGCATCCGGGATCGCGCAGCCGGCGGCGCAGGCGGTGAACCGCAACGTACGCGCTATTCTCGGCGTCGGCGGGGTCCGCGTCGGGCCAGAGCGCGTCCGCCAGGCGGTGTGAGGAGACACAGCGGCCGTCGGCGGACATGAGAACGACGAGTTCGAGGTCGCGCCGGGTGAGCGCCACGGAGCCGCCTGGAGTCTGCGCGGTCCCGCGCAGGATGGAGATGGAAATCGCCTTTTCCGATGCGTTCGACATGGCTCGACGATAGGAGGAACGCGCGCCGGCCGGCATCCGGGGATGTACGGAGGCGCGCTCGAAGACTCCCCGACCCTACGGATTGCCGCGCCGTTCCCACCCCCGGAAGGAGCGCAAGATCATGATCGGTTCGATCGCGCGATCGGTCGCCTGCGTGGCGCTCGTCGCCCTCGCCTCGCCCGGACCAGCGTCCGGAGCGACCACGCCCTACGTGCTGGTCGAGCATTTCAGCACGGTCCCGCAAATTGGCGGCATCGACATAACCGGTACGTTGCTCGACGAGTGTGCCGCATTCACCAGCGGCACGGAGCTGACCGTCACCTACGATGGCCAGACGGTCGCGACGCCGCTGCCCCCGGGGAGGATCGGAACCATCGCCGATTTCAAGCTGATTTTCCCGGTTAGAACGGCCTTGACGACCGCTCCCACGTTTACCGTACGGGTACTGGTACCGGTACCGCCGCCGGGCGCCGGCGGCCGCGTCCCCGATCAGCAGCATTCGCCGTGCGTCGTGACCTTCTCGGCGCCGAAGCCCTAATGTCTGCCGAGCCGGCCGTCTTCCGGCGCTTCGCCGGGCGGCGTGCCGAACTCGGTCTCTTGCTCGAAGCGTTCCGGCGGGCCAAGTCGGAACAGCGAGGCGCGGCGTTCGTGATCGCCGGCGAGTCGGGCATCGGGAAGAGCCGGTTGGCGCGCGAATGTGCGGCGGCGGCGCAACGCGAACGGTGCCTCGTTCTCCACGGGACGTGCCTCGAATATCTGGCCACGCCCTATCAGGCCTTCGCGGACGCGTTCGCAGCCGATAAGAACGGCGAAGAGATCGCGCGCGCGCTGCGGCGGATCGAGCCGGGGCGCGTGGCCAGCGCCGAGCTCGAACGCGAGCGGCGCTTCAAGCTCGTGGAAGACCGTTTGCGGCTGCGCTCGGCCGTCATGGGTGCGGTCCTGTTGATCGTGGAGGACGTGCAGTGGAGCGACGCGGCTTCGCTCGACCTGCTCCGTTATCTGATCCGGCGTCTGCGAGACGCACCGGTGCTGCTGATCGCGACGTGCCGCAGCGAGGCCGTGGCGCTGGAACGGCCGGCGCTGACCGGCACGCTCGTTCGCGACGGAGCCGCCCTGCTCGCGCTCGAGCCGCTCGCCGCCAAGGACATTCTCGCGCTCCTGCGCTCGGCGCTTCCGAGCGGCTCGAGCCTCGAGCCCGCGCGGCTGCGGGCGATCGGCGAGCTCTCCGAAGGCAAGCCGCTGCTGGCCGAAGAGCTGCTGCGCGGGGCGCTCGACGGGTCCGCACCAGTCACGATGCGCGATGCGGTACTCGAAGCGCTGAACGCGTTCGCCGAGCGCGGCCGCGAACTGCTCGGCATCGCGGCCGTGATCGGGCGTTCGTTCGAGCTGGAACTCTTGCAGCGCTTGAGTGAATTGCCGCAGCCCGAGATACTCGCCGTCCTGCGCGGCGCCCGGCGCCGCCGGCTGGTCGTCGAAGAGAGCGCCGGCATCTTTCGTTTCAGGCACGCGATCACGCGCGACGTTCTGTACGGAGAGTTGTTAGCTGCTGAAGTACGCCTCTATCACGAGCGTATCGCGACGGCGCTCGACGCCGAAGGCGATGCGCGGGCCGGCGAGGCTGCGTACCATTGGTGGGCGGCCGGCATCGGGGAGCGTGCGACGGATGCCAACGAACTCGCCGGCGACCGCGCGTCCGACATGTATGCGACGGCCGACGCCGCACGCTCCTACGAGCGCGCGCTCGGGTTCGCAGCCGGGGCGCGGCGCGCGCGGCTGATCGAAAAACTCGCATTCGCGCTGTGTTCGATCGGCGATATGGATGCGGCCCGGCGCTGGTGCGAGGAAGGCGCGGACGTCCTCGCGCGCTTGCAGGAACGCAGCCGGGCGCAACGCCTGATGCTGTGGGTCGCACGACAGCTGTACGAGGCGGGCGACGTCGACCGGGCCCTCGAGACGGTCGCCGCCGTCCGCGCGGAGTTGCTGACGCTCGAGCCGTCGCAGATCCACTGTACGGCCGAAACGACCTTCGCGGGCATGCTCGCGACCCTCGGCCGGGCGCGCGAGGCCCTCGCCGTGCTCGATGCGATCGAAGCCGCGCCGTGCGAGCGCGATCCCAGCGACGGCTTCCGCTACCATAACGCGCGCGGGAACGCGTTCTGCCAACTCGGCGCGTACGCCGATGCGTCGGAATGCTACGGCCGGGCGCTCGGCATGGCCGGCATCAGCGACGAGTTGCGGCTGTTCGCGCGCCTCAACGCCGGCGACGCCTTGCTGCTGGTCGGCGACTTGCCGCGGGCGGCCGAATCGTACGGCGCCGCAAACGAGCTCGCTCGCGGCCGCGGATTCCGCCGGCACCAGGCGATGATCTCCTCGGGCCTCGCGTTCGTCGCGCTGTATCGCGGGGATCTATCGTCGGCGTTGCGGCATTACGTGGAGGTCGTCGAGAGCGAGTCCGCCGTGCCGATGAACGTCGTGTTCGCGCACGCGGTGGCGATCCGGCTCTCCGGCCTGCTCGCCGAAGTTCCGGAGCTGGCCGAGCTCGACCCCGATGCGGTCGTCGAAGCTGCGTTCCGATTGCGGGAATCGCAGACGACGGCGGTCGTCTGCGGCGCCGCGTCCTGGCTGGCCTTGGTCTCGGGCCGCGACGAAACCGCGCGGCAGCTGGCGGCGCGCGGTTTGGCGGCCGTCAGCGCGCCCAACCATGCGTATCTGCTGTGCGACGTCGCGGCTGCGGTCGGCGACGACGCGGCGGTCGCCAAGGCGCGCCGGCTGCTCGCGCTTGCGGCGGGCGCCGGCGTCAATCGCGCGGCAACCGCGCACGCCGTGCTGTTCGACGCGCGACTGGCGCTCGCGAGCGAACCGGAACGCGCGGCGCGACTGGCGCGCGACGCGGCCGCATCGTTCGACGCGCTGGGGATGCCGCTCGAGAGCGCGACGGCGTTCGAGGCGGCAGGCGACGTACGTGCGGCGGCCGCGCGTTACGCCGCGTGCGGCGCGCGGCTCGCGCAGGCGCGGGTGACCGCGAACGGGACGCCCGGCGCGGCCGCGCGCGACCGCCGGAAGCTGACGGCGCGCGAGGCGGAGGTCGCCGGCCTCGCGGCGCGCGGCTATACGAGCCGGGAAATCGCCGGCGAACTCGAGATCGGGGAACGAACCGTGGAAACGCACATCGGCACCGTGTACCGGAAACTCGGCGTCCGGACGCGCGTGGAATTGGCGGCGCGCGTTCGCTCGGGCACGTAAGGCGGTTGTAAGGCGCTTCCCCGTAGGATGGACGCGTCGCCCTTCGGGGCACGACAGCACGCTACGCCAAGGAGCAATCTCATGAAGCGCACGATTCTCGCCCTGGCCCTCGGACTCGGGGCCTTCGGGTCTTCGCACGGCGCCGTCTCGGCCGCAGAACGCAACCTCCATTTCGTCGTGAGACCCGGCGGCACGACCTGTTTCCAGCTGCCCGCCGTTGCGTGGCCGGTACACGTGATGGTTAGCGAAAGTCTGTTGAACGGGGGAACGCAGACGCCGAGCGAACTCCTCAACGCCATCGTCAACCAGGATATGAAGTCGAACCAGATGACGTGGCTCGGAGCAAATAGCGACGCATCGGCGAAAGGCTCGAACTCGCTCTTCGGCCCGGTCATCGCGACCCTCTGGGGCGGCGCCCCGCCGGTCGTCTTCGCGCAACTGCACGTCTGCAGCCTCGCGAACCACACGATCGGGATCACGCAGTCGACCCAGACGACCGCGCTTCCCGGCAACTATTTCGTAACGATGTTCTACTAAAGCAGCGAGCGGCGGCCGCTCGAGTAGAGGGCCGCCTTTCCCTCGTGCGCGAATGGGCTTCGACCCCACTCAAGAACCGAGAGAGGCCCAGCCCATGATCTTACGACCTCGGACGCTCGTCGTAGGGGCGATCGCCGTTATCGTTACTATAAGTGGCGCGCGAGCCGGCGCGAACGCTTCCCCGCCGCTGCGCGTGCCGGCGAACCAGCGCGTCGACGTGCTCGTGCAGTTGCCGCTACGCAACCAAGCGGAGCTCGAACGGCTGGTGTCCTTGCAATCGAGACCCGGCACGCAAGC
This sequence comes from uncultured Alphaproteobacteria bacterium, assembly GCA_963787965.1. GTDB lineage: Bacteria > Vulcanimicrobiota > Vulcanimicrobiia > Vulcanimicrobiales > Vulcanimicrobiaceae > CAWBES01. The sequence continues at coordinate 237,244 of CAWBES010000021.1, forward strand.
GTACCATCGTTTCCTGACGCCGGCGCAGTTTGCCGCGACCTTCGGCCCGCGCCCGAGCGACGTCTCCGCCGTGGCGGCCGAACTCGCGCGCGACGGCTTCACGCTAGGGAGGATCGGCACGCAACTGATCCGCGCGAGCGCGCCCGCCGCCACGATCGAGCGGAGCTTCGGCACGCGGCTCGTCGCCGTCGGTACCGGCACGCACGGCCGGTTGACGGCGGCCGGAGCGCTCGAGCTGCCGCCCGCTCTCACCTTCCGCCACGCGATCGTGGCCGGGTTAGCGGGGATTCCGCGGCCCGTGCCGCAGTTGCGCGCGGTCGAACGCCCGGCGAACCGCTACGGCCCGTACGGCGGTTACTGGTTCGACGACCTCAAGCAGGCCTACACGTATCCGTCGTATCTGGTCGCCAACGGTAAGGGCACGCACGTCGCGATCGTCGGATACTCCGATTCGAGCGATTCGGATGCGAAGACGTACTTCAGGCACGAGAAGCTCGGGATTCTCCCGGGAACCGCCGTCCCGACCATCCGCCACTTCCTGTACCCCGGCTCGACCCCGTTCGACCCGAGCAGCGATACGTCGCTCGAAGCCGACGTCGACGTGCAGCAAGCCGGGGGCAGCGCGCCCGGCGCGACGATCGACCTCTATGCGGCCAGCGTCGTGTCGAACGAGAGCTTCCTCGATACGTACGCAACGATCGCCGAGGACGGCGTCGAGGACATCGTGACGACGTCGTACGGCAACTGCGAATTGGCCTACACTCCGGCATATAACGGCGGCCAGAGCTACACCGCCATCCTGGGCGCCTATCACCAGGTGTTCCTGCAGGGCAATTCCGAGGGTATCACGTTCTTGTTTTCGTCGGGCGACGACGGCGGCAACGTGTGCCCGCCCGCGGCGTACTTCACGAACGCGGGGGCGGGCGTGACCTACAAGGCCGTGCCCTCGATCAGCGGTTTCTCGGACGCGAACGCCACCTCCGTGGGCGGAACGACCAGCTTGCGGACGTCCTACGTGAAAGGCTCGCTGGAATCGAAATACGTGACGGAAAACTCGCTGGCCGACCCCGCGCCCTTCCCGCCTTCCGATCCGTACGGAACGGGGAACTTCGTCTCGCACCAGTACTGGGGCTCGGGCGGCGGCGTCAGCAGCGTCTTCGGCAAACCCGGTTACCAGCAGTACGTGCCTTACCCTCGCCGCGCCGTGCCCGATATCTCGATGCACATGGGCGGGTGCCCGTTCAGCTCCGCGAGCGACTGCAATCCGACCGACAGCTACGACGTCGCGGTCTTCAACGGGCAGCTCGGCGGCGTCATCGGCACGAGCCTGAGTTCTCCCGAGTTCGCGGGCCTGCTCGCAACGATCGAATCGATCACGAAGACGCGCTTGGCCAACGTCAACGAGCTGCTGTACGCGGCCAAGGTCCTGGACCCGCAGGTCTTTCACACGGGCTTCGCGGGCTCGGACGGCGTGCCCGCGTATACGGTGAAGGCGGGCTCGAGGGGCTACAACCTCGTCTACGGGCTCGGCACGCCGAGCGTTCAGGCGCTGATCCACCTGCTCGATCCGACGATCGCGCGGTGGGCCGGAAACCCGCAGACGCCCTCCAACCCCTAGGGCCGGGCTCGCTTCTACGGGGGGCCGTGCCCCCCCGTAGAAGTGAGGTCGTCGTGTGCGAGTCGATTCGAATCCGGGAAAACGGGCGCCGATGAGGGCCACGCTCTTTGCCGACGGCGGCTCGCGCGGCAACCCGGGGCCGGCGGCAAGCGGCGCCGTGCTGTTCGCCGACGACGGGACGGCGCTCGCCGAAGTCGGTGAGTACCTCGGCGTGGCCACGAACAACGTGGCCGAATGGAAGGCGCTGCTGGCCGGGCTTGCCAAGGCGCTCGAACTCGGCGTCGACGAACTGGCGGTCCGCATGGACAGCGAACTGGTCGTGCGCCAGCTGACCGGCGTCTACCGGGTCAAACATGCGGATCTCGTTCCGCTCGCGGCGCGCGCGAAGTCGCTGCTACGGGGCTTCCGGAGCGTCGACATCAGGCACGTACGGCGCAAAGAGAACGCGGCCGCGGACGCGGTGGTCAACCAAGTGCTCGACGCGGCGGCGCGGGCCCGGGACGGCGTCTGAGGCCGCTACGCTGATGCGCCGCAACCCCGTCCCGGCTTTGATTTTCATCGTGACGCTGATCGGTCTGGCGGGCGCGTACGCGTTTTTCGAGCGTTCGGTCTTCCCGCGCTACGCGGCGACCCGGAACGTGCTCGCGTCGAAGTCCGATATCGCGCTGCGCATGGTGGTCAGCTACGAGCGCGGGCCGCTGCTCGAGGAGGACTACTCGATGCACGACGCCGACGGCGTTTCGAGTGCCGTCTACCGCGGCCTCGGTCGCAACGGCGTGCAGATCACGATCGCGGAGCGGCCGCGCAAGACGATCGAGGAAGGAAGCAACGTCGCGTACCTCTTCGGCCAGGCGGTGCAGGACGGGATCTGGGATTTGCCCTCCAAACCGCCGCGCGGCGACACGACCGCCAGGTATACGATCTCGGTCTATCAGCTGGTGGCCGGCAAGCACGGCTCGTACCGCTTCACCTTCACCGACCCGCACTATTGGGCGACGACGGGCGGCCACCAATTTCATATAAAGCTGGACAAGCACAAACCGATTCCGAACCTGTTGACCATGTCGAGCACCGTGCTCGTCGAGCCGCGTTATCAGAAGCTCGTCGACGACTTCCGTACGTTCGGTCCCCGCTCGTTTCGCAGTAAAGTGGCGGCGGCGCAGAACCGGCTCGGGGCGCGGCCGCAAGGGTGAACCTTCTTTGGATGGCGGTGCTGGCCGTGGCCGTTGCCGCCGCGACGTATGCCGGGTACGAAACGCTCGAGGCGCCGGGCAACCAGCTCTTCGGCAAGACCCTCGTACGCGGAGCGCCGACGGAGCGCGAGGTCGCGCTGACCTTCGACGACGGGCCCAACCCGCCGTACACCGAGCGAATCCTGGACGTTTTGCGGGCCGAGCACGCGCATGCGACCTTCTTCGTCGTCGGCCGCGCCGCCGAGGCGTATCCGGCGACGCTGCGCCGCATCGTGCGCGACGGCAACGCGTTGGGGAACCACACCTGGGACCATCCGCACATGATCGTCGAGTCGCGCGCCGCGATGCGCGCCGAGCTTCTGAAGACCGACGCCGCCATCGCGCGCGCGACCGGCATCCACACGCACCTGATGCGGCCGCCGTTCGGTCTGCGCGATTTCGCGGTCGTGGCCGAGGCGCACCGGCTGGGCTATCGCATCGTGATGTGGAGCGTTCCGCTGCCCAAGGACTGGGAGCAGCCCGGCGACGCGACGATCGCGCGACGGGTGATCGACAACGTCGTGGACGGCAGCATCATCGTCCTGCACGACGGCAACCGCGGCCTGCTCTGCGGCCGGGACTCCCGAACCACCGCGCGCGATTGCGATCGCGCTCAGGACGTGGGCGCGACCCGCGAGATCGTCGAAGCGCTGCGGGCGCGCGGTTACCGTTTCGTCACGATTCCGCAGCTGATCGCGGACGCCGGCGCCGACGATGCGGCGGCGGTCACGCGTAGCGCCGGCCGTTGAGGTCGATATAGCCGTCCGGGTGAAGGTGGGCCGGGTCGGCGTGCGTCCAGTGCACGAGGGGGCCGTGCGACGTCACGGGCACGAGTTCGCCGCGCACGTCGATGTGGTCGCCTACGGCGACCGGAATGCGAGGCGCGAGTTTGACGTTGTCGACGATCTCGAGCGCGTGGCCGTCGTCGCTACGGACCCGGAAGGCCTCGTGGACCGCGCGCGTGTTCGTACCGTAGAAGAAATGCGGCGCCGACAGTACGGTCGCGCCGAAGGTGACCTCGCTCGGGGCCTGCCGGGCGAACGCCGACGCCAGAGAATCCATCGCCCCGTTTCATCGCGACGGCGGCGGAGCATCGCAAGGCCGCGCGAAGAGCTCGTTCCGTGATCGTCTTGCTCGCCGCGCTCTTCATGTCGCTCGGCCTCATCAACCTCGACTTCGGGCCGAATTGGTGGCGCGGGCAGCGGCTCCGCTTGGCGGTCGGCGTGCCGCTTCTGCTCGCGTACGCGTACGTCGAGATGCCGCCGCTCGTGTTTCCGCAGGCGATCACCTTGCTGCTGCTGCCGCTCGTGCCCAATGCGGCGTACGGCTTGCTGCTCGCCGCGCGGACGCTGGTCGCTTCGCGGCGGGTGGTCTCGATCCGGCGCACGCCGGTCGTGCCGTACCTGATCGCGCTGCTCGCGGTCGGCGGCTTCGCGGCCGCGCTCGCGGCCGCGCCCTGGGTCGATGCGAGCGGATTGCGCGACGTCGCGCACGTCACGTTCTCGAGTTCGTTGCCGCCGTCGGCCGATCTCAAGCACGTGCGCGTGGTGCCCCAAGAAGCCGCGATCTTCGCCGGGAACAAAGTGGTCGGCCAACTCGGAGCGTACTACCAGGTCGGCGAGTTCGACGTTCAGGTCACCGGCGGCAGGCTCGTGTGGGTCGCGCCGCTCGAGTTCCAGGGCTTCGTGCAATGGCTGGCGCGCCGCACGAGTCCGGGCGTGATCGTCGTGAGCGCGGAAGATCCCGACGCCCAGCCTGAGCTGCGGCGGCGCGGGGCGCTGCGCTACATACCGTCGGCCCTCCTCAACGATAACCTCTACCGCCACGTGTACATGCGATACGGTACCGAACAAATTCTGGAGACGACCTTACAGCTCGACGACGCGGGCGACCCGCAGTACATCTGCACGCTCGGGCGGCCCACGATCGGGTGGAGCGGCACGATCGTGACCGCCGTCGTGCTGGTCGATCCGGTCACGGGCGCCATGCGCCGGATACCGCGTGCCGGCTTCGGGTCCTTGCCGCCGTGGGTCAGCCGCGTCTACCCGGCCGACCTGGCGCTAGCCTACAACGAATGGTTCGGCGAGTTCGTGCACGGACTTTGGAATTATCTGCTCGTGAAACGCGACGTACACGTCCCGGCGCGGCCGGAGGTCTTCGGGCTCTTGGCCGGGCCGCGCTTCGTCTGGTTCGTCGATCACACGTCGCCGGCCGGCGACCAGTCGATGACGGGCTTCACATATATGGACACCGTGTCGGGCGAGATCGTGTACTACACGTCGTCCGGCGGCGAATTCAACTCGCGCGGTGCCGAAGATGCCGTCGCCTCCAATCCCGTGGTGCGTCAGGGCAAGCTCTATCCGACGCAGCCGCTCCTCTATAATGCGTTCGGCCAGAACACGTGGGTCGTTCCGCTGGTCGCGGAAACGGGTAAGTATCAGACGGTGGCGCTGGTTCAGGCGAAGAACGGTCACGTCGTGGTCGGTACCAGTTCCAGCCCGTCGCCGCAGAGCGACGCGTTCGCCCAATATGCGGCCTTCCTCGGAATCGGGAACGTCCCGGTCGCCGCGGAGGCCGGCGAACGGACGGTTTCGGGAACGATCGACCGCGTGGCCGCGGCCTCGAACGGCACGACGTATCTGACGTTGCGGGGTTCGCGCCGGGTGTACGCGGTCGACACCCGCGACGCTCCGGCGGCGCTCTTGGCGCGTCCGGGCGACCGCGTGCGGTTTCTCGGCGGGGTGGGCGGGGCCGCGGCGACGGGCTTTTCCGACGCGGAACTGGTGCCGTGAAGCGCTTGCGATCGGAGCGCTTGATCCTGGAGCCCGTCACGACGCAGAATGCCGCGGCGCTGTGGCGTATCATGCAGAGCGCCCACCTGCGCGAATTCCAGGACGTGCCCCGCTATACGCGCGAGGAATTCGAACGGCGCGTCGCGGCCCGCCCGAAGCAGTTCGACTCCCTGACGATCGGCCGGTTCGAGTGGCTCATGGTCCTCGGGGAGAGCCCGCAAGCGATCGGATGGGTCTCGCTACGCGTCGGCGACCACGCCCGCGGTACCGCCGAGCTGGCCTACAGCGTCCTCGCGGCGTATCGCTCCGCCGGTTACGCCACGGAAGCCGCGCGGGCGGTCGTGACCTTCGCGTTCGAGCAAAGCGATCTGCGTACGGTCGAGGCGTGTTGCGTGCCGGCGAATCTCGGTTCGCGGCGCCTGCTGGCGCGCGTCGGCTTCGACGAGATGCGCGTGCAGCGCAACGGCGCCATCGTGCGCGGACGCCCGGTCGATATCGTCATTTTCGAGCTGACGCGCGCGCGCTGGAAGACGCTCGCCCGCGAGGCGGCAGTCGCGGTGAAAGAAAAACACCGCTCCAGCGGTTAGACGGTAACGACCGTTATCGCCCACCGCCTCACGGCGCGTCGGCGAACTCGATCGTGATGCCCGAGTCCGGAAACCCGAAATAGCGCTTGCGCGGATCGGCCAGATGCGCCAGCAGCGGCTCCCGCACGATCGCGACCGCGAGCCGCCGGGCCAGCTCGTCGTACGGCACCCAGGCGAAATCGACGACGTGCGCGTCCAGGCCGGTCACGATGGGATCGCCCGTGCAGGCGACGCTGAACGCCGCGTTCAGAAAGTGCGTGGCCGTGGCGAGGTCGTAGGATTCGCTAACGTACCGCAGCTCCCCGACGACGATCGCGAGGCCGGTCTCTTCGTAGAATTCGCGTACCAGCGCGGCCCCGAGTAACTCACCCTCGCGTTGCCGCCCGCCGGGCAGATTCCAAAGCGGCCGGGGGTGATTCGGATAGCGCGACGCGACCAGCAAGAAGCCGGCGGGGCGTTCGAGGATCCCGCTGACGAGATGGACCCGCTCAGAAGGCGTAGTCGAAACCCGAAGCGTCGCCTCCCGGCATGGCCATGCGGTGGCGCTTGAGCGGGTTGTTCAGATCGGGCGGCGCCTCGCTCTTCTGCGGAACGGGCACGCGCGCCGCGCCGGGCGACTCGCGGACAGGTAGTTGGCGCGGGGGCAGGGGGGCGGCAAGCGCCTGAGGATGCGCCGCCGCCACCGGAGCGTGACGCGCGGAAACCGGCGCCGCCTGTCCGGCGGCAGTCACCGCCAGAACGAAGACGAGCGCTGCCGGTCTTCCTATATGAGAAGGAACGCGCGCGCAAGGGCCCACGCGCGCCGGTTTCGCGCGGCGCAGCGGCCGTCCTCCAGCGGGGCGGTTCGCTACCGCGCGGCGCCGGGACCTCGGTAGAGCAGGGGATGCTCGAGCCGGCGCAAGCCCACGCGCAGGCCCTCCACGGCTTCCCGCAGCCCCGCGGCGGTTCGCTCGCGCACCCCGCGGCGCGTGCGAAAACCCGCCTCGAGCGCGGCGAATTCGAGTGCGAATTCGCGTTCCAGCCGGGCCAGCGTCGGCCGAGCGGCGGCCGGGTGAACTCCCCGGTACGGGCGGACGCCGGCGGCTTTCGCGAGGTAGACGTCGAGCGTCGCTTCGGCTTCGCTCGGCGGGCGCGGCACGGGATTCCCCAGCTCGAAGTACTGTCCGTGCTTGCGCGCCAGCATGGCCGGCGGCACCACGTTGCCGTAATGATGGTAGACGTACGGCAAGACGAGCGCTTGGCCCCTATGTCCGGCGATCTTCTCGTGCACGGCATTGACCCAGTGCAGTCCGGGAGCGTACCGGTAAAAGACGAAACGCCGCGCGACGTCGGTGATCCAGCGATAGGTCCCGAAAAAATGGTAGGTGTACGCGTCGACGTTTCCGACCGCCGGTCCCAGCCGGGGCAAGATTTCGCGAGCCACGTAGCGCACTTGCTCGCCGTGGATTTCGTCGGCATCGAGGAAGAGCACCCAGTCGGGGGGGCGGTCGAGCGCCTTGAGCTGCGCGAACGCCCGGTTGCGCATGTCGGCGAAGTCGACGAACGGGTGGCGTTCGACGTGCAGCGCGCCCCGCGCCGCAAAGGCGCTGGCTTCGAGCACGGCGACGTTCTCGCTGTGGGCCAGACCCGAGTTGTCGTTGACGGTCAGCACGTCGACCGCGCCCGAGATCGCCTCGAGCGCGGCGCCGAGATAGAGTTCGCGCGCGCTGCCGACGCACAGGGCGCAGGCTACCGTGACCGTTGAGCTTTTCGACATAAGCGATGCGGAACGCATGCGTGAAGCGCTCGCGGTCCGGACGCGTGTGTTCGTCGAGGAGCAAGGCGTTCCGCTCGAGGAGGAGGTCGACGCTCACGATCGCAGCGACGCCGAAGCGTTGCACGCGCTGGTACGCGACGGCCGCGGGGTGCTCGGCGCCGCCCGGTACTACGTCACGGAACCGGGCACCGTCCAAATCGGCCGCATGGCCGTCGACGCTCGCGCTCGCGGCGGCGGCGCCGGCCGGGCCCTCCTCGCGGCGTTGCTCGCGGAAGCGCGCCGGCGCGGTTTCCGGCGGGCCCGCCTTCACGCGCAGACGCAGGCGTGGGGATTTTACGCCAAAGCCGGCTTCTGCGACGACGGCGCCCCGCTCTGGGATGCAGGCATTCTCCACCAACCGATGAGCCTCGAATTGAGCGCCTTGTAAGTCGACGGCAGGGCCGTTTTCGGGCGCCGAACGGGGCCTCGGAATTTTTCGAACCAAGTACATCCAACTTAGGTCGTAGTGTGTTATAGTCCGCGTAGCCGGTCGGGTACTTATGGCGTCACGCCGCCCGGCTCGAAACCATCGCGGTCCGGTAGTTAGCACAGAACGTAGCTCTCCATCAGGTACTCAGCGGGGCCGAATCACAACTGACGCCAGGAGAAGACCCTAACGTGTACACCGATGAAACCCTGAGCTGCGTGGATTGCAACAGCCAGTTCATTTTCAGTTCCGGAGAGCAGCAGTTCTTCGCGAGCAAAGGCTTTCAGAACAAGCCGAATCGCTGCCCGGAATGCCGCGCGGCGCGTAAAGCGCAGCGCGGGGCCGGCGGCGGCGGCGGCGGAAGCTATGCCGGCGGCGGCGGCGGCGGAGCCTCCCGTGGCGGCGGCCGCGAGATGTTCCAGACGACCTGCAGCCAGTGCGGGCAGACGGCCGAGGTGCCGTTCCAGCCGCGGGGCGACAAGCCCGTCTATTGCCGCGACTGCTTCCAGTCGCGGTCGTCCTACCGGTAACCTGACCGGCGGCGTCTCGGAAGCCCCGCGGTCATAGTGGCCGCGGGGTTTCGGCGTTCCCCTTGACGCGAGCCGAGCCGCGTGCTAAAATCCCTGTCTATGCCCGGAGACCGCTTCGGGTGCGTTTTCCCTTGCCTCGCGCTTCAAATTGAGAGACTAAGAATTTAATGGCGAAATCGACACTTCCCAAGTCTGCCGCTGCCAAAGCGCCCGCCGGGAAGACGACCCGCTCGAAGCGCTCGACGAAAGGTGAAGACGGCACCCTCGCCGCCCAGCCTGCTCGCTCGCCGGCCGTGTTCGCGCCGGAGACCGAGGCCTTCACCGTCGAGCGCTACGCCGACCCCGGCCCCAAGCGCCGGCGGTATACCTTCGCGAAGATCGCGGACGTTCTCGACCTGCCCGACCTGATCGAACTGCAGAAGGCATCCTTTAAGTGGTTCATTACCGACGGTCTGAAGGAAGCGTTCGACTCGATCTCGCCGATCAAGGATTTCACCGGTAACCTCGTTCTCGAGTTCGGCGACCACTCGCTCGGGGAGCCGAAGTACTCCGTCGAGGAGTGCCGCGAGCGCGACATGACGTATTCGGCGCCGCTGCGCGTGCGCGTCCGCCTGATCACGGCCGAATCCGGCGAAATCAAGGGTATCCCCGACCAAGAGATCTTCATGGGCGATTTTCCGCTCATGACCGATAAGGGCACGTTCATGATCAACGGCGCGGAGCGCGTTATCGTGAGCCAGCTCGTGCGTTCGCCGGGCGTCTACTTCCTGCGGGACGTCGATACGAACAACCGCCCGACCTACAACGCGACGATCATCCCCAATCGCGGGGCCTGGATCGAATTCGAGACCGACAACGGCACGAAGAACGACGAGACCGAGGGGACGGTCGGCGTCCGCATCGACAAGAACCGCAAGATCTACGTCACGACCTTCGTGCGCGCGCTGTCGCGGCCGGACCTCGGCTTCAGCTGGGAAACCGACGAGGCGATCCTGGATCTGTTCGACGGTTCGCCCCTGATCCAGAACTGCTTGGAGAAGGACAAGGACATCAAGACGCGCGAGGACGCGCTAAAGGAGATCTACAAGAAGCTGCGCCCGGGCGAACCGGAGAACGCGGAAAACGCGGAAAAGCTGCTCGAATCGCTGTTCTTCGACGAGAAACGCTACGACCTCGCGGGCGTCGGCCGTTACAAGCTTTCCGGAAAGCTCGAAAAAGAGTATATCGCCGCCGGCGTGCCGATCCCGCCGATCGACAAGAAGTGCCTGGTTCGCGAGGATATGATCGCCGTCATTCGCCGGCTGATCAAAGTCGCGACCAAACAGATCCACGTCGACGACATCGACCACTTGGGCAACCGCCGCATCCGCTCGGTCGGCGAGCTGCTGCAGAACCAGTTCCGCGTCGGCCTGTTGCGCCTCGAACGCGTCGTGCGCGAGCGCATGACCGTGCAAGACATCGAGACGGTCACGCCTCAGGCGCTGATCAACATCCGGCCGGTCGTGGCTGCGATCAAAGAGTTCTTCGGTTCCTCGCAGCTCTCGCAGTTCATGGACCAGACCAATTCGCTGGCCGAGCTCACGCACAAGCGCCGTCTTTCGGCGCTTGGGCCGGGCGGTCTTTCGCGCGAACGGGCCGGCTTCGAGGTGCGCGACGTCCACCACTCGCACTACGGCCGCATCTGTCCGATCGAAACGCCGGAAGGCCCGAACATCGGTCTGATCGGCTCGCTCGCCACGTACGCTCGCGTCAACAAGTACGGCTTCATCGAGACGCCGTACCGCATCGTCACGGACGGTGTCGTCAGCCGCGACCTGCGCTATCTCACGGCCGACCGCGAGGACGAGTACATCATCGCGCAGGCCAACACGCCGCTCGATGAAGAGGGCCGGATCACGGCCGAGCAAGTCGTCGCTCGGTACGCCGAGGAGTACGTGACGGAGCCGCCCGAGCGCGTGCAGTTGATGGACGTGTCGCCGAAGCAGATCGTGTCGGTGGCCACGGCCCTCATCCCGTTCCTCGAACACGACGATGCCAATCGCGCGCTGATGGGCGCGAACATGCAGCGCCAGGCCGTTCCCCTGCTGCGCCCCCAAGCGCCGATCGTCGGAACCGGAATGGAATACCGGGCCGCCAAGGATTCGGGCGGGTGCGTGCTGGCGGACGAAGGCGGCGAGGTCACGCAAGTCGACGCGAAGGCCGTCGTCGTCAGGAGCGACGAGACCGGGCTCGAGAAGTCGTACGATCTGCTCAAGTTCACGCGTTCGAACGCGGGCACGTGTATCAACCAGACGCCGATCGTGACGGTCGGCGAGCGAGTCGTGCGCGGGCAGATCCTGGCCGACGGCCCCTCCTCGGAACTCGGCGAGATGGCGCTCGGGCAGAACGTGCTGGTCGCGTTCATGCCTTGGGAAGGCTACAACTACGAGGACGCGATCCTCATCAGCGAGCGGATGGTCAAGGACGACCGCTTCACCTCGATCCACATCGAGGAATACGAGTGCGAAGCCCGCGATACGAAGCTCGGGCCCGAAGAGATCACGCGCGACATTCCCAACGTGGGCGAGGACGCGCTCAAGGATCTCGACGAGAACGGCATCATTCGCATCGGTGCGGAGGTCCGGCCCGAGGATATCCTGGTCGGTAAGGTCACGCCCAAGGGCGAAACCGAGCTAACGGCGGAAGAGCGCCTGCTGCGTGCGATCTTCGGCGAGAAGTCGCGCGAGGTCCGCGACACGTCGCTCAAAGTGCCGCACGGCGAAAAGGGCAAGATCATCGACGTCAAGATGTTCTCGCGCGACAACGGCGACGAACTCTCGCCGGGCGTGAGCCATCTCGTGCGCGTCTACGTCGCGCAGAAACGCAAGATTCTGCAGGGCGACAAGATGGCGGGCCGCCACGGGAACAAGGGCGTCATCGCCAAGGTGCTGCCCGAGGAAGACATGCCCTACACGGAGGACGGCTCGCCGGTCGATATCGTGCTCAACCCGCTCGGCGTGCCCTCGCGCATGAATCTCGGGCAGATCATGGAGACCCACCTCGGGTGGGCGGCCAAGATGCTCGACCTGCAGATCGCGACGCCGGTCTTCGACGGCGCGCATGCCGAAGACATCGCCGAATGGCTTCAGGACGCGGGTTTGCCGGCCGACGGTAAGACCTGGCTGCGCGACGGCCGCACGGGCGAACGCTTCAACCGCCCGATCACGGTCGGCATGATCTACATGCTCAAGCTCGCGCACTTGGTGGACGACAAGATCCACGCCCGTTCGACCGGTCCGTACTCGATGATCACGCAGCAGCCCCTCGGCGGTAAAGCGCAGTTCGGCGGCCAGCGCTTCGGTGAGATGGAAGTCTGGGCGCTCGAAGCCTACGGCGCCGCCTACACGCTGCAAGAACTGCTGACCGTCAAATCCGACGACGTCGTCGGGCGCGTGAAGACGTACGAAGCGATCGTCAAGGGTGAAAACGTCATGGAGCCCGGCGTTCCCGAGTCGTTCAAGGTCTTGATCAAGGAACTGCAGTCGCTGGCCCTCGACGTCAAAGTGCTGACGGAGAACCGCGAAGAGATCGAGATCAAGATCCAGGACGACGACATGACCGAAACCGCCAAAGACATCGGCCTGCTCGTGGGCGACGAGGACCCGCGTTTGTCGCAAACGGCGCAAGCCGCCCGCGAAGCGGAACACCAGCGCGTGGCCGCCTCGGCGGTTCCGGCGGGCATCGGCATGGAAGATTCGCCCGAGGGGGTCACGGCCGTCGAGGGCGACGAAGCCGAAGAAGACGAAGAGGCCGAAGCGAGCGACGAGGAAGTCGCGGCCGCGCAGGCCTCACCGCGCGGCGTGATTCCGGCCTCCCGGGAACTCGATTCCGACACGGGTCTGGGGCGGATCGGCGGGCTCGGCGACGACGTCCTCGATGCGGACGTGCTCGAAGAAGAGCCGCCGGCGGAAGAGGAAGAGATCGACGAAGGCTACGTGCTCGAGGACGAGGACGAAGAGCTGGAAGCCGATGAAGAGGAAGACGAAGGCCTGGGTTCGCTCGGTCCCGACGAAGACTACTGAGCTACCTCAAGAAGCGGCCTGTTTGAGGTCGGGTGCGAAGGCGAGGCGGTGTTCCGCCTCGTGCTTCGCGCGGTAGAGCGCTTCGTCGGCGTGCTGGAGCAGCGACAGGCCGTCCGGAGCGCTGTTGGACGAAATGCTGATGCCGATGCTGACGCCCAACCGGTGCGGCGTTCCTTCCACGGAAAACGGCTGGGCGACAGCCGCTAAGATACGGCGCGCCAGTTTGTCGGCATGCGCGTCGCCGTCGGGCAGGGGCTGAACGACGGCGAACTCGTCGCCGCCCAAACGCGCGAGCAAGTCGAGCGATGAGATCGAGTCCTGTATCCGGCGAGCCGCGAGGCGCAGGATGCGATCGCCCACCGCGTGCCCGAAATCGTCGTTGATCTCTTTGAATCCCTCGAGATCGATGTAGTGTACGGCGAAGTGCATGCCGCGCCACTTCGACGAACCGAGAATATCGCTGAGCCGTTCGACGACGAGCAGCCGATTCGGTAATCCGGTCAGCGCGTCGAAGAATGCGAGCCGGCCTGAACGTTCGTCTTGCCGCTCCCGTTCGAGCGCCGAAGAGATCAGCGACGACACGACGCGCAAGAAATCGCGATCGGCCGGGTCGAGTTCGGGGCGGCCGTACCTCGATGTCAGGCCCAGGACGCCGGTCGCGCCGCCGCCGATGGCCAGCGCGATTCCCGCGAACGAGCGCACCGAGGCGCGAAAGTCGCCCATTTCCCGAATCTCCGCCGCGGAGACCACCTGGCGGAGAACGTCGAGCGGCACGGGACACGCGACGCTGGGACTGGGCGTTTCCTGCGCCAGCAGACGGACGCGTTCGCCCTCGATTTCGGCGACGAACGCTTCCTCGAATTGCAGGCGCCGGCACAACAGGGATAAGCCTGCGCGAACCCGCGAGCTATTGGACCGGGAAGGATCGGCGATCGAGAGGATCTCGGACATCCGGTCCGCTTGCTCTTGCTGCGCCGCTCTCGCGCGCCGTATCTCGCTCGTGTCCGAGGCCATGCCGAAGACGCCGGCGATACGGCCGTCCACAATGTGCGGCGAGAGGGTGAAGCGAACGTCGACGCGCTCCTCTTGCGGCCCGACGAAGACGGTGTCGAACGCAACGGACTCACCGCGGGCGGCCCGCTCGAACGCCGCGCGGGCCTCGTCGGCGCGGTCGGGCGCGACGTAGGTATCGAGATGCGACCCGATCAGAGCCTCGGGCGCACGTTTCAGCAGCGCGGCTGCGGCGCGGTTCCCGCGCACGATGCGCCCTTCCAAGTCGTAGACGGCAATCGACTCGGGATTGCCGATGAAGAGTGATTTCAGCATCCGCCGGTTTTCTCGCAGCCTGGCCTCGATCGGCCGGGCCATGGCGTACCAAGCGAGTGTGGCGCCGAGTACGAGGATGACGAAGCCGATGGCGAGCGCCTGATCGACGAGCGCCGGCGTGGTCGAGGCTTGCCAGACCAGTGCGTCGAGCGGTATGGACTCCACGAGGAGCAGGACGAGGACGACCAACAACGCGCTTGCCGACGGCGAGCGCCGGAGCGCGTTCATCGTGCTGGAGAACCAATCTGTCACACGTTCGCTATCGGCATTTCGCGACGCCGGCGCAGCAGATTGGTTGCGAATTGTGGGGCGGCGCACTTGCGGGCGCGAACCCGCTGCAGGCCGCGGCGCCGTCCGCTCGATCGCGCGAGGGGTGCAACGGGAAGGGACCTTCGGCAGGTCTTAAGGAAGGCCTGAGTGGTTCCGGCACCCGGCCGGCTCGGGGTATTCTCCCCCGGACCGATGGGAGAGGAAAATGCAGAACGAGATGCTGGTTCGTCGGTTGCTCGTCATCGGGCTGAGCGCGACGCTCGGCCTGTGTTTCGCGCTGTACGAGCGGCCGCGGGAACTGGCGTGGTCGACGCACCACGCCGCCCCGGTTAGCGGGTCGCGAAGCGCCACTCGGTAACGTTCCAGAAGATCGTCGCACCGGGAATCGGCTGCAGGCCGCGGACGTCGACGTTGTATCCGACGATCGACGGCACCCAGTAGATCGTGTCGAACGGGTCGTTCGCGACCAACAGCTCTTGAATCCGGTCGTAGAGCCGGTGCCGTTCCGCGGGATCGAGCGCGCGGCTCGCCCGCAACTGCAGACGGCCGATCTCCGGGTCCGCAAAGCGGGTCCAGTTCCTGCCGCGCGGCGGTACGAATGCCGGGCCGATCGTATCCGAGTCGTCGGGATCGGGTTCGCGCTGGTAGCCGTAGTAGGAAACGTCGTACGCACCCGCGGCGAGCGGTCCGGTGCCGTTCGCGAACAGCGTCGCGCCGGGCGAGTTCTTCACGACGAGTTCGACGCCGATCCTGGCCCAGTCCGACTGCAGTTCGACCTCCGTGGCTTCGGCCGGCTTTTGACCGGCGATCGCTCGGATCGTCAGCGTCAGGCGCCGTCCGTCCTTGCCGCGGACGCCGTCTGGACCGCGGCGCCAGCCCGCCCGGTCGAGCATCGCTTCCGCCCGGGCGGGGTCGTGGGGATAGGGCCGCAGCCGCGGGTCGCCCCAGCCGAACGAAACCAGCTGGTCGCCCGGGTTGCGCGAGCCGATTCCGAAGTAGATCTTCCGGAAGATCGCGTCGCGATCGATCGCGTACGAGAGCGCCAGCCGCACGTCGCGCTCGTTCAGCCCCGGCCGGGCGGTGTTGTAGTCGAGATGACGATAGGCCAGCGTGGGCGCGGTGACGACGCCGAGGCCCTCGACGGTCTTGGCGAGGGTGACGAAGCCGGCTTCGATTTCGGCGGCGTCCAGATCGTGGGTCCGGAGCGCCTCGAAGAGGGTGTTGGTGTCGGGTAGGATGCGGTAGTCGATGGTCGGAATCGCCGCCGGGCCGCGATAGTAGCGCGGAAACGCGTGCAGCTCGATATCGCTTCCGCGGTTCCAGCGCACGAAGGCGTAGGGTCCCGACCCGACCGGTGCGTGGTTGAAGTCGGCGGTGTTGAAGTCGGCGCGGTCGAGCGCGTGTTTCGGTAGGATCGCGTGGCGCGCGCCGCCCGCGAACGCGCCCAGTCCCCCCGCGTAGGGACCCCGGTAGACGATCCGCACCGTGTGGGGGCCGAGGGCGATCACGTTTGCGATCCGGTCGAAGCCGGCCCGCGACGTGACGTTGTTCCTCGGGTCGACGATCGCGTGCCAGGTGAAGACCACGTCCGCGGACGTGACGGGCACGCCGTCGTGCCACACGGCCCGCGGGTCGAGGTGGTACGTGTACGCCGTGCCGTCGCGCGAGATGCCTCCGTTCGCGACCGACGGGACCGCCGTCGCGAGGTCGGGGAACAGCTTTCCGTGCGGGCCGTAGCGCAGCAGCCCGCTGAAGATCAACGTCTCGACCCGGCCGGCCGCCAGCGCGTTGCTCAGGTACGGGTTGAGCGAGTCGGGTTCGATCTGGTCGCCGTAGCGAAAGACCTCGGGCCGGGTCCAGGCGTGGAGCGCCCCGCCGGCGCCCGCTGGAGCGCACGCCGCGGCCGCGGCAAAGGCGAAGACGGCAGGGAGCAGAAGGACCGCCCTGCAACCACGCGGAGCTCTCCGCCCCGCCGCGCGGCCCGGTGTGCTTGCAATTATCGACACGAACTGGTAAACTAGTCGCCTATGCCCCGCGGAAAGTAGCCGGAAATTCAGGGAGCGACGACCGTCGAGCCCTGTTTGCATTTTGCCCCTGCCCCGTAGCCGGGGCAGCCCGCCGATTTCGGTTCACATGGGGGCCACGCCTCCCGACCCACCGCCGCGAGCCGAGGCACAGAGGACGACATGAATCTTCTCGACGTCAATAATTTCGATGCGATGCGTATCGGGCTAGCCAGCCCCGAGCAGATTCGCGCGTGGTCTTTCGGTGAAGTAAAGAAGCCGGAAACGATCAATTACCGGACGCTCAAGCCCGAGCGCGACGGCTTGTTCTGCGAGAAGATCTTCGGGCCGACCAAAGACTGGGAATGCCACTGCGGCAAGTACAAGCGGATCCGCTTCAAGGGCATGATCTGCGACCGGTGCGGCGTCGAGATCACGCGGGCGAAGGTTCGCCGCGAGCGGATGGGCCACATCGAGCTCGCGACGCCGGTCACCCATATCTGGTATTTCAAGGGCGTGCCCTCGCGCATCGGCATCCTGCTCGACATGTCGCCGCGCCAGCTCGAGAAAGTCATCTATTTCGCGGCGTACATCGTGATCGATCAGGGCAACACGTCGCTGACCAAGCGCGAGATCCTGACCGAACAGAAATACCGCGAGGCGCGCGAGAAGTGGGGCAACGGCTTCAAGGCCGGCATGGGGGCCGAAGCGATTCGCGAGCTGCTCCGCGACCTCAACCTGCGCAAGCTCCAAGAAGAGCTCCGCAGAGAGTTCAAAGAAACGACGGGCCAGAAGCGCGTGAAAGCGATCAAGCGCTTGGAAGTCGTCGAAGCGTTCCTCAATAGCGGTAACAAGCCGGAGTGGATGATCCTCTCCGCGGTGCCCGTGATCGCGCCCGAGCTGCGCCCCATGGTCCAGCTCGACGGCGGCCGCTTTGCCACGTCCGATCTCAACGACCTCTACCGCCGCGTCATCAACCGCAACAACCGCCTCAAGCGCCTCCTCGAACTCTCGGCCCCCGAGATCATCATCAAGAACGAGAAGCGCATGCTGCAGGAAGCGGTCGACGCGTTGATCGATAACGGGCGCCGCGGGCGGCCGGTCACGGGACCGAACAACCGGCCGCTCAAATCGCTTTCCGACATCCTGAAAGGCAAACAGGGCCGCTTCCGGCAGAACCTGCTGGGCAAGCGCGTCGACTACTCGGGCCGTTCGGTCATCGTCGTCGGCCCCCACCTCAAGCTCCACCAGTGCGGCCTGCCCAAAGAGATGGCGCTCGAGCTCTTCAAGCCCTTCGTGATGAAGAAGCTCGTCGACCGCGGGCAAGCGCACAACATCAAGAGCGCGAAGCGAATGGTCGAACGCGTCAGGCCCGAGGTGTGGGACGTCCTCGACGAAGTGATCCGCGAGCACCCGGTGCTGCTGAACCGCGCCCCGACGCTCCACCGCCTCGGTATCCAAGCCTTCGAGCCGGTCCTGGTCGAGGGCAAAGCGATCCATCTCCACCCGCTCGTTTGCACGCCGTACAACGCGGACTTCGACGGCGACCAGATGGCAGTCCACCTTCCGCTCAGCGCCGGAGCGCAGGCCGAAGCGCGGATCCTGATGCTCTCCAGCAACAACATCTTGCAGCCGTCGTTCGGCCAGCCCGTCTCGATTCCGACCCAGGACATGGTCCTCGGGCTCTATTACCTGACGTTCCAGAAAGACGAGTACAAGGGCCCCGCGCGCGGGGACATTCCCGAGGACGCGCTGATCTCGTCGATCGGCCAGCTCGCATTCGCCGCGCTCGGCAAGAACGGTAACGGCGAAGCGCACGTTCACGTCGCCGGCGAAGACACGGACCAGAACGGCGAAAAGCTGCCGACCTTCGAAGATGCGAACGCGGCCGTGATCGCCTACGAGCACAAGCACGTGGGCCTGCAGCAGTGGATCAAAGTGCGGCTCGGCCGCGAGATCGTGCGTACGACGGTCGGGCGCGTCATCTTCAACGAAGCGTTTCCGAAGTCGTGGAACGAGAAGTTCCGCAACCAGACCATGGACAAGTCGGCGCTCAAGAAGCTGATCACCGAGTGCTACCGCCGCCACGGGAACGCGGAGACCGCGTCGTTCCTCGACGCGATCAAGACGCTGGGTTTCCGCTTCGCCACGCAGTCCGGAACCACGGTTTCGATCAGCGATATCATCGTCCCCGATGCGAAGTTCAAGATTCTCGATACCGCGCAGGACGAGGTCGACAAACTGCACGACTTCGTCGATCAGGGCTTCATGTCGCAGGACGAGCAGTACAATAAGACGATCCAGGTGTGGTCGAAGGCGTCGGAAGACGTGACGGCCGCGATGCAAGCCGCGCAGAACCCGTTGAACCCGGTCTTCATGATGGCGACTTCGGGCGCGCGCGGCTCGATCAACCAGGTCAAGCAGCTCGGCGGCATGCGCGGGCTGATGTCCGACCCCTCCGGCCGCATTTTGGAGATTCCGGTCAAGGCGTCGCTCAAAGAGGGGCTGACGGTTCTCGAGTACTTCATCTCGACGCACGGCGCGCGCAAAGGGCTCGCCGATACCGCGCTGCGCACGGCGGACTCGGGCTATCTGACGCGCCGGCTGGTCGACGTCGCGCAGGACGTCATCGTGCGCGAAGACGACTGCGGCACCGCGAACGGTATCGTCGTCTACGACATCGGCGCGGGCAAGGAGATCATCGAACCGATCTACGACCGGATCATCGGCCGCCGTGCGGCCGAGGACATCAAAGATCCCGCCAAACCGAAGAGCAAGCTCGTCGCGCGCGATGAGGAGATCGACGAGGAAAAGGCGCGCGCGATCATCGACGCCGGGATCAAGGAAGTCAAGATCCGCTCCGTGCTGACGTGCCAGGCGAAGATCGGCGTGTGCGCGATGTGCTACGGCCGCAATTTGGCGACGGGCAAGAAAGTCGATATCGGCGAGGCCGTGGGCATCATCGCGGCGCAGTCGATCGGCGAACCGGGCACCCAGCTGACGCTGCGGACGTTCCACACAGGCGGCGTCGCGACCGAGGACATCATCACGGGTCTGCCGCGCGTCGAGGAGATCTTCGAGGCGCGCAAGCCCAAGGGCAAGGCGACGATCTCGACGGTGGCGGGAACGGTCCGGATTACGGAGGAGAAGGGCAAGCGCGTCATGGTCATCACCGACGACGCGGGCGAGGCCCACGAGTTCGACGTTCCCTACAACACGCGCTCGTTCGTACAGGACGGCACGCGCGTCGAGGCCGGCGACCCGCTCAACGAGGGCAGCCTCGACCCCCACGAGATCCTCGAGTACAAAGGCGAGAACGCGCTGCAGCAATACCTCGTGCAGGAAGTGCAGAAGGTCTACCGTTCCCAGGGCGTCGACATCAACGACAAGCACATCGAAACGGTCGTCCGCTCGATGCTGCGCAAGCGCAAGATCGTCGACGGCGGCGACACGCGCATGCTGCCGGGCCAGCTGATCGAGTCCAACGTGTTCGACGAGGAGAACGCGCGGATGAAAGAAGACGGCAAGAGGCAGGCCGAGGGCAAGCCCGTGCTGCTGGGCGTCACGAAGGCATCGCTCGCAACCGAGTCGTTCCTATCGGCCGCGTCGTTCCAAGAGACGACCCGCGTCCTGACCGACGCGGCGATCAAGGGCAAGCACGACCCGCTGCTCGGCCTCAAGGAAAACGTCATCATCGGCAAGCTGATCCCGGCGGGAACCGGAATGTCGCGCTATCGCAATATCACGATCGAACCGGAAGGCCAGGATCTCGACGACGAGGGCCGCCCGCGCGGTGCGATTCTGGATGCCGCCGATTACGGCTTCGATAGCGAACCGGCGCCGCTGCCGGGTTCGAAGCTCGTTAGCGGTTTCCAGGACCGCCGCCCGCCGCTCGAGCAAACGGTGCACTACGAGGGAGATTACGAAGGCGACGTCGCGGTCGTGGCTCCCCCCAAGAGCACCCAGTACAAGCCCAAGGGGATCAACCCCGAGGACCTGTAGGCCTCGACGGGCCGGCGGCGAGCCTGCCGCCGGTCAGTCGGTGCTCATCAGCCAGCGGATGCCGAAGCGGTCGGTCAGCATACCGAACCGGCCGCCCCAGAAGACTTCCTGGAGCGGCATCGAGACGACGCCGCCTGCGGCCAGCGCGTCGAACGTGCGCGCGGCTTCGGCGGCGTCGGCGGTGTAGAGCGACAGCGCGACCTTGGTGCCTGGTCCGGCGGGCGGGGTGCCGGGCATGCTGTCGGATGCCATCAGCCGGACGTCGCCTGCGGTCAGCGAGGCGTGCATCACCTTATCTTTGTACGCTTCGCCGACTTGCGCTTCGAGCGGCGAGCCGCCGTAACGGCGGATCGCCTCGACCGTGCCGTTCAACGCCGCCGCGTAGAAATTGATCGCCTGTTCGCAGTCTCCGGCGAAATGCAGGTACGGATTGACTTGCATGACGTGTGCCCTCCTCAAACGGTCGCGTGCGCGTGCAGCTTACATGTACCCTGCGTTACCGCCTGTTCGCCGCCGACGACCTTAGGCGAACGTGCCGGGCAACTCGTCGAGATGCCGGTCGAGCGCGGTGCGCAGTTCGTCGCGTAGCGCTTCGCCGGGAAAGCGAGCGATCGCAGGCTCGAAAAAAGCAAGCGCGACCATCCGTTCGGCGCGGTCGCGGGCGATGCCGCGGGTCTGCACGTAAAAGAGCTGGTCTTCGTCGAGCGAGCCGACGGTCGCGGCGTGATAGGCCCTGACGTCCCCCGCGGCAATTTCGAGCGACGGCGTTGAATCGAAGTAGGCGTCGCGCGAGAGCACCAGGGCGTCGTCGCGCATCGACGCGTCGGCGGCGTGCGCGTTACGCGCGATCCGCACGATTCCATCGAAGCGACCCTGCCCGCGGCCGCTCGCCGCGTTGCGCGCGACCGTTTGCGAGCGAGTGTGCGGCGCACCGTGCTCGAGCAGCGCGTGGGAGTCGACGTGCCCGAAGCCGCGCGCGAAGAAGAAAGCGTTCAACTCGGCGCCGGCGCGTTCGCCGTCGAGGTGAGCGATCGTGCGCTCGCGCACGAGCGCGCCGCCCAGGTCCGCGACGTGCCAGCCGATGGCCGAGTCCGCCGCGCAACGGGCGGCCCGGCTGAAGAACAGGCGCGCGCCGTCGTCGGCTTCTTGTACGACCACGTAGTCGAGCCGCGCGCCGGGCGCGATGTCGATTTCCACGATCCCGTCGACGAACGATTCGCTCGACCCCAAATGGCGCTCGAACACGGTCGCGCGTGCGTTCGCCCCGACGCGCACGAGCGTTTGCGAGAAGACCGCTTGCGGCTCGCCGGGGCGCGCGGACCACACGATCTGCAGGGGTGCGTCGAGCTGCAGATGCGCCGGGATCTCGACGTACGCGCCGCAGTTCTGGAAGGCCGTCGCGAGTGCCGTGAAGCGGTCGGCGGCGGGTGCCACGATGCGCCCTTGGAGCGCGCGCACGCGTTCGGGCCACACGCGCTTCGCGTCGGCCAGCGGCATCAGCGTCACCCGCGGATCGACCCGGCTCTCCCGCGCCTCGAGGAACGCGCTGCCCAGGTGCACGAGCCCGCCGGCGTTGTCGAGCGCCAGTGCCGGTGCGCCGTCCGCGGCCGGGGCGGCCGGCCGGCGCAGCGTTGAGGCCGGCACGCACATTCGGCCGGTCGACCAGAACAGGCCCTCGAACGCCGTCGTTGCGTAATCGTGGCGCCAGCGCGGCGGCCGCGTGCGGCGCTCGGCGCCAAACGCGGCGTACGTTTCCAGCGCCGCGCGGCGCGTGCGCGCGTCGACGGCGCCCCCGCTCCGGTCGCCGAGTTCCTCGAAGGCGTCGAGCGCCGCGCCCAGCACGCGCGGCGTAGGCTCGAAGCCGACGTCTCCGGAAAGCCCGGGATTCATCCGAACGCCAACTCCCGCTAACCGCCGGCGTGCCGGCGCCACCACACCGCGGCGGCCACCGCGGCGATGCCGAACGCCGTCAGCGAGCCGGCCACGTTGACCGCACGCGGCGCGTGCAGCCGGTGACGGCGTAGCACGTCGCCGAGCCACCCTCGGCCGTGGACCACGATCTTCGGGTGGCGGTCGCTGTGCAGTCCGACGGTGAGCTCCGTCCCGACGTGCATCAGCTCGTCGACGCGCTCGGGATCGCGCAACTCCACCCCCAGCTCGGCCAGCGGCAGGACGACGTCGTTGCCGCCGACCGTTCGCAGGGTCGCGAGCCCGAGCGCGTCGTTGCGCGCGACCACGATCCCCCGGTACTGATTGCCGGGCAGCAGCGGGACGGCGCGCCCATCGACCAGGAGCGTGATCTGCGCGCCTTGCGGCTGCGGGTCGCTCGGAAACCGGCGCCGGGTGCGAATCTGCGCCGGCGGCTCGGTATGCGTGCTCGGCAGCCCGTGCGCCCGAGCGTCGCCGGGCGAGAAGGCGATGCGCCCGAGCTCGTCCAGCGTTACGACGGTCCCGTCGGGCAGCCGCGCGCTGCCGTTCGGCGGGCCGCCGACCAGCACGAGCCGGACGCTGCCGTCGGCATTGTGGTACGCGGTCCCGATGACGCCCTCGCCGAGCTGCGCCGGCGAGCCGAGATACGCGCCGAAATTCGCGCGGTGCACGGGGTCCTCGGCACCCGGATAGCCGATCCATTCCCAGCGCGTTTCTTTTTGAGGTTTTGGAATGGCGCGGGGATCGACGCCGCACGCGAGCAGGACGCCGACCGCGTACGAATTCGAATCGCGTCCCACCCGCAGGAACGGCATCTCGATGGCGCGGTACCGCTGGTCGCCGTCGTACGACCGCTGCGTCGAACGCACGAGCTCCGCGAAGAACTCGGCGCTCAGACCGTGCGGCGGCTTGACGACGACCGGATCGAAATCGACGATCCCGCGCCTTGCGAAGTCGTCTTCGGGATATGCGTACGGCACGAGGTTCCCGCTGCCGCCCCGGTGCAGCGGACCTCCTTCGACCAGCGTGACCTGCGCTGCGTCGGCGTCCGCCACCGCCAGGTACAGGTGGCCGCCGAAATCCTGCTCCGAACGCACGCGCATCGGCGGCACGGTCGTGAAGCCGAGCGAGATCTGCGGCGTCGTGATGTCGAGTCCGACCCACACCGCCGGCCGGCCGACCATCGCGACGCAATTCGCGGGTACCTTCCAGCGGTTGGCGACGACGACGTCCGCACCGTCGAGCACGGGGCGCGCGCGCTGCGGGCCGGCCTCCACCGTGGAGGTGAGGAATCGGGGAAAGCGGGCTAGCAACCTCATCGGCGCTACCGCTTCGCGCCCCGCATCTCAACACCCAGCGGCAAGAGCGCCTTCCGGTCGCGCGCTTGCTTCGGAACGGATGAAATCGGCAGCCGTCGAAGGCACGACTCTCGATACGCGGGCCCTTCGGCCCGCACCGTCATCGTTCAGAAAGGGATCGTCGTTGTTTCGTTCCGTCGCTTCCACCGCCGCGCTCGCCTTCGTAACGCTCGTCGCGGCCTGCGGTGTCCCGGCGCTCGCAGCGGACTACGCGCTCGATCCCGACCACACGCAAGCCGAATTCACGGTGACGCACCTGGCGATCTCGCACGTGCGCGGTCAAATACCGCTGCTCTCCGGAACGATCTCGATCGGCGCGAACGATCTGCCGACGGCGGTCGCGGCGACGCTCGACGCCAAGAGCGTCTCGACGCAGGATCCGGATCGCGATAAGGACCTGCGCGGCACCGATTGGCTGGATACCGACAAATTTCCGACGATCGCGTTCACGGCGAAGAAGGTCTCCGGCACCCCGGCAGCCTTCACGATCGACGGCGATCTGACCATCCACGGGGTGACGAAACCGGTGACGCTCGCCGCGAAAGAAGAGGGCAAGATCGTCGACGGGCGCGGGCGCACCCATATCGGCTATTCCGCCGCCGTAACGATCGACCGTCGCGACTGGGGCCTCAACTGGGGCCGCACGACGCCCGGCGGCACGCTCGTCGTCGCGAACGACGTGACGATCGGCTTGAACGTGGAGGCCATGTCGAAGTAGCGCGCCCGAAGCGTGTCGGAGGAACGTAAGGCCCCTGGGGAACCCGAGGGCGTCGTCGACCGGCGGACGCGCGTCGCGTTCGTCGCCTCGGCCATCGTCCACCTGCTCGGGGCCCTGCTGTTCGCGCTCCTGTTTCCATTCTTTTCGGCGCTCGTGCCGCAGCTGCCGAAGCCGGCCGAGGTCGTGACCGAGCGCATCGAACTCGAAAAGAAGAAGCCGCCGCCGCCGAAACCGCACGCGGTGCGCCGGCCCGCGGCCGCGCCGAGCAAGCCCGTGCCGCAACCGATCGTGACCGCGCGACCGCTCGTCCGAACGTTGCCGCGACCTCACGAGCTGGCTAAGGTCGCGCCTCGCGCGCCCCTCACGCTGCCGCAGACGCACGTTGCGCCCGCCAAACCCGTCCCGCCGGCGGCGGTGAAGAAGGGCCCTCCGCACCTGACCGGCGACCAGATCGCGAAGATTCAGAGCGACTTGGGTGACTCGATCCGCGAAGATCGGGAGGGCATCGATCCGCTGCGCGTCCCGCATTCGGACGCCACGCCGAGCATGAAGCACTACGGGCACGACTTTTCGGCGCTGGCCATGGGTTCCGGCGCGCACGGTCTGTGCGACCCGGTCCAGAACTGGAAGGAGGACGGCTGGGACTACTACTACGTCGATTGCAACGTGCAGTTCGATGACGGGACGTTCCAGCGGCAAGGCGTGCCGTGGCCCATCCGGTTCGCGGCAGATGCGGATCCCTTCACGGGTACCGCACGCCGCAACATCCCGCTCGCGATGCCGCTGCCCGGCTGGCACCTGCCTCCCGGCCAGACGATCAGCGAACAGCTGCGCGATTACGCGCACGACCACGGGGTCGACCTGTGAGCCGCTTGCTCGACCTCGCGGACGCGTTGCTCGCGGCCGTCCCCCGCGTCGGCCTCGAACGCGTGCCGCTCGCTCTGGCGAACGGGCGCTTCTTGGCCGGCGACGCGGTCGCCGAGCAGGATTACTGGCCGTTCGATCGCGCGGCGATGGACGGCATCGCCATTCGCGCCGGCGACGTGGCCGCGGCGTGTCCCGAGCGCCCGGTCACCCTCGCGCTAACCGGCAGCGTCTACTGCGGCGACGATGCCGGCGTGGCGCCCGCGGCAGGAGCGGCGGTCCGCATCGCGACCGGTGCGCAGCTGCCGGCCGGCAGCGATACGGTGGTTCCGGTGGAGCTGGTGGCCTTTCGAGAGGGCGGCGCGGTCGTCGCGCGGCCGATCCCGTGCGGAAAGAACGTCTTCCGTCGCGGCGAGGATATGCGCGCGGGCGAGCGGATCCTGGCCGCGGGAACGCGTCTGCGCGGCGCCCAGCTGGCCGTACTGGCGGCCCTGGGCTGGGCCGAGGTACCCGTCGCGCGCCGCGCGCGCGTCGCGGTCGTTTCGTGCGGCGACGAACTGCTCGAACCCGGCCGGGCTCCGGCGGGCAGTCGGGTCGCCGATACGAACTCCTTCATGCTGGCCGCGGAGATCGACGAACTCGGCGCGCTCGCGCAACGAACCGGCATCGTGCCCGACGACGAACGGCTGGTGCGCGCGGCCCTCGAAGGCGCGCTCGGCGCGGACGCCGTCGTAACGTGCGGGGGGCTTTCGGTCGGCGAGCGGGATTTCTTGCGGGCCGCGCTGCGGTCGCTCGGTGCCCGGTTCGCGTTCGAGGGGGCGCCGATCGCACCGGGCGGTCCGGCGTGCGCGGCTTTCGTGCGGGGCGTTCCGGTCTTCGCGCTGCCGGGCACGCCCGGCGCATGCCGCGTCGCGTTCGAGGTCTTCGTTCGTCCGGCGCTGCTGGCGATGCTGGGCGCCGCGCGCGTCGAGCGTCCGCGCGTTTGGGCCCGCCTGACGCGGCGGCTCGACGTGCGGGCGGGGAGAACGCGCTTCGTTTGGGCGCGCGTCGCCGAAGACACGGTAACGCCGCTCGCCGATCAGGGCACCTCGACCATCCGGTCCGCGAGCGATGCCGACGCACTGATCGTGCTGCCGCCGCAGGGCGCCGCGTTCGACGCGGGCTTGAGCGTGGAAACCTGGCTGCTCGCCGACGGCGCGGAGGCCGGTCCGGCGCAGACGCCGCGCGCGGCCGTCGCGATCGTCGGCCCGAAGAACGTGGGCAAGACGACGCTAGTCGAACGCTTGATCCCCGCGTTCGCCGCGCTCGGCGTCCGGGTCGGCGCGGTCAAACGGCACGGACATATGGTCGCGCTCGACGACCCCGCCAAGGACACCGGTCGAACGGCGGCCGCCGGCGCGACGGTGACGCTCTTGACCGGCGCGCTCGGCTACGTCGAGCGGCGCGCGCTCGCCGAGCCGACGCTCGAAGATGCCTTCGCCGCGCTGCGCGGCGCCGATTTCGCGCTCGTCGAAGGCTACGCCCATTCGGCCTTACCGAAGATCCTGGTTACGCGGGCGGGCGTGTCCGGCGATCGCGGGGCCCCCGAACCCCCGATCGTCGCCGTGGTCGGCGACGTCCCGGACGGCGCGGGCGGACCGCCGTTCTTCGCGTGGGGCGAGATGGAGCGGCTCGCCGGTTACCTGATTTCGCGCTATCTCGGCTAGCGCGTTCCCGACGACGCTTCCAGGCCGAAGCGGCCGTCGCCCGAGAAGCGGGCGACGGGACGCTCGGGATGCAGCGTCGTGCGCCGGATCGGTGCTACAGCGCGCCGAGCGCCTTGAAGACGGCGTCGTAGTCGGGCTCGTCGGTGACTTCCTTCACGACTTCCACGTACGCGATCTTGCGATCGGGTCCGATCACGAACACCGCTCGCGCGAGCAGCTCGAGCTCTTTGATCGCCACGCCGTAGGCCGGTCCGAAATGGCGTTCGCGATAGTCGGACAGGTAGTTCAGTCCCGTCGCTTCGTTGGCCGCCGCCCAGCGCTGTTGCGCGAACGGCAGGTCTCTGCTGACGACGTACGCCGCCGTGCCGGCCGGCAATTCGGCGAGCCGGCGATGAAACGTCTGCGTCTCGATCGAGCAGACTTGCGTGTCGAGCGACGGTACGACGACCAGGAGCGCGGCGCGCGTACCGCCGGCCGTCGCGTCCTCGAGCGTGAACGGCTGCAGATCCTGCGTGGTCAGCACGAACTCCGGCGCCGGGTCGCCGGCGCGCACTTCGGTTCCGATCAAGGTCAACGGGCCGCCCTGAAACGTGATCGCGCCGCTGCGCTCGGCCGCCGTTTGTGTAGCCATGAACAAAGCTCCGTTCGACGTGAGGGGTTTGGGGTTCGTGGCTTATGCGATCTTGGCCGGATTCCCCGCCCCGCAGGACCGCGGCCGGCGCGAACGGGATAGCCAGGCATGGCGGGCTGCGCTCCGGTGCTCTGGCGATACCGCGTGCTCGTGCGGGCGAACGGGTTGCCGCTCCTCGTCGAGCCGCCCAGCGGCGGCGGCGACTTTCACGAGCTCGATCCGCGGCAGGAGGCCGGAGCGCAGCTGGCAGCGTTCGGGCCCGATGCCCGTGCGGGCACCTTCGTCGATCCGCGCTTCGAGCTCGGCGGACTGCCGCAAGAGCTGCGGGCGCGCGTGCTGCGCGCCCTCGCGATCGCGCGCTGGTCCGCGGCGTCGCGGTTCTGCTCGAATTGCGGCGCGCCCCTACGCTGGGAAACGGACGGGCTCGTGAAGGTCTGCGAAAACCCGACGCACCCGCATCGTCACTTTCCGCGCATCGATCCGGCTACGATCATGCTCGTACACGACGGCGAACGGATGCTGCTCGGACGCCAGCCCGGCTGGCCCGACGGTATGTACTCGGCGCTGGCGGGTTTCGTCGACGCCGGGGAGAGCGCCGAAGAGGCGGTCGCGCGCGAGGTCTTCGAGGAGGCCGGCCTGCGCGTGTCGGAGGTGCGCTACTTCGGCTCGGAAGCGTGGCCGTTTCCGCGTTCGCTGATGCTCGGGTTCGTCGCCCGGGCGGAGCCGGGCGAGATCGTTCGCGGCGAGGAACTCGAGGACGCGCGCTGGTTCTCGGCCGACGAGGGCCGCCGCTTGCAGGACGCGCTGGCGCGCCGCATGCCCGGCGCGGACACGATCGCGCGCCGTTTGATCGCCGGTTGGCTCGCCGCACGAACTTGAGCTAGGCGCGGCATCGGTTCGTCGCGATGGCTCGGCGGAGGTGTCACGATGCCGGCTTTCGCCAGGGATCTTGGGCGGCAGCGTTACGCGCTGCAGCCGGCGCTCGAGCGTTTCGCCGAACGGGAACGCGCCGCGCGCCGGGCGTTCGGGAGCGCAGCCGCGGAACTGGAACGCGCGCGCGCGCGGTGCGCGGCGAACGAGTGCGGGCTCGCGGCATTGCGATGCCGCGCCGCCGCGGACGCGGTCGCAATGCCGTCGTGCGTCGCGCACGTCGCCGATCGGATGGATGCGCTGTTGCGGCGCCGGACGGGCTTGAGCGCGTGCCTCGGAGCGGCGCTCGCACGGACGGACGAACGGCGCGCGGCGTTCGAGCGCGCGCGTTCGCTGCGGCAAGCGCTCGAGCGGCATCGGGCGCGCGGCGAAGCCGCGCTTCGCCGGCGCGCGGCGCTGCGCGAAGCGGCGGAATTCGACGAGCGAAACGCGCTCGGACGGCGTCCGCCGTGATCGACGCGGAGCTCGCAGTAAGGTTGCTCGGGGCGACGGCCGCGGTCGCGGCCGTCCTGGGCGTGCTGGCAACCGCGCTGCGCTTCGCCGTCCGCCGCGGGGCCGGGGCGCGCGGGAAGCACCTCATCCGGGTACTCGAAACCGCGGCGCTACCGAATGCGACGGCGTTGCACGCGATCGCGATCGGCGACGACACGTGCGTCGTTATCGCCCGCAGCGCGCATCACGTCGGCGTCGTCTGCGAAGTTCGGCCCGAGACCCTGGCGGCGTGGCGCGCGTCGCGCTCGGCGCCGGCTGCGTGCTGCGCGCACGTCGGTGCGGCGTGCCCGCGCGGTCCGCGCGCGTAGGCGGTCGCGCCGAAGGCGATCGCCGCAGCGATCGACCCGAGCAGCAGCGCGTTCTGCACCTGGGACTCCCGCTTGCTCGACATTTTCAGGAGCGCGGCCAGATCGGAAGCCACGAGCAGCACGATCCAGCCGCAGAAGAAGGCCAGACCGGCCACGGGTACGTCTGTCATGGACGGTAGGTCGGCGCGGAC
Source organism: uncultured Alphaproteobacteria bacterium (assembly GCA_963787965.1). Classification (GTDB taxonomy): domain Bacteria; phylum Vulcanimicrobiota; class Vulcanimicrobiia; order Vulcanimicrobiales; family Vulcanimicrobiaceae; genus CAWBES01. Next base: position 267,014 of record CAWBES010000021.1, read on the forward strand.
GCGCGCCGCTTCCTACCGGACGGCGGAAAACCCGTTCACGCTGCCGGCCAGCGCCAGCGCGTCCTCGAACTCCAGCAGTTCGCCGAGGTGCCGCTCGCGTTCGAATTCGGGCTCGCCGAGCCGTTCGACCGCCGCCTTCCTCGTCCGCTGGTAGAGCGAATCGTTGACCGGCGTGGTGATGCTGGCCTCGGCGGCTGCCGAGGCCGCTCCGACCAGCCGCGCGGCAACGGCCGCGTTGCCGGTCGCGGCTGCCACACCCGCCAATCCCATCAAGGCTTGCGAGGTCGTGTACGCCAGCCCGAGCGGAGCCGCCGCGGCCAGGGCCTCGCTGAAGCGGTCCTTCGCTTCCGCCACCCGGCCGGCTGCCAGGAACACGTCGCCCATGTCGCACGTCACCGCCGCGACGAGGGTGACGTCCGCGAGGCTGCGCGCGATTCCGAGCGCCTCGTCCAAAATCCCGATGGCTGCGTGGTGGTTTCCCGCGATGAACTGCAAACCCGCTAGGTCGTCGAGCGTCATGGCCAGGAACCGCCGGTCGCCGGCGCGCTTGGAGAGGCGCGCCGACTCGGTCCAAGAGACGATCGCTCGCGCGTCGTCGCCCGAGGCGGTTGCGATCACTCCCAGATTGGCCAGGATGACGGCCTTGGTCGCGATCGAGTCCTCGCCTTGGGAGAGTGCCAGCGCCTCTTCGAGCAGACGTGAGGCGGCGTCGAGGTCGCGCAGCGAAATCGATACCGCCCCCAGATCCGTCAGCGCTTCGGCCAGGCAGCGGGGGGACGAACTCCGGCGGAAGAACGCAACGGCTTCCGATGCCGCGTCGTGCGCTTCTCGGAACTTGCGCATCCTCATCAAGATCTTGGCGGTCCGCCAGCGCAAGACGGCGTACTCGCGCGACCCGGGAGGCGTACGGGCACGCGCCGCTTCGCACCAGCCGGCACCTTCCGCGAGATAGCCGCGGGCCGTAAAGAACGGCTGCAGCGCGAGCACCATACGAACCCCGAGGCGCGCGTCGTCGTCCGAGGCCGCGAGCAGGTGGCGGAGTGCGGCCCGCACGTTGTCGAGTTCGTGCTCGACGTCCTTGATCCAGCGGGCCTGTTCGCGGTGATAGCCGGCCTGCTCCGGCAGCAACGCCAGCTCGGAGAAATAGCGCGCGTGGCGCGCCCGGACGTCGTTCGCGGCGTCGCCTGCGAAGCGCCGTTGCGCGAATTCGGCGAGCGAAAACAGCAGGCGGTAACGCTCGGCGTCCGTCTCGTCGCGCTGCACCATCGACTTTTCCACGAGGCCCAGTAAGACCCGGGGCGATTCACCCCCGATCGCGAGCGCCGCATCGAACGTGAACGACGCGGGAAACACTGCGAGGCGCTCGAAGAGCCGGCGTTCCGCATCCGAAAGCAACTCGAAGCTCCAGGCGATCGCGGCTTCGAGGGTGCGATGCCGCTCCGGCATCGAAGGATCGCTCGCGCGCAACATCGCGAACCGGTCGGGCAGGCGCCGTTCGATGTCGGCGAGCCCCATGTGGGCCGCGAGTCCGGCTGCGAGTTCGATCGCGAGCGGACTGCGATCGAGCGCGCCGCAGATCCGGTCGACGTGCTCGAAATCGGCGGGCGTCCGGACGGGAGCGACGCCGGCGCCGGCCGCGCGTTCGACGAAGAGCGCCCGCGCTTCGCTTGGGAGAGCGGTGCCAGGCGGTAGACGGTTTCCGCGCGGATACCGAGCGCGACGCGACTGGTCGCGAGGATCGTAACGCGCGGTGCGGCCTCCAGCAGGCCGCCGGCCAGCTTCGCGCAGGCTTCGCGCACGTGCTCGCAGTTATCGAGAATAAGCAGCGCGCGGCGGTTTCGCAAGTAGCGCTCTACGCCCCGTGCGCCCGCGCTCGCGAGTTCGCTCGGCAATTCGAGCACGTGGACGACCGCGTCCGCAACGTCGCTTTCGCGCGCCAGCGTCGAAAGGTCGACGAAATACGAACCGTCGGCGAAGCGATGCGCGATCGCGCGCGCGATTTCCAACGACAGCCGCGTCTTCCCGGCGCCGCCCGCGCCCAGGATCGTCACGCAGCGGTTGTGCTCGATCGCACGTTCCAAGCTCTCGACGACCGCGCTGCGGCCGACGAACGTCGTCATCGCACGAGGCAAGCGTTCGCGACGCGCGCCGGCCGCCGCGCGCACGCGTTCGAGCGCAGCGACGGTCGCGGCGCCGGGGGACGCGTCGAGTTCGCGCCGCAAGCGTTCGGCGAACGCCGCGTAGACTTGCCCGGCGGCGATGGCATCGCCGCCTTCGCCGTGCAGTTCGATCGTCGCGTGTACCGCGTCCTCGCACAGCGGATCGATTCGCAGGGCCGTCTCGGCGCACGCCAGCGCGTCGCCGATGCGGTCGTCGTCCTGGCGTTCGACGCACATCGCGAGCAGACGCTCGACGGCGCGCGCGCGAAAGCTCTCGCGCGCGGCGACGACCCAGTCGTGCTCGTAGCCCGCCATGAACGCTCCGGCCGCGCCGAAGGCCGCGGGCGTTGCGTTTGGATCGGTCAACGCCGCCGTGAATTCGGCGGCGTCGCACCAGAACGGCAGCCGCGTGGTCCACGCGAGCGCGTTACCGTGGGCTTCGATCCAGGCCCCGCCGGGCAACGCCGGCAATGCCGACTGCAGGGCTGAGAGGTGACGCCGCAGGTTGCCGTTCGCGCGCGCGCTGCCTTGCTCGTCGGGCCACAGTTCGGTCGCGAGCGCTTTGCGCGCGATCCGAACGCCGGGCCGGAGAGCCAGCATCGCGAGCAGCACCGCGCACAGCGGCCGGGCCGCTACGCGTACCGCGTGGCCGTCGAACTCGGCGCGGACTTCACCGAACAGCCACAGACGCAAGCGAGGTTCCGACAGAGGTTCGGTCATCAGATCGTTTGCCGTCCCCGCTAGCGGGTCGCGTTCGCGCCCGTGGCCAACTCGATGGCAGCGTGGAGTTCGAGCAATTCGCCCCGGCGGCGCTCGCGCTCGAATTCGCTTTCGCCGAGCCGCTCGATCAGGGCGCCGCGCGTCCGCTGGTGGAGTGAGTCGTTGAGTTCCGTCGTCAACCCCGTTTCGACGAACGTTCCCGCGGCGCCGAGCAGGCGCGCGGCCAATCGAGCGTCGCCAGTCGAGGCTACGATGGCCGCGAAGCCCAGCAGGGCATGACTGGCTTCGAACGGCAAGCCGAGCGGTATTGCCGTTTCCAGCGCTTCGCCGAACCGTTCGCGCGCCTCGCCGACGCGGCCGTCGGCTAGCAGCGCGTCGCCGATGTCGGCGAGAATGCCTGAAACGAGCGGGACGTCGCCGACACCTCGCGCCATCGCGAGGGCCTCGTCGAGCAAATCGATCGCCGCGCCGTAGCGTCCGGCGAGATACTCCATCCCGGCGAGGTTGTCGAGCATCTGCGCGACGAGCCGGCGGTCGCCCTGCTGCCTGAAGAGCCGTACCGCCGCCGAGTAATGCTCCGTGGCGGCCGCGACGTGGCCGCGGGCCGTCGCGATCACGCCGAGGTTGGCCAGAACGATGGCCTTCGTCCCGACGAGCCCCTCGCGTTCTGCGAGCGGCAGGGCCTCGTCGAAGAAGCCTTGCGCGGTCTGCAGGTCGCGCAGCGAAATACAGATCGCGCCGCACTCGACGAGCGCGCGCGCCAAGTCGGCCCACGACGACGTCGCGCGAAAGAAGGCGGCCGCTTCACGGGCGGCGGCCAGCGCCGGGACGAAATCGCGCCGCTTCATCAGGAGCTTTCCGGTCCGGAAGCGCACCAGCATGAACTCGCGCGAGCCCGGCGGCGTGCGGGCCTGGGCGGTCTCGAGCCACGCGAGGCCTTCGGAAAAGAAGCCGCGCGTGCTGAAGAAGCGTTCGAGCGCGAGCGCCATCCGGACGCCGACGCGCGCGTCCTCGTCCGGCGCCTGGAGTAGGTACCGCAGCGCGGCGCGCACGTTTTCGAGTTCGTGCTCGACGTCCTTGACCCAGCGCAGCTCGCCGCGAAAATATGCGGGTTTTTCGGCGCATAGGATCGTCTCCGCATAGTGGAGCGCGTGGCGGCGGCGCGTCTCGCCGGCGTCCGCACCGGGATCGCTTGCAAAGCGGCGCTGGGCGAATTCTGCAAGCGAGTAGAGCAAGCGGTATCGGTCCGCGTTCGTCTCGTCGCGTTGCACCATCGACTTGTCCAACAGGCCGACCATCGCGGTCGCCGGCTCGGCGCAAACGGCCAGCGCGGCGTCGAACGTGAACGATGCCGGGAAGACGGCCAGGCGCTCGAACAAGCGCCGCTCCGAGGGCTCCAGTAGCTCGAAGCTCCAGGCGATCGTGGCTTCGAGCGTCCGATGGCGTTCGGGCTTCGAGGGGTCGCTGGTCCGCAGCATCGCGAAGCGGTCGGACAGGTGCCGTTCGAGGTCGGCGAGTGCCAGGGAGCCGCTCAGGCCCGCGGCGAGTTCGACCGCGAGCGGACTGCGGTCGAGAGTTTCGCACACGCGGTCGACGCGCGCGAGGTCCTCGACGCCCCAGACCGCTTCGGCGCCGGCGCTGCGGCTGCGCTCGACGAAGAGCGCGCGCGCTTCGGCCGGGGAAAGGGGCGCCAAACGGTAGACCGTTTCGGCGTGAATTCCCAGGGCGACGCGGCTGGTCGCGAGGATCGAGATGCGGGTCGCGCTCTCCAGCAATTCGTGCGCGAGCGATGCGCCGGCCTCGCGAAGGTGTTCGCAATTGTCGAGGATCAGGAGCGTGCGCCGGTTTCGCAGGAACCGCTTGACGCCCTCGATGCCGGTGCTTGCAAGTTCGCTCGGCAATTCGAGCGCCCGGACGACGGCGTCGAGGATCGCGCCGTCGGGCGCCAGGCTGGAAAAGTCGACGAAGTACGTGCCGTCCACGAAACGGTGCGCGATTCGGCCTGCCGTTTCCAGCGACAGCCGGGTCTTGCCGGCGCCGCCCGGTCCCACGACCGTCACGCAGCGATTGCGCTCGAGCGCGGCTTCGAGTCCGGCGACCGCCGCGCCCCGGCCCACGAAGGTTGTCAATGCGCGCGGCAAGCGCTCGCGCCGGGAAACGGCGGCGTTCCGCACGCGCTCGATCGCCGCGACGGTGGCCGCCGACGGACGTGCATCGAGCTCGCGCTGCAAGCGCTCGGCGAACGCGGCGTAGACCTGGCCGGCGGCGATCGGGTCGCCGCGTTCGCCGTGCAACTCGATCGCAAGCACGACGGCATCTTCGCACAGGGAGTCGATCGCAAGGGCCGTCTCCGCGCAGGCCAGCGCGTCTTCGATGCGATCGTCGTCCTGACGCTCGACGCACATCGCGATCAGGCGCTCGACCGCGCGGGCGCGGTAGTTCTCCCGCTCGGCGACGACCCAGTCGTTCGCGTAGCCGTGCATGAAATCGCCGGCGCCGCGGATGGCGTCCGGGGCGGCGTCGCGGTCGGTCAGCGCCTGCTCGAAGGCCGTCGCGTCGCACCAGAAAGGTGCTTGCGGCGACCACGCGAGGGTCGTACCGTCGGCTTGAATCCACGACGCGCCGTCGGGCATCTTCGGCAGTTCGGACTGCAGCGCCGAAAGATGGCGCCGCAGGTTACCGTTCGCGCGGACGGGGTCTTGCTCGTCGGGCCAAAGCTCCGCCGCGAGCGTCTTGCGCGACACCCGCACCCCGGGGCGTACGGCCAGCATCGCCAGCAACACCGCGCACAGCGGCCGGGCCGCAACCCGCACGGGACGGCCGCCGTACTCGGCGCGCACTTCCCCGAACAGCCGGAGACGAAAGAGCGGCTCCGGCTCCGTCACCTGCGTTCGGCCCGCATCGACCTCCGCGCACCTACTCCCCGGGCTGATGGTCCTCGCCCGGGGCCGCGGGCTCGGTCAGCGCGCGCCTCAGCAGCGTGGCGTCGCGGACGATCCACTGCTGCTGAGAGCGCACGTCGCGTACCCTCCCGCACAACGTGCCGGCTTCGTAGTAGAAGACGACCAGATAGGGAGGGTCGACGCGAACGATTTCTCTCACCGCGACATTGTGACGCGGCAACGTCCCAAAGTCGTCCCGGGGTCGAGGTCAGCGCAGCGGCCGTCCCCAGACGGTCTCCTTCCTGAGGATGGGTTTGAGCACTTTTCCACCCGGATTGCGCGGCAACGGCGCTTCGCGGACCGTGACGAACTGCGGGATCTTGAAGTCTGCGAGCTTGCCGCGCAACCCCGCGATGACCTCCGTGACGTCGATCGACGTATCGGACGGGACGATGACGAGCCCGACCTTTTCGCCCATCACCTCGTCGGGCACGCCGATCACGGCGGCTTCGGCAACGTGCGGCGCGCCGGCCAGGGCGTTTTCGACCTCAACGCAGTAGACGTTCTCGCCGCCGCGGCAGATCATGTCCTTGACGCGGTCCACGATGAAGGTCAACCCGTTCGGCGCCACGTGCGCCATGTCGCCGGTGTGCAGCCAGCCGTCGACGATGGCCGCCTCGGTTTCAGCCGGTTTGTTCCAGTATGCTTTCGTGACGTTGGGACCGCGAACGAGCAGTTCGCCCACGCCGCTGTGCGGATCGACGTCCGCCAGCGCCAAGTCGACGACCGGCACCGCGAACCCGACCGAATCCGCGTAGTCGGCCGCGTATTGGTCCGGCAGCACCGTCAGCAGCGACGCGGATTCCGTCATGCCGAAACCGTTGAAGACGAGCGCTCCCGGGAAGGCGTCCTTGATGCGGTGGACGAGGGCCGGCGCGATCGGCGCGCCGCCGTAGCCGACCCGCTGGACCGTGGAAACGTCGGCCTGCGCGAACGCCTTGTTCCCGATCGCCAGGGCGTATACGGCCGGAACGGTGACCAGGAAATTGATCTTCTCCTCGCCGACGAGGGCGAGCAAGCGGCCTAAGTCGAGCGCCGGCAAGATGACGCTCGCCCCGCCGACGTACATCGCCGTCAAGAGCTGGCTGTTACAGCCTGTGACGTGAAAGAGCGGAACGGAGATCAGCGTGCGCAGCTGCGCGCCGCCTTCGAGCGGCAGCTGCAAGCAGCGGATCATGTTTTCGCAGTTCGTCAGAAAACCGGTGTGGGTCGTGATCGCGCCCTTGGGAAAGCCGGTCGTCCCGCTGGTATAGAAGATGCCCGCCATATCGTCCGGGCCGAGGTCGTCGACCGCGTACGGCGCGCCGTCCGGCAGCGGTTCGCCGGCTGCGAACACGAACGCGCTGCCGGAGTCGGCAACGACGTAGTCGATCTCCGGTTGCGCGAAGCGCGTGTTCACGGGCACGATCGTGCCGCCCGCCATTAGGGTTCCGAAGAACGCCTCGACCCATGCGAGCCCGTTCGGGAGAAGGTTCGCGACGCGGTCGCCGCGCCGGATTCCGCGTTCGCGCAGGCCGCCGGCCACGCGCGCCGAGCGGTCCCAGAGTTGCCGAAAGGTCACGCGCTCGCCGCCGGCCTCGGCGATCGCTTCGGCGTCGGGCGTCGTCTCGACGAAACGGTGCAGCATCGCGACCAGCGATGACGGCAAGTTGTCGTATCGCGCGACGCCGTCCACCCCGCGCGTGATGCCGTCGCTCGAGAAGGGGTTATCGCCGCGCGGCAGCGGTTCGATCGTATGAGCCATCGTCAAGCTCCCATCTATCGGGTGAAGTAACGGCGGGGATTGTCCACCAGCATCGTCGCCAGCTGCGCTTCCGAAACGCCGCGTTCCCGCAGCGCCGGTAATACGTCGTCGTGGATATGCGTGAAGTGCCAATTCGGTACCGCGGCTTCCTTGGTGGCCAGCGGGAACCAGTCGATGAAGCACGAGGCGTCGTGCGAAAGCACCAGGTTCTCGGCGAAGCCGCGCCGCACCAGTTCCGCGACCGTGTCGACGCGCGCCTCGAACGGCAGCAGGACGTCGATGCCGAAGCGGTCCATGCCCAGGAACGATCCCCCTTCGATCAGGGCGGTCAGATACTCGAGGTCGGTCGAGTCGCCGCTGTGCCCGATCACGACCTTGGAGAGGTCGACGCCTTCCTCGCGCAGGAGCTTCTGAACCAGCAATCCCGATTGATTGTGGACGTTCGTGTGCACCGTGATCGGGACGCCCGTCGCGACGTGCGTTTTGGCGACGGCGCGCATCGCGCGCTCCACGCCCGGCGTCATGCCTTGCTCCTCGATCGCGCACTTGAGGAAGGCCGCCTTGACCGTCGTGCCGGCGATGCCCTCGTTGATGTCGTGGGTGAACATCTCGACCAGCGGTTCGGGTCCGCCGAACAGCGTGCCCGGACCTTGAAAATGGAAGAAGTGCGGCAGGTCGTTATACGTGTAGAGGCCCGTCGCCGCGACGATGTTGATGTCGACCTGTTCGTTGATGCGCTGGATGCGCGGGATGTAGCGCCCGAGTCCGATGACCGTCGGGTCGACGATCGTGCTCACTCCGATGCTCTTGAGCTTGCGGAGCTTCTCCACGGCGTCCGCGACGCGCACCTCCTCGTCCCAATACGTGCCTCCGTAGTTCTCGCGAATCTCTTCGCTCAGTACGAACACGTGCTCGTGCATCAGCGTCGTTCCCAGGTCGTCAAGATCGACGGGTCCCCGTACCGTTTCCACGTGTGCCATCGTTAATTCCTCAAATTCCTCGCGCGCTGGAGCGTTATGGTTCTTGATTATCCGAGCGGCGTGCCGATAGCCTCTCTCGGCCGCCGGACTTTTCTCGCCGTGCAAAAGGCGGCCGGCGAGGGTCCGGTCCTCCCGCTGGAGGCGCGGCCGTCCCGCGAAGCGTAAGCCCGCCGCATGGACATCGATCGTTACGTCCTCACGCCGTGGTCGGCGCAGGCCGGGCCGCCCGTTCCGTCGATCGAACGGGGCGAAGGCGTCTATCTCTACGACGATGCGGGGCGCCGTTATCTGGACCTCGCCTCGGGGCTCGTCGCGGTCAACGTCGGGCACGGCCATCCGGCCGTCGCGGGCGCGATCGCCGAGCAAGCCGCGCGCCTGTCGTACGTCGCGCCGTCGCTCGCGAACGGAGTTCGTTCCCGTCTGGCAGAGCGGCTCTCGGCGCTCTCGCCCTGGAACGAAGGGTGCCGCACGTTCTTCACGACCGGCGGCGGCGAAGCGAACGAGGACGCGATGAAGATGGCGCGCATGGTGAGCGGCCGGAGCAAGGTCCTGACCGCGTACCGTTCGTTTCACGGCTCGGCGCCGGGTGCCGGAACGCTCAGCGGCGAGAACCGCCGCTGGCCGAACGAGCCGGGAGTTCCGGGCGTCGTTCACTTCTTCGCGCCGTACCCGTACCGCAGCCCGTTTCACACCGACGACCCGGCGCTCGAGTGCCGGCGCGCGCTCGAACATCTCGAGCTCGTTCTGACGTACGAGGATCCGCAGCGGGTCGCGGCGATTCTGATCGAACCCGTGGTCGGCTCCAACGGGGTGATCGTCTATCCCGACGGCTACCTCGCCGGGCTGCGGGCGCTGTGCGACCGGCACGGCATCCTGCTGGTCTTCGACGAGGTGATGACCGGCTTCGGCCGCACGGGGGACGTCTTCGCGAGCACGCGCTTCGGAGTGACGCCCGACGCGATCACGTTCGCAAAGGGCGTGACCTCGGCATACGTACCGCTCGGCGGCGTGATGCTGCGCGAATCGCTGGCGGCGTATTTCGACGGGCACGCGCTCGGCTGCGGGCATACGTATTCCGGGCACCCGCTGGCGGCTGCCGCCGCCAATGCCGTGCTCGACGTCTACCGCGACGAGGGCCTCTACACGCGCGGGCGGCAGATCGAAGGCTGGCTGCGCGCGGGCCTCGAGACGCTGCAGCGGACGTCGCCCGTCGTCGGCGACGTCCGCGGTATCGGCGCGTTCTTCGCGATCGAACTCGTGCGCGACCGCGAGACGCGCGAACCCCTCACGGCCTGGCAAGGCCCGTCGGCAGGCGTGCTGCCGGCGCTTTTGAAACGGCTGCGGGAGCTGGGCGTGTACACGTTCGGCCGTTACAACGTTCTGCTCGTGGCGCCGCCGCTCACGATCGCACGCGAAGAACTCGAACCCGCCTTCGAGGCGCTCGACACGGCGTTGGCGGAATTGCTGGTGGCGCGCTGAGGCGCGCTGGGCCGGCAGCAATTCGGTAGCGCGCGGCGAACGCTCGCGCTCATGTCATCGCAAGCGTCGGTATTTACGATAACGAGTCCGGGCGGGCCGCCCGTCACCGTTCGCCGCTGGAATCCGGACGGTGCGGTTCGCGGCATCGTTGCGATCGCGCACGGCGCGGCCGAACACGGGGCGCGCTACGAGCGCTTCGCGCGCGCGCTGAACGCGCGCGGCTACGCCGTTTACGCGTCGGACCATCGCGGCCACGGAGGCACGGCCGGCGACCGTCCCGGCAGCGCCGGACCCGACGGCTGGAACGGCACGATCCGCGATCTCGAAGCCGTCATCGAACGCGCCCGCGGCGAGCACCCGGGCGTGCCCGCGTTCTTCTTCGGGCACAGCATGGGCTCGGTCTTGGCACAGCGTTTCATCCAACTGCACGGGACCGAGTTGGCCGGCGCGGTTCTGAGCGGCGCGCTCTCGGGTCTGCCGGGCCTCGAGGCGATCGTCGGCATCGCGAGCGCGGCCGCCGAGGGCGAAGGCGCCGACCGGCCCTCGGACCTCTTCGTGCAGATGTTCGCCGGGTTCAACGCGCCCTTCGAACAACGAACCGGCTTCGAGTGGCTCAGCCGCGATGCGGCGGAAGTGCAGAAGTACGTGGACGATCCGCTCTGCGGCTTCCCCTTTACCAACGCGACGCTAGCCGACTTTCTACGTGGCTGGGGCGAGGCGTGGAAGCCGGAAAACGACGCGACCGTTCCGCGCGATTTGCCGGTGTTGATCTTTTCGGGAGCGCTCGATCCCGTCGGCGAGAACACGAAGGCGGTGCAGGCGTTGGCGGACCGCTATCGCGCGCTCGGTCTGCGCGACGTCGAGGTCGTCTTCTACCCCGAAGGCCGCCACGAGATGCTCAACGAGCTCAATCGCGACGAGGTCGAGCGCGACGTCGTCGCGTGGTTCGACAAGCACGTAACGGCATGAAGGCGGCGGTCGTGCGCGCCTTCGGCACGCCGCTCGCGATCGAGACGCGCGCCGTCCCCGAACCCGGCCGCGGAGAGGTGCTGGTGCGGCTCGCCGCGACCGGCGTCTGCCACTCGGACCTCCATAGCGTCGACGGCGAACTGGTAACCAGAGCGAAGCTTCCGTTCGTCCCGGGACACGAAGGGGCGGGCGTCGTCGCGGCGTGCGGCCCCGAGGTCGAAGGGCCGGTACCCGGCGACCGGGTCGGCGTCACCTGGCTGTACGACGCGTGCGGGACGTGCGATTATTGCGTCTCGGGTTGGGAATCGCTGTGCCCGCGCCAGCGTAACACCGGCTTCGCGGTCGACGGCTGCTACGCCGATTACGTCGTCGCGCCCGCGGCGTTCGTCGTCAAGCTGCCCGACGAATTGAGCTTCGGAGCCGCTGCTCCGATCCTGTGTGCGGGCGTCACCACGTATAAGGGACTGAAGCAAACGGGCGCCGGGGCGGGGGAGTGGGTCGTCATCTCGGGCATCGGCGGGCTCGGGCACGTGGCCGTGCAGTACGCACGCGCGATGGGCTTGCGCGTTGCCGCCGTCGACGTGTCGGACGACAAGCTCGCGCTCGCGCGCCGGCTCGGTGCCGAAGTGACGGTCAACGCCGCAACCGATAACGCGCCGCGCGCGATCCGTTCCGCGACCGGCGGCGGGGCGCACGGCGCGCTCGTGACGGCCTCATCGGCGCGTGCCTTCGGGGCCGCCGTCTCGATGCTGCGGCGGCGCGGCACGTGCGTGCTGATCGGGTTGCCGCCGGGCGACGTCGCGCTGCCGATCGCCGACGTCGTGCTCAAAGCACTGACCGTACGCGGTTCGATCGTCGGCACCCGCAAGGACCTCCGCGAAGCGCTGGCGCTGGCGGCGCGGCATCACGTGGTCGCGGAGATCGAATACCAGCCGCTGGACGCGGTCAACGCCGTGCTCGACCGGATGCGCGCGGGGTCGATCGAAGGCCGCGTCGTGCTCGATTTGAACGGGGCCGGCGCAAGCGAATAGCGGGCGGCGGCCCCTTACCTCGGCAGCGAAAAGCCGCAGGAGGGCGGCGGTGAGGGCGGCGGCGGGCCAATCGGTATGCCGACGCGGAATTGCACGACCAGCGGCGGTCCGTAGCGGTCGACGCTCGAAAGGTACGTGGCGTTCGTCACGTTGTCCGCGACCAGCGAGAACGTCGTACCGGAAGCGGTCGCCGCGCGCACCGTCGCGCCGATGAGAATCGGGGTTCCCAGCGGCTCCGTATTGAGATCGTCGGCGTAGGTCGGCCCGAGATATGCGGCGTCGAGCGAGTACGAGAGCGGCCCGCGGCCGGCCGCGTCGAGACCGACGTCGACCGAGGATTCGGGTACGTACTCGAGCGTCTTGCCGACCGTGCCGGGCGGTCCGGCCGTTATCCGCGCGTATTGCGCGGTACCCAGGACGCGGATGCGCGAGCAGGTTCCCAGCGGTTGCGCGAACGTCACGGTTTCACCGTTGGTTTGCGTGTGGTCCACGTTTTCGCGTTTGTACAGGGTCGGCGTGATCGTGACGAACGCGATGGCTTCGTTCACGCGCGTTTGCAGGACATCGAAGGCCAACCGTCCGTTACCGATCAGGTAGTCGAGGCCGACGTCGTCGGTGTGGCTGCGTTCGGGTACGAGATACGGATTGGGGGCTTCGACCACGGGGCCGACCTGAAATCCGCGCACGAGTTCGTTGAGATATGGGCCGCGAAATCCGCCGCCGCTCGAGACTCGAAGCGCGAGTTGGTTGCTGAGGTCGTAGCGCATCGCGACGCGCGGCGAGATGGCGCCCTCGTCGTGGCCGGGGACGGCTATCGTGACCGGCCCGGGCGCTCCCTTCACCGCTTGCGTCAAGGAGAGATCGTCGTAACGCAGGCGGTCGGCGCGCGCGCCGGCCAGCACCTCGAAACGGCGCGTCCGGAAGGTCGTCTGCAACGCAATGCCCTGCATGAGTTCGGCTCCGGTGCCGAGGGCCTGCAGCGCGCCGGTCGGCCCGTACTGTTGGCTGACGCCGTCGATGCGCCGCTGGTCGAATACGAACGCATACCGGAGGGGGCCCGGAGCGTCGAGCAGCGTTGCGTAGAACCCGTCCTCGTGCGAGGGCACGTGCTGCACGTAGCGCAGCGCACCCGGCTGCGCGGGCGTTTGGTCGGCGAGGTTGTAGATCGTCGTATCGCGCTCGTAGAAGCCGGCGCCGGCGAGCGCGCTTCCGATCGCGTGCGATGCGGTGACGCTGCCCTGGCGCAAGGTCCGGTCGAACGTGTAATTCGCGCGGCCCTGGTCCTGGTGGTCGGAAGCAGCGAGCAGTCCGCCGGTTATCGTCGTGCCGTTCGCGTTGTAGAGCGCGCGCGCGCTGGTCGAAGCGCTTTCCGCAAGTGCCGGGCGGTCGATCGGAGCGGCGTAGCCCGGCGGTAGATCCAGGTATGCGAGCCGGTCGACGGTCGTGGTGAAGGACGCGCCGACGACGGGTCCGAGCGGCACGCGCAGAAGCAGGGATTCGTCCGCGCTGTCGTGGGTGCCCGTGGACAGGAGCACGCGGCCGTCGGGCGCGGGCGCACCGACCCGCGGCCCGTACGTTCCGATGTCCAGTACGCCGCCGATGGCGCCCGAACCGTACAGCGCGGAACCGGGTCCGCGCAACAGTTCGGCGCGCTCGAGCACGTCGCTCGGATACGCTTGCCAATCGATCTGGCCGCCGAAACCGTCCTGCGCCGGGACGCCGTCGACCAGGACGACGCCGCGGTCGTTGCCGGCGCCGGAGAAGGACGCGCGCTGCTGCCCGTACGCCGTGAACGCGCTGTTGCTGCGCGTGCGGTCGTTCCCGGGCATCTCGCGCAGAAGACGGTCCGAAGTCGCCGCGGGCGCCAGCACGATCGCGGTGCTGTCCAGAACCGAGGCCGCGAACGGTGACTGGTGGAGGTTTTGTTGGGAGCCGGTAGCGACCCGGACGCTGCCCACGACGGGCAGCACGCGTGCCAGCACGACGCGTGCCGGCGTGCCGTGCAACACCAGATGCGACGGTGTGAAGCCCGGTTTCGAGACGTCGGCGGAGACGGGCTCGAACCCCGGGTGCGCCGTTGCGCGGCCGGCCGCGTCCGTGGTTTCGACATCGCGTTCGCCGCTGCGGCTCGAAAAAACGACGCGAGCCCCGCTCACCGCCCGCCCCGCATCGTCGAAGACGACGACCGGTTGCGACTGGAGAGCGAGGCTCGCGACGAGGGTTGGAATCAGCAGAAGCACGGAAGCACGCTTATGCGTGCCGCCGCTCGTCTACTTCTTCGGAGCCGACGCGAAGATGTGGTTGAGGTCGAGATGGATGTCGGCCGTGACCGCGTACTGCACGAGGTGAATCGCGTTGGGTACCGGGAACGGCGAGCCTTGTTGTCCCTGCCAGAGATTGAACGCTTGGAGTTCGAAGCCCAGATACGGATTGACGGTCTTGTTGAGGCCGAAGATCCAGATCTTGTAGCTGTACGGGAACGGTTCGTTCTCGAAGTAGTCCAGCGCTCCCCAGGTGTAGGTGGCGGTTGCCGTCAACCGGTTCCTGATGTCGACCGGGACGACGGCGGTGATCGCCTGCGAAGTGCCGTACTCTTGTTTCTTGCCGCCGGGCCCGGCGATATCTTGCCCCGGAGGTTGCCCCGCGAGGGCGTTCGGACTCGGCTGGTGGTTGGCGGTGTGGCCGGTCAGGTTGAGCACGAAGACGCCGTGGTTGAGCCACTTGTACGACGGGCTCGTGTAGGTCACACCGAGGTTTCCGGTCTGCCATTGGGTAGAATCCGGATTGGTCGGGTCACCGCTGGCCGGGCAGCATTCGCGATGGCGAGTTGCCAGGCCGAGTTCGACCGTGAAGCTCGGGTTGACGACGTAGTCTAGGCGGTAGTTCTGGACGACGTCCTTGTAGCTACCGACCGAGATGATTCCGGCGACCGGAAATGCGACCGACCCGAAGCTTCCCCAGAGTAGCCCGCCCGCGACGCGGTCGTACGAGAACGACAGCCCTTTGAAGAGCGGGACAGTCGCCGTGCCGGTCAGCTCGATCCCACCGTTCGGCGGAGGAGTGCCACCTGCGTTCCCTGATCCCATCCCCCCCGCGTTTGCCCAAGTTGCCACGGGGCGGAAGTCGATGATCGGTAGGTGGCCCTGCAACACGTCGTCCGCGCGTGCGATTTGCGGTACGGCTAGGGCGAGAAAAGCGGTCACGGCGCATGCGGTCAGGCGCGCGCGATTAAAGAAATTCACTTGGCCATTTGCCTCCTTCCGGAAGGGCACAGCGAAACGTTAAGCCGATGTTAGCTTACGGGCCGTCCCCGTGCAACACTAGTACAAAACAAAGGTAAGACCTGCAATAGTTAAGTACCAAAGTTTCCTTGTCCTACGAAGGTCTTGCCTGGAAGCGGGTAGCGGCTTGACGCTCGGCTGTCCAAACAACTATATGCGAACTGTCGCTATACAGGCAATCGAAATTGCCTGCGTACAATGTGCTCTCCGCGCGGCAAATTCCCTGGAACGGAAGGGCCGTTTTCGCGGATACGTGGCCCCAAAGGTGAAGGACTTGACGGTCGGCGGCCCGGCGGGGCCTGCGAGGGCGTTCCCCGCTCCCCCGGAACGTCGGATTTCTTGTTCCGGCGCGTTCGGTCGGTGACGGCGCGGGGCAGCCGGCCAGTCGAGGCCGGCCGGCGGGCATCCGCGGAAGCGCTTACGAGCGCGCCGCGAGCCGCGCGCAGCGCGGCGCGTCGACCCTGAGGAAGCGCGAGGGGGACGCGGTGTAGCTCAGGCGCGCGGCGTCCAAGGCGTGCCGCACGCGCGCGACGGCGTCGGGCGAACGCTCGAATGCACGTGAATGCCGTCGGCCGCCGCGTACTGCGAGGCCCCGAGCGTCCGCCGTCGTCGAAGATCGCGTGAACGCGCTGCAGCTCGCGCAAGCGCGCGAGCGGGTACGGGAGCACGACGTCGAGCCGCGTGCGCG
Organism: uncultured Alphaproteobacteria bacterium; assembly: GCA_963787965.1. Classification (GTDB taxonomy): domain Bacteria; phylum Vulcanimicrobiota; class Vulcanimicrobiia; order Vulcanimicrobiales; family Vulcanimicrobiaceae; genus CAWBES01. Next base: position 283,007 of record CAWBES010000021.1, read on the forward strand.
CCTGGCCTACGGCCGGGCGCGCGGCGAAGACTTCAGCCAGCGCCTCCTGCTGGTGCAGTTCGCGGCGCATTCGGTCTAAGAGGGCCGGCAGCAGGTGCGCGACCGCGGTCGCACGCGCCGTCACGAACACGTGATCGACGGGCTCGAAGGGCGGTATCTCCAGCATCACGTGCACGACCAGCGTCACCGGACCGTCGGCCGCCCGCGCAGGCGGCCCGCACCGCGGCGCGGCTCACGCGCGGGCCTTGGGAAACGCGTCTCGAAAGATCGTCTCGTCGACGAAACGCGTCACCGGCGGCAGCTCGGTCCGGCCGATCGCGCGCAGCGTGCGGTAGACCGGTCCGGCCACCACGGCCGCCGAGATGGCGAGCGTTCCGTGTTCGGGCAGGTGCGGATCGCCCGCGATCAGCGGCAGCTGGGCGCGGTTTTGGGCCAGTTGCTGCGCGCGCTCGAGGCCGAGTCCCGAGCCGTAGGTGTCGACGGTCAGGTCCGCACCCAGGGCGGGGTCGCGGCGGTTGGTCTCCCATCCGCGCACCGAGGCGCGCAGCCAGCGCACGAGCTGCTCGCGGTTGTTCGCGAGAAAGCTGCGCGTCGTGAAGAGGACGTCTCCCAAGCCGCGGTACCCGAGCGACTCGAACGACGCCAAGACGTAGGGGATGCCGCGCGCCGCGAGTACCAGCGGTTGCGCGGTCTGATAGCAGAGATAGCCGTCGCAGGCGCCTTCGAGCAGCGGCTGCGGGTCGAACCCGACCGGCACTTCCGTATAGTTCAGTGGTAAATGATTGATGGTGAGGATGCCGTCGATGTACTCCTTGGAGCCTTGCTGCAGGCCGATCCGCTTGCCGAGGATGTCGCGCGCGGTGCGGATCGGAATCTTGGGCAACGATAGCAGTCCGGCGGCCGGCCGCTGGTACAGCGCACCGAAGGCAACGAAATCGGCGCCTTGGGCCATCGCGTCGACGATTTTCTCGATCTCGTCGACGCCCACGTCGGCACGCCCCGCCGCCACGATCGCCTCGACGCTCGCGAGGTTGGGGCCGCCGGAAAGGAACGCGGCGCCGATGGCCTCGCGCGCGTAGTAGCCCCGCGCGTCGGCGATCCAGAAGCCGGCATACTCGATGTTCTTAATCCATAATAATTGCGTGGTGATCGTAGCGGGCGCAGCCGTGGCCGGGCCGGCGACGTTTGCGAGCGCCGCCACGGCAGCGCCGCCGGCGGAACGTAAGAATCGTGCGCGCTTCATGCGCGGAAGATACGCCCGACGTACGCCTCGATCCGGCGTGAAAACAGGAACGCGCTCGTGGACAGCGCGGTCGCCACCAAGCACGCGGCCCAGGCTTCGGCGAGCCGGAAGGAGCTTTCGGCGACCGCGAAATCGCGCCCGAGTCCCGACGTTCCCATCAAGTACTCGGCGACGAGTGCGGCCAGGATGCAATTCGCCGACGAGATCCGCAGTGCGGTGAGCAGGTTCGGCACGGCCGCAGGCAACGCTAAGAGGCGTAAGCGCGCGAACCGGCCCGCACCCAGCACCGCGAAGACGTCGGCGCTGCCGCGCGGCAGGGCGCGCAACCCCGCGGCGACGAGCGCCAGCGTCGGAAACAGCGTGATCAACGCGGCGCTCGCGATCACGGTGCGCTGATCGTAGCCCAGCACGCGCGCGACGACGGGCATCAGCGCCACGATCGGCGTCGCTTGGATCAGCAGGACCGGCCAGGTCAAGGCCGCCGTCGCGTACGGTGAAAACCAGGCGCCGGCGGCCAGCACGACGCTGGCCGACACGCCCGCAACCAGACCCGCGAGCGCGACCGCGAGCGTCGTTCCGCCCTCGCGGAGATAGAAGCCGGGATGCGCCGCGAGTTCGGCCGCAACCGCGGCGGGCGCCGGCATCACGATCGCCGGCACGTGCGCGAGCGACACCCAGGCCTGCCACAGCCCCAGCAACAGCAGCAACGGCCAGTAACGCGAGAGCAGGCGTTTCACGCGCGGAAACGCCGTGCCGCCGCGCCGGCGAGAACGCCTAGGATGAAATACGCGCAGGCTGCCAGCGCCGCGCCGGCCAGAGCCGCGCCCCACAGCAGATCGATCTGGTAGTTCTGCATCGCGTTGACGAGGATCGGCCCGAGGCCGCGGTCGCTCGCAAACCACTCGCCGACGATCGCCCCGACCACGGCGATCGGCGCGCTCGCGCGCATGCCGTCGGCGATGGCGGGGAGCGCGCCGGGAAGTTCGAGCAGACGGAACGTGCTCGTGCGCGATGCGCCCAGCGCATCGAAGAGCGCACGGTGGGTGGGCGAGGGCGAATCGAGTCCGGCCACGGTCGCCACGAAGGCGATGAAAAAGGTGGCGAGCGCGGCGACGATCGCCGGGTTGACGTTGGGCGGAAACGTGACGGCGCAGAGCGACCCGACGGCCACGACGGGGATACCGTTCACGAGCGCGGCCAGCCGCTCGAGCCCGGGGGCGCTTGCGGGCACGAGCGCACCGAGCATCGCGAGCCCGCAACCGGCCGCGCAACCGGCCGCGTAGCCGGTCAGGGCTTCGCGTCCCGTGCGCGCGGCCGCGTCGAAGAGCAGCGCGGCATGCGCGGGAGCGGCGGCGTAGGCCAGCACGCCGGTGAGCGGCGGCCACGACGGGCCGAGCGCGCCGGTTCGTCCGGCAGCTTCCCAGATCGCCAAGAGCGCCAGCAAACCGGCCGCGGAAGCCGCGGTTTCGCCCACCCGGTTCATGCGGGAACGCTCTCGGCGTCCAGTTCGGCGGTCAAGGCGTCGACCAGGGCGTGGAAGGCGCCGTCTGCGAGCAGTGCGCGGTCGCGCGGCCGCGCGAACGGAACCTCGACGCTGCGCCGGATTCGTCCCGGGCGCGGCGACATCACGTGGACGCGGTCGGCGAGAAACACCGCTTCCTCGACCGAGTGCGTGACGAGCAGGGTCGTGATCGCAAGCTCGGTCCAGATCCGTTGCAGTTCGAGGTTGAGCCGGCGGCGCGTGACGGCATCGAGCGCGCCGAACGGCTCGTCGAGCAGCAGGACTTCGGGGTCCAGGATCAAGGCCCGTGCGAGCGCGACCCGCTGGCGCATCCCGCCCGAGAGCTCGCGCGGCCTGGCCTCCGCGAAATCGGCGATTCCGACGCGCTCCAGCAGCGCGCCGACGCGGGCGCCGTCGACGGGGCGTCCGGTGGCACGGTATGCCAGCGCGACGTTCTCGCGCGCGGTCAGCCAGGGCAGCAGCGCGTCGTCTTGGAAGGCCACCCCCAGCCGGTGCCCGGCCACCGCCCGTGCGGGCGAGCCGCCGCCGACGGTGACGCTGCCGGCGGTCGCGCGCTGCAAGCCCGCGATCGAGCGCAGGACGGTCGATTTTCCGCACCCCGAAGGTCCGATGATGGCGGCAAACGTCCCGGTCGGAACCTCGAGGTCGACGCCGTCCAGCGCCAGCACGGAGCGCTTGCGCGCCCCATACGCCACGCGAACCCCGCGTAGCGAGATGGTCGACGTCCGGTCCGCTTTCTCCGACGCCTCCGGGACTGCGGCCGGAAGCCGAGTGTCGCGGCGCATCCGGCGCCCGCTAGATCTCGATGGCCGAGGGGGCCGGCGGGGCGCCGCCGGCGGACCAGCGGCCGCGGACGAACTCGGCGGTCTGCGCGATCGAGCGGCGCGCTTCGGGCAGCTTGTCGAAGACTTGCCACACGTGGGGCAACGCCGCTTCCAAATGCAGCGTGGCCTCGGAGCCTTGCGAACGCGCGCGGCCCGCCAAACGCACCGCGTCGTCGCGCAGAACCTCGCTCGTGCTCGCGAAGATCAGCAGCGGCGGAAAATTCTTGAAGTTGCCGTAGAGCGGCGAGACCAGCGGGTCCGCCAGCTGCTCGGGCGTCGCATAGTAGAGGGCGGACGGCGCGACGTTGGCGCCGGTGAGCATGTCGTCGGAGTCCGAGTTGGTCGTCAGCGAACCGCCGGTTCCGAGCAGATCCGTCCACGGCGAGAATGCGACGATGCCCGCGACGGGGCGGTCGACCTGGTCGCGGGCGCGCAGCGCGAGTGCGGTTGCGACCGCGAGGCCGCCGCCCGCGGAGTCGCCCGCGATCACGATGTCTTCCGCGCGCAGCCCGTTCGCGCGCAGCATGTCGTAAGCGGCCACCGTGTCGTCGAGCGCCGCCGGGTACGGCTCTTCGGGCGCGAGACGGTAGTGAACCGCGAACAGCGGCGCGCCGCAGGCGCGGGCCAGGGCGATCGTCAGGGTGCGGTGCGTCACCGGGCTGCAGGCGACGTAGCCGCCGCCGTGGACGTAGAGGATCGCGCGGTCGGGGTTGTCCGCGCCGTTCGCTCGAACCCACTCGCCGCGTACGCCCGACTCGACCGTTTCGAGGCGGACGTCGCGCGGGACGCGCGCGGCGCGTGCCGCGCCGAGTTCGAGCATCGCGCGCGTGGCCGCGATCGAGTCCGCCGACGACTTCCCGCGCCGCGCGAGCCGGCGTTTGATCGTCGCGCGAACCAGCACTTTGACGAGCCTTGCCTGCAGGCTCGGCATCAGGCCTTCCCCGGGTTCGAACGTACGAAGCGGCGATTGGGGTCGAACAACGGCTGAAGAACCTCCATGTAGCGCGCCGGGAAGCAACGCTGGATCAGGTCGACCAAGGCTGCATCGCGGCCGATCAGAAGCCGCGGCCGGTCGTGCAGAATCGCCTGCGTGATGCGGCGCGCGGCTTCCTGCGGAGCGAGCACGAGCCTCGATTCGAAGGTTTTGGTGTCGCGCTCGTAAGCGTCGGGGGCGGCGCCCGCGCCGCGCCGGGCCGCCGCCGCGATGTTGGTCCGGACGCCGCCCGGGTGCACGACGGTCAGCTTGACGCCGGTTCCGGCCAGTTCGTGCCGCAGGACCTCCGAGAAGCCGCGCACCGCGAATTTGCTCGCGCTGTAGCCGCTTTGCAGCGGCGGCGCGATGATTCCGAGGATGCTCGAGAGGGTGACGATGTTGGCTTCGGGTTCGCGCTCCAGCAGCGGTAAGAACAGCCGGCAGCCGTATACCGTGCCCCAGAAGTTGACGCCGACGATCCACTCGAGGTCCTCGAGCGAGACCTCGCTGAAGCTGCCGTAGAGCGCGACGCCCGCATTGTTGACCAGCAAGGATACGCGCCCGAACTCGCGCACGACGTCGTCCCGAAAGCGTTGCATCGCCTCGAACCGGGAGACGTCGAGCGTGTGGGTCGTCACCCGGCGGTGCGGCGCGATCGCGGCCCGCGTGGCCGCCAGTTGCGCGGAGTCGATGTCCGCCAGCGCCAGGGCGGCACCCCGCTCGGCAAGGACGAGCGCGAGGGCGCGCCCGATGCCGGAGCCCGCCCCCGTTACGACCGCGACGGCCCCGCGCAGCGAGCGCACTACGGCGCCCCAAACGCCGAAACGCTTGCATGCATTGGCCGCGCTTTCGTTTCGCGGCGGCCGGCGGCCCCTGCGCTCGAGGAAACCGCCGGGTGACGGCGGCCCGCTTTGGGAAACGGCGTCCCAGTGGAATCGCGGTCAGTGAAGCGGCAGGACGTCACCGAAAAAGGTATGCGCCGCGTGCTGATCGTCGCCGGCGTGATGGCGGCTGCGCTGATGCAGACCCTGGACACCACGATCACCAACGTGGCGCTGCCCACGATCCAAGGGAACCTCGGCGCTAGCCAAGACGAAGGCACGTGGATCGTCACCGCCTATACGATCGCCGCCATCGTCGTCATTCCGATCACGCCGTGGCTGCAGAACCGTTTCGGCCGCAAGAACTACTTCGTCGCGTCGATCGCGGGGTTCACGCTCGCGTCGCTCGTCTGCGGCGCCTCCGGTGACTTGACGATGCTGATCGCCGCGCGCGTCGTGCAAGGCGGGTTCGGCGGCGGCCTCTTGGCGACCGGGCAGTCGATCCTCCGCGACACCTTTCCGCCCAGTCAGCTGGGCGTCAGCCAGGGCATCTTCGCGCTCGGGGCGATCATGGGCCCCGCGCTCGGCCCGCCGCTCGGCGGGGTCCTGGTCGACAATTTCTCGTGGAACTGGGTCTTCGACATCAACCTGGCACCCGGGCTGTTCTCGGCGATCGTCTTATCGCTATTGCTGCGCGATCCGAACCCGGCGCGTGCGATGCCGGTCGATTTCCCGGGCTTGCTGCTGCTCGCCGCGGGCCTGGGCTCGATGCAGTACGTGTTGACGGAAGGCGAGCAGCACTACTGGCTCGCGGATCCGGCGATCGCGTTCACGACCGTGCTAATGGTAGCGAGCTTGTGCTCCTTCGTGTATTGGGAGCTGTTCGGTACCTCGTATCCGATCGTCGATCTTCGCATCTTACGCAATCGCAGCGTCGCGGCCGGCTCGGTGCTGGCGCTCGCGCTCGGGGCCGCGATCTTCGGCTCGACCTATACGCTGCCGCAGTTCACGCAAGGGCCGCTGGGCTTTACCCCGACGCTGAGCGGCCTGCTCTTCATCCTGCGGGCCGCGCCGATCTTCGTCGCGACGCCGGCGATCGTGCGGGTCACGGGCAAAATCGACCCGCGCATTCTGCTCGGCTCGGGCTTCGCGCTGATCGCGCTCGGAAGTTGGGTGCAAGCCGGCGTCACGACCGCGGAGGCGAGCTTTTGGAGCTTTGCGTTCGCGCTGATCGTCACCGGGTTCGGAGCGGCCATGCTCTTCATTCCCCTCTCGATCGCGGTGCTGGGTGCCACGACGCCGGCCGACGGGCCGAAGGCTAGCGCCTTCGTCAACCTCGCGACGCAGCTCGGCGGTTCGATCGCGGTGGCCGGGCTCGACGTCGTCATCGACCGCCGCTGGACGTTTCACTCGAGAGTCCTCGGCGCCGGCGAGACGCTCTCGAACCCGGCCGTGCACGACTTCTTGCGGCAAGGCACGGTCGCCCAGCTGGGCGCGCTCGTGAATTCTCAGGCCGTGATCTTGGCGTACGCGGATGCGACGATCGCGATCGCCGCCGTCTGCCTCGCGTCGGTGCCGCTGATCCTCTTCATGCGCAAGCCGAAGGCGCCCCCAGGTCCGGTCGAGATGGGCGGTTAGCGGCGGAAGGACGAGCGGCTAGCGCCGGCGATCGTCGATGCGGACGCGTTCGGCAACGACCCGTACCGCGCCCGAAACCGGCTTCGCCAACAACGCACCGGCGATTCCGGCAAGAATGAGAGCGGAAAAACTTAACAGATCGTGTGCGATCGGCATGGTTTTCGGCTTCGCGCGCATCGGCCGGGGTCCCCGTGCGCTTTGCACAAAACATACGAAAGGGGCGTCCGTCACAGGCGTCGTCGAAACGACAGTTGGGTAGCGATACGAGCATGCAACGACGTGAATTGGGCCGCGGCGGCCGGCCCGACGACCGCGAATCGATCGCGACGATCCACCGCGCGGCCGCGGTCGATCGCTGACTCGTTGCGGCGGGTCACCGCGCTCGTCGCGTGGTTCGCCTGTACCGCCGAGTTCGTTCCGGCCGGCGTTCGTATCGCGGTCGACGCACCGCAGCGCATTACGATCGCCGTGGCCGGGAGCGTGCTATCGACCGCCACGGTGTGCCCGAACTACGAGTTCGATACGCTGGGCGTGGGCGGACCGACGCTATCGCCCGACCTGCACTGGATTCTGATCGACGTCAGGGGGCCGTTCGAGCCGGCCGACGTGCCGGTCACGCACGCGCTGATCCAAGTGACGACCGGCGCCTTGGTGACCGCGCCGGATTTTCCCGCATACGTCGGCGTGCCCAGCACGCGCGGCGCGCTCGCTTGGGCCAGCGGCGAACGCGCGACGTTGCGTTACGGCGACGGAAAGCTCGCGACGGTGAAGGACCCGCCGCTGCGAGCGTTGCCGGCGCTAGACTGCTCTCGTCCTTTACCGCTCTAGCGAGCAGTCGCTAGAGCGGTAAAGGAGCGCTTTCTTTACGGGCGGCAGCACGCACAGTACGGACGAAAGCGCCGGCGCGGGCGGATGGCATTCGAGCGCCGTCCCAAACGCGTGCGGTTGCGGCGTCCGATCAGCCAGAGCCGTTCGCTTTCACGCTTGGACGATGTTGCGTTCCAAGTAGCGCACGAGAGCAGCACGTCGTTCCTTTCCAACCTGTTCGTGATGAGCAGTCTGCGCTTCGACGTTCGCGCGCCCGGCGCCGGACACTTATCGAGCAAACAAAATCTTTGCACTCGCGGCCGGAGCGATTCGCAACCGTCGCGCGAAGAACGGCGGATGCGAATCGGCGTCGACCTCGGCGGTACGAAAATCGAAATCGTCGCGTTGGACGACGCCGGACGAACGCTCGTGCGAACGCGCGTCCCGAGCCCCTCGCACGATTACGCTGCGATCGTCGAGACGATCGCACGCCTGGTCGAGGACGTCGAGACGCGCTGCGGCGAGCGCGGCAGCGTCGGCGTCGGCACGCCCGGCGCGCCTTCGCGAATCAGCGGCTTGATGAAGAATGCCAACAGCACCGCGCTGATCGGCCGAGCGCTCGAACGGGATCTCGCCGAACGTTTGAGGCGACCGGTGCGGCTGGCCAACGACGCGAATTGCTTCGCGCTCTCCGAGGCGATCGACGGTGCGGGCAGCGGCGCCGGTTGCGTGTTCGGGGTCATTTTGGGAACGGGCGTCGGCGGCGGCATCGTGCTGGGCGGCCGGCTGTTGCTCGGCGCGAACGCGATTGCGGGCGAGTGGGGTCACAATCCGCTCCCCTGGCCGGCGCCGCACGAGATCCCCGGTCCCCCGTGCTATTGCGGCAAGCGCGGCTGCATCGAGACCTTCCTCTCGGGCCCGGGCCTGGCGCGCGACCATCGCGCCGCGGGCGGCCCGGAAACGGACGGCGCCGCGATCTCCGCCGCGGCGGCCGGCGGCGACGCACGCGCTCGAGCGACGCTCGAACGCTATGCCGACCGGCTCGCGCGCTCGCTCGCGACCGCGATCAACGTGCTGGATCCCGACGTGATCGTGCTGGGCGGCGGCGTTTCCAACGTCGCCGCGCTGTACGATGAATTGCCGCGGCGCTTACCGCTCTACGTTTTTTCCGACGACGTAGCTACTATCATAAGGCCGCCGCTGCACGGCGATGCCGGCGGCGTGCGCGGCGCCGCGTGGCTTTGGAATTCGCCTCGCGAACGGGGATGGACCGCGACCTGAGTTTGCGAAGCCGCACGCTATGCTCGACGTCGAAGAATTGCTCCGCCTGCCCTCGCCCGCGCCCAAGCCTCAATCGCTCGCGTTCGACGGGACGATGCTCTGGATGGGGTCGCTAGAGACGCGCCGTATCTATAGGATCGATCCGCGCACGTGGACCGCGCGTGAAGAAGCGACCGCACCCGGCGTTCCGTACGGCATGACGGTCGTCGGCGACGAACTGCGGGTGCTTTGCGGCGAGGGAGACGAAGATCACCGCCGGGTGCGAAGGCTCGTTCCCGGCCACGGCTTCAAGTCACAAGATTCGATCGCTTGCCCCGGCGATACGGGTTCCCAGCTGGGTTTCGACGGCGACCGCCTGTACGTGAGCCAGTGGTACAACCATCGCATCCTCTCGCTCGACGAGCGCGGCGAGGTCGGCACGACGATCGACGTTCCGCACGGGATTTGCGGTCAAGTGATCGTGGCCGGCCGCTTCTACCTCGTCACGACCGACGACGAAGCCGGCAACGAGTACTTCCTCACGCGCGTCGACGCGCGGGACGGTACGCCGGACGTCGCCGACCTCGCGCGTATCGGCTTCCCCGCTCGAGCGTTGGCGTATGACGGAGAGCGGTTCTGGACCAACCACCGAGCGGCCGATCAGATCGTTGCTTTCAGAGCGGAACTGTGACCCTGGTTTATGGAGATTTGCGCTTTCGCTATAGACAAATGGGAGGGCTAGGCGTAGCATCGAGGTGATTCTCGGAACGGGACAGGTGCGAGAAGATGGGCCTAACGGCGGTGCGCGAGGTGCGCAAGATCGGCTACGTGAGCACGATGCGAGGGCCGATGGAAGCCGCTCGACAACGCGACCGCCTACGTTTGTTCGGTTGCGATTACGTGTTCGAACGCAATGCGAAGCCCGGTTGGTCGGCGCTTCACGACGCGATCGCCGCGTTGGCCGTGGGCGACCAGTTCGTGATGTGCAACGTCATGGAATTGGCCTTGCCGAGTTTCGTGCTCGGCGACCTGGTCGCGCGGCACGGCGCGACGTTCGTAGAACTCGAGCGCTGAGCGGAAAGAAGAGCTGGCGCTCGTTCGCTTGCGTGGCTGCGCGGTGAGTGACGGAAGCATCGTCGACGTACCGGGCGTCCGCGTGGGCCACGCCCACGATGCCGGCGCGCGAACCGGCTGCACGGTCGTGGTTTTCGGCCCGGAAGGGGCCGTCTGCGGCGTCGACGTGCGCGGCTCGGCTCCGGGCACGCGCGAGACCGACGTGCTGGCGCCCACCGCGCACCTCGAAGCGGTACACGCGATCGTGCTGTCGGGCGGCAGCGCCTTCGGGCTCGATGCGGCCGGCGGGGTGATGGAGGAACTCGAAGCGCGCGGTATCGGCTTCCCGGCCGGCCGCTGGCGGGTGCCGATCGTTCCCGCGGCCGTAATCTTCGATCTTTTCGTGGGCGACGGCAGCCGGCGGCCGGATCGCGCGATGGGCGCGGCGGCGCTGCGGGCCGCTTCGGCGCAGCCGCCGGCTGAGGGTCGGGTCGGCGTCGGCAGCGGCGCCAGCGTTGCGAAGCTGGGCGGCGCCGAGCGCGCGCAGCCCAGCGGCGTGGGCAGTGCCGCAGTGCGATACGGTTCGGCGATCGTCGGGGCGCTCGCGGTCTGCAACGCGCTCGGGAACGTCTACGATCCGGCGACGGGAACGCTCGTCGCCGGTCCCCGGGGCGACGAACCGTTCGAGGTGCGCGCGGCCCTGGCGGGGCCGGCTACGGCACCGGCCGGGTCCAACACGACCCTCGCCGTCGTGGTGACCAATGCCGCACTGACCAAAGCCGGCGCGCAGAAAGTCGCGCAGATGGCGCACGATGGGTTAGCCCGCGCCGTCATTCCCGCCCATCTGTCGCTGGATGGAGACACGATCTTCGCGTGCAGCACCGGTTCGGTGGACGTGCCGCTCGACTTGGTGGGCGTACTCGCCGCCGATGCGGTCGCGCGCGCGATCGTGCGCGGCGTGCGCGCCGGCGCTTAAGCTTAAGCGGCGCGCAAGAGCGCGCGGCGCTTGACCAGCGCGCGTTCGAGCGCGTCGAGTTGCGCGTTTGCCGCTTCGAGCGGAAGCTCGCCGCCGGCGGCGAGCTCGAGAGCGAGGCAGGCATCGCGCGCGCGCTGCGCGCCGGTCACCAGTTCGACGTCGGTCGCGACGAGCTTGAGCAACAGCGTTCGTTCGTCGCGGAAGCGAAACCAGATCGCATCCGTTGCGGGCGTCTCAGCGGTAGCGAGCGCGGCGATGGTGGCCTCGGTCCGCTTGCGGAGCGCGTCGAGGGCGCGCACGCGGCGCATGACGTCGTCGGGCGGAAAGGGCGCTTCGCGCGTTGCCGCGGGAACGTAGCGTTCCCGGTAGGCGCGCTCGAATGCGGCCACTGCCGCGACGCCTTCGGCCAGCAGATCGGAGGCGTGCTCGCGCACGACTTGGTCGTTGGCGCGCGCGACGTTGCGCGCGTCGTAGAAATTGTAGCCGAAGCCGCTCATCGCGATTTGAATCGCTTTGGCCACCGGGTCGGTCGCGGGGGCCCGCGGATCGACCAGCGCTTCGACGATGTCTTCGATGACGAGCGGCTCCGGCTGCGGCTGCATCACGGCGTGCCGCTCAGGCCTTTTGCGACTCCCTCGGCCGCCAGCGTCGGTACGACGCCGCCGATCGAGAACTCTTTCCCGATGGCCATATTGGGCGCGCTGACCACGCCGCGCTCCGCCATCAAGATCGCGGTATAGTAGCGGACCGCGTCCAGCTCGCTCAAACCGAACGCCTTGAGCGCGATCAGCGCGCGCATCCGTTCGTCGCGCGGGCGGACCAGCACCTTGACCGTGTCGAGCGTGATGCCGTAACCGTCCAGAAAATCGCTCAGATGCGTGCGCACGAGCTCGCCCAGGTCGTGGATTTTCTCGTTGACTTTTTCGAGCGGCGTCACTTGAATCAATTGGTTGATCGCCTGTTCGACCACGGGACCCGCGTACTCGTTGATCGCCGCCGTCTGCAGCACGTGGCCGGCATAGGGCATGTGCTGCACGAGCTTCAGGGCGCCGTCCTTCGTCGGCACGTGAATGTAATAATCGACGTCGTACGTCATTTCGGCCATCTCGGCCGAAAGGGCTACGCCCGATGCCTTGACGACGAGCTTCGCGCGGTTGATGTAGAGCGCTTCGTACTGCCAGGGGCTCTGGCCGCCGAAGAACCCTTGCACGAACGAGCCGACCAGCGGTTTGTCGCCGGTCGTTATCGGATATTGCCCGGTCTCGTACACGTTGAGGATCGCACCGCGCGATTTGAGCACGCAAAAGTGATTTGACTCGACCGTTAAGAGCGAGCCGCTTACGATGTTGGCCGACGGGTAGTGATAGATCAGCGTGTCGGGACCCATCATTTCCAGACCTTGGTCGGAAAGGGTCGAGATGACGGTCAATAAGGCCATGCGTTCAAGGGCTCCTTACCGCTCGCGGCGCGAGCGGAGACGAGGGTACCATCGGCTCGAGCGCCGGCCGCGCCCGCTGCCGCTTCAACGGCGGGCGGGCTGCCAGCGCCTGCAGTGGTGGCAGCGCCTGCGGCGCGGCGGGACGGAACGGCGTCTGGTGGCGCGGCGGTCGCTTCGGCGCCGCTTTGGCGGTCCGCTCGGCCGGGCGCCGCTGCGGTTGCGACGGCGCTTTCGACGGCACAGCTGCCGGCCGTTTTGCGGCGGCCTCGAAGGCGAGCAAAGCCTCGAGCGGAGACGACAGGTTCGTCGTCGGGAGGTCGATTTTCTCGCCGGTTTCTTTTTCGACCCACGCTTTGAACTCGGCCAGCCGCTTCGCGTCGCGAACGCCCGGTTCGCTCGGCGGCGCGGCCGGCCGCGCGCCGCCGGAACGCGAGCGAGCCCAAAAGAAGGCTGCGAGCACGATGCCCGCGATCAGCAGGAAGAAAATCCCCGTCACGTTCGTCGCCCGTTCGCGCTAGTCGCGATAGCTCGGATCGATGCGGTCCAACCGCCGCAGCAGCGGCGGCCATAGGATAGCCTCGACCATTCCGCGCCCGTACTTGGCTTGCGTAGCGACCAACACCTTGACCTTTTCGCCGGGTTGGTGGATCTCCGGGTTGCCGGCGAGGGTGGCGACCTGCATCGCGCAGGCGCGCTCGAGGAAGTACATCGTCAGGAAAGCCGCCTGGACCGTGGGTCCGACGGCGAGCGTTCCGTGGTTGCGCAGCAGCATCGCGCTCTTGTCGCCGAGATCCGCGACCAGGCGCGGCCGCTCGCCCAGATCGAGCGCGATGCCTTCGTAGTCGTGATAGGCGAGTTCTCCGCCCAGAATCATAGCGGTCTGATTGAGCGGCAACAGGCCGTGGGCTTGCGCGGAAACGGCTACGCCGGCCGTCGTGTGCAGGTGCACGACGCATTGCGCGTCCTCGCGGGCCGCGTGGATCGCGCTATGGATCGTGAAGCCGGCCGGGTTGATGAAATAGGGTGTCGGCTCGACGATCGCCCCGTCCAGATCGACCTTGACCAAACTCGACGCGGTCATCTCGTCGAACGTCATGCCGTACGGATTGATCAGGAAGTGATGTTCGGGACCCGGCACGCGGGCGGAGATGTGGGTGAAGATCAGGTCGTCCCAACCGAAGTGCGCGACCAGGCGGTAGCAGGCCGCGAGATCGACGCGAGCCTTCCATTCTTCGGGCGAACAGCGTTCGCGTATCGGTGCTCCGGCGGTAGGTTCGGCAATAGCGCTCACGTGCGACGTCTCCTCCACGGGGCAAGGGTCCGATCCCTCCGGCTCAGGCTTCGCAACCGGTGCCGCGTCGCCTTTGCGGGCGACGCTCGCAGCTAGCCGGGCCAGCCGTTGGCGCGCGCGTGCGCGATCATCTCGCGCATGCGCGGGTGATCGCCGGGAACCGTCGTCTCCCAAAACTCGAAGCGCGGGACGGGCTCGCCGACGCGGAAAAGAAAATAATAGACGGACAGGTCGCCGAGAAAACGGAAGCGCGCGCGCAGGTCGGCGGCCAGTTCCTCATAGCTCGCGAACCCGCGCAGGTAGCTGCGGAACCCGCCGTGCGCGCGATCGAGTTCCAGCAGCGTCCGGGCGTTGTCGACCGTCGCGACGATCTTCTTGCGGGTACGCACGACGCCGCCGTCGGCCAGGATGCGCTCGACGTCCGCTTCTCCGAACGCGGCCACGATGCCGGGTTCGAAACCCTCGAACAGCCGCTCGTAGGCGTCCCATTTCGATTCGATCAGCTTCCACGAGAGGCCGGCTTGGAAGATCGCGCGCGACATGACCGCCAGATAGCCCGCGAGATCGCGCGGTTCGCCGCGCTCGGGAACGGCCACGTTTAGGTGTCCGGCGCCGCCGCCGCGCCGCTCTCGCCGCGCGAGAGGTCGCGGACGCGGGCGGCCAGCTCTTGAAGAACCGCGGGCCGCGATGCCGTCGCGCTCAGGTACAGCGGCGTTCCCAAACGCATCGCGACGTCCCAGCGTTCGCCGCCGGAACGCGCGTAGTGGAGACCGACCGGCACGATCGGCACGGGTCCGGTGCCGGCGCGCTCCGCGGCGGCCGCAATCGCGAGCAGACCCGGGCGGAAGGGAAGGAAGGCCGCCTCGGCCTTGCGCGGGCCGGCCGGATCGATCGCGGGATATGCTTCGGGAAAGACCGCGAGCACGTTGCCCTCGCGCAGCAGCTTTACCGCCGAGGCGATCGAGCGGCGCACGTAGTGCAGGCTCTCGCCGGGCGCGAACGCGCCGGTGCCGGCCGCCAAATTCTCGGAGCGCAGCGAGACGGGCCAGCCGGCCAGTTTGCAGAGGGTTTCCATCAGGAACCGCTGCCGGGGCGTTCGCGTCCAGTCGAGTGCGACGAAGATGCGCGGCAGACGCGGCAGCGCGCGCACCAGCGCCACGCCGTCGTAGAGGTGATGGAAGTGCCGGACCGCGAGCAGCACGGGTCCCCGCGCCGGGAACGACTCGAGGCCGTCGACGCGCAGCCGCAAAGCGCGCGTCGCATAGTACGCAGCGATCGCGCGCAACGCGATCGCGAAGCTCACGCGGGCAGCGGCTCCGCCCGGCGCTCCGGGCGAAGCGCAAGTGCGGCGGGCAGCAGGCTGAGCGCGACGGCTGCCAGCGCCGTCGGCCACAGTCCGACCGACAGGCTCAGCGCCATCGCCCAGCCGACGTTGACGGCATAGACCGCATAGGGAAACCACGCCGCCGTCGCCGCGGCGTCGAACCGTCCGGACCACGAGATCCGGCCGACGGCGATGAACGCCAGCCCCGTGCCGAACCAGCCGGCCAGGTTGCGCAGCGGCATGCCGAAGTACGGGCCGTGCTCGTTCCAAACCCAAAAGTGCATCACGGTCATTTTGTCGCTCGCCATCGCCGGGTCGAGGACCAGGTCCCAAGCGGTGAGCAACCACGCGCCCAGCACGATCGACCACAGGGTCGCGTTGCGCGGCGCGCGTTGCGCGACGATTTTGCTCGCCAGCAGAAACGCTGCAAAACCCATGTAGAACCAGGAAAGCGGGATCGTGTACGGGACGCTCCCCAGCAGCCGAAAGCCGAGAAACCCCGTGTACTCGTAGCCGCCGAACGGCCAGCCCGTCTTGGTCCCGGTCAGCTCGGCGGCGGCCGAGATCGTGACGGCCGCGACGAAGAAGAGCAGCGTGCGCCGCGCGCCGATGCACGCGAAACCGAAGGCCAGCATCGCGAGCGTGCCGGTCCAGATATCGACGGTTCCCGTATTCTGGATCGCCCAGTCGTAGAGTCCCAGCGCAAACGGATCGCCGGCGAACTCGCCCGCGTTCGGAACCGCGGAGAGCAACCCGAAGATGCCCAGACCCAGCGCCAGCGCGTGCAGGGCGAGAAAGGCTATCGCGACGCGCAACGCCGCCTCACGTTCCGGCCGCCAGGGCGCGGCCGCGCCAGACGTGATTGCGCGCGGTAGCGGACTGCACCAGCCGCAGCGCGACGGCACCGTCGGCGAGCGGCGAGAGCCAATACGCGCGGCCCGTGCGGGCGTACGCGCGACGGGTTCCGGCGAGCACGCCCAGCCGCGCGAGGGCGAGAGCCGCGTTGACGCGGAAAAAGAGCGAATTCGTATCGTTCCCGACCGCCAGCGTCGCGAGCGTGGCCACCAGCGGCAGTGCCTGCACGAGCGCGACCTCCGCGAGACCGAGCCAGACGTCCGCTTGCGTAACCATCGTGTCGCCGAGCGGCAGCGAGCGCGGCCAGTTCGCCCAGCACTCGGCGGCGCTGCGGTACATCCGGACCGATGCCAGCCCGCCGGCCTCGAAGAAAGCCACTTGGTAGCCCGCGGTCACGAGATGCCGCGCAATGGTTACGT
The DNA here is from genome assembly GCA_963787965.1 of uncultured Alphaproteobacteria bacterium. Classification (GTDB taxonomy): domain Bacteria; phylum Vulcanimicrobiota; class Vulcanimicrobiia; order Vulcanimicrobiales; family Vulcanimicrobiaceae; genus CAWBES01. The sequence goes on from CAWBES010000021.1 coordinate 299,451, forward strand.
CGTCGCAACGTGACGCGCGCGCGGCGGCGAATGCCCCAGTCCGCACCAGGACGTCGCGCTTCGCCATGAAGCACTGGCCGTTCGCTTGCACCTCGCGCGGCGTCCGGGCGGCGTTTCCGGGCAAACCGTAACGGTAGACGAGCGTCGCCAGCAGCGCGGGGTGAAGTACCTCTTCCAACGGCCCCGAGAGCTCGAAGCGCGGTGCGGCGCTGAACGCGTCGAGGTAGGCGCCGGCCGCGTGCGCGAGCAGTGAGGCGATCAGGTGCGGACCGGGGCGCACGTCGGCATCGATCGTGACGATCCAGGTCGAGTCCGGGTCCGAGGCCGCGAGGCCGCTCGCGAGATTCCAGACCTTGCCGTTCCAATTGGCGGGGACGGGGCTCGCGTCGACCAGGCGCACCCGCGGGTCGATGGCGGCGAACGCGCGCACGACGTCCTGCGTCCCGTCGCTCGAACCGCCGTCGACGACGACGATCTCGCGCAGGGCCGCGGGTTGCGCGATCAAGCCCTCCAGAGCCGGCGAGATGCGCTCGCGCTCGTCGAGCACGGGGACGATCGCCGAGACCGTCAGCGAGGCCGGCGCAGCGTCGACGACGGCGATGGGGTCGCCCGCGGCGGTGGCGAGCATGCGCGCCAAGACGCGCACGCCAAGCAATCCTTGAACCGCGGCGAATGCGTCACGAGTGGATAACACGAGGCCTCCGGTTCTCACGTCTCCCGGCGGTGCAGCCGCCGGTTCCAAGATCTCTCACGATTCGATCTTTCTGTCGCACGGAACGGTGACGCGCCGCGCGTTCCTGTTACTTCACGGACTGACGGCCAGCCCTCGGCAATTCGAAACGTTCGGCCGGCTCCTTCACGAGCGCGGATCGAACGTGTACATTCCACGTTTACCCCGTCACGGCTTGGCAGACCGTTTGACGACGGAACTGGCGGCTTTGACCGCGCAAGAGCTGGTCGAGTTCGCGGCGCAGGCGGTCGCGTCGGCCGCGGCCTTGGGTGACGAGGTCGTCGTCGTGGGATTCTCCGTGGGCGGTCTCCTGAGCGCCTGGACCGGACAGCACGTCGCGGTGGCCCGAGTGGTCTGCATCGCGCCGTTTCTCAGCATCGCTTGGCTTCCGCCGCGGCTGGGTTCGCGCGCCGTTCGTTTCGCCCTGTACGTGCCGAACCAGTTTTTGTGGTGGGATCCGCTGCTGCGCGAGCGACAGCAGCCCGAACACGGATACCCCCGCTTCGCCACCCACGCGGTGGCCCATGCGGCCGCACTCGGACGGCGCCTGCTGGCCGAAGCGGCCCGTTCGAAACCGGCCGCGCGGGAACTGATCGTCGTGTTGAACCGGAGCGAAACGACGGTCAGCAACCGGACCGCGCGGCGCTTAGCTTCCCTGTGGGCTGCGCGGGCCCCGCAGAGTACCGAGTTGCATTGGCTCAGGGGCCTTCCGCCCTCGCACGACATCATCGAGCCGGAGGGTGCCGGCGCGCGCGTCCGCGCGGTGTACCCGGCGTTGATCGCTCTTGTCGACCGCTGAGCCGGGCGGCGCGCGGCCGGCGCGCGGCTTCGCCGAAGCCTCCGAGCGGTTTGCCGCGCTCGCGGCGCTCGACGGTCCCGATATCGCGGCAACGGGGCGTTCCCGTTTCTACGCGCACGGCGAACGCACGGGGCTCGCCGTCGTGTTGCTGCACGGGTTCACCAACGCACCACAGCAGTGGGCGCAGTTTGCCGAGCGGCTTCACGCCCGCGGCCACACGGTCGTCGTACCGCGCTTACCCGGGCACGGACACGCGGACCGTGCGAGCGAAGCGATCGCCCGCGTGCCCGCAGCCGCGTACCTCGCGACCGCGAACGCGGCCTTCGACATCGCGTGCGGCTGCGGCGAACGGGTGACCGTCGCCGGGATCTCGCTCGGGGGCACGCTTTCCGTGCGGCTCGCGCAAGCGCGCAGCGAGCCGGCGCGCGTCGTCGCCGTCGCCCCGCTTTTCGGGCTCCCCAAGCTCGGGATACCGCTGAATTCCGTCCTGGCGAGGGCGCTCGGGTTCTTCCCGAACGCCTTCGTGCCGTGGGATCCGGCGGATCCACGCTCGACGCCGCCGCACGCGTATCCCCGCTTCCCGACGCGCGGTCTCGCGGTCGTTCTGCGGCTGGGACTCGAGGCGTACGCGAGCGCGGCGCTGCGCGTGCCCGCCGGGCGCACGACGATGTTGCTCAACGCCCGCGACCCCGCGGTGAGCAACTCGCTTTCAGCGGCGGTGGCCGCGCGCTTCGCCGCCGCCCGGCACGGGGCGGCCGACGTCGTCGAACTCGAAGGACTCCCCAAGAACCACGACATCGTCGATCCGACCAACCCCGAAGAGCGCGTTGCGGACGTGTATCCGCGCCTACAGGAACTCGTAGAAAGCTGACGCCGCGCGGCCGCTAGAAATGCTCGTCGGGCTCGGCGCGTTCCGCGTCGGCGTGATCGTCCGCGTTCGGTTCGATCGAAGAATCGCCGTACACTTCCTCGCTCTTGACCATGCCCGCGACTTCGGCCTCGCGGTACGACAGCGCGGGTTCGTCATCGGCCTGGGTGTGGAGTTCGGAGGGATCGTCGCCGGCGGCGGTCATACCGGCTCGTTCCGCACGATGAAGAACCCGTCGCGGATTCGCTCGGACGAGCGCCGGGCCGCGAATTCGATGAGTGTGTCGTCCACCGTTGCCTCCTTGGCGGCGCCGCTCCGGCGCCGTTCAATCGCTAGCAATAGCGCTTGCAATTCCGCGCTCTTCGTGTATCGGTGCGAAGAATGGTCGCGCTCAGCCGACGGTTCGGCGCCCGCTGAACGCGCGCAAGAGGAAGAGCAGCACGATCGCCCCGAGGAAAGCCACGCCGATCGAATAGAGGTTGAAGCCGCTGATGCCCGTGTGGCCGAAGTAGTTGAAGAGCCAGCCGCCCAGTAACGCGCCCACGACGCCGACGACGATGTCGCCGATGATGCCGCCCGGCCCGTCGCCGGGAACGACCATCTTCGCGAGCGCGCCTGCGATGAGTCCGACGATGATCCAGCCGAGAATTCCCATACGTTTACCTGGTTGCTTTCTTGCGGAATCTTCCGTCGTTCTTGCCTTGCGAGGTTTCGCTGCCGTTGCGGAAGAGGTACGACGATGACGTCCGGTCGACCGCGCCTGCGAACCGCGTTACGCGCAATGCTCGACCGTCGCTCCCTCGTTCTTACCCAGATTTCCCGAGACGCTAACGGGAGCGGCGTTTCAGCGGCCTCGCGACGCGAGGCATTCCGGCCGTTCGTGCGGTACATCATCACGTTGTGAGAGCGACCGTTTATCGCGGGCCCGGCGACGTGCGCGTCGAGAGCGTGCCCGATCCCGTCATCCAAGCGCCGACCGACGTCCTGTTGCGGGTCACGCACGCCTGCATCTGCGGCTCCGACCTGTGGTTCTATCGCGGCGAAGCGAAATGGGAGCCGGGCTGGCGAACCGGCCACGAGCTGATGGGGATCGTCGAAGACGCCGGCCGCGAGGTGCGGACGCTGGTCAAAGGCGACCGCGTCCTGGCGCCGTTCGCATATTCCGACGGAACCTGCGAGTTCTGCCGCAAGAACGTGCAGACGTCGTGCGTGGAGGGCGGCTATTGGGGCGGCACCAACGACGGCGGCCAGGGTGAAGCGGTGCGGGCCCCGTTCGCCGACGCGACGCTCGTCAAGATCCCGGACCGCGCTGCGAACGACGAAGCGCTGCTGACGCGCATCCTGCCGCTGACGGACGTCATGGGCACCGGACATCACGCCGCGCTCGCGGCCGGCGTCGTGCGCGGCGCCACCGCCGCGGTGATCGGCGACGGCGCGGTCGGATTGTGCGCGGTGCTTGCCGCCAAGCGCTTGGGCGCCGAGCGAATCCTGATCTTCGGGCGCCACGAAGCGCGCCTCGCGATCGCGCGGCGTTTCGGCGCGACCGACGTTGTGGTCGAACGCGGCGACGAGGCGATCGCCAAGGCACTCGAACTCACGGACGGTGGTCCCGCTGCGGTGCTCGAGTGCGTGGGGAACGAAGATTCGATGGCGATGGCGTCCGGGATGGCGCGGCCCGGCGGTGCGATCGGTTACGTCGGCGTGCCGTACGGCTCGCTGAAAGGCCTGAATCTGCGGCGCATGTTCGGCGAGAACGTCGCGTTGCGCGGCGGCGTCGCGCCCGTGCGCGCGTACATCGACGAACTGCTGGCCGACGTGCTGGCGGGCAAGCTCGATCCGTCGCCGGTGCTGGATCTGGTCGTCGGGCTCGACGGCGTGCCGCAGGGGTACGCGGCGATGGATGCGCGCAGCGCGATCAAGGTGATGGTCAAGCTCTGATCCGGTTCTTTCCGGCGCGTCGGTTCGTCGCGATAGGGACGCGACACGATTCGCCCCAGAAGGAACAGCAGCAGATGTCCGTTATCAACAGCAACCCTTTCGCGGGCGCTTTCGCGCCCGGCGCCGGCATGGCGGATTTCGAGAACGGCGGCCCGGCCATGCCGCCCGCGGCGCAGCCGCCGCCGCAGAGCAGCGACGGCATCGCCGCCACTCCCTGGGGCGCGCCGCCGGGTGCGGCAAGCTCGGCCGGCTCGGCCCCATCGGGCCTTTCTCAGAGTCCCTGGGGCTATGACGCGGTCATGAACGGCTTCATGAGCGCGCTCTCCAGCCTGCTCGGGCAGCTGGGCGCCGTCTTCGGGACGTCCGGGAACCCGTCGAGCCCGGCCTCGCTTCCGGCCGCGCCGTCGCCCGCGCCGCAGCCCGGGTCTCAAGGGGGCAACGAGGCCTACTACGCGTCGGCGACCGCGGCTTCGGTAGGCGATCCGCACGATTCGTTCGACGGAACGAGCGCCGACGGCACGACCTCCGACGGCCGCTGGAACGACCAGAACGCGCACGGCGACTTACTGAATTCTGACTCGTTCGCAGGCGGGTACCGCATCTCGACCGGCGTCACCCAGCCTTCGGCCACCGGCGTGACGCTCAACCAGAGCGCCACGATCACGACCAACGGCGGCGCCACCAGCGTTACCTTGAACGGCGACGGATCGTATTCGGTCGTCTCGAACGGACAAAGCGTCAGCTTGCAGCAAGGCGTCGCGACGTCGCTCGGCAACGGGGAATCCGTGACGCTGAACGCCGACGGCTCGCTGACCGTGAACGACGCGAACGGCCAGGGTGGATCGATCGCGACGACGCTCTCGCGTAACGACCGCAACGGCGTCGACGTGCGGAGCTCGGCAACCGACGTCGATCTCGGCGGATACCTCGTCAACCGCGCGAGCGCCGGAAACGGCGTTACGCCGGGCAACCCGCCGGCAACCGGAACGTCACCGGCACCCGCGCCCGCGCCCGCCCCGTACGGCGGCCCGGGCGTCCCGCCCTGGCCGACGCCGCTACCCAACGCCGGCGGAGCGAACGCGGCGAGTGCGGATTCGCTCGATCCGTACGGCCTCGAGGCGTTGTAGCGGCCTCCGCCCGGGCGCTGGAGAACGTGCGCGCATGCAGCCGAGCACGTTCTCCATCGTGGCCGTCGATCGAAGTACCGCCGAGATCGGAATCGCCGTGCAGTCGAAGTTTCTCAGCGTCGGCGCCGTCGTGCCCTTCGTGCGCGCCGGCGCAGGCGCCATCGCGACGCAGGCGTTCGCGAACACCGCCTACGGTCCGGCCGCGCTCGAGCGTTTGAGCGGGGGCGCGGCGCCCTCGGAGGTTGCCGCAGCCCTGGTCGCGGACGACCCGGGCCGCGACGACCGCCAATTCGGGATCGTCGCGTGTGACGGCGCATCGTACAGCTATACGGGGTCTCGCTGCATCGCATGGGCCGGCGGGATCGCGGGGGACGGATTCGCCGCGCAGGGCAACTGCCTCGCCGGCCCCGGCGTGGTCGAGGCGCTCGCCGCAACGTTTCAAGCGACGAGCGGACACCTGGCGGACCGCCTGGTCGCGGCGCTGCGCGCCGCGCAGGCTGCCGGCGGCGACAAGCGCGGCCAGCAAAGCGCGGCCCTGGCGATCGAGAAGCCGCACGGCGGGTACGCGGGCTTCAACGACCGCTACGTCGACCTGCGGGTCGACGATCACCCCGCGCCGATCGAGGAGCTGGCGCGACTGCTGGAGCTTCACAAGCTCTACTTCTTCGCAGCCGATCCGGCCGACGTGCTGGAGATCGACGACGCGCTCGGGGCCGAACTCGCGCGCGAACTCGCGCGCACCGGCTATCTCGGGCCCGGCGGCGAGCGGTTCGACGAGCCGGCCCGGACCGCACTCGTCGCCTTCATGCACGTCGAGAACTTAGAGAACCGCGTCCGGGACGACGGCCGGATCGATCGTCAAACACTGAACTATTTGCGTTCGGCGCCGGCGAAGCTCCACTCATAGGCATTCCAGTCCTCGACGATGCCGTTGGGCCGGAAATTGCGCAGGCCGGCCGAAACGGCTTCGATTTGGCGCGGCCACCAAAGATAGACGTACGGAGAATCCGCCGCCAGCCGTTCCTGAACCAGCGCGTACGCACGCTTGCGCGTCGCGCGGTCGTAACTCGCGAGGGCCAGCTTCTCGGCCGCATCGAGCTGCGGGTTGCAGTAGCGCGACCAGTTGTACCCGCGTGGGGCAACCTGATCGCAGAGCAGCTGGGTCGAGTCGTCGGGGTCGACGCCGGCGTACCACGTCATGAGGCCGGCATCGTAGTTGCCGCTCGCGAGGATGCCGTTCTCCTGCGCCGGCGCGTAGAGGAGGGTCGTCGTATAGCCTTTGAGCTCGACCTCGATGCCGGCCTCGCGAAGCATCGACGCGATGACGACGCCGCGGTTGCGGTCGGTCAAGCTGTCCGTCCGGAATGCGAGTCCCAGCGTCAGGCGGCGGCCGTCCTTCAAGCGGATCCCGTCGGGTCCGGGGTGCCAGCCGGCGTTCTCGAGCAGCGACGTCGCGGCCGGGAGGTCGCGGCGATTCGTCCCCGCGTGCGGGTCGAACGCCCACAGGAACGGCGGCAGGTCTTCGGTGGCAGGCAGCGTCGTATCGTAGGTGACCTTGCGCACCAGCCCGGGCTTGTCGATCGCGAGGCCGACGGCGCGGCGCAGGCGCGGATCGGAGAACGGGGCGCGGGTCGTGTTGAAGATGATCGAATCGACGCCGTTGAACGGCACCAGGTTCACGACGACGCCCGGGATCGCGCGCAATTGCGGGTACACGCGCGGCGACGCTTGCACGAACCAGTCGATCTCGCGGGTCCGCATCTCGTCGATCGCGGTATTCTCGTCGGGAACGAAATGGATGACGATGCGGTGCAGGCCGGGCTTGCCGAGGAAGTAACGGTCGTTGGCCGCGTACTCGATGCGATCGCCGCGCTGCCACCGCACGATTCGGAAGGGTCCGGTCCCGACCGGCAGTGAGTTGAACGCAACGCCGTTGAGGTCGCGATAGCGCTCCAGCAGATGCGCCGGCAAGATGCCGACCGGCGAGTCGCTGTGCGCGAAGAGCGTATGCACGGCCGGCGCGAAGCGCCGTTTGAGGTGGAAGACCGCCGTGTACGGGTCGGGCGTGTCGACCCGCGCGACTTGGTCGTAGCCGTGCCGCGTCGCCACGGCGGTAGCGGGGTTCATGATCGCCTGCCACGTGAAGCGCACGTCGCGGCTCGTGAACGGCGCTCCGTCTTGCCAGACGACGCCCCGGCGCAAGCGGTAGACCAGCGTCAGGCCGTCCCGGGAGATTCCGCCGTTCTGCTGGGTGGGCACGGCTGCCGCGAGGACCGGAACGTCGCGACCGTCGGGATCCGTGGCCACGAGCGGATCGAACGCGAGCATCTCCGCCTGGACCTCGAACTGCTGGGTCGAGAGAATCGGGTTGAGCGTGTTGGGCGCGCCGGTCATGGCGACGTTCAACGTGTCGCGCTCGGCCGCGCCGGGGCCGGTCGCCGCGATGCGGGCGCAACCGGCCAGCACGACGAGAAACGCCGCCGTCGAAATTCTGCTCGTCATGCTCCTCGTGAAGGCGTCCGGGCCGCGGGCCGATGCGTCGTACGCCGCTGGTATCTACCGCCGGTCGCGCATCGAATGCCACTCCTGCGCGGCGATTTCGGCCGCGTCCGGGCCGTCGAGCGGCATGACGAGCGAGGCGGCTTTCCCCGGATTGCGCTCGAGGGGCACGTTCGACGGCAGCGGCGCGAACGCTTCGACGCGCGGCGCCGGCGCGAAGGCGTCGAGCATGGGGGTCGCACCGGCGTCGTAGATGTTGAGCGGGTCCAGACCGTAGAGCACTTCGACCGTGCGCAGGATCGACGGGATGCTGTAATGCGTGTGGTCGACGAAGCCGCGCCGTACGAACGGGCCGACCGCAAAGGCCGGCATCCGATGAGCGTCGAGGTGGTCGCCGGTGCCCTGCGGATCGTCGGTCGTCACGAACACGACGGTGCTTCGCCACTCGGGGCGCCGGGAGAGCCCGGCGACGATCTGTCCGAGCGCGAGGTCGTTCGAGGCCACGTACGAGGCGGGCGTATAAAAGCCGGGCTTCGTTCCCGCCGTGTGGTCGGTCGGCAGCGTCAGGTACGCATACTGCGGGAGTCCATGGATCTTCACGTCGTCGAGGAACAGCTTGGCGCGCTCGGTGTCGAGGACGTCGAAGTCGATATGCGCGCCCGGATAGTCGCGGTCGGCGTTGGCGGCCAGACCCGGAGCGATGCGGCCGCCCGGCAGCACGGTCATCTGCTCGCCGTACACCCGATAGGAAACGTGCTTACGCTGCAGCTCGTCGATCAGCTCGCCCCGGGGGCCGAAGACGCCGCTGACGTCGACGCGCGGACCGTCCTTCAGTTCGTCGGTATCGCGAAACCAATCGAAGTCGAGGGCCGACGGGGGAACCGAATCTTCACCCGCGACGGGGTAGGGCCAAATCGACCACGCGACGCGCGCGTCGACGTCCGCGGAAGATTCGTCGCGCGCGTGCGCGTTGCGCTCGTGGTAGTCGTTGGTCATGCCTTGGGTCGTCCACGCGTGGCCGTAGATGCTCGCTTCACCGTTGCCCATGAAGTCGTCGAACAGCGTGTACGTCTCGGCCAGCGCGTGCGCGTTAGGCGTGAATTTGCGGCCGTAGACCAGCAGCGCCGGGTCCGCGTCGGCGCGCGGCTCGTCGCCGAATTCCTCGTCGAACTGCTTGTTCTCGCGAACGATGAAGACGACGTGCCGGATCGGCGGAAGGGTGGCCGGGCGCGGGCGTACGGGCGGCGCGAAGCCGTCGTTGCGGGCCACGCGCGCGCTCCAAAGGGCGAACCGGCCGGGCTCGAGGACGAGGTGCGACACGAGGCCCGTGTAGGTGCCGTTCCACTCGCCGCCCGGATCGGGCTGCGAACCGAGGCCCTGCGCGCTGACGATCCAGAGCTGCTCTTTGACGCGCGTGTCCTTCGTGCCGGTCGCGCGGGCGAGGTATGTGACCGCCGTCGGGTACCAGCCCGTCGGGATGCGGGTCAGGACGGTTCCGCCGGCCAGATCGACGACGGCCACGTCGTTGAAGCCGGACTCGGCGACGAAGAGCCGCCCGCCGTCGCGGGAGAGCGCCATCCCCGAGGGCGTCTGGCCGGGGGGCGGATTGCTCGTAAGGCCGAGTTCGTACCGCCGTTTGAGCGCGAAGGTGGCCGGATCGAGCTCGACCACGTCGTGCCCGTCCGCGTCGGCGACGAAGACTCGGCCCGCCGTCGCCAGGATCTGGGTCGGATGCGGGCCGGTCGGGATCGTGACGCCGGCCGTCGCGTCCGCGTGCCACGCCGCGACGTGGTCGGAGTCGTAGAGGGTGGCGAAGGTTGCGTCGCCGGCAAAGCCGACCCCGAACGGCTCGGCGTCGGTCGTCCGGCGAACCAGCACGCGGCCGCTCGCGCCGTCCAAGGTGACGACTTCCTTGCGGGCGCTGAGCGCGACGGCGAGCCGGTGCGTGGCGGGATCCTCGGCGACCCCGTTCAGCAGCCCGGCGCCCGGGATGCGGAAGTCGTCGAGCCGGGCGAGCGCGGGGCCGGCCGCCGAGGCGCCCGCGTCGTAGGTGAAGCGCGACACGGCGCCCGTATAGCCACGGGTCACGTACAAGCCGTCCGCGGTCCAGGCGATTCCCGTCGCGCTCGGCAGCGGGAGGCGGGCGGCGAGCGTCGAGTCGGCGAGGGAGATCAGGTCGACCGCTCCCGCGGCTTCGGCCAGGACTGCCAGCCAGCGGCCGTCCGGCGAGGCGGCGGCATCCGAGGCGAAGTTCTCGACGGGTATGGTGAAGCCGTCCGGGGCGACCGTGCGCCCGTCCGGCAGCAGCGCCGCCCCCAGCGGCGCGGCGCACGCGCCGGTCAGAAGCGCCAAGGCGAACGGGAAGAGGTGCCGGACCGTGCGGTTCGATATGAGCATCGCTTCCAACGATAGGCTGCAATGGTGAACTGAAAATTAACGTCCGATCGGGCACCGCTGTGCCGCAACGCTGGCACACTGCCCCGCTACGCTGGGTTCACATCACCCAGCCGCGCCGAGCGCGGAGTCCCGGAGGTTTGCAGTGGCCGTCGATCAGAGCTTCCCTCGCGCGGAGGGCAATCCGCCTCGCTTCCCCGCCCGGCGGGACCCCGCCGACCGCTGGGAGGCCGACGATGACGCGGCGGATATTCGGTATAGCCTGACCGCGCTCGGCGAGGCGCTGGTGTCCGAAGCGCGCGGCCGCCGGTTCGGCGGCTTCGGGCCGTGCGCCCCGCAGCGTCGGGAAGAGGCCGATCGAGGCCGTTCGAGATTGACTCGCAGAGCCGGAACCTGATATACTCCGGTGGTTCCGGCCCACCGCGGTGGGGCGGAATTTGTGTGCGTCCCGTTTTGGACGCCGTCGCTTGGAGAGTCCGTGCCGACTATCAGTCAACTCGTCCGTAATGGGCGCGCGAAGATCGAGAAAAAGGTCAAGGCGCCGGCGCTGCGCGTCGCGCAAACCGGCCCGAAGCCCGGTCACCCCGACCTGCCCTTGCGTACGTTCGAGGTTCGGGGCAACCCGTTCCGCCGCGGCGTGTGCACTCAAGTCAAGACGATCACGCCGAAGAAGCCGAATTCCGCTCTCCGGAAAGTCGCTCGCGTGCGCCTCACCAACGGTGAGGAAGTCACGGCGTACATCCCCGGGGTCGGCCACAACCTTCAGGAGCACTCCGTCGTCCTGATCCGCGGCGGTCGCGTCAAAGATCTGCCCGGTATCCGCTACCACATCATTCGCGGTACGCTCGACACGTCGGGCGTCGCGAATCGCAAGCAAGCGCGCTCGAAATACGGAGCCAAGCGCTCCGGTAAGAAATAAGGTAGGGACACCGCATGCCTCGTAAGGGAGCCGTTCCAAAGCGGCAGATTCTCCCCGACCCCCGCTTCAACTCGAAAGTGCTGTCGCGCTTCATCAACAAGGTGATGCTGGCGGGCAAGAAGTCGACCGCTGAGCGTATCACCTATGGAGCGCTCGAAGTGGTCGGCGAGAAGCTCGGGCGGGATCCGATGGACGTTTTCACCCAGGCGCTCGGTAACGCGATGCCGCTGGTCGAGGTGCGCCCCCGGCGGGTCGGCGGCGCGACCTATCAGGTCCCGATGGAAGTCCGCCCGGACCGCCGTCAAGCGATGGCCATGCGCTGGCTGATCCAGTACGCGCGTAAGCGCCCCGGCCACTCGATGGAAGAGAAACTGGCGAACGAGATCATGGACGCGGCGAACAACGTCGGCGCGGCCGTGAAAAAGCGCGAAGACACGCACAAAATGGCGGAAGCCAACAAAGCCTTCGCTCACTACCGCTGGTAATCGTATGGCACTGGTTAGAGAGTACCCCCTCGAACGAACTCGGAACATCGGCATTGCCGCGCACATCGACGCGGGCAAAACGACGGCAACCGAGCGCATCCTGTTCTATACCGGCCGCACGCACAAGATCGGCGAAGTGCACGATGGTGCGGCCACCATGGACTGGATGGTTCAGGAGCAGGAACGCGGCATCACGATCACCTCGGCAGCAACCGCGTGCACCTGGCGCGAAACGCGCATTAACATTATCGATACGCCTGGCCACGTGGACTTCACGGTGGAGGTCGAGCGCTCGCTGCGGGTGCTCGACGGCCTCGTCGCGCTCTTCGACTCGGTGGCTGCGGTGCAGCCGCAGTCCGAGACGGTCTGGCGCCAGGCCAACAAGTACAAAGTTCCCCGCATCATCTTCGTCAACAAGATGGACCGTATGGGCGCGGATTTCTTCAATTGCGTCGAAAAGATCCGCGACCGGCTGGGCGCGCGCGCGGTTCCGATTCAAGTGCCGATCGGCGCGGAGGCGGATTTCCTCGGCGTGGTCGACCTGTTCACGATGAAGAAGATCGTCTACACGGACGATCTGGGCTCGACCATGGACGTGGAGCACGAACCCGAGGGCGAATTGCGCGAAGTGGCGCTGAAGTGGCGCCAGGAGCTGATCGAGGCGATCGCCGAGCAGGATGACGAGTTGCTCGAGATGTTCTTCGACGGCAAGGTCATTCCGGTCGACCGTCTCAAGGCGGCCTTGCGCAAAGCCACGATCGCCGGCGACGTGCTGCCGATGCTCTGCGGTTCGGCCTTCAAGAACAAAGGCGTTCAGCCGCTGCTCGACGCCGTCGTCGACTTCTTGCCCTCGCCGCTCGACGCCAAAGCGATCACGGGGCTCGATCCGCGCGACGAGAGCAAGACGCTACAGCGGCTGCCCGACGACAAGCAGCCCTTCGCCGCGCTCGCTTTCAAGATCGCGACCGACCCGTACGGGAACCTCACGTACTTCAGGGTCTATTCCGGCACGCTCGAAAAGGGTAGCTACGTCTACAACGCGCGCAACGGGCGCAAGGAGCGCATCGGCCGCATCCTGCGCATGCACGCCAATCACCGCGAGGATATCGATTCGATCGGCGCCGGCGACATCGCCGCGGCCGTCGGCTTGGGCGACACGCGCACCGGCGACACCCTGTGCGACGAGAAGCACCCGATCTTGCTCGAGTCGATCACCTTCCCGGAACCCGTGATCCATCAGGCGATCGAACCGAAAACCAAAGCCGACCAGGACAAGCTGGGAACGGCCCTCTCGCGCCTGGCCCAGGAAGACCCGACCTTTCGCATGCGGACCGATGAAGAGACGCAGCAGACGATCATCGCCGGTATGGGCGAACTGCACCTCGAGATCATCCTCGACCGCCTCAAGCGCGAGTTCAAAGTCGAGGCGAACGTCGGCAAGCCCCAGGTCGCATACAAAGAAGCGATCACCAAGACGGTCGAAAAGCAGGGCAAGTTCATCCGCCAGACCGGCGGCAAGGGCCAGTACGGCGACGTCTGGCTACGCCTCGAACCGGGCGAACCGAACACCGGCTACGTCTACGTTTGGGCGGTCGTCGGCGGCGCGATTCCGAAAGAGTACTCCAAAGCGATCCAAGAAGGGATCCGCGAGGCCTCGGAGAGCGGCGTCCTGGCCGGTTATCCGGTGCTCGACTTCAAGGCGACGGTCTTCGACGGTAGCTTCCACGACGTGGACTCGTCGGAGATGGCTTTCAAGATCGCGGGCTCGATGGCGTTCAAGGAGGCCAATCGGGCCGCCGGGCCGATCCTGCTCGAGCCGATCATGAAAGTCGAAGTGACGACGCCGAAGGATTATCTCGGAGCGATCAACGGCGACTTGATGAAGCGCCGCGGAATGATCCAAGCAAGCGACGACGTCGCGGGCGGCGCGACGACGATCACCGCTAACGTCCCGCTCTCCGAGATGTTCGGGTACGCGACCGACATGCGTTCCGCGACGCAAGGCCGTGCGACGTACACGATGGAGTTCTCCCACTACGAAAAGGCGCCGAAGTCCGTTGAGGAAGAGATCGTCGCCAAAGCCAAGGGAACCAAACCGGCTGCATAGCGCCGCGCTCTATTCCAACGCATTACTCGCACCTCACACGACCGGTATAAGGAAGCATTAGAAGATCATGGCGAAGGCAAAATTCGACCGGAGCAAACCGCACGTCAACATCGGTACGACGGGTCACGTCGATCACGGCAAGACGACGCTCACCGCGGCGATCATCAACTGCCTAGCCACGGAGAACGCGAACATCCAGAAGCGCAACGTCGACGACATCGACAACGCGCCCGAGGAGAAGGAGCGTGGCATCACGATCGCCATCTCGCACCAGGAGTACGAGACGGCGAAGCGCCACTACGCGCACGTCGACTGTCCGGGTCACGCCGACTACATCAAGAACATGATCACCGGCGCGGCTCAAATGGACGGCGCGATCCTGGTCGTATCGGCGACGGACGGCCCGATGCCGCAGACCCGCGAACACATCCTGCTGATGAAGCAGGTCGGCGTTCCGTACATCGTGGTGTTCCTGAACAAAGTCGATCTCGTCGACGATGAGGAGCTGCTCGAGCTCGTCGAGATGGAAGTCCGCGAGCTGCTGAGCAAGCAAGGCTTCGACGGCGACGACTGCCCGGTCATCAAGGGCTCGGCCACCAAGGCGCTCGCCTCATCGGGCAAGCGCGACGATCCAGACGCCGCGCCGATCTTCGCGCTGATGGATGCGGTCGACAACTACATCCCGACGCCCGAACGGGCCGTCGACAAGCCGTTCCTGATGCCGGTCGAAGACGTTTTCACGATCACGGGTCGCGGGACGGTCGGCACCGGCCGCGTCGAGCGCGGCCAGGTCAAGGTCGGCGAGGAAGTCGAGATCGTCGGGCTCCAGGAAAAGGCCCGCAAGTCGGTCGTCACCGGCATCGAGATGTTCCGCAAGCTGCTCGACATCGGTATCGCCGGCGACAACATCGGCGTGCTGCTGCGCGGCATCGAGCGTACGGACATCGAGCGCGGCCAGGTTCTCGCCAAACCGGGTTCGATCAAGCCGCACACGAACTTCAAAGCCGAAGTCTACGTGCTCTCGAAAGAAGAGGGCGGCCGCCACACGCCGTTCTTCGCGAACTACCGGCCGCAGTTTTACTTCCGCACGACCGACGTGACGGGCACGATCAAGTTGCCGGAAGGCGTCGAGATGGTCATGCCCGGCGACAACATCACGATGGATGTCGAGCTGATCACGCCGATCGCGTGCGAAGAAGGTCTCCGCTTCGCGATTCGCGAGGGCGGCCGCACGGTGGGCGCCGGCGTCGTGACGGCGATCCTCGCCGACTCCGTTGCGACGGCGAAGAAGTAATTCGTGGCTAAGCAAAAGATCCGCATTCGCCTCAAAGCATACGACCACCGAGTGCTCGACCAGTCCGCCGAGCGGATCGTCGATACGGCCAAGCGAACGGGCGCGTTCGTCAGCGGACCGGTTCCGCTGCCGACCGAGATCAACCGCTTCTGCGTCAACCGCTCGCCGCACGTCGACAAGAAGTCGCGCGAGCACTTCGAGATGCGCACGCACAAGCGCCTCATCGACATCCTGCAGGCGTCGCCCAAGACGATGGACGCCTTGATGCACCTCGATCTGCCGGCCGGCGTCGATATCGAACTCAAGGCCTAGCCCCGTTCCCGTCCGAGAAGAAGGAGCGGCGCGCGAGCGCCGCTCCTTCTTCGATGGTGCCCTACGCTGAAGAATCTCGCTAGTGGTGGGTTCGGTGGTACGCCGCCACGCGCTTGGCTGCATCCAGATATCGCGGGTCGCCGGTGAGCGCCCACGCCATCTCGAATGCGCGCGCGACTTGATGATAGTTGATGCTGTACGGCGCACCCGTCGCCGTCTTGAACCCCGGGCCGGTACGAGTATTACCGGCGGTATCGACCTCGCCGTCGTCGTGGATCCGCGTCAATTCCCAGTTGGCGCAAGCGACGACCGCAGGCTTGATTCGTGGGTCGTCGACGAACATCCCGATTTCGGTGAGATTCATACAGGACACCGCGTTGTACGAGGTATCCGGGCCGTAAGCACCCGATCCCCCTCTCTCAGGAAAGTAGCCGGCCGCGTTTTGCACGGCTAACGCGTGATCTAAGAACTGCACTCCGGCGGCGTGCGCGAGCGCGTCCGTTGCGAGCGCGTCGCCAAGAAGAAACGCTCTTGCATCGTACAGAAGCCGGTTCGTCGCGAAGGTGTCCCTGTGCGCCATGTCGGCGATCTGTGCGGGTTGTGCGAGCCAGTTCAGAGAAAGCCGAAATTTCGGCAGAAGCGCGTCGATTGCGACGGCGTAGCGCTTCGCCAACGACGAAGAGCGCAACGTTAGCAGTGCCTCTGCGGCGTCGCTGAGAAAGAAGGCAGCCCCGGTCGCTTGACCGGCCGGCCCCTGCGGCACTCCCTTGACGTCGCTTGAATAATCGAAGCTTCCGTCGGGCTGCTGGTGCGCGAACGCAGTATCCAGCGCCGGCCAATAGCGGTCGACCATCGCCGCGTCGCCACGCAGTGCTCCGAGTTGGATCGGCTCCATGGCCCAGTGCTGCGAGCCGATATTCTCCCAGCCGTGCTCGTTTTCGGCGCCCAAGCCACCTACGATGCCGGCAGTTCCTGGGATGCCGGCGGACAGCACGTCCGGTGGGAGCTGCCGGAGAGCATCCAGGCCGGTGGGCGCCGCCGCAGCTGAAATCGAGGCGCACGCGACGAGCGTTACGGATATCGCGAGTGCCGATAAATGTCGCATGCCCGTCACTTGGACGAGGCTCGATAAGTTCCCGCCGGGCCGGTGCGCTCGCAGGGCCGGTGTCGCAGCGGCACGTCCCTAGACGTCGCACGATTAACTGGTAAGCAGAGCTTGCCCAAATTTGTAGAGAAACGAATATGACCCGGCAAATAGAATATGAATGGTGAGCAACCGCCGTGGCCGAGGCCGGGATCGAACGAGCCGCGCTCGTTGCGAATCGTGGGCCACTTATTCGCGCGATTAGTTGGAGATCGGGAGCGACCATCGAACGCCATCGGATCGCAACGGCCGTTGGTAGCTGAAGATTGCGTCGCGCGAAACCGCTCTCGTTCGAGCCGCACCTTGGGAGCACGAACCGGCAGGCTCCGAGCGTGCCGGCACCGACACGCGACCGCAGTATACCGCCCGGCCGGGGGGTGGAATAGGTCTTCGGCGAAAAGACACGATAATGCGACACCTTGGAAGCCATGCGCGGATTATCGGTCGCTTTTGTTCGCTCTTAGCTTTTGCGCTTACATGCGGTTGCTCTTCGAGTCCGTCGGAACCGCAAAAACTGAGCACATCTGACATTAATTTTGACGAGAGGAGCGGCCTTGTTTCACATATCGTCATTCCCACGGAGTCGAACCTCGGCAACAGCGACTTCGTGGTAGCGACCGATGGCGGGATCTCGTCGTATTGGAACCCGACGCCGACGAAACGTGACGGACAGAGCGTTCTATCGCTAAGCCCGATCGTGCTCGACCATTTGCCGTCGACGGGCGATAGGTTCGTCGTCAAAGCGATCGATCGGACGAGCGGCGCCGAACGGGCGGTCGCGTCATTGAAGGTCGACAAAGCCAACGGCGACCTCTTGGACGGCAACTACGTCGTTTGGCGGAGCGCCGGTACCGTCCGCGTTCCAGGAGGCTGGCAACAGTATCGTGAGGGCGCGGGGGCCGGCGCTTTGGAGCCTATCTCCACGCCGGCCGGTTCGGGCGTCGCAGTGAACATGTCCAGCCTCACGCCGTCCATCTGGAACGTGCTCTACTATTGGCAAGACGTCGGACTCTACGTGTTTCCGAGGACCGTTTACATCAAGTCCGACCGCGATTGCGATGCCGATCAAGCGCTCCCGCATTCGATATCGGGCATCACCGTGACCGATCGCCGCGGCTACGAGTTGTCGTATTGCGTGTCGAGCCGCGCCAGATCGAAGGCCATCCTGCAGCTTGCGGGCGGAAGGCAAACGGTCGTCATGACTCCGGGGCGGATCAATCGGTGGGTTCCGGTGGTCATCGACCCACCTCGGATGATGGGGTTCATTCGGCTCATTCCCGACGAGAAGGGAATGGTACAACTCAGGGCTGGAATCGCGTACTTTCCGAAATCGGAGTCCGTCGACAATCAAGCCGTTTCGATCGCGTTCTCGGGCTTCAACGGCACTCGTTAGCGCACGCGGGTTGTCTGCCGCACGGCGAGCGTTGTTCGGCGCGTGCGCGGCGGCCAGCGTGCCGGCATACATCTTTACGCTTCAGCGGTCGCTGCTCGCGGAGCCGCTGCTGGGCGGCATCCTGGTCGCGCTCGTGCTGCTGTGTTGTGCCGCTGCCGCCACGGCGCCGCGCGGCGCAGCCGACCCTCAGATCCCGGCCACCCGGTCCGGGCCTCCGGCTGAGTTGCTCGGGACGCTCGCCGTGGCCGGTGCGGGCTGGTTCTTGGCATTCTGGCCTGCGATCGCAGCGCACGGCGTGCCGGTCATGCGCCACGACTGGACGTGGCCGGTCGATCGCGAAGAAGCCGCTCGCCTGTTCGGCGTCTACCAGGCGCCATGGGTGCTGGTCGGCCTAGGAGTACCGAAAGGCTACCCGACGCTCTATCCCTACAATTTCGCGATCTCGGCGCTTGCAACGATTTTCGACGCGCATCAGATCCTTGCTATTCTCACGCTCGTCTTGACGTTCGCAGCAACGTTCGGCATGCAGCGCATGTGTGCCAAAACACTAGGAGCGGGAGGGCCGCTGTCCATCGCTGCGGCCGCATTCTTCGGCTTCGCACCGTTTGTCATGGATAAGTTCGTTGCCGGACATCTACCGAATCTGATCGGATATGCCGCTTTGCCGTATTTGGTCATGTCCGTTGACGCGGCCACGATGGCGAAGGATCGAGGTGCGATGCTGCGCCGGACGATTGAAGTTGCGGTTCTCATCGCGGTGAGCGCGTCGCAGATTCAGTATCTCGGATTCGACATCTTCCTGCTCGCGGCGTTTGTAACCGTGTGCGGGCGGCCGCGGCACGCGTTATTCCTTGCGCTTGCAGCGCTGCTCGCCGCCTCGCTCTTCCACATTCAGTCGATCTCGCATCTGCTCGTACCACACGCGGTCGCGGCTTCGCAAAATGCAGATCCCGACTGGCTGGCCCAACTCAGCACCAGCGAAGTCCGTGCCTTTGCGATGGACTCCTACGCGGCGGGTTACGCTCGCCAGGGATTTCCCGCGTGGATTCCATTGGCGTTGCGGCTCGCCGTGATGCCGTTGACGATCGTCGCAGTCGCCGCGTCGTTGTCATTCGTGCGCGGAGTCGCGGCCTTGCCGGGCATCGCCGCAACGATCGGGTTGATGGGTATCACGGGAGTAAACGGCCCGTTTTCGGGCTTGCGCGGCATCGCGCTAACGGACGTTCCGCCGCTGGCAGTGTTTCGTGAATTCTACAATTTCGAGGCGCTCGTCGCGTTCGGCCTAGCAGGTGCGGTCGCGATCGCCCTGAGCCGGATCGGCTCGCGCCGGCTGCGCGGGACGCTCGTCTGGCTCTCCTGCGCGGTGCTCTTCGTTCAGACGCTGCCGCTCCTGTCGGGGGCTGCAGCTCGCGAGTTGGTGTTCTGGAGCCCGGGTTCGGTGTACGCTTCGCTGGCGCGGGTCCTCGGCCCGGGAGGTGAACGCATAGCGATTCTCCCATTGACGGGCCCGTTGCAACTCGGGGACGTGGCTTGGGGTGGAACCGACCCGTTTTCTGCCGGGTTTCGCGGGCATCCGACGCTTGTCGAGTGGAGCCCGGATCAGGTCGACGCGACGCTCGCGGTCCTGTCGTACCGCGACCCAGCAGCGTTCGTACGGCTAGCGGCGGCCGCCGGCATCGAGTACGTGATCTTGCGGCGTGACGTGCGTTCGGTTCTGTCGAAGTACTGGCGGCCCGAACTGTTTCCTCGGGGATGGGAGCAACCGGACTATGCGTCGCTTCGGGCTCAGGCGTTCGAGAGCATCGCCGAAGACCAGACGGCAACACTGCTGAAAAATATGGACTACCGCGGGATCGTTCAGCTCGGCGACGGGTTGCGGCCGTGCTTCGACGCCGAACCGATGCTCGACGTGGCCCGGAACGCATGTCGGCACCGCAGCGATGCACGGAATCCCACGGCGCCGCGGAGCCTCGCGGTCCCTGTCTCGAATAACTCACACAATCCGGAGCTTGCGTGGACGCGCCCCGCCGCCGCATTCTTTATGAGTCCGGCTATCGCCGGCGCCCCCGCGAACTCCGCGGTCACGATCGGCGCCAACGTACTCTCCTTCGGACTCGACGTGCGGGCCGACAATGCGCATCTTCTGA
The DNA here is from genome assembly GCA_963787965.1 of uncultured Alphaproteobacteria bacterium. GTDB lineage: Bacteria > Vulcanimicrobiota > Vulcanimicrobiia > Vulcanimicrobiales > Vulcanimicrobiaceae > CAWBES01. Next base: position 319,607 of record CAWBES010000021.1, read on the forward strand.
TCCGATGCCGCGCGACCGAGGGGCTCGCGGCGTTCGTCGACGGGTCGGCGCGAGGACACGCAATCTGCCGGGGACCGATCGGCGAAGAAGCTGCGGTCGTCGATCTGGGGCCGGTACCGGCAGGGCGCAGGCGGGTCGTGATCGTGAACCGTAGCGGGCCGGCGCTGCTGAGCGGACTGGGCATTTCGGACGGTTCGGCGCCGCCCGGCAAAGCGTTTTCATTCCTTTCGTCTTTTCCGGCCGGCGATGGGACGCTCGACTACGAGCGCAAGGACGCGGCGTCGCTGAGCGGCTCCTATTGGAGCCCCGGGCCGGCGTCTCTATTGTTCAGCGACGCGTACGATCCGGATTGGACGCTGTCGCTCGACGGAGGAGACGGCAGCACGAGCAGCAACGTGAACGATTTCGAAAACGGCTGGCCGCTTCCGGCCGGCCGACATCGGTTCGCCCTGGACTTTCGTCAGCCGTTGGGCGATCGAGCGCTCGGCGACGTGCAGCTTGCGATGTGGCCGCTGTGCGCCTTGGGTTATGCGTTCCTCACGTGGCGGACGGTCTTGCGGTCGCGCACCAACTAGCCGAGCCGTCAGGGCTTCTGGGCCGCCAGCGAAATGAAGTGCGCGTGGACCGGCTCGATGCGACCGAGAACGGGTGGCAGCGGGTGGTATCCGCTGCCCTTGGATTCGAGGAACGAGAAGCCGTGTGCTTCGAGAAGTTCGCGGAGAGCGCGCGTCGTAAACAGGCGCCGGTGGAGCATCCCCTCGAGCACGAGCGAACCTTCTCCGGAGTGCAAGCCAAACGGATTACCGAGCGGGTATCGCCTGAGCGAATAGTTCGCCGCCGAAAGCGGCTGAAGGCCCAGCACCAACGAGGCGATATTGTGCCAGCTGGCCATATTCTCCGTCGAAACGACGGTCAGGCCGCCGTGGCGCAGAACGCGATGGACCTCGGCAACGAAGTGGTCGGTGTCTGCAAGATGCTCGATAACCTGGTTTGCTACGACCACGTCGATCGATTCGTCATCGAACGGCAGCCGCGATTCGAGGTCTCCGTGGAGAGCGTCGATTCCGCGCGCACGGGCTTCGGTTCGGAAGGGCTCGTAGGATTCGACGCCTCTCACGCGTGCATTCGTGAAATCCGAGGTCATGATCAGCGTCGTCGCTCCGTCGCCGCAGCCGAGGTCAACGACCTCTCGAGCCGTCCGTGCCCGGGCAAGCAGCGCGCGGATATTATCGCGGTTTAACCGTTCCGCCTCGAGATAGAGTCTGATGACGTATCGCTTCATGCATAGGGGTATTGCCATTGCCGGTAACTCTCATTGTCGCCGAAAACATTGTCGTGGTGTATGCAGACTCGAAGATTGCAAACAACATTCGAGTCCTTTCACAACTAAGTCTCTTCTCGAATAATCATGTGTCCTCGAGCGTTACAACTACCTGTGACAGTATGAGCCGCAATGTGTCGATAATAGCCAAGCTGTTACCTATCTGCAAGAATACGATCATTGACGGCCCAGCCGTCACAAATGTCAGTGGAACGATGTTCCGAAGCGAGCTAGTCACCATCACCGGGTAGACCGAAAGAATGATGCCAGGTGCGGTTCGGCGGCCGATACTGGTTCGGTGATTTCGCTTCACGGTGCGATGCCTGCAGCGTTACCGTGTTGCCGATACCAAAGGCGTACACGTACCCGTCGTTGCTCGCGGCGTAGACGCCGCTTTCAACGACTGCCGGCCCGCCGTAGAAATAATCACCGGGGGTGCTTCGATAGGTCCACAGGGAGTTGCCGGATGCGATGTCCAGGCCCGTAAGGACGTTATCGAGGCCGACGAAGGCAACCCCGTTTACGAGCGCGGCGTAGCTATTCACGGGGTAAGAGGCGATCCCCAGGTGCCATTTCTGTTTGCCCGTAACGTCGAGACCGTAAAGTAGGCCGCCGGCAGTCGACTCCGAATACGGCGGTACGTCGGGGTCGAACCGGTAACCGCCGCTGGAGACTATCGTCGTTCCATCGGTTGTTGGCGTGCCGATGCTGCCGTAACCCGACGGCGCTCCCATTGCGAAGCTGTAGAGGGGAGCTCCGGTCGCGTCGTTTATGACGTAGAAGTTGCCGTTCTTCGCCGTCACGTAGACGCGTCCGCCGGCGATCAGCGAGCCGCCACCGACGTCGTTGTCGAGTTGTGAGGTAGACGTCGTATCGGCCCATACGACGCTCCCTGAGGGCGATATGGCGACGACGGCGTTCGAGGTGGATACGGACTGCGTACACGTGTTGCCCGTCCCGACCACGAGTTTCGTTCCATCGAACGCGATCGCGGACCATACGGATCCTCCGTCATTCGGCGTTTTGTTCACGATCCATGTCCATTTGATCTTTCCCGTGGCCTCATCAATCGCGTCGAGGCCCGACTGAGCGCATTCCGGTGGGTCTCCGCCGGTAGTCCCGATATAGAGCGTGCCGTTTACGGCGAGTGGTGAGGAACGGACCTCGTGAGCTAGAGTCGTTGTCCATGCGACGGCACCGGTCTGCGCGTTGAGCGCGACCAGGGGTGAAGGTCCCGTTGGAAAGTGCCTGCCGACGAAAAGAAGTCCGTTATCTACTACGGGCGTGCTTCGTATTTCCGCTAGACCGAACGGCTTAGCATCCCATACCTCCGTTCCGGTCTTCGCGTCCAAAGCGAAGACGTCGCCGCTCGTTGTCTCGACATAAACGAGTCCGCCCGCGACGATTGGGCTCGAAACGATATTGGATCTTGTCGCAAACGTCCAGCGTAGACTGAGACCGTAGACGCTACTCTTACTCACGCCCGTTGGGCGAGGCTGGAAGCCGCTCAGCGTGCTGTCGTGCGCGTAGCTGGTCCAGTCGTCAAGGAGGATCGCGAACGGATAAACGTGTGCTTTCGCGCCGGTCGCGGTCACCGTACACGTCCCTTCGGAGAGGGCGGTTACGGTGAACGTGGCAGCGCCGCCGTTAGCCGGCACCGACTTCGGCGTAACGGAGCAGGCGGAGCCGCTTGAAGAAGCCGTGAACGATCCGGTGAAGCCGGGCTCGTGTACCGTAAGCGTCTCGGAGCGCGGTACGATGATCCAGTTCGTGGCGCCGGGAATCGTTTCGCCTAGGCTTACCGTCACCGGTACCGTGACCGATGACCTTCCGGCGATCGTAATGATGCAGGACCCGTTGGCGACCGGCACGACGAGAAAGGCAGCCGGCGCCCCGACGCGCGGCGGCGTGACGGTCGCGGTAACCGTAGCGCACTTGGAATCGGAACTTTGCGCTTGAAAGGTTCCATTATATCCCGAGTCCGATACGGTGATCGTCACCGGAGTCGCCGCTGTGATGGTCAGGGCCCGGGGGCTGAAGAACATTGGCTGGAAGATCGAGTTAGCAGCGATCCCGTCGGTCGTCGATGCCTTGATGACGGCCGTGCCGACGATGCCGCCGTTGTAGCTAACGCGGATTACCGGATCGAGAGGGGTGGAAATGGTGGTGGTTGAGAACGACAGCGTGGAATTCGTGTCGCCGGCGGTCGAGATGGCTACGGGATTTGCTAGAGGGTTCGGCCCGACGATCGCGTAGCCGGCAGCATCCCGTATATTCAGCCCGAGCTGAAATCGGTGGTTCGCACCGTCGCTGATGGACGTAAAGAGTTGCGGCTGTAGCTGGAGTGAGGCAACGACGCCGTCTATGGTGACGCCGACGACGTTGCCTTGCGTTTGGAGGATGGTTTGGTTGAAAAGGGTACCGGTTCCTAAGAGGTGTCCGGCTACGGCACCGCCGGCCGGCGGCGTGTCGTAGAGTTCGACGAGGAAGTCGTAGGTACCGGCTGGGAGGGAAAGGGGAATGGCGCACGTGCGCGAGCCATCCGCCAGACCGGTGCAGTTGGGCGAGCCGCTGGAAACGTCGGCGGCCGCTGTGGGGTTGCTTGGCGGCGTCGTGCCCGCGGTGTATGCCGTGATCGACATACCCCGCGTGGCGACGGAAATGTATGCGGGCCGATGCCGATGCTGTTGGGCGCTTTGCGTCCGGCTAGGGATCTTGAACGAGATGGTGACGTTAGCGCGCGAGGGCGGCGCGGTACGGCTCGGCGCTTCCGCCGGCTGGAGTGCCGCCGGCGTGGAGTTCGATCCGGATGGGGCGCAACCAGCGAGAGCGAAGACGAAGCAGGCGGCTCCGAGAACGAAGGCCGAAGCTCGCGGCGTGGGATGAGCGCACATAATTAGCGAAAGTTGTTCGCGCTCAATAACCTTCCTGCCGTAGCGGAGCGTCGGGGTGGCGATTCCGGCACTTGTAGAGCCTGTAAGATGCGATGGATGGCGCGCTCGAGCTCGCTGGAGATTATAATCTATTATGACGAGTAATTATGATAGGTGAAGGTGCTCTATTACGGTGCCTGACCGAAGGGTCGTCTCCCCGGTTTGCCGGCGATCTCACAGAGTGCAACTCAAGGGCCGGGAAGAGCGGGTACGTAAGAGGTGCGAGAAGGATTGTGAGTTGCCGGGATCGCTTCGGGAGGATGGATAACCGTGCGTTGTAGGTCGCCGTTTCGGCGGGACAGTCGTGATCGCGCGACGACGGCCGGCCGTCCCGGCGCGAGCGTGAAGCGGATGATCGCATTTCAGAGCGGGCATTTGGACGACCGGTCGATGTCGGGCGGCGAGCGTTATGCGCTCGAACTGTGCACGAACTTGAGCGGCTTCGGGTACGACGTCAGGGTCATCACCACGTCGCTCGGGGTGCGGGTAGCACGTAGACACGGTTACGATTTGCAGTTCGTCGCCGTCGACGGGCAGAGCGCCGGCGCGGGCGCCGCTCGGAACGCGTATATCGGACGTTTGGCGCGGGCGCTCTTTGCGGCTGCGCGCGTCGGGCACGCCGACGTGGCGTTCGCGAGCAGCGCATATTTCTACGACCTCATTCCGGCCGCCGTAATGGCGCTGACGGGCCGGGCGCGGCGACTGGTCGTCCCGGTCTTCCATCTGATCCCGCCTCCTTGGAAGCGTGACGGGCAAGCGCTGCGAAACGCGCTGGCGTGGCTCGAACAGCGCGCAATGTGCCTCGTCGTAGCTGGTATCGCCGACGTAGTTATCGTCGACAACGCGGAGCTGCCGGAGATGCTCGTGCGACGCGGCGTGAGGCGGTCCCGGATCTTTCAGTCTGCGATGGGCGTCAAGGGCGCGGAGACCTGGCCGCCGGCAGAATCGTACGACGCGATTTACGTCGGCCGTATCACTCTTGCAAAGGGGATCGTGGACCTGCTCGATGCGTGGCAAGCCGCGGTGTCGGGCAGAGACTGGCGGTTGGCCCTCGTCGGTAACGTCGAACCCGGACTCGATCTGGATTCACTATTGCGAGACCGTGGGCTCTCGGAGGCCAGCGTCGTGCACCTCAGCGGGCGCGACGATGCGACGGTTCGCGCCCTGCTCGGTTCGGCTCGGATTTTCGTCACGGCGAGTCGAGAGGAGGGATTCGGGCTTGCGGTGCTCGAGGCGCTGGCGTCGGGTACTCCGTGTGTCACCTATGCGCTCCCCGCATTTCGCGAGGCTTTTCCGTTCGGGCGCCGGGAGGTGCCGATCGGCGATGTCGCGATGCTCGCCGTGGCGATCGTTCGCCTGCTCGAGTGCGATGCGGATCGTGAGTCGCTCAAGGAAGTGATCCGTGCTCGTTTCGCAGTCGCTTCCTGGAACGAGGTGGCCGGAGGTGTGGCGCGACGTCTCGCGGCGGCTGCGATGTGAAATGGAATCGCCGGCCGATAAACAGGGCTTTTGCGACGGCGTTTTCAGGAAGAACGTCCTTCGCGGACGACGCTCCGGATGAAACCCAGGGCTCCGGCGCCGTACTTTACTGCCTGCATCACGCCGAAACCGGCTGCAAGACGCGGATGCCGCACGAACCGCAGCCAGTGGCGGAAGAACGTGCCGCGTAGCGGGCTCAACCGAACGATGCCGCGCGCGCCGCTCTTGCGTACGAAGCGCGGTAGCGAGGAACCGTAATAGTAGTTCTTGCGTGCGAACTCGCCCAGAGAGCGTGGTTCGCCGAGATGTTCCTCGCCGAACGAAAGCAGTGCGGTCCGCGCCCCCGCGCCGAGCATGCGAGCGTGGAGATCTATATCTTCGCAGGAAATCAGCGACTCGTCGAAGCCGCCCACCGCCTCGAAGAACTCACGTTTGAAGAAGCGCGCGGCGACGTGCATCGGATCGTCGAGGTACATGTCTCGCTCGAACCGTTGAACGGCGGCCCAGAAGCCGTTCGCAGCGGATGAATGATTTCCGATGCAGACCATGTCGGCTCCGGCCGCAACTTCGGCAACGGCACGCTCGACGATCGTGTCATCGAGCAGGAAATCGCTGTCGACGCGGTAGAGAAGCGAGCCGCGCGCCTGCGCAGCGGCCATATTGAACTGAGCGCATCGTTCGGGGCCGCAGACGATCGTGCGGTCGGCGAAGCGGGCGGCGATCCCCGCAGTCCCGTCCGTCGAGTAGTTGTCGGCTACGATGACCTCGATGTTACGATACGACTGACGGCGAACGCTCAGTAGGCAGCGCTCGAGGTAGGCTTCCGAATTACACGTCGGGACGATGACGGAAACGAGCGGCGCGTTCGAACCGGGTACTTTCCTGATGCGAGCGCGAACGTAGATGCTCGGCGCCAAGACAGGTTGCGTGAGGCGTGCCGCGGCGGCCATGGCAACGTTCGCGCCGCGCAGGCGAGAACGGAGAGGAAGGTTCGGGGAGATCGTCACGACGCGTTCGACGTCGAAGCCGGCCCGGGTCAGCACGTCACGGATCTCAGCGGCGCCGTAGATGGCGCCCGCTCTCGGCTTACGCCTAAGGCGACTCGCGGCAGGGAAGAAACGCTCCGCACGAGCCAGGAGGTTGAGGTGCGCGAATTCCAGGACGGCGAGCGCACCGGGCCGGGCTATTCGATGGACTTCCGCAAGGAGCGCCGAGGTATCGGCGGATCGTAGCGCGCGTAGGCAGAGGACGAGATCGGCTTCGCCCTCGGGCAAACCGGTAGCGTGCGCTCCGGCGCGCCGGTCGAACGGCGTGACCGACGTATCGACGACGAGGAGAGTTGCCTTCGGGTAGCGGCCGCGCAAGAATGCGACCCAGCCGGCGTCTCCCGCACCCAAATCGACCGCGACGGCCGCTTGGTGTTCGCCGATCAGCGCGTGGACGAGCGAGCGCTCTCGCGAACGGGCGACATCGCTACCAAGCTTACGGCCGCCGGAAGCTCCGGCGTCGCCCGGTTCGCCCAGACCAACAACCGGGATGTCGTTAATCATAGTTTGGCGTACGCCTTCGTCGAGCCGAGGAGCGCCCCCGAAGCGAGGCTGGATAGGAAGAAACACGGAGAAGCTACCAAAACGATCAGTTATTGGAAGCCGATGATGCCTTATGCTCATATCTGCGCTATATCGGCACCTTTAGTCAAGGCGAAGTCGAGTCTTCGTCGTGGCGATGAGGCATCCGGGCAGCGTCTTCCGGCCGAACCAGGTTAGCGTTAGCTATTTAATGAAGCTAACATGACAAAATCATGCTGATCTAATACTAGTAACACGCTGTTGCGATTATCGGATGGCGTGTACGGCATATCATGATGTTGTCGGGTGTTTCTGATGCCGGGACGCGACCGCTCCGCATCGATTAGGTGACGTATGCAGCCACAACCCGCCGGGTTCGTCCGCTCGCAACGGGAAGTGCGAATCGTAATCCCGGCCTATTGCGAAGAAGGCCGCATCGCGCGCTGCGTGGTTGACTATTGCTCGCATTTCGGAGGGCGCGCGTCGGTCGTCGTAGTTGCGAACGGTTGCCGCGACCGTACGGCGGAGATCGTGCGCTCTCTGATACGTCGCTACGACAACCTCAGTCTGATCGAGATCGAGCACGCGATCGGCAAAGGCGGCGCCGTCCGCGTCGGGCTGATGAGCGGCAGCGAGCCGTTCGTCGGCTACTCCGATGCGGACGGTTCGACCAGCGCGATCGAATTCGATGCGCTGCTGGAAACGTGTAACAGGCAGGGGACGGACGGGGCGATCGGGTCGCGCTGGATTCGGGGGGCGAACGTGACGCGCAAACAACCACTGTTGCGCCGTATCTCGAGTCGCGCGTTCAACCTGGTCGTACGATTAGTATTTAAATTGCCGTATTCCGACACGCAGTGTGGTGCGAAGCTGTTCCGGCGAGACGCGATCGACAGCGCGATCGGCGAGCTGGAGTTGGCGAATTTCGCCTTCGATATCGACCTGCTCTACGCACTCAAGCGTTTGGGTTTCAAGGTCGTCGAGTGTCCGATCACCTGGGAGGACTATCCTCACGATACGAAGATCCGGCTCGTGCATTCCTCATGCACGATGTTGCTTGCGGTGTTGCGTTTGCGTTTGCGTCACGGTGCGTTGCGTAAGATGCCGTACGGCGATCTCATCGCGCGTTCCGCGGTGATTCCGGTCAAGCAGTCATTGACGATCGCCGTAGCGAGCGATTCTCCTCGGGATGTGGCTGCGAACTCGGTCGACGCAGAACTCGTGCGCTGGGTTCTGGCCTGGGAATCGCAGGGCCATACGGTGCGTTGGATGGCGCCGCAGAACTGGTGGGAGGTCGCGCAAGCCGTCCTTTGGTACGTGCGCAGGGGTCACGCGGAGGTCGATGCGTTGGTGGCGCACGGCTCGAAGCTCTACCCCTTCATACGGTTTTCGTCGAAACCGAAAGTCTGCATGGCGTTCGATCGCTCGGGTTCGGGTGAGTTGCGGATGCACCGTCTGGGCCTCGGCCCCGCGCACCGCGCGGAGTTCGCCGCGCTCGTACTCGAGCGCGTGACGCTGGGTGGTATGCCGTTACGGCGCTTCTACGCGAGCAGCGGGGGTTGGAACATCGCCCTTCCGGCGGAGGGCGCATACGCGGAAACGAGGCTCGCACTCTCTCTGGACGCCGCATCAGACGTCAAAGGGTGATTGCGGAGCGGGCGCCCCGGCGCTCGATCTCTTCGTAGATCAGATCGAGCATCGCCGCGGCCGAATGGTCCCACGAGAATGCGTTTGAACGTGCCAGCGCGTTGCCGGCGAGCCGTTCGCGTTGCGGCCGGTCTTCGAGCAGCGTTGCGATCCGTTCCCCCATCGTCTCCGGTGAGGCGACGAGTCCCGTCACGCCGTCGGTGACTGCCACGGAGAGTCCCGGCGAATCGGCGACGACCGACGGCGTTCCGCAGGCGTTCGCCTCGATCACCGAGATTCCCCAACCCTCCATCGAGGAGGCGTTTGCGAAAACCCACGCTTCGGCCAGCAGGCGGGCCTTGGTCGGTTCGTCGATGTAGCCGGCGAACTCGACGTGCTGCGAGACGCCGAGTTCGGCGGCGAGCCGCGTCAGGGGCGCGCGCTGGTCGCCGTCCCCTGCGATGACCAGTTTCGCGGCCGGTACCCTAGCAAGGATCAGGGGCAGCGCGGAGATCAGCACGTCGATGCGCTTGTATTCCTTGAGCCGGCCGAGGTATAGGATCGTCGGCCGAGGAGACTTGGCCGCGGGGACGAGATCCGCGCTCACGCCGACGTAGACGATCGGGACGGCGCGGGCGCTTATGCGATAGCGTGCCATCTCGTCGCGCGTCGTTTCAGAAATCGTTACGAAGCGCGCGCGCCGATAGACATAAGGCATCGCTCTTAGTTCGAGCCAGACGAAGATCTTCGAGATCGGAAATGGCAGATGTGCCTCGAATACCCGTCTATGGACGTGGTAGATCACGCACAACTGAGGGACTCGCGAGTAGAGCGGGCTGAAGAACGGGATGCCGTTTTCGCTGTCGACGATCGCATCGAAACGGCGGCCGCGCACGCGCAAGAGATAGTAGAGCGGGATGAAGGCGTAGACGCTGGCGCGACCCCCCACGCGCCGGATCGTTACGCCGTCGATCGAATCGCGTGGGGTAGAGCCGGGGAACCCGGCGGTAAGCCAAAGGACGGAATGGCCGGCCGCCACCCAGCGGCGCGCCATCTCGAACAGATACGCCTCGGCACCGCCCGCCTGGGGATGCTTGGGGCAGCGCCAGTTCATCACGAGGATGCGCAGCGGTGTGCGCGCGGTCGCGGTGCCGGGATTGGCCGCCGGACGGTCCCGCGGCCCGTTGCTCGCCGTGCTTCGGTCGCCGGATCGCATCAGGACGGACGTTCGACCGTGCGGCCGCGCGAGACCTTGAGTTCGCGGACCTCGCGCGAAACCGCGGTCCGTCCGCTGGCCGCCGGCGCGGTAGAAACCGCCACCTCCGCGAGGCGGCGGATGAGAATAGCTGCCTTCCGAGAAACCGTCGCTATGCCGATTGCCCTAAACGTGGTTCACCAGCGAAGCTTCGGCGGGACGCGCCGCCGCATTTACCAGCTCCTGTCCGAAATGGGAACGTCGGCGGATGCGATCTGGCCGTTCGCCTCGCAACCGTTCATGCGCAGCGCCGGGCCGCTGGAGCCCGGGAAGACCGAAGAATGGCATAACGGCGTTCACGCGGTCCTCGACGAGGTGGTCCCCGAAGAACGCATCGTTTGGCGCTTTCGCAACGAGGGGTTCGACGGGACGCACGGCTTTTATCTCGAGGCCGATGCCAAGCGGACGCGGCTGTCGCACCGGATCGACGCGACCCTCTCCGATACCGAGGGCCGCCTGTTTTGGCGGCGCTTGGAAGACGTCAACGCGCGCACGATGGAAGCGCTCTTCGATAAGCTCGAGCGCGTCCTCAAGCGTTAGCCGGAGCCCGCGCGGCGGGTGGGCTCCGGCAGTTCGATCGCGTTCACGAAGGAGCGGAAGGCGCGTTCGACGCGGGCGCGTTCTCCCGTAGCCAGGACGTCGAGCAACAGCCCGCGGACGACGGCTACCAGCAGCGTCGCGAGGGCGTCGGCGCGCTCGCGCGAGAAGCCGCGCTGCTCGAGGGTCGAGGAGAATGGCCCGATCCACGCGCCGGCTGCGTTGCGCAGGAACGTGCCGTAGCGCTTCCGGTCGCGGATCGCGAGCCCGTAGGCTTCGAACAGCAGTCGCAGCAGGCGGTCGTGACGCGGCGCGGTTAGCCATTGCCAGGCCCGCAGCAGCAGCGTGCGCGCGTCGTGTTCGGCGCTGCGCTCGATCCAGGCCTCGAGCAGACGCGCTTGACGGCGGTTGGCTTCATCGAAAACGGCCGCGATCAAGCGTTCCTTGGAGCCGAAGTGGTAGAGCAACGTTCGAGGACTGGCGCCCACGGCGGCCCCCAGCGGCCGCAGCGAGAGCTCCGCGAGCCCCGCTTCCAGCACGTGGTCCACGATTGCGGCAAGCAGGGCGGCGCGAATGCGAGCGTCGACTGGTCGGGACAAGGGGTCCTCCTTCTGAAACATTCGCCGCGACGCGCTCGTCTTTGAGGTCGATGATCGTGTTCGTGACCGGAGCGACGACCGGATTCGGCGCGGCGACCGCGCGCCGCTTTGCGGCGGACGGGGCGCAGGTGGTCGCGGCGGGGCGACGGGTCGCGCTGCTCGACGCGTTGCGCGACGAGCTCGGCGACCTCTGCCACCCGCTGGTGCTCGACGTGCGCGACCGCGCCGCCGTCGCGCGGGCCGTCGCGACCCTGCCGGCAGAACTCGCCGCGGTCGACCTGCTGGTCAACAACGCGGGCCTGGCGGCCGGGCTCGAGCCGGCGGCCAGGGCCAGCTTGGACGACTGGGACGCGATGGTCGACACGAACGTGAAAGGCCTGATGTACGTGACCCGCGCAGTGCTGCCGGGCATGGTGGAACGCGACCGCGGCCATATCGTCAACCTCGGCTCGGTGGCGGGCGAGTTCCCATATCCGGGCGGCAACGTCTACGGGGGGACCAAAGCGTTCGTGTACCAGTTCTCGCTCAACCTCCGGGCGGATCTGCTCGGCACGAAGGTGCGCGTGACGGCGATCGAGCCGGGCCTTTCCGGCGGGACCGAGTTTTCGAAGGTGCGCTTCGGGGGAGACGCAGCCAAAGCCGACGCCGTGTACCGCGGCACGACGCCGCTCAGCGCCGAAGACGTGGCCGATGCGATCCACTGGGTCGCCACCCGGCCGCCGCACGTCAACGTGAACTCGCTGCAGCTGATGCCGGTCGACCAAGCCTTCGCCCCGTTTGCCGTTAACCGCTCGAGTACCTGAGGCCGGCGCTGCGGACTCAGGTCGCTCGGGCGCGATGGAACGGCGGCGCCGAAGCGGAAGGAAGGGCCATGAGTACGACGGCACCGCGCCCCACGACGCTCGATCCGCTCGACCCGCTCGGGCTCGACGAGGAACTCGGCTCCGAGGAACGTTTGATTCGCGACACCGTGCGCGACTTCGTCGGCAAGCGCATTTTGCCCGAGATCGCGGATTGGTTCGAGCGGGGCGTCTTCCCGAAAGAGCTGGCGCTCGAAATCGGCGAGCTCGGTCTGCTGGGCATGCACCTGGAGGGCTACGGCTGCGCCGGCACGAGCGCCACGGCGTACGGCGTCGCCTGCCGGGAACTCGAAGCCGGCGACTCGGGGCTGCGCAGCTTCGTGTCCGTTCAGGGCTCGCTCGCGATGTTTCCGATCCACGCGTACGGCTCGGAAGAGCAGAAGACGACCTGGCTCCCGCGCATGGCGAGCGGCGAAGCGATCGGCTGTTTCGGCTTGACCGAGTGGGACGCCGGCAGCGACCCGGCGGGCATGCGGACGATCGCGCGACGCGACGGCGGCGACTACGTGCTCAACGGGACCAAAGCCTGGATCACCAACGGCGGCATCGCGGACGTGGCGGTCGTCTGGGCGCGCACCGATCCGCACGACGGGGCGCGCAGCGGCGACGTTCGCGGTTTCATCGTGCCGGCGGGAACCAAGGGCTTCCGCGCGCAGAACATCGAGCGGAAGATCTCGCTGCGCGCCTCGGTGACCTCCGAGTTGATCATGGAGGATTGCCGCCTGCCGGCGGACGCGCTGCTGCCGGGGGTATCGGGCTTACGCGGCCCGCTCTCGTGTTTGAGCGAGGCGCGCTACGGCATCGTCTGGGGCGCGCTCGGGGCGGCGCGCGCGTGCTACGAATCGGCGCTGGCGTACGCGACCACGCGCGAGCAGTTCGGGAAGCCGATCGCCGCTTTTCAGCTAACGCAGGAAAAACTGGTCAACATGATGCTGGAGCTGCAGAAGGGTCAGCTGCTGGCGTCCAAGCTCGGGCGGCTCAAAGATAGCGGCGCGATCTCGCCGCAGCAGATCAGCGTCGGAAAACTCAATAACGTCCGCGAGGCGCTGGCCATCGCTCGCGAGGCCCGCACGATTCTCGGGGCGAGCGGGGTGACCCTCGAGTACCCGATCATTCGCCACATGAACAATCTGGAGTCGGTCCTCACCTACGAAGGTACGAGCGAGGTCCACACCCTGATTCTCGGCCAAGCGCTGACCGGTTTCGCCGCTTTCTCGTAGCCTCGGCGGTACGCTAAACGCTCGCCGGCACGGGCTTGGCGCGCAGGTACTGGCGCGGCCAGCCGACGTCGGCGCCCAGGACGGCCGCGGCCTGCAACGGCCAGTACGGGTTGCGCAGGAACTCGCGCGCGAGCAACACGATGTCGGCTTGCCCGCCCCGTACGATCGCGTCCGCCTGGTGCGGCTCGGTGATCAGGCCGACGGCTCCGGTCGCGATACCGGCTTCGGCGCGGATGCGCTCGGCGAACGGCACCTGATAGCCGGGTCCGAACGGGATCTGCTGCTGGGGTGCGAGGCCGCCCGAAGACACGTCGATCAGATCGGCGCCGAGCGCTTTGAGATCGCGGGAAAGTGCCACCGACTCCTCGATCGACCAGCCGCCGTCGATCCAATCGGTTGCCGAGATGCGCACGAACAGCGGCCGCGAGGGCGGCAGCGCGGCGCGTACGGCGGCCGCGACCTCGCGCAGCAGCCGCGTGCGGTTCTCGAACGAACCGCCGTAGCGGTCGTCGCGCAGATTCGAGAGCGGCGAGAGGAACTCGTGAAGCAGATAACCGTGCGCCGCGTGGATCTCGACCGTTTGAAAATCCGCCTCGAGCGCGCGCCGCGTGGCGCTCGCGAAGCTGCGCACGACCTCGCCGAGTTCGCCGGCCGTCAAGGCGCGCGGGGCCGGATCGCCGGGTGTGAACGGGACGGCACTCGGGGCGACCGGCTGCCAGCCGCCGTCGCGGGGGGCGATCGGCTTTCCGCCGTCCCACGGGCGGGCCGTGCTGGCCTTACGGCCGGCGTGCGCGAGCTGGATCCCCGCAACGGCTCCGTGCGCGCGCACGAACCGCACGATCTCGCGTAGCTTCGCGACGTGTTCGTCGCGGTAGATGCCGAGGTCGCTAGGTGAGATCCGGCCTTCGGGAGTCACGGCGGCCGCCTCGGTCAGCACGAGCCCGGCGCCGCCGACCGCGCGGCTTCCGAGGTGCACGAGGTGCCAATCCGACGCGAAACCGTCGACGCTCGAGTACTCGCACATCGGAGAGACGGCGATGCGGTTGCGGAAGGTCGTGTCGCGGATCGTCAGGGGCTCGAAGAGATGCGCCATCGCAGGTGAAAACGACTCCGGCATGGAGAGGTTTCACCGGTCGGGAAGGCGCCCGGAAGAAACCTCCCAGTATGCACGTACGTTTCGGGGCTTGGCCCCGACCGAAGGAGTTGAGGGAACATGGCGATAGCGTTGCGCGAAGCAGTCATCGTGGAGGCGCTCCGGACGCCGGTCGGGCGGCGCAACGGCTCGCTCAAGGACTGGCACCCGGTCGATCTGCTCGGCCTCGTATTGGCCGAAGTCGTGAAGCGCTCGGGCATCGACCCGGCGCAGGTGGACGACGTGATCGCGGGTTGCGTGTCCCAGGTCGGCGAGCAGGCCATCAACGTCGGCCGCAGCGCGGCCCTGGCGGCCGGCTTTCCGGATTCGGTGCCGGGCACGACCGTCGACCGGCAGTGCGGCTCGGCGCAGCAGGCCGCGCATTTCGCAGCCCAGGGTGTGATCAGCGGCGCGTACGACATCGCGATCGCGTGCGGCGTCGAGATGATGACTCGCGTCCCGATGGGCTCGAACGCGATCGGGCCGGGCAAGCCCTACGGTCCGGTGATGGAAGAGCGCTACCACCACGTCGCCTTCAACCAGGGCGTCAGCGCGGAGATGATCGCCGAGAAGTGGTCGATCGACCGTGCCGCGCTCGACGCCTTCTCGCTCGAGAGCCACCGGCGCGCGGCCGCCGCCAACGATTCGGGGAAGCTCGCGTCGCAGCTCGTGCCGGTTCCGGTGGTGGACGAGACGGGCGAGCAGCGCATCTTCGCGCAGGACGAGGGCGTGCGCCGCGACACGACGCTCGAGAAACTCGGCACGCTGCGGACGGTCTTCAAAGAAGACGGCGTGGTCACGGCGGGCAATGCGTCGCAGATCAGCGACGGCGCGGCGGCCCTGCTGATCGTGGAGCGTTCGGTTGCCGAACGCTTGAAGCTGACGCCGCGCGCGCGCTTCGTGTCGTTCGCGATGGCCGCCGCCGACCCGGTCATCATGCTGACCGCACCGATACCCGCCACGCGGAAGATCCTGGAGCGGGCGAACCTGACGCTCGACGACATCGATCGGGTGGAGATCAACGAAGCCTTCGCGAGCGTCGTCCTGGCGTGGCAGAAGGAGCTCGACGCGGACTTTTCGCGCGTCAACGTGAACGGCGGCGCGATTGCGATCGGCCATCCGCTGGGTGCCAGCGGCGCACGCCTGATGACCGACCTGCTGTGCGAGCTCGAGCGCAGCGGCGGCCGCTACGGCCTGCAGACGATGTGCGAAGGCGGCGGGATGGCCAACGCCACGCTGCTGGAGCGTCTCTAGCTTCCGGCGCGGCCGGGGAAGGTGAGCTCGGCGACGCCGGATTTGTCCAGCTCGCCGAGCCCGAGTTCGACCATGCGGTCGAACTGCGCCTTCGCGGCGGCCGCCACCGGTAAGCTCAGCCCGGCGTCGCGCGCCAGCGCGAGCGCGATGCCGGAGTCTTTGGCTGCGTGGGCGGCCGAGAAGTACACGTCGTGTTCGCGCGCTTCCATGTCGGCGCCGTCGGTTTCCAGCACCCGCGAGTTCGCACCGGTCTGACCGAACACGTCGCGCAGCATCGTCAGGTCGAGTCCGAGCGCCGCACCGAGTCCGAGGCCCTCGGCGAGGGCGGCGGTGTTGCTGTTCATCACCATGTTCACGAGCGCTTTCACCTTTGCGGCGCTTCCGCTCGGGCCGACGTAGCGCAGCGACGCGCTCATGCTCTCCAGCAACGGACGGACGCGTTCGACCGCGTCCGGGCGTCCGGCCACCATCAGGTACAGCGTGCCCTCGCGCGCCTGGACGATGGAGCTCGCCATGCACGCCTCGACGCTGGCGGCGCCGTGCGCTTCGGCCAGCCGTTCGACGTCCACGTGAACGCTCGGCGACACGGTCGCGCAGTTGACGAACGTCTTGCCGCGCGAGTCTTGCAGCAGCGAATCCGGTGCGTCGGCGAAGATGCGGCGCATCGCCGCATCGTCGCTAACGACGGTGACGATCGTATCGGCGGCGTGGGTCACGTCCGCGAGCCGCGCGCAGGCGCGCGCGCCGAGCTCGCTGGCCACCCTGGCCGCGGCGGCCGCGTCGAGATCGTACGTCGCGGCGATCTCGTACCCCACGCCGTGCAGGCGCCGCGCGATATTCGCTCCCATGCGGCCGACCCCGACGATTCCGACGCTCGCTCTCACGCCGCGGCCCTTTCACGCCGCCCCAAGCCGCTCCCTCGCGGAGACCGGCAAAACCGCGGGACGGGTCGAAGCCCGGGACGATGCAGCGAGACGAGGCGACGGACGCGCGCGCGCGCTACGAAGCGGTGGAACTGCGCGCGTTCGCGGCGCGCGCCCTGGAAGCGGCCGGCGTGGGCACCGACGACGCGCGGCAGGTCGCGGCCGTTCTGGTGGCGTCCGACGTGCGCGGGATCGAATCGCACGGCGTGGCGCGTTTGGAGGCGTTCTACGTCGACCGCATCCGGGACGGCGCGATCGACGCGCGTGCGACGGAGCGCGTGCTTCGCGAAACGGCGACGACGCTTGCGGTCGACGCGAACAACGGTTTGGGACATCCCGTTTCCGTGCGGACCATGCGCCGCACGATCGCCAAGGCACTCGAAGCCGGGGCGGCGTTCGCGACGGTCCGCCGCTCGAACCACTACGGCATCGCGGGATACTACGCGATGCTGGCGCTCGAGGCCGATTGCATCGGCATCTCGTCCACCAACGCGGGCCGGCTCGCCGCTCCGGCCGACGGCCGCGAGCTGATGCTCGGCACCAATCCGTTCGCGTACGCGATTCCCGCCGCCGGCGGCGATGCGTTCGTGCTCGACATGGCCACGACGACGGCCGCCCTCGGCAAACTCGAGATCGCCAAGCGGCTGGGCAAGCCGCTCGTGCCCGGCTGGGCGATCGACGCGCAGGGCCGCCCGACGACCGACCCCGCCGCCGGAATGTTGGGCGCCCTCCTGCCGCTTGGGGGTGACGGCGGGCATCAAGGCTTCGGGCTCGGGTTGCTCTCCCAGATCCTGTGCGCGACGCTCGGCGGCGGGGTCCTCGTGCCCGACATGCCGCCCCGCTTTCAATCGCTCAATTCCGCGATCACGAGCCATTTCTTCGGGGCGCTGCGAATCGACGCGTTTCGCGACGTGGCCGCCTTCAAACGCGACCTCGCCGAGCTGCTGCGCCGGCTGCGCGCGAGCACCCCGGCCGACGGCTGCGAACGCGTCTACACCGCGGGTGAAATCGAAGCGCTGCGGACGGCGGAGCACCTGCGCGACGGCATCGGTCTGGATCCGGTGGTCGTCGCGAGCCTCGAACGTACGGCCGCAAAGCTCGGTGTCGCGCCGCCGCGAAGACGTGACGAATGAAGAGCCATACGGAATACCTCGTTATCGAAACCCCGCAGCGCTACGAAATACGCGATATCACGGACGAGGTCGCGCGCGTGGTGGCCGCCGCGCACGTCGCCGAAGGCATGGTGCTCGTCAGCGCGATGCACATCACCGCGAGCGTTTTCGTGAACGATCGCGAACCGGGCCTGTGGTCCGACATCATGACCTGGCTCGAAGAACTCGCGCCGCGCAAGCCGGACTACCTCCACCACCGTACGGGCGAAGACAACGCGGACGCACACCTCAAGCGCATGCTGCTCGGGCAGCAGGTGCTCTTACCGATTACGAAGGGGAAGCTGGATCTGGGGCCCTGGGAGCGCGTGCATTACGGCGAGTTCGACGGCCGCCGCCGCAAGCGCGTCGTCGTCAAGGTCATGGGCGATTGAGCGCTACGGCTTGACGGCGATCGCCTTGACGCCGTCGCTGGCCTGGGCTTCGAATTTCTTGAAGTTCTCGAAGAATAGGCCGGCCAGCGTCTTGGCTTGGACGTCGTACTCGGCTTTGTCGCTCCAGGCGTTGCGCGGGTTGAGGACGTCGGCCGGAACTCCGGCCACCGCGGCCGGGATCGAGAGACCGAAGAAGGGTTCGGTCTCGAAGGCCGCGTTCTCGAGCGTTCCGTCGAGCGCGGCGTTGACCATCGCGCGCGTGTAGCCGATCGCCATCCGCTTTCCGACGCCGTAGGCGCCGCCGCTCCAGCCCGTGTTGATCAGCCAGCACGTCACGCCGTGCTGCGCGATGCGCTCGCCCAGGAGGCGCGCATACACCGTGGGATGGTGGACCATGAACGGCGCGCCGAAACAGGTCGAAAAGGTCGCCGTCGGCTCGGTGACGCCTCTCTCCGTGCCCGCGACCTTCGCGGTGTAGCCCGAGAGGAAATGATACATCGCTTGTTCGTTCGTCAGCCTCGAGATCGGGGGCAGGACGCCGAACGCGTCGGCGGTCAGCATGACGATCGTGCGCGGGTGAGCGCCCATCAAGCTGGGAACGATGTTGGCGATGAAGTCGACCGGATATGCCGAGCGCGTGTTCTCGGTCTTGGCTTCGCTTTCGAGGTCGAGTTTGCGGGTCGCTTCGTCGATGACGACGTTTTCCAACACGGCACCGAAACGGTGCGACGCGGCCCAAATCTCCGGTTCGGCCTTTTGCGAGAGGCGGATCACTTTCGCGTAGCAGCCGCCCTCGAAGTTGAAGACCCCGTCGGCGGACCAGCCGTGTTCGTCGTCGCCGATCAGCGGCCGGTTCGAGTCGGCCGAAAGGGTGGTCTTCCCCGTTCCCGAGAGCCCGAAGAAGATCGCGGTATCGCCCGCCGCGCCGACGTTTGCCGAGCAGTGCATCGAGAGCACGCCGCGCAGCGGCATCAGGTAGTTCATGATGGTGAAGACCGATTTCTTGATCTCACCCGCATAGCGCGTGCCGCCGATCAGGACGATCCGGCGCGCCATGTTGACGAGGATGAACGTGCCGCTGCGCGTTCCGTCGCGGTCCGGGTCGGCCGTGAACTCCGCCGCGTCGACCACCGTGAACTCCGGCGAGAAGCCGGCCGGCGGGACGTCGGGCGTGATGAAGAGGTTGCGGGCGAAGAGCGAGTGCCACGCGTACTCGGTGATGACGCGTACCGGTAGGCGGTAGGTCGGGTCGGCGCCGACGTACGTATCCATCGCGTACACGTCGCGTTCGGAGAGATAGCGCGCGACCCGCGCGAAGAGCGCGTCGAACGTCTGCGGGTCGATCGCCTTGTTGGTGTCGCCCCAATCGATGTGCCGCTCGCTGCCCGGTTCGCGAACAAAAAACTTATCTTTCGGCGAGCGCCCGGTGTGCTCGCCCGTATCGACGACCAATTGGCCGTCGAGGCCCAGTTCGCCCTCGCCGCGGCGCAGCGCGTGTTCGTATAACGCCGCTATCGAGAGATTCCGGTAGATGGCGCTGCCGCCGGCAATTCCGAGTTCCTCGAGATGCGAGCGAAGGGCTTTGTCGAGCGTGGGCAGCGTAAGAATGGCGAGATTTCCTCCAAAGTCGGAATTGTCGGGGCTTCCCCGGAAACTTTTAACGAGCCTGCTCGGCGGATGGTCCGAACAAATGTCGCGTGGTCGCGCTGCGTTCGGCTTCGGCCGCCCCCGCGTACGTTCCCGACACCGCGTCCAGCGCCGGGTTCGTGACGCCGAACCACAGCTTCTCGTTGAGGAAATGGTGCCGGAGATGATACTTCTTGATCCATCTGCCGTAGGGCGTGACCGGCCGAAACGGGATGTGGGCGACGTAGTGGACCCACTCGTAGTACAGTAAGCCGAGCACGTTGCCGAGCACGAGCGAGCGCACGGTCGCCGGATCGCGCGACACCCGAGCGTACAGCCCGGCGAAGAGGCCCAAGGCGGGCGCGAGGAACCAAGGCGGAAGGAACAGCAGGTCGAGGCGCGCCGGGTCGAGGTGGTGGTCGTAGTGCAGCCGGCGTTGCAGGCCTAGGACGAACGGCGCCCGCGCGGGACGGGCGTGCAAAACGAAGCGGTGCGTGCCGTACTCGCTCAAGAAAAAGAGCAACGCTCCGCCCGCGACCGGTCCGGGCCGCAGTGTAGCTCGGCCGCTCGCGCCCGCACCCGCGAGGGCGGCGGCTCCGGCCAGCAGCAGCGCATTGCTTCCGTGCTTAAAGAACGCGACGATCATCCTAGCGTCCTTCGCAAACCTCGGGGGCGAATCCGGTATTCGCGTGTCGCTCGGCACCAGGGCGGCCGGAGGGGCACTCTCTGCAAACGTGCAAGCGCACGCGATGCCGATACGACGTCTGCTTTCCGCGTGCGCGCTGATCGGCGCGACGGCCCTGGTTCCCGCGTCGCTCGAGGCGCGCGTCGCCGGCGTCGTCGTCGGGACGTTGCCGAGCGGTCCGCTCGACGCGATCACCGACGTCGCCGGCGTGCGGGTCGGCCAGGTCACCAAGATCGAAGGGCCGGCCGGACCGCTCGTGCCGGGCACGGGTCCGGTCCGCACCGGCGTCACCGTCGTGCTGCCGAACGACGATCCCTGGGCAAAACGGGTCGCCGCCGCCACCTGGGACCTCAACGGCAACGGCGAGATGACCGGCGCGCACTGGGTCGACGAAGCGGGCTTTCTGGAAGTGCCGGTCGCGCTCACGAACACGCTCGACGTGGGCCGCGTCGACGACGGCGTTATCGACTGGCTGATCGCGAGACATCCCGAGATCGGCGTGCGCGACGACGTGCCGCTGCCCGTCGTCGCCGAATGCGACGATCAAGGCCTTAACGATATCCAGGGACGCCACGTCGTGGCCGCGGACGCCGTGCGCGCGCTCGACTCGGCGAGCGGCGGGGCCTTCCCGCGCGGTGCCGTCGGTGCGGGCACCGGCATGCGTGCCTTCGGTTTCAAGGCCGGCATCGGCACCGCGTCGCGCCTGACGCCTCGAGAGCGCGGCGGGTACACGGTGGGCGTGCTCGTGAATGCGAACACGGGCACCCGCGAACAGCTCCGTATCGACGGCGTCCCGGTCGGCCGGATCCTCTCCCACGAGCTGTTGCCTTCAGTGCCGAGCGATGCGGTGCTGCGCGCGCGCGGCCGGGCGGCCGACGGCAGCGTGATCGTCACGATCGCGACCGACGCGCCGCTGGACTTCCGGCAGTTACGCGAACTCGACAAGCGTGCGGCGCTCGGGCTCGGACGGCTGGGTTTGGTCTCGAACGTCTCGAGCGGCGACGTACTGATCGCCTTTAGCACCACGCATCTCTACCCTCGCGACCCGAGCGCTCCGCTGCCGGCCGCGCTGGTCGACGACGACGAGACGATGGACGCGCTGTTCGCGGCTACCGCCGAAGCGACCGAAGCGGCCGTGGTCGACGCGCTGCTTTCGGCGCGAACCCTCTCCGGCGCGCGCGGTCTGACGTTCTACGCGTTGCCCGCCGCACGCGTGCGCGCGTTACTGCAGTCGGCAAAGCAATCTTTACCCTGATCCGAAAGGCTTTTTTGAACGCACTCGACTATTACAGTACGGTCACGCGTCGCCGCACGTCAAAGCGCTACGGCTCGATGCGAATAAGGCTTGTCCGCAAGAGGCAAGGGGGCGAAGAAGCGTCGAGGGCAACCGAGACGCTTCTTTGTCGGGCGTCCCGGGGACGTTATGCGATCGCGAGGGTCGAGGGCGTCGCTTGCTGGCCGTAGTTGGGCGTTACGAAGAGCGGCTTCATGGTTAGGATCGCGTCGACCGAGTCGTCGCCGACCGTGACGTGGCATAGCGCCTGATCGCGATTCATCGAGAAGAGTTCGCTCGTATCAATTCGGTTCGCGTTATGTTTGGTCGCGCGTTCCAGCACGGCCAGCGTATCGTCGTCGTCGGTCTTGAAGAACAGCTTCTGCGTGAAGTTCTGTAAAGCCGCATCGACGTGGTATTTCGGCAGTACGGAATAGAGCGAGGAGACGCCCTGCGTCGTTCCAAGGACCATGCAGCCCGCGGAGCGGATGACGCCGAGCGACTGCACGTCGGATTCGGAGATGCAGAGCTGGTATTCGTCGATGCCGAAGACGACGGGTCGCTCCTGATCGAGCGACTGATCGGAACGCCGGTTCTCCAGCGCCGTGAAGAAGCGCCGCTTGGCCAGCGTGTAGATGGCGCTCGCAGCGCGTTCGTAGCGCGTGCGCGGAACGTGCAGCACGATCACTTTTCCGGAGAACACCGATTCGATCTGCACCAGGTTGTGTCGGCGCGCGAAGGTCTTCGAGATCTGCACGTCGCGCAACGGCTCGAGCAGTTGCGACACGGAGAACTGCACGGCGCGGCGCGTCTCGGGAGTGAACTGCAGGTAACGCGTGTCCTCGTAGCTCATCGCTTCGCGGATCGTCCACGCCTCGTCGGTATCGTGCGCCAGGGCGCGCAGGCGTTCCATCGCCTGGATGCGCACCATGGCCGCGAACTTGTCGTCGAAACAGTAGCCGGTCAGATGCTCGAAGGTGTAGTACTGGTTGCCGGCGGCTTTGAGAATGCGCAAGGCGTTCTTCATACGCGCGACGGCGGCGTCGACCCACTGCCGCGCTTCGTCGGCGACCCGGCCGAACGTATCGCGAAAGTACATCGAATCGATGTCGGGGCTGCCGCACAGCAGGTCGAGTCCGATCGGGCTGCCCGGCGCGACGACGAGCGCCTCGCGACCGGCGCGCCTGGCGATCTCGACCGCCTCGTCGACGGCCTCGACCTTGGCGGCGATGATGAACGCGCCGGCGCGGAACTTGGAGAGCATCTCCAGCAGCATCGGGTTGTAGGCGCGCGTGGTCTTACCGGAGCCGGACGATCCGAAGATCATCGTGTGCCGGCACAGGTCCTCGACGCCGAACACGACGCGCTGGTTCTCGTCGCCGATGCTGATCGTGCGGGGCGTACTCGTCGCTTGGTGATCCATGGTCCTCGCAGTGGGCGAACGTGGGTACCTATACGTTCGTCCGGTCGGGGCCGACTCTGAAGCGTCCGTGGCCCGATTGACGGAAAAAGCTACGGCGCCCCGCGTGGGAGCGCCGTTACTACTTCGCTACAGGGATCGCGGGGCTCTTCTTTTAGGCTACGTGCATGGGAGCCAGCTCGTGCGCCGAGAGCACCGCGCCGGGCGAGATGACGTGCCGTTTGAGGCCGAGTTTGGTCGAGTCGACCCCGAGCGCCAGCGCCACGAGCTGCGGCAGGTGGAAGGTCGGGAGGTCGGTGCGGCCCCAGCGGGCGGCGGAATCCGCCTGATAGCCGTCGAGCGCCAGGTGGCAAAGCGGGCACGGCGTCAGAACCGCCTCGGCGCCCCGGTCCTTGGCCATGCGCATGTTCTGGCCGACCATGTTGGCGGCGATGCCGTCCTTCTCGAGTTGGACGTGGAAGCCGCAGCAGCGGGTCTTGCCGGCATAGTCGACGGGTTCGCCGCCGAGCGCGACGATCAGGTCCTCGAGCGAGTGGGGGTTGCGGGCCGATTCCCATCCGTTGACCGATTCCGGCCGGATGATGTGGCAACCGTAGAAGGGTGCCACCTTGAGGCCGTGCAGCGGGTTGACCACCATCTTCGAGAGGGCGTCGAGCCCGATGTCGTCGATCAGCAGCCACAGCAGGTGGCGGACCGAGACCGTGCCTTTGTACGAGGCGTTGAACTTGCCGAGGACGGCGTTGGCCTGCTCCATGCGGGCCGCGTCCTCGAGGAGCTCCTTGTTGGCGGCCCGCATGTGCCCGGTGCAGGTCGAGCAGATCGTGATGACGTCGTCGAGGCCGAGCGCCTCGGCTTGCGCGTACGTGCGCGCGTTGAGCACGCGGGCGACGTCGCGGTTGACGTCGTTGAGCACCGAGGCGCCGCAGCACGACGCCGCCGTCAGTTCGACCAGCTCGATGCCGAGCCGGTCGGCCAGGAGCAGCGTCGAGTTGAACAGCTCCGTACACGATTCTTTTGCGACGCAGCCCGGGAAGAAGCCGTAGCGCTTCGTCTCGGCCGACTTGGAGCGGCGCTTGGCGGGAAGCGCCGAGGTGATGTCAACTGCCATTATCCTACTGGGACCCCCAAGGTCTCGAAGATGGTCCGGATTTCGCCGACCTTATCGACCGGATGCATGAAGAGCGGCGGGATCTTCCCGCGCGAGGCCATGCGCAAGCCGAGCGGCATCACTTTGAGCAACCCGCGGATGTTGAAGCGGCCCACCGTTCCGGCGATCACCTCGTTTTCCGCGAGCATGCCGGTTTGCTTGATCGTCTTGGCAACCACGAGCGCGTGCCGCGGCCCCGGACCGTCGGTCATCTTTATTTCGATCGCGCGCCGCTTCGTATCGATGATGCGATCCTGCGGATCGACGTGCTTCGGACAGTACGAGCACGCGTAACAGTGCGCGCAGAGCCACAGATAGTCGTCGCTGATCTGGGCGACGCGCTCGCGTTGGTGCGCGTCGCGGGTGTCTTCGATGAACCGGTAGGCGTACGCGATGGCGGCCGGCCCGGCGAAGGCCGGGTCGACGCTGACGACCGGACACAGCGAGTAGCAGGTCGCGCACATGACGCAGTTGGCGACCGCGACCAGCTTCTTCATGTCCTCGGGCGAAACGCGCCGCTCGCGCTCGTGATCGGAATCCTTGTCGGCCGGTTGCAGGTAGGGTTTGAGGCGCGAGTACTTGTCCCAGAACGGGTCCATGTGGACGACCAGGTCCTTCATGGGCTCGAAATTCGTCATCGGGTCGAGCTTGACCGAACCATCCTCGCGCAGCACGGTACTGAGCGGGGTCTTGCAGGCCAGGCCCGTGACGCCGTTGATGTTCATCGAGCACGAACCGCAAATAGCGGAGCGGCACGAGCGGCGGAACGAGATCGAACCGTCGACTTCAGCCTTCGCATGCTCGAGCGCGTCGAGTACGGTTTGCGTCTCGGGAAATTCGATATCGACCCGCTCGCGGCGCGGCTCGGTATCGACGGCCTGGTCGTAGCGGAAGAGGTCCAGCGTGATCTTCACTTGTTAGTACGATCTCACTTCGGGCTTGTATTTGGTGAACGTGACCGCGCGCGAGTAGTCGGGCGCGGGGTCGGCGCCCGTGTAATGCATCAGCGTGTGCACGAGCCACTTCTCGTCGTCGCGGTTGGGGAAGTCGGTGCGCGCCTGCGCGCCGCGCGACTCCGTGCGGTTGAGCGCGCCGAGCGCGATCGGCTCTGCGATATCGGTGATGAACTCGGTCTCGAGCAGGCCGACGAGGTCCGTGTTGAAGGTCTTGGACTTATCCATGACCGTCATCGTCTTGGCGGCCTCGCGGACGCCGCGCAATCCCTCCACGGCTTTCGTGAGTTCGCCTTGGTTGCGGAAGATGAAGACATTGTCGGACATCAGCTGGTTGGCCGCCTTGCGCACCTGCGAGTGGCGTTCGCCGCCCGTGCGGGCCAAGATCCCGGCGATGCGGTCCCGCTCGGCCTTGAGCGTGCGCTCGGACTGGCGCACCGAACCGACGCCCTTGATGTACTGCACCGCGTGCTTGGCCGACCGGGCGCCGAACACGATCGTCTCGAGCAGCGAATTACCGCCGAGCCGGTTCGCGCCGTGGACGCTGACGCAGGCGCACTCGCCCGCCGCGTACACGCCCGGTACGCGCGTCGCGCCGAACTTGTCGGTCTCGATCCCGCCCATCGCGTAGTGCATGCCCGGAAGGATGGGGATCGGCGTGTCGATCGCATCCTTGCCGGTCGCGTCGAGCGCGAGTTCGCGGATCTGCGGTAAGCGTTCGAGGATCTTTTCGCGGCCGAGGTGGCGCAGGTCGAGGAACACGCAGCCGTCGATGCCGCGGCCTTCGAGGATCTCGGTCCACTCGGCGCGCGAGACGACGTCGCGCGAGGCGAGTTCGCCCTTGTTGGGCGCGTACTTGAACATGAAGCGCTCGCCCTCGCTGTTGAGCAGGTACGCGCCTTCGCCGCGCGCCGCTTCGGACAGCAGTACGCCGTTCTCCTTGAGCGAGGTCGGGTGGAACTGAACGAACTCCATGTCCATCAGCGGGATGCCGGCGCGGTACGCGATCGCCATGCCGTCTCCGGTCGACGCGTAGCCGTTGGTCGTCTTGGCGTAGACGCGGCCCAAGCCGCCCGTCGCGAAGATCGTGGCCTTGGCGGTCACCAGCTCCAGCTCGCCGCTGCGCATGTTGTACGCGACGACGCCCGTACCGACGCCGTCTTCGATGCAGAGTGCGGTCGCGAAGTACTCTTCGTAGACCTTGACGCCGAAGCGCTCGAGCTGCTCCCACAGGGTGTGCAAGATGACGAGCCCGGTTACGTCGGCCGAATAGCACGTGCGCGGCGAACCGGCACCGCCGAAGGGCCGCTGGGCGATGCGTCCGTCGGGCATGCGAGAGAAGATGCAGCCCCGGTGCTCGAGCCAAACGATCTGGCGCGGCGCATCCTCGGCCATCGCCTCGATCGAATCCTGGTCGCCGAGATAATCCGACCCCTTGACGCAGTCGAAGGCGTGGTTTTCCGGCGAATCCTCTTCGCGGTTGCCGAGTGCGGCGTTGATGCCGCCCTGGGCCGCCCCGGAGTGGCTGCGCACCGGGTGCAGTTTAGATACGATCGCTACGTCGGCGCCGGCCTCGGCCGCTTCGACCGCCGCCCGCATCCCAGCGAGCCCGCCGCCGACGACAACGACATCGTGCTTGATCAAACGTGACGCCCCTCGAAATGGGGGACCGAACCTGTCGATCCCCCTGAAATACTCATGAAACTTCTTTCCATCTTATAGCACTGCTCAGGAAGACTTCCCAAGTACCAACGTCGCACGACTTCGGCGCGGCGGCGCCCGTCGCAGCCCGTCCGGGCGAGCGCTTCCGTAACCTTGCTCCGTCCGAGGCGCCGTTCAGGCGGTCCCTTCGCCGGGCACGAAATCGAGCGCCAGCGAGTTGATGCAAAAGCGCTCGCCCGTCGGCGCCGGCCCGTCGTCGAAGACGTGCCCCAGATGGGAACCGCAAGCGGCGCAGCGGGCCTCCGTGCGCACCATGCCGTGCGACCGGTCCTCCACCAGGGTGACGGCCGCGCCGTCGGACGGTTTGAAGAAGCTCGGCCAACCGCTGCCGCTCTCGAACTTCGCGTCCGATCGGAACAGCTCGGCGCCGCACGCCCCGCAGGTGTACGTTCCGTCGGCGTGGTTGTGGTAGAGCGCGCCGCTGAAGGGCGGCTCGGTCGCCGCTTGGCGCAGGACGGCGTACCGGTCGCGGTCGAGCTCGGCGCGCCACTGGGCGTCTGACTTTTCTACACGTTGCATATCAGTTAGGACCGCATCGCGGCCCTTTTCGTGGCGGCTCTTGCGGCGGCTCTTAAGGAAGCGGGGCAGATGACGCGGGACAGGGGGGCCGGCCCGCCGTTTTCGAGTAAGAAGAGGCGGTCCCGCCGCGCCGAGGTCACCATCGCCCCTTGAGCTCCTTCGTCCATTTGCACGTTCACAGCGAGTACTCGCTGCTGGATGGGGCTTGCCGCGTCGACGACCTGTGCCGCCGCACGTCCGAGGGCGGCGCGCCCGGCGTGGCGCTGACCGACCACGGCGTCATGTTCGGGGCGATGGAGTTCTACTACGCGGCCCGCGACCACTCGCTCGTGCCCATCGTGGGCTGCGAGGCCTACATCGCGCCGCGCGGCCGCCACGACCGCACGGTGCGCGACGAGGCCCACGTCACGCTGCTGGCCGCCGACCTGGTCGGGTACCGCAACCTCGTGGCCCTGATTTCCAAGGGCTTCCTCGAAGGCTACTATTACAAGCCGCGCATCGACATGGAGCTGCTGGCCCAGCACCACGACGGCCTGATCGTGCTCTCGGGCTGCATGTCGTCGCTGTGCGCGCAACCGCTGCTGAAGAACGACTACGCGGGCGCGAAGAAGGCCGCCAAAGCGTTCGCGGACATCTTCGGGGACCGCTTCTACATCGAGATCATGCGCCACGGCATCGCGGAGCAAGACCTGGTCAACGACGGCTTGATCAAGCTCGCGCGCGAGATGAACCTGCCGCTGGTCGCGACCAACGATTCGCACTACCTCAACCGCGCCGACGCACAGGCGCACGACGTGCTGCTCTGCATCGGCACGGGCAAGACGGTCCAGGACACGAGCCGCATGAAGTTCATGACGGACGAGTTCTACGTCAAGTCCGCCGAGGAGATGCGCGAGCTCTTCCGCGACGTGCCCGACGCCTGCGACAACACGCTCGAGATCGCCAAGCGCATCGACATCCGGATCCCCGAGAAGCAGTTCAACATCCCGGTTTTCCCCGTTCCTGCGACCCCGGCCGACCCCGGCGTGCCGGCGCTGCTCGTCGTCGAGAAAACGCCGGAAAGCTACTTGCGCGAGATCTGCGAGGCGGGCCTGATCGAACGCTACGGCGCGGAGCGCGCGCGCACCGACGCGGTCCTGCGCGAGCGCTTGAACTACGAACTCGACGTGATCCTCACGATGGGTTTTCCGTCGTACTTCCTGATCGTTTGGGACTTCATCAAATACGCGCGCGACCACGACATCCCGGTCGGACCGGGCCGCGGGTCGGCGGTCGGATCGCTGGTCTCGTACGTCTTGCGGATCACGGACATGGACCCCCTCAAGTTCGACCTGATCTTCGAGCGCTTCCTCAACCCCGACCGCATCTCGATGCCCGATATCGACACGGACTTCTGCGTGGAGCGGCGCGACGAAGTGATCCGCTACGTCACCGAAAAGTACGGCAGCGAGCGGGTCGCGCAGATCGTCACGTTCGGAACGATGGCCGCGCGCGCGGCGGTGCGCGATGCGGGCCGGGCGCTGGGCGTTCCGCTGAGCGACGTGGATCGCGTGGCCAAGCTGATCCCCTCGGGTCCCGGCGGCCTGTCGATCGACCAGGCGCTCAAGCAGATCCCCGAGCTGAAGGCGCTCTACGACGGTTCGCCCTTCGTGCGCCGCTTGCTCGACACGGCCGCATCGATCGAAGGGCTCGCGCGCCACGCGTCGACCCACGCGGCGGGGGTCGTGATCTCGAACGACCCGCTGGTCAACATCACGCCGCTGATCAAGCTCGGCGACGACGACGTCAACACGCAGTACGACATGGGCTGGGTCGAGCGGATCGGCCTGCTCAAGATGGACTTCCTGGGCCTGCGCAACCTGACGGTCATGAAGAACGCGGTCGACGAGATCCGCCGCACGGAGAAGCCCGATTTCGACCTGGCCCACATCCCCGACGACGATGCCAAGACCTTCGAGATGCTGAGCCGCGGCGAAACGACCGGCGTGTTCCAGCTCGAATCCGACGGCATGCGGCGCGTCGTCACCGAGCTGCGCCCGAACACGCTCGACGACATCGTCGCGCTGGTCGCGCTCTACCGCCCGGGGCCGATGGACTGGATCCCCCAGTACATCAGCAACAAGCACGGCCGCACCAAGCTCACGTACCTGCACCCCAAGCTCGAGCCGATCCTGGCCCCTACCTACGCCGTGGCGTGCTTGCCTGCCGGAACGCCGATCGCGTACCCGGATGGAACGGCGCGCCCGATCGAAGGCGTGCGCGAGGGCGACCGCATTCTGTCCTATCGAGGAAAGGGCGCGAGCGCTCCCGGCACCGTCGCGAAAGTCTGGCCGAGCGGCAAGAAGCGACTGCTGCGGATCGCGCTCTCTTCCGGGACGGTCATCGAATGCTCGGAAGATCATCGTTTCCCGACCCCGGCCGGGGACGTCCAAGCGCGGTTCCTGCGGGCGAGCGCTTCGTACGCCGGTGCCGGTTATCCGTACACCGAAGCGAGTTCGGTCCTGTTCGAATCTTGGCCCAAGCCGGCCGGAACGCCGGCGAAACCGCTCGGCGGCGAGCGCCGGGCGTGGCTTCTCGGAATGCTGCTGGGCGACGGGAGCCTGAAAGTTCGCGGCTCAACATCGGTGGCATGCGCCTGCGAACACGATGCGGAATACCTCGCGTGTCAGTTTCGCATGGAGTTCTTGTGCGAAACGACCGTGTACTTCAATACGCGAGCGTGGTACGTGGCGCCGGTGTTCCGAACGGCGCCGAGGCCGACGCCGCTGACCCTGTGGCTCGACGATTGCTACGGCGGTCGCGCGTGGTGCGAACACGCAGCTCGAAAGTGCTTGCCGCCCGACGTCGGCTCGCTATCGTTGGAAGAACGCGTCGGCCTCTTACGCGGGCTCTGGGACAGCGACGGCACCTACACGGGCAAAGGGCAGTACTTCAGGTCGACGTCGCCTCACCTCGTGAGGGGCGTTTGCGAACTCCTGGGTTCGATGAAGATCGCTCACTACGTCCGCGACACGACCGTCTACGTTCAGGACCGCACCCGGTTTCATAGAATCGTGAGTTACCCGTGGCTGCCGTCGAAGCGATTCGACGAGCGCTTTACCCGAAATGCGATGCCGGTCTCCACGTCGACGCTACTCGCTTTACTCGGTACCGCCCCCGAGAGATCGGACCGCGACGCGCGTTCGTGCCTCAAACACGCAACGACCGCGCATCTGACGAAAGTCAATCCGGCCAGTGCATATTTGACGCGTATTGAGTCGTTTCCGCAGGCCTATCGGCGCGCGTACGAAGAGCTGTATCTCGGAGATACTCGTCCCGTCTATATCGATCGCATCGAAGCAGCCGGGGAGGCTGAGTGTTTCGACATTCAAATGGAGGACCAAGCTCACCCGTATTTCTTTGCCAACGGCGTCGCGACGCACAATTGCTACCAGGAGCAAATAATGCAGATCGCGCGGGATATCGCGGGCTTCACGATGGGCCAGGCCGACGAGCTGCGCAAGGTCATGGGGAAGAAGCAGAAGGAGAAGATCCCCGTCTACCGCGACAAATTCGTCAAGGGTGCGATGGCGACCAGCGGCATCGACGCGAAGCTGGCCGAAGACATCTTCGCGTTCGTCGAGCCGTTCGCGGGCTACGGCTTCAATAAGAGCCACGCCGTCGCATACGGCTGGATCGCGTACCAAACCGCCTACCTCAAAGCCAACCACCCGCGCGCGTACTTGGCGGCGCTCATGACGTCGGTCAAGGACAAAACCGATAAGCTGGTCGAGTACATCGAGGAGGCCAAGCACGTCGGCATCGCGGTGCTGCCGCCCGACGTCAACGAGTCGCGGGTCGATTTCACGGTCGTGGGGGACGATATCCGTTTCGGCCTGGCGGCGATCAAGGGCGCGGGCGACGCGGCGGTGCGCGCGATCATCGAGGCGCGCGAGCGGGGCGGCCGTTTCGAGGATCTGTTCGATTTCGTCAACCGCGTCGACCTCAAGACGATCAACCGCAAGGTCTTCGAGGCGCTGATCAAGTGCGGCGCGCTCGACGGCTTGCCGGGTAACCGCGCGCAGCAGCTCGACGCGCTGGAGCCGGCGCTGGAAGCCGCCGGCCGCACCGCGCGCGACCGCGAGTCCGGCCAGTTCTCGCTCTTCGGCGAGACGGAATCGGACCACGCGGACCTCCAGCCGCGCCTGCGGCCGCTGCCCGCGCCGCCGGTGCTCGAGCAGCTGGGCTGGGAGAAGGAGACCCTGGGCATCTTCGTGTCCGGCCACCCGCTGGCGGACGTGGCCGAAACCCTGGCGCGCGGCGGCGCCGTCCCGATCAAGGACCTGCGCGCGCGCGAGGACGACGAGCAGGTCACGGTGGCGGGCATGCTGACGGCCGTGCGGCGCACGTTGACCAAAGCGCAGCAGCAGATGCTGATCGCGACCCTCGAGGATATGACGGGCAGCGTCGAATGCATCGTGTTTCCGAAAAACTACGCGCAGTTGCAGGCGCCCTTCGTGACCGACGCGATCGTCACGCTCCGCGGCCGCATCCGCTTTCGCGAACGGCGCGGCTCGGTGCCGGGCGACGACGCGCCGGTCGAATTGTCGCTGACGGTGAACGAGGTCAAGACCTTCGAGCGGCGCGAGCTTCCGCCCGCGCCCAAGGGCTGGCACGTGACGGCCACGTCGGAGGTCGAGATCGACGCGCTGGCGCGGCTGCTCGACGAGTCGCCGGGAGCCGTTCCGGTCGTCTTGCACGTGGGCGACGCGGTCGAGCGCGTCGCGCGCGGCATCTCGAACGGCGTCTACGTGCGCCGCGAGCTCGAGTCCATTTTCGGCGGCGCGCGGGTCTGGGAGGCACCGCTGTGAAGCTGCCCGCCGGAACGCGCGATTGGCTGCCCGCGGAACTGCGCCGCAAGCGCGCGGTCGAGAGCGAGCTGCGCGGCGTGTTCGAGCGCTGGGCCTACGCGGAGGTGCAGACGCCGACCGTCGAGCGCTTCGACGCGCTCGAAGCGGGCCTCGGGAACGGTATCGCGCAGAAGACGTTTCTCTTCACGGACAAGACGGGCACGCAGATCGCGCTGCGGCCGGAGATGACGACGCCGGTCGCGCGCCTGGTCTCGACGCGGATGCGCGAAGCCCCGCTGCCGCTGCGGCTGTTTTACGTCGGCTCCGCGTACCGCTACGAAGATCCGCAGGAAGGCCGGATGCGCGAGTTCACGACCGCGGGCCTCGAGCTGATCGGACCCGAGAGCCTGGACGCGGATGCGGAAAGCCTGTTCACCGCGTTCGAGGCGCTCGATTGCCTCGGGCTCGACGACGCCCTCTTCGACATCAACCACGCGGCGATCGTCGACGGCGTCTTGGCGGGGCTCGAACTCGACGGCGCGGGCATCGAACACGCGAAGGATCTGATCTCGGGGCGTAACATCGTGGCGCTGCGCGCGCGTTTGAGCGGCACCGGCGCCCCGGAAACGGTCGATGCGATCGTGCGCCTGGCGCTGACGCGCGGCCGCGAGGACGTGCTCGAGACCGCCCGCCGCCTGTGCCACACCGATGCGGGATTAGCCGGTATCGAGCGCTTGCGGTCGGTGCTGTCGCGCGCCGACGAACTCGGTTTCGGCTCGCGCATCAGCGTCGACTTCTCGCTGCTGCGCGACATCGAGTACTACACGGGCTTCATCTTCGAGGGTTTCGCGGTCGAGGTCGGGTTCGCGCTGTGCGGCGGCGGCCGCTACGACCGGCTCCTGCCGAGTTTCGGTTTCGAGGCGGGCGCCGTCGGCTGGTCGCTCGCCGTCGAGCGCATCATCATCGCGCTCGAACGGCGCCAGAGTTCGCGCTTCGGCTCCGCCCCCGCCGTCGACGTGCTGGTCAGCGGCTCGGACGTGTTCGCGGCGCGCGAACGCGCGGCCGGCCGGATCGTTCGCATCGACTTCGAGCGCCGCAGCGAAGCCGAGCTGCTCGAAGAAGCGCGGCTGCACCACATTCCGCGGGTCGTCATCGCCGACGACGGCGCCGTGCGCGATATCGAGGTGCGCTGGTGAGCGGCGAACGCGATGCCCTGACGATCGCGCTTCCCAAGGGCGCGCTCTACGACGAATCGGCCGCGAGTTTACGCGCGGCCGGTATCGACGTTCCCGAGGATCCGGGCCGCAAGCTGACCGTCACGGCGGGCGACGGGAGCCGGCTGCTGTTCCTACGTCCGACCGACGTGCCCGCCTACGTCGAGTTCGGCGCCGCCGACTGCGGCATCGTGGGCGCCGACGTGCTGTGGGAAACCGAGCGCAGCGTGTGCGAACTCGCCGACTTGGGTTTCGGAGCCTGCCGGCTGGTCGTTGCGGGGCGGCGAACCGACCGTTACCACGAAGGCGCGCAGCTGCCGACGTTCTTGCGCGTCGCAACCAAATTCGAAAAGAGTGCCGAGGCGTTTTTTGCCGAACGCGACCTCCCCGTGCAGATCATCAAGCTCCACGGCTCGGTCGAACTGAGTCCGCTCGTCGGCCTCGCGGACTTGATCGTCGACCTGGTCGCGACCGGCAACACGCTGCGCGAGCACGATCTGGTCGTCGTCCACGACATCGCGGCCTCGACGGCCCGCTTCGTGGTGAACCCCGTGCGATTCCGCGCCAAGTACCGGGCCATCACGGCCTTGCTCGGGCGCCTCGATCCGCTCGTCCGCGCGTGACGGCGCCGCCGCGGTTGAAGGTGCTCGACGCGCGCGACGGCGCGGCCCTGGCGGGTCTGTTCGCCGGCGGCTGGGATCCGCCGGCCGGCGTCGGCCCGGCCGTCGCGGCTATCCTAGCCGACGTGCGCGCGCGCGGCGACCAAGCGTTAGTCGAATATACGCGGCGCTTCGATTTCCACGCCGCGACGCCGGCGTCCGTGCGCGTGGCACTGCCGTCCCAGGAGGCGGCCGCGGCGGCGCTCCCGGCCGGGATCGTGGCCGGCCTGCGGCTCGCGCGGGAACGCATCGCGGCCTTTCACGGGCTGCAACTCGCGCGCGATATCGAACGGCGCGAAGACGACGGAACGCTCAGCGGGCTCTTGGTGCGACCGCTCCGGGCCGTCGGCGCGTACGTGCCGGGCGGTTCGGCCAGCCTGCCGTCGTCGGTGCTGATGACGGTCGTCCCGGCGAAACTGGCCGGGGTGCGCCGCGTCGCCGTCGTTACGCCGCCGCGCCGCGACGGTTCCGTCGATCCGGCCGTCCTGTTCGCGTGCGTCCTGTGCGGGGCGGACGAGCTCTATGCCGCCGGCGGCGCCCAGGCGATCGCCGCGCTCGCGTACGGCACCGGCACGATCGCGCGCGTCGACAAGATCGTCGGCCCGGGGAACGTGTGGGTGACCGAGGCGAAGCGCCAGGTCTTCGGGATCTGCGGCATCGACGGCCTCGCGGGCCCGTCCGAAGTACTGGTCGTGGCCGACTCCGCCGCGCGCCCGGAGTTCGTCGCGGGCGAGATGATCGCGCAAGCCGAACACGATCCGCTGGCGCGGGTTGCGGCCGTCTCCGAAGACCGCGCGTTGCTCGAACGCGTGGCCGGCGTGCTGGACGGCCCCTTCGCGACCGCGTGCGGGCGCGGCGAGATCGTCGAGCGCGTGCTCGCGGAGCGCGCCTTCCTCGTGCACGCCCGCGACCGGGCGGACGTCCTGGACGTGATCGACCGCTTCGCGCCCGAGCACCTCTCGCTGCAGGTACGCGATCCGTGGTCGTTGGTGCCGCACATCGCGCGGGCGGGCGCGATCTTCGTGGGCGACGACACGCCCGTGGCCGCGGGCGATTACATTGCCGGCAGCAATCACGTCCTGCCGACCTCGGGGGCGGCCCGCTTCGCATCGGGCCTGCGTACCGCCGATTTCTACCGCACGATGTCGCTGGTGGAGAACAGCCGGGCGCGCATGCGCGCCGATGCGCCCGTGCTCGCGGCGCTCGCGGCCTTCGAGGGCCTGCCCGCGCACGCGCGCACCGCGCTGCTGCGCGTCGAAGGTAACGCGTGAAACGGCCCGCCGCACCGCCGCTGCTGCTCGCGCTCGACCTCGACGGCACGCTCGTGGAGCCGCGCCGGCCGGTGCGCGCCGGCGTGATCGAAGCGGTGCGCCGCGCGATCGCCGCGGGGGTTCGGGCAACGATCGTGACCGGCCGCATGTACGTCGGCGCCAAGCCGTTCGCCGACGTCCTGGAACTCGACGGCCCGATCGTGTGCTATCAAGGCGCCGTGATCGCCGACGCGCGCAGCGGGCGTTTCGAGCGCGAAGTCCCGTTGCCGTTCGCGGTCGCGCGCACGATCTACGAAGTCGCGAAGGCG
The DNA here is from genome assembly GCA_963787965.1 of uncultured Alphaproteobacteria bacterium. Classification (GTDB taxonomy): domain Bacteria; phylum Vulcanimicrobiota; class Vulcanimicrobiia; order Vulcanimicrobiales; family Vulcanimicrobiaceae; genus CAWBES01. The sequence goes on from CAWBES010000021.1 coordinate 355,483, forward strand.
AACGGGTACCACATCCAGTTCTACCGCGACGACCGCTTCTACGTCGAGGAGTACAACGCGTACGCGCGCCTCTACGCGAGCACGTCGGATACGGAGCCGATCGTCGTGCCATCGCTGCTGGACGCCTTCGCCGGCCGCGACAGCACCAAGGTCAACATCGTCACCGACGCCGCCAAGGCGCCCGCCGCGTTCGCGTTGATGCAGAGCGCGCTCGGCGGTCTCGCCTACGTGACGCGCTCGAATCCCGAGTTCGTCGAGATGCTCGACCCGCGCGTCGACAAGGGCGAGGCGCTGCGCATCGTGGCCCAGCGCCTGAACGTGCCGCTGGAACGCGTCCTCGCGATCGGCGATTCCTACAACGATCTGCCGCTGCTGCGGGTCGCCGGGTTCGCGGTCGCGATGGGTTCCGCGCCGGCCGAGCTCAAGGCCGAAGCGGATGCGGTCGTCGGCGACGTCGAACACGACGGGGTGGCCGAAGCGATCGACCGTTACGTGCTTTCCGGGACCGCGCGCGCGGGGCGTACGGCAGGTTGAAGAGGAGCGCGCGCCGACGCCGTTCGCGGCCTTCGCTCGCAGCGCGGCTGCGCAAGTATTGGCTGGCCGGTCTGGTCGTCGCGGCCGCGGCGGCGTGGGGTATCGTGACGCTCGTGCGGCTGCCGGCCTTGCACGTCAGATCGCTCGAGATCACCGGACTCGCGCACGTGCCGCGCGACGACGTCGTCGCGGCCGCGGCGATCGCGCCCGATGCGAACGCTTGGCTGCTCGACCGGTCCGCCATGCGGCGGCGGATCGAAGCGCTGCCGTACGTCGACCAAGCGCACGTGCACGTGCGCCCGGTCGCCGACGTCTGGATCGAGGTCAGCGAGCGCGTCGCGGACGCCTGCGTGCGGGACGCGGCGGGCATCGCGGTCACCGTCGACGGCGCCTTGCGGGTGCTCGAGCGCGGCTGCGGCGCGACGCCGGTCGTCTACCGGGTGCACGCGAGCGTCGACCGCACGCCCGGCGATTTCTTGCACGATCCCGAGCTCGCGGCGCTGCAAGCCGACGCCCGGGCGCTCGCCGGCCGGGGCGACCGGTACCGCGAATTCGAGCGCGACGACTTCGGGCAACTCGAGGCGACGCTGGCGGACGGCATCCGCGTGCGCTTCGGCGACGACGAGGACCTCGAGCGCAAACAGCGCCTGATCGGGCCGATCCTGGCCCAGCTGGGTCCGCGCGCCGGCGACGTGCGCACGGTCGACCTGCGCGCTCCGGCCACGCCCGTCGTCGAGTATCGGAGATAGCCTTATCAACCGCCTTCCACAGGTCATCGACATCCTATCGACACAATATATACAAGGGAATCGCCGCCCGACCACAATATATAGGGCCCATGCCGGTCAGCCTTCGTCGACCCGGTCTCGTCCGCTTTGAGGCGTTCCGCGCGGTTGAGTAAGTCGCCGTGGGGTTCCGTCACGATTGCCGGGCTCGATATCGGCACGACCAAGACGTGCGCGGTCGTGGCGAGCGCCACGGCTTCCGGGCTCGAAGTGATCGGGATCGGCGAGGCCCCCTCGACGGGCCTGCGCAAGGGCGTGATCACCGACCTCGAGGAGACGGTTCGTTCGATCGAAGCCGCCACTGAGAAAGCGGAGCGCATGGCCGGCGTGCACATCTCGCACGTCTACGTCGGCGTGACCGGCGAACACGTCCAGAGTACGAACAACCGCGGCGTCGTCGCAGTATCCGGCGAGGAGCGCGAGGTCGTGGCGCGCGACGTCAAGCGCGTGGTCGACGCCTCGAAGCTGATCGAGGTCGGCGCGGACCGCCAGATCATTCACGCCTTGCCGCGCCACTTCACGGTCGACGGTCACGAAGGGGTCACCGATCCGGTCGGCATGAGCGGTGCCCGGCTGGAAGTCGACACGCACATCATCACGGGCGGCAACACGTTCATCACCAACGTCCTCAAGTGCGTGCACCGGGCCGGGCTCGAACCGGCCGGCATCGTCTTCGAGCCGCTCGCGTCCTCGGCGGCCACGCTGCTGGCCGAAGAAAAGCACGTCGGCGTCGTGCTGCTCGACATCGGCGGCGGTACCACCGACGTGGCGGTCTATGCGGGCGGTGCGGCGATCTACACCGCGACGATTCCCGTCGGCGGCAACATCCTGACCAACGACATCGCGCTCGGGCTCAAGACCGCCGTCGCCGAAGCCGAGCAGATCAAACGCAGCGTTGCTTCGGCGGTAAACGATCAGCACGGCGAAGCGCAGTTCCCCGTCAAGACGCTCGACGGCCGCACGACGCGCAACGTGACGCGGGCGCAGTTGCGCGCGATCGTAGCGCCGCGCCTGCTCGAGATCTTCCGCATGGCAAAGTCGCAGCTGACGGAGCGGCTGCCGCGCGACGTCATCTTAGCGGAAGTCGTCGTGACCGGCGGCGGCGCGAACTTGCACGGCATCGAGCAGGCCGCTTCGGAGTTCTTCGGCATCCCGGCCCGCATCGGCGTGCCCACCGCGATCGGCGGCTTGAGCGATGCGGTCAAGCAGCCGGAGTTCGCAACCGCCGTCGGCCTGGTGCTCTTTGGGCCCAAGGGTGACGGTGCGACCTGGCACAACGGACGGAACCGTTCGGTGTTCGGCAAAGTCGCCGCGTGGTTCGGCGATCTCTGGAACTAACGGGCGGCCCCGGCGCCCCTGCACAGCTCTCTCTTTTCTTCTCGGAGGTAACGGTGTCGATGGCGGATTCCAAGCGGTACAATCCCGAGCACGCGGCGACGATCAAGGTCGTGGGGATCGGCGGAGGCGGCTGCAACGCCGTCAACCGGATGATCGAAGCGGGGCTGAGCAACGTAGAATTCTACGCGATCAACACCGACGTGCAGGCGCTGCGCAACGTGCAGACCGAGAATACGGTCCAGATCGGTAACGGCAAGACGCGCGGCCTCGGCGCCGGCTCGAACCCCGAAACCGGCCGCGAAGCCGCCGAAGAGTCGCGCGAAGATCTCGCGATGGTGCTCGACGGCGCGGACCTCGTCTTCATCACGGCCGGGATGGGCGGCGGCACGGGGACCGGCGCGGCGCCGATCATCGCGGAACTCGCGCGCGAATCGGGCGCGCTGACCGTGGCGGTGGTGACGAAGCCGTTCTCGTTCGAGGGCCGCAAGCGGATGCAGCTCGCCGAGCGCGGCATCGCCGACCTGGAGCAGAAGGTCGACACGCTGATCACGATTCCCAACGAGCGCATCCTGCAGATCATCGAACGCCGCACGCCCTTGCAAGAGGCGTTCAGCTACGCGGACGACGTGCTGCGCCAGGGCATCCAGGGCATCTCGGACCTGATCACGCAGCCGGGCTTGATCAACCTCGACTTCGCCGACGTGAAGACGATCCTGACCGACGCGGGTTCCGCGATGATGGGCATCGGCGAGGGCACGGGCGAGCACCGCGCCGCCGACGCGGCGCAGAAGGCGATCGCATCGCCCTTGCTCGAGACGACGATCGAAGGCGCGCGCGGCGTGATCTTCAACATTACGGGCGGCACCGATCTCGCGATGTACGAAGTCAACGAAGCGGCCGAGATGATCGCGCGCGCGGTCGACTCCGACGCGCAGATCATCTTCGGCGCGTCGATCGACCCGACGATGCAGCAGAAGGTCCGCATCACGGTGCTGGCCGCGGGCTTCGGCGCGCGCCGGGCCTACGATCCGGCCGCTGCCGGCGTCAGTTACGAGCCGAAGTTCGACAAGGTGGCGCCGGTCAATATGGACGACATCGAAGTGCCGGCCTTCCTGCGCTACCGCAGTTAGCCCCCGGCTCTTTTTTGCGCCGGCGGCTGCTCTGGCCGCCTTCGGAGTCATGGTCTGGCTGTGGCACGTCCAGGCCACTCCGTACAACAATTACGTGTGGCTGGCCGACGCCTGGAAGCACGGCCGCAACTGGATCGAATTTCCGGGCGACTGGATCGATGCGGTCCCGTACCACGGCCGCGCGTACGTCGTCGAAGCGCCGCTGCCGGCGATCCTGCTGTTTCCGCTGGTCCTGGCCTTCGGCACGAACGCGAACCAGACGCTGCTCGACAACGTCCTGGGCGCGGTGGCGGTCTTCGCCGCGTGGCGCTTCTGCGAGCGCGCCGGCGTCGGGCGGCTCGCGACCCTGGCCGCGACCGCGTTCGCGTTTTTCGGCACGAGCCTGTTCGTCTGTGCGACTCGCGGCGACGTCTGGTTCCTCGCGCACGTTAGCGGTTTTGCGTTTTCGATGCTGGCGCTGTGCGAGGTCGCGGGCCGCAGGCGCCCGTGGCTGGTCGCGCTCTGGGCGCTCGCAGCCGCGTTCTCGCGGTATCCGCTGCTCGCGGTCGTGCCGGTCTACGCCGCCCTGCTGCTGTGGGAGAGCCCGCGCCGCGCGACGGTGCTGCAGTTCCTCGCGCCGGTCGTTCCGGCGGCGGTCGTGTCGGCGCTCTACAACCGCAACCGCTGGGGCACGCTCGCCGATCGCGGTTTCTCGATCTGGTACCGCGTCATGGACTCGCGCTACGCGGAGAATCCCCACCCGTTTTCGCCGGCCTACCTGCCGGAACAGCTGACGCTGTACTTCGCCACGCCGCCGCACCTGCTGGCCGCCGCGCCGTGGCTCGCGCCGCCGCGCTTCGGGTTCGGCATCGCGTTCTCGAGTTTGCCGTTCTCCTACGCGGTCTTCGCCGGCCGCAGCGTGCGAAGCGCCGCGCTGTGGCTCGCGACGCTCGTGGCGGCCGTTCCGGCCCTGACCTACTACGACACGGGCGGCGAGCAGTTCGGGGTGCGGCACGCGCTGGATTTCGAGCCCTTTCTGTTCGCGCTGCTGGCGCTGGCGCTCGCGCGGCGGCCGTCCGCGCTCGTCACGACCGCGCTGTTCGCGTTCGCGGCGTTCGGTCTGTACGAGGCGCTGGTCTTCCTGTTCGACGCTCAGTCGATCTTCTGAGCCGTTTGAATCCTGCGAGTCTGAAGCAGGCAGGGGAAAAAGACTGTCTAAGCGTAGACAGGGTCGAAACTCGCGGCGACGCATGGCACTTTGTGCGGCGAACGTCCGTACTCGTCACGGCCGCGCAGTTGCTCTTTTGGCACGCAGCGTTGGTCTCCGCTCCGACGCTCGATCGCCTATCTCAGACAGCTTGGGAACCCGGTGCGAGATGACATAGGCAGGGAAAAACGCCTGTCTAAGCATAGACAGGGTATTGAAGGCGGGCCTGGGCAGGTCGATTCGTGAGAAAGCGAGCTTCAGAGTTGCAACCTGTCTATGCCGTTCTTACCGGCGACCTCATCGGCTCGACCCGCCTCGCATTTCAAGAGCTAAACGCCACGCGGACGATCCTCGAAAGTGCCGTTCAGCGCTTTCAAGAGAGAGACCCAGCGGCCGTCGTAGGGCGCCCGGAGTTTTTTCGAGGCGATGCGTGGCAGTTGGTACTGGCGAAACCCGGCCTTGCGCTTCGCGTCAGTCTCCTGCTTCGCGCAAGCTTGCGTTACGCTCTCAGTATCGATACGCGAATCTCCGTAGGGATCGGAAACGTCGACCACATCGATCGAAAGCGAATTTCTCTTTCCACTGGGGAGGCGTTCACACTTTCCGGACACGCGCTAGACGAGATGACCATCCACTTCGATCTTACCGGTGCCTTGCCCGAGCGGGCAGAGGCTATGGCGGTTTGGTTGCCCGTGATCTTTCACTTGTGTAGCGGCTTAGTGCGTCCTTGGACGCGTCGCCAGGCTGAGATCATTAGCCTAGCGCTCATCTTGGATGAGCCAAAACACGAAGTAATCGCAAAGACCCTCGAGCATCCCGTATCGAAACAAACAGTAACTGAATCGTTAGGTGGGGCAAGTTGGCGACCTCTACTTGACGCGATGAAGGCCTTTGAGGGCGCCGACTGGACGCGCATCACACGATCGTCCCCGACTCCATAATCGGCCGAATGCCTGTCTGGTGTCGGACCGTGGATATCGGCTGCCCTAGTATTCGCGCGAAAGACTGAGGAGATGCTCGAAACGTTTACGGCGCTACTAACGGCGCACCTGATAGCGGAATTCGCGTTGGACCAAGATTGGCGCCTCAAGAAATCAATTTGGCTCGTCGCACATATCGCACTGGTAGGCGCTGGGACAGTTATCCTGCTCGGCACCTATTCGATCTGGATGCTGCTACCGATCCTTGCTGCTCATCTCGTTATTGATGGCGTAAGCATGTGGCTACCGGATGATTCGGCGCGACGCACAATACTCGAACAAGCGGTATATCTGAGTTTACTGTTCTGCTTATCCGCCTATTTCCCTAACGAACTGGCGCGAGGTTGGTGGGGCGTTCTAGGTACCAACGGCCTAAACTCATACCTTGGTGTCCTTTGTATGCTCAGCGGCATAATCGTCAATCTGCAAGTTGGAGCGATCCTCATTAAGAAGGTCGTCCTGCAGTTTACGAGTCAGATTCAAAATAACATCGTAGGATTGGAAGATGGTGGCCTCTATATAGGCTTACTGGAACGTGCGTTAGTAATGCTACTGATCTTCATCGGACAGCCCGCCGGCGTCGGATTCCTCATCACCGCGAAATCGATTCTTCGATTCGGCGATGTAAAGGACGCGGAGCAGCGAAAGTCAACGGAATATATCATCATCGGCACATTCATGAGTTTCGGCTGGGGGTTGCTGATTTCGGTGTTAACGCAGGGAGCGGTTAGGCATTACGTTCAGTGGTGAAGCCGGAGAGGGACTTCTCGAGCGAGTCCCCGGCGGCGAGAGCGCGACGGCGAAACGGTGTCTGCCGGCGTATTCAAGGCTCTGAGGCGGAGCGAGAAACCGTGCGCTACACTGAGAGGAAGGGACGATCGCGCGGGGCTCGCAGCAAGCCCCAGGAAGGGCCGTGCGGACTCGCGTGCTTCGGGCCACCATGCCGAAGGGTTCGCGCCGCGAACTCGAATGGACGTGGGATGACGGCCGCCATCGCACCCGACGTCGCCGAGCGCGCGATCGCCTTACGGCGCGAGATCCATCGCTTCCCCGAGCTCGCCTTCGAGGAAGAACGGACCGCGGCGCTGGTCGAGCGGGAACTGGACGCGCTCGGTATCGAGCGCCGCCGTCTCGCGCGGACCGGCGTCGTCGGCGTCGTGCGCGGAGCGTTGCCCGGGCGCGTCGCGGGCTTGCGCGCCGATATGGACGCGCTCCCGCTGACCGAACGTTCCGGAGAATCGTTCAGTTCCGAAATTCCAGGCAAGATGCACGCCTGCGGTCACGACGCGCACACGGCGATGCTGCTCGGCGCGGCGCGCGTGCTGCAGTCCGAGCGCGAGCGCCTCCACGGCAGCGCGGTGCTCTTGTTTCAGCCGGCCGAGGAAGGGCCGGGCGGCGCGCTCCCGATGATCGAGGCGGGGGCGCTCGACGACCCGGCGGTCGACGCGGTCGCGATGCTGCACGTCGATCCGCGCCTGGAAACCGGTACGGTCGGCTTCATTCCGGGCGCGTGCAACGCGGCCGCCGACGAGTTCCACATCACGATCGAAGGCCGCGGCGGGCACGGCGCGTCGCCGCACATGGCGGTCGATGCGATCCCCTGCGCGGCCGCGACGGTGCTCGCGCTGCAGAACATCGCCGCGCGCGAGACCGACCCGCTCAAGACGGTCGTCGTGACGATCGGAACGATCGAAGGCGGCTATCGCAACAACGTGATCGCCGACCGCGTGCGGATGTCCGGTACCTTCCGCTCGCAGGATCCCGACGTCCGCGCCGGCTTGGAAGGCCGCGCGCGCCGGATCGTCGAGAACGTCGCCGCGGCCTACGGCGCGAGCGGGCGGATCGAGGTGATCTGCGGCTATCCGGCCGTCATCAACGATGCGACCCTGGCCGTCACGTTTCGCGAGTACATGGCCGCGCACAGCCGCATCCCGGTCACGAGTCCCGCACCGACGATGGGCGGTGAAGATTTTGCGTACTTTGCCGAGCGGGTGCCCGGGCTCTTGATCCGTCACGGAATTCGCAGCGAAGCCGCGGGCTCGGTACACCCCGGCCATAGCGCGGAGTTTCGGGTCGACGAGGCCTCCCTCGCGTACGGCATCGAGACCCTGGCGGCGTTCGCGCGTGCGGTCGGGTTGGGGGTCGTACACGGCCGCACCGCGGGACCGTAGGCGGCCTCACATTCGCCGGTCGTCCCGGCGCCTATCCTACGGGGACACGCCCAGCCCCCGAAAGGATCCCGATGTCGGTCGCCAGCCAACCGCGCAAAAAGGTCGATCCCCAGCAGCAGTACCGGGCCGCGCGCGACCTCCGGCTGATCGAAGCCTACCGGGCCGGGCGCCTCGATGCGTTCGACGAACTGGTCCGCAGCTACGACGGGCACGTGCGGCGGATTCTCGCGCAGTTGAACGTTCCGCGCGGCGACGTCGAGGATCTCGTGCAGGACGTCTTCTTGCGCGTCTTTCGCAACCTGCACCGGTTTCGCGGCCAGTCGTCGTTCTACACGTGGCTGTACCGGATCACGGTCAACGTGTTCTTCGACCACAACAAGAAGCGCAAGCGCGCCGACGCGCGGCTCGCGCGGCTGCAGAACGCGCTCGTCGACGTCACCACCGTACGCCGCGAAGGCGAGGACCCGTACGTCGCTTGCGCCGACGCGCTGACGCGCGACGAATTCTCCAAGGCGATCGGCTCCCTCCCGGAAGCGTTTCGCACCGTGGTGGCGATGCGCGAAGTCGACGATTTGTCCTACGAGGAGATCGCGGTCCTGACCGGCATCTCGATCGGCACGGTCCGTTCCCGGCTCTCGCGGGCGCGCGCGCGGCTCAAGGAACTGCTGCGGCCGGGTCTCGTCCGGACGGCGGCCTAGAGGGGTGAGAGGGCCGGTTATCCACCGGTTTTCACAGGCAACCCACAAGTTGTATGCAGGTGGTCGGTGCATACTAGATATTGTGGTTTGCTACCAGGGACGTGGCGCTCGGCGGCGAACCACGGGAGATGATCGCAACATCCGGTCCAGTCGAACGGTTGTCGCCGTCCGCCATCATCGGCAGCCAAGACCTCGCCAGTACGCCCGAAGCGGTCTTCGCGTTGATCTGCGAAGTCGAGAAATGGCCGGTCTGGCTTTCGTTCGCTCGAACGTCGCGGCGCGTCGACGATAAGCAGCCGCTGGGGATGGGCAGCGAGGTGGCCCTGCGCTGCGCGATTCCGGGCGAGGACGAAGAGCTGTACGAGGTCGACCGTTTCCTCGAGGGGCACATCGTGTCGCTCGTGGGCGCGTACTCCGTCCGCCGCCGGATCGATTTCCGGATCGAGCGCAAGAACGAGCGCACCAAGCTGGTCGTGCGGCTGGACTACCCCGCGTACGGCGGCGTCCTCGGCGCGCTGATCGACCGCATGACGGCGCGGCGGCGGCTGGAAAGCGCGCTCGACGATTCCCTCGTCCACTTCAAGGGCCTGGTCGAGTTTCGCGACGAGGCGGCACCCGAGGGCGTCCTATCGGACTTCTGAGCGCGATTATTAGCAGTCGTTGACGGGTAGTGCTAAAGGCGGGTATACTCTAGCTCGGTGTGACGCTTGGTTTCGAGGGGGATCGGTTTGCCAATCTACGAGTATCAGTGCGAGCGCTGCGGAACCGTCACGGATATCAAGCACGGTTTCAAGGAATCGCCGGCGGAAGGCTGCCGGCAGTGTGGTAGCAACGAGCTCAGGCGGCTGTTCCACCCGGCGACGATCGTTTTCAAAGGGTCGGGCTTTTACGTGAACGATTCACGCAAGAGCGCTCAGCCGTCGGAGGGCGCCGCCAAGACCGAGACCGCGAAGCCCGAAGGCGGCTCGAAGCCCGACGGCGGGGGCAAGGGCGAAGCCGCAGCGTGACCCCATCGCCGCTGCTCGCGGACGTGGTCGCGCTCGGCGCGGGCGTGCTGATCGGCCTGATCTTCGTGGTCGCGGGCGTGGTTGCCGTGGTTCGCAGGGCGCTGTCCCTGCGAAAGCGGTTGGACCGCTATGCCGATTTGCCGCTCTGGAAGAACGTCGAGCTGGCCGAGGCGCGCGTGTCGATCGCGGGTGATGCCCTTGCGACCGTTCCCTCGCTGCAAGCGCGGGCCGGGCGGGCGCTGCGCGACATCGAGGCCGCGCGCGAAGAGATTCGCTCCGCGGCGTTCGCGGTCTCCACGGGAGTGGGCGCTTTTTTTAGCTTCCTGATCGGCGAGCGCCGTGCTGCCCCGACTCCCACAGCGGAACGAAATCCGGGAAGCTGACCGCGATGCAGTGCTCGTCGTCGATCGGGTGCGGCCCCGTCGGCGCGGCCAAGGCGGCGATCGCCATCGCGATGCGGTGGTCCTCGTAGGTTCGTAACGTCCGGCCGGGCGGCCGCGCGCCGCCGCCCGTGATGTCGAGGCCGTCCGTGAACTCCTCGACCGCGACGCCGCAGGCCCGCAACGTCTCGGTCACCGTCGCGAGCCGGTCGGACTCCTTACCGCGCAGGTCCGCGGCACCGCGGATGCTGGTGGTGCCGCGCGCGTGCGCGGCGACGACGGCCAGGATCGGGATCTCGTCGATCGCGCGCACCACGAGTTCGCCGTCCAGGGTCGTGGCGGCGAGCGGACGGTAGCGGACGCGAATGTCGGCTACCGGCTCGTCGTCGAGTTCGCGCCGGTTTTCGAGCGCGATATCGGCGCCCATCGCGGTCAGCGCGTCGAGGATGCCCGTGCGGGTCGAGTTGATCCCGACTTCGGTCAGCCGCAGATCGCTGCCCGGCGTAATCGCCGCGGCCGCGAGAAAGAAGGCGGCTCCCGAGAGGTCCGCGGGCACGCGCACGTCCTGCGCGACCAGCGTTCCGGGTTCCAGTTCGATCGTCCGGCCGTCGAAGCGGATCGTGCGTCCGAAACGGCGCAGCAACCGTTCGGTGTGATCGCGCGAAAAGCGGTCGCCCGTGATCCGAACGCGGTTGCGGGCCGACAGATTGGCGAACAGGATCGCGGACTTCACCTGGGCCGACGCGATCTCGAGCGCAAACTCCCCGCCCGGCGGAGAGACGATGCCGCGAACGGTTACCGGCAAACGGCCGCCGTTGGTCGTCACCTCGGCCCCGAGCGCGCGCAACGGGCGGGCGACGCGTTCCATCGGCCGGCGTCGCAGCGACGCGTCGCCGTCGAAGCGCGCGCGCAGGCCGTGCCCCGCGCACAGCCCCATCAAGAGCCGCGTCGTCGTACCGGAATTCCGTGCGTCGATCGTCGCGGTCGGATCGCGCAGCGTTCCGCCCGCGACCGTGATGGATTCGCCGTGGTCCTCGACCGCTGCGCCGAGCGCGATCACGGCGTCGCGCGTCGCCAGCACGTCTTCGCCTCGGTTCGGCGCTCCGATCGTCGAGCGCCCCGGCGTCGCCGCCGCGATCATCAGCGCCCGGTGTGAGATCGACTTGTCGCCGGCTACGCGCACGTCGCCGCGCAGTGCCCCAGCCTGAAAAATCAACGTTTCTGTGGGAGGCCGCGCCCCCGATCCCCCGTCTGCCGAGCGCCGCCCCGCCGCGCAACCTGCTGAAGATGGTAGGGAAGGTGGGATTCGAACCCACAAGAGCATAAGCTCAATCGCTTTTGAGGCGATCGCGTAGACCGTTCCGCCACTTCCCCGCGCCGAGCGATGTTCGCTCAGCCGGAAGCGTGCCCTGCGAGGTTTGGGCCGCCGCGTCGGCGGCCTGCAGCGCGGAACGGGCGGCATCGAGCGTCGGAGCGCCTTCCACGCACCCGAAGCGCAGGTGCGCGTCGCGGCCGCGCGCGAGCGTGAGGCGCACGACGATCGAAAAGCGCTGCTCGATGACGGTCGCGTCGTCGACGTCGTCCGCGCGCCACGCGACGGTCGCAAGCTCGGAGCGCTCCGCATCGAATAGACCCACGGCGTGACCGGCGGCGATGCGCACGGTCGTGCCGGGCGCGAACGGTTGCGGATCCGGCGCCAGCAGGGACTCCGCCGGTTCGGACGCACCGTCGCCGGCGGCCAGCGACGTGACCGAAACGGCCCGCTGCGCGGCTAGCGTTCGAGCGTCGGTCGACGCGTGCGGCTCGAACCGTTCGTCGACCTCGAAGGCGCCGGCGGCGGGCTCGAGCGTGACCGTGCGCTCGAAGAGCGCTCCGTCGGGTACGACGTCGGGCGCGTCGTAGGTGAAACGCGCCGAAGCGCGCGCTCCGTTCGAGAGGATCCGGGTCGCGTACGGCCGGTTGAACGTGCCGGCCGGAAACTGATGCGTGTACTTCGCGATCCGATCGGCCGTCGACGGCGCCGGTTCGACGGCGACGTCGTCGCGCATGCCGCCGACCGTCGTGAAGACGTTGCGCGGCACCGCGTCCGATCCGAACGCGAACGCGCGGGCGCCCGCGGCCGGGCTGACGACGAGCCGCACGATCCCGTTGTCCAGCACGACGGCCGGCGTACCTTCGCCGTACACGTCGGTCGCGTAGGCGTAGGCGTGCGTGCCGTCGTCCGGTACGGACCGGAACGCGCCCGTCGGTAAGAGTGCGTCGTCGCGCAAGCGAACGACGCTCGCGGGCCGAGGCGCGCCGGGGTTCGGCGATAGTGGCGGCACCGCAAAGAGCGTCCCGCCGGCCGAGACCCGCGCGATCAGCGCATCGCGCGCCGGGACGCGAAAGGGCTGCAGCGCGATGTGCCGGCCGTCCGCCTCGATCGTGGCGCCGCGTACGTCGAGATCTACGCCGCCGTAGTTCGCCACCGTCAGGAAACCGGAACCGCCGGCCGGATCGCGGGCGTAGGTCGCGCCGCCGGGAACGCCGTCGACGACGGGCCGCCGGCCGGTGCGCGCTAGCGCTCCGCGCAGTGCGGCCGCGTCAGGCGCGCCGGCGAGGATGCGGCCGCCGGCACGCGCGTAGGCCTGCAGCGTCCTGTCGACTGCCGCTACGACGGCGGGCGCGCCCGCCGGCAGCGACGGAACGATCAGTAGCGGATAGCGCGCGAGCGCGCGCGCGCCCAGGGCGTGCGGGTCGACCAGCGCGCAGGCCAGGTTCGCGGCGCGGCACGTCTGCTGCGCTTCGATCGTGCGGGCGGCCACGTCGGCGAACAGGGCGTTCGTTGCGAGGGACGGCGGAACGCTGCCGCCGAGGTACGCGATCGCCGCGTCGAAACGCACGTGCGCGCGCGCGAGCTGCGGGCCGTACGCGCGAACGACGGCCCCGACCGCGGCGGTGGGGCGGTAGCGCGCGGAGGGCGTACCGTCGAGCGTCAGCGCCGCGTCCCACGCGTACAGCGCGTTTGCGAACGGGGCTTCCCAGCCGCCGGGATACAGCGTGTCCTGCGCGGGGAAGTTGACGATGCCGCGCGCACCGAGTCCGATCAGCGTGGCCATCGCCAGCAGCGTGTTGCTCGGGTCGGCCGGGCGGGGACGCGCGTCGTCGGGGCCTTGCAACCAGCCGGCTTGGAATTCGCTTGCGAACAGCGGCTGGTGCGGGCGCGTTTGCAGCAGCGCCGCCGAAAACTCGAGCTGCGCGCGATCGTGCTCGCCGATCGCGTACGCGTCGCTCTGGTACCAGTTGCCCATCGCCCACACCGGCGACGATGCGGGCACCTTCATCTGGTAGGTGTTGATGAAAACAGGCTCGCGCGGTCCCGTAACGCCCTGCACGACGCCGCGCAGCCACTCGAGATACGCGCGCAGGTGCGGCGCCGGCCACGTTTGATTGTCGATGTACGCGCCCTGGTCGTCGTCGAGCGCCACGGCCAGGATGCGGTCCGCGTAGGGCGCGCATTCGTGCAACACCCGTTCCAGCCAGCGGCGCGCGTAGCGCACGTGCGCGGCGTTGCGCATCCACTCCGCCGCCGCGTCGTCGGAATGCGCGTTCTGCAGCGTGGCCGTCGGCGGGTAGCGTCCCTCCAGCAGGTCGTGCAACGGCATGCCGTATTCGGGCCGCGACAGCAACCAGGCCGGATAGCCGCCGTTCCGCCATTCGTTGCGTATCACGGGCCCGGGCCGCAAGAGGATCGCGAAGCCGTGCGCGCGCGCCAGGCGCAGCACGTCGTGCAAGTCGCGCCGGGGACTGGTGCGGCCGTTAAAATCGAAGTCGCCGTCGGCGAGCTCGTGCCAGTTCCAGGGCACGTAGAGATCGAGCGTGTTGATGCCGAGCGCTTGCAGCCGGTCCATCGACGCGCTCCAGAGCTCGCGCGGCAAACGCTCGTAGAAGAAGGCCGCGCCGTACACGAAGAACGGCTTGCCGCGATACTCGAAGACCGGAAAACCGGCGCGCTCGACGACCGCTGCGTTTCCCCAGGCGGCCGCCGGTACCGCGGCAGCCGGGCGCCCCGGCCCGGCGAGCGCTGCGAGCGCGGCCAGCGCGACGGTGAAACGACGTAGCATCGGAACAAGGTATGGCGATGCGGGAACGCCGTCCTCCGGCCGCGTAGGTCGAAGTGATGGCGACCTCCGGATTCGGCAAGCTCCTGCGGCTCGAAGGCGATCTGCGGATCGACTTCGTCGACTCGCCGGCGTTGCGCGGCAACCCGCTGGGCGATGCTGCAACGCGTCCGCTCGCGGTGTATACGCCGCCCGGCTTCGACCCCGGCGGATCGAAGCGTTATCCCGTCCTCTACGTGTTGCACGGCTACACGGGCGACGTGGCCGCGCTCGTCAGCGCCCGGCCGTGGGAAACCAACGTCGTGCAGTGGGCGGACCGGCTGATCGCGGAGCGGCGGATGCCGCCCGTGCTGCTGGCGCTGGTCGACGGTTTCACGCGGCTCGGCGGTTCCCAGTACCTCGATTCGGTCCACAACGGGCCCTATGCGACCTATACGGTGCGCGACGTCGTCGGCCGCGTCGACGCCGCCTATCCGACGATCGCGAACGAGGGCGGCCGCGCGGTGCTCGGCAAGTCGTCGGGCGGGTTCGGCGCGCTGCACCTCACGATGACGCAGCCGGGCGTCTTCGGCGCGTTCGCCTCGCACAGCGGCGATACGAATTTTCGCGGCAGCTTCACGGGAGCGTTTCCGCTCGCGCAACGGACGCTCGAAGCGCACGGCGGCGACGTCGCGGCGTTCGTCGCCGCGTTCGAATCCAAGCCCAAGCGCTCGCAGGCGGAGTTCGCGACGATCGAGATGCTCGGCTACGCGGCGGCGTATTCGCCGCGCGCGGCGGAAGCGTTTGCGTTCGACCTGCCGTTCGAGGCCTATACCGGAGCGTTGCGTGAGGACGTCTTCGCGCGCTGGCTCGCGTTCGATCCGGTCGAGATGTGTCTGGGCAAGCGCGCCGAGCTGGCCCGGCTGCGCCTGCGCTACGTCGATTGCGGGCGGCGCGA
Source organism: uncultured Alphaproteobacteria bacterium (assembly GCA_963787965.1). Lineage (GTDB taxonomy): Bacteria > Vulcanimicrobiota > Vulcanimicrobiia > Vulcanimicrobiales > Vulcanimicrobiaceae > CAWBES01. The sequence continues at coordinate 370,729 of CAWBES010000021.1, forward strand.
CGAATACGCGCTCGACCTCGGCGCGCGCATGCTGGTCGAGCGCGTGCGCGGGCTCGGCCTCGAGGTCCGGCACGAGGAGTTCGACGACGACCATCGCAACATCGGCTACCGGTACGCGGTCTCGTTGCCCGCGCTGGCTGATGTGTTGGAGGTCGGATGAAGCTGCGCTCGTTCGCGCTCGGATTGGCGCTCGCAGGCGTGTTTCCGGCGGCGCTCGGATTCCCCGCGCGCGCCGATTCGCTCAGTTACGACGATCCGGGCATGCACTTCACGGCGCCCGACGGTTGGACGCGCCTCGAGGTTCCGCCGGGCGATCCCGGCGGTTCGGACAAGCAGGTGGTGGCGGGTTTCGTCCTTCACGCGGGTCACAGCGATCAGCGCTCGATCGTCATCACGGTGCAGCCCTTCTCGGGCAGCCTCGACGAGTACGAGAAGCAGCACGAAAGCGAACTGCGCCAGGACTCCGATAGCGCGTTCGTCGAGGACCACACGAAGACGACGCTCGCGAATGGTATGCCGGCGTACTTCTTCAAGGCGCGCACGGGCGACGTGGCCAGCGGCCACGACGTCGAGCGCAACGAGTACCTCGTGATCGACACGAAGCGCGCCATCGACGTCGCATTCGTGGGCGGCGTCGGTCAAACCAGCGACAAGGACGTAAAGGCCGCCCTTTCGTCGCTCTACGTCGTCGTGTATCCGGCCAAACCGTCGAACTGACGTCCCGCGTTCGCCGTCGCGTCGAGGGCGCTGCGAAGGTCGTCGATCAGGTCTTCCGCGTCTTCGATTCCGACCGAGAGCCGCACGAGGGAATCGGTGATGCCGCGCCGTTCGCGTTCGGCGGCCGGGATCGAGCCGTGCGTCATGCGCGCCGGAATGCCGAGCAGCGATTCGACGCCGCCTAAGCTTTCGGCCAGGCTGAAGAGTTTGGTTGCGCCGGCGAACGCGAAGGTTCGAGCCGCGTCGCCGCGCAGCGCGAAGGAGACCATGCCGCCGAAGCCGCGCATCTGGCGCGCCGCCAACGCGTGTTGCGGATGGCTCGCGAGGCCGGGGTAGTAGACCCGCTCGACGTCGTCGCGCGCGGCCAGGAACGAGGCGACGGCGACGGCGTTACGCTCGTGTTCGCGCATGCGAAGCGCCAGCGTCTTCGCGCCGCGCATCACGAGCCACGCGTCGAAGGGCCCCGGTACGCCGCCGACCGCGTTCTGGTGGAACTTGAGCGTCGACGCGATCTCCGGATCGTCCGCGATCGCGGCGCCGCCCACCGCATCGCTGTGGCCGCCGATGTACTTGGTCGTCGAGTGCACGACGACGTCCGCGCCGAGCGCGAGCGGCGACTGGAAATACGGTGAGGCGAACGTGTTGTCGACCGCCAGCAGGCAGCCCGGCGGCCGGAGCGCCGCCAGCCCCGCGATGTCGACGAGGTTGAGCAGCGGATTGGTCGGCGTCTCGGCCCAGATCAGTCTCGTGTTCGGCCTCAGGGCGGCGCGCGTCCGGTCGAGATCGGTCATGTCGACGTAGCTGAACGTGAGCCCGTACCGTTCGTACACTTTCGAGAAGAGGCGGTACGTGCCGCCGTAGAGGTCGTCGCCGACCACGACGTGGTCGCCGGCGGAGAGCAGGTTGAGCACGGCCGACGTCGCCGCAATCCCGCTCGCAAACGCACTGCAGTGGCGGGCGTCCTCGAGCGCCGCGAGCTGGCGCTCGAGCGCCGTGCGCGTCGGGTTGACCGTGCGGCTGTAATCGAACCCCTTGTGTTCGCCGACCGCGCTCTGCGTGTAGGTCGACGTCTGGTAGATCGGGACGATCGTCGCGCCGGTTGCCGCGTCCGCTTCTTGACCTTCGTGGATGGCGCGCGTGCTGAACTTCACTCGGACGTCGCGCTTGCCGAGAGGTACGATATGATGTCTTGACGAGTGACGACGCCGATCGGGCGTTCGGCCTCGACCACCACGATCGCGGCGTTCGCGAGCGTGAGGAGCTTGTACGCGCGATCGATCTGGGCGTCCGTGTCGAGGGCCGGAAACGGGCGGCCCATCACGTCGCGCACGCTCTTGTGCAGCAGGTCCGCCCGGTCGAAGACCGCTTGCATCACGGCCACGTCGTTGACGCTGCCGACGATTTCGCTGCCGCGCATGACGGGCAGCTGCGAGATCTCGTAGCGCCGCAAGAGGTCGAGGGCGTCGCGCACGACGTCGCTCTCCTCGACGGTGATCATCGGCGGCAGCGGCTCCTTACTGCGCAGCACGTCGCCGACCGTGGCTTTGCGCCGGCCTTCCGCCAGGAACCCGTTGGCGATCATCCACTCGTCGTTGAAGATCTTCGACATGTAACCGCGGCCGGAGTCCGGGAAGATCGTGACCAGCACCGCGTCGGCCGGCAGCGTCTTGGCGAGCCGTACGGCGGCGACCGCGGCCGTGCCCGAGGAGCCGCCCACCAGCAGTCCTTCTTCGCGCGTGATCCGTCGCGCCATCAGAAACGAGTCGCGGTCCGAGACGCGTACCATCTCGTCGATCACCTTGAGGTCGACCGTCTCGGGCAGATACGACATGCCGATGCCTTCGACCGCATACGATTTCGGCGTATCGCCCGAGTAGATCGAGCCCTCGGGATCGGCTCCGACCACGTGGATCTTCGGGTTGCGTTCCTTGAGGTAGCGCGCGGTTCCCGAAATCGTTCCGCCCGTACCGATGCCCGACACGAAGTGGGTGATCGTTCCGCGCGTCTGTTCCCAGATCTCGGGGCCGGTCGTGTGGTAGTGGGCGTCGGGGTTGGCATGGTTGTGCCATTGGTTGGGCATGAAGGCGCCGGGAATCTCGCTAACGAGCCGCGCGGCCACACCGTAATACGATTCGGGCGAATCCGACGCGACGTTGGTCGGCGTGACGACGACTTCGGCGCCGTACGCGCGCAGCAAGTCGATCTTTTCCTTCGACATCTTGTCGGGCATCACGAGGATGCAGCGGTAACCGCGGATCGCGGCGGCCATCGCGAGCCCCGTGCCCGTGTTTCCGCTGGTGGCCTCGACGATCGTGGAGCCCGGGCCGAGCACGCCCGCCTCCTCGGCGTCGCGGATCATCGCAACCGCGGGACGGTCCTTGACGCTGCCGCCGGGGTTGACGTATTCGACCTTCGCCAGGACCAGACACGCGGCATCGTCGACGACGCGGCGCAAGCGAACGAGCGGCGTCTTCCCGACCGCATCGAGGGCGCTCTCCAAGTACTGCGCTTTGGGCTTCGCGGTCGTCGCCGTGTCGGTCATGCTGCTCGCTCTTTCGGGCTCCGGGCGGCATCGCGCTCCGGTTGGGTTCGGACCTTTCTCGTACCGCCTCTGAATCCCATCGAAAGCCGCGCCGGTTCCAATCAGCGGAGGTAGCACATATGGCAACCGATTTTCGAGGGGGCAAGGCGTTTCCGCGGCGCGGCCGCGACTCATATGGCGGGTATCTGTGGCTGCTGCGCGCGTTCGACAAGGCGCGAGCCTCCGCGGCCGGGACGATTTTCGATTACATCTACCCGTGCCCGATGGACCTCGGGGTATTCCAGCGCTGGGGCATCACGGCGGCCGACTTCGATGCCGCCGTCGCGGCGAACGGCAGCGATGAGACGATTCTGGCGTGGGTCCGCGAGCGCGTGGACGCGGCGCACCGCGACGCGGCCAACGCGTGGCTGGCGAACGAGAAAGCGGCCAACCTCGATCGCCAGGATTCCGAAGAGGGCGTCGTCGCCGCGTAAATGAAAGCGACCGAGCATGAAGGTCGTGCGCTCGTCGTTCGTTCTCCTTGCGGTCGCCTTTCTGACGGGTTGTGGAACGGGCATTCCCCCGGCCGGAAACTACGCGACGGTCTCGGGCCGCGTGGTCGACTCGGCGAACGGGAACGCCATCGCGAACGCCGCCATCGTGGTGAACGGCGGCGTGTTGACGGCGCAGTCCGACGCCAACGGGAATTTCCGCATAACGCCCGTTCCGACGGGCGATTGGGATTACGTGGCGACCGCGACGGGCTACGTCTCGACCGGCTTGATCAGCAACCCCGCACCGCTGGCGCCGGGCGAACAGCGCGTGCTGACGATCAGCTTGACGCATAGCTGAGTCCATGCGTCCGGGTCCGCGAGTGGTGATCGCGCCCGACAAGTTCAAAGGCAGCCTGAGCGCGACGCAAGCCGCGGCGGCGATCGGCCGCGGCCTGCGCGAAGCCTGGCCCGGGATCGAAACGGATCTCGTGCCGATGGCGGACGGCGGCGAAGGAACGCTCGACGCGTTTCTGGATGCGGGCTGGCGTCGGATCGCCAAGGTCGTGGCGGGCCCGCTGGGCGCGCCGGTCGAGGCGGCCTTCGCATTCGACGGAACGACCGCAGTCGTCGAGATGGCCGCGGCGTCGGGGCTGGCGCTGCTTCGGGCGGACGAACGCGACCCGCTGCGGGCGTCGAGCGCCGGCACGGGCGAACTGGTGCGCGCCGCGCTGGAAGCCGGGGCGCGGCGGATCGTCGTAGCGCTCGGCGGCAGCGCCACGAACGACGGCGGCGCGGGGTTTCTCGCGGCGCTGGGCGTTCGCTTCCTCGATGCCGCGGGCCGTTCGCTCGAGCCCGGCGGCGCGGCGCTGCTCGGGCTCGCGCGGGTCGAGGCGGACGGGCTCGACCCGCGGCTGGCCGGCGTGAGCCTCGAGGTCGCGGTCGACGTCGACAACCCGCTGACGGGACCCGGCGGCGCGAGCGCCGTCTTCGGGCCGCAGAAGGGCGCGTCGCCGGAGGCCGCGGCGTTGCTCGACGCGGCCCTCGCGCGCTTTGCCGGCGTCACGGCGCAGGCGCTCGGCGTCGACCGCAGCGGCGTCCGCGGCGCCGGAGCGGCCGGCGGGCTCGCGTTCGGTGCGCTCGCCTATGCCCGGGCCGCATTACGGCCCGGCGTCTCGCTGGTCGCCGACGTGCGCGGTCTCGTACCGCGGCTGCGCGGCGCGCGCGCGTGCTTCACCGGCGAAGGCAGCATCGACACGCAGACCACGGGCGGAAAGACGGTGGCGGGCGTCGCGGCGCTGGCGCGCGATGCGGGCGTACCGGTCGTCGCTTTCGCCGGCGGCGTGACCGCCGCCGCCGAACGGGAGCTCGCGCGCCGGGGCATCGTCTGCGTGCCGATCGCCGACGGCCCGCGTTCGCTCGGCGCCGCAATGTGCGATGCGGACGCCCTGCTGACCCGCGCGGCGTACCGCGCCGGCCGGTTGCTGGCGGTCGGCGGCTGCTAGGGGAGCGTCCCGGCAGGCTCCTTCGGGTTCGGCGGGGCCGAGAGCCGGACGAACGACGAACGGTGTGCGACGTGCTCGTCGATCAAGCGTAGGACGACTTCGGCCAGGCGCTGGGGATCGTGCCGGACGTTGCGGGTCTCGCTGATCACGTTGGCGCCGACCACGTGAATGCCGAGCGCTTCGATCGCCTTCCGATCCGGTTTGACCGGGACTTGGCCCTCGTCGGCGTACGCGCCCAGCAACCGGCGCGGCGGCTGCTCGTTGACGATGACGGTGTCGAATAACTTCTGGCCGGTCTGGTCCAGCAGGGTACGCACGTGGGCGGAGGCCGAGAACGCGTCGGTTTCTCCGGGCTGCGTCATCACGTTGCAGATGTAGATCTTAAGCGCCGGCGAGTCCGCCACCGCGCGCGCAACGCCCTCGACCAGGAAATTCGGCAGGATCGACGTGTACAGGCTGCCCGGCCCGAGTACGATCGCATCCGCGCCGGCGATCGCATCGAGCACCTCGCGCAGCGGCCGCGCTTGGGACGGCTCGAGCGACAGGCGCGCGATCGGCTCGTGCGAGCGCGAGATGTTGGTTTCGCCGCTGACCACGGTTCCGTCGACGAGCGTCGCACAGAGGCGGACCGTATCGAGCGTCGCGGGTAAGACCCGGCCCTTGATGTTCAGCACCCGGCTCGATTCCTTGACGGCCGAATCGAAGTTGCCGGTAACGCTCGTCATCGCGGCGAGGAACAGGTTACCGAAGGAGTGGCCCGTCAGGCCCTCGCCTTCCCGGAAGCGGTATTGGAAAAGATCGGTGACCAGCGCCTCGTCGTCGGCCAGCGCCACCAGGCAGTTGCGGATATCGCCCGGCGGCAGGATGCCGAGCTCCTTTTGAAGGCGGCCGGAGCTGCCGCCGTCGTCGGTGACCGTGACGATCGCGGTCAGGTTCGTCGTCGAGCGCTTGAGGCCGCGCAGCAGCGTGGAGAGGCCCGTGCCGCCTCCGATCGCGACGATTTTGTAGCCGCCCCGGAGCCGGCGGTCCATCAGCGCGCCCACGATGTTGTCCTTCGAGGTCGGCGCCACGGCGACGACGATCGCGCTCATCCATTGCCGGATCGCGAAGAAGATGAACGCGGCGCCCACGATCGCAAAGACGTAGGGCAGCGAGGGCAACGGAACGCCGAAATCCGACATCGCGTTGTCGACCATCTCGTTGAGCGGCAGGTGCGCCCCTTCGGCGACGAGCCAACGCGTAACGCCGTTGACGACCAGCACGCAGCCGACGATCGCCAGCAGCAGCCAGCGTTTGACGCCGAGGCCCGGGTAGAACCAGCGCACGAAGCGCAGCGGACCGTTCGTCATGCCGGTACGAGTTCGCGGTTCGCTTGTGCGACCGGCACCATGCCGGATTCCCTCAGGTGCTCGACCAGGCGCGCCGCTACGTAGACCGAGCGGTGCCTGCCCCCGGTACATCCGATTCCGATCGTCAGACGGGCCTTGCCCTCCGAGACGTACAGCGGCAAGACGAAATCGACGAGGGAGAAGAGCCGCTCCAGGAACGGGTTCATCTCCGGCAGCGCCTCCATGAACGCCGCGACCGGAGCGTCCGCACCGGTCAGGGGTTTGAGATCGTGCACGTAATTGGGATTGGGAAAGAAGCGGACGTCGAAGACCAGATCGGCCTCGAGCGGCAATCCGAATTTGAAGCCGAATGCGATGACGTTGACGGCGAGCGCGTGCGTACGCGCATCGCCCGCGTAGACGGCGACGCGCGCTTTGAGCGCGGTTTGCGTCAGATGCGACGTGTCCCATACGCGGGTCGCGCGCGCGCGCAGCGGCGCCAGCCGTTCGCGTTCCGCGGCGATCGCCGCCGCCAGGGTCGCGCCGGACTCGTGCGGATGGCGCCGCCGCGTTTCGCTGTAGCGGCGCATCAGCACGTCGTCGCCGGCCTCGAGGAAGAGCAGGTCGAACGCCGTGTTTTGCGCTTCGAGTTCGGCGAGCGCCGAGAGCGGGTCGCCGAACGGCCCGCCGACGCACACGTCGAGCGACAGCGCGACGCGTTCGATGCTTGCCCCGTGGGCCAACGTTACCAGTTGACCGACCAGCGCGGGCGGCAGGTTATCGGCGCAATAGAAGCCGAGGTCCTCGAAGGATTTCATGGCCTGGCTCTTTCCGGCGCCGGAAAGGCCGGCCACCACAACGAAACGCGAGAAAGTCACCGAATGCCGCCGGAGCGAGTGCGCATGAGTTTCTTTTCGCCTGAAAAAGCCAACGCCCTCATTCCGGTGCTGGCCCCGCTGATCGAAGAGCTGTGGGGGAAGCGCCGCGACCTCGCCATCAAGCTGCTCGAACAGGATCCGGCGCTGCGCAAAGCCGGCGGACGCGCGGGGCCGTCGACGGCCGAGCGCCGCGGCGAAACGCGCCGCTGCACCGAGCTCAAGGCCGACGTGGTACGGATCATCAACCGCATCGAGGCGTACGGTTGCGTCGTCAAGGACATGGACCTCGGACTGCTCGATTTTCCGGCCCTGCGCGACGGCCGGCCCGTGTATCTCTGCTGGAAGGCCGGCGAGCCCAGCGTCACGCACTGGCACGGCACCGAAGAGGCGTTCGGAGACCGTAAGTCGCTGTAGCTTTGCGCACGATCGCCCAGGTCGTCGATTACGGCGGCACGACCGGCGGCAGCTTCATTCCGGCGCTGGGCGTGTTGGGCCGGGCGGCCGGGCGGCAGGGCGATCGCCTGACCGTCATCGCCACGGAGGTGAGCGGGGCGGTCTGGCCGGCGGAGCTCCGCGCGGCCGGCGTCGACGTGCACCTGGTGCGTAACGAGCGGGGCGTCGTGGACGCGCTGCGCGGCCTGCGTCCGGCGATCGTGCACGCGCACTTCACGCGCTACGATCTGCCGGTGCTGCGGGCGGCGGACGGGGCCGACGTGTTCTGGCACGTCCACTCGCACCGCGAAGACGACTCGCCCGCGGCGCGGGCGAAAGCGCTGCTCAAGTACCGGCTCTTCGGCCGCCGGGTGGCGGCGTTCGTGGCCGTGTCGCAGGAGATCGCGCGCGAGATCGTCGCCTGGTCGGGGCCGGCCCGCCGGGTGCGGGTCGTTCCCAACGGGATCGACGTCGACCGTTTTCGCCCGCCGTCGCCCGCGGAGCGCCTGGCGGCGCGGACGGCGCTCGGCATCGCGCCCGGCGACCGCGTCGCGCTGTTCTTCGAGCGCGTGCCATACAAGGGCGGCGCGACCGTTCGGGCGGCCTTGGCGCGCTCGCCCGGCGTCCGGGCATTGGTCGCGGGCGGCTCCGCGGCCGACCGCGCGGCATTCGGCCCGGCGCCGCGCACGATCGCGCTCGAACGTGCGGCCGACGCCCGAGCCCTCTATTGGGCGGCGGACGCGCTGGCGTTCGCGAGCGACCGCGAGGCCTTCGGGTACGTGCTCGCGGAGGCGATGGCGTGCGGCTTGCCGGTCGCCGCCAGCGACATTGCGATCGTCGACGAGATCTGCGGCGACGCGGAAAGCGTCCGACGCTTCCCGGTCGGCGACGCAACCGCCCTAGCGCGCGCGCTCGAAGCCGCGATGGACGTGCGCGACCGCGCCGCCGCGCGGCTCCGGGTCGTCGGGCGTTTCAACGTCGACGGCTGGGCGGAGCAGATGCTCCGCCTGTACGACGCTTCTACGTGCCCGCCGCGGCCGTTTCGATCTTGACGAAGTCCTCGGCCAGACCCTGAAGGCGCACGTCACCGAACTCGACCGTATAGGCGCCGGCTTCCGTGCTCTTGACTTCACCGATGTCCGGGACGCTCGCGAGCTGCGGGATCTTGGAGCGAATCTCTTCGGGTAGGCGAACGCGGTCTCCGACGTTCAGGCCGCCGCTCGCGAACAGCTTCTCCAGCTCGTCCATCAGCATGGCGAGCGGGATGCCGTAGCCCTCGCTGACCTGTTCGATCGTTTCGGTCTCGCTGATCGAGCAATTCGAGCAGCCGCCGAGGTGAAATTTCGCGAAGACGCGACGCGCGCCGGCATGCGTCTTGAAGGCCTGCTCTACCGTCAGATCCTTGCTGAAGTGTTCGCTCAACCGTCTTCTCCTCGTGTACGGGGCGCGTGCGCTGGCCGTCGTGTGCTGTGTGCTAGGACCGCCGGGGTCCGGGCCCCGGTTGCGGAGGCTGCCTATAAGCCGGATTCTGTACCGCTTGCGCGGCGGCAGCCATCTCTCTGGGACGCGCGTCACCGCGCGCCTCGTTGCGATGTAGCTCGTTACGGACGGGCCGTCCGGGATGCGACGCATCCGGTCGAGCGATCTTGCTTCGCGTGGGGTTTACCCGAGCGCGCGTCACCGCGACGCTCCGCAGGCTCTTACCTCTGCGATTTCACCCTTACCGCGCGCCGCCGGAGCGGCGCGGGCGGTATGTTTCTGTGGCACTTTCCTTCGAGTTGCCCCGACAGGACGTTATCCTGCACGCTGCCCGCTGAAGCCCGGACTTTCCTCACGCCTGCGCGCGCGACTGCCCGGCAACCTCCGCGCTTCGCAGCGTAGCATGCAAACGGCCCGCGGTGAAGCGCCCGCCGCCCCGGCCTGCGCTACGAGTGAAACGCGACGGCCCTGCGGTAGAGTTTCTCGAGCGCCGCGGCGTGGGCGCTCCAGGTGAAATTCGCTTCGCTGTAGCGGCGCGCGGCGGTTGCCAGCCGGCCGCGTTTGACTGGATCGCCGAGCAGATTGAGCACGGCGCGCGCGAAGGCTTGAGGTTCGTCGGCGATCTCGATCTCGACGCCCGCCCGCGCCTCGATGCCCTCGTTGCCGAAGGACGTGGCGACCATCGGCGTCCCGGTCGCCATCGACTCGAGCACCTTGATCTGCATGCCCGAACCCACCCGCATCGGGCAGATCGAAAGCGTCGCGCGCTGAAGTTCCGCGGCGACGTCGGGCACGGGGCCGACCACCTGGATGCCGTCTTTGCCGTGAAAGGCCCGGATGGAGCCGGCCGGCCGCAAGCCGACGATGCGGAACCGCAGGCCGGGGCGCCCGCGGCGCGCGAGCGGCCAGACGTTCCTCGCAAACCAGTTCACGGCATCGACGTTGGGCTGGTAGCCCATGTTGCCGGTCATGACGACGAGGTCGTCCTCGCGTCCGTCGCGCCGGAACTCGAACGCGTCGAGGTCGGCGCACGTCCGGATCACCGAGACGTTGCGCGAGTGCAGCGCCTGCCGGTCGAGTTCCGCACAGACGAAGAGCAGCGGGAACCGCTCGCAGGCGGCCCGCTCGTACGCCGCGACGCGCCGCTCTTCCAGTTCGTACGCCCCGCGCAGCAGCGGGGACGCCGTCCGTTTGCGCAACGCGATGCTGCGCGAGAACGTGTCCATCAAGTCGACGACCACGGGGACTTCCGTCACGTTCCACACGTACGGCAGGATCCGGATCAGGCTCGCATGGATCACGTCGAAGCGGTCGTCGGCGAGCACGCTCGCCAGCCGCCGGCGCAGCTCGTCGGAATCGTAGAAGTGCGTTTGCAGCGGGCGCGCGGAGAACGGCGCGCGCAGCGCCAGCGACGCGAACGATTGCAGCCGGCCGATCGGAACGATCTCCACGCGTCTGCAGAAGCGTGCCACCTCCGCGACGTCGGCCTCGCCGAGCCGTTCGTCGGTTGCCGCCACCAGCGTGATCTCGTGATCGTGCGAGAGGTGTTTGATCGCTTGATAGACCCGGAGCTTATCGCCTTTCGTCGGCGGATACGGAAAGCGCGGTGTGACGAAACAGATTTTCACTGGTCAGTCGGCAAAACGCGGGACGATACGCGGCGAAGAAAGGTGGTTCTCGATCGCGCGGGCGTGTTCGCCGACCGTCACGATCTCGAACAGCTCGCGATAGATCTCGAGCGCTCGCTCGAGTAGCGCGAGTTTGCGGGCCCGTTCCAGCTGCATCGCGGGGAAGAACGCGAGCGTCGAGACGTCCTCGCCGGCCAGGAAGTCGAGCGGATGCAGCAGCAGCGACGGCGAGATTCCCAGCGCCCGGCAGGCCAGTAGCGCGCTACGGAAATAGGGGAGCGCCAGCGGCGGCGCGACGCTCGCGGCATAGAGGATGTAGCTGAAGTGGATAGGGATCTTGAAGATCGGGAAGGTCGTGACCGGAATCTCGACCAGCGACCGCTCTCCTAAGTTCCAGCGATAGGGTCGTAGCGGGCGCAAGCCGTCTGCGACGCTGCCGAAGAGTGCTTTGCGCCGTTCGCGCTCCTGCGGGGTCAGCTTGGCGGTCATGAAGTAGTACGTCCGGGCGAGCGGGCCGATGAACGTTGGCAAGGTCGAACAGTCGTAACGGTAGCCGTGCCGCGCCAGGGTTTCGAGCGTCGAGCGCGAGAGGCTGAAGCCCGGTCCCCGGAATCCCTCCGGTCGCGCGCCGGTCGCCGCGTGGATGGCGTCGGTCGCGGAGACGATCTCGCTCTCGATCCGGCCGGCCGAATAGGTCGGCAGCCACGGCTCGTGGTGGAAGGAGTGGTTGCCGATTTCGTGACCGGCCTGCGGAATCGACGCCAGCGACCGCCGGTTCTTTTCGAGCGCCGCGTCCTGGCCCACGATGAAAACCGTGACGTGCACGTGCAGGCGGGCGAGTATCTCGAGAAAGCGAGGGACGACGACGTCCAGGTAGGACGGGAACGACTCCCACGCGGGATCGCCGTGCGTCTTCAAGTACGCCCATTCGTTATCGAGGTCGAGCGAAAGGCTGCCGATCGGTTTCATGTGGTTTTGGTGCCGAGCGCCGCGAGGCCGCGGCCGACGAGTTGCAAGGTCTCGTTCACGTTGGACGTGCCGTTGACGATATGGGCGGAGTTGAGCGTGTAGATGCCCGGCAGCGACGTGGCGATGGGCGGGAGGCGCTTCGAATACCCGAGCGTGGCGATCGGGAAGACCCGGCGCACCCGCGAGATCCGGAACGCGTGCACGCGCCGCCGCGAGAAGGCCGGATACATGCGCTCGAGCGCGCCGAGGAAGGTCGCCTCGATCGTCGCGTCGCTCTCCTCGAAGAGCGGATCGTCGGGACGCACGTATTTGGGCAGATACACGAGCGCCCGCCCGTTCCATTCGGCCCGGTCGACGACGCTCGACATGTCGATCACCGCGGAGAACGGGACCCACTCGTCGGTCAGGTTCGTCACGTAGTACGGGCCCAGCGGTTCGTCGAGCACGACCGAGGCGCATACGATGCCGCCGTAGACCTTCGAGGCGAGCCGGTCGCGTTCGTCGTCGCCGAGTTGCGGCAGCAGTTGCGCGGCGGTTGGTGCCGGCACGGTCAAGATCGCCTGCTCGAACGTACGCGCGCTTCCGCCGGCGAACTCCACCACCGCCGTTCCGTTCGCCGCGCGTACGGAGGTGACCGGCGCGTTCGCGACCAGCTCGACGCCCAGCGCCCGCAGGCGGCTTTCGAGGGTCGCCAGGATGCGCGCGTAGCCGCCGGGCAGGTAGCCGAAGCGTTCCGCCCCGAGGCCGGCGCGGCGCGCCGCATAGAGGCGTACGATGATCGCCCAGATGAAGGCGGCGGACGCATCGCGGTAACGGTCGCCCAGTTTCGCCAGCAGCAGCGGGCGCCAGATCTTCTCGAAGGTCTTGCGGCCCGAACGTTGCGTGAGCCAGCGTTCCACCGGAACGTCCTCCAGCGGCGCCGGGTCGCCGATCCGCGAGCCGCCGACGATCGTGAGTCCGAGCCGGAGCTTGTCGACGAGGCCGAGCGGCGGGAAACGCAGGAAGTCGAGCGCGCCGTTCATGGGATGGAAGCGGCCGCCCGTGTAAAAGGCCGTGCCGACCGCCGTCCAGCGCAGCCGGCTCTCGAGCCCCAAATCGCGCAAGAGACCGCGCAAGGTGGTGTCGGACGCGAGCGTCACGTGGTAGTGGCGGTCCCAGGTCACGTCGCCGACGGTCCACGGTGCTGCGAGCCCGCCGAATTCCGGGGCCGCCTCGAACAGCGCCACGCGCGTCCCGGCCTCGGCGAGCCGCAGCGCGAGCACCATGCCGAGGATGCCGCCGCCGATGACGGCCGTCGGAAGCGAGCGCTCGGGTTTGGAGATGGGCTGGGTCGCTATCGTGGTTTCCAGAATCTAAGACATCTCGTCATTTGGAGGGTTCCGGGGAAAGGTCCCGGAGGCGGGTATGCGAACTTGCAATCGGCCACTCGCCACGTGGCCGCGCGGGGGCATAGCTCAGTTGGTAGAGCATCACGCTGGCAGCGTGAGGGTCAGGAGTTCGAGTCTCCTTGCCTCCACAAGCGTCGCGCCGGACGGCGCTAGACGATCCCGGCGCGGATCGCGTGCACGGCGGCCTGGGTGCGCGCGGAGATGTTGAGCTTCGAGAAGATGCGGCTCACGTGGTTCTTGACGGTCTTCTCGGAGAGGTGCAGCCGGGCACTGATCTGCTTGTTGGCGAGCCCCTCGGCGATCAGCTTGAGCACCTCGGCTTCCCGGGCCGACAATTCCATGATGTCGGGCTTGCCGGGGTTCATCGAACGCCGGCGCAGCAAGCCGCCGGCGACGCGGGGATCGACGTAGGACTGGCCTTCGGCGACCGTCTTGACGGCGCGCAGGAGCTCCGGCGGCGAGATGTCCTTGACGATGTAGGCCTCCGCGCCGTGCGAGAGGCAGCGCTGCATCATCTCGGAGGAGAGGTGCATCGACAGCACGCACACGCGCGCCGCGGGCGCGCCCTCGGCGCACGTTCCCAGGGTGGCGGCGACGTCGGTCGGCTGGCCGTCGAGATCGATCACGATGATGTTGGGCCGGGCGGCTTCCAGCGCCGCAGCGTCTGGCGTACGTTGGTCGGACACGACCTCGAAAGCGCCATCCTCGGCAAAGATGCCGGATAGCGCTTTCGCAAACAGGACCTGCGACTCGACAATAACGACCCGCAACCGACCGTCTCGCATGATCTTCGTTTCAACCTCGCGGCGCGCGCCGCACTTGGGGACCGGAAGTCCCGGCGACTTTCGGCCTACCTGCTATACGACGCAAATGCGCCGCAACGATACCGTCATCCCGTTAAGCTTTCGTAAGCGGCGTGTCTCAGGTCGGCGGCGGAGCCCCACCTCGCCCGTCCCAACGCCATTCGACCCATTGACGTAGGACGTTCGGCGATGCCGGGAGTTCTCTTGCCGGTTCCTCCGTCCTAGGAGCTCACGCTAGGCGCTCACGGCCGAGAAGAGGTCGCTGCGGTCCGCCTGCGATCCCAGGATCGCGTGGGCGCCAAGGGCGCGGGCCAGCGCGTTCCACAGCGGATCGTCCGTCCGGGTGATCACCACGATGCGCGCTTCCGGCGTTTCGCGCCGGGTCCGGCGGATCAGTTCCAGGGGCCGGCCGCCGGGCGTATCGATACCGAGCACGACCACGTCGGGCCGGACCCGTTGCAGCGTTCGAGCCGAAGCCGAACGGAAGGCGAACACGCCGTCGTGGCCCGCGCGTTCGAGAACGTCCTTGAGAAAGGGCACCATCAAACGCTGGCGTTCGACGATCAGCGCCGTCCGTTGCGCGCGGGTTCCCCGTTGACTCATGTGCTGCCACGCCTCCTCGGGAAGCTATCGGCAGCGAATCCCGGCCGCGCGCCCGGCGCGGCGCGCAGTGTGCGCGCGCTCACGCGCTAGCGGCCACCCTCCGTGACACCGCTTTCAGTCGATCGCAAACGGCGTTTGCGCGCGGGCGCAGGGCCGATTGACCCATTGTGTTCGGTTTTCATTACGATAGGCACGCGTCGCGGGGAACCTTCTCCCGGTCGCTCGTCGGGTTGGCGCTCCTTTGCGCAGTACCCGCTTGCAGCGGCGGCGGCTCGTCGCCGATGCCGTTCGGCGCAGGCACGCAGTCGCTAGCGCTCGGCGGCGGATCGCAGCAACCGGCGCTCGGCGGCGGCTCGCCGCCCATGTCGTCGGGCGCCTCGAGTCCGGACTCGTCACGGATCGGCATCGTCCAGCATGCGCTTCCCAGCGCCGAACCGAAGTCCGGCGGCAATGCGGCCACACCCACGCCGAAACCCACGGTGCTGACGACGCCTCCGGCGATCGTCGCGCGAGATCACACGCAGGGCGCCGAGTTCTGGAACGATAGCGCGGCGGCGATCGACTCGACGTACGGCTTCCACAACTGGAGGGCGGCCGCCCCATATATCGACGTCTTCTTCGAGCCGGGTGGGCCCATCTACAATCAGGCCGTGCGGAGCGCCGGGATCAAGACCGGAATGTACGTGGATCCGAACCTCTGCTCCGGCTCCTACCCGGTCGGCGCGAACCCCAATGCGGGTCCGGATTGCTCGGTCTTAGCCGACGATGCGTTCTACTTCGAGGACGGTAGCCCCGGGCTGCCGCTCACCGTTTCCTATAACGGCACGCAGTTGCAAAAGTGGGGCAATCCCGCGTCCTCGTCGCTGCAAGCCGGTACGCTGGCGTGGGCGAAGAAGCTCGACCTCTCGGACGGCGGCTACGACGTCATCCTGGTCGACGACGCCGCGACGCCCGACGAATGGTACCGCGCCTACTGGTGCTGGGGTGCCGGTACCTTCGGCGGCGGCAATTACACGTGCAGCGGCGCGCCGGCCGCACCGCCCTTCAACTCGGTGTATTCGCGCTCGCAGTGGCAGACCGGTGAAGCCGCGCTGGCCGCCGCGCTCCCGCAGCCCGTGATTTTCAACGGGCTCGGCAGCCACGCGTCGGGCGAGAGCGAAGCCGCGATCGCGTCCGTGGCCGCGACCGGACCCAACGCCTGGGGCGGGATGTGCGAGACGTGCTTCTACGCAAATGCCGGCAACGCGAACAATCCGTTCTTGTGGACGGGCCCCATCCTCGACGGCGAACTCACCGGCTTGATGCACGTGATGAACGCCAAGCGCAATGCGATGGTCGTCAACGACGACGTGACGGACCCCGTCGCGCGCCAGCGCGCGCTGGCCGACATGATGCTCGTCTACGATCCGGACCATCTCTTCATCTCGGGCCGGCCGTGCGGTCAGGTGTCGCACATCCACGCCTGTCCGGAGCAGGGCTTGACCTTCTACGCGCCGCGGCGTCCCTACCCGACCCGCCTCTCCGCGCTGACCAGTTCGACCGGCATCTACGCGCGCGAATTCGAGGCTTGCTACAATCGCGGGCAGTTCGTCGGGCCGTGCGCGGCCGTCGTCAACCCGGACGTGTACGGGAGCCATCCGCTGCCGTCCCTAAGATACCCGTACCGCCATACCCTCGTCATCAACGGAACTGGACCCTGCAGCTGTTACGGAGACTCGGGCTCGGTGTCGTTCGACGGCCCGATGCCGCCGACACCGTTAGCCAAAGCAACCGCGTACGTTCTCTTCCCCTGAACGCTCGTCGGCCGCGTATCCTGCACGTCGTTCAGCTGCTGCGCAGCGGTGGGGCGGAAGTGATGGTGCGCGGTCTGACCGCCGGCTTGCGGGACGCGGGGATCGACGTCGGCATCGTGTCGATTTATCCCGACGGCCTCGACGAGCGCGCCCGCCGGGAGCTGGGCGTTCCGGTTTTCGCGGTCGACCGCGGCGGCCGGTTCGACCTGGCGTTCTTTCCGCGGCTGCTGGCGATCTTGCGGGCCGAGCGCCCCGAGGTCGTGCACGCGCACCTGCACGCGGGAAAGTACGCGGGGCGTCTGGCCGCCGTTCTCGCCGGGGTCCCGAACATCGTGTTCACCGAACACGGCGACCCGCTGACGGGGCCGATCAACGCCGTCGCCAACCGCTTTCTCCACGCCCGCACGGCGCGTTTCATCGTGTTCACCCCCGAACAGCGCCTGCGCTTGAGCGCGCGCGAAGGCATACCGCTCGAGCGAATCACCGTTATCGAGAACGGCGTGGCGGTGCCTGCGGGCGACCGCGCCGCGTTGCGCGCATCGCTCGGCCTCGCGCCCGAGACCTTCGCGGTGTACCTGCCGGCGCGGCTCGCCGAGGAGAAGAACCACGTGCTGGCGCTGCGCGCGTTCGCCCGGTCGCAACGCGAGGGGGATTCACGGGCACTGGTCTTGGCAGGGACCGGACCAGCGGAAGAAGGGCTGCGGCGCGAGGCGGCGTCGCTCGGCCTGACGCCGCACGTCCGATTCCTGGGCTTCCGTGACGACGCGGCGAGTCTCTGCGTGGCGATGGACGCGTTCGTGCTGCCCAGTCTCTGGGAGCACATGCCGCTCGCGCTGGGAGAGGCGATGCGCGCCGGGTTACCGGTCGTCACGACGCCGTGGGCCGGCGCCGAAGCCTTCGTGGACGACGGCGTGACGGGTGTGGTTGCAGCGGATTTCTCCGTCGCGGCGTTTGCCGCCGCCCTCGATCGCTTGCGGGACGAGCCGCTGCGGCGCGCGCTGGCCGAACGCGGGCGGGCGTTCGCCGACCGCCGCTTCGATCTCGAACGAAACGTGCGCCGGCATATCGAACTGTACGCGGAATTGACCGGCGCGCGGCCGTGAAGCTGGCCTACGTCTCGGCGCGCTTCCCGTTCGCTCCCGCCGAACAGTTCTTCGAACCGGAAGTGGCGTCGCTCGCGCGCTATTTCGACGTGACGCTCGTGCCGACGCGCGCGACGACGACGCGCAACTTCTATCCGGACCTGCCGGCGACTCCGTTCTTTCTCGGCCTGCTGGACGGTCGCGTGATCTCGCTCGCGCTGCGCGAGGCCGCGCGGCAGCCGCTGGCGGTCGCGCGCCTCTTCGCGACGGTCGCGTTCGGAAAGTCGGCGCCGCGCGCGCGCTTCGTCAATCTGGCGCTCTTTCCCAAGGCGCTTGCGCTCGCGCAGGAAGCCAGGCGGCTCGGCTTCGAGCACATGCACGTCAATTGGATCACGAGTTCGGCCACCATCGTCTACGTGGCGTCGCAGTTGACGGGGATCCCGTTCAGCATCACGGCGCACCAGCACGATATCTTCTTCGATAACTTGAACGGACCGAAATTGCGCGCGGCGGAATTCGTGCGCGTGATCTCCGCGCGCAACTGCGCCCATTTGCAAGAGCGGTTACCGCCGGAGCTGCGTTCGAAGTGCCGGGTCGTACACCTCGGCGTCGAATTGCCGCGTGCGCCCGCGGCTGCCGCACCGCGCGGCGACGTCCGGATCATCTGCAGCGCGCGCATGTGCTCCTGGAAAGGGCACCGCTACCTCTTGGCGGCGCTGGCGCTGCTGCGCGACGCCGGTATCGCCTTTACGATCGACCTGGCCGGGGACGGCGAGATCCGGCGCGAGGTCGAAGGCGAGATCGCAAAGCACGCGCTCGGCGACCGGGTGCGCATGCTCGGCAACGTGCCGCACGGCCAACTCGTGGCGGCGCTGGAGAGCGGCGCGTACGATATCGCGGTGTTGGCCAGCACGGAGCGCGGCGACGAACACGAAGGCATTCCGGTCGCCTTGATGGAGGCGATGGCCGTCCGGCTTCCGGTGGTCGCGACCCGCACCGGCAGTATTCCCGAACTCGTGGACGACACGAACGGAATACTCGTCGAGCAGCGCGATCCCGTCGCGATGGCCGCGGCGTTGCGGCGCCTGATCGACGACCCGGGTCTGCGCCGCTCGCTCGGAGAACGCGGCCGGGAGCGGGTCGTCGCGGGTTTTTCGACCGAAGAAACCACCAAGGAACTAGCCGAATTGTTGCTTGCTAGCTCACCGTGGTATCGCCGTTCGGGTATCGAAGCGAAGGGCCAGAAGTCCCTAGCGTAGGGTCGATGGGGCGCTTTGGCGCGAAGGTCCGCCGGGTTATCCTTAGAGGCGTTATGGAGAGGATCGTGCCGTCGGCGTCACGAGCAGCGGCCGCGCTAGCCGTCGGTCTCTGGCTCGCGCTTGCGTCCGTGCTCCCGGCGGCCGCGCAGTCGGCCTCGGAGGCCGCGGCGTCGTACCCGGCTGCCGAAGCGACGATTCAAACGTCGCACGACTACCTCATTCGTCAGGGCGACGAGGTGACGGTGACGGTCTTCGGCGAGCCGACGCTGACGCCGCCGCAGCCGTTGCGCGTGCTGCAGGGCGGCGCCATCACGGTGCCGCTGGTCGGCAACGTGCAGGTCGGCGGTCTCACGACGCTCGCGGCTTCGCAAGCGGTCGCGCAACGGATGCGGCGCTACCTGCGGGCGCCGCAGGTCACGGTCGCCATCTTCAGCGTTGGACCCGTCGAAGCGCTGGTTTTGGGGAACGTGAAGGCGCCCGGCAAATATACGCTCCCCCCGCCGGCGCGGTTGACCGACGTCTTGGCCGCAGCGGGCGGGCTCGGGCTGACCAACGGCGACTTCCCGGAAGCGCGGATCGAATCGCCGGACGGTTCGGTCAGCCACGTGCCGCTGCAGAAGCTCTTGCACGACGGCGACACGTCGCTGAACGCGTCGGTCCCGAGCGGCGCGACCGTCTACGTTACCGCACCGAGCACGTTCAACGTGCGCGTCGTCGGGGCGGTCGAAAAACCGGGCGACGTCGAGCTTCACGAGGGCGACGACCTCGCGATGGCGATCGCGCGTGCGGGCACCAGTTCGCAGACGAACTCCGATCTCAACCACATCACGGTCACGCGCGTCGGCCCCGACGGCAAGGCGACCGTGCAAACCGTCGACCTGTACGGGATCCTCAAGCGCGGCGATCTCGCGAGCGACATCGCGCTGAAGAAGAACGATCTGATCTACGTGCCTTCCTCACCCAACCATAGCATCGGCGGCGCCGCGAGCGTGCTGCTGCTGCTGCGAGCCCTAATCTAGTGATCGAATAGTGATCGAACGACCGAACGGTTTCCAACGACCGGCTCTCGTGCAGCCGTACCAGCTCGATCCGTCGGGTAGCGACGTGGTCGCGCGCGAACTCGACCCGTACCGCCTGTGGAAGGTCGTCGTGCGGCGGCGGAAGCTGTTCTTTGCGGTCTGGGCCTGCTTTTTCGCGGCCGTCGCCGCATTCACGTTCCTGCAGCCCAAGAAATATACGACCGCGACGAAGCTGATTGCCGGCAGCGCCGGGACCGCGACGGTCACGAACAGCGACGGCTCCGCCGGTACCGGTCTGCCCATCCTCAACGCACTGCTCGCGGCCAGCGGCCAGCAGTCGTCGGAGACGTACGCGGAACTTATCCAACAGTCGCCCGTCGCGGCCGAAGTGAGCCAGCAGCTGGGTCTCAACGAGACGGTCGGGCAATTGCTCAGCCACTTATCCGTTCGGCCGGTGACCGACACGTCGATCATCACGATCGCGGTGACCTGGAGCGACCCGCAGATGGCCGCGCGCATCGCCAACGCCTTTGCCTCGGTCTTCGTCGATCACGAGCGGCAGCTGGTCGCGCATCAGGCCGACTCGGCCATTGCGTTCCTGGAGAAGGAATTGCCGGCGGCGGAATCGCGCATGCGCGCCACGCAGGAAGCGCTGGCGGCGTATGAGACTAAGACCGGCTTGGCCGATCTGCCGACGCAAACCACCTCGGAGCTGGCCGCGGTGTCCGCCATGGAGACCAAGGAACAGCAGGCCGAGCTGGACTCGAGCACCGCGAAGGCGCAACTCGATGCGGTCCAGCAGGAACTGGCAGCGACGCCGCCCACCGTGGTCGGTTCGCAAGCGGTCGCTTCCAATCCGGTGTCGGGCCAACTGGCGACGCAAGTCGCCACGCTGAAAGTGCAGCTGGCCGCCGCGCGCAAGCAGTACACGGATAATTTTCCGCAGGTGATCCAGCTAAAGTCACAGCTGGCGGAAGCCGAGCGCGAATTGCGTTCGCAACCGAGCGAAGTCGCGGCGGGTGCGTCGACGATTCCCAATCCCCTGTACCAGCAGTTGAGCCAGCAGGCCGCGACCCTGGAGACGCAGATTTCGGCGGCGGACGAGGAGCTCACGACGCTCAAGCGGCAACGCGCGGCAACGCAGCCGCGGCTCGATCGTCTGCCGGTGGAATCGCGCCGCATCTCGGACCTGCAGCGCGAGGAGAAGTCGGCCGAGGGCGTGTACGACGCGCTCCAACATAAATACCAGGACGCGCTGATCTCGCGCACGACGGCGCTCAGCGACGTCGCGATCACCCAAGCCGCCTCGCCCGACGTGTACAACGTCGCGCCGAACGTCGCGTTCAACCTCGCGCTCGGGTTCGTGGTCGGCCTGGCGCTCGCGATCACCGCGGTCTTCGGGGCCGAGTTCGTCGACGACCGCTTCCGGACCGAGGACGACGTCAGAGACAGGCTCGGTCTGCCCGTGCTGGCCACGATTCCGCTGGTCAATTCGCTGGACGCGAAGGGCAAGGAGTGGGTTAAGCCGCTGGCGGTCGAGTCGTTCTTTCAGCTCGTTGCGTCGCTGCGCTACTCCGCGAGCAATCCGCCGCGCACGATCGCGTTCACCAGCGCCGATCAAGGTGACGGCAAATCGATGGTCGCGATGAATACCGCGATCAGCATGGGGCAGATGAAGGCCAAGGTGCTGGTCATCGACGCCGATCTGCGGCGTCCCACCATGCACCAGAAGTTCAACCTCGCGAACGAGTCGGGACTCTCCGACGTGCTCGTGGGCGTTGCCCAGCTCGAAGATGCGATCCGGCCCACGGAACACAGCGGCGTGTTCCTGCTCTCGAGCGGACGGCCGACTCCCAATCCGGTCGGATTGCTCCAAAGCAACGCCTTCGACCGTCTGATCAAGCGCGCGCGCGAGCGCTTCGACTTCGTCGTGATCGACGGGCCGGCGTTGCGCTCGATCGTGGACGGGATCGTGCTGGGTATCAAGGCCGAGGGAACGGTGCTGGTCGTCTCGTCCTCCACCTCCGAGGGCCGCGCGGTGCGCGGCGCGCTCGACAAGCTGCGAGCGGTCGGGGGCATCAATTTCCTGGGCATCGTGCTCAACCGGACGCGGCCGGATTACCGCGAGGCTTCCGATTACTACCTGGGAGCGGGCCAATCGATCCCCCTACCGCCGGAAAGTAGCGTGTGAATTACAATCAACGCTCGGTTCTCGGACCGCGCCAAACCGTCCGAGTGCTGCTGATCGAACCCCACCGCATGGTGGTCGAGGCCTTGCGCCACGTCTACTCGGCCGATCCGCTGCTCGCGATCGTGGGCGACGCGCCGGCCGTCGACGCGGCGCAGATCGCGAGCTTACGACCCGACGTGGTCGTCCTCGATTTGGACGGCTTGACCACGTCGATCGAAGAGGCGATCGACACGTGCGAGAGTGCGGCGCCGCAGTGCCGGGTCTGCGTGATCTCGGCCCAGCATCGGCCGCGGATCATGCAGCGAGCGCTTTCGGCGAAGGCCGCGGCGTACGTCGTCAAGGACACGTCGCCCGCGATGATGATCGAGATCGTTCACACGATCGCCCGAGGCGACTACTACGCCGACCCGCGCCTCGCGGGCGCGATGCTGCGGCGCCGGTCGACGCGCGCGAGCGAGGCGAGCGAGCTCTCGAGCCGCGAATTCGAGATCGTGCGGCTGATCGCCGACGGCCTCTCCAATCGCGACATCGGGAACCGGCTGGCGCTGTCGGAAAAGACCGTCAAGAACCACGTGAGCCACATTCTGGCGAAGCTGAAAGTCAATGCGCGTTCGGGCGTCGCGGTCTATGCCGTGCGCAACGGCATCGTGAGTTAACGGAGAGCCAACGTTGCGTACGTACCTGATCGAGCCCCAGACGATCTTCGTGCCCTTTTTGCGGCGCGTGCTTTCGAGCGCCGGCTTCGACGTCATCGCGACCAGTCCGGGCGTCGACGGGCGCGACATCAGCGCGCACGATCCCGCCGCGGTGT
The DNA here is from genome assembly GCA_963787965.1 of uncultured Alphaproteobacteria bacterium. Taxonomy (GTDB): domain Bacteria; phylum Vulcanimicrobiota; class Vulcanimicrobiia; order Vulcanimicrobiales; family Vulcanimicrobiaceae; genus CAWBES01. The sequence continues at coordinate 393,626 of CAWBES010000021.1, forward strand.
TCGTCGACATCGACTTCCTCGAGCGCAGCGGTCCGACCGCGATCTGCCGTATCCGCGAAGCCGCGCGGTCGGCGGCGGTCATCGCCCTCTCCGAGACGAACGATCCGCTCTTCGCCGCAACCTGCGTGATCTCGGGCGCCAGTGCCGTGTGCTCCAAGCACGATGGTGAAGAGAAGCTGCTGCGCACGCTGCGCCGCGCGGCCTTCGACGGTAACGGTGCACGCTAACACATCGTGAATGCCCGCACGTGGGGCCGCTTGGCGCTGGCGGCCGCCGTTCTGCTCTATGCGTACGCCGTCTTGAAGGCGACGCTGCACGCCCAGGACGATTTCGGTCAGATGCACCTCGCGTTGCCGCTCGTGCTCGCGCTGCTGCCGGTGGGCGCGGTCGTAGCCTTTCGCTACCCGCTCGTGTTTCCGTTTCTCGCCTACGTCGCGCTGCTGCCGTTCGACTCGCTGCTCGTCGTGACGGCCGGTTCGACGATCGTGAGGTTCATCGGCCTGGTAACGATCGGTGCGCTGCTGTTCCGGATGCTGCTCACCAGGCACGTCCTGGCGCCGCCCCGTGCGTGGCTTTGGTGGGCGGCGCTGATCGCCTACGCCACCGTGACGCTGTTATGGGTTCCCGACTGGGCGACCGGCAAACTCGTCTACACGTCGATGCTGAGCCTCTTCGTGATGATGACGGTGCTCGCGATGTACCCCGCGACGCGCGTGGAATTCAAGCTGGTACTGGCCGGGATCGTGGCCAGCGGCGTCGCCGCGGCAGTCGTCGGCGTCGCGCAGTACCTGCATAACAACGTCAATTCCGAAGGCTGGCTGACCGTCACCGCGGGGGGCGGCGTCGAACTCGATCACAACTACTTCGCCTCGTCGTTCCTGTTGCCGATCGCGCTGGCATTGGCCGGAACGTTCTACGCACGCCGGATCCCGGTGCGCGTAACGTGCGCGCTCGCGACGCTGTTCATGATGTTCGGGTTGCTGCTCGCGGGGTCGCGCGGCGGCTTCGTCGCGGCGCTGGTCGTCTTTCTCTACGTCGCCCTGCGTTCGCGGTACCGCTGGCAGGTCATCGGCGTCAGCGCCGCCGCGATCGGCCTGAGCGCCTTCGTGCCGACGGTTTGGGAGCGATTCGGCCGCGATGACGGTTCGGGCAGCGGGCGCACGTTCATCTGGCAGACGGGGATGCACACGCTGAAGGACCACTGGCTGTTCGGCAGCGGCGTCGGCTCCTACGGCTTCAACTACGATCGCAGCGTGCTCGACGTGTACCAGCAAGTCTTTCAAGGCTGGACCAGGCCCGGGCACAGCATCGTCTTCGTGTCGCTCAACGACTTCGGCGTCCTGGGCCTGTGCCTGGTCCTCGCGTGCTGGTTCTTCAGCGCCTTTCAACTGCGCGTGATTCCGAAGAGCAGCTGGCTCTTCGGCGTGCGCCTGGCCTGCGAGGCAGCGATCGTCGCGCTCTTCTCGCAGGCCCTCTTCATCGATCCGTTCTCGATCAAGTACATGTGGCTGGCGCAATCGCTGCCGTTGCTGCTGCTCAACATGTACGCGCCCTACCGGCTGGGCGCATACCGCCCGCTCCCGCGCGCGAAAATGCCGCCGGCCGGGGCCGTGCCGCGCCCGGCCCGACCGCGAGCCGCGCGTGGCTTCTGACGCGTTCGGGGTTTCAGCCGTCATCCCGGCGCACAACGAAGCGGCCCGCATCGGCAGCGCGATCGCGTCCGTGCGCGCGCAGACCGAACCGGCCGCCGAGATTCTGGTCGTCGACGACGGCTCGACCGATGCGACCGCCGAAGTGGCGGAATCGCTCGGCGCGCGCGTCATCCGCAAGCCCAACGGCGGCGTCGCTTCGGCGCGGAACGTCGGCGTGCGCGAGGCGCGTTCGCCGTGGGTCGCGTTCCTGGACGCCGACGATCGCTGGTGGCCCGAGAAGCTCGCCTGCACGCGTCGCGCTCACGGGGCCTGTCCGGGCGCGGATCTGATCTTCAGCGATTACCGCGTCGTCTACGACGGCGGTAGCGCCCTGGGTCCGGCGCTGCGCTCGATTCCGCAGTACCGCGCGGTCCGGCGCCGGCACACGGGCGCGGAGAGCGTCGTCCTCGAGCGCGGCTCGCTGCTGGCGGCGCTGGTCGCCGGCTGCTTTTTGCTGACGTCGACGCTGGCGGTGCGGCGCGACTTCATTCTCGCGAACGAGCTGTACTACGACGAGTGTCTGCCCGCGACGCCGGAGTATCTCGTGGGCGAAGACATCGAGTGGTTCTTGCGCGCCGTGCGCCGCTCCGACGCTCTGCTCGTGGAGCGCGTGCTGACCGACTACCGCCGGCACGGCGAGAACGCGTCGCAAAGTGCCGGGCGCTTGAAGTACGGCGACGTCAAGCTGGGCGAACGCGTCGTCGCGCAGCCGGAACGCTACGGCCGAGAAACGGCCGCGCTCTTCCACGCCGTCCGGCCGGCGCATCTGCGCGAATCGTCCGTGCTCTACATGCGTGCGCTCGATTTCGCTCGCGCCGGTGCGGTCGGCCGGCAGGCCCTTCGCGAGCACCGGACGCTGGACGCGCTCGGGCTCGTCGCGCTCGCCACCCTCGGCGACACCTTCGTGGGCCGCAAGGGTGCCCGGCTCGCACGCTCGGCCTGGCGCACGGCGAGCGGGCCGGTGAAGCGCGCGCTCGCGGAACGCTTGTCGTGAGCGAAGGTCGGGAACGGGTCAGCGTCGTGATCCCGGCCTACAACAGCGCGCGCTTCGTGGCGGCGGCGGTTGCGGCCGCACGCGCGCAGACGTACCCGGTCTGCGAGGTGATCGTCGTCGACGACGGTTCGACGGACGATACCGCGGCCGTGGCGCGAGCGGCCGGTGCGACGGTGATCTCGCAGCGCAACGGCGGGGCGGGTGCGGCGCGAAACGCGGGGATACGCGCGGCCTCCGGTACCTGGATCGCCTTGCTCGATGCCGACGACGTGTGGCATCGCGATAAGCTCGAACGGCAATGGGCCGCGCACGAGCGGCGTGAAGACGTGGGCTTGATCGCGAGCGACTACGTGAGGATCTCGGCGAACGGGCCGGCGGCGGCAAGCGTGCTGCGGACGCACGCGGCGTACCGCAATACGGCGCGCCTTGCGCTCGGCGACGGCGTCATCTTCATCGACCGGCACGACGCGGTGCGCGCCCTGACCGTGGGGCAGTTTCTGTTGCCGTCGACCGTCATCGTGCGAAAGGAGCTCGCCGAGCGCGTCCCCTTCGCGGGAATCGACCGGTTGACGATGACCGCCACGTGCTACATCCCCGAAGATCTCGAGTGGTACTTGCGCGTCTTGCGGCTGACCGACGTGCTCGTGCTGGAGCGGCCGCTGGTCGATTACCTCACGCATTGCGACGCCCTTTCGTCGCGCTCGGGCCGCTTGCGCTACGGCGACGCGAAACTGGTCGACATCGTGCGGCAGGACCCGAGCGCATATGCCGACGGAGCGCTCGAGAACCTGCGCGCGGAACGGCCGCGCAAGTTGCGCGAAGCGTCGCTGGAGTTTCTCCGGGAGATCGACTACGCGCACGCGCGGGTCGTGCTGCGCGACGCGTGGCGCGAGCGGCACGGGCCCGACGACGCGGCGCTGCTCGTGCTCGCGAGCCTCCTGGACTCGCGCCCGGGGCGGGCGCTCGGGCGGACGGCGCGGGCGACGTGGCGCCGCGCACTCAAGCCGGCGATCGCGAGAATCCGCCGATTTCGTTCCTGAGCGGCTCCCGTTTTCGGCTGTCGGCGGCGGTTGCGGCGTTCGTCGTCGCCGGAGCCGCGATCGGCGGCTTGCTCGGAACCTGGACGGACGAAGAGTACACGCTGGCGACCACCGCGCACGGCGTCGCCTATGCGGTCCGCCACGCGGTCGCCTACGAACTGCAGGCGCCGCTGTATTTTGCGGTGCTCGCCGTGTGGCGCGCGGCCGATTCCTCGGTATGGTTCGCGCGGCTGTTTTCGGTCGTTTGCGGCGCGGGGTCGCTGGCGGCGCTCGCGGCGATCGGCCGGCGCATCGCGCCGCGCGTCGATCCGCTGGCCTTCGCGCTGCTGGCGGGGCTCAACCCGTACGCCGTGTGGGCGGCCTTTGAGATCCGCCACTACGGGCTCGCGCTGCTGCTCTCTGCGTTGCTCTGGCTCGCATGCGATGCGGGGTTCGCGTCGGGCGCACGGCGCGACGCGCGCCTCGCCTTCGTCGCGCTTGCGATCGCGGGGATCTACGTACAGTATTTCATCGCCTTCGCGCTGGTGGGGTTCGGGGCGACCCTGCTGGTGCTCGGTAAGGGCCGCACGTTCGCCGCGTACGCCGGGTACGCGTCGCTGGTCGGCGTGGCGGTCGCACCGCTCGCGTTCGTGGCGAGCGGCCAGGGCGATTGGTTCGCTACCGAAGCACCGCCGCTGGCGCAGATCCTGCACCGGACCCTGGTCCACCCGTGGCTCGACTTCGTCCTTCCCTACGACTTCCAGTGGGACGCGTATCCGTTCGTACGCCGGATCTATCTCGTTGCCGCGGTGGGACTGGCCGCTTTCGTGGTGTTTTGCCGGCCCGCGATGACGCGCCGGACGGTCTCGCTCGTGGCGGCTGCCGCGGCGATCGAGCTGGTCTACGTCGTGCTGGCCGCGGTCTTGCGGATCGAAATCAGCGACCGGTACTTCATCGCGCTCTACGTGCCCGTCGCGGCGGCCGCGTATGCGGTGTGGCAGGCGCTCGGCGAAGGCCGGTATCCGGCCGGCCGGCTCGCGTTCGCCGCGAGCGCGGCGTTGACCGTGGCCGTTCTGCTCTCGCAGTATCGCAATTTCGCGCAGCGGGGCGATTGGAAGCGCGTCGCCGCGTATCTCGAAACCCACGCGCACACCTCGGACGTGATTGCCGTCTATCAGCCCGATGCCGTACCGGCGTTCTTGCGCCAATACCGCGGCGACGTGCCGGTCGTGGCCTATCCGCGTCCGTTGTCGGACCGGCGCTATACGGTCGCCGCCGTCAGCGTCCGTTCGCTTGCCGAGGCGCGCGCGGCGTTCGCGTCGCTGGGTCCGCACCGGCGCCTGTGGTTCGTCGAGGACGGCCAGTGCAACGTGCGCGAGCCGCAGTTCGGCTGCGAATACGTCGAACGCGTCATCGGTTCGGACTTTGTGGTGCGCTCGACGCGCGGCTTCTACGGCAGCCGGGTCTACGAGCTTTCAACGCCGCCGGAAGCGCAGCGCCGGCGGAACGTCGTCGTAGCGCGGTAGCAGCACGTTCGCGAGCGGCGTGCCCGAGAGCTTGGTGAAGAAGTAAACTTTCACCGCGTACGACGTGAGATAGGCGACCGTGTCGGCCAGCGCCGCGCCGTACATGCCGAACGGCCGGACCGTGAAGAACGCGATCGCGCCGCAGAGCACGAGCGTGATGCATTCGAGTCCGAGCAAGAGTCCGGGCCGGCCCGCGCGCACCGCGATGAAATACGACAGCATGCCGTCCGCGCTGTAGAAGACCATGCCGGGCAGCAGGAGCCGCAGGACCTGGCCGGACTCGGCGAAGCGTACGCCGTACACGGCCGCGATCAGCCACGGTCCGGCCGCGAAGAGCGCGGCGCCGGCCAGCAGTTGGAAAGCGACGACCGAACGTACCGCGCGCGCGGTCAGCGCGGCCGATGCATCGTGGTCGAGCATCGCGACGCGGCCCGAGGTCGACCACAGGATCGAGCGGCTCACGCCCCACATCACCTCGCCGGTTGCGAGCGCGAGCGTATAGATACCGAGCGATGCGGGCGAGAGGACCGCGCCCACGATCAGCACGTCGACGCGCAGCGCCAGGAACGTCACGTTCGACGACAGCGCCGACTTCGCGGCAAAGCCGGCTTGTTCGCGCAGCAAGCCGGCCGCGCGCAGCAGCGCGGGTCCGCCCAGCAGTTCGCGCACGCCGACCGAACTCCAGATCGCCGCGACGACGAAGGTCGCGGTCCACGCCGAGAGCACGACCCATAGCGGCGCGTGAAAGACGACGACGAGCGCCAGCGTGACGAGCGACCCGCCGCCGCCGATGGTCGCGGCGTTCTTGAGGTTGATGCGCTCGACGTGCTCGCGCAGCAAGTACAGCACGCCGACGGCTTGGACGTAGAGCGCGAATGGAAACGCGAGCGCGACGTAGAGAAAGGCCGGTTGCGAGGGTTTGAAATACCACAGGCCCAGAAACACCATGAAGCCGCAGGCGCTCCCGAGCGCGATCAGCCGTAGGGCCGTGCCCCAGACCGCGCGCGCGTCGCGCCCTTCGCGTCCGACTTGGAAGGCTACCGCAGCGCGCACGCCGTCGGCCGAGGTGACGGCGAACGTCAAGAGGATTCCCGCCAGCGAGATGACGCCCTTACCGGCCGGACCGAACGCGTGCGCGGTTGCGATGCCCGCCGCGATCGACGAGCCCTGTCCGAACAGGAGCGTCGCGAAGGTGTGGAGGGTCTTGTGCGTCAGGCTCCGCTGCGGTGCCGCGCTCAAGCGCGGCCCGCTACGCAGCCGAGTGGAAAAGGAATTCGGCTGCGGTCTTCGCGACGATCGTGGCGTCCATGAAAATGGACCAATGTTCGAGGTAGAAGACGTCGTAGCTCAGGCGCTCGCCGATGGCCGACGGGTCGACGTTGCGGCGCATGTGCACGTGCGACCAGCCCGTGATGCCCGGCCGCACGAGATGGCGCTCGTCGTAGCGCGGCAGGATCTTCCGGAACTGCTCGACGTAGAACGGGCGCTCGGGCCGCGGGCCAACGATCGACATATCGCCGCGCACGACGTTGATCAGTTGCGGCAGCTCGTCGATGCTCGTTCGCCGCAAAAAACGTCCGATGCGGGTCGTGCGCGACTCGCCCGCTTGGGCCCAGACGGGTCCGGTCGATTTCTCGGCGTCGTTGCGCATCGTGCGGAACTTCAAGATCTCGAAGTGCTTGCCCAGACGGCCCACGCGCGTTTGCCGGTAGAAGACCGGCGGACCCGAATCGATCGCGATCGCCAGCGCGACGATCAGGAACAGCGGCGAGAGGAGCACGAGCGCCGGGATCGCGATCGTGAGGTCGAAGATGCGGCGCAGCACGTCGGCGCCCGGCGTGCAGATGGCGAGGCTGCGCGGGTAGAGGAGCACGAGGTTGCCGTCGCGGCGGACTTTGAAGTCGCAGGCGTGCGGCCGGAAACGGGCCGGCGCAAACGCGATTTTGATGCCGCGGCCCTCCGTTAGACGCAGCAATGCCGGCATCGCGTCCGCAGGCAAGGGCTCGGTAAGGACGATCTCGTCGCACCCGCGCGCGATCGCGGTCTGAACCCAATCCAGCTTTGCGACGTCGTCGCGCACCTCGGAGACGTTTCCCTCGAACGAGTCGATCGGAAGGCGGACGACCGTGTCGGTCGCGGTTAGCGAAAGTTCCAGCGGGACCGACGCGACGCGCTCGGGCGTTCCGACCACCGCGACGCGTCGCGGCGAGCGCGGAAAGACGCGCGAACGGACGGCATGCAGGCCGAAACGCGCGCAACTGATGCAGACCACCGCCAGCAGCAGCGTGACGATCAGGGTATGCCGGAAGGGCTGGAGCGACGGTACGAGCAGCAGCAGGAGCAGCGGGCCCATTGCCATCGCGGACGCTGCAAGGGCACCGTAGATCTCGTCGCGCGCACTTGCGGCAAGCGAACGCCGATACATGCCGAGCCGCTCGAAGACCATGAGGAAGACGACCGCGGCGAAGATCACCGCTTGGAGCGAACCGGGCGAGGCTGCGAGTTCGGCCAAAGCGCCGTGCGTCAGCGCCGCAGCCGCAGAAACGGCGACCGCGATCGCCAAGATATCGGTGGCAAAAAGTGCTAACGCCCACTGTATGCCGTACGACCTCGGTCGAGGGCGCCACGTGAGGCTGGGCAGCGTGCTAGGCCGGTGCTCCAAACCGGTGGGCTGGGTCGTTAACATGACGCTTTATATGATAGCAGCGCTTGCGCTGCGAGTAGAGGCCTATTTGGTCGCGTCGGCGGGCTGTCGATTAGGACATAGGTCCCTAATTGTATCGTTATCGGGCTGATGCGGTGTCCCGGCGGGACGCGTATGCTTAGGCCCATGGAGCGCACAGCTTTTTCGGTCCTCGTTCCGGCATTCAACGAAGGCCCGTCACTCGAGAGCGTCCTGAACCGCTTGACATCGCACGTCACCCAGCTTCGCGAACGGTACGACGTCGAAGCGATCGTCGTCGACGATGGTTCGAGGGACGCAACGCCGGAAATCCTCCGGCAATTCGAAGCCGTCCGCCCGGGCTTCCTCCGAGTACTGAGCCATGACGCGAACCGGGGCCTGCTTGCGGCGCTCCGAACCGGCGCCTTTGCAGCGCGTCACGAGACGCTGGTCGTCCTCGACGCCGACTTGAGCTATAGGCCGGAAGTAATCGAGCCGCTGGTCGCTGCGAAGCGGGAAACCGGCGCCGCAGTTGCGCTTGCCTCGCCGTACATGCCCGGAGGTCGCGTTTCTAACGTTCCGTTCGACCGTCTGCTCGCGAGCCGCGCAGCCAATGCGATCCTGTCGCTGAGCGTCGGAGGCAACATCAAGACGTTCACCGGGATGGTGAGGGCCTGGGACCGCATTATCTTATGCGAGCTGCTTCGTCGTAAGCACGTCGGCGAGTTCAATGCATGGGCGATCGCCGCGCTCCTGGCCGACGGCCGGCTCGTCGTCGAAGTGCCGGCGGTGCTCGAGTGGCCTTCGGAGCGCAGAACGGGGCCCGCGCGGATGTCGCCGGGTAAGCTCGGACAACGCGTCGTACACGTGCTACAGACGTTTCGCGAGCTGTCGGCGGCGCGTCGGGCGTGCCAAAGCGGAAGGGCCGGGACCTTAGTCCTACAGCCGGAACGTTCTCGGCCCTACTCCTCCAACTGAATGCGCTGTATATTTTGATAGTCCGCGGCTTCGCGGGTCGAGAGAATTGTAATGATCGTCAACCTGTACGTCGACCATCTGATGGCGCCGCCTCCCTCCTCCGCGGAGGAGGTTTGGAACGCGACGCGCGAGCATGCGAAGCTGTTTTCCGATGCGGCAACGCAGATCGGTTTGACGCCCGCCGAGTACAAAGAATTCCGCAGCAATCTGCTCGACGGTAAGGCCGTCTACGTGAAGCTTCCGCGCCGTTTGGACGCGATGTCGGGCGTCCGCCACGGGTCCGTTTACGCGGTCAAGAACGCGACGATGACTCAGCCGGTCATGGGTTGGCGCGTCGCGCTGTCCGACGGCAACGTCGTGTACGTCCCGCAGCTGTGCGGTAATATCTCACTGTTAAGGCACGCTGCGGTCGCATACGTCCCGCCCAAGTACGTCGCCCACGCGCGCCACGTGCCGTACACGCCGGCGATCGCGAAAGTGCCCGAGACGCCCGTGATCGTCACGCCGGAGGAGCCTCCGCCCGAGACGCCGCCCACCGTGGCACAAGCTATCCCCGCCGCGTCGAGCAAGGGAGCTCCGTTCTTTTTCTTGATCCCGGCCGCGGTGGCCGGTGTGGTCGCGGGCGTGACGCACGGCAGTACGCCGGTTCCGCCGTGCTCACACGGTTCGAACGTCAACAACGCCTGCCAGAAATAAAGCGCTCCACCCCGAGTACGGCGACTTTCAGACGCCTCGTTCGCTCGCGGCTTCCATCTGCGCGCGGCTGGCGGCGGAAGGCATCGCTCCCGACGTCATCGTCGAGCCCGCCTGCGGTGCGGGGTCGTTCCTGATCGCGGCTGCGACCGCGTTTCCGGGTGCGCGTTCGATCGTCGGGGCCGACATCAGCGCGCGGTACGTCGAAAAATTGCGCGGCGAGCTGGCGGCGCTGCCGCACCCGGAGCGGGTTTCGGTCGAACGCCGCGATTACTTCGGCACGGATTGGAACGACGTGCTCGACGAGCGGCACGGCTACGTTTTGGTCGTCGGGAACTTCCCCTGGGTCACGAACGCTGCGCAAGGCGCCGCCGGCGCGAAGAACCTCCCGCCGAAGTCGAACTACTTGAAACTCTCAGGTATCGAAGCGATGACCGGCCGGTCGAATTTCGACATCTCGGAGTGGATGCTGCTCGACGTGATGGGCTGGCTGCGGGACAGAGACTCGACCCTCGCGATGCTCTGTAAGTCGGCGGTGGCGAGGAAGACGATCGCGCACGCGCGGCGCCTCAACGCGCCCCTGGTCGATGCCTCGATCGCGCGCATCGACGCGTTGCGCCATTTCTCAGCGTCCGTCGATGCGTGCTTGCTGACGATGCACTTCTCCCCGGGTGCGAGTCGCTATTCGTACGATTACGGCATGTACGAGAGCCTCGAGGCAGCTGCGTGCACGCGCATGGGCGAGCGCATGGGCCTCGCCGTCTCAGACATCCCATCGTTCGAGGCCAACGCGCGCGTCGTCGGGGCGAGCCCGGTGCGCTGGCGGTCGGGCGTCAAGCATGACGCCGTCGGCGTCATGGAATTGGTCGACGCGCCTGACGGCCGGCAGAATCTGCGAGGCGAGCCGGCCGAAATCGAGGATACGTACGTGTATCCGATGCTGAAGGGGGCCGACGTGTACGGCGGGCCTCGCAACCGGATGCGCCGTTGGGCGATCGTCCCGCAGCGGTACGCCGGCGAGCCGACGGCCGGCATCGAACGCGACGCGCCGAGGACCTGGGCGTACCTGATGCGGCATGGCGCCGACCTGGCGCGGCGCAAGAGCGCGATCTACAAGAACGGGCCGCCCTTTGCGGTCTTTGGAGTCGGCGACTACACGTTCATGCCGTGGAAGATCGCCGTCTCGGCGCTGCATAAGAGCTGGCAGTTTCGTCTGGTCGGCCCGGTCGACGGCAAGCCGGTCGTGTTCGACGATACCGTGTATTTCATGGGGTTCTCGTCGAAGCGTGAAGCGGAACGGGCGTACGGCCAGGTGACGTCTGCGCCGGTGCTGGCCTGTTTGCGCTCGCTGACGTTCTGGGACGAAAAGCGCCCGATCAAGGCGCACGTGCTCAACCGCGTCGACTGGTCGGCGGTTACGGCACCGGTGTCGAAGCGGCCGGCGAAGGCTCGCGTGCGAAGGGGCTGAACGCGAAGATCGTGGCGGCGTGAGAAGCGGGATCGACGGAGAGAGCGTACGCGTTGGTGCCGTCCGTCGCGAGACCGCGCACCAAGGCGAGCTTCGCCGCCGGGCCGTACGCGATCGCGTCGCTTTGGACCGTCGCCGGGTCGTCCTCGTAGAAGGTGAAACGCACGATCGTGCCGTCGTCGGCCGCGTAGAGCGATCCGAGCACGTCCAGCGCGAGTTGCCGCGAGCCGCGTAGCGTTCCGCGAACGGCCGGACGAAGCGCGGTCGCGGAACCGTAAACGCGTCTCGCGGGCTTGGCCGCGCCTTCGGCCCCGGCCGGGAAGATCAGGATTTCGCCGCCGTCGTCGTAGGCGTAGGTCCGGCCTCGTGAATCGACCGCGATCGCGCTGACCGGACGCAGGAACGCATCGTACGCGAAACGGCGTGCCGGATCGGGCCGCTCTCCGCGCGCGGCCGCGGGGTAGACGGCGAATCTGGTCGAGGCGTTGTCGCCGGCACTCGCAATCGCGAGCTCGACGGCGCCGCTCGGGAGTAAGGCGATCGCCGCGATCGTCTCGCCGGTCGCGAGGGCCGGCGCGAACGCGCCGCGTTCGGATACGCTCCCGCGCGCGAACACATGGACCGTCGTGGGGCCGGCCACGAACAGCGTACCGGCGGCGTCGATCGCCAGACCGACCACGCCACGCACGCCGGTGCACCATAGCCGGGGCGGCAGCGGCGTCGAGGCCAGGGTGCCGCCGGAATCGACGAGCGGCGCAAAGCGCGCGATCGTGCCGTCGCGGCCGGCGACGACCGGCACGTTCCCGTCGAGCTGCATGGCGACGGCGTCGCCGACGGTGCTGCAGCCGGCCGCGACCGCGCTGTGCCCCAGCGGGTCCGCTCTGCCCGGCGAGGCCGTTGCGAGCGCGAACGCGCTCGCGAGCGCGGCGCCGTACAGGATCCGAACCAAGGGCTGCGGCGCGTTCACGAACGGCCCGCGGGCGGCTCGGACACGACGTACTCGTCCTTCAGCGGCTGCGCTGCGGCACCGCCGAGCGCCCGGTCCGCGAGGGACGGAAAGACACGCACGCCGGTCGTCGCCGGCGCCGGACCCGTCGCCGTTGCCCGCAGAACGTAAAGGAACCCGCGCGCGTCGGTTCCGAGGCCGTACACGCGGTCGTTCGAGACGATCGTGTCGAGCGGCGCCGCGTCGCCGCTCGCGTCCTTCGCGAACGTGAGGATGAAACGGTCGTCGGCCGCGACGATGTCGCCGTCGCCGTCGACCGTCAGCGGACGCGTACCGCGCGGAGCGGCAAGCGCGGGACGCAGCGACGAGAGGGGTCCCGAAATCGTCCGAAGCGGCGCCGGATCGCGTCCCGCTGCGTTGGAGGAGAACTCGAGAATCTCGCCCGCGTCGTCGTACGCATAGATCTCGCCCCGCGCATCGAACGCCACGGCGCTCACCGGTGCTGCGATGCGAGCGGACGTGAAATCTCGTAGCGGCGGCGCGGCGTCTGCGGCCAGCCGATCGAACAGTACGAAGCGCGGCATCGAGAGATTGCCGTTGGTCGAAACGACGGCTTCGATCTGCGATTGGCGGTTGACGGCGACGGCTTCGATGCGATCGTGCGGCCCGAGCGGGGGAATCAGCTCGCTCGGAATATACGTGCCGCCGTCGTGGAGCGCCATCACGCGGTCGATCCGGGTTGGTTCGGCAAGATAGATCGTGGCGTCGGCCGCCACGGCCGCGCCCACGACGTCCGTCACCGTATGGCAGGTCGTTGCAGCCGGCTGCGAACCGCCGGAAACGCCGGCGTCGAATGCAACGATCGCGTGTGAGGAGGCGAAGGCCAGGGGCGCGTCGTCCAACATCGCGAGCGCGACGGGCGACGCGAACGCGTCGTGGCAGCGCCCCACGTAACGGTCTCGCAAGGCCTGTTCTTGCGCTTGGGCCGCAGACGAAACGGGCGCCACGAACAGCGCCAGAAGAAACGCGGTCGTTCTCACACTCAATGCTCGATCCCTCACGCAATCGTGCCCTCGTACGACGCAGGCGAGCGCGTTTCCGCCGCGACCCGGCTCGGCGCGGGATAGCGGCCGCGCGGGTACGAAAAAAGCCCGTGGTTACGGGCTTTCGAGGTTCTGGAGATGAGGGGACTCGAACCCCTGGCATCCAACTTGCAAAGCTGGCGCTCTACCAACTGAGCTACATCCCCGGGTCGATCGTTCTATTACGCGCCCGGGAGCCGTTGCGCCTCGCCGTCGTCGGCCTACTTCGCCAAGATCCACGGCCGGAGTGCCGCCCGTTTCGCTTTGCGGGAGCGCGGAGGGCGGCAGTTTCACCGCGCGCAGTAGGGGCGACTGCGGCGTCTCGTTCGGAATCGAACGTACGTTCGGATCGAGGACGCGCGACACGCCGGCGCTACAGGGCAAGCGCCTTTCTACGGTCGTCGTGTTCGAACGCGCTCTCCATCCGTCGAATCTCGACCGGACGGGCTCCCAAAGCGGCTGCAACGTCGCGCCACGGCGCGGTCGCGCAGGCTACTTCCTTCACGATCGCCCGGGCGGGAATCGGGGCGAGGTTAAAGTATTCCGCTGCCGAGAGCACGAGCTCGACGTCGCACGTGGCGTCATCGGGAGTGATCGCCGTGGTCAAGATCCGCGCGCGCACGTCCGCCGGAGTCGGATTGATATCAAAGACCGCAGAGAGCGTCCAGCCTCGCCGGCCGGTCCACAGAAACCCGTGGTTGCGGAGGTGGTCGTCGACGTTGGAGACGAGCACGTTGAATGCGACGCGGCGATAGAGTTCGTGGGTATCGACGGTGGCTTGCGATCCGAATTGGGTGACGGCGTCGACGAGTTCGGGATAGCTGCTCCGCTCCATGCTATAATCGTCGGTTTCCTTCGGGAACTTCGCGATCGCGAGCCGCCCGTGCCGATCGATCGCCGACACCTTCGGCCGCGCGCCTCCAAGGGACGATCCCGGGGCGAAGATCAACCGCAGATCCTCGTCGGTTTCTTCGTCGCGGAGAATGCGTTGGGTAATCTGGAGTAGGCGTCCGAGATCGACCTCGGTCGGCACGCCGTCCGCGCCCGATGCGCGGAACTGATCTTCGCCGGCAACTCGGAAACGCAACGCCCCAAGGCGCGATACGTCGCTAACGCCGAGGAGGTAGTCGCTTTCCAAGAGGGTCCTGACGGGGCGCCCTTCGCGCTCGGCCGCCCGGCGTTCGGCACGCTGCATAAGCCGCCTGCCCCACGTGTCCGGCGCCGAATCGCCGATCGAACCGAACATCGCGCGCTCATCGCCGGGCGTGAACGTGCCGCGGCCTAGCGCGAGCGCGGGCTCGAGCGAAAAAACCGCCGGATCGCGTAACCAATCCGGGTCGTACGCAAAGCTCGCCGCTTCACGCTCGCGGCGAGCGTGGCGTCGCAACGTTCCGACGCGGCGCAAACCCGCGGCGTCGTCGGCGAAAACGTCAATGTCGTTCGGCATCGCCGGCGTTCTTTGGCCGCCGCATTCGGACACGTTGCGGTAGCGCATCCGAGCTGAGCGCGATGCCGGTCTTATCCGTCGCCGGATCGGCGATCATACTCAGCCCTTCGAGGAGGCCGAGCGCGTGCAGAACGGCGGCGTAGATACCGATGCCGACCGAGTGATCGCCGGCTTCGATTCGGCGGAGTGTCGGGCGGCTCGTGAAGGCTCGCTCCGCCACCACCCCGGCGGGCAAGCCTCGGCGCCGCCGGGCGTCGTGAATATCGAGGCCGAGCTTGCGAAGGGCTCGGCGGACGGCCAAGGGGGGCGATGTGGGGTTGCCCCTGGGAATGTAACCTTCGTGTTCCTTTAGATCCGTTTAATGTAACACGTAGATTCCATACATGCAAAGGGCGGGGCCACCACAGCTGCCTTTGTTGAGCCGTCGACCGTCTTCGTGATTCGGATTTGACTCGAACCCGGCGCCGGCGGCGGTTCGCGGCGCGGCGACGTCGAGTGCGTCGCGACCGGAGAACGCCGCTATCTTTGCGCGGTCGCGGAGGCCGCTGAGTTCATCGCGGCCGTTCCTGCGGCGCCTCGTATCAGATGGCGGCGAGGGTCTCGAGCATGGACACTGCGGTGCGAGAGTCGGGTGCCTGGAGCCGGTAGCACGCGAGGTTCGAGACGGCGTCGACCGCTTCCCACACGTCGCTCGGTTCCGAGTCGTCGATGCAAAAGTGCGCGACGGCGCGGCGCGCGGCCTCGGCCGGGGCGATGCGCTCGAGGCGTGGCGCGGCGGCCGGATTGTGGGCGAAAAGGACCAGGTGGGACAAGCGCCTCGGTTCCGCTAGCGCCTGGCCGCCGAACGTCTCAACGATGTCGATTCCGTGAAAAGTGCGGATACCGTCGGGGCCCGCCGTCGCCGGCTTGCCCGTGCAAGCACGCACGATGCGCGGATCGTCGACGAGCCGGAGCGAACTCTCGCGAACTGCGAGCGCGAGCGGAAACGCCCGCGCCGTCAGCATATCGCGGTCCAATAGCAGGTATTCGTCACCGTAGGTTCGCCAGCCGTGCCGCAGCATCTCGAGGACCAGCGTCGTCTTGCCCGCGCCGTCCGGAGCGAGGACGGCGAACGCGTGCCTGCCGCACGCGAGGCCGGCGGCGCGCAGCGCCCGCTGGGTGCCCATGCGACGGAACGCCATGCCGAAGAGCGCCTCCGCACCGAGCACCGCCGCCTCGAGCGGATCGCGCAGCGCGCGCCGTACGCCGAGCGGTTTACCTTCGAACGTGATGACGGCGCTGGTTCCGTCCCAGGCGATGCGCCCGGTGTCCGTCGGAGCGGGGGCTTCCGTGACTGCGTCAAAGCGCATCCGGCCGAAGGCTTGCCGCAGATAGACGTGAACGGCCGCGCTATCGCTGAAGATCCGCAAGAGGCGGTCGCCCGTCCGATAGCGCGACGCCTGCATGTGGCGCTGCTCGATTGGGACGGCGATCGGCCGATCGACGGATCTGACGGCGCCGCGCGCGAAGGCCCTTTCGATGACCGGGTGGGCCGCTAATGGTCTTACCGGAAATACCTCTCGGAGCGTCTGCAAGGAATCACCCGCGAACTGCGGGGCTCTCCGAGTAGTTTAGCGGTATCGCTACCGTAGCGGACGTTCCGACAGGGCATCGCGGTGCAGGGTCTTTAGTCCTACACCACGGCGCCCGGGGGCGAGCTGCGAAGCGCCGGCAGTCTTCCGCATGCGGGTAAGCGAAGTCTCCGGCATGGCAAGAGTATGCCGGGACCAGCGTGCCGTGAGGCGGATGACGGTTCTCCGTGAAGCATAACGGCGATCCCGGGCTCTGGGTGTACCTTGCGCTACGCAACGGCGCGCACCGCGGCCGCCGGACCGTGCCGGCCGACCCCGGCTTCGCCCTGATCTCGATTGCCGTACTCGGTGCCATATTCTGCGTCCTGCGGTGGCTCCTCACGTTCTTCGGAGCGCAATCCATCGCGACGACCATCGTGTGGATGGGCGGTCTTTCGTTCGGGCTCTGTACGATAACGTCGGTATTTCAGGCACCGTTGACCACGACGATCTTTGCGGCGTTGGCGTTCCTGTGCGCCATATCGCTTCCCGTGCTCTTCTTCGCATGGACGCAGACGCTATGAAGGTTGAGAACGCCCCGGCCTCGTCGTGCCGAAGCGGTCGGCGACCGCGAGAAATCTCAAGCAGTTAAACGTCGCGAGAAAGTAACACCGTATCGGTCGTAAGCTCGCTTCGCGGGTTCCCGTTCGACGAGATCGCCGGCGCGCATCGCCGGACGGAGACCAAGCGCGCCGCACCGCCCGGACGTTTCGGGGACGGCGGCGTGCGATGATCGGTCGGTAACGTCTCGTTCGCTGCTGCGGGGTCCGCGATAGCAACGGCGTCGCGACGAGACGAATCGTGCTTCGGGCTCATGCCCAAGGAGTGTCCTTTGTCATGCCTTACGATCGTCATGCGAACCGCGCACGGTTCGTGGAAATGCGCTTCGTGGTTCCAGTCGTCGTTGCCGGTGCGGCCTTGGCCGCTGCCGCCGCGACGCATCCGGCCGCCGCATCGGCCGGTTTCCGGGAAGTGCTCGGAGCGGTCACTTGCGCAACGACCGCCTGCGTGGTTGGAAATAACACCGCCGGCGGGACGGGCGTTTCGGGCTCCAGCGCCGCCGGCGTCGGCGTGAGCGGCAGCGCAAATAACGGAAACGCGATCCAAGGGATCGCCAAGAACGGCAACGGCGTCTCGGGCAGCGCATCGAGCGGCGCCGGCGTCATCGGGTTCAGCGCGACCGGTCAGGCCGGCGTGGTCGGCCTGTCGCAGAGCAGCGACGGTGTATTGGGCTCCACGAGCTCCGGCTCGGGGACGGGGGTCGAGGGCGATTCGATCGCTAGCGACGGCGTTCTCGGCAGGTCGACGAGCGGCATCGGGTTGGCCGGCGTGTCGCAATCCTACGACGCCATCCAAGGGTATTCGCTCAAAGGCTACGGCGTTCACGGGATCTCCTCCAATAACTACGGCGTCATCGGATATTCGGTGAACGCTCACGCCGGCGTCGCCGGCTACACGCCGAGCACGTACGGCGTCTACGGGTACACCACGAGCGGAAACGGCGTCGGCGTCGTCGGACTGGCGAACGCCGGCGTCGGCGTCGTCGGCTCCTCGACTTCCGCCGAGGCCGTGTACGGATCGACGACGAGCGGCACCGGCGTCTACGGTTTCAGTAGTTCCGGACACGGCGTGAGCGGGTTCGCGAGCTCGAACTCCGCGGTCGGCGTGTATGGATCGGCGATAACCAGCTACGGCGTGTACGGTACGACATCGAGCGGTGACGGATACGGCGTCGTCGGGAACGTCACGGGCTCCGGGATCGGGCTGTACGGCGGAAGTCCCAACGGCTACGGCATCGAAGGTCAATCCGCAAACTATCCGCTCGTTCTCAAGAACAGTGCGGGCGCGATCGTTTTCGACGTCGATGCCGAAGGCAACATCAGCTATAGCGGAAGCCTGCTCGGCCTTGGCCGGGCCTCTCGGGGCCTCGAAGGCGCGGCCTTCAGCGCGAGAACGACGCGGCCGACGATCGAAGACACGGGAACGGCCAGGCTCGTGAACGGGACCGCGGTAGTCGCGCTCGATGCGGCGTTTTCCGCAACGATCGATCGGGCCGAAAAATACCGGGTCTTCCTTACGCCCGACGGCGAGACGCACGAGCTGTACGTCGCCGTGAAGACGCCGTCGAGCTTTACCGTACGCGAGGCGCAGGGTGGCCGCTCGACCGTCGACGTGGATTACCGGATCGTGGCCGCCGCCGCGGCGCAGCCGGCCGCGCGGACGAGCCTCGGGCACGCGGCCGAACCGCCCGCCGCTCGCGTTCCGGCTGGGGTCGGCGTCGCGCCGCTCACCGCGAAACCCCTGGCACCGCTGCACCCTTGAGCCGACCGAGCCGCCGCCGCTTCTCCGTGCCGGTCAAGCATCATCGTCCTCGCGCGAGTCCGCGCTTTCTTGCGGTTGCGGCGCGCTCAGAACCGCGATGAAGTCGGCAGCCTCGGCGATCTCACGGAAATAGCGCCGGCTCCCGCTCGCGACGTGCTGGACGTATCCGCGCCGCGAATCATCGGCGGACCCGCGCTCGAACCAGATGCGGATGATGAAGACGGCAGGCAAGCGGGCGGCGGGAGTCGATTCCACGCTTTAACGATACGCGACCGGCGTCCCACTTTTGTCCGCTGGAAGTACCCTGTTCCTGGGAATAGTCTGGGAACGCCGGCTGTGCTAGATTGGCAATCGATGCCGATCCAGCTCCAAATGCTCGGCTTGCCTCGCTTGTCGGTCGACGGCCGGATCGTCGCCATCGCCTGGCAGCGTCGTACCCTAGCCTTGCTGTCGTACCTGTTCACGTCGCCGGGCGCGCAACCGCGCGACGGCGTCGCGTTCGCTCTTTGGCCGGACGACGACGAAGAAACGGCGCGTTCGAATCTGCGCCGCAATCTCAATCACCTGCGCGGTCAGTTGCCGCAGGCCGCGGAATCTTGGGTCGTTACCGACGCGGGTACCATCGAGTTCCGGCACTCGGCGGTCGAGACGGACGTCGCTGCCTTCGAGAACGCGATCGATCGCGACGGCGATCTCGCCGCGGCCGTGCAACTGTACGGCGGCGATTTTGCGGCCTCGGCCGACGAACCGCACGTGCTGATCGAGCGCGAGCGTCTGCGCGCACGCTTCCACGCGGCGCTGACCGAGTTGATCGGTATCGAATTCTCAGCCCGCCGCTTCGATCGCGCCTTGGCGTACGCACGGCGCATCTTCGCCGACGAGCCGTTTCGCGAAGATATCGTCCGGCGGATGATCTCGATCCGCTACGCGATGGGAGACCGACCCGGTGCTTTGAGCGAATTCGATCGTTTCGCGCGCAGTCTCCGCGTCGAGATGGGCATCGATCCGATGCCGGAGACCGCGGCCCTGCGCGACATCGTCCTACGCGGCGAACCTCTGCCGGTCGCTCCCGACGCCGGCGTCGTCCCGCCGGGCTCCCCGACAGGGCTCGCGGCCGGGCTCTTGCCGTTCACGGGGCGGCGCGCCGCGCTCGACGCGTTACAAGGAGCCTGGGCGGCGGCTTGCGCGGGAAAAGGGACGGTTGTCTTCGTCGGCGGTGAGGCCGGAATCGGGAAAACCCGCACCGTCGCGGAGTTCTTGGAACGTTCGGTGGGCACCGGGGGCCGCATATTGCGGGGTTCGACGGCGAGCCCCGAGGCGCGGCCGTACGAAGCGTTGCTGGCCGCCTTCGGGCAGGCCGCGCACTTCATCCCGGCGCTGGAAATCGACGCCGTTTGGCTCGCGGAGCTTACCGAGCTCGTGCCGGAGATCGGGATTCGCACCCCCCTCCGCGTCCGGACGCCATTGCCGGCCGAACGGGAGGCCACCCGGCTGTTCGAGTCTTTCGCACGGTTCGCCGCCGCGGTTGCGCGCGGCCGCCCGACGGTCATCGTGCTCGAGGACCTGCATTGGGCCCAAGCGGGTTCGTTCGATGCGCTGCGATTCTTGGCCGCGCGGCTGCGCAACAGCCCGATCTTGGTGGTCGGAACCTATCGATCGGGCGACAACCCGAGCAGCGAGGCCGTCGTCCACGAAATGTGCAGCGCGCGCATGGCGGATGCCGTTCGTTTGGGCCGTTTGAGCCATGCCGAAACGCTGGATCTTCTCGGCCGCGCGAGGCCGCCCATCAGCGACGAACGTGCGCGCGGCCTCGCACGGAGCAGCGAGGGCCATCCGCTGTTTCTCACCGAGCTCGTACGCGACGACGCCGAACGGGGCGACGCGGTGAGCGGCGGGATCCGCGAAGTGGTCGGCGCGCGGCTGCGCCGCTGCTCGGCCGGCGCGCAGCTGTTGGCAAAGGTCGCTGCCGTCTGCGGCGCAACGTTCGATCTCGATCTTCTCGGTAAGGCAGCCGGTTGGGACGACGGAACCCTCATCGATCGGCTCGCGGAACTCTCGCAGCGGCAATTCATCCGTTCGACCGCGGCGTACGAGCGCGGCGGATACGCTTTCAGTCATGCCCTCGTGCACGCGGCGGTTCTCGAATCGGCCGACGCCCGCGACCGGCGGCTGATCCATCGGATCGCAGCCCGCGTCCTCGAGTCTCGCGCGGCCGGCGTTGCCTACGACGCGGAGATCGCTCGGCATTGGGCCGGGGCCGGCGAGGCCCGGCGCGCGGCAGAAGCGTACGCGCGGGCGGCGCGGGCTTCGCTCGCCGCGTACGCACGCGATGAAGCCGCGTCGCTGGCAACGAGCGGCCTGCAGCCGGGGATCGAGCCGGAGCTGCGGCGCAGCCTGCTCGAGATTCGCATCGCCGCCAACCTACGGCGCGCGCCCATCGACGTATTGCGCGAAGACGTCGCTCTGCTACGCCAAGCCGTCGAGGCCCTCGACGAGGAGGCGCGCTTCGACGCCGCGCTGGCGGCGTTCGAGATCGAGGAGATTAGCGGCGACAACGCCTCACGGCTCGCAGCTGCCGACGCCGTACGCCGCTATGACGACGGCACTTCGCTGCGCCGCGCCCGGATCGCCGATGTGGCTGCTCGCAACGACACGCTGCGCGAGCGCTACCTCGACGCGTTCGCCCACGCGCAGGATGCGGAAGCGCGTTTTGCGGCGTGCGGGATGGCGCGCGACGAACTGCGGATGTCGATGTGCGTCGCGCGTCTCATGGTTCGGCAGGGGCTCCTCGACGAAGCGTTCGCGTTCGCCGCCAAGCTCGAATCGCGCATCATGGCGCTCGACGATCCGGCGATGGCGATCGACTACTGGTACGTTCGCGCCGTGATACCGTCTCATCGGCGCGACCCCATCGCCACGTTACACGCCGCGGAGCGCGTCAGCGACTTGGCGCGCGCGGCGGGAGACCGGCTCATGGAAGGCCACGCCGCGCTCGTGCGCAGTACCGCGTGCCAGCAACTCTCGCAACTCACGCGTGCCTTGCAGGAACTCGACACGGCCGACGCCATCTACGCATCGATCGGAGCGACTGCGTTCTCGCACCACACGCAAAACAACCGTGCATCGGCGTTGTTCCAGATCGGCCGAATCGGCGAAGCGGCCGACATTCTGAGCGGTCTCTACGCAGCCGCCAAACGTACGGGCGCCGACGATTCGCGTTACTATTCCGCCAGCAATCTCGGCTGCGCGATGCTGGCGAGCGGCCGGGTCGACGAAGCGCTGCGTCTACAGCAAGAGGCGCTCGCCATCGCGCGCGAGCTTTCGAGCGACGGTCACGCGGCGCTGGCCCTGGGTGATTTGGGTGCGGCCGAGATCGCCGCCGGCCGGAACGCCATGGGTCTCGCCCATCTGCGCGAGGCGATCACGATCAATCGGCGACTGAATCGGACCGCCGTGCTCGCTCACGACCTCGCTCGAGCCGCAGGCGCCGAAAGCGACCCCGCCGACGGAGCCGTTCACGCACGCGGCGCGCTGGCGCTGGTCGAGGCCGACCCGGACGGGATCGCGCTCGCGCCCGAGATACTCAATCGCTGCGCCGATGCCTTTGCGCGTGCGGAAGATCCGTCGGCTTCGGAATTTTGTCGCCGTCGCGCGCGCGAGGTGCTCTCCAAGCGGCTGGAAGCCCTCGCTGCTGAAGACCGCACGTACTATCTCGCGCTGCCGTGGCATGCGACGCTCGTCGTGTCCGGAGGGGCGCTCCCGCTCCGAGCGCCAGAATAAAGGTGCCTCTCCCGAGCGCAGTCAGCTGTAGCCCGGCCAAGGAGAATCATGCGCGCACAACGCCTTGTCGCGCAACGAAAACGCCTATCGACGAACGGTGGTCACGAGCGGGCTATTGGAATCGATCGTATACACTTGCATCTGCGTACCATTCGAGCTGTAGTTTTCGAGCGCCCAGAGCGTGCCGTCGGACATCGCGACCGTCCCATAGGGGTACTGACCTGAGAGCGGTGTAGCAGACTGAACGATCGTTTGCCCGCCGGGTTTCACGTCGACTTTTCGTCGACACGGTCCGCGCATCTGTACGTCGAGCTCCTGCGAACGTTCGCAACCGCCTCACCGCTAGCGGCCGCGGCGCTCTCGAACGCGCCGCTCGCGTTCCCGCGCACGGTTTGGAACACGACGACCTTACATCATTTCACCGACAAGCCCGACGGACAACTCGAGTGGGGCAGTCTGTTGCTCGGCCCCGGCGGCGTGCTCTTCGGCACGGCGACCGCGGGGGGCTCGTACGGATTCGGAAGAATCGGTAACGAGGTTTACGACGGCTTCGGCACGATCTTCGAAGTCATCCCGCCCGTCAAGGGTCAGCTCGCCTATACGACCCGCGTCCTGCACAGTCTCACGGGTGGACTCGACGGAAGGTTTCCCTACGGCGCCTTGATATCCGATAAGGTCGGAAATCTCTTCGGTATCACGACCGGTGATGGTAATTATCGGGGTTGCCCGACCGGTGCGCTGTACGGCCTGACGTATCTCGGAGGCGACCCGCGCGCGTTTGCCGGGACGGCCTTCGCGCTCACGCCCGCCGGCAAGAAGTGGAACTTCCATCTGCTGCACACGTTCTCGGGAACCACCGACGGCGGCAATCCCTATGCCGCGCCGATCCTCGATGCGAAGGGCAACGTTTACGCGACCACCGTGCTCGGCGGATCGTTCTTCGAAGGTACCGTATTCGTGCTCGCAGGGTCATTGGGGACGCAGCACGCATGGATGGAAACGGTCTTGCACAACTTCGGTGAGGGCAAGGACGGAGCCGTACCGCACGGCACGCTGATCTTTGATAGGGCCGGCGCGTTGTATGGAACGGCGTTCTCGGGCGGCTCGTCGGGTCTGGGCATGGCGTTCCAGCTCTCGCCGCCCTCGCCCGGACAGCACACGTGGATCGAAACCGAACTCGCCGATTTCAAAGGCGGTGCCGGCGGAGACGGCCCCAACGCCGCCCTGATCTTCGACTCCGCGGGCTCGATCTACGGAACGACCTCGGGCTCGCCGATGGAAGATTTCGGGACCGTCTTCAAGCTCACGCGGTAGTTCGCGCGCGCCGACCGGCGGCGACGAACCGCTGGTGGGCCATCCTGGTCTCGAACCAGGGACCTCATGCTTATCAAGCATGCGCTCTAACCAACTGAGCTAATGGCCCGCGGGGGTCCGCGCCCGGCGCTTTCGGCCGAATCGCGACCTCTCTGATTCCATCGCCGCTACGGCGCTCCTTTCCGGGCGTCAGATCATGGCGATGTATTTCTTGAGAACCTCGTCGTCTTTCTTCGACTGCTCGAGGGCCATATCGCGCAGGGCGTTCATCTCGCGCAGCATCTCCGCGCGCTCCTCCTGGGTGGCGTTGAATTGGGCCTTGATGCGGTCCAGACGGGCCTGCAGCCGCTGCTGCTGCGACTGCTGCACGAGCAGGAACACGGCGGCCCGGCGGGACAGGGCTTCGGCTAGGCCGGCCGTCGAGTCGAAGCTGCTCTCGGCTGTATCGTCGAGCGCGGCGGGGGCGACGGGGCTCGGGATCGGCCGCGGGACGGGCGGCACGACCGTGTCGCCGCCGATCGGCGCGAGCACGGCTATTCGCCGCCCGAGGTCTTGATGAACTCTTTGACGATCTTGTCGTCGGCTTCGCGCTGTTTCATGGAGACCTCGCGCAGCGTGTTCATCTCGCGCATCTGCTCGGATTTCTCGTCCTGGACGTCGTTGAACTCTTGCGACTGGATCTGCATCTCGACTTGGTGACGCATCTCTTCCATGTTCAGCATGAGCGTCTCGTACTCGTAGGCCTGGTCGGCCCCTTGCGTCAGCGCGAGGGTCGGGTCGGTGCTGGAACTGATGTTGGGTAGTCCGCTCGGGCTGTTGCCCCCGCTCACCAAGCCGTTGACGCCTCCCGTCACGGCGCCCACGGGGCCGCCGGTCAGGAGCCCCGTCGCGGCGCCCGTGATTCCGCCCAAGATGCTGCCAAGAATGTTGCCCATGTCGGTGTGGTCGTCTCCCCGAAGCGCGTGTGTGGTGGGTCTAGTCGTCTGCGGAACCGTCGTCGAACACGTTGCCGTCGTCGACGAGACCGGCCATCGCGTCGTCCGCGCGGGCGCCGACGGCGTTGGCCGCTTGCGCCGCCGAGGTATCGCGCGCGGGTTGCTGCGGAGGCGGAGCGGCGGCCGACTGGAGCGTGGAGAGCAGCGACGTCATCGCGGCCGTGTTGCCGGCGGATGCCGCCGACGAGGCCGTGCTGCTCGAATTGGCGTTCGTGGCCGGCGCGCTCGGCGCGGTCCCGCTTTCGAAGCGGTCGCGCCGGGTGCCTGGGCGGCGCCGAGGGCCGCGAGTGCTCCGACGTCGGCCTGCGTCTGCCGGTTGTCCGCAACCAGTTGCGCTTGCGCGTCGCCCCCGAGGTCCGCGTAGTGGCGCAGTACCGAGTCGGCGTATCCGAGGTTCGCGCCGTCCGGCCAGACCGTCTGCGTTCCGGTCGCCGTCGGAGAACCGGAGTTGTAGGCCGAAAGAGCCGCCTTCACGTTGCCGCCGTAGCGCGACAGGTCGCCGGCCAGGATCGACGCGGCCTGGTCGGCGTTCGCCGCCGGGTCCATCGCCGCGGGCGTCGAGGCGAACGCCCAGGAGCGGTCGTCGATCTGAAAGAGGCCGCGGCCGTGGCCGCCGTCGCCCACGATGTTGTTCCCCGAATTGCTGCCCGGGCCACCCGTCTCTTGAGCCGCAACGGCGGCCAGGAGCTGCGGGTCCAGTCCGTGGGCAGCGGCCGCCGTCGCGATCTCGGCGCCGTACCTGATCCCCGTGAGGCCGGTCATGAGTGAAATCCCCCTGCGGCTTGCCTATCGCGTCGAGCCGGCGCGTTGACAAGAGGGGAGGGGCACCTTAGAATAGGGGGGTTGTCCTCGAGGGTCCCGGCGCCGGCCGGCCAGCGCGGACGCACGCGTACCTCCTCGACCACATGGGAACCGACGGAATGAAGGACAGGCGCACGAACATCGATGTGGGCGCGGTCCTCCACGCCGGTCGCGAACTCGAAGTTCGCGACGCGGTCACCCTACCGGAATTCGCCTCCTTCCGTTTCCCATCGCCCGCCGGCGTCGCCTTACGGATCCGTCGCGTCGGTCGTGGAATCGAACTGAAGGGCACCATCGACGCAGTGACTGAGGGTGAATGTGCCCGCTGCCTCGACGGCGTACGCTTACCGCTGCACTTGGAAATCGACGAACGCTTCGATCCAAGCAGCGAACGCGATGACCCGCTCGGCGAGACCAACGTGCTGGTCGGCGACGAGCTCGACCTTCAGGACCTTACGCGCCAATCGATCGACTCGGCCCTTCCCATGGCGCTCCTCTGCGACGATCGATGCGGCGGGCTCTGCGTGGAGTGCGGGCAGAAACGCGACGGCGGTTGCCGCTGCGCGCATCCGGAGAAATAGGAACACATGGCAAATCCCAAATGGAAGACCCCTCGTTCGAAGACGCGCAGCCGGCGCGCCGCGAACTGGAAGCTGAACCCCGTAACGGCGGTCGAGTGTTCGCAGTGCCACCAGCCCAAGCGACCGCACTTCGTTTGCCCGGCCTGCGGCTACTACGATGGTCGCCAGGTGATCGAGCCAAAGGACGAGCACGCCGGCCATACCCATCAATAGCTTGGTGGACGTCGAGGCCCGCGGGCCTTTCGGATCCCGGATTGCAGGCGTCGGGCACTACGTGCCGGACCGGGTGATGGGCAACGCCGATTTCGAGCGCCTCTTCGATACCTCCGACGAGTGGATCGTTTCGCGGACGGGGATGCGGGAGCGCCGCTACGCCAGCGACGAGCAGGCCTCGAGCGACCTGGCTACGCGGGCCGCGCAGCACGCGCTGGACCGGGCCGGGCTGACCGCCGCCGACGTCGATTGTTTCATCGTCGCCACCGTGACGCCGGACTATCAGTTCCCGGCCACCGCCTGCATCGTCGCGTACAACTTGGGCGCGGTGGGCAAGCCGGCGTTCGACATGGAAATCGCCTGCAGCGGCTTCATCTATGCTTTGCCGATCGCGGCGAGTTTCGTGCGCTCGGGCGTCTTCCGGCGCGTGATGGTGATCGGTGTCGAGACGCTCTCGCACATCATGAATTTCCGGGACCGCACGACCAGCATTCTCTTCGGCGACGGAGCCGGGGCGGCAGTGGTCGAGCGCACGTCGATCGATGCCGATTGCTTTCTGACCTGCGAACTGGGAGCGGACGGCAGCAATCCCGAGCTGCTCTGCGTGAAGGCCGGCGGTTCGCGCCATCCGATGACCCACGAAGCCCTCGACAACCGCGAAAACAAGGTTCAGATGGCCGGCCGCGAGATCTTCAAGTATGCCGTCAACAAGATGGTCGAGACGTCGAGGGTCGTGCTGGCGCGAGCGGGCCTGACGACGAACGACGTCAACTGGCTGATCCCGCACCAGGCGAACCTGCGCATCATCGAGGCTGCCGCGAAGCGCCTGGACGTCCCCCGCGAGCGGATCGTCGTCAACATCGAACACTACGGGAACACCTCGTCCGCTTCGATTCCGATCGCGCTGTCCGAGACGATCGACCGCGACGTCTTGCGGGACGGCGACCTGATTCTGTTCACGGGCTTCGGAGGCGGTCTTTCGTGGGGCTCGATCGCCTGGCGGTGGAGCGCGTGATGCGGGTCGGGGTCGTTTTTCCGGGTCAAGGGTCGCAGAACGTCGGCATGGGCGGGGCGCTTGTCGAGCGCTATCCGGTCGCCGCCGATCTCTTCCGCCGCGCCGAGCGGGTGCTCGGTTACGATCTGCTCGCGATCGTCCGCGAGGGTCCTGACGAAAAGCTCCGCGAGACCCGCTACGCGCAGCCCGCGATTTACGCGGTCAACTACGCGTTGGCAGCCGCTGCCGGCGATACGCTGGGCGCGGTCGCGAGCGCGGGACACTCCTTCGGCGAGTATTGCAGTCTGACGCTGGCGGGGGCGCTCGAGTTCGAGGACGCGCTGGCGCTCGTCCGCGAGCGCGGGCTCGCGATGCAGGCGGCTGCCGAACTCGCAGTCGGCGCGATGTCGGCGATTCTCGGGCTGGACGCCGAGCGCGTGCAAGCGGCGGCCGCCGCGGCGCGCAGCCTCGGACGCGTGCAGCTGGCGAACTTCAACGCCCCGGGCCAGATCGTGGTCAGCGGCGACCGCGACGCGGTCGTCCGGACGGGCGAACTGGCCGTCGCCGCGGGCGCGAAGCGCGTCATCCCGCTCAACGTTTCGGGCGCCTGGCACAGCGAACTGATGGAGCCGGCGTGCGCCCGCTTCGCGCCGTTCGTCGAGGGCACGCCGCTTGCGCTGCCGCGATTCACGGTCGTCTCGAACGTCGACGCGCAGCCCTATCGCGACCTCGCCACGATCCGTACGAACCTGATCCTATCCCTCACGCACGAGGTACTCTGGCACGCGACCGCGGAACGTCTGGTCGCGGAAGGACTGGACTTGATCGTGGAATTCGGCGGTTCGGCCGTGCTCGCGCCGCTGGCAAAACGCCTGCCCAACGCCCCGCCGGCCATCCACGTCGGCGACGAGAAGGGCCTGCAGAAGCTTGCCGTTACGCTCGGGGCGACGGCGACCGCATGACGCTAGCCGGGAAGAAGGCGCTCGTGACGGGCGCCAGCCGCGGTATCGGCCGCGCGATCGCGGTGGAGCTGGCACGCGCCGGCGCCGACGTGGCGCTGGTCGGGCGGGACGCCGCGGCGCTCGATGCGACCGCTGCGGCCGTCGCGGAAGCTCGGCCCGGCGCTCGCGTGCTGACGCTGACCGCCGACGTTTCGGAGCCCGCCGCCGTCGACGCGTTCGTCGCGCGCACGCTCGCGGAGTTCGGCCGCCTGGACATTGCGGTCGCCAACGCCGGGCAAGCCGTGGACGGGCTGATCGTTCGCGGGAAGGCCGCCGACATCGACCGCATGCTCGACGTCAACCTCAAGTCGGCGTACTACCTGCTGGCGGCGGTGGCTCGCCCGATGATGAAACAGCGTTCCGGCTCGGTCGTTCTGGTCTCCAGTATCGTGGGCATCGCCGGCAACGCCGGACAGGCCGCCTATAGCGCAGCTAAGGCAGGCTTGCTCGGGTTGGCGAAGTCGGTAGCGAAGGAATTGGGCCCGCGGAACGTAAGAGTCAACGCGGTTGCGCCGGGTCTCATCGAAACTGCAATGACGGAATCGATGCCCGCGCAGGCTCGCGCGCACTATCTCGAAACGATACCCCTCGGACGAGCGGGGACCCCGGAGGACGTGAGTGGGGTCGTCGCCTTCTTATGCTCGGATGCCGCCCGCTACGTTACCGGTCAAACGATCGTGGTCGACGGCGGCTTTTTGATGTAACGGCGCGCTGGCGCGTGTAGGAGATCCATGACCGATACCACTGCTACCACCTTCGAGAAGGTTAAGAAAATCATCGTCGAGCAGCTCGGCGTCGACGACGCGGAAGTGACGCTCGAGGCCTCGATCACCGACGACCTCGGCGCGGATTCGCTCGATCAGGTCGAACTCGTCATGGCCTTCGAGACCGAATTCAATATCGATATTCCCGACGAAGAAGCGGAAAAGATCAAGACGGTCGGCGATGCGGTAGCCAAGATCGACGAGACGGCGCCCAAATCGTAATGGAGCGATAGCCGTCCCTTGCTTGAAGCCTTAGGCGAACGCCTCACCGCGATTTTCCAGCGTCTGGCGAATCGCGGGCGGCTGACGGAGTCCGACGTCAACGAGGTCGGTCGCGAGATTCGGATCGCGCTGCTCGAGGCCGACGTCAACCTGTCGGTCGCCAAGGAGTTCGTCAAGGCCGTCAAGGACAAGGCGGTCGGCGCGGACGTGCTGGCATCGCTGACGCCGGCCCAGTCCGTCATCAAGATCGCGCACGACGAGCTGGTTTCGCTGATGGGCGGCGCGCAGGCGCGCCTGCAATTCAGCGACGCGCCGCCCACGGTCTTCATGCTCGTCGGACTGCAAGGTTCGGGCAAGACCACGCACGCCGGTAAGCTCGCGCTGCGTCTGAAGGAACAGGGCCGGCGCACGCTGCTGGTCGCTGCGGACGTTTACCGGCCGGCCGCCATCGCGCAATTGCAGACGCTCGGCAAGCAGATCGATTTGCCCGTGTACAGCGAGACGTCGGGCGACCCGGTCGCGATCGCGCGGCATGGGGTCGCGGAAGCCAAACGGCTCGGGGTGCCGACCGTCATCGTGGACACGGCCGGGCGCTTGCAGATCGACGAGCAGCTGATGGTCGAACTCGACAAGATCAAAGCCGCGATCGCGCCCAAAGAGATTCTGTTCGTCGCAGATGCGATGACCGGCCAGGAAGCGACCGCGGTCGCGAAGGGCTTCAACGAGCGCTTGGGCGTCACGGGCATCATCTTGACGAAGATGGACGGCGACGCGCGCGGCGGCGCGGCGCTCTCGATCTACCGGATCACGGGCGCGCCCATCAAGTTCGTCGGCGTGGGCGAGAAGCTCTCGGCGCTCGAGCCGTTCTATCCCGACCGGCTCGCGTCGCGCATCCTCGGGATGGGCGACGTGCTCACGTTGATCGAGCGGACGCAAACCGTCTACTCGGTCGAACAGGCCAAAGAGCTCGAGCAGAAGTTTCGCAAGAACGAGTTCACGCTCGACGACTTCTTAGCGCAACTGCGAGCGGTGCGCAAGATGGGCTCGATGACCGATATCATCAAGATGATCCCCGGCATGTCGAAAGCGCTGCCCAAAGAGTTCGAGATCGACGAGCGCGACATCAATCGCATCGAGGCGATCATCTGCTCGATGACGCGGCTGGAGCGGCGTCGCCCCGAGATCCTCAACGCCTCGCGCCGCCGCCGCATTGCGAACGGCAGCGGGACGCAGGTCGCCGAGGTCAACCGGCTGGTCAAACAATTCGAGCAGTCCCGGCAGATGATGAAACAAATGGGCGCCGGCAAACGCGGGCGCATGCCCTCGTTGCCCAGCCTCGGCGGGCGTTAGGGCCGCACGATTTTCCGCCGCCGTGCGCGACGGGTCACCAAGCAACAGGAAAGAGCACGAACCGATATGGTCAAGATTCGACTGCGCCGGATGGGCGCGAAAAAACAACCTACGTACCGTTTCGTCGTGAGCGACGCGCGTTCGCCGCGCGACGGACGCTTCATCGAGATCCTCGGCCACTACAACCCGCGGACCGAGCCCAAGACCGTGGTGATCGACGAGGACAAGGTCAAGGTGTGGCTGGCGAAGGGCGCGCAGCCGTCCGATCCGGTGCGGCGGCTCCTGGCCGAACGGGGTCTCGTCGAGCGGGGCCCGATCCCGGCGACGAAGCGGCGTCCCAAGAGCGAAAAGGGCGGGGGTTAAGCGATGAGCGCCTTCGACGACGAGTTTGGGCTCTTCGGCGACGAAGCGGCCGACGACGAAGAGCGCCGGTCGACGCTCGGCGCGCGTAAGATCGCGACCGGCGAGACGATCATCGACGAAATCGAACCCGAGGACGAACGGCCCGCGCGCCGGCGCCCGCGCGGCGCTTCGTCCGAGGACGAAGGCGTGGCCGAGCGCGCCCCCGCGCCGGGCGGCCGCGGTCCGCGCCGCCGCTACGAAGCGGCGAAGCGCGATCCGCTGCCCGCGGAGATCGCGCACCCCCGTGCGGTCGAACTCCTAACGTTTCTGGCGAAAAAGCTGGTCAGCAAGCCCGAGGCGGTCTTCGTGGAGCTCCATCCGGACGCGCGCGGCGCCGTGCTGGAATTGGAAGTGGACCCCGACGATCTCGGCAAGGTGATCGGCCGCGGCGGCCGCGTGGCTCAAGCGCTTCGCACGATCGTGAGAGCCGGCGCCGAAGGCCGCGTGACGGTGGATATCGTCGATGCGGAAGAAGACGACGAGCCCGACGAGGACGATGTGGACGACGCGCCGCAGACGCCGGCGGCTGAGGCCGCTCCGCTCGAAGATCCGGCTCGGGACGAATAAGCCGGGCGCACGCCGGAGGTGAAGGCCGTCGTCGGCCGGCTGACCGGCGTCTTCGGAGTGCGCGGCGAACTGAAATGCCGGCCCGCGCCGCAAGCGGAGGACGCGTTCGCCGCCGGCCGGCGCTACGCCCTGGGCGCCGGTCCCGACGCGCGCGAACTGCGCTGCCGCAGCGCGCGGCGGCATCACGAGAAACTGCTGCTCGCGTTCGAGGGAATCGACACGCCCGAGGCGGCGCGCGCCCTGGCCGGAGCCGAACTCTACGCCGAACGCGGCGACGTGGAACTCGGTCCCGACGAGTATTTGGACGCGGATTTGGTCGGATTGCGGCTGCTCGACGAGTCCGGCCGCGAACTCGGCCGCGTCGTCGCCGTGCAGCACTTTCCGGCGCAAGACTGCTTGGTCGTCGGCGACGCGCGCGCGCTCGTGCCGCTCGTCAAAGCCTTCGTTCGCGGGATCGATCTGCAGGCCGGAACGATCGTCGCGAGCTTGCCCGACGGGTTGCTGTAGCCGGAGCGCGCGCCTTTAGAGGGTGCTCTTCAGGAAACCGGCGGCGACTTTGCTCGTCGCTTGGTCGATCGCCGAGTCGACGCCACCGCGGGCTGGAACGGGAGCGACCGCGGTCTGCCGGCCGAGTGGAGTCGCCTTGCAGTCGTACGCGGTGACGTCGAGCTGCACGCTCGCAGCGCCGGCAGCGTCGTGCTGCAGCACCAAGGTCGGCGCGTAGAGCGCGCTCGAGCCGGCATTTGCCGAACAGAGCTGGCCTGCGTGCGCGATTCCTTGCTCGACCGTGACCGGCAGCAGCCCGCCTTCCACGCCATCGCTGTGGAGCGCGAGCGCGAGCGCCGACGCTGCGTACGTGCGCGCCTGCGGGTCGGCGTCGCCTCCGACCTGCAAGACGAGCGCCCTGCCGGTGCGTAGCGGCCCGGCGCTGGGACCCGGTGACGGGCTCGCGGCGGGGCCGCCGTGGCTGTGGCGGCTCAAGGCCTTCGTGAGGTTGACGCCGTTCTTGCCGGCGATCGTCCCATTCGTCGACGTGGGAGCGGGCGCGGGGGCATCGAGGGCCGCAAAGCCGCGACCCGCGTGGCGCAAGATCGCCGCCCGCACGACGTCGGCTTGGCTCACGACGTCTGCGAACGTGTGCGCGAGGGCGGTCGTGCTGTAGACCACGCTCCCGCTGTACGTCGAGACGACTTGCACGATCACCGATACGTCGGCGCCGACCGGGGTGATATACCCGGTCACGTAGTAGTCGGCGCCGAGCTTGAGGGCCGCATCGAGATACTCCGGTCGCGTCGTGCCGGGCGTGAACGGTTTGACGTTCAGGCCTCCGAGGTCGGCGAGCTTATTCGAGAGCAGCAGCGCGATGTTACTGCCGACTTCACCGTTGGGGTCGCCGCCGCCGGCGACCGTCAGCGGGTAGACGACGACCGTCGCTGCGGGATACGGATCGGGCGAAGCGCCGAAGACGGCTAAGGCAAGCGCTAGCGCTGCGACGATGCGGAAGATGCGGATCATGGGTTTCGCGTCGACCATTCGGCGCTTAGTTCCGCACCGAATAAAAAGATAGTTGCCATGTAGTAAAACCAAACCAGTAGCAGAGCGAAGGTCGCGAGGGCGCCGTAGACGAGTTGGAAGTTGACGTGTGTCGAGTAAACCGCGAAAGCGATCTGCGCGATTTCCCAGGCGATCGTCACGAAGACGGCACCGGGTATGCCGAACGTGGGCCGTACGCGACGATTCGGCAAGTACGTATAGAGAACCATCGTGACGGCGAAAATTAAGATCACGCTCGCTCCGTAGCCCGCGACTTGGGTCAGTACGGCCGCGTCGCGGAACCCGCCGTACACCACGACGAAGGAGATAGCGAGCGGGACGGCGGTCGCGACGGTGAAGAGGATGCCGAGAATGGGGACCATCACGATCGCGACCACGATATCGAACAGCAGCGGACGCCCTTGCGGGACGTTCAGCGCCCGGTTGAGCGCGTACGCGAGCCCCTGAAAGAGATTCTTGCCGGACCACAAGAGCGCGATCAGGGCCAGGACGCCCGACGGCCCGCGGAAGGCGACCACGTGCGCGACGTTCTCGGTGAGAATGCCCTTCACGCTGGGCGCGAGGGTTGAGATCAGCGCGGCCGCGCGAGTTTGCCCGCTCTCATCGCCGTACAGGAAAGCCAACACCGCGACGATCAGGATGGCGAGTGGAAAGATCGCGAAGATCGCGTTGAAAGCGATCGCCTGCGCGAGAAAGCCGCAGCCGTCGCGCGAGTACCCCAGGCCCGCCAGGCGGAAGGTTTCGATCAGCCGGCGCACGCGCCGTTCCGTATGATCGCCGCGATCGTCACGGTGCTGATCGACGGCCGGCTGGTCGACGGTACGGTGGCCGCTCGTTTGCGCGGCGGCGTCGTCGTCGCGCCGATCGAACCGTACCTAAGCGATATCGCGGAGCGGATCGAAACCCGTGAAAACGGCTTACGAATCGTCTTCGAGCGTGGACGGCGGTCCTTCACGGTTTCGATCGGATCGCGGATCGCTCGCCGCGGCCCGGCCGCCGAGTCGTTGCCCATCGCGCCGTACCTCCGCGGCGGAGAGGCCTTTATCCCGCTGGCCGTCACCGCCCGCGCTCTCGGCGGAGACGTCGACTACGACGCCGCGACCAAGACGCTACGGGTTGCGTTGACGCCCGATCCGGTATCGACGCTCGCGCCGTCCGGCCCGTGGACGCCGGGCGCGGGGCCGTTCGAGACCTTCCCGCCGCCGGAGACGCCGGCGCCGGCGCCGCGCGACACCGGCGTACCGAAGCCGCGCCGCACGCCGTTGACGGTCGACTCGGCCGGCTCGTGAGGGCTTGGAAACGACGGCGTCAGCCGTCCAGGCGCACGAGAACGGCCCCGCTGGAATCGCCGGCGGCGCAACCGGTGAACAGACCCACCCCGCCGCCGCGCGCTTCGAGCGCGAGCGTCAGTTCGGCGAGCGAACGCAAGCCCGTGGGTCCCTGCGGGTGGCCCCACACGAGACTCGAGCCGTACGGATTCATGCGAGCCGGGTCGAAGCCCATTTCCCGCGAGAAGTAGACGTCGTTCACCGCGAACGGGTTATGCGTCGTGACGACGTCGACGTCGGCGATCGTCAGCCCGGCCTCGGCCAGGACCGCGCGTGCGGCGGCAACGGGCGCTTTCGGCATGCGGGCCTTTTCGACGCGCGCGAACGCCGTTGCGAGCAGCCGCAGGAGGCCGCGTCCGCCGGCGATCTCCCGGGCCCGCGCCTTGGTCGTCACGACGAGCCCGGCGGCGCCGTCGGCCGGATGGGTTTGCATGCCGAAGGTGATGCGGCCGCCCTCGATGACCGGCCGCAGTTTCGCCAGCGCTTCGGGCGACGTATCGTGGACCCCGACGTCGGCATCGATCGTCGTTCGGTCCTTTTTTCCGCGCCGGATTTCGACCGGGACCATCGCACGGCGCTGAATGGCGCGGTCGTTCGCCAGTGCGTCGCGGTACTGTGCGTAGCGAAGGGCGGTCAGTTCGTCCATCTCTTCGCGCGAGATCGACTCTTCGGCGGCGACGAACTCGGCCGTCTGGAGCATCGAATGCCCGCCCCACGGATCGAGCGCGAAGTTATCGAGTATCCAGTGCTCGGTCGACGGAGCGCCGCCGGCGGCCGAGGGTTGCGGGAAGATCAACAGCGGCCCGTTGCTCGTGCGGTCGGTCGTCAGTACGAAGACCGGGTTCGGCTCGCCGAGTTCGACCGCCGCACCGGCGAACGCGACGCAGGCAGCCGAAGTCGCGCAGGCCTGCGCGATCGCAGGCCCGGAAATGCCCGGGGCGCCGATCCGCGCGGCGACCGTCGGCGCAGCGTAGAAGCTATAGCGTTGCGGAACGCTTTGACCGAAGACCAGCACGCCGAACGAGCCCGGATCGATGGCGCGCTCGGAAAGGGCGCGCGTCGCCACGTCGACGGCGAGATCGAGACTCGACACTTCGGCAAAGGCGGCCTGCCACCGGGCAAAGGGCGAGAACCACGCGGAGTTCGCCGGGACGTACGCTTTCTCGAATTTCACGCGAAGACCTCAATCACGAAAACGTTCTTCATGGGTCCGAGAATTGGGGTGGTGCGCGCGAAGTCCTTCGGGCGGTTCAGCTTATCGTCATGCCCCCGTCGCAGACCAGCTCGTGGCCGGTGATGAAACTGGAGAGATCGCTCGCGAGAAAGAGAATCGCCGACGCGACGTCGTGCGGCTTCCCGACCCTTCCGATCGGATGCGCCGTCGTGAACTCGCGTTTTGCCGTTTCGGCATCCGGGAAAACGCCCAGACCGACGAAGTCCGAGAGCAGCTTATCGCCCATCTCCGTTTCGATCAGGCCGGGATGGACGGAGTTGACGCGAATTCCGAAACCGAGCCGTCCGCATTCGACCGCGGCGGCCTTGGACAGCAAACGGACGGCGCCTTTGGATGCGCTGTAGACGCCCAGACCGGCGGTGCCGATGAGACCGGCGACCGACGACAGGTTGACGATGCTGCCCCC
This sequence comes from uncultured Alphaproteobacteria bacterium, assembly GCA_963787965.1. Lineage (GTDB taxonomy): Bacteria > Vulcanimicrobiota > Vulcanimicrobiia > Vulcanimicrobiales > Vulcanimicrobiaceae > CAWBES01. The sequence goes on from CAWBES010000021.1 coordinate 429,570, forward strand.
GCGGCCGGCGGAACCGCCCGGCCGCATCGCGCGAATCGCATACTTGTGGCCCAGCAGCGTGCCGCCGACGTTGACCGAAAGCAACCTCTGCATGTCGCTTGCGTCGATATCGCTCAGGAACACGGTCTCCTCGATCCCCGCGTTGTTGACGAGGATGTCGAAGCCGCCGAACTCGGCGACGATATCCTCGACCACCGTCTGCCAAGCGGCTTCCTGAGTGACGTCGTGCACGACGCCCTTGACGCGCAAACCGGCGTCCGCGAGATGCCGTGACGTCGCGATGACGGCATCGGACAAGACGTCGCCGAGCACGACGCTCGCCCCGGCGCGCGCCAGCGTTTCGGCGGTCGCGGCGCCGATGCCGCGTGCCGCACCGGTGACGAGGGCGACCTTACCGGTCAAGTCGATCGGTATCATCGTACCATCCCTTCGAGCCGAGCAAATGAAGGTATAAAAAGACGAGGACGCTGTGAATGGCGTCCTCGTCTGCGCGAGCTAGCGCTCTGTCTCCCGAATTAAGAACACTTACCGACGTAGCCGCATTGCTGCAAGCACTGGATGCAACCGCCCTGCGAGATCAGGTTGCCGCCGCATTTCGGGCACATCCCCACGCCCGTCATCATGGCCTTACGGATGTTCGGCGCCGGCAGTTCCTGCAGCGAGGCCACCATGTTGCGCTGCGAGCCGCCGCCGTTTCCGTTTCCGTTTCCGTTGGTCGCCGGATGTGGGATCAGATCGATCGAGCGATGGTTGGCTTCGATCTCGGCCCGCTCCTCGGGCGAATAGGTGACGCGCGGTTCGGCTACCGCCACGACGTCGGCCTCGCCGCGCGGATTGACGTCGGCGATCGGCAGCGCGAGCGCCAGCGCCTTCGCGAGGCCCTGCGAGATGCCGTCCGCGCACGAGAGCGTCGTCGGGCCGTTGGCGCTGCGCATCTTCGGATTCGGGCAGCGCATCGCCTCGAATTTCTCGACGAACTTTTGCGGGTCGGCGCCGTAGCGCAAACCGACCGACATCGCGACGCCGAGCGCCTCCAGATACGACTGTTGGCACGAGCCGCTCTTGCCCAGCTTGAAGAAGACCTCGAACGGGCGGCCGCCCTCGTCTTCGTTGAGCGTGATGTAAAGCGGTCCGCAGCCGACGTTCGACTGGACGGTGCGGCCGCGCAAGACGGGCGGCCGCTGGCGGTAGCCGACGGGTTTCACCGCGCCGCGCAGTTCCTGGTTCTGCGCCTGCAGGTTCTCGACTCTCGTCATCAGCTTCGCGACGGTCTGCGCGCAGGCGTCGTTCGTCGCGCGCAGCTCCGCATTCTCGCCCTGGAGCGCCTCGACGCGAGCGATCAGGCCCGCCAGCGTCGCCTTGACCGATGTTTCGTCCACGTTATCTCACCTCGAGTAGCGCGTGCGCCTTCGCGAGCAGCGCATCGATATCCAGTTCGTCGTTCGCAGCCACCGCGGGCACGGAAGCCTCCGCTTTTTCCGCGGCCGCGCGCGCCACGTCGCGATTGCCGTCGGCCAAGTCGCCGTCCTTCGAGAAGGTGACGACCTGTTCGGTGCGCGATCCGTCGCGGTAGTACGTGAAGCCCTTGCAGCCCGCCTCGTAGGCGCGGAAGATCGCCCGCGAGACGTTCTCGCGCGTGTCCTCATTCGGCGCGTTCAGGGTTTTCGACACTGCGTTGCACGTGTTCTTTTGGAACGCGGCCAGCATGTCGATATGCTGATCGACGGTCACGTCGGCTGCGACCGTGAACACCTCTTGCCAGTGTTTCGGTACGCCGGTCAAGCCCTTGAGCGAACCGCGGTTCTCTTCGATCTTGGCGAGCAGCTCTTCGGAGAAGAAGCCCTCGTCTTTGGAGATCTCCTCGAACAAGGGGACGATGTAGTATAAATGCTGCGGGCGCCCCTCGGCGTCTTTCATGACGTGCTTGGTGTAGGCCATACCGAAGTACGGTTCGCATCCGAACGAGCAGCCGGCGATCATGGAGATCGTACCGGTCGGCGCGATCGAGAGCAGCGCGGCGTTACGGCGCGGCCGCGGATCGTCCGCCCACACCGAGAGGTGCTTGTTGGGGAAGTCGCCGCGCTCGCGCGCCAGCGTTTCGCTGGTCTCCTCGGCGCGCTGCTGGATGAACTTCATCAGCTTTCCGGCGAACGCGACCGCTTCGGGCGAGCCGTACGCGACCTGCATCTGAATCAACAGATCGGCGAAGCCCATGATGCCGAGGCCGACGCGGCGGTTGTTCGTCACCATGTCGCGGATCTCGTCGATCGGGTAGACGTTCGCATCGATCACGTTGTCCAGGAAGCGGAGTGCGAGCGCCGTCGTCTGGGCGAGCCGCTCCCAGTCGACGTCCTTCGCGCGCGCGTCGTAGAAGTGGCCCACGTTGATCGAACCGAGGTTGCACGAATCGTATCCGTGCAAGAACTGTTCCCCGCACTGAAGATTGTTGAGGTATGCGAACTTCGCTTTTCCGTTTCGAGCCGGTGTGGAGAAGCCGCCGACGAAGAAGTTGTGGAACTCATCGACCGTCCCGTTGTACACGTCTTCGTAACCGTCGAATTCGATGGAAACGACGCGATGATTGAAGGTCGACGCGGCTTCCTGCAAGGCCGCATACGAGCGAAACGGACTGCCGGCTCGCGAAATCTCGGCCGAAATGCCGAGCTCGCCGCAGCGTCGCTGCCAATCACGTTTGAGCACCGCAGCACGATCGCGTTTGAGTTCGGTGTACGTCTCGAGTTGCTTCTCGCGCAACAGCGCGGAATGTCGCTGTAACGTGACACGTCGTGATGCTTGCCGTTTGGCGATCGCTTCGGGCCGTTTGTTTGCAGCAACCGTTCCGCAAAGCTGAGAGCAGAACGCGATTTCGCGATTGACATATGCGACATCGAAGGCCGCTCCACACGCCTCACAGCGCTTGGCGATCGTCAGCACGCCGTTTGCGTCGATGGCGGCGTCATAGCCGGCGTCGAGCGCTTCTCTCAGGTGACGAACGACCCGCGGATCCGCATCGGCGTGGTCGAATCCCAGTTCCATTGCAGCCCACTTTGCGAGGCCGAGGATTCCGCCGTTGAGGTGGTTCGCGCGCCAGCCGCTGAATTGCGTCGGCAGCGCCATCGCGGCCGCGTAGGCGGCCCACTCCTTGGCCGTAAACCGGCGCTCGTGCGAGAGGGTAAGTTCCATTGCCGCTTCGCGCAGTTCGTCGTTCGAGCAGCCGCTATAGCGCGGATTGCCCGGCCCGGAGTTTGCAAGGCTGTGTTTCTGCGCGTACGCGGCGAGCCGTTCCGGCGACCACAACGTCTTCGCACGACGCATCGGGTTGGCATCGCCGATCATCGTCCGGGCGTGCAGTGCGTCGTGATCGGCTCTAGACATGATCCGAAGATTCTCGGGGCGATTGTTTTGCGCGTTGAAATCGAGATGGTGAACCACCGCGCCCGCGGGGATCTTCGTCGCATAGTGATGCTCGGCGATGTACCGATGCTCCAGCCGGTTCGCGGCCTTTCCGTTATTGATCCACCAGTAGTCCTGCGACCGTTGATTCGCGTTCGGGAACACGTCCTTAATCGAAGCCTGGAAGCGCGTCACGATCTTGAGACTGTCGCCGGGCTCGAGATCCCGCAGTTGCTTGTACGTTCCGTCACGCAAGCGGAACTTGTGGTTTTCGGTTGCGCGGATCACCGAGCCGTCGTCGAGACGCAGCTTGAGAACGGCCTTTCGGATCCCGGTCAGGCGTGGGCGGCGCATCGTACGCACGGTGATGGAGCCGCGGCTGTCATAGCAGAAGACGGGCACGTCGGCGCCGTGCGCGGCCAGTTCGGCGATCGGCACGTGTCCGCGGCCGTCGGCGACGGCGACCAGCGTGTCGCCCGTCACGCACGGGTTGGTGGCTTGGATCGGCCCGAGGCCGGGCAGCGGGTTGACGTCGGGATGGTCGAGGAAGAGGACGCCGGGTTCGCCGTTCTGCCACGCGCCTTCGACGATCGCGTCCCAGATCTCGCGCGCCTTGACCGTCTTCACGACCGCTTTCGTGCGCGGATCGCGCAGCGGGAAATCGACGTCGTTTTCGACGGCGTGCATGAAGTCGTCGGTTACGCCGACCGAGATGTTGAAGTTATTGATCTGCGTTTGCAGCAGTTCTTGCTTGAGATGGGCCAGCTCGACGTCGGTGTAGCGGCCCGTGTCGCTGAAGCGGTTCCACAGTGCGCGATTCTCCGCGTCCAGCTCTTTCTTGCACCGCATGAAATGGAAGATATCGGGGTGATCGACGCGCAGGACGCCCATGTTGGCGCCGCGCCGAACGCCGCCTTGCTTGATCGAGTCGGTCGCGGCGTTGAAGACCTTCATGAACGAGACGGGACCCGAGGCGTCCTTGCCCGTCGAATGGACTTCGGCGCCTTGGTGGCGCAGCTCCGAGAAGGAGAAGCCCGTGCCTCCGCCCGATTTTTGAATCAGCGCCATCGCCTTCAGGTTATAGAAGATCCCCTCGATCGAATCGGGCACCGGCAGCACGAAGCAAGCGGAGAGCATCGAGAGGGGACGCCCGGCGTTGACCAAGCACGGCGTGTTGGGCATGAAGTCGCGACGGGCCATCATATCGTAGAACGCGTGGCTGACGCCGTCGACGACGCCGGCCGGATCGCGTCCGAGCGAGCTCGCGTACGGCCGCTCGGGTTCGGCGATGGCCGAAGCGACGCGCCACAGGAACTCGCGCGGCGACTCGACGGTGCCGTCGGCCTTCTTCGCGAAATAGCGCTCTTTGAGCACGCGCGTGGCGTTGGCATCGAAGGCCGGCTCGGCCAGGCCCGCAGGCAGGGAGACGGGGGGCACGGCAGCGTCGGGCGTCATTGGGTCCTCCATCTCGATGGTATACTTCGCGGAAAGAGATCGAACACCTGTTCGAGAGAGGCAGGTGATAGCGACGCTCAGTACGGCATATTGTACACCCGCAGGGCTCCACATACAAGATATAGTAGGCAGCTCCTTGGGGACAACCGGTGAACGAGCGGTCGAGAAGGCGAGAAAGTTGTGGACGCCGCGGTGGGGGCCGTGGACCGGCTGTGGGCCACTCCGAGGATAGCGGGGAAGGTGCGCGCAACGGTGGGCAAGTGTTTCGCCCTGATGCGTATGCCCGACGGCTCTCCAGCGTCTCGCTGGACGACCTTGCGGCCCGAGGCTTTCGCGGGATCATCGTCGATCTCGACAACACGCTCGTCGGGTACGGCGAGGACCAGCTGTCCGCCGCCGACGCCGCGTGGATCGGCGCCGCCCTCGCACGCGGCTTCCGGATTTGTTTGGTATCGAACAATTTCACCGACCGCGTGCTGCGCGTCGGAGCGGAACTCGGCGTCCCGGCGATTCCGAGCGCGCTCAAGCCCTTGCCGCGCGCATTTTCGCGGGCGCTCGCGGTGCTGGGCACGAGCAAGGCGCAAACGGTGGTCGTCGGCGACCAGATCTTCACGGACGTGCTGGGTGCGAAGTTTCTCGGATTGCACGCGATTCTGATCGAACCGCTGGTCGCGAAGGACTGGCTCGGCACGCGGGTCCTGCGGTTCCTGGAACGCGTCGTCCTGGGACGGAACGCCGCGTGACGTCACCGATCTTCCTGAAGCTGGCGCTGATCGGCGATCCGGTCAACCACAGTGCGAGCCCGAGCCTGCAGCGCGGCTTTCTCGACGCCGAGCGCGTGCCGGGTTCGTACGAAGCGATTTGCGTGAGCGCCGGAGACGGCGTGCGCGCGATCGAGGATTTGCGCCTGCGGGGCTACGTCGGCCTCAACGTGACGACGCCGCTCAAGAGCGAGGCCTTCGCGCACGCCGACTGGCACGACGCGACGGCGCTGGCCGCGGAATCGGTCAACACGCTCGTTCTCGGCGAGCGCGTCGAGGGCTACAACACGGACGGGATCGGAGCGCTGGGGGCGCTAGCCGACGCGGGCCTGCGCGACGTCGCCGGAACCCGGATCCTGGTCCTCGGCGCCGGGCCCACGGCTCGCGCCGCCGTCGCGGCGCTGGTCGCCGCCGACGCCGCGGTCTTCGTCTGGAACCGCACCGCCGAGCGTGCCGCGGCGGTCGCCCACGAATTCGACGCCCACCTTTTCGAGCCGGGCGTGCCCCTCGACGCCGTCTTCGCCGCGCTCGCGCCGCAAGCGGTCCCGAGCCGCGAAGAGGTGCGGCGCGCCGTCATGGACGCGCCCATCCTCATCGATGCCAACTACGCGGACCGGGCGACGCTGGCGGCGATGCTCGGCCGCCCGGCCGTCGACGGTCTCTCGATGCTGCGGCACAGCGCCCGGGCGTCGTTCGAGCTGTGGCGCAACGCCTTCGCCCGATAGGCTACTTCGTCAGCGTCGCGGCGTAGATGGCCGCAACCTCTGAAGCGGTCAGGGCCCGGTTCCACAAAGCCGCTTCATCGAGCGAGCCGCTGAAGAAGCGCCCGGTAAAGACTTTGCTTTCGGCCAGCGAGAACTCCGAGGTCTTGTTGGGCTTGCCTCCGCCCGTGTCGCGTGCGACGGCCTTGCCGTCCCAATAGATCGCGCGTGCTTTCGTATTCACGTCGAGCGTCGCCACGATCATGTGCCAGCGGTGAAGCAACGATCCGGGTTCGGGCGCGTATTTGATGTTGCTGCCGGCGGCCGTGTAGAAGTGCAGCGCGTTATCGCTTTCGAACTGGATGTCGAAGTCGTTGCCGTTCTCGGACTCGCCGCCGACGTACAGAATGTGCGGCGCCTTGGCCGGCAGCGTCGCCAAGTTCACCCAAATCAGGAAGCTCCCCGCCGAGCCGATGCCGCCGCGTTGGGTCGTATCGACGTACCCGTCGACGCCGTTGAACGCCAAAGCGCCCTCCGCACCCTCGCCGACCGGCGGCCCGGCGGCCGGTGTGACGCCGCCGACCGCGTTATACGTGGCCGAACCGACCGCGCTGCTTCCGCTGGTCGCGTCCAGGCGGAAGAACGCCAGCGGGTGGGTCGCCTCGACCGCCTCGGCGAACCCCGTCGGCGCCGCCGCGGCGCGTCCGGAACTCCCCATGCAAAGCGCCATCGCAACTGCCGCGACCACGGCGAAAGAACGCAGAATCAAAGAACCGCCCCCACATGACGAACGCTCGTTTCAAGCCGCGGTTCCCCGAAAACGGCCCAAGCCCTCGGCGCGCCTGCGCGCGCCGTCCGTATCGACGGAGAGGGGGAGATTCGAACTCCCGAGACCTGTAACAGTCTGCTCGCTTTCCAAGCGAGTGCATTCGACCACTCTGCCACCTCTCCGCATAGGTAGCGGTCGGTCCGCCCAATTCGAGCCGGGCCGCCCGGCGCCTCTGCGGGTCAGAGGCCGGTTGCGTTCAGCTCCGAGACGAAGGCTTGCACGCGCGGGCTCAGCCACCAGCGCTCGAATGGAGCGGCCAGCTCGGCGAAGCCGCGCAGGCGCTCCGCGTGCTCCTGGAGCCGGCCGGCATCCGGGGCGTCGGCAGAGTACTCGGCGTGAAATTCGCCGATCGCCTCCTTGGCGCCGGGCGCGTCGCCGGCAGCCGCGTGCAGCTCTTCGACGGGGACGTCGGGTCGTTCGTTTTCCATCAACGTGCCGTCTTCGACGCGCGCAGCACGATCGCTGCGAACTCGATGTGGGCGGTCTGCTCCGCGATGTCCGTGCGCACGAAGGCCGTCTCGAGCGAGGCCGCCACGCTGGAGAGCCCGTGACGCTCCATTACGATCGTGTCGACCTCGCGCAACGCCTCCGAGCAGAGGTCGGCCAGTTCTTGCGTGCCGGATTTCGCATAGCGGGTCCAGGCGATCGGGCCGAGCACCTCCATCGCGCCGACCGTGTCCAGCGGAAACAAGGCGCCGGTCTTCGACCAGCCGACGCAGTACGTCGGGTGCGTGTGGATCACGCACGCGATGTCGGGCCGGGCGCGGTAGGCCGCCACGTGCAGCGCCAGCTCGCTGGTCGGCCGCCCTTGGCCGGCCAGCGGCGTGCCGTCGCCGGCGCAGGCGACGAGGTCGCCGGGGGCGAGCGCGCGCAGCGACGTCCGGGTCGGCGTGACCACGATCGTCCCATCCGCTAGCCGCATGCTGACGTTTCCGCTCGAGCCCGCCACCAGCCCCCGCGCGTACAGGAGCGCGCAGTACGCGACGATCTCGGCGCGCGCGTCCGCTTCGGTCAAATGCCCGCCGAATGCCAGATCGTCTTGGTTTCCACGAACGCGGCCACGTGCGCGAGGTCTTGAGCTTCAGTGCTGAACCATTCGGCCGTCGAGGGGGCGCCGATCATGCGCGTGCGCTTCAGATTGCCCGCGGCCAGGCGCTCGAGTTCGGCCGCGAACGGCGGGTCGAGCCCGAAGGCCTGCAAGGCGTTCACGCCGGCATGGCGCGCGAGCTGCGGCGCGATCTCGATGCGGCGGCCCGTCAGGACGTTGGCGACGCCGGCCGGTACGTCGCACGTCGCGAGGCATTCGGCGAGCACGACGGCCGTGCGGGGGTCCGCTTCCGACGCCAGGGCCACGACGGTATTGCCCGAGACCAGCGGCGGGACCAACGCCGACACGAGGCCGAGCAGCGACGGTTCGTCCGGCGCCACCACGCCGACGACGCCCATCGGTTCCGGCGTCGAATAGTTGTAGTACGGTCCGGCCACCGGATTGCGCGACGACAGGACCGCCGCGTACTTATCGCACCAGCCCGCGTACCAGAGCGTGCGGTCGATGGCGGCCGTCGTTTCGCGCAAGGCATCCGCGTCGTCGAGCTTCGATCCCAGCCGTAGCCGTTCGACGAACTCGCCGCGGCGGGCGTCCATCATCTCCGCGAGGCGGTAGAGGATCAGTCCCCGCTGTAACGGCGCCAGACTCGCCCAGCGTCCGGCGGCGGCGCGCGCCGCGTCGACCGCCGCCCGCAGGTCCTCGCGCGACGCGCGGGCGACGTTGGCGGGATCGTCGCTGCCGGCGCCCACGACGTCGGTACGGCCCGATTCCGAGCGCACGAACGCGCCGTCGACGTAGAGTTTGTACGTCTTGCGGACGTCGAGGCGGAGCGGCTCGCGGCTCTTCGACACGTCGCCTGGCTACGGCGGGCGCGGGAAGGCGCCCTCTCGGCGTGCCGGGCAGGGCGTTTTCGATCGCGCGCCGTCACTTCCCGACGATGGCAGCGCAGGGAGCCGCGTTCGACCGTAGCGTGACGTTCTTGGGGCTCGACCTCGCGTGGTCGCGGCGAAACCCGTCCGGGCTGGCCGCGCTCGACGCGGGCGGCCGGCTGATCGAAGCGCACGCGGACCTGCGTGAGGACGCCGAAATCCTCAGCTGGGTGCGGGGCCGGCTCGGGGCGACCAGCGTCTTAGGCATCGACATGCCGACGATCGTCGAGAACGCGACGGGATCGCGCCGCTGCGAGCGGGAGCTCGCGCGTGACTTCCGCCGCTACGATGCGGGGCCGCATCCGGCCAATCGCGGGATGGCCCATTTCGCGGACGGCGGCCGCGCGCGGGCGCTGCTCGACGAGCTCGCCGCCGACGGCGTGCGCGAGGACCTGCTGCTCCCGCCCCGCCGGCCCGGCCGTTTCGCGTTCGAGGTCTTCCCGCATCCCGCCCACGTCCGGCTCTTCGGGCTGCCCGCGATCTTCCGGTATAAGAAGAAGCCCTCGCGGCCGTGGGAGAGCGTGCTCGGGCAGTGGGCCGCGTACCGGGCGGCGCTGGGGACGCTCGAGGGCGCCGATCCTCCGCTCGTCCTCGACGAACGGATCCCGCTCGAGGCCGGACGCGCTCGCTACAAAGCCTGGGACGATACGCTCGATGCGATCACCTGCGCCTACGTGGCCGCGTACGTCTGGCGCTGGGGCACGGGGCCGGAGGCGACCCTCGTGTACGGCGACGCGGCGGACGGCTATATCGTGGTGCCGGCCCGAAGGATGATTGCCGCGGGCGCCGCGCGGGCAAGAGCAGGCCATGAGTAACTCTACGAAGGCGAAGCCTTTTCTATCCGACATCGCCGAGCTGCGCCGGCGCGCGCGAGAGAACCTCGACAAGGGCTCGGTCACGGGCAACTACGGCGGCGACGTCGGCAGGGCCATCGAGCTGCTGCAGACGGCGCTCGCCACCGAGATCGTGTGCGTGCTGCGGTATTCGGCGCACGCGGTCGCCGCGGTCGGCATCGACAGCGAAGCCGTCAAGGAAGAGTTCGCGCAGCACGCGACCGAGGAGCGCGAGCACGCGGAAGCGATCGCGGAGCGGATCAACCAGCTGGGCGGGACGCCGAACCTCAACCCCGAGGGGCTCGCGACGCGCTCGGCCTCGGAGTACGGGTCGGCCGAAGAGCTGGTCGACATGATCAAGGAGAATCTGATCGCCGAGCGGATCGCGATCGAACATTACCGCGAGCTGGTCCGCTACTTCGCCGACAACGACCCGACGACGCGCGTCATGCTCGAGGGCATTCTCGCAACGGAAGAAGAGCATGCCAACGACATGCACGATCTGCTCGTGGCGCACGAAGGGACGCCGTTCATCGAGAAGTAGGTTCGCGTCGTCCTAGGGGCAGGAGGCGGCGGTCGCGCGCGGCAAGCCGCCTCGGCAGATGAAAATGGAGCTGTTCGTCGTGCGGCACGGGCGCACGGAATGGAACGCCGGCGGGCGCTTTCAAGGCCACTCGGACGTTCCGCTCGACGAGACCGGCCGCGCGCAAGCGCGCGCGATCGGAGCCTATCTCGCGGACGAGCGGTTCGAGGCGGCGTATTCGAGCGACCTCGCCCGCGCTCGCGAAACGGCGGAACTGGTGCTGGGCGCGCGCGCCCCGGCGCTCGTGTTCGACGCGCGCTGGCGCGAGATGCGTTTCGGCGTCTGGGAAGGCTTGACGTGGAGCGAAATCGTCGCGCGCGATCCGTCCCTGGCCCAGTACTCGTCGGCAGCGCCGAAGTTTTACACGCCGGAGGGCGGTGAGACATTCGAGCAATGCTGCACGCGCGTCGCGGAAGCGCTCGCCTTCATTCGCGAGCGTTCGGGCGACGGCGCGCGGGTGCTGGTGGCCACCCATGCCGGCCCATTGCACGCGCTGCTGCGCGCGGCGCTGGGCGAGCGCGAAGCCGCCGCGCTGCGCGTGCGGTTCTCGCCGGCGAGCGTCACGCGGCTGGCGTTTGACGGCCGGGACGCGCGGATCGTCGAACTCAACCGTTCTGTGACGGCCGAGGAGGCAGGCGGGAGGTCCGGCGGCGGGTAAGCCGGGTGCGTGTCGAACGAGCAAGCCACGAACTACCTGCACCTGCCGATCGGCGACCTGGTCCCCGAGCAGATCAACGTCGTCGTCGAGATTCCTCAAGGGTCGCGCAACAAGTACGAGTACGATAAGGGCCTGAACGTCTTCCGGCTCGACCGCGCGCTGCATTCGCCGATCTACTATCCCGGGGACTACGGGTTCGTGCCGCAGACCCTGGCCGAAGACGGCGACCCGCTCGACGTGCTGATCCTGGTCGTTCAGCCGACGTTTCCGGGCTGCCTCGTCGTCGCGCGGCCGATCGGACTGCTGAAGATGACCGATGAGGGTAAACCCGACGACAAGATCCTGGCGGTGCCGGTCGGCGAACCCGCTTACAACGGCGTCCACACGCAGATGCAGATTCCGCCCCACACGCTGCGCATGATCTCGCATTTCTTCGAGACCTATAAGCTGCTCGAGGGCAAGCAGACCAGTACCCAAGGCTGGCAGGACGCGGCCGCCGCGCGCCGTTCCGTCATGGAATCGGCCGAGCGGTTCAATGAGGGCAACGCCGGCGAGCCCGGGATGGGCTGATCCCAGGCTTGGCGATGCGGTCCATTTGTGCCTTGGGAACAGTCCAATGTGCCCGCCAATGATTTGATGCTCCCACGGCGTATCTGATACAACGTGCACAGAATCAAGGTCGCGCAACCGGTCGTCGAACTCGACGGCGACGAGATGACCCGGGTGATCTGGCAGATGATCCGCGAGGAGCTGATTCTGCCCTATCTCGACGTCGACTTGAAATACTACGACCTCGGGATCGAGCACCGCGATGCGACCGACGACCGGGTGACCGTCGAGGCGGCGCGGGCGATCAAGGAGTATGGCGTCGGCGTCAAGTGCGCGACGATCACGCCGGACGAAGCGCGGGTCAAGGAGTTCCACCTCAAGCAGATGTGGCGCTCGCCCAACGGCACCATTCGCAACGCGCTCGACGGGACGGTTTTCCGCGAACCGATCATCTGCCGGAACGTGCCGCGCTTGGTGCCCAGCTGGACCGATCCGATCGTGATCGGGCGCCACGCCTTCGGCGACCAGTACCGGGCGACGGAACTCGCGATCCCAGGCGCCGGCACGCTGAAGCTGACCTTCACACCCGCGGACGGCGGCCCGGTCCTCGAACGCGACGTGTTCGTCTTCGAGAAGCCCGGCATCGCGCTCTCGATGTACAACGTCGACGAGTCGATCACGGGCTTCGCCCGCGCGTGTTTCAACTACGGCCTGCAGCGCAAGTGGCCGGTCTACCTGTCCACCAAGAACACGATCCTCAAGACGTACGACGGCCGCTTCATGCAGATCTTCCAGCGCGTCTTCGACCAGGAGTTCAAGGAGCGCTTCGCCGCGTTCGGGGGCACGTACGAACACCGCCTGATCGACGACATGGTGGCCAGCTGCTTGAAGTGGTCGGGCAAGTACGTCTGGGCCTGCAAAAACTACGACGGCGACGTGCAGTCGGACACGGTCGCGCAGGGCTACGGGTCGCTCGGTTTGATGACGTCGGTCCTGATGACTCCCGACGGCAAGACGATCGAAGCCGAAGCCGCGCACGGAACCGTCACGCGCCATTACCGCCTGCACCAGCAGGGGAAACCGACCTCGACCAACCCGATCGCTTCGATCTTCGCCTGGACGCGCGGGCTGGCGCATCGCGGCCGGATCGACGGAACGCCCGACCTCGTGCGTTTTGCGGAAACCCTCGAACGCGTCTGCATCGACACGGTCGAGCACGGCAAGATGACCAAGGATCTCGCGGCCTTGATCGGCCCGGACCAGGCATGGTTAACGACCGAACGGTTCTTGGAGGCGCTCGACGACGAACTCCAGCACCGCGTGGCCTGGACGTTCGCCGCCGCGGTCGGCTGAAGAGCTAGCCGCGCACCGTGCGGAAGGTCGCGTAGACGTAGGGGTATTCGGCGCGGTACCAGTTGCGCATGCTGCGGCGCACGTGGTTGCGGCTGGTCACGGGCGACGCGCCTTTGACGATGAAGTGCGCGCCGTCGAAGAAGTCTGCGGAGTACTGCACGTACGACGCATGCGGCCGGAAGCCGGGAAACGGCGCGAACTCGGTCGACGTCCATTCCCAGCCGTTGCCGATGAGGTCCGCCACGCCCCAAGCGCTGACGCCGGCCGGATTGATCCCCACGGGTTCGGGATCGAAACGCTTGAAATCGAAGTTTCCGTAGGCGGCCGTCGGCGGGTCGTCACCCCACGGAAACGCGCGTTCTACGCCCGAGGGCGTCCCGAACGCCGCGCGATGGTATTCGGCTTCGGTCGGCAAACGCGACCCGCGCCAGGCGGCATACGCCTGCGCCTGCGCCTGCGTGACGTACACGGGCCAGGTCAGCGGCAGCGGCATCTCCTCGAACGTTCCCAGCAGCCGGAACTCGCCGTCGCGTTCGAGCCAGAACGACGGCACCGGACCGCCCTCCCGAACGAACGCCAGCCACTCGCCGTTGGTCACGTCGTTCACGTCGATCTCGAACGCACCCACGTCGACCGCGTGTTCGTCGAATTCGTTGTCCCAGCCGAACTCGATCGCGTCGCGCCGCGCGCCGAGCGTTGCGGTTCCCGCCGGGATCGCGACGCGGCCGCTTGCTAGCGGTTCGCGCTCGACGTACGCGCCGCCGCGGCCGCGCGTCGCTTTGCGGCCGTACGGCAGGCGATGCAACATGTAGAGCAGCGTTTCGTGGTGCATCTCTTCGTGTTCGAGGATCGTAAACGCGGCCTGGCCGCGCTCGAGCATCGGCGAGGCCGCCGCGTCGGTCAGGTTCCCCGTCGCTAGCGCCTCGAGAACCCGGGCGTCGCACGCGGCGGCGAACTCGCTAACGCGCGCCCGCTCCGGCCAAGAACCGCGTTCGTGGCGCGCCGCGTCGCCCAGATCCGCGGGGTCGATGCCGCGCTCGAAAAGCCGCTCGAATGCCGGATCGAGCGACGGACCGCCCAGCGCTTCGCGCACCAGCTTATTGAAGCTGAAGCCGGGCAAGTGCCCCTCGTAGAACACGATCGGGTAGCGTAACGCGATCGGGCGGTCGTAATACGCCGCCGGGTGGACGAGGCCGAACAGCTCGGCGCTGCGGTTGCGATTGGCGAGATAGCGTAGCCGCAAGGCCTCGCGATCCAGCGTGAGGGGGGTTTCCGATCGTAGCACGTCTTGTATGTATCCCGAACGATTGGTTTTTCCACGCCGCCGCGGTTCCCCCGTGGGCCGTTACCGTTTACTCGTCACGTATCGAGGTACGCGCGCAATCCCGCTAACCCGCCCGCCCGGCCGAAACCCGATTCGTTGTAACCGCCGGAGGGAGCGCTCGGGTCGCTGCGCCCGACCGTATTGCACCAGATCGTGCCCGCCGCCAGGCGCTGCGCGGTGTAGAGTGCGAGGGCGCCGTCCGTGGTCCACACCGCGGCCGCCAGTCCGGCCGGGGTTCCGTTCGCGAGTTCTACGGCCTCGGCGGGCGTTCGAAAGGTCATCACGGCGAGCAAGGGGCCGAAGAACCCCTCGCGGGCGATGCGAAACGCCGGCTGCACGCCGCTGACGACCGTGGCGGGAAACCAGAAGCCGCGTTCCGGCGGTACCCAGGGAGCCTGCACGACGCTCGCGCCCGCCTCGGCGCTGCTGCGGGTCACGTCGAGCAGCCGGTCGCGGCGTGCGCGCGAGATCAGCGGCCCGACCTCGGTCCCGGGATCGAGCGGGTCGCCGTGCCGCAGCGCGCTCAGGCGCTCGCCCAGCCGTTCGAGGACCTCCTCGGCCACGCTCTCCTGCACGAAGAGACGCCAGCCCGCCGACCGCACGGCGCCGCTGTCGAGCGCGAACGCCGCCACGGCCGCGTCGACGGCTTGGTCGAGCGCGGCATCCTCGTAGAGCACGAAGGCGGACTTGCCATCCAGCTCGAGCGCGAGCCGCACCTTCGTTCCGGCGGTCACGCGGCGCAGCTCGCGACCGGTCTCGGCCGAGCCCGTAAACGTGAGTTTGTCGATGCCGCCGTGTTCGGCCAGCGCGGCGCCCGTGCGCGCGTCGCCGGTTACGACGTTGAGGACGCCGGCGGGCAGCTCCGCTTCCTCGCAAACCGACGCCAGCAGGAGCGCGGACAGCGGGGTCGTTTCCGCGGGTTTCAAGACGACCGTGTTGCCGCAGGCTAGCGCCGGCGCGATCTTGGTGACCGCCGTCAGCAGCGGCGCGTTCGAGGCGGCGATCGCGCCCACGACGCCCAGCGGGCGCGCCCGGTCTTGGGAGTCGACTGCCCACGCCAGCTTGTCGGCCCAGCCCGCGTGGTAGAAGAAGCTCGCGGAGGCCTGCGCGACGTCGAACTCCCTGGTTTGGCGAAGCGGCCGGCCGCTATCGAGGCTCTCGCACAGCGCGAATTCGCGCGCCCGTTCGCCGAGCGCTCGCGCCAGCCGGTAGATGTACTTTGCGCGTTCGGCCGGCCGGAGTTTCCGCCAGTACTTCTCGTAGCCGCGGCGCGCCGCGCGCACCGCCCGGTCGACGTCGGCCGCGTCGGCCAGCGCGACGCGGGCCAACACTTCTTCGGTGGCGGGATTCTGCGTCGCGAAGTCCGCGCCGCCGGCGGCGGCGGACCATTCCCCGCCGACGAACAGCCCGTAGCTTTCCCGCAAGGCGACGGGAGGGGCCGCGTCCGGTGCCGCTTCGTACGCAATATCCGGCAGCACGGCGCTCACGTCAGGCGACCGCCGCGCGTCCGGCACCGGCGTCGTAGACGGGCAGCGCCGCCGTCAGCCGGAATCGCTCCGGCCTCGTCCAGGCCGTCCCCAACGTGTCGCGCACGATGGCCAGGTAACCGAGCGCGGCCTCAGGCCCCTGGGCGTGGCCCGCCAGCGACAGGCCCGCTTCCCGTCCGGTGCGCCGCGCGTGCGCGCGCAGCGCTTCGCATAACAGCAGCGCGACGGCAGGCAGCGCCGCGGCTTCCGTGTCGTTCGCGGTCTTGACGAAGTCGGCCCCGGCCGCGAGCGCGAGGTCGGCCGCACGCCGGAGCGCCGCGAACGAACCGAGTTCGCGGGGCGCGATCACGATCTTGAGGAGCGCCGGCCCGCAGGCGCTCTTCGCGGCAGCGAGACGGGCGAGGACGGCGTCCGGCCGGCTCGCGAGAAAAGCGCCGGAGTCGAGGGCCGCTTCGATCTCGCGGGCCCCGGCGGCCAGCACCGGCTCGAGCGCGCCGGCGCGCGCGCCTTCGGGGCCGACGGCGACGGCCAGGCGAACGGGCGAATCGGCCAGCTTCAGCGCAGCGACGCCGGCCAATGCGGGACGCACGCAGACCGCGGCGATGGGGGGTAAGCCGGGGGCGGGAGCGGCGGCGCGCGCGCAGGCCGCGCGCACGGTGGCGGGCGTTTCGGTGCCGGTCGCGACATCGAGCTCCGTGCATGCCAGCACGAGAGCGAACGCCTCACGCTTCGCGTCGCCCTCGGCCGAACGCCGAAAGAGCTGGGACGCGCGGGCTTCGAGCATCACCGCGTCGACGCGAGCCGGGGCGAGTGCCATACGCTCGCTTCCGTTCGCCGCCGCGCCCGCAATCCCATAGCCGAAGCGCGGGTCCGCGGCGAAAAGCGGCCGGGCATCTCACGCCTCCCGTCGAAGTTAGCGATCATGTTCCGGTATCTGACCGCCGGTGAATCGCACGGCCCCGCGCTCGTCGGCATCCTCGACGGCATTCCCGCCCATCTCGAACTCGACGTGGCCGCGATCAACGCGACGTTGCTCGCGCGCCAAGGCGGCTACGGCCGCGGCGGGCGCATGAAGATCGAGCGCGACGAAATCGAGTTCCTGGCGGGGCTGCGCGGCGGAAAGACGCTCGGGTCGCCGCTGGCGGTGCTGGTCCGCAACCGCGACTTCGAGAACGTCCGCGAGCTGATGGATCCGCTGACCGGCCACGGCAAGCCGTTGACCAACCCGCGCCCGGGTCACACGGACTACGCGGGCGCGATGAAATACCGGCAGCGCGACCTTCGCAACGTGCTCGAACGCGCCAGCGCGCGCGAGACGGCGATGCGGGTCGCGCTGGGCGCCATCTGCGCGCAGTTTCTGGCGGCGCTCGGGATTCGGACGACCGCGCACGTCTCTCAGATCGGCAACGTCGTCGCGCCGGAGCTCGCGCTCGTCGATCCCGTGGCCACCGACGCGAGCGAGGTCCGGTGTCCCGACCCCGCGACCGAACGGGCGATGATCGAAGCGATCGACGCCGCCAAGGCCGCCGGCGATACGCTGGGCGGGACCTTCACGGTCCGCGTGACGGGCGTGCCGGCCGGCGTCGGCGCGAACCGCCAGCCCGATACGCGGCTCGACGGCGTGCTGGCGGGCGCGCTGATGGCGATGCAAACGGTCAAAGCCGTCGAGGTGGGCGCGGGCCGGGACGTCGCGGGCTTGCCGGGTTCCGCCGCGCACGACATCTTCGCGCTCGACGAGGGTAACGTCGTGCGCGGCTCCAACCGCGCGGGCGGCATCGAAGGCGGCATCTCGAACGGCCAAGATATCGTCTTGCGCGTCAGCGTCAAGCCGATTCCCACGCTGATGAAAGCGCTGCCGTCGGTCAACCTGCACGAAGGCACGGTCGCGCCCGCGAGCATCGTCCGCAGCGACGTGTGCGTCGTTCCGGCCGCGTCGATCGTCGGCGAAGCGATGGTGCGGCTCGCGCTGACCGGACCGATCCTCGAGAAGTTCGGCGGCGACTCGATCGACGAGACGCGCGACAACCTCGAACGCGCGGTGGCCGCGGCCGCGAAGCTCTTCGACCCCCTGCCCGTCGGCTGAGCCGCATGTTGGAACGCCACGTCGCGCTCGTCGGCTTCATGGCGGCGGGCAAAACGACGATCGGCCGGTTCGTCGCGCGCGAACTCGGGCTGCCGTTCGTCGATACGGACGACCTGATCGTCGCGCGCCACGGGCCGATCCCCGACCTCTTCGAGCGGGTCGGCGAAGCGGGCTTTCGGGACGCGGAACTCGAGGCCGTGCGCGAGGCACTGGCGGCGCCGCGCTCGGTGATCGCGCTGGGCGGCGGGGCCGTCACGCACGCTCCGACGCGCGCGGTGCTGGCGGAGCGCGCCCTGCGCGTGTATCTCGAGATTTCGCCCGAGACGATCGTGGCCCGGCTGCGCCGCTCGCGCACCGTGCGGCCCGTGGTCGGCCACGCTCCGACGCTCGAACGCGTGCGCGAACTGCTGGCGCTACGCGAGCCGCTGTACCAGGCTTCCGAACTCGTCGTCCATGGCCCGCGCCGTTCCAAAATCGCCTACGCGCGGGCGATCGTCGAGCGCCTGCGCGAGCGGGACGCGGTCGAGTCCGGCGCCGCCGGAGCGGCGCCGTGACGACCCGGCTGGACGACCTCGGCTACCCGGTCGTGGTCGGGCGCGACGTGACCCGAGCCGTCGGCACGTTCGTGCGCGAGCGCGGACGCCCGCGCACGATCGTGCTGGCCGACCGCAACGTGCGCGAGCGAGCCGCGGCCGTCGCGCGCGCCGCCGGCGGCAAGACGCCCGTGCTCGAATTCGCGCTGGGCGAACGCCGCAAGACGCTGCGCACCGTCGAGCGCGTCTACGCGGCGCTAGCCGCCGCCGGCGCCGACCGCAGGACGCTGCTCGTCGGCGTCGGCGGAGGAGTGGCGGGCGACCTCTTCGGGTTCGTCGCGGCGACCTACATGCGCGGCGTTCCGTTCGTCAACGTGGCCACGTCGCTGGTCGCGATGGTCGACGCCTCGATCGGCGGCAAAACGGGCGTCGACCTGCAGGCGGGCAAGAACCTGGCCGGCGTCTTCCGCGACCCGCTGGCGGTCTTCTGCGACGTCGCGGCGCTCGAAACGCTGCCGCCCAAGCACCTGCGCGAAGGTCTGGCGGAATTGGTCAAGCACGGTATCATCGAGGGGCGCGAGGTCTTCGAGGCGCTCGAAACGCTCGCGCCGCATCCGTTGCGGAAGTGGCCGTGGGAAACGGTGGTCGCCGACTCGCTGCGTATCAAAGCCGCGATCGTCGGCGACGACCGGCTCGAAGCGGGCGCGCGCGAGGTCTTGAACTTAGGCCACACGTTCGGGCACGCGATCGAACGCGTCACCGGCTATCGCACCTCGCACGGCGAGGCGGTCAGCATCGGTCTGCGCGCGGCCGGCCTGCTGGCGCTGCGTACCGGACGTTTTTCGCACGAGGAGCACCTGCGGGTCATCTCGCTGCTGGCGTTGCTGCGCCTGCCGCTGTCCGCGCCGGCCGCCGGCGCGGACGCGTTGCTGGCGGCCATGGCCAACGACAAGAAGACGCGCGCCGGAACCCTGCGCTTCGTGCTGCCGCGCACGATCGGCGACGTCGAGTACGGCGTGACCGTACCGGCGCGCGCGCTGCGCACGGTGCTCGCCCGCGTCGGCGAAACGCCCGGAGCCGCCGAATTACGCTGAACCCGGCGCGGCTCGTCGACGTCTACGTGCAGCAGCGGACCGCGCGCGTCGAACGGCCGCTCACGTACGCGGTTCCCGACGGCATGGACGTCGCGCTCGGCGACGTGGTGCGCGTTCCGCTCGGGCCGCGCGAGCTCTTCGGGTACGTCGTCGCGGCGCCGCGCCTGGCGGTCCCGCGCAACGGCGTCCGGCCGCTCGCGGCCCGTATCGACGGGCCGCCGGCCTTCGATGCCGCGGGGCTGGCGCTGGCGCGCTGGATGGCGCTGCGCTATTGCTGTTCGCTGGGCGAGGCGCTCGGCGCGCTCGTATTCGCCGCGGCGCTGCCGCGCGTCGTCGATCGCTTCGATCTGGTCGCGGCACCGGAGCCCGCGGCGTTTCCGAACGTGCCGCCGCGGCTGCTGCGTTTGTTGCGCGAGGATCTGGCCGAGGGCTTTTCGCTGGAAGCGTTGCTGCGCCACCCCGAGGCACGCCGGGCGGGCGATCGTAAGGCACTGCTGGCCGCCCTCGGTGCGCTGCAGCGCGGAGGCGCGTTGGTACGGCGCCGAACGTTCGTGGCCGCGCGTGTCGGCGAGGTGCAGGAGAAATTCCTCGAAGCGACCGCCCAACCGGCGAGCGGTCCGCGCGTGCGGGCGCTGGTGGACCGGGTACGTGAAGCGGGTAGCCTGCGGCGCCGCGACGCCGTGCTGGCCGGCTTCTCGCAGGCCGTGATCGCGCGGGCGCTGCGTTCGGGCGCGCTGCGCGAGACCACGCAACGCGCGGTCGCGGCGCGCGCGCGCGGCGCACGCGAACCGCAGGACTTCGAGCCGACCGGCGAGCAGCGCGCCGCCGTCGCCGCGATCGCAGCGCGCGTCGAGGCCGGGCGGTTCGCGGAGCTGCTGGTCCAAGGCGTCACCGGAAGCGGGAAGACGTTCGCCTACATTCGGGCGATCGCGCACGCGCGTTCGCTCGGCGCGCGCGCGATCGTGCTGGTGCCCGAAATCTCGCTAACGCCGCAGACGGCGCGGCGCTTCGAGGGCGCCTTCGGCGAACGCGTCGCGGTCCTGCACTCCGGGCTCTCGGATCGCGAACGCTTCGAGAGTTGGCAGGCCGCGGCGCGCGGCGAGATCGACGTCGTGGTCGGCGCGCGCAGCGCGGTCTTCGCGCCGCTGCCCGGCGTGCGCTTGATCGTGGTCGACGAGGCGCACGAGCGCAGCTACAAACAGGACGGCGTGCCGCGCTATGACGCGGTCGCCGTCGCGCGCCGGCGGATGCGCGCGGCGGACGGCACGCTCGTACTCGGAAGCGCGACGCCTCCGCTCGAGGCGTACGCGGCGGCGCTGCGCGGCGAGATCGGGCACGTGCGCCTCGACCGGCGTGCGACCGCGCAGCCGCTGCCCGCGACGCACGTCGTCGATCTGGCCGCCGAATTCGAACGCGGTAACCGCCGCATCTTCAGCAGCCGTTTGGTCGACGCCATCGGCACGCGCCTCGAACGCGGCGAAAAGAGCGTGCTCTTCGTGAACCGGCGCGGGAGCGCGAGCTTCATGCTCTGCCGCGCGTGCGGCGCGGTGCCCGAATGCGACCGCTGCAGTATGTCGCTCACCGTGCACCGCAGCGAAGGCTTGATGCGCTGTCACCTCTGCGACGCGCAGCGCCCGCTGCCGGTCGTTTGCCCGGCCTGCGGGCACGGTCCGATCCGGGAGTTCGGCGCGGGCACGCAGACCGTCGCGCAAACGGCGAACGCCCTCTTTCCGCAGGCGCGCGTCGTGCGCATGGACAGCGATACGACCACGAGGGTCGGCGACCACGCGCGGCTGCTCGACGAGTTCGCCGACCGGGGCGACATCTTGGTCGGCACGCAGATGGTGGCGAAGGGTCTGGACTTCCCCACGGTTACGCTGGTCGGCGTGGTGGCCGCCGACATCGGCTTGCACGTGCCGGATTTTCGCGCCGCCGAGCGCACCTTCGACCTGATAACGCAGGTGGCCGGCCGCAGCGGGCGGGCCGGTCCCGGTGAAGCGATCGTGCAGACGTATTCGCCCACGCACCCCGCCGTGGCGTTCGCCGCGCGCCACGACTACGACGGTTTTGCAGCGTACGAACTGCGGCAGCGCCGCGAGCTGCGCTACCCGCCGTTCGCCGAGCTCGTCTACGTCGGAGCCATCGGCCGGGACCGCCGCGCGGTCGAAGCCGCGGTCGAGCGCTACGCGGAATTATTGCGGCGCGTGCCGGGCGCCGAGGTCCTCGGTCCGGCGCCGTACCCGGTCGCGCGCGTGAACGACGAGTGGCGATACCGCATCGCGGTCAAATCGGAGGCGGGCGCGGCGGTGCGCCGCGAGATTCGCGAGACGCTGCAACCGCTGGCGGCGGCGGAGCGTTCCGTCCGGCTGGCGGTCAACGTCGACCCATAGGAGCTTAGGCCGGCGCGAAGGGCCGCCGGGGCAGAAACGGAACAGTGGCCTTGATGGCGGAGAGCAAGAGCGAGGAACCCGGCCGGCCGGACGCAGGATCCGCGGCGCAAGGCAGCGCCCTCGATCCGCTCGGCATCAACAAGGCGGCGCTCGAAGTCTGGCAATCGCTGATGATCCATCCGGAATCGATCGCGCAAACGCAGCTCGATTTTGCGAAGGCGTGGATGAGCGTCGCCGCCCGGGCGCTGACGGCGTACGAGCGGCCGGAGGAGCGGCCGCCGTCGGTCATCGATCCGCCTCACAACGACAACCGCTGGAAACATGAGGCCTGGACCGACAACCCGCTGTTCGACGCAATCAAACAAGGGTATCTGCTCGCGACCCAAAGCGTGCTCGACGGCATCGATCGTGCGCCCGGCATCGATCCCGAAACCAAGACCCGCGTCAAGTATTTCGCCAAGCAGTACTGCGACGCGATGAGCCCGACCAACGTGCCCTGGCTCAACCCCGCGGTCATCGAAGAGACGCTGCGCACGGGCGGAAAGAACTTCGAGAAGGGCCTCCGGAACCTGGTCGACGACGAACGCAACAACGCCGGCCGCCCGGCGCTCGTCGACAAGTCGGCCTTCGAGGTCGGGAAGAACGTCGCGACCTCGAAAGGCGAAGTCGTCTTTCGCAACGAGCTGATCGAGCTGATCCAATACGCGCCGACCACCGAGACCGTGTTCGCGCGGCCGCTGCTGATCGTGCCGCCCTGGATCAACAAGTTCTACATCCTCGACCTGCAGCCCGCGAACAGCTTCATCAAGTTCGCGACCGACGGCGGCATCCAGACGTTCGTCGTGTCGTGGCGCAATCCCGACGCTTCGCTGCGGAACGTGACGTTCCGGGATTACATGCACCTGGGTCCGCTGGCCGCCGCGAACGTGGTGCGCGAGATCGCAGGCTCGAGCGACATCAACCAGATCGGCTATTGCATCGGCGGGACGCTCACCGCGATGGAACTCGCCTACTTAGCGAAAGTCGATCCGTCCCTGGTGCGCGCGGTCACCTTCTTCGCAGCGCTGGTCGACTTCGCCCAAGCGGGCGACATCAAGAACTTCCTCGGACCCGAAGGGCTTGCGTACATCGGTCAGAAGATGCGGCAGGACGGCGTGCTGGAGGCGAGCGCGATGGCCGACACCTTCAATATGCTGCGCGCCAACGATTTGATCTGGAACGTGGCGGTCAACCGCTATCTGCTCGGGAAGGACGCGCCCGCTTTCGACCTGCTCTACTGGAACAGCGATGCGACCCGGTTGCCGGCTGCGATGCACTCGTACTACCTCGAGAACATGTACGTCCGCAACGCGCTCGCGAAGGGCGAGCTCGTCGTCGACGGCGTGCCGATCGATCTGCACGCCGTTCGCAACGACATCTACGCCCTCGCCTCGATCGAGGACCACATCGCGCCGTGGCGGGCCGTCTACCAGGATGACCCAGCTCTTCGAAGGCGACGTGCAGTTCCGGCTCGGGCCACTCGGGCCACATCGCGGGCATCATCAATCCGCCCACGAGCGGCAAGGGCAACTACTGGAAGGGCAAGAGCCAACCCGCCCTCGCCGGAAGACTGGTTCCGCGGCGCCGTCAAGGAGGACGGGGTCGTGGTGGCCCGACTGGCTGGCGTGGATCGGCGCGCGTTCGGGCGAGCGCGTCCCGGCCCCGGCCGCCCCCGGAACGGAAAAATACCCGGCGCTCGTTGCGGCGCCGGGTACCTACGTGCTCGAGAAGGCCTGAGCCGCAGCTACTTCTTCGCGGCGCTCTTCTTGCGGGCGGAGCGCTGGGTGGCCGGCGCCGCCGCGGCGGCCGCGGCAGCGGCCGCGGTGACCCGGATCGCCTTGGCCAGGCGCGCTTTCTTGCGGGCGGCCTTGTTCGGGTGGATGATGCCCTTCTGGGCGGCCTTGTCCAGCTGGCTTTCGACACCCGGCGCGGCCGCAGGGTCGCCGCCGTTCTTGGCCTTCTTGAACAGGGTCTTCAACCGCGTCTTGACGTCGCGGTTGCGCAGCTCGCGCTTTTCGGACTGACGGACCCACTTTTCAGCGGCTTTGATATTCGGCACGCGGGGTAGCATACCATAGGCGCCAAGCGGCGTAAAGCCGGCGCCCCCTCGTCCGGCGCGCCGTCGTCCGGCGCTACGCGCGGTCCCGGAACGGGTCGTGCTTCTCGTCCGTCGGCTGCGATTCGGCCTCCGTGATCAGGGTCTCGTTCGCGACCATGCCCGTATCGTCGACGACGGCGGGTCCGTCGTCGGTCGCGCCGCCGCTCCGGCGGGCGTGCTCCCGCTCGCGCTCGTGCTGCTCGTCCTTACGTTTCGCTCGCTTGTCGCTCATCGGTTGTGGTGCCGTCCTTCGCTGTCCCCGAACGCCTTGTCCCGGTCGCCTCCCGTTCCCTGTGTTTTCCGACCAGGTACTGCCGTTGCGGCGCGGAAAGCGCATCGGAGCCGGTGCACCGGGCGCGGAACGCCGCCTGCGTGAGAGGGAGTGGATCAGTATGACGTCGGGAACCCGTGACGTCGACATCCTCGTATACGGCGCCAGTGGTTTCGTCGGCCGCCAGGTCGTGCGCTATCTGGTCGCGTCGCCGGAGGCGCGCGGCCTGAGGCTGGCGCTGGGCGGGCGCGA
Source organism: uncultured Alphaproteobacteria bacterium (assembly GCA_963787965.1). Classification (GTDB taxonomy): domain Bacteria; phylum Vulcanimicrobiota; class Vulcanimicrobiia; order Vulcanimicrobiales; family Vulcanimicrobiaceae; genus CAWBES01. The sequence goes on from CAWBES010000021.1 coordinate 454,233, forward strand.
CCGGGCGAAGCTCGAGGCCGTGCGGACGAAGGAAGGTGCGAGCGGCGCCGAGATTCTGGTGGCGGACAGCGGCGACCAGGCCGCCTGCGACGCGGCCGTCGGCCGCGCCCGGGTGGTGCTCAATACCGCCGGGCCGTTCGCACGCTACGGCACGCCGATCGTCGATGCGTGCGTTCGGCTGCACACCCACTACGTCGACATCACCGGGGAGACGTCGTGGATCAAGAGCCTGATCGAACGCTATCACGAGCAGGCCGAGGTCGACGGCACGCGCATCGTGCCGGCGTGCGGATTCGACTCCGTGCCGTCGGACTTGGGGACGTTCTTCGTCGTGCGCCACACGCTCGCGTCGGCGGCGCAGAGCGTGGCAGCCTACTTTCAGCTCTTCGGCGGCGTCAACGGCGGGACGCTGGCGTCGCTGTTGGAGATGGCCGACGATCCGGCGCGCATGGCGGAGCTGCGGGATCCCCTGTTGCTCAACCCGCTGTACGCGCACAGCGCCGCGGAACGCGCGAAGAACCGCGACCCGCAGCACGTCCGGTACGACACCGACGTGGCGGCGTGGACCGGGCCGTTCTTCATGGGAGTCATCAACACGCGCGTCGTGCGGCGCAGCGCCGCACTGTATGCCGAGTGGGGCGACTCGTACGGTCCCGATTTCCGCTATCAGGAGTACTTGAAGTACAGCCCGCTGCTCGGGCCCCTGGGCGCGGCCGGCGTCACGGCCGGAAGCGCGTTCCTGATGGGTTCGCTCGAGTTTCCTTCCGTTCGCCGCGCGCTCAAGGCCGTAATGCCCAAGCCCGGAAGCGGACCGTCGCAAGCCGCGATCGACAGCGGCTGGTTCAAGTGCGAACTGGTGGCGCTGGGCAAGGACGGGCGTAAGGTCCGCGCCGTCTTTCGGGACAGCGGCGATCCCGGCAACCGGGTCACCGCCAAGTGCGTGAGCGAGTCGGCGCTCTCGCTGGCCCTCGAAGGCGAGGCGTTACCGGGCGGGACCCGGCGCGGAGGTCTGCTGACGCCGGCGACGGCGCTCGGCGACGTGCTGGTGCGGCGGCTGCGCGCGGCCGGGATGAAGCTCGAAGCGCTCTGAGCTGCCGTCCGGCGCGCTAACGCTCCAGGATGGCGCGATAGCTGTCGTAACGCGAGGCGGCGATCGTACCGGCTGCGACGGCCGCGCGCACCGCGCAACCCGGTTCGCTGCGGTGCGCGCAGTCGGCGAACCGGCAGCTGCCCAGAAGGGGTGCGAACTCGACGAACCCGCGCGCGATCTCCGCGGCTCCGAGCCCGCGCAGCTCGAACTCGCCGACGCCCGGGCTGTCGATCAGGAAGCCGTGCTCGAAGCGGTGCAGCCGCCCGGCGGTGGTCGTCTGCTTCCCGCGGCCGCTCTTGGAGACGTCGCCGACGTCGGCTTCGCCGCCCAGCGCCCGGAAGAGCGAACTCTTGCCGACGCCGGACTGTCCGATCAAGAGGGTGCGGTGGTCCGCCAATTCCGCCCGGATTCCCGCCACACCGTCGCCGGACCGCGGGTTGGCGACCAGCGTCCGGTACCCGAGCGCGCCGTATCGGGCGGTCGCGTCCGCGACGATGCCGGGCGGTTCGGCTAAGTCGGCCTTGGTGAAGATCAAGCGCGCGCCGATGCCGTGGATCTCCGCAAATGCCAGTAACTCGTCGACCATCGCGACGTGCAGCGGCGGGCGCGCGAAGGCGGCGACGATCGCGATCGCGTCGATATTGGCGGCCATGGTCTTCGTGCGGCCGCCCGCGGTCGTGCGTTGCAGCGTGAAGCTGCGCGGTTCGCGGGCATCGATCACGACGCGCTCGTCGTCGAGCGCCGTCGCGCGTACGAGGTCGCCGGGCGCCAGCATCAGCCGCTCGTTGGTCTTGCGCAGCGACGCCAGGCGCAGGTTCGCTTCATCTTCGAATGCGATCCAGGCCGCGTTCCGGCCCACGCTCACCACGCGCGCCAAGCCGGCGCCGTTTTCGCGCCGCATGAGTCGTACGCTCGGACGTGTAAAGATGCGAGAGCCTCAGGTCCTCAAGGAAGTCCAGTGATTCGGTTTGCCAGCGTCCGCTACGACGGCGTGCTCGACCCCAGCGAGCGCGACGAGACGGTACGCGCTTTACGTTCAACCGGAGCGGACGTCACATCCTGGAACGTCGCGGCCGGACGCACCTACGCAGGGGTGCGCTTTCCCGCCGGCGCGGCCGAGCGAACGACCGCTCATTTGCGGAGCGCGGCACGCGTCGACGAACCGCCGCTGGCCGTGCTGCGCGTCGAACCGGCGGACGCGCGCACGCTGCCCGCCCTACAGCACGCGCTCGGCGGCCCCGGCCGGCCCGCCGGAGTCGTGGACGTGCGTCGCGACGGCGAGCGGGCGCTGGTGGTGGAACTGGATTGGCGCACGACCGCGCCCGCGCTGCTGCTCGCGGCCATCGACGTGGAACTCGCGACCGCACCCGGCCGGCGCATCCTGCCGCTGATCGCGTTCGACGACGCCGTCCTGGCGGCGTTTGCGGGGGCCGCGCTCGGCGAGCCGGACCTCGACGCCTCGCGCTTGATCGAGACGTATCTGGAACCGCTCGCGGCGCCCGGCGCGTGTTGAAGTTCGCCTTTCCCTGGCCGGACGTTTCGTTCGGCGTCAGCGACGTCGCCGACATCGTCGCGACCGCGCTGCTGGTCTATTATTTGCTGTTGCTGATCCGGGGAACGCGCGCCGTGCCGATTCTCTTCGGTTTGGCGGTCATCGCCGGGCTGTTCAGTCTCGCTAACGTGCTGCATCTGCTCGTGCTCGCGACCATCCTGCAGTTCGCGCTGGTCGGCAGCGCCATCACGCTGCCGATCGTGTTCCAGCCGGAGCTGCGGCGTTTGCTGGAACAGCTCGGCCGCGGCGGCATGCTCGCCCGGCGCGAAGGCGTCGAAGACGCCCAAACGCTCGAAGAGACGATCGCGACCTTGGCGCGTGCGGCGGTGATCCTGTCCCACAATGGAACCGGAGCTTTGGTGGCGATCGAAGGCGCGACCGGTTTGCGCGAATACGTCGAGAGCGGAACGCGCCTGGAAGCGTGCCTGTCGGTCGAACTGCTGCTATCGATCTTTACGCCCAAGTCGCCGCTGCACGACGGCGCCGCGATCGTCAAGGATAACCACGTCGAAGCGGCGGGCTGTTTCCTGCCGCTCTCGGAAAACGTGCTGACCGAAAGCCATCTGGGCACGCGCCATCGCGCTGCGATCGGCTTATCGGAACAGACCGACGCCGTCGTGCTCGTGATCTCGGAGCAAACGGGCGTGATCTCGGTCGCGCGCACGGGAAAGCTCTCGCGCGAACTGGACGACGAGGCGCGGCTGCGCAGCGTGCTGCTCGCCTGCTGCCGCGCATCGCGGCGGGGACGCCCGCAGCGCGTCCCGCGGCGCGGCATGTTCGGCCGCCGCCGCCTGGCCGCCGAGCGAGCGACGCCGGCAGAACTCGTCAACCCGCGTGCTTGACCGCCTCCGAAAGAATCTATGGCTGAAGATCCTGTCGCTCGCGATCGCGATTGCGGGTTGGGCTTACCTGCGCTTGACCCCGAATCCGGTGATCGCCGCGCGATTCGTTCAGCAGTTCAACGTTCCGCTCGAAACGACGGGGCTGGGGCCCGACGAGTCCGCCCGATTCGCGGAACGCCAAGCGATCGTGGCGGTCGAGGTTCCGCGCGACGGATCGACGATCCGGCCCGATATGATTCGGGCCGTGCTCAATCTGGCGGATCGCGGAGCGGGCGTTTACAACGTGCCGGTTCAGATCATCGCACCCAAGCTCGAGATCAAATCGCTTTCGCCCGCTTCGGTGACGCTCTCGATCGAGCGCATCGAGGAACGCAGTCTGCCGGTGTCGCTGCACTATCTGGGCGGCGCGCGACGCAACGTCGTCGTGCAGGATGCCGACGTGCTGCCGGGTTACGCCAGGCTGCGCGCGCCGACCAGCGACCTCTCGCGGGTCGCGGAGGTCGCGGTCGACGTTCCGATGGCGTCGACCACGTCGAGCTTCGATGCGATGGTGCGGCCGTTCGCGACCGACGAACACGGCGTCGAGATTCCGAGCGTCGCGGTGTCGCCTAACCTGGTCCGCGTGTCCGCGCACTTCGTCCTCGTCAAGAGCTCGCACTCACCGTGACGCGTATCTTCGGCACCGACGGCGTGCGCGGGGTCGCGAACGGCGACCTGACGCCGGAGCTTGCGTTCCGCATCGGACGCGCCGGCGCCGCCGTACTCGCGCGGGACGCGACTGCGGGGATCCCGATTCTCGTGGGCCGCGACACGCGTCTGTCGGGTACGATGCTCGAAGCCGCGGTAACCGCGGGCATCGCCTCGACCGGCCGGGACGCGCTGGTGCTCGGGATCGTGCCGACGCCCGGGGTCGCCCGCCTCACGGTGTCTTCGGGTGCGGCCGCCGGCGTCATGATCAGCGCCTCGCACAACCCGATCCAAGATAACGGCATCAAGTTCTTCGGCGGGGACGGCTTCAAACTCAGCGACGAACGCGAGAATGCGATCGAGGCCGCCGTGCTCGACGGCGACGCGCTGCCGCGGCCGACGCACGGTGGGGTCGGCGTCGTGCGCGACGCGCACGAGTTGGTCGAAGGGTATTTCGAGGCGCTGGTAGCGGGCGGCTCCGACCTGTCGGCGCTGACGGTCGTCGTCGACGCCGCCTTCGGCGCCGCGTACCTGGTCGGTCCGCGCGCGTTCGGGGCGCTCGGTGCGAGGGTCGAGCCGCTGCACGCCGCCGACGACGGTTCGCGCATCAACGTCGCCTGCGGGTCGACCGACCTCTCCGCGCTGTCCGCGCGGGTGCGGGAGCTCGGCCGCGCGGACCCGGCGGCGCACGTGCTCGGCGTGGCTTTCGACGGCGACGCCGACCGCGCGCTGTTCGTCGACGAGAGCGGCGCGACGGTCGACGGCGACCGCGTGATGCTGGTGCTCGCCCGCGACAAGAAGCGTCACGGGCGGTTGCGCGGCGACACGGTCGTCGGGACCGTGATGAGCAACATCGGTCTCGAGCGTGCTCTCGCGGTCGAAGGCATCGCGCTGGCGCGCGCGGCGGTCGGCGACCGCTACGTGCTCGAAGCGTTACGCGCCGGCGGTTATTCGTTCGGTGGTGAACAGTCCGGGCACGTGATCGACTTGGACCGGAACACGACGGGCGACGGACCGGGAACGGCGATCGAGCTGCTCTCGATCGTGGCGCGCGAAGGGCGCACGCTACGAGAACTGGCGTCGGCGCTGCAGGTCGCACCGCAGATTCTTCTCAACGTGCGCACGCCGCGCAAAGACGTGCTCGAGCAGCACGCCGTGCGCGCGGCGATCGAGCGCGCCGTCGCGGAACTCGGCGCGAGCGGGCGCATCCTCGTGCGCGCCTCGGGCACCGAACCGCTGATTCGGGTGATGATCGAAGGCGACGATGCCGGCCGGATCGAGCGGCTCGCGCGCGGCTTGGCGGAAATCGTACGAACGGCGGCGCAGTAGGGGCGCGATGCATCCTCACGCCATTCGCGCGGCGTCCATCGCCGCGTTCTCAACGCTTGTCCTGCTATCCGGACGACCTTCCCTAGCCCAGAGCGTGCCGCCGCTGCGCGTCGCCGTCGACGCAACGCAGGCGGCGCAGAAGATCTATCACGTCAAGGTGAACATGCCCGCCCAGGCCGGGCCTCTGACGTTCGTTTATCCGAAGTGGATCCCGGGCTATCACGGCCCGGTGGGTCCGATCGAAGGCGTCGTGAGCCTGAAGGTGCGTGCCGGCGGCACGACGCTGGACTGGCGGCGCGACCTGACCGACATGTACGCCGTTCACACCACCGTGCCGGCCGGGGTGCCGGAAGTCGAAATCGACTTCGACGTGGTCGGCGCGCAGTCGCACGACGGCATGATCGAGCCGGTCAGCGACCCGCAGATCGCGCTGGTCGAATTCAGTAACTTGATCGTCTACCCGCAGGGTGCGACCGCGCAGGGCACGCAGGTCCAAGCCAGCCTGACGCTGCCGGCCGGCTGGACCTACGGCACGGCGTTACCGGTCAGTTCGCACGCGGGCGACACGATCGTGTTCGCGCCCGCGTCCCTGTACACGCTGATCGATTCGCCCGTCATCGCGGGCGCGCACGAGAAGACGTTCGCGTTGGGCGGCGAGCAGGAGCTCGACGTCGCGGCGGACAGCGCCGCGGCGCTCGAAGCGACGCCGCACTTCTTGACGGGCATGAAACATCTCGTGCAAGAAGGACCCGCGCTGTACGGTGGAAAGCACTACCGCAACTACCACTTCTTGCTGACGCTCAGCGACCAGATCGACGTCGAGGGCATCGAACACCACGAGTCGAGCGACAACCGCGGGCAGGAGAAATACATCTCCGACGACGCGACCTTCCGGTTGATCGCGGACCTGCTGCCCCACGAGTATTCTCACTCGTGGAACGGCAAGTACCGCCGACCGGCGGACCTGGCGCAGCCGGACTACCAAGCGCCCGAGCGGACCGATCTGCTGTGGGTCTACGAAGGCCTCAATCAGTACAACGGGGAGAAGCTCGCGACGCGCTCGCGGCTCAACAGCCTTCAAGAAGAACTGGATATCTTGGCGATGCAAGCCGCGAGCATGGACGTCGAGAGCGGCCGCTCGTGGCGCCCGGTGCGCGACACCGCGGATGCCGCATCGATCCTCTACCAAGCGCCGGGCGCGTACTACGACATCCGGCGCAGCGCGAACGATTTTTACAGCGAAGGCGATCTGATCTGGCTCGACGCGGACGTGACGATCCGGCGGCTGACGCACGGTGAGAAGTCGCTCGACGACTTCTGCAAGCTCTGGGGCGACGGAACGAACCAGCACGACGTACCGGTCGTGCACGGGTACACCGAGAGCGACGTCTACGCGCTGCTCGGCCGCGTGGTGCCGTACGATTGGGCCGGATTTTTCAAGGAGCGCATCGCGACCGTGCAACCGCGCGCCGACCTGGACGGCATCACGGGCGGCGGCTACAAGCTCGCCTATACCGACAGCCCGTCCGAGCTCTTCAAAGCTCAGGAAAGCAACGAAAAGGAGGTCGACGCGCGCTTTTCGATCGGCCTAACGCTCGCGTCCGGCGGCGAGGCGGACACCGACGGTACGATCCACGACGTCGTCACGGACTCGGCCGCGTTCAAAGCGGGCCTCGCTCCGGGCATGCGCGTCTTGGCCGTCGACGGACGGCGCTTTTCGGCCGACGTCTTGCACGATGCGCTGCGCGCCCACAAAGGGAGCGCCGCACCGCTGCAGCTGATCGTGGACAACGGTGGATTCTTCAAGGTGGTCACCTTCGAGGCGCAAGCGGGCGAGCGCTACCCGCACCTGGTTCGGACGACCGCACCCAACGTACTCGAACAGATCTACTACCCGAAGACCTTCACGCCGGCGCCGGAGAAGGCGTCGACGTAAAGTTTCGGTCAAGAGCCGCCGAATATAGTGCAGGACACAGTTTGCCGGTAGCAAACTCGAACTCAAGGTTCAGGCACATCGCCGTTCAGCGATACCTGAGCTACGTACGAGTTATGAACTCGGACGTTTTGTCACACGTTAAATCGCTGAATCCGAGCGCGGCTCGGAACGGGGGACTTCCACGGTGGGGTGAATGCGCCGGTCGGCGCTAGGGCTACCTCTCAGCCCGAACCCGTCAACTAACCTCGTAGGCGTTGAAAGAGGAGCAGTTGTACCGACCCTTGACGACAGGGCTAGTTGCCCTTATTTTTGCCGCCGCCGGCGGCGGCGCGGCGAGCGCGAAAGTCCATTCGGCGGTCCATACGGTTCAAGCGGGCGAGACGCTCTCGGGGGTCGCCGCCGAGGAGCACATCTCGGTCACGGAACTCGCGCGCGTCAATCAGATCGAAGGGACGGGCGCCCTCGCCCCCGGCAGCGTGCTCACCCTCAAGGATGCGGTGCAGGCTCCGGCGCAGCCGTTCGAGATCTCACCCGCCGTGCGCGAACAGCTCAAAGCCGCTGAAGTCGCGTCGAACGTCCCGAGCTCGAATGCCGATCTGCAGATGTGGTCGGCCGGCGCCGGTAGCGCCGATGCGATCGGGGCGAAGAACTCCGACTCGATCCACCGTTTCGCGCGCGGGATCATCAGCCGCACGTCTTCGATCGCGATCAGTCTGACGCGAAGCGCGATGCGCTTCATCGGAACGCCCTACGTCTTCGGCGGCACGTCACCCTCGGGCTTCGATTGCTCCGGTTACGTCCAGCACGTGTTCGCCATGCTCGGCATCGCGCTCCCGCGCACGGCGGACGCGCAGTACTACGCCGGGCGCCCCACGACGGGCGGCATTCACGCGGGCGACCTCGTATTCTTCCAGACCTACGAACCGGGACCGTCGCACGTGGGCATCTACATCGGCGACGGCAAGTTCATCCACAGTTCGAGCCACGGTGTGATGATCAGCCGGATCTCCGACGATTACTGGGCGGCCCGGTATCTCGGCGCCAAGCGCGTGTTGGCCCTGCGCTAGACGGGTCCGTAACGCGTAAATCCGCACGGCTCCGGGTCCACCCGGGGCCTTTCTTTTTTGCGATTTCGACTAAGGAGAGGTGACGTTGTTCTCAGGGTTCGGGAAGTTCCTCATGCGCGGCAACATCATCGATCTCGCCGTCGCAGTCGTGATCGGCGGCGCGTTCGGCGCCGTCGTGACGGCACTCGTCAAGGACTTGATCACGCCGCTGATCGCGGCGATCGCCGGCAAGCCCGACTTCTCGGCGCTGACGTTTACGCTGAACAACAGCAAGTTCTTGTACGGCGACTTCGTGAACGCGGTCGTGTCGTTCGTGCTGGTAGCCGCCGCCGTGTACTATTTCATCGCCGTGCCGATGTCGAAGGTGACGGCGCGTCTTGCGAGACCGGCGGAAGCGCCGCCGGCTCCGCATCTGTGCCCCGAATGCTTGAGCGAGATCCCGGCCGAGGCGCGGCGCTGCAAGTTTTGCACGGCCGTTCTCGCACCCACGTAGCTATCGCAACGGCACGCTCGTTCCGTGTATCGAAGCGAGGCGGCGCCACTCGCAACGCGACGCGATTCGCCGGCGAGCGCCCAGGAAGACGGGACGGCGGTGCGCTATAAGCCGGGTCTCGATCCCAATCGCCCACATCGTTTCCCCATGGAGTCCTTGCATATGCGCATACCTGGCCGGCATGCTATCGCAGCGACGGCGCTTTCGTCGCTGCTGGCGCTTCAGGTCGCCTCCCCCGCATCCGCCGCGCTCCCGATCGGATCCAGCGCGATCGGAGCCGGTGCCGGCGGTCCGCTCGTAACGGTTGCCCCGTACCGCTTCGTCGGGTCGCCGTCGCAGGCGGAACGCGTCAAGCTCGCGTACCATCTGCCGCTGCGCAACCGGGACGCGCTCGAGCGTCTGACGATCCTCCAAGGCACGCCGGGCTCGCAAGTCTTCCAACAGTGGCTGACACCCGCGCAATTCAAAGCCAATTTCGCACCGGACGCCGCCGGCGTGGCTGCGGCAGTGCAAGCGTTGCGCGACGCCGGGCTTTCCGTGGACCGCGTCTCAACTCAACTGATCTACGTCAGCGCACCGGCCGCAACGATCGAACGTGCCTTCTCCACCCACCTTGGCGTCGGGCGTGACGAAGCAGGGCGTTTCGTTGCGGCAAGCGAGCCGTATCGCTTGCCCGCGGCGCTCGCGCGGTTGCCGGGAACGCTGCTCGGGCTGAGCGCGCACGTGCGCCCGCACCCCCAACTCGAGGTGAAGGGCCGGGTTCCGAACAACCGCTACGGTACCGTCGGTCCGTACTGGTTCGACGATCTCAAACAAGCCTACCAGTACCCGGAATACCAGCAGGCGAACGGCAAGGGCCGTCACATCGGCATCGTCGGGTACTCGGACTTCAACGAGTCCGACGCGTACTCGTACTTCGCGAACGAAGGGGTCGGGAACTTCACGAGCGCCCTCGCGCCGCCGCCGATTCTCACCCACACGAACTTTCCCGGTTCGAATCTGTGGAGCGCGGGTTCCGGTGATTCGTTCGAAGCCGATCTCGACGTGCAGCAGAGCGGCGGCAGCGCGCCGGGCGCCGAAATCGACGCATACTCCATGGACGCGTCGTTATACGAAGCGTTCCTCGCGACGTACGCGCAGATCGTTGACACGAACTATGACGATATCGTGAGCACGTCCTACGGCGGTTGCGAGTTGGAATACACCGCGCCCTATAACGGCGGCGTCAGCGACACCTATCTCCTCCAGGCGTATCACGACGTTTTCCTGCAGGGCAATGCCTTCGGCATCACCTTCGTGTTCTCGTCGGGCGACGATGCCGGCAAAGGCTGCGTCGCGCCCGGGTACTTCCAGTCACACTCGAAGCCGGTGACCTACCCGGCGCTCGTCGGCGTGAACTTTTACGCGAGCGATCCGGCGGTCACCGCCGTCGGCGGCACGAATCTGACCACGGCGACCTCGAAGACGACGCTGAATTCGAGCTACGTTTCGGAACAGGCGATCGCGGACTACCCGCGCGCCACGCAGGACCCGTACGGCACGGGCAACGCGATCTCGGGCCTGTATTGGGGTTCCGGCGGCGGCCAGAGCGTGGTATGGCCGCGTCCGAGCTATCAGACGGCCGCGGCGGTCAACAAAATCCCTGGTACGGGCCGCCTGGTGCCGGACGTTTCGCTGCACATGGGCGGCTGCCCGGGCGACGCCCTCAGCAGCGCGCCGTGCGTCAAGAGCGGCGCGGACAGCTCCGACATCGTCGGGCACGACGGCTTGCTGTACCAGGTGATCGGCACCAGCGCCTCGGCTCCCGAGTTCGCGGGCCTGCTGGCGGTGCTCGAACAACTCGATAAGGGCAAGCGCCTGGGCAACGTGAACCCGCTGCTCTACGCAAATGGGAACGCGACGTACTTCCATCAGGGCATACCGGGTACCAACGGCATCCCCGCGGACACGGTCGCGAAGGGCAAGCTCGGGTACAACGTGATCCTGGGTGTCGGGACGCCCAAAGTCGTGCCCCTTCTCGAGCGCTTGACCGGCATCAAGACGCTGATCCCGGCGGGCCTCCCCCAAACCGCAAGCAACCCGTAGCCGGCGCGGATCGCGATGCGATGAGCGTCCCCGCCCTTTCGGGCGGGGACGCTCTATGCTTGCGGGGCGAGGGTCAGACTCGGCCGGCTCGCTGCAGCGTCGCGTAGACCGCCTCGAAGAGCTCGCCGATGTGGTCCTTCGAGGGCGCGCTGTTGAGCCCGATCGTCACGATCGCGCCCGATTTTAGGACGTACATGTAAAGCACGCGGTACCCGAGCGTTTCGCCTTCGTAGAACCAGATTTTGCCGAACTTGGGCGAGGTCGCCTGGGCGACGCCCAATCCGAAGGCGCGCGTGTCCGACGGACCGGTCGAGGCGATGGGTTTGCCGGTCTTCATCGAGACCACGCTCTCGAGCTGCGCCTGCTGTGCCGGAGCGAGCACGCGCCCGCCGAAAAGCGCGCGGGCCCAGGTGGTCACCGCCTCGGTCGTGGCGACGATGCCGCCGGCGCCTTGCATCCACGAAACGGTCATCGGGCGCACGTCCTTGGCCAGCAGCGGAGCCAGCGGCCCCACCGTATTGTTGAAGAAGTAACCGGCCGGCATGCGCTGGTTCAGGCTCGGCGGATTGAAGTTGGTGTTGTAATAGACGTCGCCGAGCGCGAGCGGTTGGAAGAAGCGCTTCTCGAGCTGGTCCCCGTAGCCGGCGTGACCGGCCTTTTCGGCGATCAGCTGGGCCAGCAAGTACCCGGTGTTGGTGTAGTGATAGCCGCTCTGTAACATCGTGCCGTACGCGAATGCGATGAGGCGCGTCAGCGGAATGGGTGTCTGCGGCGCGGCAGCGTACTGCTTCAGCATTGCCGGCACGTCGTCGTACGTTGCGATGCCGCTGGTCATGTCGAGCAGGTGTTTGATCGAGATCGCGCGCCAGGCCGGGTATTGCGGGAGCCATTTCCCGACCGTGTCGTCGATCGAGAGCGCGCGTTCGGCCTCGAGTTGCAGGATCGTCGCCGCGGTAAACGCTTTGGTGTTGCTGCCGATTTGCCAGAGACTATGCGCCGGGAGCGGCCTGCTGCCGCCGTATTCCGTCGTGCCCGCGGCCAGGTTCAGGAACGCGGGCGCGCCTTGCAGGCTGACGGTCAAGGAGGCCGCCGAGACGTGCTCGTCGGTCTTACGGGCTTTGAGATACGTCACGAGGTCGTCCCGGAGCGCGGCCGTCAGCGCCGCATCGCTGGCGGGGGCCGTCGCCTGTGCGGTTGCTCGAATCGGAAGCAAACTCCCGATCGCGGCGGCAAGTGCGAATACGGATGCGGCGGCGCACGCGCAGCGCGCCCGGTCGACGGTCATGGTTGCCCCTCACCCTGGTAGGTACGTCGTATGACCGGCGTGTTAGGAGCCAGGTCGCTCCGTTCCCGGTCCCGGCAGCCGGCGTTCGCCGGGTGCCGCGGCACGCGGTGCTCCGCGGGAGAACCGGAGCGCGTCCGACGAAGGGACGGAACAGCCGAAGCCGGCGTTCTAAGGGCTTCGTGAAGACCGATGGGGTGTCGCCAAGTGGTAAGGCAGGGGACTTTAAATCCGTTCCCGTTCGTTACTCCCTGTTATCTCTGATAGCCGGGAGTCCTTGTTTCATAAGGGTTTGCGGCGCATCGGGTGAAGCGCGAGAGCACCAGAGATAACGCGAAAATACACCCTATAATCGAACCAAAGGGGCTGCAAAGGGGCTCCGAAATGGGGCTCAAAACAGGGCGCGAGGCGAGGCGGCACACGGGACGGGGCTCCGAGCGACCGTCGCGCTCGACGACGATCCGGCGGCCTGGAATCGGCGAATCGGAACCGCTCGAACCTCGAACCGGCCTCGGCGGTCCGCTCGACGTCGGCCGTCTGCGGCTCGGCGATCCGACGCTAGGCCCGCCAAAGAAGAGGCGGCCCGCTCCACTTGGGAACGGGCCGCCTCCCGGACCTCGCGGGTCTTACCCGCCTCCGAGCCGAGCCAAGCCTCGCCAAGCCCTGCCAGCCCCAGGCGCGCCGCGCCCGGCCTTATCTTGCCATGCCGCGAGTTTTACGACGAGCGCCGCCGGAGTCGCGTTAGCCCCGCCTACCTAGACCTCGGCGGCGGTCGGTGGGTTGCGGTCCGGCCGACCGGCGAGGCCCCCTCCGACACCGACGCGAGCCTATTCAACGTCATCGACGGTCCGGCGATCCGGCGCGTGGGAGCCTAGGATGCGCTTTCCGGCCTCCGGACGTATCAGCGGTCATCCCGCGACCCGAAACGCGGTCCTCGGGCTCGGATTTGTCGCGCGGCGCTCCCGGAGCGCGTCCGGCTCGCCGACATCGACCTCTCGGCGGCGCGGCACGGGCCCATAGCTCACATTCAAGTATATATCAGAGCATTGCTTCCAGCATCATTTGTGGTATACTTCGAGGCATGAGAACCGTTGAATCCGAGCCTGCAGCAAAGGTTCGGGAGAACCGCCTGCGCCGCATGGCCGACCGCCAAAACCTCATGCTTGTGAAGTCGAATCGGCGCGACCCCGCCGCGCACGACTACGGCGAATACGCACTCTTAACGATTCTTCGGAGGGGCAAAGGTAAGCGACATTATCACGGCTTCACCGTCGCTGGCCTCGGCGTCGCTGGAACCCATCTCCGCACGCTCGACGACGTGGAGACGTGGCTGAAGAACCCAAGCCGCACGGCCAAGCGCATCGCCGAGCATGAGGCCGAGCAAGACCTGTTTGCAATCAAGAGCATCGAACGAGCGCGAAACGGCTCAAACGAGAAGCTCGCCGCGTTCGTCAATAAGCTGGTTAGCGAAGGTATGCCGCCGCGCTGGATCGCGCAGGCCATCCTTCGTCTCGCGACCATCTACGGCGAAGACCCTGGCGAGCGTAGCTCGCCGGGCGAGGGCGGTGCGTCGTCCCCAGATGGCAGCACATTCCAAGCAAGAACTTTCGGCTGATGTTCTTCAACGAAAAGAACGATCTAGTCGAGTTCCTTTGGAAGTCGAACGAGATAAAGAAGCTGCTGACGCACTTTCGGGACAACAATGTTGATCTGGACTCGAAAATCGACTATGGAATGAATCCTACGCTACGTGACATAGCGACATCGTTGCGCAATCAGCTTGATACGCTGCTTGACCAGCACGAAAGGGTGAGATGACCATGGCGTTAAACCCTAGCTGATTCCAACGAATCGCGCAGGTATCAGCACTTCCAATAGGCAGCACCAGGAGAATAAATAGAGTCCCCAGCTTTGTGCCTTAGTTCGCAAGTTGCGCCGGTGAGGCGATCAATGAGCCTGACCCGGTTTCCCGGACACCCGCATAGCGGCGGCGAAGAACCGCCCCACGAGGTGCAATGGGAAAACAACGTCGGTCATTCAGTGACGAGTACAAGCGAGACGCGGTTCGGCGCGTAGCTGCCGGCCAGCAGGGCCTCTCGCAGATCGCCCGTGACCTGGGCATCCATCCGAATCTCCTCGATGCCTGGCGTCGTAAGTATGGCAAGGCCGTCGGGACACCGAAGGCGTTGGTCTCGCTCGAGGAAGAGAACGCCCGTCTCCGCCGTGAGAACGCTGCGCTCAAAGAGGATCGGGAGATCTTAAAAAAAGCCGCCGCGTTCTTTGCGAAGGAATCCCGATGAAGTACGCGTTCATCGAGGAGCAGAGAACGCAGCATAGCGTGCGCCGGATGTGCCGGCTTCTGGACGTGTCGCCTTCCGGTTTCTACGAATGGCGTGAACGAGGCCCGAGTGCGAGGGCAATCTTGGATGAGACGCTTCGCTCCGAGATCATACGCGTTCACCATGAGAGCCGGTCTACATACGGAAGGCCGCGCATCCATGCCGAGCTGCGTGCCGCCGGCATCGAGGTCGGCGCGAAGCGGGTAGGGCGCTTGATGAAGGCGAGTGGAATTGAGGGTGTGCGACGTCGTGCCTTCCGAAAGACCACTGATTCTGGACACGATCTGCCAATCGCACCGAACACGCTCGATCGTAGATTTGGCGTTGCCGAGATCGGCGACGTCAACCGAGTTTGGGCGGGCGACATCAGTGTGCTACAGCAACATGGAAGGAGCCTCGTAATGAGCACAAGCTAACGACCATGTGAGAAGCTGCGTGAGAGATGGAGGCAGACCCTCCGAGATCGGCCTGCAGGGGCGGGTCTCAAACCACCTTGAGCGGCATTGGCTAAAGACCGTTGTCGTGAACGTCAAGGAAAAGGCGTGAATTACGCGTCAGGTGTGAATCGAGAAGGCGAACACCCGTGAACCATCATTCAAGCGTCGAAATAGCACAGACGGCATCAAAACCAGGAGAGTGATGTTGACCTGGGATAGAGTTCATCGGAAACCTGCTTATTGGATGGGCGGTGCCCGGCGTAGAGATGGCGCGAGCTCGATTTGGGCTTTCATGCGGAACTGTAGGAACCTGCGACACCGATGCCAAGGGAGAAGGCCAAGCGCGTCAACGCAAGGCCCTGAGTACCGATGCGGTATCGCAGGGGCGGATCGACTCGTAGTAGCGTTGACGGTTCTGTAATGGAACTTGAGCGAAGGGGTCGAGTTATCGAGGCGTCGTCGACCGTCAACCCTATCGGGGAGGAGCGAGCGATGACGGCAAAGCCGTTTGACATTCCAAAGCGGTTGGTATGGGACGCATGGCGGAACGTGCGGGCAAACCGCGGCGCTGCCGGCGTCGATGAGGAATCACTCGAAATGTTCGAGCGGGACCTCAAGAACAACTTGTATCGGCTTTGGAATCGCATGAGTTCGGGAAGTTATTTTCCGCCTCCCGTCAGGGAAGTGCTGATTCCAAAGAAGAGCGGTGGCGAAAGACCGCTCGGGATTCCAACTGTTTCGGACCGGGTGGCCCAGGCGGTTGCGAAGCTCGTGCTTGAACCAGAACTCGAGCCTCATTTTCATGAGGACTCCTACGGCTATCGGCCGGGGAGGTCGGCCCATCAGGCAATCTCCGTCACCCGCAAACGTTGCTGGTGGCACGATTGGGTGTTGGAGTTCGACATTCGGGGATTGTTCGACAACATCGACCACTCGCTTTTGATGAAGGCAGTTCGACATCACATAACCTGCAAATGGGTTCTGCTCTACATCGAACGCTGGTTAACGGCGCCCGTGCAGCAGAAAGACGGAACTCTGCGTCATCGAACGAAGGGAACGCCGCAAGGCGGGGTCATCTCGCCGCTGTTGGCGAATCTCTTCTTGCACTACGCGTTCGATCGTTGGATGACTAAGCAGTTCCGTCAGTTGCCCTTTTGCCGGTACGCTGATGACGGGTTGGTCCATTGCCGCACCCGAAAGCAAGCGGAGTACGTCCTAGGACGGCTCGCGCAACGCTTGAAAGAATGCGGCCTGGAGCTTCACCCCTTGAAAACAAGGATCGTCTACTGCAAGGACGGTCATCGACAGCAGGAGCATGACGACATTCGTTTCGACTTTCTCGGGTACAGCTTCCGTCCGAGGCGAAGCTACGACCGATATGGACGCATCTTCACCAACTTCACTCCGGCTATTGCACCGAGCGCCGCAAAGGCACTCCGTCAAGAAATTCGGAGTTGGCGGTTGCAACTGAAGAGCGACAAATCGCTCGAAGATCTCTCGCGGATGTTCAGCCCGGTGGTCGCCGGATGGGTCCACTACTACTGTCGGTTCTACGCGTCAGCGTTCAACGCCGTTGCGCGTCATATCAATCGTGCTATCGTCCGGTGGTCGATGCGGAAGTTCAAGAAGCTTCGAGGCCATAAGTCCCGTGCCATCAGGTGGGTCGAGCGCATCGCGCAACAGCGACCGCATCTGTTTGCACATTGGCGTGCTGGCTTCGGGTTTGCGGCCCGATGATGGGAGCCGGATGAGCAGAGAGGCTCACGTCCGGTTCTGAGAGAGCCCGGAGGTGAGATTCCTCCGGGCCACTCACCCGTATCTCCCGACACGCGAAGGTTGGTTGTACCTGGCGGTGGTTCTTGATCTTGTTTCACGTCGAGTCATCGGATGGTCCATGAAGATGACGATGGATCGTAGTCTAGTGATCGATGCGATCATGGCAGCGATTCGGAGTCGGCGCTCGACCACGAGCGTGTTGTTTCATTCCGATCGTGGCAGTCAATACGCGAGCGATGACTTCCGCGAGTTGCTCGACGAGTATGGCATCCGCGCGAGCATGAGTCGAACAGCTGAATGCTCGGATAACGCTGTCGTTGAAAGCTTTTTCGGAACGATGAAGACCGAGCTCGGCGATCCGATTTGGGAGAGTCGTGCTGCAGCTCGCGCGGCAGTATTCGACTACATCGAGATATGGTATAATCGGAAACGTCGGCACTCCACTCTTGGTTACGTGAGTCCGGAAGAATACGAATCGATGCTGCCGATCGCAGCTTAACTAAGTGTCCGGAAGACCGGGACAAGCTCACAATGCGAGTAATGCGCGTGCCCCCGGTGTGAATGTACTCGTAGCGGAAAAACAACTGGAACAGAGCCGCCAAGGTCAGAATCACGAGTAAACCCACACCGCTCGCGCTAGCGATTTTCAGGTTTTCCCCGCCAGGACCACGAAGCTTAATGTTGCCATAGCTTGAGTACGAACGCGTACGCACCCATGAGCGCGAGTATGACCACGGCGTTGATCGCATAGTCAAGCAACATCTACATTTGCCTTCTTGCATTTTCGAGCGCGCGCGTTCCTTCGGCCGCGAAGAGTCCCTTTGACTTCGGCCCGGTCTTATACAGTCACGGTCGTCGCGCGGAAAGTGGATGCTCGACCAGCGCGTTCGCCTGCTCTCCCTCATCATGCAGCGCGCAACGAATGAACGGCCACCGCCGGAGCGACACGGGCCGGTCGCCGGGAAAAGGTCGGGCCCGCGCAGGAGAACCTAGTTCCGACGCGGGTCCCCTTCGAGCGCCAGCGAACGCGCGCTCGTCCCGCAGTCATCCGCCGACCTACGGCTTTGGCCCACTCCGAAACCACTACCAAAGAATCGGGTCATGCGTTTCACGGTGCCGAGGAAAAGTCAACCTTGTGCAGATCCAATTTCCGCAAGTCTTCGAGTATCGTTCGGACGCCTCGCCTACCTGCCTCTTTGCCCGCCCCTTCGCAATACGATGCATCTTGGTAGTTGTCTACAGCACGAAGGTAGTAGTAAAATTCAGCCGTCACGTCCGTCTTATATTGGCTGATTGGAGGCACTTGCTTCAAGATGTTAACGGCTTCAACGTAGGCATCCGCAGAGGCGAGCAAAGCATCGCACGCATGAGGCGATAGATGGAAAGGGGAGCCTGGAGTCTCATAAGGGCCTTCATAGGTAACTGCGCACGCGTCGAATTCCTTCGCAGCGTCCAAATAGTCTATGTCAGAGTACTCGTCCTTCGGCTGGTCTGATGAATACTTTTGCGCACGGAGCAGCGATGTCGCCGCCATTTCGCAAGGGTCGGTCCGATCTTCGGCAGCCGACTGCAGCGGAGGCATGACGAGTAGAAGCGTGAGGGCGAGGAGAGCTGACTTCAAAATAGCATTTGTGATACGAGTGGCGCGCAAAGTGATGGCCTCCGATCAAGCTAGGGAAAGTTAAGGCTACCCTCGAACCTCGCGATTCCCAGTAGGGATCGCACCATTATTACTTCTCACACTCCAAGGTGAACTAAGGGCGCTCATACGTTCGCGGCCTACCTAGACCTGCCGCCCCGGCGTGACACTATGCCAAGAACGTGGCACACCTGGCGAAATGGACCGCTTGACGCTGAGCCCAATTTATGCGTCGACCGTCTCCCAAATCATGAATCCGCAATTTCATGACCCAGGACGCCGACCGGCGGCAGCCGGAGCCGCGCGGGCCGGTCGGCCGGGGCAAAGGCGCGGCCCGCCGGGGGCAACTTCACCGGCGAGGCTTCCCGAGCGCCCGGCGCGCTCTCCCGGACCACCGGAGGACCTTACCGGCGGCCGGTCATCTTCGGCGGCTTCAGCCGTCCTCGCCGCTGAGCAACCGCGCGATCCGCTCGCCCTCGGCGGCGGTCGGCCGCGAGCCGCCTAGAATCGCGTAGCACCGCGGGACGTCGACGCGCAAGCGGCGCGAGTTGAGTAAGAGCGGCCTCACGCTTGGTCAATTTGCCGAGGCGAGCAAAGCGGGGAGCGAGGCTCCCCGCGCGGCGCTGCGCGCCTATCTCAAAGGATCGCGAGTGCCGACACCTGCGAGTGCGTTCGCCGTCGGACAGGGCTTAGCGACTGCCGTTTGCGCGCCCGGCACGGCGTACGTGCCTCGCCCGGGCGGGCAGGCAAATCCGAGTCACGATCCGGCGCACCAGGACTATCGGCCGCCCGCGCCCGGCGGCCTCATGGGCCTTTTCAGCGCGGGGTTCTACGCCGACGCGCTGACCGTCCTCGTCGCGCTCCTGCGTTCCGAGCGCGACGAGGACCGAGCGTACGCGGCGAGGTTCGCGAGCGTGTGTTGGATTGCTAACGCGGAACTCGACGGGATCGACGACGCAATCATCTCGCCGGACGCGCGTGAAGCGATGCGCCGTTACATCGGCGACGCGCCGGTCGCGAGTCTCGAAGAAGCCTGGCAGAGCAGCAGATGGCTCGGCCCGCTCGAACGCGCGCTGAACGACGTTGGTTCCAACGCCGCACCTCCCGCGTCGACCGGCGGCGAGGCGTTTTTTTTTTCAGCGGCGTCCTTTTGTGGCGAGTCCTAACCGGCATAATCTCGCTGCGCGCCAAGCGCGATCCGGTCCTCGCCGCTAATTGGCAATACGCGCAGACCGGCTTCGAGAACTATTGGAAGGAGGTGGTGCTCGCGCACAGTTAGGCGCACGGCGAAAGCCGAATCGAACGAAACATCTCACACCGAAGCGAACGCTTCAGAAAGTCATGTAATGAAACGAAAAGCAAAACTACCGGCGGGAATCCGTCAACGAACGGACTCCTCGTGGCAGATCCGATACTATGCGAAGGACGCCGACGGCAAGCCGAAGCGCGTCGTCGAGCAGGTCTTCGGCACGTTGAGCGATGCAAAACAAAGACGCCTGCAACGGCTCAGCGAAATCCAGCGCGGTCTGGGCGTCGTGCAATCGCAGAAGACCGTGCGCGAGTTTCTCGATGCTTGGTTCGCCGACAATGTGAAAAAGAGGGCGGCTTATACGACGAAGCGTTATCGGACGCTGGCGCAAAACCAGGTTTATCCGCGCGTCGGCGACGTTCCAGTAACGAAGCTCACCGGATCGATGCTTCGGGCGTTATACGCCGAGCTTGAAAAGAGCGGCGGCGTTCGCGGCGGTCCGCTCTCTTCGACAACGGTCACGCAGGCGCACCACATTCTGCACGCCGCACTGCGGGCCGCGGTCCCGGAGCGCGTGCTCGCCGTCAATCCGGCCGACCATTGCGAACCCCCTAGGCCGAATAAGCCCCACGTCGAGTTCTTAGAAAGCGCCGACCTCGAACGGCTCATCCGGGGCGTCGCGGCGGGGCCGAGCCTGCGGCGCATGTACGTGCCGACCCTCCTCGGCGGGGTCCTCGGGATGCGGCGCGGGGAAACCCTCGGCCTGAAATGGAGCGATGTTAACTTCGAGGCAAGCGAGCTAATGGTCGCGCGTTCCCTCGAAGCGATCCGGCTTCAGAAGCCCGAGGCCGACCCCGCCGCCGCTGAACCCGGCACGCCGAAGGCCCTGGCCCCAGGCGTCCGGCTCGCGTTCAAGCCTCCCAAGAGCGGCAAGGCCCGCAAGCTCGTCATTCCGGCCTTCGTACTCGAAGCGTTGCGCGTTCACCGCATCGTGCAGAAGAAGGAGCGCCTCGCCATCCCGCCCGCGCAGCGCCAGGACGGCGACCTCGTGGTCTGCTGCCCGGTCGGATCGCCGTGGAATCCCGAATCGTTCTCGCCGCGCTTCATATCGGCGGCGAAGGCGGTCGGCTTTCCATCCATTCACTACCACGTGCTACGGCATACGGCCATCAGCGTCCTCATTAAGAGCGGGCCGCACCCGAAGGTGGTTCAGGAGTTCGCCGGGCATCATTCCAGCGCGTTCACGATGGATCGCTACGGACATGTCGCTCGGGCCTTCAGCGGGAAGCCGCCGAACGGGTGAACGCCCTCTATGCCGGACTCGCAGGCGCGGCCGTCTAAAGGGGCTCTGGCAAACCGAAGGGGCTCCAAAGGGGCTCCGCGAGGAAAAAGCGGGACGGTCGACGGGACTGTTCGCGAACGGGAAACGCCCGCCGCATAAGGGTTTCCGTCAATTTCGATGGGGTGTCGCCAAGTGGTAAGGCAGGGGACTTTGAATCCTCCATTCGTTGGTTCGAATCCAGCCACCCCAGCCAGTTTCTACTCGCCGACTACTTTCGCGCTACGTTCGCGTACCGCGGCTGCGTCGAGGTGAGCGCCGAAACGGTCGACGGATCGCCGTAGGTCCGTCTCGCCGATGTGGCCGTACCTACAGCCGAGGCACGATCGAGCCCGCCTGCAGGACCATCCTTGGTGCGAGATCTTGGTGGATCTTATGGTTCTTATGTTTTCATCGCATAAGATCGACGCGCAGCCGAAGGTCATCGCGCATCTCGACCAGAGTTTCTTCCGCGTCCGCTTCGATCGTCTCACTCCGAAGGAACGGCAGTACCTGCGAGCGATGGCGACACTCGGGCCCGGGCCGCATCGTTCCGGCGACATCGCCGAAATCTACGGTGCCAAGGTCGAAAGCCTCGGCCCGATGCGCAGCACGCTGATCCGCAAGGGAATGGTCTTTAGCCCCGCTCACGGCGACACCGCGTTCACGGTCCCATTGTTTGATGAGTTCATGCGCCGTGCTATGCCCGAGATGAAGTGAGCGACCGTCGACGCCGACGACCTCAGCGAAACAGGGTTGGCTCCGCCCGCCCCGCGAAGGGCAACCGGGGCCTTACTTACTTTTGCGTTACTCCGGCGCTACTATCGCGAGCGCTTTCTTGGCTCCGGAACGGCCGGAAAGTGCCGGACATGCTAGCCCCATGCTGAGCACGAGGGCGACTTTGAATCCTCCATTCGTCGGTTCGAATCCAGCCACCCCAGCGGTTTGCGCCGCATGACCCACCGCCAGGCGCTCGATCAGCTGTTCGCAGCGTGGCGGCAGGGCGACGCCCTCCGTTCGGCCGCCCATTTCGCGGCGGACGGGGCGTATCACGAAGCCGGCCGGGACCCGATCGTGGGCCGCGCGGCGATCGTCGCGCATTTCACGAAGTTCTTTCGCGACGGGCCGCGCTGGGAATTCCACGTCGACCACACGATCGTGGAGGGCGACCGCGCCGCGGTGCAATACCGGTTCGCGATCGTGTCGGCCGAAGGTCCTTGGCAGGAACGCAGCGGCTGCGCCATCGTCAGCTTCGCGGACGGAACGATCGCGGAGTGGCGCGAATACGAGGGGTAACTATGTCTCAAGATTCGCTTAGCATCGACGTCAGCGCCACCGAGGACGGGCACATCCAACTGTTCGCGCTGGGCGGCAGCCTCGACATCGCGACCTCGCCGACGCTACGGGCGGCCCTCATGGAAGCCGCCGACCGCGACAAGCACGAGATCATCGTCGATCTCACGCAGCTGGAGTTCTTGGACTCGACGGGACTGGGAGCGCTGATCGGCGCGCACAAGCGAGCGGGCGAACACGGCGGTTCCGTGCGCCTCGTGGCCCACGAAGGGCAGATCTTGCGCTTGCTCCGCATCACGGGGCTGCTCCAGGTTTTTGCGGTTTACCCGAGCGTCGAGGCGGCCCTGGCCGACGACGCCCGGCTCGTAGGCTTGTAGGCCGCGTACGCGTCGTCGAGCAGCTCGACGACGTGTTTGACTGCCACCGCGCTGCCGGCGTCGCGCAGGCCGTTGATCAGCTGTAGCGCGCAACCCGGATTCGCGGTCGCGACGATCCCGGCGCCGGAGGCGAGCACGTTCGCGACCTTGCGGCGCTGGAGCCGTTCGGCCATTTCCGGCTGCGTGACGTTGTAGACGCCGGCACTGCCGCAGCACAGAGCGCTCTCGTTCATCTCGCTGAGCGTGAGTCCGGGTATCTGCGCGAGCAAGCGGCGCGGTGCGCCGGAAATTCCCTGCGCGTGAACGAGATGGCAGGGTTCCTGATAGGCGACCACCGCGTCCAACGCTCCGAGCCCGGGCCCCAGGCCCAGAGCATCGAGCAGTTCCGTGACGTCCCGGACCTTGCCGGAGAATGCCTCCGCGCGCTCGGCCCACTCGTCGTCGCCCGCGAGAAGCTCACCGTACTCCTTGAGCGCGGAGCCGCAGCCGGCCGCGTTGACGACGTACGTATCGGCGCCCGAGCGCTCGAAGGCGGCGATGTTACGCTTGGCCATCGTGCGGCCGCGTTCCATTTCGCCCGCGTGGATCGCGATCGCACCGCAACACCCTTGCGCGGCCGGAGCGACGACGTCGCATCCCGCGCGGTTCAGGACGCGCACCGTTGCCTCGTCGACGCCGGCAAAGGCGACGTGCATGATGCAGCCCGCATGGAGGAAGGCGGTGGCTTTGGCTGGCTTCGGCTGCGCGGACCAGCGCTGCCCGCGAGGAACGAAGAACCGGGACGACATCGCAGGGGCCATGGCCTCGAGGCGCGCGAGCCCCAAGGCGTGCACCATGCCGCTTCCGCGGGCGAGGCCCCGTAGGCCGCTGCGTTGGTAGAAGCGCAGCAGCGAGGCGACAAAGCGCATCGCTCCCAAATGCTCGAAGAGCACGTCCAGCGCGAACCAGCGGACCATGCGCCGGCCGGTGCTTTGCCCGCCCGCGCTCGCGCGCTCGATCTGCGTCCGGGCGGGTTCCAGCAGCCGGCCGTATGCGACGTCCGACGGGCAAGCCGCTTCGCACGCGCGGCAATCCAGACACTCGGACATCTGGTGCACGAAGCCCGGGCTCAGGAGGTCGAGCTTGCCTTCACCGACCGCTTTGATCAAGGCGATCCGGCCGCGCGGCCCGGACGTCTCGATCAGGGTCTCGACGTAGGTCGGGCAGGTCGGCAGGCACAAGCCGCAGCGGACGCACCGATCGTACACGCTCGCGGGCGGCACGTCGGGTCCGGTGAAGCCTCGCATCGCGGCTGAACTTCACGGCGACGTGCCACCCTCCCCGTTCGGCCCTAGTCGCCGTCGTCGATGTTGTAGGGTTGGGTGAATTCCCGGCGCTGCCAGAACCCGGCCGAAACCGCGCTGCCGACGGCCTCGAACGGGCGCGGCGGAGCGTTCCAATCGAAGCAGGCGTTGAGACTCCCCAGGTACGGCGATCGATCGACGGTCGCCGGCCCGAGGGGGCCTAGATCGAACGTGTCCTCGGCGAATTTCAGCAGCGTGCCGAACTCCGCGGTGGACTTGAGGACGCAGTTGGGCTTCGTGTACGGCGATACGATGATGAGCGGGACCCGAAAACCGACGCCGGACCGGTCGCGCACGACGTACGGCGGCACGTGATCGTAATTGCCGCCCCAGTCGTCCCACGTGATGAAGATGACCGTCGAGTCCCAGTCCACGGTGTGCTCGCCGATCGTATTGACGACGTCGGAAACCCAGCGCGGACCGTACGAACTCAAGCCGATGTCCTGCAACGCCTTGGGCAACACGTGATCCGAGCCCAGCAGCGGCGGCAGGAACCACGTCACGCCGGGGAGTTCCCCGTGGTAGACGTTTTCGATGATGTAGTCCTCGAAGAAACGGTCCGAGTCCGTGCGAAAATAGTCGTTGTTCAAACACGAAATAACGGTCCAGGAAGGACACGGCCAGTACTTCGCGTTCCCGTAGATCCTTTGCGTCGACGCGAGCGAGTTCACGTTCAACCCGAAGAACGGGAGATACATGCGCCAAGAAATCGGCTTCTTCTGAGCGTTGAGCAGGTCCGCGAGCGTATTGTAACCCCAGCACGGGCCCGGACCGGTGGGCGTGGCCGAAGGCATGCCGGGGAGGGTCGTTACCGTGGGGTCCCAGAGGTACGTCGGCTGTTCCCCGTTCTTATAGCACGTCCAGCCCCAGAGCATTTCATACGACGCCCCGGCGAGTTTCGGAGCGTTGACCGTGTCGGCCGTCTGGCCGGCGAACAGGTATTGGTGCGCCGTATACGACTCGCTGTCGTGCGAGGAGAAGAAGTGATCCGCGAGCGCGTACTTTTTCGCGATGTCCCAATACGGTTGCGTCTGCGAGTACGGCGCGTAGTTGTACGGGTCGGTCGGGGAGCCGCCTTTCGTTCGCGCGATCGCCTTGTTCTTATCGAATCCGTCCATCGCGCACGGCCAGGGTTGCCCGATCGCGGGCCGGTTCGGCAGGGGCGGCAGGTCGCAGGCGTCGAGCCAGTTGAGATAATCGTTATCGAGATCGGTCCCCGTACCGAGCTTCACTTCCTTCAACGGGACCGTCGAGCCGTCGCTCAGCTTGCCGCTGCCGGCCGCATCGGCGTTGGCGAACGGATGGGGGCCGCCGAAGATCCCGTCGAACGTGCGGTTTTCCTGAAAGATGAACACGATGTGTTTGATCTTGCCGAACTGCGGCGCGGTGTCGTTACCTGCAGGTGGAACGGGCGCGACGGTCCCGCCGCATGCCGGTAAGAGCAGAAGAAGCCCGGTAACGAAAAGACGGACGGCAAGGCGCATGGGCGGCTCCCTTTTCGGAAGACGAAACCATTAGCGCTAACCGGCCGCCAGAGCAGACAAGCAGGCGAGCCCTAACGATGCGAGTGCGGTGTGCTAGCATGTATTAAATATAGTAACGCACTACAGAGGTTATGCGAGTTACGCCGTTCGGCCCCTCTTTCGACGCGAGAACGGCTACCGGTCGGCGCGAGCGCCTCGGGACCGAGGCCGGCCGAAGGCGTGCCGCCGGCCGCGCCCCGTCGGGCCTCATGCAGGACAACGTCAAGCGCGACAACGTAATCCGCCGTGATACAGGTCGGCCGCGACCGCGTCGATTCGGTCGCTTTCGAGGATCCAATTCATGCGCATCAGGCCGAGCACGATGCTGCCGCGGCGGGGAACGGCGCCGCGTGACAGCCCGCTGCCCGCGGCGCCCGGACGCAGCGCCGGCCGCGCGCTGACCGCACGGCGGTGAATCGCCCGGACCTGGGACGTGCGGTCGTACCGGAAGGCGATCGACCCGGCGTCGCCGGTCAACAGGGTGCCGGGCCGGGCGATGCCGGCGAGCTTGCCGGCCCGGCCGCTCGTGGCGGCCGTCACGCGCCCGGCGCTAAGATCCCGGCGGGGGCCGTCGAACACCGTAGTATGGCCGTAGGCTTAGTGCAAGTGGCTGCCACTTCGCGTCCTTCCGGCTCTCTTCTGGTCGAGGGCTATCGGTTGATGCGCGAGCGGCTGCCGGTCTACGGAGTCCTGGCCGCAATCTGCGCCCTGTCCGGCTGGCTCGTGTTTCCGCGCGTCGATCTGTACGCGATCCTGTCGTCCAACCCGGCCGCGCTGATCACGACCCCGCCCGTCAGCGTCGTCCTGCTGCTGTCCCTCGGCGCGCTGTTCTTCATCCTGCCCTCCGCGCTACGCCGCATCGAGCCCAGCTTCAAGATGACGGCCCTGCGCGCGACCCTGACGCTGGCGACGATCTTTGTCGTCGGCGTCGTGACCGAGATCGGCTACGCGTTCGCCGTGATCCCCGGCGTCATCATCGCGGTCCTGCTCTCCCAGACGCTGATCAACGCGCTCTTGCGTGCGCGCGAAGACGATTCGCTGCGCCAGATCGGCACGACGCTGTTCGGTTCGGTACTGGGCTCGTTCCAGATGACCAAGGGGCATTTCGCCACGACCCTGGGCGTCGTGGTCGCATCGGTCTTCATCCTGTTGATCCCGTTCGTCATCGTGCTGTTCGGCCTGGCGGTCTTGGGCGTCAAGGCACCGCCGACGCTGGTGTTCACGGCGCCGCTGCTGTTCCTGACGTTCATCTACTTCGAGTGCGTGCGCTACGCGCTGATCGTCCGCTGGTACCGCCATTTGGCCGAGGAGCACGCGCCCGCCTCGCCGTAAGGCCTGACGTGGGTTACGACATCAAAGCCAACAGCGCCGTCATCACGAACGGCCGCGACCGTGCCGCCGCGCGCGCGATGTACAAGGCCGTCGGCTTCACCGACGAAGACCTGCGCAAACCGATCGTCGGCATCGCGAACACGTGGATCGAGACGATGCCGTGCAACGTGAATCTGCGCCGGCTCGCCGAGCACGTCAAACGCGGCGTGCGCGACGGCGGCGGCACGCCGATGGAATTCAACACGATCGCCATCTCCGACGGCGTCACGATGGGCACCGAAGGGATGAAGGCGTCGCTGGTATCGCGCGAGGTCATCGCCGACTCGATCGAACTGGTCGGGCGCGGTCACATGTTCGACGCGATCGTTGCGCTGTGCGGCTGCGACAAGACGGCCCCCGGCGCCGCGATGGCGATGGTGCGCTTGAACGTCCCGGCGCTGATCCTCTACGGCGGCTCGATCGCGCCCGGCAAACTGAACGGCAGAGATCTGACGATCGTCGACATCTACGAGGCGATCGGCGCGCACGCGGCGGGCAAGATCGGCGACGCGGAACTCCAGGCGATCGAAGACCACGCGGTTCCCGGGCCGGGCGCCTGCGGAGGCCAGTACACCGCGAACACGATGGCAACCGTCATGGAGTTCATCGGCCTGTCGCCGGTGGGCAGCGCGTCGCCGGGCGCGATCGACCCGCGCAAATCGCAGAAGGGCTACGAGGCGGGCCGGATCGTGATGGATCTGCTGCGCAGCGGCGTGCGCCCGCGCGACCTCCTGACCCGGGATGCGTTCGAGAACGCGATCGCCGCCGCGGCAGGTACGGGCGGCTCCACCAACAGCGTCCTGCACCTCCTGGCGCTCGCGCGCGAGGCGGGCGTACCGCTGTCGATCGACGATTTCGACGCGATCAGCCGCCGCACGCCGATCATCGCCGATTTGCGTCCCGGCGGCAAATACGTCGCGCTCGACGTCGACAAGGCCGGCGGCATCCAATTGATCGCCAAGCGGATGGTCGAGGCGGGCCTCGTGCATGCCGGCGCGCGGACGGTCACCGGGCGCACGCTCGGCGAAGAGGCCGCCGACGCCGTCGAAACGCCCGGCCAGCCGGTCATTTCGAGCGCCGCGAAGCCGTTCAAGCCGACGGGCGGCATCGTCATCCTGCGCGGGAACCTGGCGCCCGAGGGCGCGGTCGGGAAAATCGCCGGCCACGAACGGCCGTACCACCGCGGTCCGGCGCGCCCGTTCGATCGCGAGGAAGATGCGATGGCCGCCATCGACGGCGGGCGGATCGTGCCGGGTGACGTGGTCGTCATCCGCTACGAGGGGCCGCGCGGCGGGCCCGGCATGCGCGAGATGCTCGGCGTGACCGGCGCGATCGTGGGCGCGGGCCTCGGAGAGACCGTCGCGCTCTTGACGGATGGGCGCTTCTCGGGCGGCACGCACGGCCTGATGATCGGCCACGTTGCGCCGGAAGCGGCGCTGGGTGGTCCGCTGGCCGCGCTGCGCGACGGCGACATCGTCACGATCGACATCGAGGCCCGGCGGATCGACACCGAGGTGCCGGCGGCCGAGATCGCCGAGCGCCTGCGCGGCTGGGCGCCCCCGAAACCGCGTTACACCGGCGGCGTCTTCGCGAAATACGTGGCCTTGGTTTCGTCGGCATCCGATGGGGCGATCACGCGGGCGCCTGCCTAGTAGCGGCTAATGGGGATCCCGCTTGCGGCCGAGCGCTTCGACCAAGCGCAGGGGAATGGCGGCGCCGGGAACGATGAGGTTCAGCGTCTCGCTGCCGATGTCGAAGAGCGTGTCCTTGTGCAAGAGCCGGCCGAGAACGGGATTGACGCCGCTCTTGACGGCCGTGATGTCTCCGCTCAGCGCGTCGAGCACGACGTCGACCGATTTGCCTTTGCTCGCCCAGGCGATCGAGAAGGCGTAGACCGGGCGGAAGTAGAGATCGAGCCGGTCGACCTCGGCGCGTGACTCGCTCAGCGTGTCCGCTTCGATGGGCGCCGTGTCGCCGCCCAGCAGCTGGCGCACCACGGCCGAGGCGCGCACGGTCGGTTCGACGACTTCGGCCCCGGGCGGCGGAAAATGCTCGAGATCCACGGGGGCGACCTTGGCCGGGTCGAAGGCGCGCGCCGCCACCGGCTCGCCCGAGGCGGCGTCGATCCAGAGTTCCTGGCGGCGCTCGCGAACGCAGTGGGCGACGGCCGGGACGACGATCGTGCCCGCTTCGACCGGGTAGCTCGCCTCGCCGAAAGCGACCGACGCCACGTGTTCGGGGGTCTTGACGGCGAAGCGGTACGTTTCGCGGCGGTCGTAGACGATGCGGATGTGGCAGGTGGCGTGCCACACCGGCTCGTAGCGCAGCCCGCGCGCTTCGACCGAGACGTCGTCGGGCTTGGGCTTCGAGAACAGCTGCGCGAGCGCGCCGAGCGCCGAGCCCTTGAACGACGCGGCACGGCCGCGCGCTTCGTCAGGCGAGATCGCCGGCGCGACGACGAAGGTGCCCTGTTCCGCGAGCGCGATGTCCAAGCGCGCACGAGATTGGCGCAGGCGCGCGCCGAAGCCTGTTTGAAACTACCCGCCATGCACCTCGCCTGTAGCGAGTGCGGCGCCGCCCAGGATTTCGACACGCTGTTTTGCGACGCGTGCGGCGGTCTGCTCGCGTTCGAATTGGATCCGGCCGGCTTCGATGCCGTTTCGTTACGCCGCGCGTTCGCGGACCGGCGCCGCTCGAACGATCCGCTCGATACGAGCGGCGTCTGGCGTTTCCGCGAACTCCTGCCGCCGCGTGCCGGGGCCGACGTCGTGACCTTGCGCGAGAACGCGGTTCCGCTCTACGCGGCGCGGCGCGGTGCGGCGTACGCCGGTGCCGAGCGCGTGGCGTACCTGCACCTCGGCATGAACCCGACCGCCTCGTTCAAGGACGCCGGCATGACGGTCGCGATCTCGCATGCGAAGGCGCGCGGCGCGCGCGTCGCGGTCTGCGCCAGCACCGGCAACACGGCGGGGTCGATGGCGGCCTACGCCGCCCGCGCCGACATCACGGCACTCGTGCTCGTGCCGGCGGGCGGTATCAGCGAAGCGAAGATGTCGCAAACCCTCGATTACGGCGCCACGGTCGCGGCGATCGAGGGCGATTTCGACCGCGCGCTCGAAGTCGTGCGCGCGCTCGATCCCGCGCGCGTCGCGATCGTCAACAGCGTCAATCCCTACCGGATCGAGGGGCAGAAGTGCGCGGCCTTTGCGTTGCTCGAAGCGCGCGATTGGCGCGCGCCCGACTGGCTGATCCTGCCGGGCGGGAATCTCGGCAACTCGAGCGCGTTCGGGAAAGGGTTCCGCGAAGCGCTCGCGCTCGGCCTGATCGACCGTCTACCGCGCATCGCCGTCGTCCAGGCAGCCGGCGCGGCGCCGTTCGCGCGCGTCTTTCGCGAAGGCGGCGAACTCGTTCCCGTGCGCGCGCACACGACCGCGACCGCGATCAAGATCGGCGCTCCGGCCTCGTGGCGTAAGGCTTTGGCGGAAGTGCGCGCGACGGGCGGTACCGTGCTCGACGTCGGCGACGAGGAGATCGCGGACGCTCGCGCGATCGTCGGCCGCGACGGGATCGGCTGCGAGCCCGCCTCGGCGGCCTCGCTCGCGGGTTTGCGTGCGCTGCGCGCGCGCGGAACGATCGCCGCTGACGACGACGTCGTGCTGGTGCTGACCGGGCACGTGCTCAAGGACGGTGCGTACGCGGCGGCCTACCACACCTCGGACGCGCGCTTCGCCAACCGGATTCACGCCACGCCGACCGACGACGCACTGCGCGCGCTGATCGACGAAGTGACGGCCGTCCGTGCCTAGCGACGCATTTTCGGTGGCCGTGCCGGCGTCGAGCGCGAACCTCGGCCCGGGCTTCGACGCAATCGGTTTAGCTCTTGACCTTTGGGTTCGGGCCACCGTGCAGCCGGCGATGTCGTTCTCCGTGTCGTTCAGGGCCGGCACCTACGTTCCGACCAACGCCGGGTTCGAGAACGAGATCGTGCGCGGCATCGACCGCGTGCTGGGCGGCACGCGCCCGAACGTCTCAGTCTTGGTCGAGAACGCAATTCCGCTCGGCAAAGGGCTCGGCGCGAGCGCGGCCGGTGCCGTGCTGGGGCTGACGATCGGCGCGGAGCTCGCCTCGGAGCGCCCCTCTGAGCGAACGCTGGCCCGCCACGCCGCCGAACTGGAAGGGCATCCCGACAACGCGCTGCCGGCGCTCTTGGGCGGCGTCGTCGTGGCGGCCATGCCGGAAGGCGCCGAGCCGGCGTACCTGCGCTTCGACCCACCGGCCGGTCTGTCGGCGGTCGTGGTGACGCCGCGGATCGTGTTGCCGACGGCCGCGGCGCGCGCGCTGCTGCCGGCCACGTTCGAGCGCCGCGACGTCGTCTTCAACCTGCAGCGAGCCGCGCTGCTGGCCGCCTCGCTCGCGAGCGGCGACCTTTCGCAGCTTCGCGTCGCCACGGGCGACCGCGTACACCAGCCCTACCGCGCGCCCCTGGTGCCGGGTTTCGAGGAGATGCTGGCGTTCGAGCGCCCGGGGCTGCTCGCGATCGCCCTTTCGGGGGCCGGACCCAGCGTGATCGCACTGGTCGAGAGCGAAAGTGAAGCGATCGGCCTTGCGATGCAGGCGGCCTTCGCGCGCGAGGGCATCGATAGCGATGTTTTCCATTTGGGTATCTCGACACGGGGTGCTACCGTCGAGCGGTTGGCGCTCGCGGGACCGGCGCCGCACCGCGCGCCGCTCCAAACCGAAAGGAACCTATCATGACCGACGTGGCCGTGGATACCGAGTACCGGCTTTCGACCGAGCCGAAGCTAAAGAGCTTCGTCGCTGAAGTGTTGACGAAGGTCGGGGTCGCTCCGGCCGACGCGGCAACCGTGGCGGACGTGCTCGTGGCCGCGGATCTGCGCGGCATCGAGTCGCACGGCGTCGCCCGGCTCGAGTCGTATTACGTGAGCCGGATTCGCAGCGGTAAGCTCGATCCGAAGCCCGCCGTCACGGTCGTGCGCGAGACGCCGACTTCGGTGGTGCTCGACGCGGGCAACGGTCTGGGCCATCCCGCGGCGGTGCGCGCGATGCGCAGCGTCTTGGAGAAGGCGACGCAGAGCGGCGTTGCGTTCGGGGCGGTCAAGAACTCGAACCACTTCGGAATCGCGGGGTACTACGCGATGCTGGCGCTCGAGCACGACATGATCGGAATCGCGTCGACCAATTCGGTGCGCTACGGCGCCCCCACGTACGGCAAGGACGTCATGCTCGGCACCAACCCGTGGGCCTACGCGATTCCGGCCCGGAACGAGCCGGCGTTCGTGCTCGACTTCGCGACGACCACCGTACCGCGCGGCAAGCTCGAAGTGTACCAGCGCAAGGAGAAGAAGCTCAACCGCGGCTGGGCCATCGACGCGCAGGGCCAGGAAACGCTCGATCCCGGCGCCGCGCTCAAAGGGGCGTTGCTGCCGCTCGGCGGCTTCGGCACCGATAACGGCGGGCACAAGGGCTACGGCCTCGGGCTGCTGGTCGACATCATGTGCGCCGTGCTCTCGGGCGGCGCGTTCGGTAACGATCTGCCGCTGCCCAACAGCGGCGCCGAACCGGGCAAGATCTCCCATTTCTTCGGCGCGATCCGCATCGACGGGTTCCGCGACGTCGCCGGTTTCAAGGCGGACCTCGACCGCGAACTGCGTGCCTTCAAGGACTCGCAGCCCGCGCCAGGCTTCGAGCGCATCTACGTGGCCGGCGAAATCGAGCACGAATTGACGCTCGCTCACCGCGAAAACGGCGTGCCCGTGCACGTGAAGGTCTGGACCGGCCTGGAAAAACTGG
Source organism: uncultured Alphaproteobacteria bacterium (assembly GCA_963787965.1). Lineage (GTDB taxonomy): Bacteria > Vulcanimicrobiota > Vulcanimicrobiia > Vulcanimicrobiales > Vulcanimicrobiaceae > CAWBES01. Next base: position 487,072 of record CAWBES010000021.1, read on the forward strand.
CGGGCGAACTGGGCATTCCCTTCGATCTTCCGCGCTAGCCCGCAATCGGCGCGGCCTCACGCGTCAAAGGTAGCTCGCACTTCCGCACGAACGTCGTGCTGATGATTCATGTGAACGTGGGGTCGCCGGCAGGGACGTACAGCGTCGGCAGCACCGCGTTCTTCCGGTATGTCGTGCGTCTTTCCGACGTCGGCCTGCCGCTGCAGCCCGCCGACCGCGATGCGATCGACCTGCTGAGCGCGATCCCCAACGCGTACGTCGACGAGGACGAGTACTCGGGCCACGGCTGGCGCGTGGTGCCTGCGGCCACCTACGAAGACTGGGCCGTACTCGAAGCGACGCCGCAGCGGTTGCGTAGCGCGCTCGAAACCGCGCGTCGCGTCCTCTGGGAAAACGCCGCCCCGGCGGGCATTTCCGCGCGCGAGATATCGACGATCGACGACGAGATCGAAAACGTCTTAGCGGTTCTCGCCCGCGCCGAAGCGGCGGGCTTCAGCGTCAACGTTAGCTACGTGTCGTAGCGAAGCGGCCCCGTCGGCGGAGGGCGGGGCCGCCTTCGCTCCTTACTGCTGGTTGCCGAACAGCGAACCGAGCACGCCGCCGATATTGCTCTGGCCGCCCGTCTGTTGGGCGCCCTCGGCCGCCGGCGCGTGATAGGTCATCGACTGCAAGCCGACGCGGCCGGGTCCGTAGAACCGGTTTAGCGTCAGCGCCGCGCCGCCCACGAACGCACCGAGCGCGCCCAGGAGGCCGCCCGCGCCCTGCGACTGGAGGACGGAGACGGTGTCCATGCGCACGTTGGCGTCCTTCCAGAGCCAAGCGCCCGGCTCGACGTCGAGCATCTCGCCGGGCTGCAGCGTCTTCTCGAATACGTTCCCGTAGCCGTGCAAGAGAACGACGCCGTCGCCTTTGCCGGTGAACCGGTCGATGAAGAGCCCGGTACGCGAGAAGAAGACGTTCGCGAGGCCCGTCTGCCAGTAGAAGTTGTAGTCGACGTTGCTGGTCGCCATCAGAAACTGGTGCTCGCGGACGTCGACCGATTGCCCGGGTGCCAGGCGCAGCGCGACGACCTGCCCCGGAGCCTCGCGCGAGAACGAGATGTTGCCCGGCCCCTTGGCCGTCGAGATGAAGATCTGCAACCCCGCGAAGAAGCGTTTGCCCGCGTTCTGGAGGCCCATGAAGCCGAGCGTCACGTTGGGTTGCTTCCACAGCAGGATGTGGTGCTCGAAGTACACGGTTTGCTGCGAACCGAGCTCGACGTCCACGACCGGGACCAGCTCGCCCTCGACTTTGATGGACATATCGCCGACGCGAATGGGCTCCTTGGGGTTCGCGCTCTCGGGAACGGGCTCGGCGTACGAGCCGATCTGCGTCAGATCGGGCGCCGGGGCTCCGCAGTTCGCACAGAACTTCGCGCCCGGCACGAGCGCCGCTTGGCAAGTCGGACAGTTCACAGGAGAGACCTCCGCTAAATGGTAGTGCGACGCCGGATCATACTCGGCGCGAGCAGACAGAGTTTCTGCGCCGCCGGGCGGCGTCCCGTCCGGCGCAGCGCACGGGCCGGCCGGATCAGTGCCTGAGGTTCCGTTCGAGTTGCTCGACCTCGCCGCGCAGTGCCGCCTCGTCGCTCTGCAGCGCCGCTTCTTGTGATTCCAGGCTGGTGACGCGCGCTCCGAGCGTCGAGTTCCGTGCGCGTAGCGACGCGTTCTCGGCCTGCAGCGATACATTCTCGGCGTGCAGCGCCTTGACGGCCGCCAGCGCGACGCCGTCTTCGTCGATACTCGTGATGTGGCGATCGTCCTCGCCGACGCCGAACGCCGCGTAGAAGTCCTGCGCCATCGGGCCGATGTGGCGCACGCCGCGCTCGGAAACGTAGCTCCACTCGCTGACGGGAAGGCTCGCGACCTTCGCCAGGATGCGCGCGTCGTCGACGCCGGCGACGCCGGTCTTCAGCGTGCGGTCGCTGAGCTGGCTCCAGGTTCCCGAACCCGGCGCGAGGCTGACGCCGCTCGTGAGCGCCGCGTTGGAGTAGAAGACGACCCCGCCGGTCGCGCGCGCCAGGAACTCGTTTGGCGTCGTCGCGGCGACGAGCCTACCGGCCGGGGAATCGTCGGACCAGACGAAGGTGCCTTGGGCCAACGCCTCGGCGCGGTATCCCGCGGCGAAGCTGACCGCACCGCTAGCGACGTTCTTATACCCTCCGGGCACGGTGGCGCCCGATCCCGTGACGGCATTGTACTCGCCTCCGCCGAGGGTCGCGCCGGTGCCGCTGACCGCGCCGAACTCGCCGCCCGCGATCGTCGAAAACGAACCGGTCACGGCGTTCGTGTAACCGCCGCCGACCGTCGCATCCTGCGCGCGGCCGTCGGCGGTGCCGAGGATCGAGTTCTTGTAACCGCCTCCGATCACGCCGTAGGTGCCACCCGAATAAGCGGTCTCGCCGACGTTCTGCGCCGTGATGGTGTTGTAGGCGCCCCCGCCGATGACGGCCGCCGCGGAGGTCGCAATCGCGTTACTGTCCCCGGCGCCGATGAAGCCGTAGTCTCCCGATACGGTGTTGCTGATCCCGGTCAGCACGCCGTCGTTCTCGCCCGTGACGTCGTTCTGGGTCCCGGCACCGATGACGCTGCCCACGCCGGACATCTTGTTACCATAGCCGCCGCCGATGAACGAATAGAGCGCGTAGTCGTTGCCGCCCGTGGAAATGCTATTGGAATACCCACCCGCGATCGTCGCCCAGTCGTCGCAGGCGGTGTTCGATTGGCCGGCGAGCACTGCGGTGTTGCTGCCGTAGGCGTTGTTCGACGTGCCGCCGCCGACGAACGAGTTCGCTCCCGCGCCGCTGCACGTGCTCGAGTCGTGCGGGCGGCGCACGGCGCGCGCTCCATGCGGAGCGGGCGCAATGCGCGGCGCCGCCCCGCCCCGGGCGGAATCCGCGCCGGCGGCGAGCGGCGCGAGCAGCAGGGAAGCCGCGCCGAGCGCGGCGAGCGTCTTTGACGGCATGCGAAAAATCCTCTCGACGGAAAGCAGAGCACGTCCGCGCTACATGCGACGGCCGAGTTTAATCTACCCCGTGCGCGTCCCAAAGCCGTCCCGGGCCGCCGAGCGATGCCGGCCGCGCGGCCCGGGACGAGCGGGTATTCCGCCTACGGTTTAGAGTGACGGTGGCTGGATCTTATCGATGAAACCGCCGGCGTTCGTCACGTACAGCAGACCGTCGGGACCGACGCCGATCGAGTTGGTGCTCGGCACATTTAGCGGCGGATAGTAGTAATCGACTTCCCCGAGCTGCGCTCCGCCGGTCACCAGCCGCGCGACCTCGCCTTGGTCGGTGAAGTACACGTTGCCGTCGGCACCTTCGGCGATGTCGGTGGCCGCGGTCGTCAGACCGCTGAAGACGGTGGTTTGACCGGCCGGGGTGATCCGGACGACCGTCGACTGCTTCGAGTTCGCCGAGGCGCACGTAACGAACCAGACGTTGCCATCGCCGCCGGGCGCGATGTAGCCACTGGGGCAGGTCGGCTTCAGTCCCAGATTGACGAACGACAGCGCCCCCTTCGGCGTCACGCGCCCCACCGCGAACTGCTGCGGCCCCACGCAGACGGAGGCCTTGAGTCCGCACGAGACGGCCACGAACCAGACGTTACCGTCGTGTCCCGTCACGATTTGGTGCTGGCTCGCCGCCGAAAGCGTGTAGACCGGCTTCTTATTTGCATCGAGCGGGAAGGCGAAATCCGTGACCGTCGCAACCTTCGCGGTAGCGAGCGTTCCGATTCCGTAGTTTCCGCAGAGCGCCTCGGTGTACCACGGATCGCCGTCCGGTCCGAGCGCCACCGAATAGGGGACGTAGTACTTCTTGCACGCCGTTCCGTACGTCGCGGAGTACAGCGACGCCTTACCCGCCGTCGTCAGCGACGCGATCGCGGCCTTCGACACGAACCAAATAAGCCCGGAGCCGGCTTTGCCCGGGGCGAGCGAGACGAGGCCGCTGGGGTTCTCCTTGTAGGCACCATACGCGCCGGCCGTCGACATGCGCGCGATCGAGAGCGAACTGGGCGAAACCGGTTCGTACAGGAAGTAGAAATCCGGATCGCCGGTCGAACCCGCGGTTAGCGAACCGGCGGCCGGTCCCGCCAGTTTGAAATAGGAGAGATAGCGAGCGTTGGAGAGCGAGAAGACGCTTTGCGTCCCCGCAGCAAAAGCGGTGCTCACCGACGTCTTCGAGAGGACCGCACCCGTCTGACTAGTTCCCGAATAGACCTGCAGCGTGAGGGTATCCGTTCCCGGCAGCACGCCCGCGGACAGGGTGCAGGCGGTCACGCCCTTCAGCGTCGAGCACCCAGCCGACTTCGGCGTCAGATTCGTCTTCGTCTGGACCGTTTTCGAGCCGTTCGCCGTCGCGATGCTGACCGAGGCCATGCTCGCCGGGAGGTCGCGCAGCGTCAGGGTGGCCGCGGACACGGCGACCGCGACGGACTTCGTTTGCTGCGCCGCATCCTCCACGACGATCGTCGCCTTGCCGCCCGACACCGGCGTCACCGTGATCTTCCCGCCGTTCTGGATCGTTGCGGGCGATACGGTAGCGACGGCCGGATTGGAACTCTTGACCGCAAAGGCGTCCTTGTATCCGCTCTCGCTCGCGGTGAGCGATTGCGCGCCGGTCGCACCCAGCGCCGAAAAACTCAACGACGTCTGCGATAGGACGATCGGCGGCGGCGGCACCAGCGTCTCCGAGAGCAAGATCTCCGAGGAAGAGGTCGTGGTCGTGGACGTTACTTTGCCCGTCACCTTCTTGTCGTAGACCGTTACGACGATGGTGTCGAGCCGGCAAGGGTGGGCCGTGCCGGGCACGATGTAATAGTCTTGATTCTCGTTATAGGTATCGCCGGCGACGGGATCGAGTTGCTTGTACACGAGCCCGAGGTGGGTCGCGAGCGTGCCCGCGTACTTACCGCACGCCGCCGGAATCTTCGTCTGGCCGTTGTCGTACATCGTGTTGGTCACGAGCGGGTGCGCCGGCATCGCGTGTCCCGGGTACCAGTCCGGCACTTTGTTCGTATGGTTATAACCGGCGTACGTCTCCGTGGCCGGGATGACATAGCCCGAAGCGGCGCGCTGGGGCACGCCGAAGGACCACGTCGTTCCGCCTTGGGCCGGCCCCTCGGAATCCGTTCCGGTACCGTTCGAGTTCAGCACGAAGGTGTACGGGACGGGGATGGGGTTGTCGGCGATCCCACCCGTCTCGCGATACGAGCCGTCCGCAGCGCGCGTCTCGCTATAATTCAAAATGTTCGAGTTTCCGAGCGACGTCTCGTAGTGATCGTCGTACGTTTCGGTGAAGGCAACGGGCTCGGCCCACTGCGGCGGGTACGGGAAGATGTTGTAGAAGAACGGCGTGCCCCACGTGCGCTTCTCGGTCGTACGTCTGATCATGCCGTCGGGACGCACGAGCACGGATGCGTCGTCGTAGCCGTAATCGGCGTAGTACCACAAGCCGCCGCTCGTGAGGTAATTGCGCCACTCGACGTCGTCGACCGTCGTCGTGCCGGTACTGGACGTGTAGCTTCCCGTCGTGTGAAACGGATATGCCAAGATGCCGTTGTACGTCGTCGCCGGCTCGATCGTGGTGGTTTGCACGTACGAGACCGGCGTCGTCGTGGTCTTCGTCGCCACGACCGTCGTCGTTGCTGAGTACTGATACTTGAAGCTATCGCCGACCGCGAACGGCACGGTCGCGGGCACCGGCGTGGCCGCCGATACCGGACCGAAGCAAAAAAAGGTAGCGGTTGCTAGAAACGCAGCACCGCGAGCGCACCGAAAAAGCGTCATGACAACCTCCAGTTTCGTACGTTAGCCGTTCGTCGGCAGACGGCCGGTTCACTACCGGCGCTAGCAGTTTGTGAGATCGGGACGAAGCTGCAACTGAGGGCGGCGCTCGGCCTGAGAAGGGTAGTTGTGCAAGCGAGCGATGGCGAGGTGAGACACGCCCGGTCGGGGGCGTCGATACCCGCCGGAACGGTCGTCGGCGCGGTTGCCTACGCCGTCGCCGGCCTTGCGAGTCTCGCTCGATGCGATTTCGGGCGCGTAGCGGCTCTCTCCGGCGCTCGTTTCGAGGCCGTCGTCTCGTGAACTCGCCTGCGATTCGTGAGCCTTCAGGCGACTCCTGAAGACGATTTCGGCCCAGGCCCACAGCTACGGGTTCGCGGGGCTCGCCGACGACATTTGCCGCCGTCCGTGGCGCGCCTACGCCGCGATGCGATCGCGGCACGTGACGTGAGCGGTAATGGACTGTCAGCCAAAGCAGTCAGCTTTCTTTGGAACTGACGAACGGTCACGCCGCCGTCCCCTGGAGCGCCATTACGAAGCTCCTGGCGCGCAAACCCCGTTGCCGGATATTGCACGCCGCGTTGTGGTCGGCTGGCGCAGCGAAGCCGCAGCCGATGCACCCGAAGTCGTTCTTGGTTCGGCGGCTCCGCTTGTCGATTACTCCGCAGCGCGAGCACTCTCGGCTCGTGTTGCGGGGGTCAACGAGAACGACGGCGATACCCTTGAGCGCCGCCTTGTAGGCTATCAGCGTCCGCAGTTGGTGGAACCCCCAATTTGCCATCCTTGCCCGCTGGCACCGCTTAACCTTGACCCGGTGTCGGATACCTTCGAGGTCTTCGAGGGCGATCAAACACCGGCCGCGTTCGGCGTCGGCAACGATGGCTTTGCTCGAGACGTGGTTGGTATGGCGCTGGAATCGCGCCTGCCTGCCGGAATCGCGCTTGAGCGCGCGAGTCGCGGAACGCGTGTTGACCTTCTGCAAGGCGCGGCGACGAGAATGCCGCCTGCGGCGAACGATTTCCACCTGTTCGCCAGCGTAGGATTTCCCGGTGTTGTCGACGGCGAGATTCACGATGCCAAGGTCGATTCCGAGCGCATCGTCGATTTCGAGAAGGGGTGCTCATCCGCATCGCAGGTGGCGACTTAGGAGCCGATCCCGAACGGCGGTAAAGGCGAGCGGTTCTCCATCGAACATCCGTTCGATTGCGCTGGGAGATACTCCGGTGACGTCTAGCGCGGGGATCGCCGTCCCGTCAACCTGACAAAGTTCCTTCTCTTTTGTCAGCCTGACGAAGTAACATGGATTTGGTCAGGCTGACAGACCAAAGGTGACTCATGTCGAATCCGTTCCACCCCGCTCCCGGCGCTCTGCCCGCCCGCATTCTTGGCCGCGAGGCCGAACGAGCCGCCATCCGCGAGGCCGTACGTCGCGCCGGCATCCATCAAGCACCGACCCCCACGGTAATCGTTGGGCAGCGAGGCATGGGCAAAACCGTGCTTCTTCGGTCGCTGCGCGATCTCGCCGGCGACAGGGCCCTATCGCTGCAGATCGAGACGCTTCCCAACCGTTCACTCACATCCCGGCTGCGGGAAAAGATCGATCAGCTACTCGCAGGCGTTGAGCTGCTTCCCGAGCGCGCTGGGAAACTGTTGAACGCCGCGATCAAAGCCCTGCCGAAAATCAGCTACGAGCTGCCACATGACGGCGGTTCGGTCGCACTCGAGCGCGCAGGCGAGAGCGGCGGCCCTTCTGTCGATCACGATTCGCTGATCGCTATGCTGACGGCCCTCAGTGCCGCCGCGAAAGCGGGCCGCCGCTACCTCGCGATCACGATCGATGAGATTCAAGATGCCGATCTCGCTTCGGTCGAAGTTGTCGCGACGTTTGTTCACGAGAGTGCCCAGAGCGAAGCGCCCGTTCTTCTAGCGGTTGCAGGTCTCAACGAGACGCGCGATCTCATGGACAAGCTACGGACGTACGTCCATCGCTGGAATACGTTCGAGCTACGCCTGCTGACCCTTGACGAGAGCGTAGAAGCGATCCTCGAACCGATCGTTGCCGAAAAGGCCCGCATCGATGAGGACGCCTTGTATTTGCTCGCTCGCGAAACCGGCGGCTACCCGTATTTTATTCAGGCGTACGGGAGCGCCGCTTGGGAAGCGCATCGTGGCAAGACGATCACGGTCGCAGACGTCGAGACGGCACTCCCCGAGGTTCGTCGCCGGAATGAGATGAGTTTCTATATCCGGCCGCTGTCCAAGCTCTCGCCGCGCGAGACCTTGTTTGCTCTGACGCTGGCGAGGCTGGGGCCGGGAACGCACAACATCGGCGCTGTAGCGCGCGAGCTTGGGGTTACGGCCCCAGACATCAGTTCGACGCGCGGAACGCTCGCGAAGAAGCACATCATTTCGTCGCCAGTGCCCGGAAAGGTAGAGTTTCGCATCCCCTTCACCGATCGCTTCCTGCGCGATCACGCGGGCGAGTATGAGACCGCGGAAGTCATGAGGTCGCGCGAGGAGCTCGGGCGTGTCGTAAAGCGTACGCGCATTCGTCGTCCGACAAACTGAAGCGCACGGAAACCGGACGGCTTGTCTCATCGCAGGCATACGAACTTTCGAGGTATTCAGGAGAGGAGCGCGCAGCTCAACCTTCAGATGACGACGCTGGCCGAAGCGAAGGTAGCGAAGCTGATCGAATTGGTCGAGCGGCTCCGCAGCGACAGCCGGTTCGTGGAGGACCGTGCAGGTCCGCAGGCTCAAGCGATGGTTGAAGCGACGGATCCGAAACGCGTTATCGAGGTCATCGAGAAACGCCACGAGGCGAACGATCGAAGCTAAGTCCGGACAGGCGCCGATCATGACGTCAACATCGCGGTCGACCTCGCGCTAACCGGAGTGAACGAGGGGTTGCAGGGAAACGGACCCGGCCCTCGGCGACGCATCGTACGTCACCTGCAGCGCGACGGGGGCATCCAGGAAGCACGCGGGACCGCTGCAACCGACGGCGGGCTCGACGACGTCGTGACTGACGAACAATCGGGCGAATCAAGCGTCGCTACGCGGCGACTTCGGTGGGCGCTCGGTGCGCTCGGGCCTAGCCACCTAGGCGGCCCACGCCGGCAAGACCGAGGGCAGCATTGGAAAGCATGGGGCGCCGGCGAGCGGTTGTCTGACCTACATTCGTGCGGGCAGCGCTGGACGATAGCGCAGCAGCGCGCCGCAAGGGGCGGGGACAAGACCCGACCGAGGCGAGCGCGGGGGACTCCGGCGACCACCGTCCGCGAGATCGCAAGCAGCGCCGGCGGCCACCTCCGCCGGGGGAGGGGTGGGTCGCGCGGGCGCCACCGGGTGGCCCGAGGCGGGGTGAGTCGTGTATTTCACCATACCGCACTCGACTTTCGTCAGATATAATGAGTGTGCTCCGCCGCGGCGCCAAGCGCCGCCTTTTGGGCCACCTTCCGCCTGAGGCATCAACGACGGTCGCGCCTGGAGCACACGTGGGAAAGAACGATGAGCGAATTTACCGAATTCCACCGAGTCACCCTGTCGAACGGCCAAGTGATCGAGTTGCAAGCAGACGACACGGACCTCCTGAGAAAAGCGTTAGACTGCGAGCAGAGATCGGTCGAAGTGTCGCTGCCCGGTGCCGGCGATAACAAGGTGACGATCTACACCGAGCACGTCGTGTCGATCGAGGCAAGCGGCTGGGTTCGGCGCGGAATAGGGTTCTTCGAGGCCGATAAGAAAAACTGATTCGCTCGCGATGTCACACCAACGCCTCGAGCAGTTCTTTGACTTGGATCGTTGCGAAGGTGCTCGCGTAATCCGATATGGCGTACGGCAAGACCAGTATGCCGTTGTGCACCAGTGCGCCGCAGCTGTATACGACGTTTGGCACGTATCCCTCGCGTTCACCCTTATTGGGCGTCAGGAGCGGATCGCGGAGTCTTCCAAGGACCTTGCTCGGATCGTCGCGATCGAGTAAGAAAGCGCCGATCGCATATTTCCGCGATGGGCCGACTCCATGGCTCAGCACCAGCCAGCCTGCGTCCGTCTCGATCGGCGAACCACAGTTACCCACTTGTACGAACTGCCAAGGATAGGTCGGTCTGAGCAAGAGTTCCGACTTGTACCAAAAGTGCAGCGAGTCCGAAAACATGAGATAGATGTTCTCGTTATCCTGCCGGCTCAGCATCGCATAGCGGCCGTGGATCTTGCGAGGAAAGAGCGCAACGCCTTTGTTCGCAATGCCGGGACCGTTCAAGGTGCTCATTTTAAAGCTGAGAAAATCCGGAGTCTCCAAGAGTTGCGGTATGACGACGCGTCCGTCGTATGCGGTGTAAGGTGCGTAATACACCGTGGTGCCGTCGTCCTCGTGGAAAAGAACGAAGCGCGCATCCTCCATGCCCGCGATCTCGTTCGGACTCTGAGGGAACAACACGCGCTCGGAAAGCGGTTGGTCCGGTGAGAAGCCTACCGAGTAGTTCGATTGCGCCAGCAGCAACATCCCTCGCAGCTCCGGGTAATCGTCGGAGGTGCGCCCACGGCGGCGCGATACGAACTCGACCGACGATTGCAAGGCGTCGAGGGTGAATGTGTCGGTTAGCTTTTCGAGAATCTCTTTGCTGAGTTCCGTATAGGAGCCGATTTCTTGCAATTTCCTCTCGAACAGGACCTTGTCGTAGGCAGCTGTCGGGATGACCGTCGGTGCGGTGACGAACCGGCTCGGGCGTTCGACCTCGATTTGCCCGTCCTCGGTGACTGTTCCGGTGCGGAAGGTAATCGATGATAAGTGTCCTTCGCCGATGGCCCGCAAGCTTATGATGAGACGAAGGGAGCCCGGCGGCACGTCCGATTGATCCCAATGAGGAACGAGCGAGGGATTGAAGAGAGCGGCCGATTCCAGGGAGTACTCTTGCGTGAAGTAGGCTCCGATCAGCAGCTTTCTCTCGTCGCTCAATAGCTCGTCGGTGAGAAGGGGAGTGCGAGCCGCTTCGAACTGCTCGCGATAGAACGCCCTCGCTTTTTGATGGCGCTCCTCGAAGTCCGTGAGGACCTCGGCGAGGCATGATTTCGTTTCTTCCTCGGTGAGGGCAAGTATGCGCGCGACGATCTTTAGTTCGCGCAGCGACTCTAGGCGGAACGGTCTAAACAGAACGCGGGAAGGATCCGGACGCAACATCAGATGTGAGTGGCGGATCGTGCCGACGGAGCCCGGCACGGTCAAACGCGACTCTTCGGTCGGATGTGATACGGAATTGGGCAGGGTATCCGAAGGCGCCGGCCGGGGTCGGATGACCGAGCGCGCTTGCATCGCCGTTCGGATTCGTCTCTTGCGGATGCAAGCCGACCTCGATCGCGTCGATCCGGTCGACGCTCAGCCCGGCGTGCGCCGGCGCGCAGCGCACGGCGCGCGGCTTTGAGCGGCCCCACCCGCGTCATCTGCGGATCGACGCCGGAGTCGCCGTACGAGACCAGCCGTCCCAGCGGCTTGAGACCGTCGTTCTACGCAAGTCCAGCCTCCGACAAGACGACCGCGGCGTCGTCGTTGATGCCGGAGCCGTTTCCGGCGGTAACGGTGCGCTCCTTCGTGTGTTGGGGTCGGGGATTCTCCGCATGGCCCGCAGACCCGGCGCGGCTAGATCATGAAACAATGATTCGGTGATTGAGTTCCGGATGCACGGGAAATGGGCCGCCCTAACTCCGCGCGGCATCCCCAAGCCTACTTGCCGTCTCTCGATCTCGCCGCGATCGCCCGCCGCAGTCTTGCCAGCACCGCGCCGGGATTGCCGGCCTGCTTCGTGGAGACGGGCGCGCCGGTCTGAACCTTCCGAGCCGCTTTCTGAAGTCTCGCGATCTTGTCTGCCATCTTGGTCTCCCGCCTCCAACCCCTAATTCGATCGCGTCATCTAGGGTATTCGTCGGAGCTGAATCCCGGACCCTCGGCCTCAGGCGAGGCGGCGGGTCCGCCGCACTCAAGACGGCTCGCCCGGAAAAACCTCGTTCGTGGCGCGCTTCCCCAGCGCCACGGCCTGCCATTCCCGAGGCGTACCACTTCTCGATCTCATTCGACAATCAAATCAGAAGGAGAATGGGACGAGGACGGGACGAACGTCGCGGATGTCAGAGATGAATTTCTGCGGGACCTGCTGCGGGTCGAGGACCCCTGGGACGTGATCGAGTCCCGGGCCCGAGTAAGCCGCACGCCCGCCGGTTCCGCCCGGCTGCGGGCTGCGCGCCCAGCGCGACGGGCGAGATATTGGAAACCGTGAACGTTCTCACCGGATCGGCATCGCGGAACACGAGCCGGACGTCGGCCAGTTACATCACGCCACGCGTAGCGTTTCGCTGATTTCTGTTCCATTCCAAACGATGCGCCAATCGTCACGTCGCTCCATGCTCGCGACGGCCGCCGGGCGCAGGACGCCGACGCACTCACCGCCGGGTCGACGAACGCTGCGATAGAGGATCGCCGCCCCGCCGTTATCGCGAATTTTGGCGCCGAGTACCTGCGCTGCCGCGTAGCCTTCGGGATCATAGATCGAGTCGCCGTGTTCGCGCACGTCGACGACGTCGCAATCCAGCACGAACGCCCAAAGCGTTAGCAGCACAGTGGTACCGCTCGCGGCGTTCGCAGCACGCAAGCGAAGCGTGTGGTGATGACGGACTTCCGCAGCCGCAGTGTCGGAGCTCTCGGCGCCGTAGAGTACGCCGTAGCGACCGGACGAGAAGCGGCTCGGTGCGCGGAGCAGGAACGGCAGCATTACCGCCGCGGCATGCGGGCCCGTATATCGCGGCTCCGATCCGAGCTCGGCGGCGCCGGCGAGCGCGTCGCGGGCCAGCGGATCGGTTATCGCGAGGATTTCGAGCAAAACTTCGTATTCAGCGGGCTGCTGGTCGACGAGCGCGGCGAGCGCCGCGCCCGTGGACGCCGGGCGTCCCGAGAGGCGCAGAGCCAGTGTCCAGGGACACCTCACCAACCCGCCTTCCAGCGCGCAACGTAGTCGCTCACCTGGGCAAGATCGCCGACGTTGCCATCGAGCATCCGGCCGATGGGTGAGCGACCGCCGAAGTCGGCGTTCGGGTCGTTCACCCAGGTATTCGCGATCGACGACTCACCGAAGATCGCATGGAGGCCGCCATAGATCGACAGAACGTACGAAATCCGTTCGAATTGGTCGCGGTTGAAATCGGGCGTGGTTCCGGCCTTCCAACGGTCGATCGACCGCGGTGACGCGGCGAGGATCGTCGCACATTCTCGACGCCCGAGCCGCCAAGCATCAGCAATACGGAAGAAGGCTTTGGCAGCGACGCCGCGCTTTGCAACCGAAGGTGCGACGGTCATATCATCCTGCCCAAGCGTCTCATGTCTCTATCGTAGCAAAGAACGAGACCTGAGTGTACCCCTGGCACCCGGGGCCTCGAGGATTCAGCTCGTCCAGCGGACGACAGCCAAACGACTTAGCCGTAAAGGCCTGGAGTGGGCCATCGAACACGTGTTCGATCAGGCTGGCCGCATCTGTGAGACGCGGCGTCCCTTCGCATGATGGATATCCATCTCGAATGACGGGCGCTAGATCATGAAAATTCTGATTATATAGCGCGAGCGGCAGCCTCCCCGTGATCGTCGCGGGTAGGTGGCCACTTTGGCCGTTTTTTGCGGGGTCAGCCCCGCCCCGGCTTCGTAGCGGGCGATAGCTCGCAGCGATGTCCGATTTCGCGCTGGATGCAGCCGCAGAAGGCTCAAGACCGTGTCTTGTCCGGTGACGCTGAGCTTATTCATTACGGCGCTACTGCGCCGTGGAAGCTGGAGCCGACCGCTCGTCCAAAACCGGCCAGTAGGCTAGCTTCAAGTGAATGTGGAGCTTGGCCTACTTGTCGTTGGCTTTGGCGCGCCGAAGACGATGCGGGATCGGATATGCTCACTGACTTGAATTTGAGCCGGTCTTCGCTGCGTCTTATTCCGAATAGAACGGTGAGGCTATACTGATGGCGAACGCGCGTGTCGGCTCATGGACGTGCAGAGCGGATTGCGACCGGCATTCCGATCGTCTCGGCAGCCTTACGACGGAGACGTTCGCGCAAGCCGAAGAACGCGCGAACTCCGCAGCGCGGCGACAAAGGCTAAGAAGCCACCGACGCGGCGCTGAAGGTTCTGCAGAGTCCGCGCTGTATCAAGGCTCCCACCGCCGGGTAACCGCGGTCTAGTCGACGCGAACAACTACATCGCTAGCGATAGAGCAATACCGAGTTTTCATAATGGAGGCTCTTGAGCGGTTCGTGCGGAAGGTTTGACTTATGCCATGTCTCGCCTCGGCGACGACCCGTATGTTTCGAGCCTTCCTGATTGCGGGTTGCGTGCTGAGTTCGTGCTCCAGACCGGCCGGCACCGACACTTCCGGTACGCAACTCTTGCCGGTGGCTCTCCGACAACAGCTGGCTGACTCGGGCGTTGCCGGACCAGTGCCGACGCCGACGCCTCAGAGTTGCGGCGGGAGCGGCGGGCCTTGTCGTTTGCTGGCAAGTTCCGCCCAGCGACAGCGTAACGGAAGCGGAACAGAGCCAAGACCTCTTCTGTTTCGGGAACCCGAAGGGGACGTGGTACTTGGCGACGCCTCCACCGAAACTCTTCTATACCTTCCGGCCTGCAAAGACTTCTCTTTGTGGCGCCTCGACGCTCAAGTTGACCGCGCCGAGCGAGATCGTCAAGACGACGGTGGAATACGACGCCAAACCGATGATCGGGCAGGCCGGTGCTACACCAAATCTGGTGATCGTTCGCGTCCCGGCTCACTGTCTGTGCTACGCCTTGGAGATCCAAAGCGCCGCGTCTCTGCATCACGTCGATCCGTTCGACCTCGCCGGATTAGCCTCGCACGAGAGCGGCTTCGATCAGCCGTGCGGATCGATGGATCCCTTACATAACGGAACGGGAATCGGCTTCGACGGCCACGGTCATGGCCTGTTCCAAATCGATGACCGCTGGCATCCGGATGCACTCACACCTTCGATTGACGACCCGAATGTCAATGCAAACGACGGCGCCCAGGTCTTTTCGGACTTCTTAAACTCCGAAAGTGGCGACGTCTCCGCGGCCCTCCACGATTACAACGCGGGTAGTAGAGACAACGCGAGCATCCCGCCGGACTATGCAACACTCGTCATGGCAGACACGGAGAACATAGAAGCGCAAGGTTACAACTTCGCGTGCGCGACGAAGGACGTCACCAAGGCGTTCGGGACGATGGTCGCCATGGTTCTTAGGGGTTCGACATGCTTCTGATACGTGGACTCGTATCGTTACTTATATTAACTATCACGATTTGTGACGCCGCAAACTCTCAATCGATGGCGGTTGGATTCTTCCCGACGCCGCCGCCAACAGTCGTCTTGAAGCACGCCGTGGGAGTCTTGCTTCGCTACGGGGTCGGCATGAAGGCTGGGGGCCTCACGATAGAGACAACAACCGGACCGGTCGTCTTCTACGTTAGCACGTCGATGAAGATCGACGGTAAGTTGATTTCGTGCACGATCCCGCCGCATGGTTCGTTCCGGGCCTCTACAGAGTCGTGCGACGATTGGCCGTCCACCCTGACGCTGGGGCACTCGACAGTCAACGTAGCGTACTGGGACACTCTACGCACCGACATAAGACAGACCGTCCACGTTTCGAACAGCATGACGATCGTAACGCCTTGAAGCGGGCTCGTATCCGGCGATTCGTAATTTCGGGAAAAGCGCGGCTGAAGAACCGAAAACCGGCCGAATGAAAACGCCATCGCCGGCTCGCAGTCGCAACGGCGGCGCCGCCGGATTACCGATCGCCTTCGCACTGGCGGCGCTGACCGCGTGCGCTAGCACGGCAGAAAAACACGACCAACGCGTGCTGGTTCCCTGTCAGGAGGCCGTTGGCGCTTTCGCGAAGTCCCCAACACCGTCGCCGGACGATCCCTTTTGCAAACCCGAGTGGATGAAGGCGGCCAGACCAATCGCGTGCCCGGCGACCCTACCGTCGGCGAGCCGGTGTTTTGTGGGGCCGAAAGCGGCGAGGGACTCGGCACCTATTTTGCCTCGTTGGCCGGCTACCGAAGGAACGAGTCGAGGTGCCGTGCCGGTTGAATCGCCACGACTGGCGTCTCCACTGCGATCCTGGAAGCTAAGCCGCTGCCGGCCGCATCGGCGCGTTGCCAGGAGGGTGGCCGGTTATCGGCTGTAAGCTGCCACATGCCGAACCGTGGCCGCTGTTCGTGGTTGGGCGTTACGCCAACCCGGTTCGCCAGCTCCAAGTCATGAGAGGCTGGGTCGGGGTGGTTCTCACAGCAGGAGCGTCCTGCAGTACTTGCCCGTCTAAGTCATGAAATTCTGATTATGTGATGCAGGGACGTCTCGAGCGGAAGTGATTCTGGAGGCGTCGCGGAAGCAGCGCAGGGGCGCCGGTCGGTAGCCCGACAGCGAAACTCCGGGGGACCACACCGCTGACTGTCCCATAAGCCTCGAAAACCGGCCGGCTGGCTCCGGGAACCACACCGCTGACTGAACCCCGATGTGCGCCTGACGGAACCGGTCGCGGGGTGACGACGATCCCGTCTAGCCGCGCCAGCCTCTGGGGTAGGCTTGTTTTCCATGCAAAAACTCACGGTAGGCGCCCCAGTAATGACAAGGGTTTGCGCGCCAGAGGTCCAGGAAGTCCCTTTATCTATACCTCGTTAGCGTAGCCGCTGACGACGCCGCTCACCTGTCCGCCGGCAACGTCCAGTTCGTTCGCGATGCCGACGAACGACGCCGAGTTGCTGGTGCCGCAACCGGCGGCTGCGGGCCCGATGCGGCCGCGGCCCGCAACGGGACCGGGCGCCACCGGGCGAGCGGGGGAGGCGAGTAGTGGAAGGGAGCTGGTGCGGGCGGGCGCAGCGCCGGACGCCGCGGTCGCGAGGAGCAGTCCGGAGCCCGCAATGGAGGCGAGGCGCACGAGCGGCATCAATCGCAAGGGAGTATCCTTTCAAGAGAGGCCCCAGGCGGGGCCGGCCCTCGGATACTAGGCGCCTAGCGTCTGAAAAGCGTCCGATGCGGAGCGGGCGACCCGAAAGCATCCCGGATCGAGGCGCCTACGAATCGCACTCACCGTCCGGACTTGCGATCACGACCACGTAGCCGTCGGCATCTCGCAGCCACATCTCCCGGTGTTGCGGCCGCGGATTTACGTGAGGTTCTTCGATAACCTCGGCTCCTAAGCCGCGCGCGCGCTGCACGGCCGAGTCGAAACCGGCGACCTGGAACCACAGCACGACGCCGTGTCCCGGCGGCGCCGCGGCTGCGTTGACGAGATTGGAGTGATTTTCCTCGTCCCAAGCGTGCAGTTGAAGAAGCAGCCGGCCCGAAAGCGAGATCCGATCGTATACGTCGCGATGAGCGTGTTCCGGAAGGGAGCCGGCGCCGAGCAGTTCGGCGTACCAGCGGCTACTCGCGCGAACGTCGCGTACCGCTATGAGGGTTTGCGTCTCGACGATCGCCTCTTGCATAGGTAGGCTCATGATGGTGTCCCTTTCGTGAGCGGCGGAGACGGCAGGTGGAACGATCGCAACCAGAGCTCGGCCGCGCCGTCGACGCGGGCGAAATCCCCCGTCGCGCAGAGGTCGAGGAGGAAGCCGCGAAAGCCGGCGAGGAGCATCGTGGCTTGGATGCGCGCATCCCGTTTGTCTGCGCCCGACCGTTCGAACGCCATCCCGATGAAATCGATCCAGCGTTCGATCGCGCCGTTGAAAAAGTCCGGAAAGCGCGCGCGGTCCTGCAGCGCGAGCCCGTACAGTTCGAAAAAGAGGCGGAAGAGCGGGAGATTTTCCGGGGCGGATAACGCGCGCCAAATCGTGCGGCACGCCTCATACGGCGTCGCGTCCGCTTGCGAACGGATCGCTTCAAACAGTTCGCGATGGCGGTCGCCCGCCCGCTTCAGGATCGCGATGGTTAGCTCTTCTTTCGATGTGAAGTTGTACGAGAGCGCGGCGGCGCTGACGCCGATGCGTTGGGCCAGCGGCCGTAACGAGAGCGAGCTGATCCCATGCTCGAGCACATCCTCGAGAACGCGGTCCAGCAACTGCGCTCGATTCGCCTCGTCGAGAGGTCTGGCCACGAAGTCAATATACCATAATCTGAACGAGTGTTCAAGGTATTTGAGGCTCGAATTGTGGGGTTTCCTCGACTAGTGCCGGCGCGGGCGCGGCCGTACGCTGGAGGCAGAGCAGCGGCCGCCGCTTCGCGGCCATCGCCCATAGGAGAATGTTTTGTTGGTATCAGCACGCTTGCCGCGTGGCGGGTCGATCGTCGTGACCGCCGCAGCCTCCCTCGCTATCGTCGCCGGCTCGGCGAGCCTCAGTGCGGCCGCGACGCCTGCGTTTCTCACCGCTTCAAACCCGCCGGTGCTCGCGGGTGACGTGTTCGATTACGCCTTGACCCAGACGACCACGACGACCGTTCCCGGTCAGAAGCCGATCGTTAAAGAGCAGAACGATACGGAGAAGATCGTCGCGACGGCCGACGCGTCGTACGGGGGGCGTAAGAACCTGATCAGGCTCCAGTACATCGACGCGAAAGCGCCCGCAACCACGATCTATGCCTACGTCGGTTTCGCGGCCGTACCGGGAGCGACTGCGGAGGTTCTCTATTTCAGCACCTCGGAAGAGAAGGACGGCAGCAATGGCACATATATCGAGCAGACGTTCCCGTTAGGTGAGATCGAAGACGAATTTCCGGAAGCCGCGGGCCTGCATTGGTCCGACGCGACGCCGTCGACGACGATCGGTAATGTCGTCAGCGCGCTCGAGCAAGAAAAATGGACGATCGCCCGCTATGCCGACGGGTCGTACAGTTACGACGATGCGTTCACGTCGAACCTCTTGGGGATCACGCAAGGATTTGTCACGAAACGCGTGGTCGCAGCGAACGGCACCGGATATAGTAAGAACACGTCGACGGGCGAGAATCCGAGCAGCGTGTTCGTCGGTTTACCGGTCGCGCTGAAAGGTTCCCACGCGGTCCCGGTTACCTTCGTTCTCCACAACTCCTCGAAAGCGCCGCCGTTCGCGCCGCAAACGATCGACGTGCCTGATTGGTATCCCTCGCATGACGCGTCGCCGAAGCCGCTCGCGAGCTTCCCGTTCGTCAACGCCGGCATAGCGACCACGCCGGCGGCATGCGGCGTGCGCAAGGGCATCAAAGCCTTCGATATCCACGGAACATCCTACGTCTTGGATCCCGTGCAAGGGTTCTACGACACGTCGACGGAGGACGTCTACGATGCAGCCGGGCTCGGTGAAGTGTGCGCGATCACGACCTCCTACTCCGTCGCTTACAACATGCTCCCGCCGGGAGTTCCCGGTGCGGTCGCGGGTACGGTCGCGTCGACGTCGGCGTTCGTGCTGACGAACGAGACCGGACCCAGACCGCTCTTCGGATTCGCCCGGTCCGTGCACCCGCTGTCGGCCGGGCTCAGGCTTCGGAGTTGGGGCAAACTTCACTAGCTAACGTCCCGGCACCGGCTCGTCGGGCTCGACGACCACGTCGTCCTCGATCGAGCCGGCAAGCCCGAAATCGAGATTCTCGTGCGGATCCGCGGTGACGCCGACGAATTGCACCGCGAGCTGGTCGTAGCGAGCCGTGCCGTCGCCGACCGGACCTTGCGAGATCTCGTTTCCGAGATACCATTGATCGCCCGCGTGCACGTAGGTGACCGTCCAGAGTCCCGAGCCGGTTTCTCTGCGCGTGAAGTTCCCGTCGGTTACGAGCTTACGCGTCTGATAGGATTGCTCGTCGACCCACAGATCGCGCACGCGATACGTGCCGGGATTGCCGAGCGGACTCAACGTCAGATGCCAGCACGGGCTGCCGTCGACGTTTTCTTCCCCGGCGAGCCGTACGTCGTATTTCCTGGATACCCGCCCGCACGGTGCCGATCGTGCGCAGCCCGGTATCGGTGGTTTCGGGAGCGGTTTCGAACGTCGTCCGCGGCGTGAGACCGAAGGCGTACGAGACGGCGAGCTTGGGAAATCCGAGGATATGCGGCCCTTACTGCCCCCCGGATTGCGTTGACGGAGGAACGAAGTTCTCGAGAATCGACTTCGCAAACATCGGCGGCTTGTACGGATCCGCCGCCTCTTCTTCGCTGATCGATCGCGCGACGACCGTACCCTCCGGCCAGTGCTCGAATGCGTCGTACGTGCGGCCGGTCCACGCGCCATCCCGCAGGCCGCTGATGCGGACGCCGTACTTGATCGTCGAAGGATAGGCGCGCGCGGCAAAGGCGACGCGCGTGCGCGCGAAGATGTCTTCGGCGCGAAGATCCGGCGACGGGGCCGGCGAGGGAACGATCATCGTTGCCCGATTCTACGCCGGGCGAGCCGCCTCTTTGGCTACGCTAACGCAGGGGCCGTCGCTTCCGCGACGCCGGCTGCCGCGACGGCGTGCAGCGCGCGTTCCAGCGTGCCGGTGTCTTCGTAGACGCGGTCCTCGAGGATACGGCCCCAGGCGATGCGGACGTACTGCATGCCTTCGTTGCGATACGGCGTGCCGTCGCGCAAGGTTGCGCGTTCTGACGGCCACCGTCGCCGAACTGTCGGAACGAATCGAGCTCTTGGAAACCCGCGAAACCCTGTCGCGCGCCGTGCGCCCCGCTACTGATCCCAACGGCTGATCGCCTCGAGTTTATGAAACGCCGGACCGGGCGAGAGCGCGGAATCGACGACGTCGCCGCGGCCGTCCATCCAATGGCCGCCGCCTAGGCCCGTTGGGACGACGTACTTCTGACCGGTCTGCGGATCGCGCGTGTACGTCTGGCCGAGCAACACGTCTTGCATCGTGTCGCTCTGGTGGGCCATGTCGGCTTTCCACCGAGCCATCCGCGCGTTGGTCTCGGCGATCGAAGCCATGTTCTGTTGCGCGACGCCGTGGAGGTTGGCGATCGCCTCGTTGACGCGCGCATGTTGATCTCTTAGCCAGGCCGGGTTGAAGACGATCGATTCGCCCGCGTGCTTCAGCATCGCCCCCGCCGCTTTGGCCCGCGCCGCGGGCGCGAGAAAGCTGCCGAGCGCGATGACGTACCAATTGTCGCTCGGCCCGTATGCCGAACCGACGAACAGCGTCTCCGCGTACACGTAACCGGCCATCGGGCGTCCGTTTTCGTTGCACCTGAAGATCGCTTGACCGGCGGTCACGCGGTACATTCCGCCGCCCGGCTTATGATATTTTGGTGCCATCGCGTTGCCGCGGACGAGCGTGACCGGCCCACACATGCTCCCGAAGCGTGCCGCGCCGTACTTAGCAGCGAACTCGTCGCCGCTCGCGTAGGGCGCGACGAACGGGCCCGGGTCGGCGCCGGGAACCCATCGGTTGGGCGTTGAGTACGGCGCGATCGTCGCGTCGCCGAGCCGTAGATTCGTGCGCCCGTCGGGCGACGTGGCGTCGACGTACGGCCGAGCGTCCACCAGACCGAGTCGGATCATCCCGCCGCGCGTCTTCCATCCCTTGGGAACCTCGACCGAGAACGATGATTCGTACGGGTCGCGCACGGTGACCCAGCCGCCCGGCGCCGTCCCGGCGCTCGCCGGCGTCGGGCCGGACAGAAACGACAACGTGCTCGTAAGAATAGCCGCTATTCCGATTTTACCGAAGGTGCTGAGTCGCATGCTCGAAGGTCTCCTTGCCGTTCTTGGGCGGTCGTGGGCCGTCGAGATCAACGGTACGACGAAACGGCCCTACGCAGTAGTCGAGGAAACCCTACAATCTCGCGCTCGAAGCGCTGGTAGCACCGCGGGAAGAAGTGGGGGAACCCCTACTGCACAGCGGCCCGCTTCGTGTCTATCCTCGGATCATGCGCTACCTTCTGTCTTTCATTGCAGCCGGCGTCGTAGCCGGCGCCGCCCGCGTAGTACACGCGCGGATCGGCGTCGCTGCCCGCGACCGCGGTCGTGCGGCCGCCGGAGATCGCCGGACCGATCGCGCGGTACTTCAGTCCGCCGAACGCATCGGAGACCGGATCGGCGCCGGCCCGCCCGAACCCCGCACACGCCAAGAGGCAGACGGCAAGAAGACGTATCGCAAACGCACGTTTCACCGGGTCCCGTTTCCGCCGAGGGGCGCTAAAGCCCCTCGGCGGAGCCGCGACCCGGCTTGATTACGGCGGCGAAATTGGAGACCCGAACTGCATCGACAGTCTATCGGTCACGATGCTCTTACCGTAAACGGCGAACTGCGCGCCGGAATAATAGAAGCCGGTTTGGTTCCGTTGGTATGGGGGTGGATTGGCGACGTTCGCGGTCAGCGTGTACGTCTTGGGGTTCAGCACCAGGACGATCGTCGGCCGAACCTGCGGGTACGTCCCCAAGAAGCCGTAGTCTGCGCCTTGCCACATGGCGTCGTGTGTGATGCACAAGTATCCTTGAGCGTTATCGGAGCATGCGAGTGCGTTGCCTTCCGCTACGGAGAAGTCGACGCATTCAGCGTTTGAGGCGCCGCTCTGGGGCCCGCCGGAAACCGGCGCGTTGCAGCTCGTCGTCGCCGTGCCCTGCCAGCCTTCCGGAATCATCAGATAGGAACAGCTGCTGCACGAGCCCGATGCGAACGACGGATCCGGTCCGCGCGAGAATACAGCCTTCGCGTTTCGGCTTTTCGAGGTGTACGTGAAGCTGCCGCTGACGCTGCGAACGAACCCGCCCGAATCGCTCTGGAGACCGCCGAACGTGAAGCTCTGCGGGACGGGCGGCGTGTCGATCCCGACGACGGCCGGGTGCACGTCCGCGCGTATGTGAAACGCGAACGCCGCCGCGACGTGGGCCGACCCGGTCCCGATCCACGAGTTCATCACCGATATTTTTTCGTCGTCCGTCAAGGCGGCATTTCCCGCCCACTGGGTCAGGGGAGCGGCGTTGCTGGCGACGCCCTGCGTGCCGCCGGCGGCCACGGGGCCGCGTACCGTCACGAGTCCCGACGAGCCCGCACGTTCGCTCGGTATCAGCGCCCGGATCGTCACGTCGCCGAATGTCGCGCAGCTCGTGCACGGCGTCCAGGCGATCACCCGCGCCGGATACGTCCCGTAGGCGTTCTTGATCTCGACGGTGCCCGGCTTTACCGGGAAGAAGCCGTGGATCGTCAGCGTGCCTTCCTGCGTTTCGCCGGAAGGCTGCAACGCCGTCGGTCCTTCCGCAACTTCCATATACTCTATCGAAGGCAGCGCGTATTCGAGGGGCGGCTCGGCCACTTTTTCGCCGCCGAGGTCGCTGAAGATCAGGCGCGAGTAATTGCCGTCTTTGAGCGGAGGGAAGTCGTGATTGTACCCGTCGTCCTGCCCGCATGTACCGAGCGCATAGGGCACGTTCTTCGTACAACCGTCCGGCCCCGTAGGCCGGATTTCGTGCTGCATTACCGTTTCGACCGCGTCGAGAGGGAAGGGCCGCTGAGCCGGCGTTCGTTGTGTTGCGTAGCGGTTGAGGCCCGTGATGCTGGGTGACTGTTCGCCGAGCAGCCGGTCGAGCAAGAAGGCTTCGCTCTGGTCGGCGTCCAGTTCCGAGACGGCCTTGGTCCACCCGATGTAGCGGCCGACTCCGGCGCCGCGCAAGGTCGTTGCGACCGCGTTTGCGACGAGCGGGTTCTGTCCGAAACACGACTGGTTATCGAAAATCGCGCCCGGATTGAACGTGAGATGCTCGACCAAGAATTCCGGCGTGAAGGCGAAGGACGTTGTCGTCGCCGTCTGGTGCTTGACGGCGAGCTCGATAGCGTACTTCAACGTTCCCTTGGCGACGTCGGGCGCGTATTGTGCCAAGGTCACGTCGGTGATCGGCGTGGTCGACATGACCGCGAAATACGGGCCGGGCTCGCCGACGAATCCGTGCGTGGCCAGCTCGAAGAAGTCCAGCGCATGGGTTTTGCCGAGTGCCACGATGTTGTCTAACGTCACGTCCGCGACGTCGACCTGGTATCCGGCTTGCGGAAATCCGAGCTTCCTGAACGCCTGGGCGAAGGCGAGCTGCCGGCTCGGTACGAACGCGCCGCGCTGATCGGCTTCGTTGACCAGAAACACGATTTCGTGCTGCGTCGGCGGACCGATCCCGCCGGGAATGGCCGGAGCGCCGGTGGGCGGTACTCCGAAGCCGCGGTCCTCCGGGCGATCGGCAATGATCAACGCGCGCGAACCGTCGGGCAGCGTGGCGGAAATGCCGCCCGGGCTAACCGTCGCCGCCGCGAACGCCTTGGTGGCGACGATGTGCTTGGCTACGGCTTGGAGGTCGGTCAGAGAGTTGTCGTGCGGGAGCGTTGCGTAGAATGTCTCCGCGCTCTCCAGCGCCGCGTCGATCTGCTGGGCGCCCAGATGCGGCGGGGTCCGGGTCGGTGACGGCGTCGGCTTCGGCTTGGCGGCCTCGCCCGGCCGCACCGCGGCCGCCTGGGAACGATGGCCCGCGGGGAACGGCGGGGCGGCCGCG
Organism: uncultured Alphaproteobacteria bacterium; assembly: GCA_963787965.1. Classification (GTDB taxonomy): domain Bacteria; phylum Vulcanimicrobiota; class Vulcanimicrobiia; order Vulcanimicrobiales; family Vulcanimicrobiaceae; genus CAWBES01. The sequence goes on from CAWBES010000021.1 coordinate 511,362, forward strand.
GCCGCGGCGCCCGTGGCGACCGCGACGAACACCGCGAACATCAAGCGACGGGCGTGCATGGCAAACCTCCCCGAAACTGGGCTGGACGGTTCCATGCTAATCCGGCTACGCTCGCGAGCAAAGTAGAGGAAACCCCACAATTCACTGCCGCGCGGGCACGGACGGCGCGATCGCCGGAGGCCGAGGCCTCCGGCAAGTCGCGCGAGGCGCTCAGCGAGCGCGGATCTGCGTTGCTCCCGGCGCGCTTCGGGAACGCGTGTAGTAGCCGTGCGCGATACGGACGCGACGGTCGGTCAGGACCCCGCCGATGCCGGCGAGGATGCCGCCGCCGGCGAGGATTGCGAGGAACAGATACGGTTCGAGGGGTGAGCCGCCCTCGCCGGGTTGCGAGGCGTCGGCTGCGGTGTAACCGCCGTTGCCCGCGCGGTCCGCGGCGGGCGCGGTGGGCAACGCGGCCGGTCCTTGATCCATGGAGGACTGAGCGAGCGCAGGTCCCGCCATACTCCACATAACGGTGGAGAAGACGAGCGCGGCGATCGAGGAGGCGAGGGGACTATTTTTCATGCGCCCCTCGTTCCCGGCTTTTATCGTTCTAACGCTACGGCGCGTTACGACGCCGGATCCTTCGCCGCCCAGTCGATGAATCCGACGGGGCTCGGATACGGTGTCGACCGTCAGGTCGATTTCATTGGAAGACACGGGCTCATCAGCCATGTAGGCAAAGAGCCAAGGCCCCGATTTGTCGTTCGATTCCGTTCGTTCGCCAGGCAGTCCCGAACTCGTGCACGAGGCCGGCTTACCGGGGAAAAAAAGTAACGGAGCATTCACGCCATTCGACTCGCGCCACTTGAAGCTGCCGCTCACCGTCTTCAGCCCGGCCTTCAGGCCGTCGATCGCGCCGTCGATCGCCACAGCCGGCGGCAGCGCCGGCGGACAGGGTCGCCGTCGCCGGCACCTTCGTGGCGATCGGGTGCGAGGCCAAGCGCTGCAAGTCGGCGGACGCATTCGAATGCGGCAAGGCCGTGACGCGGCACCAGCCGGAGCTATGCGGGCGGCGGGTTGAGCGGCGGACCCACGTGCATCTTGAAGGTGTCGGTTTCCGTGCTCTGGTTTTGGCCGTCGAAGCCCTGGCCTTCGAAGAAGCCGAAGCCGCTCGTGAACGGCTTGAATACCGGCACGTGGACGGAGATATCGTCGGTCTGCGGGTTCAAGGTCAGCACGAATCCCGGCGGCGTCGTCTCCGGGGTGCCGGCGCCGTAACCGAACGCGTACCAGATCGATGTCGGGCCGCCGCACCAAAAGAGATTCGCGTTATCCGCGCAACGCAGCGCGTCGAACACTTGTAGGCCGAAGAGCGTGCACAGCGCGTACCCCGCGCCGCGACCCGGCCCCGGCGCGATCGAGGTATTGCAGAGCGGCTTCGTGCCAGCCTTCGGCGTCCAGGCGACCGGGGTGAGACTGTAGAGATCCTGCAGCGGCGTGAACGTCTGCGTCGGGCCGGCGGAGAACGCCAGAACCGCCTGGCCGTTGTTGCTCTTGAAGTTACCGCTCACGCGCTCGATCTTCCCCACGGAGTCGTTCTGGATGGCCGAGTAGGTGAAATTCTGCGGAGCGGGCGTCGTATCGATAGTGACGACGGCCGGTTGCACGTCCGCTCGAAAGTGGAAGTCCGTCGTGGCGAATACGTGCCCCGCGCCTTTGCCCGGCAGCTGGGCGAATTTCGTGATGTTTTCGTCGTCCGCTTCGGTCAAGTTCGCGGGCCACTGCGTCAGGGTCGCGGCGTTGCTCGCGATACCTTCGCTGCCGCCGGGTTGCGCGGCGCTGCGCACGATGACGCGGCCCGAGGAGCCCGTCCCTTCGTTGGGGATCGTTACTTGAATTTGGGTCGTGCCCGGGGACGAGCACGACGTGCACGGGCCCCACGACTTCACGGGAGCGCGGTACGACGCGGAGCCGTCGTCGATCGTCACGCTGCCCTTGGCGGAGGGAAAGGTTCCGTAGACGTTCAGCACGGGCGCCGGGTCCGGCGGCGCCGAATACGGATTCGAGTATTCGGTGACCGCCACGTACTCGATCGAGGGAAGCGCGTATTCGAGCGGCGGGTCGGGCACGTTCTCGCCGCCGAAATCGCTGAAGATGAGGCGCGTGATATCGCCGTCGTGCAGCGGCGGCCATTTGAGGTTGTAGCCGTCGTGCAGGCACAGGCCGATCGCGTACGGGACGTTTTCCCGGCAATCGTACGGCCCTTTACGAATCTCCGTCTGCATGACACTCTCGATCGCATCGAGCGGGAACGGCCGCTGCGCCGGCGTGCGCTGCGCGGCGTAGGAGTTGAGTCGGGTGACGCTCGGGGATTGTTCGCCGAGCATGCGGTCGAGCAAGAACGCGTCGCTCTGGTCGGCATCGGGCTCCGAGACCGTCTTGGTCCAACCGATGTAGCGGCCGACCCCGGCCCCGCGTAAGGTCGCGGCGACGGCGTTTGCGATCAGCGGGCTCTGGCCGAAACACGACTGGTTATCGAAGATGGCGCCGGGATTGAAGGTGAGGTGTTCGGTCAGAAATTGCGGCGTGAAGGCGAAGGACGGGAGCTTGGCCTTCTGGTTCGTGACCGCGAGCTCGATCGCGTACTTCAACGTCCCTTTCGCGATGTCGCCCGCGTAGAGCGCCAGGCCGGCGTCGTCGATCGGCGTGGTCGACAAGTTCGCGTAATACGGGCCCGGCAGGCCGACCATCCCGTGCGTGGCGAGGTCGAAGAAGTCGAGCGGATGGCCCTTTCCGAGCGCGACGATGTTTTCCAAGCTCACGTCGGCGAAGTCGACGCCGTACCCGGCCGCCGGGAACCCGAGTTTCCGGAAGGCGCCGCTGAAGTCGTACTGCCGGGCCGGTAAGAACGCGCCTTGGGTGTCGGCTTCGTTGATCAAGAACGCGATCTCGTGCTGCGTCGGCGGACCGATCGCGCCGGGGACGCTCGGGGGGACGGCCGTGACCCCGAGTCCGCGGTCTTCCGGGCGATCCGCCACGATCAGGGCGCGCGAACCGTCGGGCAGCGTGGCGGAGATGCCGCCCGGACTGACCGTCGCCGCCGCGAACGCTTTGCCGGCGACGATGTGCTTGGCCACCGCCTCCAGGTCGGCCGCGGCGTCTTTGTGCGGCAGCGCCGCGTAGTAGGTTTCCGCGCTCTCGAGCGCCGCGTCGATCTGCCTGGCGCTCAGATGCGGGGGAGTCCGGGTCGGTGAGGGCGACGGCGTCGGCTTCGCCTTGGCGGCTCCGCTCGCGCGCAGCGCGGCCGCCGGGTGCGGAGGACCGTCCGGAATCGGCGTGGGCGAGGCCGCGCAGCCCGCGGCGACCGCGGCCAGGACGGTGAAAACGAAGCGACCGAAGCGCACGAGCGTACCTCCCGGAACGTGGTAGGACGCCTCCATCCTACGCCCGGTGCGGGCTGCGGCGCAGTAGAGGAATCCCTACACTTTCGCGCGGGGCCGGCGTGCGGGCGCCGCCGGCAGCCGTGCCGAGCGCGGGTTACGCGTCGCCGGCCGAACCGATGAGCGCCGTCAATTGGCTCCGCGATTTCACGCCGAGCTTCTGATAGATCGAGGTCAAGTATTTTTCGACGGCTTTGACCGTTACCGAGAGTTCGAGCGCGGCCTCGCGGTTGTTCTTGCCGAGCGCGACCAGCCGCGCGAGCTCGCGTTCGCGCGGGCTGAGTGCGCCGGTTCCGCGGCTGCCGGCCGGTTGGGGCGGTACGTCGCGTTCAAGGCGTCGCACGTGGGCGACGTAGCCGTGCCGGCGATAGATCGCTAACGCCGCCCCTGCGTCGCCCGCAAGTTCTAGGCATTCCGCCTCCGTCGACGGCCAGCCCACGGCCCCAAACCCGGCGGCCGCGCGCCGCGCGCAAGTTTTGCAAGCGAGCTCGTCACCTGCCGCGTGCGCCGCTCGAGCGTCCAGGAGCGCCACGAGCGCGTCGTCCAACGCTCCTGACGGCGGGGCGCCGCCTTGGACGACGAGCGCGCGAAGCTCTCCGATGCGTTCCGGCAGCAAGCGCGCGAGCGTCGCGATCTGCCAAGCCAGGCCGAACGGTCCGCCTTCCGCGCTCAGATCGGCGACCGCGCGTTCCGCGAACGCGCGAGCTTCCGCACTGCGTCCGAGGCCCTCGAGAACGGCCGCGAAGGCCGCGCGCTGCTGGATCGTCATGCTGACGATGCCGCCCCGTTCGGCTTCTTCCAGCAGTCCGAATTCGAGCACGCGATGCAGCGCGTCGTCGTCGCCGGCCGCCAGCGCCAATCGAACGGCGACCAGGGCGCGCACGTGGCGATTGAGCAGCGGAGCGGCGGGCCCGGTCGCGGCCAGGTGCTCGCGCGCGGCCGCGAGTTCGCCGGCGCGTTCTTCGACCAACGCGAGAACGAGGCGCATGTAGCCTTCGTCGGAGCGGATCCGCTGCGCGAGTTCCAGGCCGGCTTGCGCGTGCCGGCGGGCTTCGGCCATCTCACCCAGGGCAAGCGAATCGACCGCGATGTACCCGTGCGCGTAGCGTTGCTCGAAGGGCGGCGCGTCGCGCCGTTCGAGACACTCGAGCGCCCGCGCGATCGCGGCGCGCCGCACCTCGCGTTCGCCGCGGGTCGCCGCGTAGTGAGCTTTGCTCAAGAAGTATTCGAACGTGTCGCGAGACGCGGGATCGAGTTCGCTCTCGTCGATCGTCGTCAACGTCGCCGCCGCGCCGTCCAGATCGAACTTATTGACGAGCAGCGCGAAGCGGCGCAGCGCGGCGTGCGTGCGCAGCGCCGGTAGTTGGGAACGGACGGCGAGCGCAGCCGCCCGGTCGCTGGCCGCGACGGCGTCGTTGCCGCGCCCGTTGTTGAGCAGATCGGCCGCGAGCGCGGTGAGCGCGTGCACGGCCTGCGTCCAATCGCCGGCGGCCGCGAACGTTTCGAGCGCGCGTTCGTAAAGCCGTCCGGCGCGCTTCGTCTCGCCGAGCCTGCTAACCGCTAACGCGGCCTTCTTGAGAGCGCGTCCGGCCGCACCCGGATCGCCCTCGAACGCCACGCTCGCCCGTTCGAACCAATGGGCCGCGTCTTCGTATGCGTACTGCCGGAACGCGCCGTCGCCGGCGGCCTCGCAATACGGCGCGGCCCGCTCGAGCAGCCGGGCCTCCCAAAAACTATGCGCCAGTAATTCGGCGTTGGCGCCGGCATCGGGCAAGGCCTCGAGCGCTTCGGCGATGCGCGCGTGCAATGCGCCGGCCTCGGCCGGGACGAGATCGCCGTAGACCACGTCGCGCGTTAGCCCGTGGCGGAACTCGTAGGCGAGGGGATCGTCGCAGCGGTCGACCAGTTGGAGTTCGATCAGCCTCGCCAGCGCCGCGACGATGTCGTCGCGGTGGAACTCGAAGACGTCGCCGAGCACGTCGATGCGAAAGCGTTTGCCGAATACCGACGCGGCCGCCAGTAAGCTACGATCGTAGGGCGCGCAGCGGTCGAGGCGTTCGCGAATAACGCCTTGCAGGGAAATCGGTAAGCCGGGCTGGAGCACCTTTCGGGCGCCGTCGCGGCTCCCGTCGACGGCGTGCCGCAGCAGCTCTTCGGCGAAGAGCGGATTTCCCGCACAGCGGCGACGGACGTCGCCGAGCGTCTCGGCCGAGAGGCGCGATTTCATTTCGGCCAACGCATCGTCCATCAACTCCCCGAGCTCCGCATCCGCTAACGGCTCGAGTCGTAGCACCGAAGCGCTCCGCGTCAGTCGAGCCAGCGCTTTGAACGCCGGGCTCGACGCGGCGACGTCGTTCTCGCGGCACGTGACGATCAGCAACAGACGCCGGTTCGCGGCCCACTCGCTCAAGGTCCCGAGCATCTGCAGGAGCTCGACTTGCGCCCAGTGCGCGTCCTCGATAACGATCGTCGTCGTCCGGCGGTTCGCGCTGCGTTCGAAAGCGGCGAGCACGGATCGTAGCTGTTCGTCTCTTGAATCCGCCGCGCTCTCGAGCTCTCGGGCGCCGCCGGATTCGAGCTGTCCGAGAATGGCGGCCAGCGGCTCGAAGGGCCGGTCTCCGAACTCGCGGCAAACAGCTATGGCAAAGGTCGCGCGGGTGCCGTATCGCTCGCGATATTCCTGGATGAGGCGCGTCTTGCCGATGCCGGCGTCGCCGAACACGACGACCGCGCCGCCGTGCGAATCACCCGCCGCACGCCGGCGGCCCGCAAGGTGATCCAGCTCCGCCGCGCGCCCGATATACCTCCGGCAGAGTACTCGCTGCGAAACCATAGGAATACATGGGATTTTTCACACGGCGCCACGGCCGACCTGGCGACGTGAGGGCAGTTCAGACCGGTTTCGGCGCCTCGGCGCGGTACGTGCGGCCCTTCCAGGCGCCCCCGATGCCGCGTGCGTCGGCGAGCGCGGAATCGAAGGTCATCGCGGTATAGAGCGCGGCCGCGACCGGCAGACCGAACGCCTCGAGCCACGGCCGCCCGTACGCGCGCAAGGTCGGCGCGTACAGCGCGATCATCAGGGCCCAGGCCGCGGCGGCGAGCGCGGCGAGCCGGATCGCGGTAGGGATACGCGTCACCGCGTACCCCCCGCGCGGATCCCGGCGGGCGGAATTCCCGCACCGGGCTCTTACCTTGGGTGGCTGACGGCAAACCTGTCCTGTGGCCAGGGATGGAGGATGCGCGCTTGCGGAAGCCATGTCTTTGTGATGGCGTCCATTGTGCGCCACGGCGTATAGGCGATCTGGCTGCGACGCGATAAGGCGTGCCGCCAGAGTCGCATAACGCGATACCGGAAGATAGCCATCGCGGCCACGAAATGGTCGATGCGCATAATCCCCGGTGCGACATTGAGGTAGACGGTGGACTTGGTGCAGACAATATGGGGCGAGCCGTGGCGGCCGGAGCTACGATGCTGGTGGCAGGCTCGAGCATCTTCAAAGCTGATGACCCGTCGGCTGCCCTACGCAATATAGGACGTTGCATAGGGGAGCACACGTTCACATGACTGCTTCAACGAAGCCTCTCGTCGCGGCGAACTGGAAGATGCACAAGACGGTCGCCGAGGCCGTCGCATTCGTGCGCGAGTTGATCGCAGTTGAACCGGATTGCAAGCAGGTCGACGCAGTCATTTGCCCGCCGTTCACTGCACTCGCAGCCGTGCGCGAAGCGTTGGGTGAGAGCCCGGTCGAACTTGGTGCCCAGACGATGTGGTACGCCGACAGCGGCGCTTTCACCGGCGAGGTGTCCCCACGCATGCTGCTTGATAGCGGAGTGCTTGGGGTCATCTTGGGACATTCGGAGCGCCGTCAGTTCTGTGGCGAGACCGACGAAACGATCAACCGTAAAATCCGCGCAGCCCTAGCGCATGGAATTACACCGGTTGTCGCCGTCGGCGACACCGCGGCTGAGCACGCGGCCGGGACAACGTTCGAGCGCGTGATCGCGCAGACCCGTGCAGCATTTTGCGGGATAAGCGCGGCCGATGTCGCCCGTTGCGTTGTGGCCTACGAGCCCATCTGGGCGATTGGCACGGGAGAGGGCGAGAGGCCCGAAGATGCAAACGCGGCGATGGGTGAGATCCGTGGGGCGGTCGCGGGACTCGAACGAACCGTCGCCAGCGGAGCATAGGTTGAAATTAACATTCTGAGAGCGCTGAGCCTGAGAGCGCTGAGGCCGTAGAGCACTGCGTCGAACGTATGTTCGCTTGTGCTAGAGACCCTTCTCGGGCGAACCAATAGGAAGACGTGTCTTTACTATAGGTTTGATCTCAAGGTATAATAAGCCGGGAGGTCATTTTAGCTTGGGACGCTTGCTTCGGCAGACGTGGCGGTCGACGATCGGGGGACTCGGTACGCCACGAAAGGATCGTGCCGGTGGCCTCTATCGCGCATATATTCCCGATCCTATCGCGGGTGAGCCTTTCTTTTTCGACGGTAGTGTCGCCGCCGATGTTGCCGATGCGGCCGTCGCAATTTCGCGCCTGGATCATCGTGCGGTCGCCCTGACCAACACGGAAGCTCTGGCGCGGATTCTGCTGCGCGCGGAATCGGTCGCTTCCTCGCATATCGAAGGTCTCGTCGTCTCGCCGCAGCGTCTCTTGCGTGTGGACAGCGACCGTGCTCAGGGGGCACCCGTTACCGATCGCACGGCCGCCGAAGTGCTCGCCAACGTTGACGCGATGGAGTATGCCATCTCCGGTACCGGCGATATTACGGTCGATCGTCTCCGCGAAGTGCATCGGCGGCTTCTGGAGCCGACACGTGCCGCCGCTTACGCCGGCGTCATACGAACCGAACAGAACTGGATCGGAGGGAGCATGCACAATCCGATCGGAGCGTCTTTTGTCCCGCCGCCTGCTGAAGATGTGCCTCGGTTGCTCGAGGATCTTTGTGCATTCTGCAACGAGGATGCTTTGCCGGCTGTCGCTCAGGCTGCGATCGCTCACGCCCAGTTTGAGACGATCCACCCTTTCGCCGACGGCAACGGGCGTACTGGGCGCGCGTTGATCTACATGGTCTTGCGTCGTCGAGGGCTGGCGACACGAGCCACGCCACCAATCTCGCTCGTGCTCGCGACGCGTTCGAAGGAGTACATCGAACGTCTTGGCGGGACGCGGTATGAAGGTCGCGCTACAACGGCCACGGCGAAGAAGGCATTGAATGACTGGGTAGCGTTTTTCGCGGCCGCGGCCGTTCGGGCCGTTGCTGACGCGGAGTCCTTTGAAGAGCGTATCGCTGAGCTTCAGGAGGCGTGGCGTGCGAGACTTGTCGGCGTCAGGTCCGATTCGTCGGTTTTTTCGATTTTGGAGTGGCTTCCAGCTGCCCCGATCGTCACGGCGAAGCTGGCCGCGCAGCTTTCGGGGCGCACGTTCGCGGCGGCAAACAACGCGCTTGCCCTGCTCGTCGACGAGGGGATCTTGACGCCTTCAAGGAGCGCTCAGCGGAACCGGACATTCGAGGCCCGCGAGGTCGTCGACGCGTTCACGGCGTTGGAACGGCAGTTGTCCAGCCCGGCCGGAGATACGCGGATCCAGAAGCCAGTTCGGCCAGTCCCGTCACGGCCTCAGAGGTAGTCCCAAGCCCGCGGTGGGTCACCTAAGATCCATAGCCAATTGGCAAGCGAGTCCGGGCGAGCAAGGTGACGCGCTCCAGGGGTAGGGTCGGGCGGCGGGTCCGTAATGGAACCCCCGAATGGCGCGCGCGTCTAGATCATGAAACTACGATTCTAGGATGTTGAACGGCGGCGGAGAAGTGCCGGGCATGGCGGCGGCTGGGAAACCCGAACGGCGCGGGCGCGCGACCCGCGAGCAGGCCGTGTATACGCCGGCCGATCCGGCGGTGGCGGCGTTCGTCAACGAGCTGCTCTACGCGCGCGGCCGCTCGCCGCGGACCTGCGAGGCGTACGCGCGGGACCTGGAGTTTCTGGCGAAATTCATCGGGCGCGACGTGGCGACGGCGCAGCGCGCGGACATCAAGGCGTTCGTGCTGGACCTCGCGGGCAAGCGCCGTTACCAGCCCGCCGCGATCCGCCGCAAGCTCGTGGCGTTGCGGCGATTCTACCGGTACCTCATCGTCGAGGGGCGCCGCGAGGACGATCCGATGGTCGGTATCGATGCGCCGAAGCTCTCGAGTCGCTTGCCGGTGGTCCTCCGAGAGGACGACGTCGCGACGCTCTTGCGGACTGCCGCCCCGGCGGGCCGGACCGAGTTCCAGCGGCTGCGCGACCGCGCGATCCTCGAGACGCTTTACGCCAGCGGCGTCCGGCGGGCCGAGATCGCCGCGCTCAACCTGCACGACGTCGACCTGGAGCGCCGGATCATGCGCGTGGTGGGCAAAGGCAACAAGCAGCGCACCGTGCTGATCAACGAGTCCGCCGCCGACGCGATGCGAACCTATCTGGCCCACCGGCCACGCAGTTCCGACGACGCGTTCTTCGTCGGCCGGCGCGGCGCGCGGCTGGGGGTGCGCGCGATTTGGAGCATCGTCAAGACCGCCGAGAAAATGAGCGGCCTCTCGCTGCACGCGACGCCGCACGTCATGCGCCACTCGTTCGCAACGCATCTGCTCGAAAACGGCGCCGACATCATGACGATCAAAGAACTGCTCGGTCACGAGAGCCTAGCGACGACCCAGATCTACACGAACGTCTCGGTCGAACACATGCGCAAGACCTACGATGCGGCCCATCCGCGCGACAGACGCGACGACCGCTAAGGCGGGCTCGCTGTGACGCGGGACATCGCTGAGAAATGGGTCGGCCGGACGATTTGGCAGCTGCATGCTGACGGAACGCCGGTATCGTACGAGTTCATCGGCGCAGCGAAACGGCCGGACCAGCCGGTACGATTCGTCCTCCACATCCTGCGAAGCGAATCGATGCCCGAGCGGCGGTGGGATCCGGCCGCCCCTTCGTTCTTGTCCCGCGAGGCGGCGTTGGAGAACGCCTTGACGCAAGAGGATAGGAGTCGGCTGGCGGCGATCGAGCGCAATGCGTTCGCGCGAAGGGGCTTTCCTGCAGACGGGACGCGCAAGCGGCCTCGACCCGAGCCGGTCGAGCTGGACCTCTTCACGTACGCAGCCAAGGAAGCCGCCTTGCGGACGGGACGCACCGTCACCGTGGAGCGCCGTCTCCTGCTACACGCGATCGTGGACGAAGGCGCGAACGGCTCGTCACACGCCGACCCATCGGAACGGGGCCCCTCGGCCTGAGTATCGCGACGACGAATTCAGCACCTCGTTCGCGTTCCGCTCGACTCAAGCGATTGGGGCGCCGCCCTCCTCCGCGATCCCGATGCCGAGTTCCGATGCGAAGACCGGTCAGCTGGATGCCCGCGAGTTTGCTATCCGAAAGCAGGACGCGATAGAGCGACGTGTTTCCCCAGGTCCAGTTTCGCGAACCGCGACTCGCTGGCTGAGAGCTCGTCTTCGGGTCGCCTACGTGGTCGCTCGACCGGTGGCCGGCCGGTCCTGAAAGCAGGCAGGCTTCCCCGGCCTCCGCTACCGCGGCCTCGGGGGCGCCGCGTCGCGATCGGGAAATACTGCTGACATGATCGGACGGCTCCTTCGCCCGCTGCGCAGCGGAACCGATAAATTAGCGGGCAACGACCCGCGGCTCGCCGCAAGCGCCACGCTCGCGGTGCGCAGCCGCGAATTCGAGACCGGCACCATCATGCCGGGCGCCTACCGTGGCAAGGACGGCGTCTTTCCGCCGCTGGCGTGGTCGAACGTGCCGCCCGAGACCCGCGAGCTCGTGCTGATCGTCGAGGACGTCGACGTCCCGTTGCCGGTACCGGTGGTGCACGCGATCGCGTACGGCATCGCACCGGACAAGGGCGGGTTCGAGGCGGCCGAGATCCCAAATCTGCGGCTCCGCAACTCCGACCGGATCCCGGGCGCATCGCTCGGCAAGGCGGCGGGGCTCGCCCCGGGCTACGCGCCGCCGACGCCGATCCCGGGCCACGGGCCGCACCGGTACGTCTACCAGCTGTTCGCGCTCGACGCGCGGTTGCCGCGGTTTGCGAAACCGCCGCGCAAACGCGAGCTGCTGGCCGCGATGGCGGGCCACACGATCGCCCGCGGCGCGCTGGTCGGCCTCGCCGAGGCGTAGCGTCTCAGCTTAAGCGGAGCGTTGCCGCAGCGGAGCCGGCAGGCTGCCGGCGGGCCGCGTGTCCTGGTTGTAGAACGACGCGCCCGTTTTCCCGGCGGCCGCTTCGCGCGCGAACGTGATCAAGTGGTGGCTCACCATTCCGACGTGGATCATCGCCTCGACGTCGCCCTTCGACAGCGTCGCTTTCGTCATTTTCCAGAAGACGTCGCGATAATCGCTAAACAGCCCGACCCGTACCAGCAGGTTCGCGACGATGCGGGCGGCCGAGCGGATGTTGCGGAAGCTGGCTCGCTGCTTGCTGACGGGCGGCGTGATGCGGTTCGGGAAAACGTTGGCGATGTGGTGCGAGAAGCGGCGGTAGATCGCTTCAGGCCGGTACGCCGTAGTGAACGTACGGCGCCACATCGCGACGAGTTGCTCGTACGGCAGCTTGAACTCGACGTTCGATTCGCGCCCGGGCTCGTCGACGAGCCGTCCCTCGGCCTCGAGCCGGCGGTACAGCGGCGTGCGCGGCAGAGCCTGTAAGAGGTTGATCGTCAGCAACGGAATGTTCGAGAGCTCGACGAACTCGAGGATCTTGTCGGCGGTGTCGGGCGTGTCGCTATCGAGGCCCATGATCATGCCGGATACGACTTCGAGACCGAAGCTGTTGATGATGCGCAGCGCTTCCATGATCGGCATCATGTTGTTCTGGTCTTTGTGAATCGCTTTGAGCGCGACCGGGTCGGGCGTCTCGATACCGCAGAAGACCGTGCAGAAGTAGGCCTCGCGCATCATCCCGAGCAGTTCCGGCGACTTCGCGATGTTCAGCGTCGCTTCGCAGGCCAGCTGGACCGGGAAGCCGTTCTTCTTCTGCCACGCAATCAAATGCGGAAGGAGCTCGATGGCCGCCTTGCGGTTGCCGACGAAGTTGTCGTCGACAAAGTAGATCGCGCGCTGGCCGCCGTTTGCGATGATGGCGTCGAGTTCGGCGACGATCTGCTCCGGCGTCTTGAGGCGCGGATTGTTCCCGTAGAGCTCGGGGATGTCGCAGAATTCGCAACGGTACGGACAGCCGCTCGAGAACTGCACGCTGCCTAGGAAGTACCGCCCGACGTCGACCTTATCGTACGCGGGGACGGGGAACGCGGAGAGCGGCAGGCGCTCCTTGGTTTCCAGGCGTACCTGCGACGGCGGGCGCGCGACCGATGCGGTCAGACGTGCCACCAGGTCGTCGGTGGCGTCGCCCAGTTCGCCGACGTGCACGTAATCGAAGTCCGGATAGTACTCCGGGCACCCCGAAACCGACGGGCCGCCCAGGACCGTCGTCTTCCCGAACGCGTGCGCCCGCCGGTTGATGTCGTCGATCTGGCGCCGCTGGATGTGCATGCCGCTGACGAAAACGACGTCCGCCCACTTGAAATCGGCGGGGCCGGCCGGGCGGGCGTTCTCGTCGATGAAGCGTACGTGCCAGTTCTCCGGTAGATAGCTGGCGATGACGAGAATGCCCTGGGGCGGCATGAAGGCCTTGACGCCGATGAACGGATACGCGTGCTCGAAGGTCCCGAACGAAGGCGAGTAGCGAGGGAAAACGCACAGGACGTTGCGGCGGACCGCCGACGCGGCGCGACTCAACGGCACGCGCTCCGCAAGCGTGACGCGCCCAAGAGGGGTTCGGGTTCGTGGGAGCCGATACGCATGGGCTTCGAGTGTGCCGCGAACCGCTCTCAGTCCTGCGGCTCGAGCGCGGCGGGAACGCGCGGGGGTTTGTCGAGGCCGTCATATAATTTAAGGGAAGACGGGCGACTCCGCATGGCATTGTGGAAGGGACGGACGGACCGAGGAATGGTGGTAAAGGTGGCTGGCGCCGGGCGTAAGAGCCCGGCCGACGAGCGTGCGGCGCTCGTGTTCGCGCGCGGCATCATCAGCCGCGTCTCCCGTACGTTTGCGATCGGCATCGCGGTCCTGCCGGGCGATCTCGGGAAAGCGGTTCTGGTCGGCTATTTGCTTTGCCGCATCGCGGACACGATCGAGGACGACGGCTCGGCGACGGCGGAACGCCGGCAGGAGCTGCTCGCGCGCTTCCTCGCATGCTTCGACGACCCGTCGAAGGCCGAACAATTTGCTGCCGAAGCTTCGGACATCCAGGCCGACGCATCCTACGTCGAATTGATGAACGGTACGAAACTCGTTTTCGAGCTACATCGTTCACTGCCCAAGAAATCTGCGGACATCGTCGAGAAGTGGACCCGCGAGCTGACCATAGGCATGAGCGAATTCGTCGGCCGGTATCCGACCGGCATCCGGATTCAAACGATGCCCGAGTACCGCCGCTACTGTTACTACGTGGCCGGCACCGTCGGCCACTTGCTGACCGACCTGTGGCACTTCCATTCGCCGCTCGTCGCCGACCGCGACTACGAACGCCTGCTCGTCAACTGCGAAGCCTTCGGCGAAGCCCTGCAGACGATCAACATCCTCAAGGATATCGCCTGGGATATCGAGCACGAAAACGCCGCCTTCATCCCCGAGGAGCTGCTGCGCGCGCGCGGCTCCAGCCATCAGACGATTCTCCACGGTGATTGGCGGGTACGCAACCGGGAGGCGCTGGTCGCGCTGGTGCAGCTGGCCAAAGAAGATATCCACAAATCGCTCGACTACTTCAACGCCATTCCGAAGATGGCACTCCAAATACGCCTCTTCTGTCTGCTGCCGATCCTCTTCGCGGTCGCGACCTTGCGCGAGATCGAGCGCTCGACCGCCATGCTCCAATCCGGCGGGGCGATCAAGATCTCCCGGGGCGAGGTCCGCTCGCTGATCCTCGCAGGGTCAGTCTCGACGATCAGTAACAAGACCACCCGGTGGCTCGTCTCAAAGACCAGCCGGCAGCGCTTCAAGCTCGGCCTGGCAAAGCCTTAACGCGGCTTCTGAGTATCTCCCATCTCGCGATCGATTTCCCGCGGACGACGGTCGCGCTGTGGATGGTGCTCTCGATTGCGGGAATAGTCGCCTTCCTGCACCTCAAGGTGGCGCTGCTGCCCGACATCGCCGCGCCGGTCGTCATCGTGACGGTCAATTCGGGCGAAATCGACGTCGCCAAGAACGAGCAGGCGGTCACCGACCCCATCGAGCGCGTCCTGAAGGACCTTCCGGGCGTTACGCGGCTGCATTCGCTGACGTACCCCGAGTACACGATCGTCGACATGTCGTTCGATGTCAACGGCAGCTTGGCGGCGCGGCGCAGCCAGGTCGCCGACGCGCTGCAAGACGTCAAGCTGCCGGCAGGCAGCAAGACGACCCTCTCGACGCTCAATCTCAACGAGACCTCGGTGGTCACGTACGCCCTCGTCCGCGGCGCGCTGCCGCTCGCGCGCCTGGGCGAGATTGCGACGCAGCAACTGGCGCCCGCGCTACGAACGGTGGACGGGGTCCTCAAGGCCGAGGTGATCGGTGCCCAGAGCACGGGCGCGCACGCCTCGGCCTACCGCTATAACGGCCGCCAGGCGGTCGCCGTCGCGGTGGTCAAGCGGGCTAACGCCAACACGCTCGACATCGACGAGGCATGCGCGAAAGTGGTCGCCGCCTTCCGGGCTGCCAATCCGGCGCTGGCGGTCGAGCGGACCTCCGAGCAAGCAACGTATATCCGGGAAGCGACGCAGGCCACGACCGAGGCCCTGGGCCTCGCGATCGTGCTGGCGATCGTCGTGATCCTGCCGTTCCTGCGCGACTGGCGAGCCACGATGATCTCGGCGGTTGCGATACCCGTTTCACTGCTCGGGACGGCAGTCGTCATGTGGGCGCTGCACTTCAACCTTGAGACGATCACGCTGCTGGCGCTGGCGCTGGTCGTCGGGGTCATCGTCGACGATGCGATCGTGGCCGTAGAGAACATCGTGCGGCACTTGGAAGCCGGCGAAACGCCGATGAACGCGGCGCTGCACGCGAACAAGGAGATCGGCCTGACGCTCGTGGCGGCCTCGTTCACGATCGTGGCGGTGTTTCTGCCGATCGGCCTGATGCAGGGCACGCTCGGCCAGTTCTTCCGTGCCTTCGGCATCACGGCGTCGGCGGCGGTGCTCTTCTCGTTGCTGGCGGCGCGCACGCTTTCGCCCGCGATCGCCGCCTGGTGGCTGCGCCCGCACGGCCGCAGCGCCGGGGCGGCGGCCTTCGAACCGCGCCCGCCGGTCGACGTCAACCGCTCGACCGTGCACCCGGAATACCGTCGCCTGATCGACTGGTCCCTGCGCCACCGCCGGTACGTGATCGCGCTCGCGTTCGGCGCGTTCGCGGCGGGGCTGGCGCTGATCCCGTTCATCCCGAAGGGTTTCATCCCGCATCTGGACCGGGGCGAGTTCCTGATCACGTTCCAAACGCCGCTGGGCACGAGCCTGAACGACACGATCGCGGCCGCCCGGACGCTGGAGACCTCCGTGCGCGCGGATCCGGCGGTCAGCGACGTCTACACGGCGATCGGGGCCCAAGCGGGGCGTCCCAATGCGGGCACGCTGGACGTACGCCTCAAGCGGGACCGCAAAGTCAAGACCATCGACGTGGAGAATGCGGTGCGCGACCGGCTGCCGGCGATCGACGGTGTGGTCGCGACCGTTGAAGACGTTCCGTACGTCGGCAGCGACAGCCCCAAGGCGTTGCAATTCGCGCTGGTCGGCAACAATCTCGACCGCTTGCGAACCGTCGGGCGCTCGTTCGAGCACCGGGTGGAAAAGCTCAAGGGCTTCGTCGACGTTTCGGCCAGCGGCCTTTCCGACGGCACGCCCTTCTCCGCCATCGAACACGTCGGCGGCGTCCGTGCGGTGCAGATTTCGGCCGACCTGGTTCCGACGCTGCAGATCGGCGACGCGAACGACATCGTGCTCGCGCTGGCCCGCAAGTACTTGCCCAGAGACGTGACGCTGACGTTCGGCGGCAACTCGGCCGACGTCGTCGCGACCTTCCGCGAGTTCGGCATCGCGCTGGCGCTGTCGGTCCTGGCGATCTTCCTCGTCCTGATGGTGCTCTTCCGAAGCTGGGTCGATCCGATCGTCATCACGGCGTCTTTGCCGCTCTCGATCGTGGGCGCGCTCTTCGCCCTGTGGCTGACGCGCGCGGATTTCGGCCTGATCTCGCTGATGGCCGTGATCTTTTTGTTCGGCCTGGTCAACAAGAACGCGATCCTGCTGGTCGACCGCATCAACAAGCTGCGCGCGCTCGGGTTCTCCCGTCCCGAGGCGATCGGGGAAGCGGGCGCCCAACGCCTGCGGCCGATCGTCATGACGACGGCCGCCACGATCCTGGGCATGCTGCCGATCGCGCTCGGATTCGGTGCGGGGGCCGAGCTGCGGCAGCCGATGGCGGTCGCGATCATCGGCGGCCTGATGACCTCGACGCTCCTGAGCCTGGTGGTCATTCCGGTCGCCTACACGATCTTCGACGACTGGGCGCACGGCGGGCGGCGCAACCCGGCGGCCGGACGCGCATGAAATCGGCCTTCCTGACCGGTGGTACGGGTTTCGTCGGAGCCAATTTGGCACGTGCCCTGCTGGCCGACGGGTGGCAGGTCCGCGCCCTCGCCCGGCCCGGCAGCGACCGGCGCAACCTCGACGGCCTCGAACTCGACATCATCGACGGCGATCTGACCGATACCGACCTGGCCGTCAAGATCGGCAAGGTCGACGCCGTCTTCCACGTGGCCGCGCACTACAGCCTGTTCCGGGCGGATCGGGCCGCGCTGATGCGCAGCAACGTCCGGGGCACGCGCAACGTGCTCGCGGCCGCCCGCAGCGCGGGCGCGGGCCGGACCGTCTACACGAGCTCGGTGGCGGCGATCGGCGTCAAGCACGGGGGCGTCGCCGACGAGACCTTTCAGAGCCCGCCCGAGCGGCTGATCGGGGCCTACAAGCTCTCGAAGTACTTGGCCGAGCGGGAGGCCTTCGCCGCTGCCGCCGCCGGCCAAGACGTCGTGATCGTCAATCCGACCACCCCGATCGGCCCTTGGGACCGCAAGCCCACCCCGACCGGCGATATCTTCGTGCGGTTTCTGACCGGCAGGATGCCCGCGGCGATTCCGGAGTCGGCGCTCAACTGGGTCGACGTGGCCGACGTCGCGCGGGGCCACCTGCTCGCCTACGAGAAAGGCCGCAGCGGCGAACGATATATCCTGGGCGGTGAAAACCTTCCGCTGCGCGCGCTGTTGCAGCGCGTGGGCGCCGAGGTCGGCAGGCCGGCACCGCGTTACGTGTTGCCGCTCTGGATTCCGCTTGCGGCAGCGCTCGTCGACGAACTCGTGCTACCCCGCTTCGGGCATACGGCCACGATCCCGCTGGACGGCGTTCGTATGAGCCGGGAGTCGATGTACTACGACACGTCGAAAGCGCAAGTCGTACTAGGCTATAGACCTGGACCGATCGACCCCGCGATTCGCGCGGCGATCCGCTGGTTCGCGGACAACGGCTATCTCGGGCGCGCAGGTAACGGCGCTCGTTCACACGGAGAGAAGAACAGCTCATGGCAGTGACGCTCCTACAAGCTGCGAAAATCGGCGGCTACGTTTTCAAGCAGAAGTTGCGGGGGCGCAAGAAATTCGCGCTGACCTTGATGCTCGAGCCGCTCTTCCGCTGCAACCTCGCCTGCTCGGGCTGCGGAAAGATCCAGCATCCCGTCGAGGTGCTGCGCCGCCACCTCACGCCCGAAGAGTGCTTCAAGGCGGCCGAGGAGTGCGGCGCGCCCGTCGTGGCGATTCCGGGCGGCGAGCCGCTGCTGCACCCGCAGATCGACGAGATCGTGCGCGGGCTGGTCGACCGCAAGAAGTTCGTTTACCTCTGTACGAACGCGCTGCGCCTCGAGCAGTGCCTCGACAAATTTACGCCCTCGGAGTATCTGTCGTTCTCCGTCCACCTGGACGGCCTCAAACCCGCCCACGACAAAGCCGTCGCCCGCGACGGCGTTTTCGACATCGCGGTCAAGGCCATCAAGGCCGCCAAGGCGCGCGGCTTTCGCGTCACGACCAACACGACGATCTTCAACGACGCGAAGGTCGAAGACGTTCAGGCGTTCTTCGATTTCGCGACCGACGAACTCGGCGTCGACGGCATGATGATCTCACCCGGCTATCCGTACGCGAAGGCGCCCGACCAAGCGCACTTCCTGCACGCCGCGCAGACCAAGGCGCTGTTCCGCGAGATCTTCGCGCCGTACACGGCCAAGAAGAAGAAATGGAACTTCAACGCGAGCCCGTTGTTCCTGGACTTCCTCATGGGCGAGAAGGACTACGACTGCACGCCCTGGGGCATGCCCTCGTACAGCCTCTTCGGCTGGCAACGCCCGTGCTATCTGCTCGGCGAGGGCTACGCGAAGACGTACCAGGAGCTGCTCGACACGACGGACTGGTCGGCGTACGGGCACAAGAGCGGAAACCCCAAATGCACCGACTGTATGGTGCACTGCGGCTTCGAGCCCACGGCCGCCGACGACGCGATGCGGCCCGACAACCTGTGGCGTTCCGTCACGACGGTGATGGGCAAGAACTAGCGGACGGGTCCTGCAGCCACGCTCGTGATCGACGCGATCTTCGTTCCGCGAGGCGCGGAAGCGGATGCGGTACGGGCCGCACTGGCCCGCGCCGCTTCGCACGTCCGCGTCGTGACCACCGGTATCGGACCGCGCGCGGCCGCGCGCGCCGCCGACTCGGCGCTCGCGCTCGCGCCGATCGGCCGCGCGCTGATCACCGGGTTGTGCGGGCTGCTCTCACCGGCCTTCGCCGTCGGCGAAGCGCTGGCGTATTCGGAGCTCCGGCACCCGGACGGGCACCCGATCGTGCTCGAGCGCGCGCTGACCGACGAGCTCGCGGGCCGGCTGCCGGCGGTGCAGACCGGCATCCGCGCGCTGCACTCCGACCGCATCGTGTGCTCGGCCGGCGAGAAGCGGGAACTCGGGGCGCGTTTCGGCGCCGAAGCGGTCGATATGGAAAGCTTCGCGCTGGCCGAGCGCTTGCAGCGGGCCGGCGCCGCGGTCGCCGTCGTACGCATCGGCAGCGACGGCGCGGGCGACGACTTGCCCGATCTCGAGCGTGCCCGCGACGGCTCGGGCGGCATGGATTCCTTTGCGTTGCTGCTCGCGATGCTGCGGCGCCCGCGCGCCGGCGTGCGGCTGGCCGGCAACGGGCTGCGGGCCCTGGACGCGCTGCGGCGCGCGATCGGGGCGATCGCCGATGGTTGAACGCGACGGGCGGTCGCTGCGCGTGTGCGTCTTCTGCGGCTCGAGCGCCGGCGACCGTGCGGCCTACCTCGAGACGGCGGTCGAGACGGGTCGTAGCTTGACCGCGCGCGGCATCGGCGTCGTGTACGGCGGCGGACGGGTGGGGCTGATGGGGGCGCTCGCGGACGCGGTGCTGGCGGCCGGCGGCGAGATCGTCGGCATCATTCCCGAAGCGCTGGCCGCACGCGAGGTCGCGCACCGCGGCCTGACGCACCTGCACGTCGTCGGCTCGATGCACGAACGCAAGGCCCTGATGGCGGCCGAGTCGGACGCTTTTCTGGCGCTGCCGGGCGGCTTCGGGACGCTCGAAGAGCTCTTCGAGGCCGTCACGTGGAGACAGCTAGGCTTTCACGACAAGCCCTGCGGGGTCGTCAACATCGAGGGGTATTTCGACGGCTTGCTGCGCTTCTGCGACGACGCGGTCGCGCACGGCTTCGTCAAACCGCTCGACCGCGCCGGCCTGTTCGCGCGCGACACCGTTCGCGAAGCCGTCGACGAGCTGTTGCGCCGGCTGGCGTCCGGCGAGCAGCAGCCGGCCGCGGCCGGCCCGCGCGGCTGATCGGCTACCAAAGCGCGCCCTCGAGCCCGTTCAGATCGGCCACGACGGCATCGGCGAGAGCGAGCGCGTCGGGCGCGGGCGGGTAGGCGCGGTTGGGAATCGCGACGACGAACGTGCCGGCCGCCTTGGCCGCGCGGATGCCGTTGCTCGAATCTTCCACCGCGGCGCACGCCGCGGACGCGCAACCGAGCAGTTCGGCGGTTCGCAGGTACACGTCGGGCGCCGGTTTCCCGCGGCCCACTTCTTCCGCCGAGACCGTCGCCGCGAAGGCGCCGGTCAGGCCCGCCAGGTCGAGCACCAACTCGATCAGGGAACGGTTCGACGACGACGCCAAGCCCAGCGGCACTCGCGCGGCCAGGCGCCATACGGTTTCGGCGGCTCCGGGAAAGAGCGGCAGCGCGCGGCGGTAGCGTTCCGCGACCAGCCCGACGACGCCGTCGTCGATGGCCCGGTCGGGCAGGGCGACCCCCAGGTGCGTCGCGATATAGTGCGCCCATTCGGGTGCGCTCATGCCCATGATGTCGGCCGTCGCGCGCTCGGTGTACGTCCCGCCGTGCGCGGTCGTGAAGCTGCGGCGCGCGCGCTCCCAGATCCGCTCGGAATCGATCAGGACGCCGTCGAGGTCGAAGATGACGGCCCGCGGGTTCACTCGCGCGGCGCGTTCTCCTTCGCGTGCACGAGCCGCAGTAACGCCTCGTTGTAGGGCGTCGCGATGCCGAGCCGGCGTCCCGCGGCGACGATCGCTCCGTTCACGTAGTCGATCTCCGTCTTCAGGTGGGCCGCCAGGTCGATCGTCATCGAATTACGGCCGTCGGCGCTGGCGGCCACGACGGCGCGCACGTATTCCCAGGCGTCGCCGAACGGCAAGTTCACGCGCAGCGCTCGCGCCACCGCGGCAGCCTCGAGAGCCACCGAACGCGCGAGTTCGGCCGCGTCGGGATCGGTCGTCACGAAGCCGTTCTTGGCCTCGGTCAGCGCCGAAATCGGATTGATCGCCGCATTGGCCAGCAGCTTGCCCCATTGGTGCGGACGGATGTCGTACGCGATCGAGCATTCCAAGCCGCCGCGCTCGATCAGCTGCTGGACGGCGCGGACGGTCGCCGTCGAGGCCCCGGCCGTCCCGACCACGGTCGTCCCGACGCCCAGCCGCCGCGAGCGGCCGTGCCCCACCGCCAAGCTGACCTCGTTCGTGATGCCCATGACCAGCGGCACCGTTCCGCCGAGCGAGGCTTTGATCGCCTCTTCGTTGCCGAGCCCGTTCTGCAGCGACACGATGGGCGTCGCGGGGTTGAGCTGGCCCGCGAACGGCCGCACCGCCGGCAGCGTGTTGGGCGCCTTGACGAACACGAACAGGTAGTTCGTGGCGAAGGCGCGCGCCGGGTCCCGCGTGGCCAGGACCCGGCGCACCGGTAAATCGTCCTGCTGAACGCCGCCGTTCGCGTTGATCGTATCCACGACGTCGCCGCGCACGTCGACGAGCGTGACCTCGTTGCGTTCGGCGAGCGCGTACGCGAAGAGCGTACCCATGGCTCCGGCGCCTAAGATCGCAACGCGCGGTCTGGGTTCAATCTGCATGTACCCTCAATAAGAAGGCCGGGAGCGCCGCCCCTGCGCGCGCCGGCCTCGTCGCGAAAATGGGCCGATCAGAAACACGCCTGCGAGGAAACCGCCGATGTGGGCGAAGTAGGCGGTCCCGCCACCCTGTTCGGAGAGAACGCGGGTCGAGAGCGTGCCGAACCCGTGCATGAACTGGGTCACGGCCCACAGGCCGATGATGAGAAAGGCCGGGAGCCGCAGGAAGAGCGGGAAGCAGCCGATCGGCACGATCGTCTCGACGCTGTTCGCCGGGAAGCGCAGGATGTAGGCGCCCAGCACGCCCGCGATCGCCCCGGAGGCGCCGATACCGGGAACGTGGCTGTTCGACAGAACCGCGAGCTCCGCGACGTTGCCGAGTACGCCGCACGTCAGATAGAACGCGACGAAGCGGAAATGGCCGGTCACGTCTTCGATCTGGGGGCCGAACGCGAATAGGAAGAGCATGTTGAAAAAGACGTGCAGCACGCTGCCGTGCAGAAACTGCGAAGTTACGAGCGTGAGCGGGGTCGGCGGCGCGGGCGGGTCGAGCTGCACGCCGTGCGTGACGTCGTACGGGATCAGCGCGTAGCCGTCGATGAACGCCTCGCGTAGGCGGGCGTCGGGAAAGGCGGATTCGTGAACGAAAACCGCGACGTTGACGGCGATGAGCGCGTACACCGCGACCGGAAACGCCGGAGCGCGGCCGAGGCCTCGAATCGGGATCACGGCCGGCGGCTCAGAACTCGAACTGCAGCCCGAAAACCGTGCGCCGGTCGTTATGAAAGATATCGCGCTCGCCGCCGAAGACCTGGAATCGCGGCGCCGCCAGGAAGTTGATGTACTGATCGTACGTGACGTGCTGCAGGTCGTACATCCGCGCTTCGAAGCCCAGCGCACCGCGCGCGACGCTGGCCGTGAGGCCGGGGTTCGAGTACTCGATGCCGCCGCCGTAGGTCAGCGCGCCCGAATGTTTGAGCACCATGAAATTCGCGGTCGTCGTGCCGTTCTGACCGACATCGTTGACCCCGGTCTCCAGACTCGTGTGCGCCAGCGGCAAGAGAAAGAGGTTGAAATCGGTGCTCGGGCCTTGGTTGGCGGTGAGCAGCGGCGACGTGCTGGGGCCGTAGAGGCTGCCGGGCCGCCCGGGTGATAGCATGGACACGCGGACCTGCAGCCGGACCAGATCCCGCGTGAACTGGTTCAGGCGGTCGCGCAGCTTCGCGGCCGCCTGGGACGTCGGGATCGAGTCGTCCGCGACCGTGGCCGGCGGCGATGCGGGAACGGTTCCGGACGAGCCGGGCGGCACCGCCGGCGCCGACGTGGGCAGGTAGCCGGGTGGCGTGGGGCTCGGAACCGGGGCGGGCGTGGCGCCGGCGTCGACGCCGTAAACCTTTGAGACGCCGCCCAACTGCCCGGCTAGCGAGTTCACTTTTTGGGAGGTCGCATCCAGCTGGGCGATCGTGTCGCGCAGCTGCGCCTGCGTTTGCGGGTTGCTCGTGACCTTGCGCAGATCTTGGGTCAGCTCCGCGAACGTGTGCGCCGTCAACGCGAAGTCGCGCGTGGTATCGAGGAGATTGGCCTTCAGTTGCGGGTTCGTGGCGACGTCGCGCAGCGAATCGACCGTTTCTCCGAACGCCTTGGAGGTCCGGGTGAGCTGCGCCAGCAGTTCGTCGACGCGCGGCGCGTCGCGCCGCGCCGAGTCGTTGAGCGTCCCGGTCAGGCCGGCGACGTTGTCGCTGGCCAGCGTCAGGTTGCGCTGGAGGGACGCGGTCAGGGCGTCGACGCGCGCGGTGACGGTCGTGAGCGAGCGGTTGGCGCTGGTCGTCAGCTCGTTGGCGTTCACCAAGGCGGATTTCAACTGCGCCAGCAGTTCCGGCTCGGCTTTCTGCACCTGGGCCAGGACGTCGTCGAGGCGCCGTACCTCGCCTTGCCCCTGCTCGAGCAAATCGCTGATCGAGGTCGGATTGGTCCCGGCGGGCTGCTGCTCGATCGGCAAGACCTGGCGGGGATAGGTCGCGACGTTTTGCGAGACGTTACGCGGCGGCTCGATGAGGACCGTCGGTTCGCCCGTGATCGGCGCTTGGATGAGAAAGCGGGACCCGACCGGGATGTCGTAGCCCGAGCGGATCGCGAGGATCACTTCGGTCGAGTAGTCGGGCAGCAGCCGGATATCGTCGACCGCGCCGATCGGCACGCCGCTCAGGGAAACGTTGGCCGCGTTGCGCAAGCCGCCGGCCGAGCGGAAGTGGACGCCGATCTTGTAGCCCCGGGAACGCGTACCCAAATCGGAAACAACGTAAAAGACGGCAAACACCGCCAAAATGCCGAGGATCGTGAACAGTCCGACTTGAGCTTGTTTCGACATAAGGCTCGTTCCGCGCCGTCCCGCTACAGCGGTATCGGCCCGACTTCACTCCCCTGCAGGAATTGCTGGACGATCGGATTGGGCGACCGCCTGATTTCATCCACGCTTCCATACGCGATGATGGCACCCTCGAAAAGCATCGCCACATAATCGCCCATCGCGAAGATGCTGTCGAGGTCGTGCGAGACCACGACGGCCGTTCCGTCGAGCGCGGCGCGCAGCCGTTTGATCGTGTCGGTCAGCACGTGCGTGATGATCGGGTCGAGTCCCGTCGTCGGTTCGTCGTAGAGCACGAGGTCGGGATTGGTCACGACCGCGCGCGCGAAGCCGGCGCGCTTGAGCATGCCCCCCGAGAGCTCCGACGGCATCCGGTCCCGTGCGTCGGCGAGGCCGACGGCGTCCAGCGACTCGATGACGGCCCGGTCGATCTCCTTCGCGGACATCTTCGTGTGCTCGCGCAGCGGCAGCGCGACGTTCTCGCCCACGGTCAGGCTATCGAAGAGCGCCGCGAACTGAAATGCAAAACCGATCTTGCGGCGGAACTCGATCATCTGGCGCCGGCGCAGCGTGGCGAGGTCGACGCCGCGCACGATAACCCGCCCGGCATCGGGCTGCCGCAGGCCGTTGAGCAGCCGCAAGACCGTCGATTTTCCGGCGCCGGATAGGCCGATCAGGCAGGTGATGGCGCCCTCGACGACGTCCAGCGTGCAGTTCTTCAGGACGACCTTCGAACCGTATTTCAGCGTGACCTCGTCGAGCCTCGCAAGCGGCGCGGTCAATGCGTTCCCTGGGGTCCGAACATGATGAACGAGAGCAGAAAGTTCGCGACGAAGATCAGGATGATCGAGGTGACGACCGCGCCCGTCGTCGCCTTGCCCACGCCGGCCGCGCCGCCGCGAACGTTGAAGCCTTGGTAGCAGCCGATCAAGACGATGATGACCGCGAAGAACAAGCCCTTGAACATGCCCTTGAGGTAATCGTTGAACTCGCTATAGACGCGCGCCGAGTGAATGAAAGAGTCGTAGCTGATTCCGGCCGCGCTCTTGGCGAGATACATGCCGCCCAGGATCGCGATGATGTCGGCGAAGATGATCAGCAGCGGCAGCATCAGCATCAGGCCGAGCAGGCGCGGAATCACCAGCATCTGCACGGGGGAGAGACCGAGCGCTTCGAGCGCCTCGATCTGTTCGGTAACGACCATGGAGCCCAGTTCCGCGGCGATCGCCGCGCCCGCGCGGCCCGCCACCACGACCCCCGTCAGCATCGGCCCGAGCTCGCGCGACGAGACGTAGGCGACCGCGCCGCCGACCAGATCGGAGACGCCGTAGGAGGTCGCCTGATTGGCCGACTCGAGCGAGATCACCATGCCGGTGAACAGCGAGGTCAACAGGACGATCGCGGTCGACTGGACGCCGAGGACGTACG
The DNA here is from genome assembly GCA_963787965.1 of uncultured Alphaproteobacteria bacterium. Classification (GTDB taxonomy): domain Bacteria; phylum Vulcanimicrobiota; class Vulcanimicrobiia; order Vulcanimicrobiales; family Vulcanimicrobiaceae; genus CAWBES01. The sequence goes on from CAWBES010000021.1 coordinate 537,103, forward strand.
CCTGCGACAGGGTCTCGCCGACGCGGATGCGCAGCCGCCCGAGCGACTGGCCCGTTTCGGCCGTGAGGTTGGCGATGCCGCCCGCATATTCGAAGAATCCGAGCGTGCCCCGGCCGACGTCGTCGAAGACCTTCATCGCGGCGCGAGTTCCTCGATTCGCGTGAGGACGCCTTGCGTTACCTCGACTCGGCGTTGCGCGACGCCGCGTTCGGCGGTGAGGTTGAACTGGAGCTGGTTGACGTTCGCGAGCCGGCGGTCGAGGTCGGCGAGATGCGCCCGCGCCTCGCGCTCGAACCCGCCGAAATACCGGCGGACGGCCGCCAGATAGCGGGCTACCGCGGCATCGCCGGGTATCTCTCCGCCGGCGAGGGTCGCGGCCATCCGCTCTTGGGCGCGGCGCATGGCCCGGTCGCGCACGTAGAACCGGCCGACCTCGGCAACCAGGGCGGCGAGTCCGGAATCACGCGCCGGCATGGACCGCGTCGAGCGCCGCGCGCTGATACGCAAACAGGGAGTCGATGCCGCGCTGCGCGAGCGCCAGCATCGCGTCGAGCTGCGAGCGGTCGAACGGCCGGGCTTCGGCGGTTCCTTGCACCTCGACGTACTCGCCGGCGTCGGTCATCGCGACGTTCATGTCGACCTCGGCCCGGCTGTCCTCGGAGTACTGCAGATCCAGGTGCGCGATGCCGCCGACGAACCCGACGCTGACCGCGGCGATCTGCCGCGCCAGCGGCCACTTCGGCGTTCCGGGCGTGAAGTCGCGCCGCAGCGCCAGCGCCAGGGCCACGTAGGCTCCGGTGATCGCCGCGGTGCGGGTGCCGCCGTCGGCCTGCAGGACGTCGCAGTCGACGATGATGCTGCGTTCGCCCAGCAGCCGCAAGTCGGTCACCGCACGCAAGGCGCGGCCGATCAGCCGCTGGATCTCGTGGGTGCGGCCGCCGATCTTCCCGCGTGCCGCTTCGCGTTGGCTGCGCTCGTGGGTGGCGCGCGGCAACATCGCGTACTCGGCGGTCACCCAGCCGCGCCCTTGGCCGCGCAGCCACGGCGGGACCTTCTCCTCGATCGTCGCGGCGCACAGCACGCGCGTGTTGCCGACGGAGATCAGCGCGCTGCCTTCGGCGTACGCCAGCGGACGGGGCTCGATCGTCACGGGCCGCAAGGCATCGTAGGCGCGTCCGTCCGCGCGCTCGGGCTCATTCAACGGTGACCGTCTTTGCGAGGTTGCGGGGCTGATCGACGTCCTTGCCTTCGATGTCCGCGATGTGGTAGGCCAGCAGCTGCAACGGCACCACGTTCACGATCGGCGAAAGCAGCTCGTCGACTTTGGGTACCCAGAATACGTAATCCGCCAGCGCCGCGGCCTCGTCGTCGCCGTGGTTCGCGACGACGACCGTGATCGCTTCGCGCGCCTTCGCTTCGGCGAGGTTGGACAGCATCTTCTCGCGCACGCGGCCCTCGGTCACGATGGCGATGACCGGCACGCGGGAATCCAAGAGGGCGATCGGTCCGTGCTTGAGTTCGCCCGCGGCGAAGCCCTCGGCGTGAATGTACGAGATCTCCTTGAGTTTGAGCGCGCCTTCGAGGGCGGTCGGGAAATTGACGTAACGGCCGATGAACATCGCGCTGCGGGCCTTGCGCAGCTTGCGCGCGGCGCGCCGGATGTCGTCGGAATTATTGAGGCAGAGGTCGATCGCGGCCGGCAGCAGCTTCGTATTCTCCGCGATCTCGCGCAGCCGCGAGAGCGGCTGGCTCTCGCGAACGCGCGCGAGATAGAGCGCGAAGAGCACCATCGCGACCGTCTGCGAAACGTACGTCTTGGTCGCCGCGACCCCGATTTCGGGACCGCCGCGCGTATAGAGCACGCTGTCGGCCAAGCGGCTCAGGTGCGAACCCAAGACGTTGCAGATGCCGAGCACCGGGGCCTTGGCGGCCTTCGCGATCTTCACGGCTTCGATCGTGTCGGCCGTCTCGCCCGACTGCGACATCGCGATCGTCAGCGTGCGCGTGTCGAGCCGGCGGTCGCCGTACCGGAACTCGCTGGCCAGTTCCATCTCGACCGGCAGCTTGCAGAGCGCGCGCAGCAGGTACATCCCGACCATGCCGGCGTGGTACGCCGTGCCGCAGCCGGTAATCGAGATCTTCGTGATCGCCCCAAGTAAGAACTCGTCGATCTTCAACTCGGCGGCGAGTTGCGAATCGCCCGACTCGTCGATGCGGCCCGCCAGCGTCTCCTTGACGACGCTGGGTTGGACGAACATCTCCTTGAGCATGAAATGCTTGAAGCCGTCTTTTTCCGCGGAGCTGGCGTCCCACATCACCTGGGTGATCTCGCGTTCGATCGGCTTGCCGTCGAAATCCGTCAGTTCGTAGCCGTCGCGTTCGATCACGACCATCTCGCGCTCGCGCAGGATCACCTGTTTGCGCGTGTATTGCAGGATCGCGGGCGAATCGGACGCGACGAACATCTCGCCTTCGCCGATCCCGACCACGAGCGGGCTCGCGCCGCTGCGCGCGAAGACGAGCCGCTCCGGTGAATCCTGCGAGATCACGCCGAGCGCGTACGCACCGTCGACTTGGCGCAGCGTCCGCCGCAGCGCCTCGACCAGGTCGCCCTCGTCGTTGGCCTCGATCAAGTGCGCGATCACTTCGGTGTCGGTTTCGCTGCGAAAGACGTGTCCGGCCGCGATCAAGCGCTCGCGCAGGGCCGAGTAGTTCTCGATGATCCCGTTGTGGATCACCGCGATCTTGCCCGCGCAGTCCAGGTGGGGGTGGGCGTTGGCGTCCGAGGGGCGGCCGTGGGTTGCCCAGCGCGTGTGCCCCAGCCCCGTCGTGCCGTGCAGCGGCTCGTAGCCGAGCCGCTCGGCGAGGCGCCCGAGCTTGCCTTCGCTCTTCGAGCCGGCGAGCGCTCCCGAAGCGTCGATGACCGCGATGCCCGCGCTGTCGTATCCCCGGTACTCGAGGCGCCGCAACGAGTCCAGGATCAGCGGGACGCTATCGCGCTTGCCGACGTAGCCGATGATTCCACACATACCGACTACCTGCTACTTAATGCCTTCCTTTACGCGCTTGTACGGGATCCGGCCCAGCTCCACCTCGGCGAAGGCCGTCGAGACGGGCTTGTTGGGGTTCGCGTCCTCGGTCAACGCGGGCGCGCCGTTGTTGAGCTGTTTGGCGCGCTTGGTGACCACGTTGACCAGGGTGAACTTGGAGTCGACGTGCTGGAGCAAGCCGTCGAGGTCTCCGAATACCGTATTACTCATGCATTTTCCACGTTTCTGAAGATAGCGTCGTCGTAGTGATGGATGCGGAAGCGTTCGGCCCGGACGATCGCTTCCAGATCGTCGACCGCCGGTAGCGCTCCGTGGCGCTCGGGCGGAGCCTGTTCGTTGATGATGACGTAGTCGAAGCGGCGGATCGCTTTGAGCTCGCGGTGCGCGATCGCGAGTCTGGCCGCGATTTCGTCGCTGGTTTCGGTGCGCCGGGCCGCCAGGCGCAGGCGCAAGTGAGAGAATTTGTCCGGCAGCAGAAAGACCAGGATCGCGGTGGGGAACGCGGCCTTGACCGCCAGAGCGCCGTGAACTTCGGGTTTCAAGATGACGTCGTACCCGTCGGCGAGGGTCGTTTCTACGAACTCCCGCGGCGTTCCGTAGCGGTTTCCGTTGTAGGTGTTCGTTTCCAAGAACGCGCCGCTCGCGAGTTTCTTCTCGAAAAGCTCGCGGTCCAGGAAAAAATAGGCCTCCCCTTCACGTTCGCCCGCGCGCGGTGGCCGCGTCGTGGCCGACACCGAGTAGCGTAGGCGCGGCATGCGCGTGCGCAACGCATCGACCACCGTGTCCTTGCCGGCCCCGGAAGGGCCCGAAACGACGAACAACAACCCTGGGCCGGGCGACCCCATTCCGATCCTCTTACGTCTTGCGGGAGCCCTGACTCCCGATCCCCGGTTCGTGCGGGCGGTCAAGACCCGTGCCGAGAACGAAATGGGTGGGTTCGCACCCGGACGGTACCGGGCCTCCCGCTTGGGCGCTCGCCGGGCGGGGTAGAGGCAAAGCAATTCGTGCGGCGGCACTTCAGGGGGACACGGTGAGGCGCTGGCCCTTGGGGCTTTTGGTCGCGGGCGGCATTGCGCTGGCGCTGGTAGCCGCGGCGGCCCTCTTGGGACCGGCGTTGGTGGGCATGGCGGCCGGCGCCGCCGGGCGAGCCCTGGGCTACGAGCTGCGCTACGACGACCTGCGCGTGACTCCCGGCCGGCTGACGTTCGTACACCCCGAGGTCAGATCGCTGCGGGACGAGCCCGTCCTGACGGCCGAGCGGGTCGAACTCGCGTATTCGATCCGCGATATGTTCGGCGGCCCCTACCTGTACGGCATCACGGGCGTGGTGCTGGAGGGTCCGAAACTCACGATCCTCCACCACCGGGACGGGACGTACAACATCACCCTGCCGCCGGCCGCCGGGGCTCCGAACGCGCAGCCCTTCGTGCTGCCGCGCCTGCAGGTCGCGATCCGCAACGGCTGGGTCGGGCTGACCGACGACACGCGCGTCTTCGCGCACAGCCGGCGCTTTTCGCTCGAGGCGGTCGAACTGAGCGCCGGGCTGCGGCCGCGCGAGCGGTCTGAGTTCGAACTCACCTTTTCGCTCGCGGAAGCGGGCGGCACGTTTCCCTTCGCCGGCCGGGGGACGCTCGACGAGCAGCGCGGTTACGAGCTCTCGCGGATCACCGCGCGCCGCGTGGCGATCGCACCGCTCCTCGATTACGCGGTCAATTCGACGGCGCTCCACTTCGCGGACGGCGTGCTCGGCGACGTCGACGCGCGTGCCTACGGGCTGCCGGACCGCAACGGTACGATGCAACGCCATCTTTCGCTGGCTGCCGGCCTCGAGGGTCTGCGAGCCTACCTCGGCGGCCTAGCCAAACCGCTGCGCGACGGGCGCGGCACGGTGCGCTACGACGACGGCGGCATCGCGCTTCCCGGCATCGACGGCTCCATCGCGGGGGTCCCGGTCCGGCTCGCGGGAGCCGTCTACGACCTCTTCGGGGTGCCCGCGGGGCCGGCCGTTCGTTTGGGGATCGCCGGCCGCGGCGGCGTTCGAGACCTGCTGACGTTGAACGAAGGCGCCCGGTCCTTGCCGGTCAGCGGCTCCCTCGGATTCAAGCTCTTGGTCGAGGGCAGCGCCGCCGCGCCGACGACGTTCGCCTCGTTCGACTCGCCGCGGCTCGCGTACGGCACCATTCCGGTGGACGCTCCGAGCGGACTGGTCGCCCTGCACGGCCAGGGAATCACCGTGCTTCGCAGCGCCCTGCGCTACGCCGGCATCGGCGCCGGCGTACGCGGCACCGTCCTGCTGGAAAAGCACACCGGCATCGAGCTGGTCGAGACGGTAGCAGCACCCGCGCGCCGGTTGCCGTACGCGGCGGCCTTGCTCGGCGACATGCGCGTGGAGGGCACCGCCGTCACGACCGGCACCGATGCGGATCTCCTCACGAGCGGCGTGGTCGGCGGGCGCGGTGCGGCCGAGAGCTTCGCCGGAACCTTCGCGCTCGACGGCCGCGGCATCGGGTCGCTCGGGCCGTTCGCGCTCGATGGCCCGGGCAGCCGGTCGCTGTACGCTCGGGTCGCGTTGGACCGGCCGCATTTCAGCGGTGGGTCCGCCTTCATCTCGGCACGCGACTTCGGTTTTTCCACCGCCGGTCCGCAGCCGGAGCTGCCGGGCGTCGTCCTTCCGAGCCTGCCGCGCGCCGACGGAACCCTCGACGCCGGCGCCGTCGCGGCGTTTGCAGGAAAGCACTTCAGCAGCGGCGGCAGCGCGCACGTTTCCGGCGCGCACGTGCTGGGTTATCCCGTCGACGACATCACGGCTCGGTTCGCCGTCGGCGATCCGGCCGGCGTCGCGCTGGAGGCGCGCTATCGCGGACCGCTCGCGGCCCTGGCCGCCGCGGCGGGCGTGACGCTCGCTGCCCGCGGCAACGCCGACATTCCGATCCGGGTGGTCGCCCGCGGCCTCGACTGGCCCCCGGCGGACGTGCTCGTGCAGACCCAAGGCGCACGGTTCACCGATGCGAGCGTCGGCGGGGTCGCGCTCGAGTCGCTCGATGCGACGATCGTCCGGCGGCCGGATCGGCTGGACGTCTATGCGGCCCGGGCACGGCTGGCCGGCCGCGACGTCGTCGCGCAAGGCAGCTTCGGGGCCGGCGGGACGGTCGCGGTCTCGGCCTCGGGCATCGATCTCGCGCGGCTGCAAGGCCTCGGCCTTCCGGTACGGGCGGGAACGCTGACCGCGCTCGCAACGATCGGCGGAACGGCCGCGGCGCCGAACGTTCGGGGCGGGGTCGCGGCGGCCGGCGTGCGATCGGCCGACCCGCGCTTTGCGAACGTTCCGGTCAGCGGCTCGGCCGGACTCAGCTTCCGCGGCGAGACCCTGACCCTAGACGACGGGCAGGTCCAAGCAGGCAGTGCCCTGACGGCCACCCTCGACGGCCGGATCGCCGGTTTGCGCGGGGAGCCGCGCAACGCCGCGTATGCCTTCGACACCCGCGTGCGGCAGGCCGACGTCGCAACGTTGGCGCGGGTCGCGCGCGTCCGCTTGCCCTATCCCGAGGGTACGCTGGAGGCGGACCTTCACGTGGCCGGCCGAGGCGCCTCGCCCCGGGTGAACGGGACGCTCGCGCTGCCGGAGGGCTCGCTCAACGGCCTCGGCTTTCGCGACGCGAGCGTCGTGCTGTCGGGCTCGGGCGGTGCCGTGCAGGCGCGCAGCGGCCGGGTCACCGTCGGTTCCTCGACGGTCGCGTTCACGGCCGACCTGTCGCGCGCCCGGCAATCCGCCACGCTGGACGCGCCGCGGGTCGATCTCTCGGATTTCAACAACTACTTCGATCGCGGCGATACGCTCGGCGGTACCGGCAGCATCGCGCTGTCCGCCTCCAGCAGCGCGAACGCGTTCGCCACGAGCGGGCGCATCCGGCTGGCCGACACCCGCCTGCACCGTTTCGACGTGGGCGCTTCGCGTGCCGAATGGGACACGACCGGACGGACGCTTCGCGCGAACGCGTCGCTCGGCGGCTCGAGCGGCCGCGTCGCGCTGGCCGGAACGCTGACGGAACCCGCCACCGACCCGCTCCGCGACCCGCTGCGGCGCTCCTATCTCAACCTCAACGCCGCCGCGCACGGCATCGATCTCGGGACGTGGCTGCCGGTCGCCGGCGTGCAGGCAGCGGTCGAAGGCTCGGTCGACGCGACCGCCACGGCGCGCGGCTCGTATCCCGACCTCACGTTCGCGGGGCGGATCTCGCTCTCGAACGGGCTGCTGCAGCGCGTCAGCGTCCGCAGCGCGTCGATCGGCTTCACGGCCGCCCGCGGCCAGGCCTCGATCGCGGAGGCGGATTTCGCGATCGACAACCTGACCGCTCAGGCCACCGGGTCGGTCGGGCTGCGCCCGGCGGGTCCGGTCGACGTGACGGTCGTGGCGCGGACCGCGGATGCCGGTGCGCTCGCCAAGACCCTCACCGGCAAGATCTACGACGCGGCGGGCGCGGTCGTCACGACCTTGCACGTGACCGGCACGCTACAACATCCCGCCTTCGACGACACGCTCGATGCGGACGCCGTCCGCTACGGCCGCTACACGTTGCCGCACGCCCATACCGAAGTGTCGGTCACGCGCACGCGGGCCACGTTGCGCCGGGCCCAGTTCGACCTGACGGGCGGGCGGCTCTTGGCGACCGGCTTCGTGCCCTTACAACGACAACCGGTGCCCGGCATCGGACCCGCGACTGCGCCGCTGGCCCTGGACTTGACGGTCGACCACGTCGACCTGGCGCAGTTCGCCGCCCTGTTGCCGGAAGGGACGCAGCTCGCGGGCACCCTCGACGGCCGGGTCGCGCTCGGCGGCTCGCAAGCCGATCCCGGGCTCAGCGGCGCGCTGTCGCTGGCGGGCGGCAGCTTCGCCGGCCCGCAGGAACGCTCGAAGATCGCGGATGCGACCGCACAGCTGAGCTTCGCGCGGCGCTCGCTCACCATTTCCGGGGCGAGCGCCGATGCCGGCGGCGGCAAGGTGAGCACGAACGGGCGCCTCACGCTCGGGAGTCTGCGCGATCCGGCGCGGTCCGCCACCGCCGACCTCACGCTCGCCGCCGACAACGCGACGTTCGATTTCCCGGGGTACTTCAAAGGCCGGGTGCTCGGGAACGTGACCGTCAAGCGAAGTTCCGGCGGACCGGCGCTCGTGGCGGGCAAGCTCGCGCTGAGTTCCGCGCGCGTCCCGCCCGCCGCCATATTGCGGGGCAACCCGCCGCCCGCCGAGACCCGTGCCCCGGCTTTGCCGGTCGCATTCGATCTCGGCATTGCAGTGGGCAACGACGCCCGCGTGCAGGGCGGCCCGGTCGACATCGGCGGGAAAGGCGACCTGCACCTGAGCGGCACGCTGGCCGCGCCGGCCGCCGGCGGAAGCCTCACCTCGACGGGCGGGACGGTCAGCTTCTATCGCACCTTCCAGATCCAGTTCCCGAGCACGGTCACGTTCGACCCGAGCAACGGGATCGTGCCGTACGTCGACGCGACCGCCACGACCCTAGTGGCCAACCCTCCCACCGACGTGACGCTGCGCGTGACGGGTCCGGCAACCAAGCTCGACGTCGCCCTGGCCTCGAACCCAAGTTACTCGCGCGAGCAAATCCTGGGACTGCTCGTCGGCGCGCAGGCGCTCGGCGCGGTGAGCGGCCTGCAGCCGACGACCGGCGGTCCGCAACAGAACCCGTTTACGGCGCTGGCCGCAGGCCAGCTCGGCGTCCTGCTGACGCAGAACATCCTGCAGCCGCTCTCGTCGCAGCTGGGAAGCGCGTTGGGCCTGAGCAACCTCTCGGTCGGCTACGACTACGGCGCGGGCTTGACCGTCGGCGCGCAACAGAAGATCTTCAAGAACGTCAGCGCGGTCTTCGCTCAGACGTTCAGCTTCCCGCAGCGCCAGACGATCGGCCTCGTCGCGACCCCGAACGCCGCGACCGCGATCCAGCTCACCTTCTTCAGCCAGCCGACCAGCAACCTGTTCAACGCGGCCCAAGGCGCGCAGACGATGCTGTCGACGAACGCCGCGGTGACCGCCGTGCAGCCTTCGAGCGGCGTGACCGGTTTTTCGCTTTCGTTCCAGCGAAAGTTCTGAGCGGGCGCTTCGGATAAAGGGGAACCCGTGCTCACGGATTGGCTTATCGTGCGGCGGCTCGGGGCGGAGCTGGACCGGCTGCTGCGCGGCGCGCACGTGCGTGCGGTCGGGCGTATGGCCGACGGCCGCTTCGGATTGCGCGTGACGCAGGGGACCCTGGCGATCGACGCCTTCGGCCCGACCCCCGTCGTCACGCTCGAGGGTGCGCCCGAACTCGAGCGGACCGCCGGCTGGGTCCGCACGATGGCCGACGCCCTCGAGGGCTTGCGCGTCGATCGCGTGCGCGCGCGCCGGGGCGACCGGCTGCTCGCCTTCGACTGCTCGTCACGCTCGCGCTTCGGGGTCGCGAGCGGCTACCGGCTCGTGGTCGAACTGGTACCTCGCTTCGGCAACGTCGTGCTGCTGAAGGACGACACGGTCGTCAGCGCCGCCAAGGAGTTTGCTCGCGGCGCGAACGCTCTGCGCGCGACGGTCGTGGGCGAAGCCTACGAGCCGCCGCCGCTGCCGGCGCCGAGCCCGGGGGGAACGTCGCCGGCGGACATCCTGCGGACGGCCCTGCCGCTCTTGCCGCGCCTGGTTGCCGAGTCGCTCGTGGCCGAGGCCGCGCGCGCCGAAGGCGCGGCGCCGGAAGCCCTGCTCGAACGCTGCCTCGCGCGCGGACGGGCGCTGCTCGAAGCCGCCGACGGCGAGCCGTCGGCGCTCGGCGACGTGTTCGCGTACCGCGATGCGGGCCGGCTCGTGCAGTGCCACATCGTGCCGCTGGCGCAGTTCGGCGAGCTTGCGATGACGCGCGAGCGCGCCCTGCTGCCGCTGTTGGCCGATGCGGTCGGCGGCGCGACCCGCGCCCGCGCGCGCCAAGGCTTCACCGCGCGCCGCAGCGCGCTGCGGGCGCGCATCGAAAAGCGCCGTGCGGCGCTCGCGGCCGAGCGGGCCGGCCTCGAGCGCGAACGCGACGACGCCGCGGCGCGGGATACGCTGCGCGTCGCCGGGGAACTGCTCTACGCGCATCTCACCGACGTGCCGCCCGGCGCCGCCAGCTTCGTCCCACCGAGCGACCCGGCCGTGACGATCGCGCTGGATCCGGCGCTCGACGCGAAGGCCAACGCCGCCGCGATCTTCCGGCGTTACCGCAAAGCCGTCGCGAAGCTCGAGCACGTCACCCGCCGGCTCGGGGAGCTCCAGACGGAGGCGAGCTTCGCGGAGGAGCTGGCCTGGGAGCTGGACCGGGCGGAACCCGAGACGCTGGACGATGTGGCGGAGAGCGTCGAGCGCTTCGAGCGCCGCAAGAGCGTGCCGGCGCGCGGGCGCGAGGGAAAGCGGCGCCCGCTCGACGTCAAGCTCGGCGACGGCGCGCGGGTGTACGTCGGACGCTCGCCGCACGGGAACGCGGATCTGACGTTTCGCGTCGCAAAACCGGACGATCTCTGGTTCCACGCCCGGGCGACTCCCGGCGCGCACGTCGTGCTGCACCTCGACGCGCAGCGGGCGGCGCAGCCGGCCGAGTTGCAGCGCGCGGCCGAGCTCGCCGCTTACTACTCCAAAGCCAGGGAATCGGAGAAGGTCGCCGTCGACTACACCGAGCGCAAGCACGTGCGCCGTCAGCGCAACGCCCCGGCCGGGCTCGTCTGGTATACGAACGCGCGCACGCTGACGGTCAGGCCGCGTTCCGAAAGCGCGTCCCTCGAGACCACGTCTTGAGCGCGAAATCCGCGCGCGGCTCGATCGCGCTCAGCGACGCGCGCCCGATCTGGCAGTCGCTTTCGATCTTCCTGGTGCCGCTGATGCTCAGCAACGTGTTGCAATCGCTGGGCCAGACCGCCAACAGCATCTATCTCGGCCGGCTCATCGGCGTGCGATCGCTGGCGGCGGCGGCCGCCATCTTCCCCATCGTCTTCCTGACGATCTCGTTCCTGATCGGCATCGGTTCGGGCAGCAGCGTACTGATCGGACAGGCGTTCGGCGCGCGCGAGCACGCGAAGGTCAAGCAGATCGCGGGGACGACGATCGCCCTGACCATCGTGCTCGGGATCGTCGTGGGCGGCCTCGGCGGCGTCTTCGCGCACCAGTTGCTCGCGGCGCTCGGCACGCCCGCCGACATCATCGACATCTCGACCAGCTACGCGCGCATCACGTTCTTCTCGATTCCGCTGCTGTTCACGTATCTCGCGTATACGACGTTTCTGCGCGGCACCGGCGACACCCAGACGCCGTTCTACGTCCTGATCCTCAGCACGGCGCTGACGATGATGCTGACCCCGGTCTTCATCCTGGGGTGGTTCGGACTGCCGGCGCTCGGGACCAACGGTGCGGCCGTCGGCAACGTCGTCTCCACCGCCCTTTCGCTCGCGGCGCTGCTCGTGTATCTCGGCGTCAAGAAGCACCCGCTGGCCTTCGACCGCGCGATGCTCGCGAACGTGCGCCTGCGGCCGGGTCTGGTCGCGAAGGTCGCCCGGATCGGCATCCCGACCAGCGTCAACCTCGTGATGGTCTCGCTCTCGGAAATCGCCGTCCTCTCGTTCGTCAACCGCTTCGGTTCGACGGCGGTGGCCGCGTACGGCGCCGTCAACCAAGTGGCCAGCTACGTGCAGTTTCCGGCGATGTCGATCAGCATCGGCGCGCAGATCTTCAGCGCGCAGTCGATCGGCGCCGGCCGGACCGAGCGCATCGTGAAGATCGTACGCTCGGCCGTCACGCTCAACTACGTCGTCGAAGGCGTGCTGATCGGCCTCGTGTACGCGTTCAACACCGCCGTCGTGTCGCTGTTCATCACCAACCCGGACACCGTGCGCATCGCGCACACGCTGATCCTCATCACACTCTGGAGTTATGCGATCTTCGGCAACGCGCGCGTGATCTCGGCCGTCATGGTCGCCAGCGGCGTCGTGGTCTGGCCGACGCTGCTCTCGATCCTCTCGATCTGGGGCGTCGAGGTGCCGGTGTCGTACGTGCTGATGCACCACCTCGGTCTCGACGGCGTCTGGTACGGGTACCCCGCGGCGTTCGTCGCGGGCTTGCTCTTCCAGCTCGCGTATTACTACGGCATCTGGAAGCGCAAGCCGCTCGAGCGTTTGGTTTGATGCTAAACCTTTAGAGCATCGCGGGCGCGACCGAGAAGACCAAGTCGTCCAGGAGTTCGAGGCGGTTGAGAACCGCTTCGGCGTCGGTGAGGATGTAGCGGTAGAAGTAACGGCACGCCGCGAGCTTCCCGGCGTAGAAGTCGTCGGGCGGAGCGGCCGCGGCCGCACGCGCCTGCGCGAGCCAGCGCCAGGCCACGACGATCGTGCCGAAGGCGTCGAGGTAGGCCGTCGATTCCGCCAGCGCCCGCTCGGGGCCGAGCTTGAGCTGCGCGTCGAGCAGCACCTTGGTAACGCGCACGAGCGTGTCGCGTGCGCCGGCCAGCCGCGCCGCTTCTTCCGCGAGCGCCGGCACGCCGCGCGCGCCCTCGAGTTCGCTCTCGATGCGCGCGAGCAAGAGGTGCAGCCCGGCGCCGCCCTTGAGCCGCAACTTGCGGCCGAGCAAGTCCAGTCCTTGGATGCCCGTCGTACCTTCGTGGATCGGATTGAGGCGCTGGTCGCGGAAGTAGCGCTCGACCGGGTATTCCGGCGAGTATCCGTACCCGCCCAGCACCTGGATCGCGAGCGACGTCGACTCGATCCCGTGTTCCGACGGCCACGTCTTGGCCACCGGGGTCAGGACGTCGAGCAGCAACTCGGCATCCTCGCGGTCGCTCGCGCCTTCGTCGGCGGCCGCTTCGTCGACGAGCGCCGCGCAATACATCACGAGCCCGAGCCCGCCTTCGGCAATCGCTTTCTGACGCAGCAGCATCGCGCGCACGTCCGCGTGCGCGACGATCGGGACTTGCGGCGCCAGCGGGTTCTTGTCGCCGAGCGAACGTCCTTGCGGCCGGTCCTTGGCGTACTGCAGCGAGTACTCGTACGCGGCGATGTTGAGCGCGACCGCGCCCGCGCCGACGGCCACCCGCGCTTCGTTCATCATGTGGAACATCTGACGCATGCCGTCGTGCGGCGCGCCCACGAGGTAGCCGACGCACTCGCCCCGTTCGCCGAGCGTCAGCACCGTGTTGACGACGCCGCGCTGACCGAGTTTGTGGTTGAGCCCGGTGACGACGGCGTCGTTACGCCGCGCGCGTTCGCCCTTCTCGTCGAGCGTGAACTTTGGAACGATGAAGAGCGAGATGCCCTTGACGCCGGGCGGGCCGCCCGGAATCTTTGCGAGCACCAGGTTCACGATGTTCTCGCTGAGGTCGTGCTCGGCCGCCGAGATCCACATCTTCGTCCCGGTCAGGCGATAGGAACCGTCGGGCGCGGGTTCGGCCTTCGTCGTGACGTCGCCCAGCGACGATCCTGCTTGCGGCTCGGAAAGCGCCATCGTGCCGAAGTAGCGGCCCTCGATCATCGGCTTCATCCAGCGCTCGCGCTGCTCGTCGCTGCCGAAGGCGGCCAGGAGGTGCGCCGCACCGACGGTCAACCAGCCGTAGCCGAATGCGGAACCGTTGGCCGCCGAGAACACGAGCCCGACCGCCGTCGTCAGCGTGCTCGGCAGCTGCAGTCCGCCGTCTTCCTCGGAGAACGAGGCGGCCAGAAAGCCGGCTTCGATCATCGCGGCAAGCGCGGCCTTGAGGCGGGCCGGCGTCGCGACTTCACCGTCTTCGAGGCTATACGGAAAAGCGTCCAGCTCGGCCGCGAGCGGCGCGAAGTAATCGCCCGCGATATCGTAGGCGGTATCGAGGATCGAGTCCGCCGTGGCGCGGTCGTGTTCGGCGAAACGCGGCAGGCGCAGGATGTTCTCGAAGTGGAGGACCTCGTAGAGCTGGAAATCGAGGTCGCGGCGGCGCGGGGAGAGCTGAGTCGAAGCGGTTGCGAGCATGGGTTCTCTTTTCGTCAGTGCGCGGCGGAGGCCGCGGGTGCGTATGCGGCGGCGATGACGCCGGCGAACTTCTCCTCGACGACGCGGCGCCGGATCTTCATCGCGGGCGAAAGGTCGCCGTCCTCGATCGTGAGGTCGCGCGGCAGCAGCGCGATCCGGCGGACTTGCTCGAAGCTCGCCAGGTCGGTCGTCTTGGACGCGACTTCGCGCTGCATGAAATCGTGTACGTCGCGGCGCGCCGCGATCCCGGCGGCCGGTACCGTCTCCGCGATGCCGAACTTGGCGCGCACGGCGACCCAGTTCGGGACGACCAGCGCGATCGGGAACGGGTGGTCGTCGCCGATGACGAAACACTGGCCCACGAACGGCGAGCGCCTGATTGCGGCTTCGACGCGGCTCGGCGCCACGTATTTGCCGCCCGAGGTCTTGATCAGTTCCTTCTTGCGGTCGGTGACGAACAAGAAACCGTCCGCGTCGAGCCGCCCGATGTCGCCGGTGCGCAGCCAGCCGTCCGGCGTGAACGGCTGATCGCCGTCCGCGTGGTAATACCCGAGCATCACGTTCGAGCCGCGGACCAGGATCTCGCCGTCGGCGGCGATCTTCACCTCGACGCCGGGTATCGGCTTCCCGACCGAGCCGTACCTGATCGCGCTGTGTTTGTTGAACGAGACGGTCGGAGCCGTTTCGGTCAAGCCGTAGCCCTCGCAGATGGGCAAACCCATGCCCGCGAAGATCAGCGCGATGTCGCGGTGCAGCGGCGCGGAACCGCTCACGAAGTACTCGAGCCGGTCGACGCCCAAGCGCGCCCGGATCGCGCCGTACACCAAACGGTCCGCCAGGGCGTGCTGCAACCGCAGCGCCGGGCTCGCCGCGCCGCGGTCGACGACGGCCGTTTCGTATTCCCCGGCCACGCGCAGCGCCCACGGTACGAGCACGGCCTTCACGCCGCCGGCCGCCTTGGCTTGGTCGTACACCGCCGCCAGGACGCGCTCGAAGATCCGCGGCACCAGCGCCACGGTCCGCGGCCGCGACGCTTTGAGATCCTCGATAAAGTAGTTCGGCTGCGTGATGTAGAGTTCGGCGTTGTGCAGGACGTTGCCGAGCACGTTCGTTAGCTGGTAGATGTGCGCGAAGGGTAGCACGCAGAGCACGACGGCGCCGTCGAGCGGCCGTTCGCCTTCGAGCGCGTAGGCGAATGCGGTCTTGGCGTTCGAGAGCAGGTTGTCGTGCGAGAGCATCACACCCTTGGGCTGGCCCGTCGTGCCCGACGTGTACATGAGGACCGCGAGCGATGCCGGGTCGATCCCGCCCGCGATGCTCGCGGCGTTTGCGTTCTCGCCGGCGAGTTCCGCGCCGTGCCGCTCGAACGCCGCGAGCGAGTCCGGACCGTTGCCGTCGAAATGAACGACGCGCGGCGCGTGCGGGCAGCGCTCGCGAATCCGTTCGGCGTCGGCCGGCGTTTCGACGAACACGAGCTTCGCGTCGCAGTCCACGAAGATGAAATCGAGCTGGTCGAAGGCGATCGTCGCGTACACCGGCACCGGAACCGCGCCGGCCAGCAGGATGCCGAAAGCCGCCGCGATCCAGTCGACGCGGTTCTCCGACATCAGGACCACGCGGTCGCCCGCGCCGGCGCCGGCGTCGCGCAGCGCGCACGCGATCGCCGTCGCGCGGCCGAGCATGCGCGTCGTCGAGGTGAAGCGCCACTCGGGAGCGCCGCGGCGTTCGGCAAATGCGCGCTCGCGCGGGCGCCCGAGGACCTCGGCGATGAAGGCCGGGAGCGAGTTCACCCGGCGGCGGCGGGCACCGGCCGCGGCGCGAACGAACCGCCGCCCGCGGCGATTTCGGCGAGCAGCGGCGCGGGCTCCCACTGCGGCCCGCGTTCCGCCCGCCACGCGACGATGCGCTCGTAGATGTTGGCGACGCCGACGGTGTCGGCCCACCACATCGGACCGCCGCGGTAGGGCGGAAAGCCGTAGCCGAACACGTACACGATATCGATGTCGCCGGGACGCAGGGCGATGCCGTCGCCCAGCAGGCGCGCGCCCTGGTTCACGAGCGCGTACATGCAGCGCTCGACGATCTCGTCCTGCGACACCGTGCGCCGCGCGATCCCCAGCCGCCGCGACTCCGCCTCGACGATCGCGTCGACCTCGGGGTCGTGCGTGGGCTTACGCTCGCCGTTCGGATACGCGAAGAAGCCCTTACCGGTTTTTTGTCCGAGCCGGCCGGCTTCGTACATCCGGGTTCCAAGTTCGGAGACGCGATACGGCAGCCGCGGTGCTTCGAGCGAGATCTTGTACCCGACGTCGATGCCCGACAGGTCGGCCATCGCGAACGGGCCCATCGGGAACCCGAAGGCCCTGATCGCCGCGTCGATCTGCCACGGCGTCGCGCCCTCTTCCGCTAAGAAATACGCCTCGCGCGCGTAGGCCATCACCATGCTATTGCCGATGAAGCCGAAGGTATTGCCCGCGAGCACGCCTTTCTTGCGCAGCTTCTTCGCCAGCGCCATCGCGGTCACGATCGTTTCGTCGGAGCTGTGCTTGCCGCGCACGACTTCGAGCAGCTGCATCACGTTGGCGGGTGCGAAGAAATGCAAGCCGATCACGTCCTGCGGCCGCCTGGTGACGCTCGCGATCTCGTCGATGTCGAGCGTCGAGGTGTTCGTGGCCAGCAGCGCGCCCGGCTTCAGCGCTTTGTCGAGCGCTTCGAAGACCTCTTTCTTGACCGCCATCGATTCGAAGACCGCCTCGACCACGACGTCGGCATCGGCTAGCTGCGCGTAGTCGTCCACGAAGACGATCGACGCGACCCGCGCCTGCGCCTTGTCGGCGGTCAAGCGCCCCTTCTTCACTTGGGCGGCGTACGTGTCGGCGACGTGCTTGCCGCCGCGCGCGACCTGTTCGGGATTCACCTCGATCACCTTGACCGGCAGGCCGGCGTTCGCGAAGACCATCGCGATGCCCGTGCCCATCGTACCCGCGCCGACCACCGCCGCGCTCGCGATCTCCTTGGGCTGCGCGCGCTCGTCGAGCCCCGGAATCTTCGCGGTCTCGCGTTCGGCGAAGAACAGGTGCACGGCCGACTGCGACTGCGGCCCGCTGACCAGCTCGATGAAGAGCCGGCGCTCGTGCGCGAGGCCGTGGGCGAAATCGTCGTCGCCCGCGGCCACGACGGCGTCGATCAGCTTGTGGGCGGCGAAGCCGCCCTGTTCTTCCGGTGGGACCATCTCGTGCGCCAGGGCCGCCATCGGGGGCGGGATGCGGATCGAGAGCGAGCTGACGCGCAGTTTCGTGCCGGCCCGTTCGAGGGCGATTTCGACGGCCCGTTCGACCACGTCGCCTTCGACCACTTCGTCGAGCAGGCCGATCGCTTTGGCTTCCTTTGCGCTCTTGAAGGTGCCCTTGAGCATCATGTCGAGCGCGATCTGCACGCCGGCGAGGCCGCCGTTCGCGGGGTTGCGCGCCGCGAGCAAACGAGGCAGCCGCTGCGTGCCGCCGCCGCCGGGCAGCAACCCGAGCAGAATCTCCGGCAGCCCGATGCGCGACCGCGGCGTCGCGATCCGGAAGTCGCAGGCCAGGATCGCTTCGCATCCCCCGCCCAGCGCCGGGCCGTCGATGGCGGCCACGAAGGTCAGGTCGCTGGCCTCGATCGCCGCGATCACGTCGCGCACGTTCTTGGAGCCGGGGCCAGGCGGCCGCTGGAACTCGTTGATGTCCGCACCGCCGCTGAAGAAACCGTTGCGGCCGGCCAGCACGACGCCACGCACGGACGGGTCGGCGGCCACCGCGTCGAGCTCGGCGACGAGCGCCGAGGATTGCGCGTTGGAGAACGCGTTGACGGGCGGGTTGTCGAGGTACAGCACCCGGACTCCCGAGCGGGTCTCCGACGTTACGATGCGGCTGCTTGCGACCATTGCGCGGCCCCTTTCTCCCGCGGCCCGGGAACCACGCCCCCGGCCGCACGTACGAACGATGGATGAGCTTTCTTTCCCATCAACTATCGCCCCGGCGCGCGCACACTCCTCGTGCGCGTTGGGTGAAGGCACGACGCAACAAGGTCGCCGCCGGCGGGCCGGCGGCGACGTTGGAGATCGCGGGCTAACGGTCCGCTACGGGACCATCGCTTTCAACTTATCGAATTCAACGACGACCACGTGGGCCGTCCGCATATCGATCAGGCGCTCGTCCCAAAAGCGGTTCAGCGTGCGGTTCACCGTTTCGCGCGTCGTGCCGATCATGTTGGCCATTTCCTGGTTCGTCAAGCGCAGCGTGATGCGCGTGCCCAAGGGAGCCGGCTCGCCGAAATTCTGGGCCAGGTTGAGCAGCAACGAGGCGAGACGCGAGCGGATATCCTGCGACGTGGTCGCCGATATCAACTTGTTGGCCGCGCGCAGGCGCTCGGAGAGCGCGATCACGAGCAGGCGCCCGATGCGCGGGCTGCGGTCGATCAGCGCTAAAAAGTCGTCGCGCTCGATCACGCCGACTTCGACCTCGGTCAACGTGCGCACGCTGGCCGCACGGACCGCCGTGTCGAAAATGCTCATCTCCCCGAAGAAATCTCGATCCTTGAGAATGGAGAGGATCGTCTCGCGGCCTTCGGGGGCGCTGCGGTAGATCGCGACCGAGCCCGAGAGGATCAGATAAAAGGTCTGGCCGGGATCCCCCTCGTGGAAGATCGTCTGGTGTTTGCCGTAGCGTCGCGTCGAGACGAGTTGGGCAACCTCGGTCAGCTCGGCCTGATCGAAATCGCGGAAGAGCGGAACGCTTCGGAGCGGCTCGAGGCCGATTATCCGAGTCGACTCATCGTCGCGATGCTTCGGCATGATCATATCTAGCCTATCGGCACGACTTGGGCTGCGGTTTACGGGGATGAGCCACGAGACCGGTCGCGAACGTGTAAAGTCCGTGTCCTCCCTCTTCGACGCGGACCCGAAGTCGGCGCTCAAACACCATTTCGGCTTCGATGCCTTCCGCCCGCTGCAGGAAGCGATCGTCGGCGACGTCCTGGCCGGACGCGACGTCTTCGCCCTCCTCCCGACCGGGGGCGGCAAATCGCTGTGTTTCCAGCTGCCGGCGGTCATGCGCCCCGGCTTGACCGTCGTCGTCTCGCCGCTGATCGCGCTGATGAAGGATCAGGTCGACGCGCTGAACTCCGCGGGCGTCGCCGCCACGTTCCTGAATTCCACGCTCGACGCCGACGCGGCGCGCGAGCGCCTGCGCGGCCTGTATGCCGGCGCGTACCGCCTGCTCTATCTCGCGCCGGAGCGGCTGGCACTCGGCAGCGCCGTACGCGACCTCGAGCAGTGGAACGTCGCGCGCTTCGTCATCGACGAGGCGCATTGCATCAGCGAATGGGGGCACGACTTCCGCCCCGACTACCGGCGGCTCGCGGAACTGCGCCGCACGTTTCCGGCCGTCCCGCTCCTCGCGCTGACGGCGACCGCCACCGACCGCGTGCGCCGCGACATCGTCGCGTCGCTGCAGCTGCGCGATCCCGCGCTTTACGTCGGCAGCTTCAACCGCCCGAACCTCCATTACCACGTGCTACCAAAGCTGCAGACCTTCCGGCAGCTGCTCGCCTTCATCCGCGCGCGTTCTAAAGAGAGCGGCATCGTGTACGCGGTGAGCCGGCGCCAAGTCGACGCGCTGGCCGCGAAGCTGCGCGACGAGGGCATCGCGGCGCTGCCGTACCACGCGGGCTTGGACTCCGCCGAGCGCGCGTACAATCAGGAACGCTTCGTGCGCGACGACGCGCGCGTCATCTGCGCGACCGTCGCGTTCGGGATGGGAATCGATAAGCCCAACGTTCGCTACGTCGTCCACTACGATCTCCCGAAGAACCTGGAGAGCTACTATCAGGAAACGGGCCGCGCGGGCCGCGACGGCCTGCCCGCGGATTGCGTGCTCTATTTCAGCGCGGGCGACACCGCGAAACAGCTGGGGTTCATCGACGAAAAGGAAGGGCGCGAACGCGAACTCGCGCTCGAGGGCCTGCGCGCGATGCGCGAGTACGCGGAGACCACGGAGTGCCGGCGGGCGGTCCTGCTGCGCCACTTCGGCGAGACGCCGGCCGGCGGGGCGTGTTCGGGGTGCGACAACTGCCTCGCACCGCGCGCGCGCGTCGACGGCACGCTGGCGGCGCAGAAGTTCCTCTCGACCGTGGTCCGCGTCCGCCAGTCGGGCGGCTTCGCGGTGGGCTTCAATCACCTTGCGGACATCTTGGTCGGCCGCATGACCGAGCGGGTCCGTTCGTGGAACCACGACGCGCTCTCGACCTTCGGCATCGGCAAGGACGTGACGCGCACCGACTGGCTCGCGATCGGGCGCGAACTGGTACGGCTGGGCTTTCTGCGGCAAACGCCCGGCACGCGCAGCGTGCTGGAACTGACCGAGGGCGGCCGGCGCGCGCTGCTCGAGCGCAAGCCGGTGATGCTGTCGGTTGCGCCGGCCGCGCTCGCCGGCAAGCGCGAGGCGCCCCGCGAGCGGGCGGGCGTGCCGGCCGCTTCGCTCGAGGGCGACGAGGAGCTCTTCGACGAATTGCGCGCGCTGCGCAAGCGGCTCGCCGACGCCCGCGACGTTCCAGCCTACGTGATCTTCCCCGACACGACGCTGCGTGCGATGGCGCGCGACGTCCCGCGCAATGCGGCGGAGCTACGGCGCGTTCCCGGCGTCGGCGACAAGAAACTGGCCGACTACGGCGCGGTCTTCCTCGAAGCGATCGGCCGGTACGCGGCCCGGGAGAACCACGCGCCCAGCGCGTAGCCCGCAGTCATGCCCACGTTTCACGCGGCCGACGGAGCCGAACTCGCGTACACCGACCTGGGCCCGGGCGGCGGCATCCCGTTGCTGTTCGTGCACGGCTGGAACGGCGCGCGCGCGATCTGGTTTCCGGTCATGGACATCCTCGCTCGCCACTACCGGACGATCGCGCCGGATCTGCGCGGCTTCGGTGCCTCGAACGAAGCGCCGGGACCGTTCCGCGTCGAGACCTTCGCCGACGACCTGAGCGCCCTGATCGCCGAACTCGATCTGGACCCGCTGGTCGTGATCGGGCACTCGATGGGCGCGGCGGTGGCCCAGCGCTTTGCGATCGACCGGCCCGAGGCGGTCGAGGGCTTGGTGCTGATCTCGCCCATCCCCGCCGGCGGCGTCGCCTTTCCGCCCAAGCTCGACGCCTTCTTTCGCAGCATCCCAGGAAACCCCGAGAACGCCGATGCCTGGCTCGCGAAGCTCACGCACCGCGAACCGACGCGCGAAGTCCGCGCGCTCATGCGCGCGGCGGCCGCCGCCGCGCCCGCACGCGTCGCGCTCGAGAGTTACGAGTCGTGGACCGGCTTGCAGTTCGCCGACGAGGCGGCCACGATCGGGACGCCGACGCTGGTGATCGCGCCGGCCGAAGACAAGCCGATGACGCCCGATTTCGTGCGCGAACGCGTCGTCGACGTGATCGCAGGCAGCCGGCTCGAGATCGTCGAGGAGTCGTCGCATTACGTCCCGCTGGAACGTCCCGAGCGGATCGCACGCTCGATCGAACGCTTCGTTGCAGAGCTCTGAGTTCGCGTTCGTCCAGCTGAGCGATACGCACATCGTCGCCGAGAGTCCGGTCTCCGCGGGCTACGATGCCGCAGCCTATCTGAGCGACGCCGTCGCGGCCGTCAACGCGCTCGAACCGGAACCCGCGTTCGTGGTCGTGACCGGCGACTTGTGCCATGCGGGCAGCCGGGCGGAGTACGAACGCTTCGCCGAGCTGGCCGGAGCGTTGCGCGCGCCGTACTACGTGCTGCCGGGAAATCACGATAACGTCGCGAGGCTGCGCGGCGCCCTGCCGCCGCGGTCGTTCGGCGGCGTCGAGCGCGGCGCGTTCGCGTACGCCGTCGACGCGGGCGGCGTGCGGCTGATCGCGCTCGACAGCACCGCGCCGCGAGCGTTCGGCGGTTCGCTCGACGACGAGCGCCTGGACTGGCTGGCCGCGGCGCTGGCGGACGAACCGTCGCGGCCGACCGTCATCGCGCTGCACCAGCCGCCCTTCCGCACGCGCATGCACTACGTCGACGTGCTGCCGTACCCGGGTGCGGACCGCTTGCGCGCGATCGTCGAGCGAAACCCGCAGGTCGCCCTGCTGATCGGCGGCCACATCCACTGCGTGCGGGCCGCCCGCTGGAACGGAACCCTGGCGCTGAGCGCGCCGAGCACCGCGCCGCAAATCGTGCCCGAGCTCTTCGAGCGGCAGGTCTTCGCGCTGCGTGCCGAAGCGCCCGGGTTCGTGCTCTACCGCCGCGGGCGCACGGGAGCGTTCGAGGTTATCGTCCACCGGCGCGAACGCGGCGGCGCCCGCTACCTGCCGACCGAACGCGCCGTCAGCCTCGTGCGCTCCAGAACGCGCGGGGCATCGCTCCATTCATAGGGCCGCTCGTTCGTATAATAGTGGCGGTCCTGCAATTCACTCCGCCGGCGTTGCGCGATTTGGAGCCCTCACCGCTCGCAAGGCCCTCCGCGCCTTCCACCGTCGAATGACTGCAGAGGTTACGTACAGGTGTTGTATAGGTGAGCCGGCGAGACTCTCCTCCCACGGCCGAGCGGACGTAAAGGAAATGTAGCTACGATGTAAAGGGATTCGTGGATGGCGCCGGCGCCCCGATCGTTCGACCATGGAAGAGGCTCGCAGATATTCTGCGGCCGCTCTCGGCCGCTGCGAACCGATCCTCTCGAACGACTGCTCGGAAAGGCGATACTTGCGATGAGCGATCAACTTCCCCGTCACCTTTTGCTCAGGGAATTGCGACGTCGGATCGATCCCGGCGTGCACCGGTTAGGATCGTACGAACGGCTCCCATCGAAGCGCGGCAGGAGAGTCACGCAAGAGGAGCTCGCGGATGCGATCGGCGTTTCGCGCGTGTGGTATGCGGCGCTTGAGTCGAACGCCGACGTCCGGCCGTCGACCACCTTGCTCGACCGCCTCGCCGGAGTCTTGACGATCTCATCGGTAGAACGCGTTGCACTCTTCTGCGCCGCGATGCCCGAGCTTCGGATGATGTACGAGCAGATGACGGCCAGCGCGCGAAGGGAGGAGCAACGAACTCACGACCCCTCGATGCAGCTCATGGCCCTGTCGCCGGCGTAGGCTTTGCAGAGAGTCCCATTAACCGTGCAGGGCCTTTTCAACCGCGCTGTGGTCGCGGGAGATCGCAAAGAGCGGCACGCGAGCGGCTTCCGACGGCTCGCGCCGATGCCGCTCCCGATCTTGGATAGTCCGCGGCGAAATCATGTAGCGGTGAGCAAACACTTCTTGCGAGAGGCCAAGTCGTTCGCGCAGCGCGCGAACATCGGTCGCCGGCGGCACAACGCGCATTGGACCGAGCGCCGAATCGTCAATCCCGTCTTCGCGCTTCCACGACGCGATCTGCTCCTCGGTCGCTGCGCGAACCTTGGCATGATCGACGTGACCTTTACCGCTCCGGATTTCGTCGTTCGTATATCGCACAGTGCTCACGAAACGTCCGTCTTTCTTGGTCGGATGCGGGCCACGCAGCAATGCTGCGGCGGTTACGTCCTCGAGGCGTCCACACGACGGTCACAATCACGCCTTCGACTTCGCCCGTCGCGACGAAGCGCTGTTCCCCGTAGTCGACTCGAGTATCTTCGCGCTCGACGAAGAATCCACTGAAGATCGTCGTCGCGGCGATGAAGTCGATGCCGCGACGTGACGAGGTTGCTGCGCTCTTTCCCCCGTCCCATTCGAAACCGTCGAAATCATCGTCCGGCCACCCCTTCGGGTGTACTACGGCAGAGCCGTAGACCGCAAGGATTACGGGTCCTCGAGCGCGAGTGCGGTTGCGCTTTGCGGCGTTAGCCCTGCCCCTTGCGCGCTCAGCCGCGCGAGGTCGTCCGGCCCCAGCCGTTCGCGTAGGAGCGCAGTTAGGCGGTCCTGCGTCGTCTGCTCGGTGAATTCGCGCTGGTAGCCCTGGCGCCGGA
This sequence comes from uncultured Alphaproteobacteria bacterium, assembly GCA_963787965.1. Classification (GTDB taxonomy): domain Bacteria; phylum Vulcanimicrobiota; class Vulcanimicrobiia; order Vulcanimicrobiales; family Vulcanimicrobiaceae; genus CAWBES01. Next base: position 561,120 of record CAWBES010000021.1, read on the forward strand.
CGGCAGTCTCGACGTACCCCTCGAGCACCGCTGCGCGCGTGAGATCGCCCCGCAGCGCGCAGACCAGCGCCAAGTGCTCCATCGCAATCGCCACCCAGATTTGACGCGTTGCGTGCGCCGCGATCGCCTCGCGGGCTACCGCGGCCGCTCCGGCCAGATCGTCGGCGGCGACCAGATAGCCTGCGAGGTTGGCCAGCGACGTCTGCAAGAGCGACTTGTCCGGATCGGCGCGCCAAACGGGAAGAACCTCGCGGACCAGCTCGATCGCGAGCTGCGTATGACCGCGCTGGTGTTCGATCTCCGCGAGGTTCAGCGTCTGGTGGTACTCCCCACGAGTGTTTCCAAACGAGCGAAATTCTGTGCTGAGCTGCTCGCGAATCCGTGCGGCCGTATCGAGATCGCCGCGCAGCAGGCTCAGAGCTGCCCGGCTATGGAGCAAGCGCAGGCGATGCCAGGCCGATGCGTCCGGTATCGTTTCCGCCTGCGCGAGCGCCGTTTCCGAATCCTCGAACTTTCCCAGGCACGTCGCGCACCAGGAAAACGCGTCCAGCGCGGCTGCGAGAGTCGGCCCGTGACCGCTTGCCTGCGCCAGCGCGACGGCTTGCACCGCGACCTCGAAGGCGCTCACGATCCGGCCGCCGACGGCAAGCATGTGCGAGAGCGTGATCGAAAGGCGCGCATTCAATAGCGTCTCGCCTTCCGGGAGAGCCGCCAGAAACGTCTCGTTCCGCGCAATCCCTTCGCTATCGAGCCCGAGGCTTCTCCAGATCATCCCGCCGAGCGAAGCGAACAGTTCTGCGCCCGCGAGCACGTCCGATCGAGCCAGCGCTCCGTCGAGCGCGGCGCGCACGTCTTCTAGTTCCGCCGCGCTTGCGGCGCGCAATTCGGCATCCCGGACGGTCCGCTCGGCCTGGGCCCGCAGTTCCGCAAATCGGTCGCGCAGGTAGCGCAGATGGCGCCCCGCGGTCAGCTCGCGTTCGCCGGCCGCGGCGAGCTTCTCCAGCGCGTACAAGCGGGTCGATTCGAGGAAACGGTAGCGTAGCGTATCGCCGTGCGGTTCCGCCAGGACCAGCGACTTCTCGAGCAGCGACGCGAGCGCGTCGAACACGTCGTACTCGTCGAGGTCGTCACCGCTCCCGACCGCGGCTGCCGCTTCGAGCGTAAAGCCGTTGACGAAGATCCCCAGTCGCCGGAAGAGCGTGCGCTCGCGTTCGTCGAGCAGGTCGTGACTCCAGTCGATCAGGGCCCGTAGCGTCTGCTGGCGCGACAGGGCGTCGCGGCTCCCGCCGGTGAGGATGCGGAAGCGTTCGTCGAGCCGGTCGCGCAGCTGGCGCGGCCTGAACAACCGCACGCGCGAGGCGGCCAATTCGATCGCGAGCGGAATCCCGTCGAGCCGCCGGCAAATCTCCCCGACGATCGTCGCATTCTCGTCGGTGAGGTTGAAGCGATCGTCGACCGCTCGAGCACGGCTGACGAAAAGGACGATCGCCGCATAGCGCGCTGCAGCTTCACCCGTGAGCGGCTCGCCGTCGGTCTGATTGGGCGGCACTGCGAGCGACGGTAGCCGAAAAACGACCTCCCCGGCTAGTCCAAGGGCCTGGCGGCTCGATGCCAGGACCGTTACCTTCGGACAGCCTTGCAGCAGCGCCGCGATCACCCGTGCGGTCGACTCGATCAGATGTTCGCAGTTGTCAAAGATCAGCAAGGTGTGCGTAGAAGCGAGCGCACGCGCTAGGTGCTCGAGCGGATCGCCGTCGGCCGGGAGCGTGATGCGCAGCGCGCGAGCGACGGTGGAAGGGATGTGGTCGCCGCTGGCGAGCGGCACCAGGTCGATGAACCAGACGCCGTCGCCCGAACCGTCGAGCAAATTCGCCGCGACCTGCAGCGAGGTGCGCGTCTTGCCGACGCCGCCGGAACCGACGATCGTGACGAGGCGATGGCTTTCGATCAACGCGGTGATCTCGGCGATCTCGGTCTCGCGCCCGATGAACGAGGTCAGGATCTGCGGCAAATTGTTGGGGAGTGCGTCGAGCGAGGGGGAGGGCACATTCGTGCGCGGGGGACCGGTCGCGGGCGGCGCGGCGGCCAAGGGGCCTTCGGGACGAGCCGCGGCGAGAAGCCGCGCGCGCTCTTCCGGCGCGAGCCCCAGCGCGTCGGCCAGGAGTTTCACCGTCGAAAACCGAGGAGTTCGGCGGTCTCCTCGCTCCAGAGCACCGACGCTCACGAAGCTCAGGCGGGCGCGCTCGGCCAGCTCTTCCTGCGTCAGTCCCGCCACCATACGATACCGGCGCAACAGAACCCCGAAGCGTTCGTCGCAGCGTTCGTCGACGCCCCTCACCGCTTTTGAGGCCCTCCGCGGCGTCCACCGAGCGGGCTAACGGCGGGCTCGGCACGCAGCCGTTTGCGAATCGCCTTCGCGCGCGACCTCAGGGCAGCGCTCTCCGACCGCTCGAATTCTTCCAGAACGCTCTCCACGGCCGGCATCAACGATGCGTCGCCCTCGGCGAACCGGGCCAGGCCGTCCAGAGCCCACGCTCTCACGAACTTCTGCGGATCGTTCGCGTAGCGGCGCAGGATCGCGAGCACGCGCGGGCGCTCTCGGGGCGTCCAGTGCAACAACGGCAGAGCGCGCGCGATCTGCAGACGGATTTCCCAAGATCCGTTCTCTGCCGCCGGTCCGGCGAACAGCCCTCGGTAACGTTGAATCCAGGCGGGCCGTTCGTGCGCGAGCTTCTCCATCAGATCGAACGCACGCATGGCGACGAGCGGATTGTCGTCCCGAACCAAGCGCGCGACCTCGCGCACGAGATGCCGGTCCTCCAAAACGAGCGCGAGCAGCTCTTCAGATCGAGCGATGGAGCGGCGGTCGCCGCCGCTCAGCAGCGCGCGCGGCGACGGACGGTTTTCGTTCACTTGGCGGTAACGACCAATTGCGAGCCGGCGGTTCGTCCGAATTCCTCGGGCGTGTATTGCAGCACGACCGAGGCGCCCGGCCACGCGAACGTGCCCGGCGTGACGGAGCGGACCAGGTAATGGATCGCGTACGAACCGGGGTCGAGGTGCTGCGCGAACGACAGCACGCGGTCGCGGTAGATCGACTGATAGTCCAAGGTCCAGTCGTCGCCGGTGTCGGCACTCGGGCCCAGGGGAGCGCTCGTGCGGAAGCTCTGATCGACCGCCTCGAAACCGGCCGGTAAGGGATCCGTGATCACCACGTCGTCGACGGGGTGGTCGCTGATGATCCGATCCTCGACGTCGAAGACCTGGCCGGCGGCGACGGTCGCCGGCGCGGCGGGCTGCGCGAGCCCGAAGCTCGCCAGCGGCGCGCGCGAGGCGGCCGGGCGCAAAATACGGTCGATGCGCAGCCCGGCGTAGGCGCCCGGCGACTCGTCGGGAACGCGGTAGCGCAGCGCCACGACGTAGTGCAGCGTGCCCGTCCCGGCCTTCGAGAGCTTCACGGCACTCGGGCCCGCGACCAGCGCGTCGAGCGGCGTGCTGACGGTCCGGCTCGTGATCGTGTAGCCGGTGAAGCTCGCCTGGACCGTGCGCGCCGGCTGCGTCGGCAGTTCGAGCGAAGCCGTGAAGTTCGGCGGCGCCGGGGAACTGCGCACGTAGAGCGCGAGCGCGTTCATCGCTTCGGCATCGTCGCAGCTGCAGCCCCAGCGGCCGTCGCGGCGGAGCGACAGCAGCGACAGCAGCAGTCGGTCGACGTCGTCGTCGGGCAGCTTGCTTTCGACCGCGAGCCCGAGCATCTGCGACTGGCCCGCAACGGGGCTCTCGCCGAACGTGCCGCGCACGTCGATGCGCGCGGCACGTGCCGCCAGCGACACGTTCGCGAACAGCTCGTCGCGCAGCGCGATGCCGCGCGCCTTCCAGTCCGGCAGGCGCAGCAGCTGCCGCGCCAGCTCGATGCGTTCGTAATACCCGAAGTCTTTCTGATGCGCCATGATGTCGCTGAGGAAATCGTTGCGCGGGTCGCCGAGCGTCCCCAGGGTTTCGAGCGCTTCCAGACGCGCTTCGGCGCGGCAGGTCGCGTCTTTCCCGCAACCGGCGGCGCTCGGATCGGCTAACGTCTTGTTCAAGTAGATGCGCACGCGCGCGAGGTCGCGCGTTACGTCGAAACCGGCGAGGTGGGCTTGCCACAGCTGTTCGGCCGCGAACGCGGTCGTGTACAGTTCGCTGCGCTGCGCACCCGGCCAGGCGGCGAAACCGTTGTCGGGCAGCGCGAGCCCGCGCACGGCATCGAGGTTGGCCTTCACCACGGCATTCAAGGGCGCAACGTCGCCGGCGCGGCCATAGGTGCGGTCGAGCACGATCGCGTCGGAGGCCACCGCGACGCGCGCGGCCAGGTCGCTCAAGAAGGGCGATTGCGGCAGGCCGAGCGCCGCTTGCGGTTCGACGACCGCGGCCAGCAGCGTGCTCGCGAGCGTCACGTCGAGCTCGCCCAGCGGACCGCGCAGACTTGCCGCCACGTCGAGCGGAACCGAAGCCGCGGCGCGCGTCGTGCCGGTCGTCACCACGGTTTCCAGCACGTCGTTCGTGACGATCGGGACCGGGAAGACGAACGCGTCGCCGTTGCCGCCGAGCAGCGTGCGGAACCCGACCGACGCGTCTTGCGTGCCGGAAGCCACGACCGTGAAATCCAGCGCCTGCGTCGGGCCGCCGAGCGGCGCCGTGGTCTGCACGGCGTGCGGATCGCCGGTCGCGTAGGTCAGGCCTCCGGACAGCGTTCCGGCGACGGACAGATCGCCCGTCGCTTTCGCAACGTTCGTGATCGCGACGCCGGCGCTGAAACGGTCGCCGGGGCGCGCGAATTGGGGCAACACGGGATTGGTCACGAGCGGCTTACTCGAAATAAAGGTCGTCTCGCCGTTGCCGAAACGCGCGTCGCCGGCGAGCCCAAGCGCCATCACGCGCCAGGTCGTCAAGTCGTCGGGCAGTACGAAATCCACGCCGGCGGAACCGGACGCGTCGGTCTGCACCGCGGGGTTCCAGTACGCGAGCGGCACGAATTTCGTGCGCACCTTCGTACCGGGCGGCCCGGCCATCGCGCCGCCTCCGAAGCCGAAGCCCTTTTCGATGTAGCGATGTTCGCTCGCGAGCTTCACGTCGGCCCGGTTGTCGGCCACGCGCGTCGAGATCGGCTCGTCCGCGTAGACGATCTTCGCGATGTCGGGGAAACGGTAACCGCTGAGCTGCAGGATCGCGTCGTTGACCACGGCCACCGCGATCTCGCCGCGCACGGGCTTGCCGTCCCGGCCGGTCAGGTGCAGCGTCAGATGCTGGCGCCCGCCCGGCTCGAGCTTCGCCTGCTGCGGCTGGAGCCCGACCTTGAGATACTTGGCATCGAAGGCGACGTCGAAGGGCGCGAAACCGATGCGCGACAGCAAGCCCAGACTCGCCGGCGGGTTCGCGCCCAGCGGCGCGCCGCGGCGCACCAGCACCGCCTCCACGGCGGCGTTGGGCAGCATGTCGGGCGTGACTTTGAAGCGCACCTGGGGTGCGGCGCCGCGAACGTCTTGCGTGCTTTGGTAGAGCACGCCGTGCCGGACCACGGCGAAGTACAGTTGCGCCTGCGGGTACGGCGACTGCACGAGCGCGGTCGCGACATCGCCCGGGCGGTACGTGGTCTTATCGAGTTTGACGCCGAGTGCCGTCTGGCCGCCGGTCAGCCAGGCCGCTTCGCCGGCGCCCGTGACCCACACTTCGCGGTCGGTCGCGCCCGCATCGGTCGCGGCACCCGCCACGTTCGCGCGCAGGCGGTAGTCGCCGGGCTTGGGTGCGGTGAAGCTGAGCTTGACCGGCGCGTCGCCTGAGGTGACGTCCTGCGTGGCGACGTCGACGTAACGTACCGCGTCGTGGGAGGCTTCACCGCCTTCGACGATCTGCGTGACGCTGGCGTCGAGGCGCTGCTGCAATACGACCGTCAGACGGACGCCGCTTTGCGGCGCGCCGCGCGAATCGGCGACGATCGCATCGACGCCGAACGGGGTGCCCGCCGCGGCCACGAAATCCGCGCGCAGACCGATCAGCGTGGCGGACGGCAGCGCCACGAACGACGAGGTGTCGGCGACCGCGAGGCGCGAGACGTCGGTCGTCTGCGCGGTCACGGTGTAGCGCATCGGGTACGGCAGATCGGTGCCGACGGGCACTTGGAACGCGGCGGTGCCGCCCGGCCCGATCGGAAGGTCGCTCTGCAGCACGTCGCTCGTGACCGACGGCTCCTCCTCGGGATACAGCCACTGGCGCCCAAATTGGAACGCGTCCCAGCCGTCGGGCGCGAAGTACTCGCGCGCTCGCGTGACGGTCACGTGCGAGGTGCCGCCCTCGACCGGCGCGCCGAAGAGGTAGTCGCTCTTCGAGTAGGCTCCGACGGTCGTCCCTTCGGCGACCGGACCCGCCTCGTGCAGGACGAGGTCCACCTTGAAGTTCGGCGGTTTGAACTGGGCGACCGTGAAGGCGCCGTCGAGTTCCTCGCCGCCGTCGCCCTTCGCCGCGACCGTCCAATCGCCGGTCTCGGCGCGCGCGTCGAATTTCAGCGAGGCCGAGAACGCGCCGAAGCGGTCGAGCGAAACGCGCCCGAGCGCTATGGCCGTTCCGCTCGGCGTCTGCGCGGTCAACGTGTAGGACGCGGAGCGGCCGGGTGCGAGCACGCCGTTGCGCTCGAAATACCCGACGCCCAGGAACTTGGCGGTCTCGCCGGGCTGATAGAGGTTGCGGTCCGTGAAGATCGTGCCGCGCGACGACGGTAGTCCGGCCGACCAGCCCTCGCCGTCCAGGTTGAACGCGTAGCCGTCGGGGTAGCGCGAGGTGCGCGCGAACGCCCAATCCGCGCCGTCGCGTACGATCGTCAAGAGCGACGGTGCGAACTGGGCATCGCGCGCCGTGCTCGCGCAGGCGGCGAAGGCGGCAGCGTCGAGCGTCCACACGCCGCCGGCTCCGGTAACGCCCGTGGCGCAGGGCGTTTGGGGCGCGAGGCTGCGGTCGTCGTACTCGCTGACCGACTCGTAGACTTCGACGCTCGCGTGCGCGACCGGCGTTCCGTCGCTCAGGTGCGCGACGCGAACCTGGCCGCCGCTCGGGAACCACTGCGAAAACACGCCGAGGTTCGTCAGCTGTACCGCACCGAAGAAATCGGGCTCGTTCCAAACCGGTTTGCCCGCGTCGTTGCGCGACTGCGTCGTGCGCGCCGTGAACCCGTAGGCGAGCGTGCCGGTGCGGCCGCCCAGCGCGGCCCGCAGCGGGAAGACTGCGTCGGCAGACTGGTTCGGAGTCGCCTTGACCGGATGCGCGGTCCACGCGTCTTTCGGCGGCAAGAGCTTTTGCAGATCTCCGTCGACCCGCAGGTCGTTCGCGATCAGGTCCCGCGGTTTGAGGACCGCGAATGCCGAGCGGTACGCGCGCTCGGGCAAGTTGACCGTTTCGACGTTGACGGCTAGATCGGACCCGGCCGGGAAGATGCTAAGACCCGTGGGCGCCCAGATGTCCGGCGACAGATCGCCCGTCTCGAACGTCGCGGTCGCATCCTTCCCGAGGGTCTGCCCGAAGACGTCCTTGAGCGCCGCGACCGCCGTGACCGTGTAGGTCGTTCGCGGCGCCAGCGCATCGGAGTCCAGGGCGACCGACCCGCCCTCGTCGACGCGCAGCAGCGGGAGCGCGGGGTTGGGTGCCGGCGAGAGCGTGATGGCCTTGGGCGCGACAGCCGGGTCGACGTTGTTACTGAACGAGAGCGACGGCTCTCCGTTGGCGAAGCGCGAGCCGTCGCCGGACTGCTCGAATTCGACGCCGCGCAGCACGAGCGGTCCGTAGGTCCGCAGTTTCCCCTGGTAGCGCGCCGCGGTCGGCACGTTGCCGGTCAACGGCATCACGCCCGGGTCGACCACGAACGTGTAGGTCGAGTCGCCGGCGAGTTCGCTGGCCGGCACGAGATCGTAGTGCGTGCCCGTGTCGCCGGTTGCGGGTCCGGTCGCATCGCCGGCCGCACTCGGTGACGCCGACGGATTGGGAGTCGGCGACGGCGCCAGTTGCACGGCCACGGTCTTGCTCGCGTCCTTGGGGTCGACCAGATGGGCGTGGGCGAGCAGCGATGCCGTGTCGAGCGCGTCGCTCGCATCCAAGCCGAAGCGCGGCAGACGGCTCTGCGCGGTCAGCTTCGAATCGTCCGTCTGGTCCGCGCCGGGAAGACTCGAGAGCGTCAACGGTTCGGTGGTGAAGCTCCATGCATAGTCGCTCGCGAGGGTGTGGCCGGCGAGGTCGGCGAGGCCGGCGGTGACCGTGACCCGCAGGAGCGCGGCGTGCGGGATCGGCGCGTCGGCTTGAAAGGCGATCATGCGCGGCGTCAGCACGATGAAACGGCCCGGCAGGGTGGGCTCGAGCGCGAAGTGCGCGAGGACGGCTTGCCGGTCCGGCGATTCCAGCGCTTCGACGGGAACCAGATCGTTCGTGAAGCGGACGCGAATCTGCGCGCCGTCTTTCGCTTCGCCGCGCGGGGAGACCGAGGCGAACCAGCTCGGCAGAGGTTGGGCGGGCGCGGGCGCGACGGCGGGGAGCGGCGTCGGGGCCGGCGTCGACTGGGTCGACGGCGCGGTCCGGGACGCGCACGCGGCAGCACCGAACGCAACGCCCAGGACGAGCATGAACGAAGCAAATACGCGCACGTCGGACCTCCCCGCAACTGCTTCGAGCGCGCGCATACGAATCATTGTAACGGCGCTGCTGGCTGCGGTGATGGTGCTGCTCGCGTCCGTCTTTCGCCCGTTCGGGCCGGACCGGCTGCCGCGCGACGCCCGCGCGCTCGCGTTCGTAGACCGTAACGGGCTGCCGTTGGGCACGATCCTCGGACGGGACGACCGGCATACGATCGCCGTTCCGCTCGACCGCGTCGCGGCTGCCTTCCTCGACGCGACGCTGGCCACGGAAGACCGGCGCTTCACGGCGCACGGCGCGCTCGATCCGCTGACCGCGTTACGCGCCGCGCTCGCGGCGCTGCGAACGCACCGGCTTCCCTCGGGCGCATCGACGATCTCGATGCAGCTCGCGCGCCAGCTCGTTCCGATCGGTTCCGGCCTGGGCGGGAAGCTGACCGAGTTCGTGCTCGCGCAGCGCCTGGAAAACGGGCTCTCCAAGGCGCAGATCCTGCAGGCGTACGTCAACCGCGCGCCCATGGGCTCGAACATCTACGGGGTCGAGGCGGCCGCGCGCACCTACTTCGGTATCGACGCCGCGCAGCTCGACCTCGCGCAAGCCGCGCTGTTAGCCGGACTTCCCAACGATCCGGTCGGGCTCGACCCGTACGCGCATCCCGGCGCCGCGCGTGCCCGGCAGCGCCTGGTCCTGGCGCGCATGCGGCAAGCCGGCTTCATCGACGAGGAACGGGAACGGCGCGCGGCCGCGGAACACCTGGCGTTCGCGAAGCCGCAAAGCGGCATCCTGGCGGCCGCGCACCTGCTGTTCTTTCTCGCTCCGCGCGTGGCTCCCGAACGCGAGCTCGTGCGCACGACCGTGGACCGCGGGCTGCAGCGGTTCGTCGAGACGCAGCTGCGCGACGTGGTCGGTTCGCTCGCCGCCAGCGACGTGCGGCACGCGGCCGCCGTCGTCGTCGACAACCGCACGGGCCACGTCCTGGCCTATGCGGGTTCGCCCGATTACTTTGCGGACGCGAACGCCGGCCGCAACGACGGCGTGCAGGCCTTGCGCCAGCCGGGCTCGACCCTCAAGCCCTTTCTCTACGAGCTGGCCTTGGAACGCCGCGACGTACGGCCCACGACGATCCTGGCCGACGTGCCGGTGGCGTACGCGATCCCCGGCGCCCGGCTCTACCGCCCGTCCGACTATGCCGAACGCTTCGCCGGACCCGTGCGCCCGCGCATCGCCCTGGCGGATTCGCTCAACGTGCCGGCGGTGCGCGTCCTCGAACGCGTCGGCGTCGACGCCTTTCTCGCGCGCCTGCACGACCTCGGATTCACGCGCCTGACCAAACCGGCCGCGTATTACGGGCTCGGGCTCACGCTCGGCGGCGGCGAGGTCTGCCTGTACGAACTCACCAGAGCGTACGCGACCCTCGCGCGCGGCGGCGCTCCGACCGCGCTGGTCACGACGCTCGACGGCAGCGTCCCGCCCGACGCGGCCCGGGGCGCGTCGCCGGGCGAACCGGCCTGGGCCTGGGTGACCGACGTGCTGGCCGATCCCGCCGCACGGTCGGCGGCCTTCGGAACGAACTCGATCCTGACGCTGCCGTTTCCGGCTGCGGTCAAGACCGGAACGTCGTCGGACTTCCGCGACACCTGGACCGCGGGTTTCACCCGCGACTACACGGTCGCGGTCTGGGTGGGCAACTTCGACGGCCGCCCGATGCGCGGCATCTCCGGCGTGACGGGCGCGGCGCCGCTATGGAGCCGTATCATGCTGCGACTCTACGCGGACCACGACGCCGCGGCGTTCGACGCACCGGCCGGCTACCGCCGCCTACCGATCTGCGCGCTCAGCGGAACGCGGCCGATCGCGGGCTGTCCGGTCGCGTTCGAATGGCTGGACGCCGGCGACCGGGAGCTGCTCGCCGCGGCGCCCGCGCGGTTGCCTCAACCGGGCCGCGCGTACGACGACTGGCTGGAAACGCAACCGGTACGGACCAGTCTGCCGACGCGAATCCTCTTCCCGCACGACGGCGACCGGTTCGTGGCCGGCGGCGGGGCACTCGAGGTCGAGCTGGCCGGTCCGCCCGGCGCACGCGTCAGCCTCGACGGTATCCCGCTCCGGCGCAGCGGTCGCGACTACCTCGTGCCGCTACGCGCAGGCTCGTTCCGCTTGACGGCGCGTTCGGCGCGCGGGGAATCGACGGTTCGTTTCAGCGTCGGGCCGCACGTGCGGGGCGGGCGGCTAGGCTTCACGGTCGTGCCGGGAGCTTCGCAAGGAACGCGGTGACGGCGGCCCAGTTCTCGGCGGCGCCGGCCGGATCGCGGTCGGTCCGCAGCGTCGAAGAGCCGTGAATCCCCGCCTTGGGCACGTAATCGACCTTGACGGGCGAGGCGACCGCGTCGTAGATCGCGCGGGCGTTGCGTTCCTCCGCCGGATCGGCGGCGGAATCGATGAAAACGGGCACGTGGACGTGCCGGGCGGCGTCCTGCACGTACTGCTTGTCGTCGAGATACTCGCCGGGCGAGAACGCGATCACCGCCGCGATGTCGTGCGGGTGCTTGGCGGCAAACGCGAAGACGAGCGCCGCCGAATAACTGCTGCCCCACACGTACACGGGCGAGCGGGGATGCGCGTGCTTCGCCCAGGCGAGCGCGGCCTCCATGTCGGGGAGCACGGCCGGGTACGGCTCGCTGTGCCCGAGATGCTGGACCGTTTCGTTGGTCGGCTGGTACAGGTCGCCGCCCGACCGCTGATCGATCGCAAGCACGTTGTACCCGAGTTGCGCGAGCCGCGGGCCGATCGGTGCGTACTCGCTCTTACTCGAGCCGGCCTGGTGAAACAGGAGGATGGTGGGCGCGCTTGCCGACTCTGCGCTCCAAGCGCGCGCGTAGATCGCAACGCCGTCCGAGGCTATTAGCGAGAGCGACGCCGGGTCGGGTCCGGCGGCCGCGGGTACGAGGCCGAGTCCACCGAGGAGGACGAGGGATCGCAGCATGCGGCGCGTTTCGTCGTCGGAGGCGCGCTCCCCGGTCCGCCGCGGATTCGGAAAGGACGCCCTCTTTGCGGCCGGAGGTACAATGGAGGAAGGGAGTATTCACATGAAACTGAGCAACGTTCGGTTGGCGCTCGTACCGCTATTCTTCGCAAGCACGACGATCGCTCCGGTAGCCTCCGCCGCTCAGGCGAACCTGCCGAGCTACGCAACGCACGAGGAAGCGATTCACGGGACCGTCGCGTCGATCGTCGACAAGTACCGGATCACGGTCAGCGACGACCGCGGCTTCGTCGACGACGTCACGTTGCACGACGGCACGATCATCAACCCGACCGGCTTGACGCTTTCACCCGGCCAGACCGTCACGATCTACGGTCACGCCGACGGACACACGTTCGCCGCGAACGAGGTCGACACGCCGTACCAGAAGACGTACGCCGTCGCGCCGGCCTATCCCGACGTGTACGCCGACGGGTACGCGGCACCGTACCCGTATTGGTATGGGTCGTACTATCCGTACTACTATCCCTACGCGAGCATCGCGCTCGGAATCGGGTTCGGGTTCTACGGCGGCTACTACGGCGGCTACTACGGTCGCGGCTGGTACGGCCGCGGTTGGTACGGCAACGGCTATTACGGCGGTCACGGTTACTACGGCGGTCACGGCTACTACGGTGGCCACGGCTACTACGGCGGCCGCGGGTACGGCGGCTACGGCGGCCGCGGATACTACGGCGGTTCGTACGGCCATGGCTCGTACGGCGGGTCGTACGGCCGCGGCGGCGGGTCGTTCGGCGGCGGCGGCCACGCCGGTGGCGGCGGCGGGCGGCGCTAGCGCTTAGCGCGCGGCGGCAGCGACGGCGCGGCCGTTTTCGGAGCCGCGCCCCGCGTGCCCGATGTCCGGTTGCGGCGCGCCCACGAGGTCGCTTTCGACCGTCGCCACGGCGCGCTCGACGATCAGCGCGACGAGCTTAGCGACGTCGCCGGTTTTCTTCGTTCCCGGCTGGGCGGCCGGCTCGTAGCTGAATTCCGCGCGCGAAGCGTCGGGCGCGACGCGCAGATCGACGATCCGTCCGACCTCCGACATCAGCTCCGCCGGCACCGTCGAAACGCCGAACCGGCCGAGACTATCGACCTCGAAGCGGAGCTTCGTGCCCTCGAAGAGGGAGAGCGTCATCGCCAGGTCGCCGTTGGTTTTGCTGCCTTCCGCGTTGATTTCCGCGAGGCGCGCGCCCGTGACCGGGTCGACGTTGGTCACGAAATCGGAGAGCAGCGCGCGCAGATACGTGCGCAAACGCAACAGCTGTTCGATCCGCTCGCCGCGAATGTCGAGGACACGTTGACGGGCGGCGACGATGCGCGCGTGGCCCTGTTTGATTGCAAACGACACTCTATTGTTTTCGGAGCGTAAAGCGGTGCGGCCCCGCTTCGCCGCGCTTGCTCCGCAGCAACTGTGCACGGCGTCACGACGCCGCGGCCGGTCCCCGGACGACCGGCAGGCGGTCCCGGTCGAAGTCCGCGCCCGTCATCAACCGGATGAAGAGCTGGTAGCTGGCGTAGCCGGCCTTGACGTGGTTCGACTTCAAGTAACGATCGTAGGCCGCGCGCTGCGCCCGGGCGACCTGGCGGTTTGCCTCGCGCAGGTAGCGCTCGTGAATGGCCAGCAGGTCGTCGTACGCGAGCCGCGAGAGCCGGTGCGTGATGCGCACGTTCGGAGGGAGGTTGAAGTACACCAGGATCCAGCCGGAATAGGCCAGCAGCGGGTCCCGCGACCCCGTACACGCGACCGCGGAAATGAAATTTGCTTCGGACTCGTCGGCGAAGCCGGCGATGTGGGCCCACTCGTGCGCGTACAGCGCCGGGCGTTCCACGGGGTAAGCGCTCGCGTTGAGGTTGACCTCGTGAGTCCAGGGATCGGTGAAGCCGGAGGTCGCCGACAGCGCCATCAGCGGCGCAAAGACGGTCGGCTTGACCCGCGGCGGCGCGAAGAACGCGACGTCGCCGAGCCGCCCGATCGTCGCCTCGAAGCGCGGGATCAAGCGTTGGGCGACGGCGGCGTCGTCGAGGTGCTCGCGGTGCGCGGACGGCGCCGCGCGTGAAAGCTCGTCGACGGCGCGATCGGCGAAGGCCGCGACCGAATCCTCGTCCGTGCGCTCCTGGTGGATGACGATCTTGTCCGTCAACGGCACGCGCGAATAGTTATACGCCCACGAGACCACGAACCAGACGAAGACGAACGCCGCCGCGGCGGCCGTGCGCAACGCCGCGCGGCCTACCATGGCGAGACGCGTCGCCCGCGGGCCGCGCAACACCACGAACCAGTAGCCGGCGAGCCAGGCGAGCGCCGCGAAGAACAGCACGTCGCCCACACAAAACGGCAGCGGCCCGGTCACCGCTCGAACGGCGCGGTCGATGACGGGATACGCGCCGTTGGAGTAGTGCGTCTCGATCCATTCCGGCGACGGCGTCACGAGCTTGACGGCCAGCGCCGCGGCGAACGCGAGCGCGTCGAACACCAATCCTGCCCGGAGCACGTCTCTCCGAGTTTGTGGGGACGCACCGCATCCCTCCAGAAACGCGCGCCATGCTCTACGCGGCCGTCGTCATCCCGATCGTCGCCTACGACGAGCCGCAGCTGCTCTTCGTGCGCCGCGCGCCCCACTTGCGCCGCAATCCGGGCCAGGTCGCGTTCCCCGGCGGGATCATCGATCCGGCCGACCCCGATGCCCGGGCGGCCGCCCTACGCGAGTTCGAGGAGGAGGTCGGCGTGCCGCGGGAACGCGTGCACGTCGCCGACCGTCTCGAAGACGTCGTCACGCTCGCGCTATCGGTGACGGTCGCGCCCTACCTCGGCTTCCTCGAACCGCCGCTGACCTACGCCTTCGATCCAAGCGAAACCGAGAGCGTCCACGAGGTTCCACTCGAAGCGCTCTACGAGCGCGACGGGCTGCACTGCGGCATCGAATCCGTCGTCCACGAGGGGCGTCCGTACGAGGTGCCGACGTGGCTGTTCGACTACGGGCCGCTTCACGTGTGGGGCGCGACCGCGACCATGCTCCACGCGCTGGTGTCGCGCTACCCGACGCCGCGGGCGCTGATGGCTCAGCGGCGCGCGCCGAACACCACGACGTTGGAGATCTCGAAGCCGAACCAGTAGAGCGCTTGCGCGATCGAGCCGGTGTAGCCAAGCTCCTCGGGCGGGGTGGCGGACGCGCGGTCGCGGTCGAACCCGCCCGCAATGAGGCCGTTCCAAAGTGCTTCGCCGAGGGTACGCATGATCGTTCTCCAGAGATGCGACGTAAAGGGCTCGCGGTTGAAAAGGATTTAGCTGCGGTATATATGCCGCGTGCGGGGTGAAGCACGCAGCACCGTCGGGGAGGTTTCTATGGCCGGTTTGCTCTGGACGATCGTCGTGGTCCTGTTCGTCCTCTGGATTGCGGGCTTCGCGTTACACTTCGGCGGCAGCTTGATTCACTTACTGCTGCTGGTCATCGGCATCGTCGTCGTCATCAACTTCTTGCTAGGACGCGGCGCGCGCGTCTAACGCCAAGTACTGGTGCACGAAGGCGATCGCCATGCTGCCTTCGCCGACGGCCGCCGCGCAGCGCTTGACGGACGCCGCGCGCACGTCGCCGGCCGCAAAGATCCCGGGGACGCTCGTCTCCAGGAAGTACGGCTCGCGCGCCGGTTCCCAGGCCGCCTCGCCGAGGGCGGAGCGCATCTGCGCGCCTGTTAGCAGGTAACCGCGCGCATCGCGCGCGATGCCGCGCGGAAGCCACTCGGTCTGTGCGTCCGCGCCGATGAAGACGAACAAGCCGGTCGTCGCGCGGCGCGAACGCGCCGACGTCGGGCGGTATTCGATCTCGATCGCCTCGAGGTGGTCGCCGCCGAAGGCCGCCACGACTTCCGACTCCAGCTCGACGCGCACGTTGTCTTTGGTCGCGAGTTCCTTGATCAAATAGTCCGACATGCTCTTGGCGAGCGAGTCGCCGCGCACGACCAGCGTCACCGAACGCGCGTAGCTGGAAAAGAACATCGCGGCCTGCCCGGCCGAATTTCCGGCCCCGATCAGGTACACGTCCTGGCCGCGCGTACCGGCCGCTTCGGTGCGCGCGGCGCCGTAGAAGACGCCGGCGCCGACGAACCGGTCGATGCCGGGCACGTCGAGCGCGCGCCACTCGACGCCCGCGGCCACGATCACCGCGCGCGCGCGCACCGCGTCGCCGCCGTCCAGCAGGAGCGCGTGGGTTCCGTCGCCCGGCAGGATGCCCAGCACGCTGCGCGTGACGACCAGGTCGGCACCGAAACGCGACGCTTGCGCGATCGCGCGCGTCGCGAGGTCGTCGCCGGAGAGGCCGGTCGGAAAGCCGAGGTAGTTCTCGATGCGCGACGACGTGCCGGCCTGACCGCCCGGTGCCTCGCGCTCGAGCAGCACGGTCGAGAGCCCCTCCGACGCTCCGTACACGGCGGCCGCCAGGCCGGCGGGGCCGCCGCCCACGATCGCGACGTCGTACTCCGTTTGCTTTGGTACCGTAGCGATGCCGAGCGCCTCGGCCAGCGCCCGCGGCGTCGGGCTCTCGAGCAGCGGACCGGCGTCGATCTGCACGAGCGGACAGCGATCGCGGTGCCGCTCGAAATCCGTAAACGCCGCCGCCGCCGCCGGGTCGTCGATGTCGTAATAATCGAAGGCGACGTGATTGCGCGCCAGAAAATCGCGCAGATCGTGGCAGGCGGGATCCCAGTGGCGGCCCGCGATCGTCACCGCGACCGGGGCTTCCGCCAGCGTCGCCTGGCGGACGCCCGCAACGCGCTCTTGCAGCGACTGCATCATGCGCGCGGCGAACGCCGGCGATTCTGCCGCCAGGCGGCGAAACTCGTCGCCGTCGATACGAAGCAGCCGCGACGGCGCGGCCGCGCGCACGTTAGCGAACGTCGTACCGGCGAGCAGCAACGGGCTCTCGCCGAAATAATCGCCCGGCACCGTCCGCACCGCGAGCACGCGCTCGATACGGCGGGCGCGCTTGGTCACTTCCAGCTTGCCGGCCAGCAGGACGTAGAAGCTCGCTACCTCGCCTTCGTGCACGACGTATTCACCGGCACGCACCGCGACCTCGGCGGCGCAGGCGTGCGCGCGGCGCAGCGCGGCCTCGGGAATACCCTCGAACACGTACAGGGCGCGCATTTCGTCGAATTCGATCATCGGCCGGCTGCAATTCGACGGCCGCCCGCCCCGAGCCCGCGAGACCCCGCCGCTGCCGACGATTTAGGCCGGATCGACGCCGGACACGAACTCGGCGGCGCAATACACCGCCATGACGAGCGCCGCGCACGCGGCGAAGCCTTCGCCGCACAGGAACGCGAGCGTGCAGGCGAACGCGCCGACGAAGGTGCCCACGAAGGGCAGAGCGACCGAGACCGCTGCGGTAGCCATGCCCCTACGATACGCAGGCCCCGTCCCGGAAACGTCCGGCCGGCGTCCCGAGGAGCATTCGCGACCGAACGTCAAGTTGGGACGCGTGAACGACACGATCGAAATGCGGCCGGGCGAGGTCCTCGACACGCGCGCCCTCGAGCCGTACCTGCGGGAACGGTTGCCCGAGACCGACGGCCCCTTCGCGTTGCGCCAGTTCGGCGGCGGCCACGCCAACCTGACCTACGAGGTCCGCTTCGGCGAGCGCGAGTACGTGCTGCGGCGGCCGCCGCACGGACCGCTGCCCAAGGGCGGGCACGACATGAAGCGCGAGTACCGCGTGCTGTCGGTGATCTGGGAAGCCTTCCCGCTCGCGCCGCGCGCGTATCTCCTGTGCACCGATCCGGCCGTGATCGGCGCCGACTTCGTCGTGATGGAACGCCGGCACGGCGTCGTCATCCGGCGCGAGATGCCCCCGGAAGTCGCCACGAACCCGGCGAGCGCCCGGCGCCTGAGCGAGAACTTCATCGACACCCTAGCCGCGCTGCATTCCGTCGATTACGCCGGGGCCGGACTATCCGACCTCGGCCGGCCCGAAGGTTACCTCGAGCGCCAGCTGACGGGCTGGGTGCAACGGTGGGAAGCCGCCGCTACGCCGGGCTCCGTCGACGCGTCGCGGCTGGTCGGGTTACTGGTTGCCGACCCGCCCCCCTCGGGGCCGCCCGGCATCGTGCACAACGACTTCAAGCTCGACAACTGCATTATGAAAGCCGACGATCCGGCGGAATTCGCGGCGGTGCTCGACTGGGACATGTGCACGATCGGCGATCCGCTCTCGGACGTCGGCAACATGCTGGCGCTGTGGATGGAGCCCGGCGACGCGCGCGCGCTCAGCAACAGTATGATGCCGACGTACTATCCGGGCTTCTTGACGCGCGCCGAGATGGTCGAGCGCTACGCGCGCACGACCGGGCGCGACTGTTCGCGGATCGAGTGGTACCACGCGTTCAACGTCTTCCGCTATGCCGCGATCGCGCAGCAGATCTACGCGCGCTACGTTCGGGGGCAGACCGCCGACGAGCGTTTCAAGAATTTCAACGTGTGGGTGACGATGCTGATCGAGGCCGGAACGGCGATGGCCGACCGAGGTATTTGACGCACCGGCCCCACCCGTGCAATGATGGGAGCTCACACCGGCGCAGTCTTTCGAGTGCCACGATCGAATTGCGCACTCTTGAAAGCACGTCTGATATTTCTACGTTCGAACCCCTCGGTCTGCGACCGGAGCTTCTTCGCGCGGTGCGCGACCTCGGTTTCACCGAACCTACGCCCGTTCAAGCCGCGGCAATCCCGCCCGCGTTGGCGGGCCGCGACATCCTCGGCAGCGCGGCCACCGGCAGCGGAAAATCCGCGGCCTTCGGCTTGCCGTTGCTGCAAGCGCTCGCTCCGCTTCCGCGCGGAAAGACGCGCGCCCTGATCCTCGCGCCGACGCGCGAGCTCGCGGCGCAGATCGCCGCCCACCTTCAGGCTCTGGGCAAACACACAAACGTGTCGGTCGCCGCCGTCTTCGGCGGAGTCGGCTTCGGCCCGCAAGTGTCGGCGTTCCGCCGCGGTACCGATATCGTCGTCGCGACCCCGGGGCGGCTGCTCGACCATCTGAGCCAGGGTACGGCGGTGCTCGACGGCATCTCCCTGCTCGTCATCGACGAAGCGGACCGAATGCTCGATATGGGATTCTTGCCCGACGTCCGGCGCATTCTCAAACGCATCCCGGCCCGGCGTCAGACCCTCTTCTTCTCGGCCACGATCCCGCCGCCGATCGCGGCGCTGGCCGGCGAGATGCTCCGCGACCCGGTGCGCGTCGATCTCGCGCCGTCCGCCGGCCCCGCAAGCGGCATCACGCAGACGATCTACTCGATCGACCAGCAGCGCAAAGCCGACCTGTTCGTCGAATTGCTCAAGGACAATAGTATCTTTAGCGCGATCGCGTTCACGCGAACGAAAGCGCGGGCGAACCGGCTGGCCGCGACGCTCGGCAAGCACTCGATCCCGGTGGAGCGGATTCACGGCGACCGCTCGCAAGCGCAGCGCACCCGCGCGCTCGACGACTTCAAACGCGGAAAGTACCGCGTCCTGGTCGCAACCGACATCGCGGCGCGCGGCATCGACATCGTCGAACTCGGCCACGTCGTCAATTACGACGTGCCGATGGTGCCCGAAGACTACGTCCACCGGGTCGGCCGGACCGCCCGAGCCCAAGCGACGGGCGACGCAATCACGTTCGTCGCGCCGGACGAAGAGAAGTACTTCGCTCAGATCGAGCGGGCGCTCGGCCGGCGCTTGAACCGGACCAAGAACCCGCCGCTGCCGCCGCCCGTGCCCGCTCAATTCGCGGCCCCGGCCCGGCGCGCGACGGGCCGCCGTACCGGCTGATGCGCGCCGCCGTCATGACGGCGACGGGCGACGCGAGCGTCCTGCAGCTGCAGGACGTCGCTACGCCCGAACTCGCTTCGCCCCGCGACGTTCGCGTGCGCGTGCTGGCGGCCGGAATCAACCCGGTGGATTACAAGCTGCGGACGCGCGGCCCGTTTACGGGCGCCCCGCCGCTGATCTTGGGTTGGGACGCCGCCGGCGTCGTCGAAAGCGTCGGCAGCGAGGTCACGCGCTTCGGGCTCGGCGATGAGGTCTATTTTTGCGACGGCGGTTTCGGCGCCGCGCAAGGCACCTACGCCGAGTTCAAGGTGATCCAGGAGCGGTACGTCGCGCACAAACCGGCGGCGCTGACCTTCGCCGAAGCGGCGGCCGCGCCGCTCGTGACGATTACGGCGTGGGAGGCTCTGCGCGAGCGCGCGCGGATCGTCCCGGCCCAGTTCGTGCTGGTACACGGCGGAGCGGGCGGGGTCGGGCACCTCGCGATCCAAATCGCGGCGTTAGCGGGAGCGCGCGTCGCGACGACCACGTCGACGGCGGCGAAAGCCGAGCTCGCGCGCGATCTGGGCGCCGAACTCGCGATCGATTACCGCAACGACGACGTCGCGCAGGCCGTGCGCGCCTGGACCGGCGGTGCGGGCGCCGACGTCGTGCACGACACGGTCGGCGGCGCCGCGTTCGCGGCGTCGTTCGAGCTCGTGCGCCCGTACGGCGACATCGTCTCCAATCTCGAGCCCGTATGGGCGGACGGCCTGGTGCGCACGATGAACCGGCGCAATCTGCGCGTGTCCTTCACGTTCATGCCCGCTCCGGCGCTCTTCGGCTGGCCGGAAGAACGCGAACGCCAGCGCCGCATCCTCGACTCGGCCGCCACGCTCTTCGACGACGAACGCTTGCGCGTTCACGTCGGCGCGACGTTTCCGCTCGAGCGCGTCGCCGACGCCCACCGCGCGCTCGAAGCCGGCCATATTACCGGAAAAGCGGTTCTCACGCTCGATTAGGATAGTGCGTCGGTCCGTCGACGCTCGCCCGCGAGCTTCTCGACGAACGTCGGCGCGAGCTTCGCCGCGAACGAATTCTCCGGCAGAGCGTCGACGCTGCCAAACGCTTCCACGCTGCGAAAAACCCGCGGATTCGCCGACCGCGCCTCGCATGCGCATGTTCTCGGTACTGCACGGACAGTAAGTCAAGTGCCCGGTAAGTGCGATTTCGGGTCGCCGTAGACGTTCTTGGCCAGGGAACGAGCCCCCGCGGATGGAGCACCAGACGGTCGGGGATGGTGCTGGATCCAGGTTTGCACGGACTCCGCGTCGAGCGTGTCCGGATAATCGTCCGCCGCGGCCGCACCTACGTTCGTGCGCAGCGAGCGGCGCGTGTGAGAAGCAGCTCGCGGTCGCGGGCGTTGTGTGCCAGGGCGGCGGCGCGTTCGAACTCGGCGCGCGCCTCACCGAAGCGCCTAAGCTTTTCGAGAAGGTCGCCTCGAACGCTTGGCAAGAGATGATAGGAGTTGAGCGAGGGCTCGGCGAGTAGCGCATCGGCTAGCTCGAGCCCACTCTCGGGTCCGAAGGCCATGCCGACGGCAACGGCACGGTTCAGCCTGACTACTGCAGTGGGATGCAACTCGGCGAGCGCATCGTAGAGTGCGGCGATGCGCGCCCAATCGGTTTCCTGCGCCGTACGCGCTCGTGCATGGCAGGCCGCGATTGCCGCTTGCAGAGTATAGGGGCCGAGCGGTTGGCGCGAACGTTCCGCACGCCCGAGCGCAGCAAGCCCGCGCCGGATCAGCATCTGGTCCCAGCGTGCCCGATCCTGTTCTAGAAGAAGTACGTGCTCGCCGGAGGCCCCGACGCGCGCTCGCGCTCGCGATGATTGAAGCTCCATCAAAGCGACGAGCCCATGCACCTCGCCCTCCTGGGGCGCTAGTTCGGCTAGAACGCGCCCCAGCCGCAAGGCCTCTTGCGAGAGCGCGGGGCGAAGAATGTCGTCGCCGCTCGACGCCGAGTAACCCTCGTTGAAGATGAGATAGATTACTTCGAGTACCGAAGTTAGCCGTTGCATCCGCTGCGCCGCATCGGGAAACTCGAACGGCACTCGCGCCTCGGCGAGCGAGCGCTTTGCACGAACGATTCGCTGCGCGATCGTCGGCTCCGATGAAAGAAACGCTCGCGCGATCTCCGTCGTCGAGAGACCTCCAAGCAGGCGAAGCGTCAAGGCCACGCGTGCTTCTACCGACAGCACCGGGTGGCACGCGACAAACATCAGGCGCAGCAGGTCGTCGGCGATATAATCCTCGTCGAGAGCAGCGAAGACCGTTTCCTCCGATTCCCCAGCCTGCATCTCGTGGCCGAGCAAGCTGTACTTGGTTTCGGCCGTCTGCGCTCGCCGAAAGTAGTCGATCGCGCGACGTTTCGCAACCGACATCAACCACGCTCCCGGATTGCGCGGAATACCGTCGCTCGACCATTGAGAAAGAGCCGAGACGAACGCGTCCTGCGCGAATTCCTCGGCTAGACCAATGTCGCGAACGACGCGGGTGAGCGCGGCAACGAGTCTGGGGGATTCGATCCCCCAGACGGCTTCAATTGCGCGAACCGACTCCGAACTCGTCACGGTTTCGCGTTCGGAGTCTCCGAGACTTCACGCAGTCCGCGCGCGCGGGCCAGGCGGTTCATGGTTGCTTCATCGATCCCCGCAAAGTCTTCGGCCTCGAAAATCTGCCGGATTTCGATCTGCTCTCCGCGCTCGAACGGACAGTGCTGGAACCGCCCGATGAGTTCTTCCTTCGAACGCGCTTGCAGGATCCAGAAACCGGCTACGAGTTCCTTGGATTCGGTGAACGGACCGTCGGTGACGACGGGGCGCGGACTCGCGTAGCTGATCCGCGCGCCTCTTGAGCTGTGTTGCAGTCCCTCGGCGGCGAGCATGACGCCGTCCCGCACCAGAGTCTCGTTAAACGCTCCCATCTCGGCGGTAGGCAGCTCGCCTTCCCACTCTTTGTTCGCTTTGACCATGACTAGAAATCGCATGGGCCTCTCCTTATCGGGTATGCTTCTACCTTCCCGTCGAACGAAGGAGGTCGAAATCGACATCAGGCCCCTGCGGAGCGGCCTATGCGTTGCTAAAGCCGTACGACTTCCCATTTGCCCCTTTGCAGCCAATTTGGCAGTCACGGCGTCGCGCAGGGACGCTGACAGATGGTACCCGGGTGGGTTCGGCGCAGCAGCTCGGACGTTCGAGCGGTGCCTCCGCTCGGAGGCAACGTAGGAGGCAACGTAGATGATACGCAAAGCGGTCTCCTTGCGGGAGCGGTCCTCTGTTCGATTTCGACAGCCGAAGCAAGAAGCGGGGACACGGGTCGCCGCATGATGATTTTGGGGCGAGCCGGCAAATTATCCGTGGACTTGTCGATTTGGGGGCCTCGTGCTCGACGTGTGACTAGAAACTAACGCACGGTAAGGAGTACACAATGCGATTTATGGTCATCGTGAAGGCGAGCGAGCGCAGCGAGTCGGGCGAGTTGCCCAGTGCGGAGGCGCTCGCCCGGATGGACGCCTTCAGCGAGGAGGTCGTCAAAGCGGGGGGCATCGTGCTGGAGGGCGCGGGCCTGCAGCCTAGCTCGAAGGGCAAGCGCATCACGTTCGCCGGGCCGAAGCCGTTCGTCACCGACGGCCCGTTTGCTGAGACCAAAGAGTTGATCGCGGGCTTCTGCATCGTCCAGGCGAAGTCCCAAGAAGAGATCGTCGCTTGGTTCTCGCGCGCTCCGTTTGAAGACGGCGATCAGGTCGAGATCCGCCAGATCTTCGAGCCGGAAGATTTCGAGCGGGCCGTGCTAAGCGGGCCGTGCTAGAGAAAGACACGCGTCTGCGCGAGCAGATCGCGCAGCGGTACTAGTGCTCACCGACGCTGGTGCCAGCCCGAGCGGCGTGTCGGCCGTTTGGTCCAAGCGCGCAACGAGGCCGCCCGTAAGGAAACGAGGTCATTACGAGGATCGCATCGGGGGCTGCCCGATGCGATCCTTGTGTGCAGCAAGGGAAAGGCTCTAACGGCCTTCCCGCTCAGATCACGCGAGGTCGTAGCGATCGAGGTTCATCACCTTGTTCCAAGCCGCCACGAAGTCGTTCACGAAGGCCTCCTGCCCGTCGCTGCTCCCATAGACTTCCGCGAGCGCCCGGAGCTGGGAATTCGAACCGAAGACGAGATCGACGACGGTACCCGTCCACTTGAGCTCGCCGGTCGCTCGATCGCGGCCTTCCAGCACGCCCGGCGACGTGGCGGATTCCTGCCACTTCGTGCTCATGTCGAGCAGATTCACGAAGAAATCATTACTCAAGGTTTCGGGCCGCTTGGTGAACACGCCATGTTCTGAGTGCCCGACGTTCGCATTCAGCGCGCGCAAGCCGCCGACCAGAACGGTCATTTCGGGAGCCGTCAGCGTCAACAGGTTCGCCTTATCCACCAGGAGTTCGGCGGCCGATTTCTCGTCTCCGTGCCGAAGGTAGTTGCGGAACCCGTCTGCGGTCGGCTCGAGTACCGCGAAGGTGTCCACGTCGGTCTGCTCCTGCGATGCGTCCGTACGCCCCGGCGAGAACGGAACCTCCACGTCGTAACCGGCCTTCTTCGCCGCTTGCTCAACGGCCGCACAGCCGCCCAGAACGATGAGGTCCGCGAGGGAGACCTGCTTGCCGTCGGACTGCGCGCCGTTGAAGGTCTGCCGGATCGCCTCCAGCGCCTGAAGCACCTTCGCCAGTTCGGCCGGCTGGTTGACCTCCCAGTCCTTTTGCGGCGCGAGCCGAATGCGGCCGCCGTTCGCTCCGCCACGCTTGTCGCTGCCGCGGAACGATGACGCCGACGCCCAGGCGGTCGTGACGAGTTCGGAGACGGTAAGTCCCGATGTCAGGATGGCGGCTTTGAGATCCGCGACATCCCGATCCCCGATCAACGGATGATCCACTGCGGGAACGGGGTCTTGCCACAGCAGCGTCTCCGCGGGAACGAGCGGTCCGAGGTAGCGCGACACGGGCCCCATGTCGCGGTGCGTCAGCTTGTACCACGCTCTGGCGAAGGCGTCTGCGAACTCGTGCGGATTCTCGTAGAAGCGCTTCGCGATCTTCGCGTAGCTCGGGTCCACTTTGAGCGAGAGGTCCGTCGTAAGCATCATGGGAGCGTGCCGCTTCGACGGATCCTGCGCATCCGGCACGGTACCGACTGCCGATGCGTCCTTGGGCGTCCATTGGTACGCGCCGGCTGGACTCTTCGTGAGTTCCCACTCGTAGTTGAAGAGATTCTCGAGATAGTTGTTGTCCCACGTCACCGGGCTCGTGGTCCAGGCGCCTTCGAGTCCGCTCGTGATCGTATCGTTTCCGTTGCCTTTGCCGAAGGTGCTGATCCAGCCGAAACCTTGCTCGGCGATGGGCGCAGCTTCGGGTTCCGGACCGACGTACGTGTCCGGCGCGGCACCGTGGGATTTGCCGAACGTATGCCCGCCGGCGATGAGTGCGACGGTCTCTTCGTCGTTCATCGCCATGCGTGCGAACGTCTCCCGGATGTCCACGGCCGCGGCGGCCGGATCCGGTTTTCCGTTAGGACCTTGAGGATTTACGTAAATGAGGCCCATCTGCACGGCGCCGAAAGGTTCGGCGAGTTCGCGATCGCCGCTATAGCGCTCGTCTCCGAGCCACGTGCTCTCAGGCCCATAGTAAACGACTTCGTCCGGCTCCCAGACGTCCTCGCGGCCGCCGCCGAAACCGAAGGTCTTCAGTCCCATCGATTCGAGCGCCACGTTACCGGCGAGAACCATGAGGTCGGCCCAGGAGAGTTTCCGGCCATACTTCTGCTTGATCGGCCAGAGCAACCGGCGCGCCTTGTCGAGGTTTGCGTTGTCCGGCCAGCTGTTGAGGGGCGCAAAGCGCTGTTGTCCGGAGCCGGCACCGCCGCGCCCGTCGGCGATCCGGTACGTGCCCGCGCTATGCCACGCCATGCGGATGAAGAGCGGCCCATAATGGCCGTAGTCCGCGGGCCACCAGTCGTGCGATGCGGTCATCACGGCATGGAGGTCCCGGACCACGGCATGGAGGTCGAGGGTCTCGAACTCCTTCGCATAATCGAACGCCTCGCCCATGGGATTGGACAGCGGCGAGTTTTGGTTCAGGATCTTCAGGTTCAGTTGATTGGGCCACCAGTCCGCATTCGTTCGCGCCCCGGCCAGGGCGTGGGGGCGAGGGTTGGGGCGGGCGCCGTTCGAGACCGGGCACGATACATCAATTGACAAGGCACTTCCTCTTCATCTTCATCGTTTAGTTATTTGTTTTTGACGACGCGAACGCACGACTTGAAATCGAATCCGTCGTAGGTTGTAAGACGACGAGATTCGCATCGCGCGAGCTAGAACTCCGTTCGTGCAGCCGTGTGATCCCAAGCGTACCCAAACCAAGCTGTCGAGCTGACTTAGGACGTCCTAATTTCTCGCAGCGAGGCAAAGCCCCCGCTTGCGTGGACCCCAATTAGCCCGCGCTTCCGCTGCCGAGCACGCTTGCCAGCGCTGCGCCGTTGGGCGAACCCAGCCCCGTGCAGGCGTCCCAGCCCGGCCCCGCGCTATAAGAGCCGTTGTTGCCGCTCGTGATGTCGCGCAGCGCCGAGGGATTCGCGTAGAGGCTCGCGTTGACGAACCCGAGCGGCGTCTTGGCCGTCTGGTTCAAGCGCGCGATCAAGGCCGCCCAGAGCGGCGCGACCGCGCTGGTTCCGCCGACCGCGATGTCGCTGCCGTCCACCCGGACCGAGTAACCCGTCTGCGGGTCGGCGTCGCCCGCGACGTCGGGGACGCCGCGGCCGGCGGCGCCGCCCGGGTTGACCGAAACCGGCACGCCCGCGCCTTGCTGCCACGACGGTAACGGAAAGACGGCGCTGATGCCTCCGCCGGTCGCGCCGCCGCTGCTGCCGTCGTTCCAAACCGTCTCCGACGCGATCGCCGTGCCGTTGTATTGCAGGCTCGTGCCCCCGCAGGCAAGGACGTTCGGGCTCGAGGCCGGGAAGTCGACGTGCGCCGAGCCGTCGGTGACGCCGTCGCTCGACCCGTTGTCGCCGGCCGCGACGGTCACGGTGACGCCGAGGGTTGCGGCCGCTGCGAAGGCCGAGTCGAAATTCGACAGCGCCTGCGACGTCCACGTCGACTCGGGACCGCCCCAGCTGATCGAGACGATATCGGGTTTGTTGTTCGCGTCGTGGATCGCGGTCGTGATCGCGTCGAGGAACCCTTGGTCCGTATTGGGCGCGAAATAGACGACGATCGACGCACCGGGCGCGACCGCTCCGGCGACTTCGATGTCGAGCATCACCTCGGCGTCGGCCGAATTCGCATTCCCGGTGGGCGCGTTCGACCCGCCGTCCACGCCGACGCTGATCACGGTGGGAGACGAGATGCCGAGGCCCGCGAAGTACGTGTCGAGGTCGGACTGCACGAACCCGCCGCCCAGTTCGATCAAGCCGATCGTCTGGCCGGAACCGTCCGCATCGGTCGGAAAGCCGTACGCCTGCGCGACCTCCGTCGGGGGATACGACACGGCGGCCGCGGCCGCGGGCCGGACGGCGCGCCGGAAATGTGCGCGGGCTTGCGGCCGCTCGTCCAGTCCGAAGACGCCTTCCACCAGGGGCGCGATCGCGGCGGGAACGGTCAAGTCGCCGGTGCGCCCTCGAAAGCTCGCACCGTCTTGTTCGAATATCCGTACCTCAGTCCCGAACGCGCGGGCGACGTCGGCGACGCGGCCTTCCACGACGATGCTCCGCCTCGCCAGACTCGCTTCGATCACGAGCAGCCCGGCGTCGAGAGCGAAACGTTCGACCAAGGCTGCGTCGTGGGCAGTCGCTCCGTATTGCAGGGCGAACTCTTCACGCGAGAGGCGCGGGTGCACGCCTTCGCCCCCGGCCTGGGGAAGCGCGGCGCGCGGCCGGACGACGATCGTGACCGTCGTGCGCTCGTCGGGGTCCGCGGGGCCCGTATCGGTTGCGCCCGGCGGAGCAAGCCGTTCGCTTCCCGGGACCACGGCTCGGTCCGCCGGCCGCTTCTGTCGTTCACTCATGGAGCCTCCTACGAGAGCGCTACGTTCGCCGCCCACGCGTTCGACTTCATCTCGCCAGGCCCCGGCCGCCGGCAGACGAAACGGCATCCTAGCGGAAACTGCAAAGTCCCTGGGCCGGGTAGCGAGCAAGCGAGGGGCGAAACGACATGCAGGTGGACGATCTGATCTGGACGCGCGCCTTCAACTGGGGCGTTCTGCTGATTACCGATTCCAAGGAGTTATTCGAACCTCCCGACATACGGGGCGGCGTGGCCGCCACGAGCACCTGCGTCGCGGTACCCGTGCGCCACGCTCAAGACGTCGACTTGGCGGCGTTGGATCTGCGGCCCGATGACGTCGTGTCCCCCGCCTACGTGACCGTACGCTGCACCGTCGGCCGGGGCACGGGCGGACCGTTCAACTTCGAGGGTTCGATCGCGTGCCCGACGGGACGGTTATCGATCGGCGACGCCGACGACATCGCCTCGATCGACGTTCCGCCCGGCGAGGTTCGCATCGCCGTGGCCTGCACGCCCGCCCGGCACGCCGAGAGCGTCGCCATCAGGATCACCGCCGGCCGATCCTGATCGCCGCATCCATGTTCGCGCCGCGCGCGCTCTCGATATTGCTGTGCCTGGTGGCGCCGCTCGCCGCGCAGGCTGCGTCGTTCGTCGTCACGTCGCCCGATTTTCAAGACGCCGGCCCGGCGCCGCTCGCCGGCGCCCGGCCGGCGTGCGGCGGCGGCACGAATACCTCACCCGCCCTGGCTTGGACCGGTGCGCCGCCGGCGACCAAGAGCTACGCGATCGTGCTCACCGACGTCGATAACTGGGCCCGCGCCGGCGCGGCCGTGCACTGGATCGCGTACGGAATTCCGGCGACGGTCACGGCCATACCGCCCGGGTTCGGCTCGCAAACGCCGGCGCAGTACGTCTCGGGTACGAACCTGGCGAACCAGTCCGGCTTCCGCGGCTATTGCCCGCCCAAAGGCGACTCCCCGCACCATTACGTCTATTCGGTCTTCGCGACGGACCTCGCGCCCGACGCCCTGGCGGCCGGCCTGACGCGCGACGCGCTGACCGTCGCGCTAACGGGACATACGCTCGCGGGTTCGAGCATCGTCGCGCGCTACGCGCAATCGCCGTAAGCTTCGTACGGCCGGCATCATAAGCGCTCCAGAAAGTGTATGGGCCTTGCAGCAGAGCTCTCTTGGTTTCATCTTACCGATCGTCTTCGTCGCATCGAACGGCAACGCACTTGCCGACTCCGGGACGCCGTTTTATCCGGCTCCGATCGCTAGCCCTCAAGGGCACGTTTCCGGAATCCTCATCGATTTCTATACCGGAATGAAGGCGGGCGGCGGGAGCGTTAGATTACAGAGCGGGAGAATATTCACGTTCTCGATCTCAAGAGGGTTTCAGATCAATAATAGCCCCGTAGCCTGCTTGTGCGCGCCTCGCGCCGATGCCACGCCGCCACCGGGAACATGTGAATATTGGCCGGCGAACGTCGTAGTCGGTAAATCCTCGGTAACCGTCTACTATCTCGACGAGACGGATTTGCGAGGCTTAACCGTTCATGTTACCACACATGTAACGTCACCGTAACGTTTTCTTGAACTAACCTGTCACGATCCGAATTGCTCCGGCTCGCGCTTGGCTCGTGACCGGACCGATCGATCCTGTTCTTGAGAGCAAGCGGGAAGTGGCCGCTCAAGCGCCTCCGAGGAAGCGAACCAGCTCCTCGTTGACCCGCTCGGCGGCATCTTGCTGGACCCAGTGCGACGCGCCGGGGAGATAGTGGAGGCGCAGGTCCGGGACGTAGCGGTGGGTGCCGTAGGTCGTTTCCTTGCCGAGCGCGACGTCTTCTTCGCCCCACAGCATCAGGGTGGGAATCTCGATCGGCGGATAGCCGAGCTTCGCTTGCCGCAGCATGCCGCCGCGGGCGGCCGCGCGGTACCAGTTCAGCATTGCGGTCAGCGCGCCCGGTTGCCGCGCCTGCTCCATGTAGACGGCCAGGATCTCGGGCGTGAAGCGGGCCGGATCGCAGGCGGTCGAGGTGAAGGCGCGGCCGATCGCGCGCGCTCCGTCGAGGCCGAGCAGCCATTCGGGCAGCGCCGGAATCTGAAAGAAGCCCATATACCACGAGCGCAAGCGCTGGCGCCGCGAGTGGCGCAGGCACTTCGAGAAGACGGCCGGATGCGGTACGTTCATGATCACGAGCCGCTCGAGCGGCCGCATCCCGCGCATCGCGAAGAACCACGCGACCGCGGCACCCCAATCGTGGCCGATCAGCGTGACCGAGCGCGCGCCCGACGCGTCGATCAACGCGGCTACGTCTTCCATCAGGCGTTCGATCGCGTAGTCCTCGACGTGCGGCGGGCGGGTCGTGTTGCCGTACCCGCGCTGGTTCGGCGCCCAGACGCGGTACCCGAGGTCCGCGAGCACGGGGATCTGCGCGCGCCACGACTGCGCGTGTTCGGGAAATCCGTGCAGGCACAGCGCCAACCGGTCGCCTTCGCCGGCGGTCAGGACCTCGAAATCGAGCCCGTTGGCCGTTACGGTCCGGAAGGTCGCACCGGCGATCATGCGGACGTCGCCGTCGAGGCTTCGAGCAGGGTTTCCCAGCGCGCGAAGGCCGCCTCGAACGCCGCCCGCACGGCTTCGAGCTCCCGTTCCAGCGCCGCGACGCGCTCGCGGTCGCCGTAAATCGCCGGATCGGCGAACTCGCGCTCCAGCAGCGCGCGCTCCGCGTCCAGTCGCGCCACCTCGCGCTCGCACGCCGCGAGTTCCCGGGCGTCGCGTTCGCGCTGCAGGCGCGCTTCGCGTTCGAGCGCCGCGGGCGCCGGAACGCGGTCGACCGGTTTCGGCGGAGGCGGAGGCGCGACGCCGGAGCGCTGCGCTTCCTCGAAGCGCTCGTAGCCGCCCTCGATCGTCTGCGCGATTCCGTCGTGGAGCCACAGCACGCGGTCGGCCAGCCGCCGCAGCAAGTAACGGTCGTGCGAGACGACTACCATCGCGCCGCCGTAGGACGCGAGCACCTCTTCCAGCGCCTCGCGGCTGGGAATGTCCAGATCGTTGGTCGGCTCGTCGAGAAACAGCAGATCGGCGCTTCGCGCCATCAAACACGCTAACATGATCCGCCGCCGTTCGCCGCCCGAAAACGCCTCGACCGGCTTGTCGCCGGCATCGCCGCCCAGCCCGAGGCGCCCCAGCAATCCCCGCGCTTCTTCAGGCAAAACCGTCGCGCCGTCGAGGACGGCCTCGACGGCCGAACGTCCCGGCGGCAGTTCGTCGGCTGCGTCCTGCGAGAAGTACGCGGTCGTCACGCCG
The DNA here is from genome assembly GCA_963787965.1 of uncultured Alphaproteobacteria bacterium. Lineage (GTDB taxonomy): Bacteria > Vulcanimicrobiota > Vulcanimicrobiia > Vulcanimicrobiales > Vulcanimicrobiaceae > CAWBES01. Next base: position 591,972 of record CAWBES010000021.1, read on the forward strand.
TCCAGCAGCTTGACGCTGCCGCGGTCGGGCGAACGCCGGTGCGCCAGGACCGCGAGCAGCGTGGATTTTCCGGCGCCGTTGGGGCCGACCACGGCCAGACGTTCGCCGCGCGCGAGTTCGAGCGAGAGGTTCGCGAAGAGCGGCACCGCGTAGGCAACGCCGAGAGCGCGAGCCGTCAGCGCCAAACCGCTCGTCGCGCGACGCGCCGCCTCGAGCTTGACCGAGATCGACTGCTGCGACGTTTTCGGCGCATCGACGCGCTCCATCTTCGCCAGCGCTTTTTCGCGGCTGCGGACGTGCGAGTAGTTGTGCGAACCGTGGGTGCGCAGTTCTGCGATGACCGCCTTGCGGCGCCGCTCGTCGTCGCGGAAGCGCTCGTATTCGCGCTCGGCGAGTTCGCGTCGTGCCGCTTTTTCCGCGACGTACGCCGAATACGCGCGCCCCTGGGGAACGTCGTAACGGGCGAGTTCGCCGCCGTCGAGCTCCCAGATCGCGTTCGCGACGCGGTCCAGGAAGTAGCGGTCGTGCGAGATGACCAGCGCCGCGCGCGGATCTTCGCGCAAGAAATCCTCGAGCCAGCGCACGGTCTCGATGTCGAGATGATTGGTCGGCTCGTCGAGAATCAAGTAATCGGGTTCTTCGAGCAGCATGCGCGCGAGCGCCGCGCGCGTCCGCTGACCGCCGGAGAAGCCGCTCGTGGGGCGGTCGAGGTCGGACTCCGCGAAACCGAACGACGCCAGCATCGCGCGCATGCGGCGTTCGTTGCCGACGCCGCCGTGGCGGTCGAAGGCCTCGCGGGCTTCGCCGTACCGGCGCAGCACCCGCTCCTCGCGCGCGGCGTCGCCCGTCTCCGAAGCGTGCGAAAGTTCCGCCTCCAGTTCGCGGACCCGGGCTTCTTCCGCGTGCATCTGGGCGAACGCGCGCGCGAGCACCTCGCGTAAGGTCGAAGCGCCGTCGGCGCTTTCTGCCTGGCTCAGGTAGCCCAGGCGTCCCTCGCGGGCGCGAACGACGGAACCGCCGTCGGGCTCGTCGAGCGCGGCCAAGATACGGACCAGCGACGACTTGCCCGCGCCGTTGGGACCGACGAGGCCGACCTTCATCCCGTCCCGCAACGCGCCCTCGAGCCCGCTGAAGATCGTACGCGCGCCGTACGCCCGCTCGAGGCCGGTGAATCGCAACCACTCCACGACCGCCCCGTTTCGCGACGGTGCCCGTCACGGCCCGCGACGGCCCGCCGGCGGCCGGGCACGGCATGCAGCCAAGCGGCGAAGCAGCTAACGGCGCGCGTGGAGGAAAAATCTTGCCTCGCTACCCAGCCTAAACGGGCCACGCGCACCGGGCAGCGAAATGGCCGGGCGATGCACGCCCTTCTGCTCGCAGCGGCCCTTTCGAGCCCCGCTCCTGCCGCCACGCCCCTGCCGACGCCGCAACGCCTCCTCGGAGCGATCCGCGCGAAATTCCGCTCGCACCGGCCGCCTCCGCCGTACGTCGTCTATACGATCGAACGAAAACAGCTCACCGATCAGGGCTACCCCGATTACGCCGAGAGCTATAAAGAAAAGGTCTGGGTGCGGTCGAGCGATCGCGCCGCGCTGTCGCGCCGCGTCTACCGCAGTATCAACCGGGGCGAACTGGTCTTCGAGCGCCCGGCCTTCAACGAAGATCGCGACCCGGGGCCGCCCACCGCCGATCTGTTCGAGCCGGCGCCGCTGCACGCCCATCCGATTTCGTTCGTGCCGACGCCGGAGCCGAGCGCGGAGGCGGCGTTGCCGGTGATCGGCGTCGTGACCACGGTCGGTGAATTCGACTACCGCGTGGATTCGGTGGAAACCGAGGGCGACGAGCTGCACCTCAAAGTGCTGCCAACGCGCGATCCGGATCGGAACCGGCTGCGCGAGCTGTGGGTGGACAAATCGACCCTGGAGCTCAAGAAGCTGATCGCCACCGACAAGCTCTTCATTCTGGGTACGAACGACGTGTACGGCGTCACTTTCACGATAACGATGGGCGAACTCGAGGGGCGGCCGGTCGTCACCGACATTCACGGCGTCGTCGGCGACGGCTACACCGGCGACGGCTCGACCGTCGATTACACGTTCCGCGATATCAGCTTCCCGGACTCGCTGCCCGATTGGTACTTCGACGCCCACCAGTACGCTCAGCATCAGAACGACGCACCGATGTAGATCCCCGGCGGGTCCCGGCAGGCTGCGCGCCAATGGGGTACGGACGGGCTCGACGCACCACGCACTTCCGGAGAGGACCACATCCATGACCGATGACGAGATCAAGGAATTCGTTGGAAAACCCGTCCGGGTCACGCTCGCCGACGGGCGCATTCTCGCGGGCACGCTCCATGCCGACGACAGCCACGGGCACGGGCACGGGCACGCGCACTACGCCGTCGTGAGCGATCCGCTTCGCGAAGGGGGAGCCCCGGTTCGCGAAATCCTGCACGGCGCGGACATCATCACGGACATCGAGGACGCATCGAGCGACCCCGCCGCCGTCGAATAACCGGCAGGCAGGCGCGGCGCAGCGATGCGCCGCGCTCGGGGCGGTTAGGAGCGGCGAGCCTCTCCGGCGCGATACCGGTAGACGATCCGGCCCTTGGTCAGATCGTACGGCGACATCTCGAGATCGACCCGGTCGCCGGGCAGAATCTTGATGCGGTGCCGGCGCAGGCGGCCGGCGATGTGGGCCAGGATCGTCTGCCCGTTTTCGAGTTCGACCGCGAAGGTCGTACTAGGGAAGACCTGCTTGATCGTTCCGAAGAGCTCGAGCGGAGCCTCTTTGGAGGGTTCTTCACTAGGCCGCGACGAGCGCGGAGAGCGATTGTAGGAGCCGCGGGCAGCTATGGCTGCACCGTTTTGCGAGACATCATGGCCCCATTATACCCTGCCGGGTCCAGCGCGGGAAGGCAACCCTACTCCTGGTCCTCGTTGATGTCCAGGACGATCGGCGGGTTCAGGATGTCGGCCACGTCCCCGAACAGCGTCACGGCGTCGCGGAACTCGTCGTAGCCGGCCTCGTCGACGCTGAACCAGGCGATGGCCGCGGGCTCGGATTCGACCGGCACGATCAGATCGATCTCGATCGGTTCCGAGCCGTCCTCCTCGGCGCTCGGCATGAACACGTATTGCAGCAGATCCAGGCCGATGAACACGTTGAGCGCGTCGGCCACCCGCTCCAGTAGCTGCGGCCGAACCGTGTCGTCGCCGCTTTCCACGCGTACCAAGAGCGCTTGGAGCTCCGGCGCAAGCGAGACGAAGCCGGGAAGTTCCGAGAGGGACACGGTCGCGCCCTTCGCGACCGGCCGGTCAGGTTCATCGCGGCCCGCGCTCGTTTGGTATCGGGCCGACCCGGGAACGGTCGAGACATGGTTGGAGAAGCGACGACGCGCTGTGAGAACCTGGCGTGCCTGTGCGAGGTTCCGCTCGAAACGGCGACCTGTTCCGCGTACTGCGCCTCGTCGGACGGCCGCGACCCTACGAACATTCGTTGCAGATGCGAACACGCCGTTTGCCGCGAGACGAACGAAACGCAGCTTCACGGCGGCGGGGGCCGCGAGAGCGTCAGTTAGCCGCCGCTTTCACGAGCTGCGGAAAACGCTGACGCAGCACGACGAGTTTCGGCGCATCGTTGATGACGATGTACGGATAGTTCGGGTGCAGCTGCGCGAAGTGCTGGTGGTAGGCCTCCGCGGCGTAGAAACCGCGTAGCGGGACGACCTGGGTCACGATGGGAGCGGGGAACGCCCTGGCAGCCGTCAGCGCGCGGATCACCTTCTCCGCCTCGGTGCGCTGCGAATCGTCGGCATAGAAGATCGCCGAGCGGTATTGGGTGCCGTCGTCGGGGCCTTGCCGGTTCAGTTCCGTCGGATCGTGCGCGACGGTGAAGAACACGTCGAGCAGTTGCTCGTACGAGATCTGCTTGGGATCGTAGGTGATTTTGACGGATTCCGCGTGCCCGGTGCTGCCGGTGCTCACCGTTTCGTACTGGGCCGTATCGGCCGATCCGCCGGCGAAGCCGGCAACCACGCTGCTGACACCTTTGAGGTTCTCGAACACAGCCTCCATGCCCCAGAAGCAGCCGCCGGCCAGCACGGCCGTGCGCGAACCCGCAACGGCCTGCGGCGCGGGGTCGCTGCCGGCCGCAGGTGCGAACAGCGACGCCAGGGCCAGGAGCGGAACGGCCAAAGCCACGGTAAGAGCGGTCGAGCGAGCCATCATGTCATTCCACCTCCTGAGGGAACCCGCGCCGGGGGTCTCTCCTACTATCTCACCTCAGGTGCGGGCGTTTCAGCAGGCCCGCTTACCGGAACGCGTCCGGCGGCGGCACGATACGCCGCGAGATCCTGCTCGCTGAAGAGCACGAACGTGACCCGCTCGAGCGAGGTCTTCCCGGACAGATGCTCCCGAACCGTCGCGACCGCAATCGGGGCCGCTTCGGCCACCGGATAGCCGTACGCCCCCGTGCCGAGCGAAGGAAAGGCGATCGAGCGCAGGCTACGTTGCCGAGCGAGCTCCAGCGACGCGGCATACGCGGACTGCAGCAACCGGGCGTCGCGCGGCTTGCCGCTGTAGCGCGGCGCGACCGCGTGGATCACGTAGTCCGCCGGCAAGCGGCCCGCGGCGGTGATCACCGCGCTGCCGGTGGGGCAGGAACCGATCGCGCGGCAGGCCTCGAGGATGCTCGGGCCGCCCGCCCGGTGGATCGCGCCGTCCACGCCGCCGCCGCCGGCCAGGGCGGAGTTGGCGGCAGTGACCAGCGCGTCCGCCCGGATGCGCGTGATGTCCCCGCGCAGGAACTCGATGCCGTTCATGCCGCCGCCGGGCGGCGAACGCCGCGGGCGGCACGATACTCGGCCACGGCAAGCGCCAACAGCGAGTCGTCGAGCGGGGGCACCTCGGCGACGACCGCGAGCGCCCGGTGATAGCCGCGCAAGGCCACGACCAGCTGCGCCGGGTCGAGCGGCCTGCCCCGGTGGCGCTTGGCGACTTGGCGCGCGAACTCGCGCACCTTGCGCTCGAAATCGGCGCCGGGAGCGAACGGCGCGGGGGCGGTGTCCAGTCTTCTCATGGCCCTACGTTACCGCCCCGGTGTGCCACCATTGCGGCACACCGGCGCTAGCCGATGAGACGCGAGAGCCACAGCGCGGCCAGAACGGGCTTGTCGCTGCCGCGCCGTTCGACTTGGACGGCCCAGGAGACGTGCGCGCCGTCCTCGATCCGTTTGAACGACTCGAGCGTGAAGTTCCCGCGGATCTCGGAATCGACCGGAACCGGCGCGATGAAACGCACGCGGTCGAAGCCGTAATTCAGCGAAAGACGGCGGCCCGGCAAGGCGATCGCCCCGCCGGTCATGCTCGAGAGCAGGCTTAAGGTCAGGAAACCGTGCGCGATCGTGGTCTTGTACGGCGATTCGCGGGCGGCTCGCTCCGGGTCGACGTGGATCCACTGATGGTCGCCGGTCGCCTCGGCGAATTCGTCGATCATCGGCTGCGTGACCGTCAACCAGGCGCTCTGCGCCACGCGCGTTCCGACGGCCCGTTCCAGCGCCGCGAGGTCTTCGAAAACAGCTTGCGTCATCGCGCCGGTTTCGCGTGCGGCACGCACCTCGCCCTTCGGGTCGTTTGCACCGCCCCGGGGGGAGCGGGGCAGCCGGCGCCCCGTATAGAGCCCTCATGAAGACCATCGTTCACTTCATCCGGCACGCCGACGCGGTGCCGGAATTCGATGCGGAGCTCGATCCGTCGACGGGCTACGACGTGCTCGGCCTGAGCGCGAAGGGCGCCGCACAGGCGGAAGCGCTGGCGCAACGGATGTTCGCGACGACGCCGCTGGCGGCGGTCTATTCGAGCCCCACGCGCCGCGCGCGCGAGACCGCCGACGCCGTCGCGCGCGCGGCCGGGCTCGACGTCTGGACCGACGAGCGGTTGCGCGAAGTCTACCTCGGCGAGGAGACGCTCGAGTCCGTTCCCGCCTCCGAACGCGCCCGCGCCGTGCGCGAGCGGCTGGCGACGATGGCCGCGGTGGCCGTACGCGACGGGGGCTGGTCGATCTTACCCGACGTCGAGCCCGGCGCCGACGTCCGCGCGCGCATGGCGAGCGCCGTCGACGAGATCGTCGAACGGCATCCGGGCGCGCACGTCGCGATCGTCTCGCACGCCGGCTCGATCAACGCCTATCTGGCGCAGATGCTCGGCGTCGCGCGCGACTTCTTCTTCCCGATCGGCAACACGTCGCTCAACAGCGTGCGCTTCGGCGACGGGCCGGCGTTATTGCTGCGCCTCAACGACATCGCTCACCTTGAGCGTCAGCTCCCCAACGTGTAGACGAAACCGTCGGCCGAGCGGCTGACCGTGTCAGCGCGGCGCAGGTGTTCGAGGTGCGCGAGCGTCTCCGCGACGGCGAACTGCTGGTGCGCGGGAGAGAGCTCTTCGAACGCCCGCTCGCGCCGGGTCCAGCGCAGCGTGCGGGCCACCGCGGTCGCGTTCGCCGATTCGCGTTCGAGCGTGTCGATCACGTGGGCCTCGCGCGTCGCTTCGTGCCTGAGCAACTCGTCGATGCGGCGGTGCAGGTCGGGGAAGGGCTCGCCGTGCGCGGGGAAGACGCCGGCGGCCCCGAGCGCGTCGACCTTGCGAAGCGAGGCGATGTAATCGCCGAGCGGATCGCCGCGCTGCTCGTGCCAAACGCCGATGTGCGGCGTGATCGGGTCGAGCACGTGATCGCCCGTGAACATGCGGCCGCTCGACGTATCGACGAAACACAGGTGACCGGGCGAGTGCCCCGGCGTCCACACCGCGCGCAGGCGCCCGACCGATTCGCCGTCTTCGAGAATCCGCGTCGGCTCGGTCAACTCGGTACGGCGGTGGTGTATTTCTTCTTCCAGCGCCACGTCGACGCGCAGTCCGTTGCGTTCGATCCAGCGGTCCGCTTCCGCATCGGCCTGCGCTTCGTCGGTCAGGATCCGCTGCGCGAATTCCCAATCGAGCCGGTGCATTCCGAGTTCCCGGACGCCGCCGCGCAGCAGCGTGCCCGCGAGGCCGTAGTGGTCGAAGTGGAAGTGCGTCACCAGCAGGCGCCGCACGTCCGTCAACGCGAGGCTGAGGCTCGCGAGCCCCGCGTGCAGCGCCTCGAGCACGTCGCCGGCCTTCCAGCCGCAATCGATCAGCGTGTAGCCGTCGACGTCCTCGAGCAGATAGCCGTTGATGTACCCGAGCGGGTTGCCCGCCATCGGCAGGCGCAGTTGCACGATCCCGTCACCGATATCGGTAACGAGTTCGAGCCGGCGGCGTCCGGTCACTCGATGCCGAGCAATTCGATGTCGAAGACGAGGGTGGCGTTGGGCGGGATCTTGTCGCCGGCGCCCTGGTCGCCGTACGCCAACTGCGGCGGAACGATCAGCCTGCGCAGGCCGCCGACGCGCATCGTCTTGATGCCCTCGTCCCAGCCGGGAATCACGCGTCCTTCGCCCAGGACGAACTCGAACGGTTGACCGCGGTCGCGCGAGCTGTCGAATTTCGTGCCGTCCTGCAACGTGCCGACGTAGTGCACGCGTACGGTCTGCCCGGCTGCGGGCTGCGGGCCCTTGCCGATTTTGAGATCGACGTACTTGAGCCCGTCGGGCAAGGTGACGGTGGGCGGCGCTTTGGTCGCGGCCGCGGCGGCAACCGGAGCGAGGACGAGCGCGCCGAGAAAGAAGGACCGGTTCATACGTGGCGCGGTTCGCAGCGCCGTCGCGCGGTCCCCGCCGCGTCCCCGAACGCAGGGCCCGCGTTCAGCGCATGCTGACGAGCAGGATCAGCAGCGGGATCGCGAAGATCGAGGCCACCGCGGATACCGCCAGCGCCGCATCGGCCAGCGCGCACAGGCGCGGCGACAGGGTAGCGCGCGGTCGCGCCGGCAGGCGGGAGGCGTACGAATCGGTCTTGGCCGACCACGCGCCGATGAACTCCGAAGGCTCGAAGAACGCGAACGAGGACTTGCGGTCGAGATCGTTCATCGACTTTCCTTTGACGCAGGTTGCCCGGCTTCTTTCGACTGTGTATCGTTTACCCGTGAATGCGAGGTTGGCCGCGTGTGCGCTCGGACTGCTGCTGGCTCTTTGGGCCGGCCGTTCGTACGCGACGGCGGCGCCGTCGTTCGAGTACGACGTGTACGCGCCGCTCGAGCTCGTCACCGAAGATAGCCGGACGGCCGACGGGGGCGTGCGCGTTTCCGACATCGCCTTCCGTTCCGGCAACGCCGTCGTTCGCGCCGCGCTCGTCCAGCCGCGCGACCCGCTCGACTCGATGCCGGGCGTGCTGTTCGCCCACTGGCTGGGAGACCCGGCCACGACGAACCGAACGGAGTTTCTCGCGGACGCGGAATGGCTCGCGCGGCGCGGTATCGTGTCGCTCCTTCCCGACGAGCCCTGGTCGCAGCCGCAGTGGTTCGCGCGCGTCCGGTCGACGGCGAGCGATGCGGCGGACTCGGTCGCGGTCGTCATCGCGTTACGGCGCGCGCTCGACGTCCTGACGCGGACGAACGGCGTCGATCGCAAGCGCCTCGCGTTCGTCGGCCACGACTTCGGCGCGATGTACGGTGCCCTGCTGGCCGGAGCCGACACGCGCGTGCGCGACGTCGTGTTCGTGGCGCCGACGGTCACGTTCGCGGAGTGGTTCTTGCTCGATACCGGCCGCCCGCCGGCCGATCGGGCCGCGTACGAAGCGCAGATGGCGGCGTTCGATATTCCGGCCGCCCTCGCACGTGCGACCTTCTCGGCCAGCCTGCTGCAATTCGGCGCGCGCGACCGCTACGTGCCGAGCGCGAAAGCGCACGCCTTCGCAGCCGCCGTCTCACAGCCCGATAAGACCGTTCGCACCTACCCCGCCGATCACGCCTTGACGCTCGACGCTGCGACGGACGAGCGTCGCAGCTGGCTGCTCGCGCACCTCACCGCCCCGTAGCGGGAAGCGATTTTCAGCGCAGGTCAGAGGCTCAGGACGCGCGCGCATTCGCGCGCGATGAACCACTCTTCGCGCGCGCCGATCGCGAAGACGCGCACGGGCGATGCCTCGCTCGCGACGTCGCGGTCGCCGGCCCCAGTCCGGTTCGCGCCGGCGTCGAGCGCAAGACCGGTGAACGCCAGCCGCGCGCAGATGCGCTCGCGAATCGCCGCCGCGTGTTCGCCGATGCCGGCCGTGAAGACCAGCGCGTCGAGCCCGCCGAGCGAGGACAGCAGTCCCGCCAGCGTCGAGGCGGCACGGTGCGTGAAGACCTCGAGCGCCAGCCGCGCGCGCGCGTCGCCGGCGCTTTCCGCCGCCAATGCGTCGCGCACGTCGGACGAGTGCCCGCCCAAACCGAGCAGTCCCGAACGGCGGTTGAGCACCTCGTCCAGCTCGTCGGCGGCGGCGGCGGTGTCGAGGCCGCGCGCCGCGGCAGCGCGCATCAGGTAGATCGAGATGCCGGGATCGACCGCGCCCGAGCGCGTGCCCATCATCAGGCCGTCCATCGGCGTGAACCCCATCGAGGTGTCGACGCTGCGACCGCCGAGCACGGCCGTGACCGACGACCCGTTGCCGAGATGCGCGACCGCGAGCCGCTGCGGTGCCGCGTCGCGGCCGAGCAGTTGCGCCACGCGCTCCACACAATATGCGACGTTGATGCCGTGGAAGCCGTAACGCCGGATGCCGCGCGCGAGCCACTCGTACGGACCGGCGTACGTCGCCGCAAAGTCCGGCAACGTGCGATGAAAGGTCGTGTCGAAGACCGCGACCTGTGGAACGGCCGCGCCGAAGCGTTCGCGCGTTGCGTCCAGGGCGGCGAGCTCGCGCGGCACGTGCGCCGGCGCCAGCGGGCGCAGCGTTTCGAGCGCGCGCTCGACGCCCGCGTCGACGCGGACGGACGCGCGCAGATCCGGCCCGCCGTGCACGATCCGGTGGCCCACCGCCACGATCGTGCCCAGATCGATCCCGAGCCGTTCCAGCGCATCGCAGACGGCGTGGACCGCGTCGCCGCCGCCTCGCCCCGCTTCGATCTGCTGCGTGAAGGACGCCCCGCCGCGGCGGACGGCCGCTAGCGACGCGCGAGCGCTACCGTGTTCCCAGGCGAGCCGCACCGACGCATCGGGTTCGCAGACCGGACGCGCGTCCGCGGCGAGCCCGGCGTAGAGCTCGCATTTCCAACTGCTCGAACCGCCGTTGAAGGCGAGGACCGGGTTACTGACCGGCTTGGCGCCGGGGGACTTCGAGCGGCGACGTGGTGCTGATCACGATCGCCGTACCTTTCGCGATATTGAAATTCGGCCGGTCGTTCTTCGCGTACAAGAAACCGCCCGCGGCACCGCCGAGCAACCCGACCACCAGGCCGGCCGAACCGCCGATGATGCGGCCGATCGTCTGGCTCCCGACCGCCATTCCGACCAGCGCGCCGAGCCCGCGCCGCGCGGTCGTGCTTTCGTTCTTACCCGGCGAGTTCGTGACCGCGGCTTCGATCGGCACGCTCGTGCCGTCCGCGAACACGATCGAGTCGAAGGCCAGCCTCATGCGGGCCGATCTGCCTTGACCGGCCTTCACCACGTCCGCGACGTGGCCTCGTATCCGCGCCCCTGAAAAGCTGGGATTGCCGCTCGGGTACGGCGCGACCACGTCCATCGTGAACCCGTCGCCGACCTGAGCCGTCTTCGTGTTGATGTCCTGAGTGTCGAGTATCGCGTCGATCTGCGTGTTGGCCGGTACGGACTGTTGCGCCCCGGCCGGCAGCGCCGCACAGGCGAACGCGAACGCTGCGGCAAGGGCGAATGCGCGCCCGGCGCGAGCCGAAGTAGAAGCATTCATGCCACGATAACGGGCGGCCCGCCCGGCTTGTTTCACTATAGCTGCGGTTCGGATACCACCGTAACCCGGACGGCCGCCCGCCCGGAGACGACGTGGCCCACCGACGCGTTCGCGCTGACGCTATCGATCTGCAGCTTGCCGATCTGCTCGTCCACCGAAAGCGCCTGGTGCGAATCGGGATCGATGACCGTCTTGGTCTTGATGATATCGAAGATCATGCCCGCTTGCACGCCCGCCCCCGAGCCGAGGTTGATGATGACCGTGCCGCTGTCGACCGAGGCGATGTGCCCGCGCAAGACCGGCGCAACCGGTCCCGAGTTGAACTTGGACGGATCGATGTCGGCCGTGATCTTCTTGGCCTCGTCGTCGATCAGATGGCCCATATCGCTATTGATGAACTGCTCGTTGCTGTAGCCGCCGGCGACGCCGCCGCCGAAGCCGCCTACCCCGAAGGACGTTCCCGAGCGCGTTTCTTCGTCCTGAAAGCTCTGTACGATCTGACCGGTCTTGGCGTCGAGAACGTGGACGGCCACCTTGATCGTCACGCGGTGCGTATGCACGCCCGCGGCGGCTGCGCCCGCATACCCGGGCAGAATCCCGCCGAGCCCGCCGCCGCTGGCGCCCGTTTGATCGAGCTGCAAGATATTCCCCACCAGCAAGTAACGCGCGCCGAGCAGGTGGCCGGCCGTGATCGCGCTCTGCGGGTCGACTTCACCGCTGGCCGCGAGCTGGTGTTCCGAGAGCGTCGCATCGAGATGCGAGCGGTCGAGCATGTTGAAGCGATTCGAGTTGACCAGTTCGTCGGTCACCAGATCCGAAAGGGCGACGCCCGGTTCGAAGTTGCCCCACCAGTTCGAGGTCAGGCCGCGCGTGGAGAAGTTGAGGACCGCCATCTTCGGACGCGGGCCCGTGTAGGCTGCGGTCGGCGCGGGCGCCGGCGCGTCCGCCAGGACCGCAGGCCCGCGCGCCGCCCCGCCGGGCGCCGCGAGACCGAGCACCGCGGCAATTGCGAACAGCGATGCTGCCTGAGATGAAGAGCGGGACATGCGCGACACGGGCGGCCTCCTTAGTGCGAACGGCAGTCGAACGGCGCTTCGCGAACGCTCGCCGCGCAACCCTCCAGCGAGCGAGCGCATCAGCCGGCCGGCCGCTCCCGCCCGTGCGGCGAGGCGAAGTCGAGCACGGGTCCGATCGGGACGATGCGCGTCGGATTGATGCCGTCGTGCGTCGCGTAGTAATGGCGCTTGATGTGGTCGAGGTTCACCGTCTCCGCGACGCCGTCGATCTGGTAGAGGTCGCGCAGATATCCCCACAGGTTCGGGTAATCGACGATTCGGAACAGGTTGCACTTGAAGTGCCCGTAGTAGACCGCATCGAAGCGCACCAGCGTCACGAAGAGCCGCCAATCCGTTTCGACCGGCAGCGCGCCGAATAGGTAGCGGCGTGCGGCCAGGCGTTCTTCGAGTTCGTCCAGCAGGTGGAATACCCGCAGCGCCGCGCGTTCGTAGGCGAGTTGGGTCGTTGCGAAGCCGGCGCGGTAGACGCCGTTGTTGACCTCCCGGTAGATCTTCTCGTTGAGCGCGTCGATCTCGGCGCGGTACGGTGCGGGATAGAAATCGTACGCGTTGCTCGCGAACGCCGCGAACTCGGTTTCGAGCATGCGCATGATATCGTCGTCGGAATTGCTGACGATCGAACGCGTCGCCTTGTCCCAGAGCACCGGAACCGTGACCCGTCCGCGATACGACGGGTCCTTCGCCAGGTAGGCTTCGCTCAAGAAGGTAAAGCCGTTAACCGGGTCCGGCGAGAAGCCCGGCCCCTCGCCGAAGCGCCAGCCGCGCTCGTCGCGGATCGGATCGACGACCGTCATCCCGATCGCGTCTTCGAGCTCTTGCAGGCGCCGGACGATGACCGTGCGGTGCGCCCACGGGCAGGCCAGCGACACGTAGAGGTGGTAGCGCCCGGCCTCGGCGGGGAACCCCGAGCTGCCGTCGGCGCTGACCCAGCCGCGAAACGCGTCCTCTTGACGCTCGAACTCGCCCGCCGCGCTCTGCTCGGCCGGAAACTGTGCTTTGACGCTCATGTACGGGATTATAGCCCAATCGGGCTAACGCGCGTTCCGCTCCCGAAAAAGCGCCGCGCGGGCGCACGCGCCCCCTCTTCGAGCTTTAGCTTGCTTGTCTGCCCTCAGCACGCGGCGACGTAAGGCGCGCTCCCGGTACGGCTACTTCCCTTCCGGTTATGTGGTCTTCCGAATCTCACATCTAAGCGCGCGCCGGTAAGGATTCCGAGGAAGGGTGTCGCATACGTTCACGTTCACCATGAAAGCCCGGGGCGTGGAACGTACGCCTCTTGGAGGACACAATGAGCGATAACCCGGGAACGCCGGACCGCTTCCGTCGTGAAGCGTTGGAACTGCACGCGAAGATCGAAGCGAACGCAGCAAAGAACGGCGCCGCTCTCGAGGCCGGTGTCGACGATGCGACTGCGCACGCAAAGCGACTCGCCGCATCGCTGAGAGACGCTGCCGCCAAACACGACGCCGCCGCGAAGAGACACTTCGAGGATGCCGCTTTGCACCTCGAACAGGCCGTCGACCGCGCGCGCGACGCCGCAGGCGCGAGTACTGCGAAGCTCGACGAGAAGGTCGACCGCGCGCGTGAGGCCGCCGCTGCGAGTACTGCGAAGCTCGACGAGAAAGTCGACCGCGCGCGCGAGGCCGCCGCTGCCATTACTGCAAAGCTCGACGAGAAAGCCGACCGCGCGCGCGACGCCGCCGGCGTGCACGAGGAGGAGCTCAACAAAAGGAACGCGGTGCTCCTCGAAAAGACCCGTGCCGCTCTTCACCACCTAAAGGAGGCGGCCGGCTCCCATTGAGCTCCCGAGCATCTTCGTCCGTTAACGCGGGCGGCAGGTGGCCGGCTTAGAATACTGGTCAACGTGAGTCGACGTGAGCTAGCTGCAATGGCCGGACGTGCCGATCACAATTTCTGCGCAGGTCTTCCGGCCCGTTCCGCTGCCGGCAGACGCTTTCGCCGTTCAGATCGATTGAAAAAGGCGCGGAAAGAGCACGTCTGCCGAGTCGGGCGAAAACCGTAACGAAACCGGACCTTTCGGTGTATCCGAGGCAAGTAAGCCTGCCGAGATCGCATCGTTCAGCAAACGCCTTGCCGTTCGCTCTGGTGCTCCCGTGATCCGGGAAGCCTCGCCTCGCTCGAATTCGCCACGTACGGCAGCCTCCACCAGGAGTCTTCCCGTCTCCGGCTTCAGCCGCTCGTCTTGCTCCGCGAGGGCACGCAGGCGCCGAGCGAGCGAGTTCAAGTCGAACAGGCCACTCATGAACCTCACCTGGTCGATACAGACGCGGAGAAACCAGAGCACGAATTCGCGCAGAGCCCGCTCGGAAAGGTTGCCTCGGCCGTCTAAGTCGTTTTCGCGTGGGGCGTCAGCCGAATCCATCATAATCTTGTACTCCGCCCGATCCGCAAGACCGCGCGCGAGCCCGCGCGAAACCGACCATAGCCCGTGCGCGCCGATTCCTGCGACGTGGCCCATCGCGTGGCTCATCAAACGACTGACACGGCCGTTGCCGTCCGGAAACGGATGTATGTAGTTGAAGCGATGGTGGGCCGCAGCCGTCGCTGTGATCCGGGAGGCCTTTCCCATCCCCTCGAGCGCGTAGCGTTCTGCAAAGTACGTCATAAAGGCGTCGACGCGCGTACTCGATGGAGGTACGTGGCGTCCCACGGCCACGTCTTGGTCCTCGTGCGCTCGCCAGTGACCCGGACTCATGATATAGCTTTCGCCTCGACCGCGAACGCTCAAGAAGCTCTCAGACGCGTCGAGATAGAATGCCTGGTGAAGCCACTGAATGAACGCCGGAGAGGCCGGCTCCGGCAACTCGCCGACGGCCGCCAACCGGTCGATTTCCGCCTGCACGCGAACGTGCGCGGCAGCCTCGACCTGAAGGTTCCGCCGTCCTTCATCCTGAGCGAAATCGCCGGCGAGAGCGCGCTCGATCTCTCGTGGCCGCGTATTGTGCCCTTCGATCAGGTTGCTGTAGTAGGCGTTCATGATACGCACGAGAGTTGCCAGGCTCGCTGCTGTTTTCGAGTGCAGGGCACTGCCCAGCGCGGCGGCTTCCGCGGAGAGTTCGGCGACTGCATCCGCAATCGGAGCCGGCAAGCTCGCGAGATTCGTCGGCTCGATGCGCTGGACGCTCTCATCAGAATTGTTGGCCGAAATACGTTTCTCCATTATGGCTGATTCTACAGGACAATTCTGATTCACTGTGCAGTTCATTGGCCGATCATTTGGCCGATCATGTGCCAGCCGGTTCCGAGCGAAGAACCCCAGCCCGCGGCAGACCGCTAGCTTAAAATGTCGGTCAATACAACCGAACCGCATGTCCTACGTGCCTGCGCAGAAATTGCGATTGGCGCCGTCCGGCCCGTGCTGCTGCGGGAGGCCGGACGTCGGCAGCGGAGGCATTAACCGATCATCCGGAGGAATGTCGGACCCCGGAAGATACTCTAGGAGCCGATGGCCGCCATTTTAGAACGACGCAAACCGATTGGTGCTATCCTAGCCGACGGCGCGGCCGTGGGCGGCGAGCACCGGCTGAAACGCTCGATGGGCGTCTGGAGCATCACGGCTCTCGGCGTAGGCGCCATCATCGGTACCGGTATCTTCGTCTTGACCGGCAAGGCCGCGGCGCTGAGCGCCGGCCCCGCCGTCGTGATCTCGTTCGTGATCGCGGGCATCGTCAGCGCGCTGGCCGCGCTGTGTTATGCGGAACTGGCTTCGTCGGTACCCGTTTCCGGCAGTGCCTACACCTACGTCTATGCGACCCTGGGCGAGTTCATGGCGTGGATCGTCGGGTGGGGGCTGATCCTCGAATACGCGCTCGGCGCCGCGACCGTTGCGATCGGCTGGTCGGGGTACTTCTGCGATTTCCTGAGCGCGACGTTCGGCCTGGTGATCCCGAAGGCGTTCACGACCAACCCGTTCGACGGCGGCATCCTCAACGTGCCCGCGGCGGTGATCATCCTGGCGATCACCGCGCTGCTGATCCGCGGCACCCAGGAGAGCGACATCGTCAACAAGGTGATCGTGGCGACCAAGCTCGCCGTGGTCGCCTTCTTCATCGCCATCGGCGCCGGCCACGTCAACCCCGCCAACTGGCACCCGTTCGCGCCCTTCGGCGTCAACGGTATCATCAACGGCGCGGGTCTGGTCTTCTTCGCGTACATCGGATTCGATGCGGTGTCCACCTCGGCCGAAGAGGTCCGCAACCCCGCTCGCGACCTGCCGCGCGGCATCATCGGCAGCCTCGCCGTTTGTACGGTGCTGTACGTCATCGTATCCGGCATCCTGACCGGCATCCTGCCCTACACCAAGCTGAACGTGCCGTCGCCCGTCTCCTATTCGCTCATTCAGATCGGCCTCGGCTGGGCGGGGGCGATCGTGGCGATGGGTGCGATCGCGGGCTTGACGACCGTGCTGCTCGTCATGCTCTACGGCCAGAGCCGCATCTTCTTCTGCATGTCGCGCGACGGCTTGCTGCCGGGACTGTTCTCGCACGTGCACCGCACGTTCTACACGCCGTACCTGTCCTCGCTGATCGTGGGCGTCGTGGTCGCCACGGTCGCGGCCGTCGGCCAGCTCGACGTCGTGGCCAACCTCGTCAACATCGGCACGCTCGCCGCCTTCGCGCTCGTCTCGGTCGGGGTCATCCTGCTGCGCAAACAGCAGCCGGACCTCAAACGCGGCTTCCGCGTCCCGTGGAGTCCCGTCGTGCCGATCCTTTCGGCCTTGGGCGCCGTGGGCCTGATCGTCAAGGGCCTGCCGCTGATGACGCTGCTGAGCTACGTCACGTGGCTGCTCGTCGGGCTGGCCGTGTACTTCGGCTACAGCCGCAAGCGCAGCAAACTCGCGCCGGGCCCGCGGGTCACCCTGCCGGGTCTCTGAGTTGGCGGCCCAGCTAACGGCGGCGGGCCAAGGTCGCCTCGAAACGAGCGCGAATCGGGACGCGATGATCGCTACACCGCCGGCGGGCATCCCGCGCACGATTTTCGAGCCCGAACACGCGTTGCTGCGCGACGCGATTCGCACCTTCTGTACGCGCGAGGTCGCGCCGTACCACGAGGCGTGGGAAGCGGCCGGCGCCGTTCCGCGCGAACTCTGGCGGCGGGCGGGCGAGCTCGGGTTCCTGTGCATGACGATGCCCGAGGAGTACGGCGGCGGCGGTGCCGACTACCGGTCCTCCGCGATCTTGACCGAGGAACTCGCGCGCGTGGGCGCCACCGGCCCCGCTTTCTCGCTGCAATCTGACATCGTCGCGCCGTATATCCTTCACTACGGTACCGATTATCAGAAGATGCGATGGCTGCCGAAGCTGGCCTCGGGCGAAACGATCAGCGCGATCGCGATGACGGAGCCCGGCGCCGGTAGCGACCTCGCGGGCGTCGCGACCCGCGCCGAGCGCGACGGCGACGATTTTCTGCTAACGGGCGCCAAGACGTTCATCACCAACGGCGTGCTGTCCGACCTGATCGTGGTGGTCGCCAAGACCGATCCGAGCGCCGGCAGCCGCGGCGTCTCGCTCTTCCTGGTCGAACGTACGATGCCCGGCTTCACCGCCGGCAAAGCGCTCAAGAAGGTCGGGATGCACGCCCAGGACACCGCGGAGTTCACGCTGGAGGACGTGCGCGTTCCGTCGAGTGCGCTGCTCGGTTCGCTCAACGCCGGCTTCAAGCTCCTGATGAGCGAGCTCGCGCAGGAGCGGCTCTCGATCGCGGTCGGGGCGGTCGCTTCGGCGGAGGCCGCGCTGGAATGGACCGTCGCCTACACGCGCGAGCGCGAAGCGTTCGGCAAGCGGATCCTGGACTTCCAGAACACGCGCTTCACGCTCGCGACGATCAAAGCGCAGGTAACGATGGCGCGCGTCTTCGTCGACCGCTGCATCGCGCTACACTGCGCGGGCGAGCTCGATGCGGTTACCGCCGCCATCGCCAAGCTCGAGACGACCGAGCTCCAGTTCCGCGTGCTCGACGCCTGCGTGCAGCTGCACGGCGGCTACGGCTACATGGCCGAGTACCCGGTCGCGCGCGCCTGGGCCGACGCTCGCGTGCAGCGGATCTACGGCGGGTCCAACGAGATCATGCGCGAGATCATCGGGCGTACGCTGTAGTGGTACGCTAGCGTGTCCTGGCGCGCGAACTGGACCGAGGCGCCGGATTCGCCGTTCGCGGGCCTCCCGCACGACGGCGAAGGGGCCGGCTATACCACGCTGACCTACGAGGTGACGGAACGCGTCGCGCGGATCACGTTCGACCGCCCGGAAGCCGGCAACAGCATCGTTCCGGCGACGCCGTTCGAGCTCGCGCACGCCGTCGAGCGGGCGAACCTCGACCCGCGCGTCCACGTGATCCTGCTCGCCGGGCGCGGCAAGGGCTTTTGCGGCGGCTACGATCTTTCCGTGTGGGCCGAAGGCAACGCCGCCGCCCCGACGCCCTCCGACGAATCCACGGCCGGCACGGTGCTGGACCCGCGCGCGCACGAGCGCAATCACGATCCCGCGCGCATCTGGGACCCGATGCTCGATTACGCCTTGATGAGCCGCTATACGCGCGGCTTCTCGAGCCTGCTCTATTCCGACAAGCCCACCGTCGTAAAGGTTCAGGGCTTTTGCGTCGCCGGCGGTACGGACATCGCGCTCTTCGCGGACCAGATCGTGGCCGCTGCGGACGCGAAGATCGGCTATTCGCCGACGCGCGTGTGGGGCGTGCCTTCGGCCGGGATGTGGGCGCACCGCCTGGGCGACCAGCGCGCGAAGCGGCTGCTGCTGACCGGCGACACCCTCTCGGGCCGCGAAGCGGCGGAGTGGGGCCTGGTCGTCGAAGCTCCGCCCCCCGAGCGGCTCGACGAGCGCGTGGAGATTCTGGTCGAACGGATCGCGCGCAACCCGATCAACCAGCTGATGATGGTCAAACTCGCGCTCAATTCCGCGCTCCTGGCGCAGGGAGTGGCGAACAGCGCGACGCTCTCGACCGTGCTGGACGGCATCAGCCGCCACACGCGCGAGGGGTACGCGTTCGCGCGGCGGGCCGCCGAAGCCGGTTTCCGCCAAGCGGTGCGCGAACGCGACGAACCGTTCGGCGACGCCGGGCCCTCGACGTTCAAGGGGTAAAGCGATGCGTACCGATAACGCGGAAACCGATTGGGATACCGAAACCCCTCCGGCGACCGTCGCCGGATTGCTGACGCGCGCGGCCGCCCGATTCGGTGACCGCACGGCCGCGCTCGACGCCGCGTCGGGCGAGAGTTTGACGTTCGCCGAGCTCGCGCACGCCGCAGCCGCGATCCGCGACGCGCTGGCCGCCCAGTTGCCGGCCGGGGCGCGGGTCGCGGTGCTCGCGCCGCCCGGACCCGCCACGCTCGCCCTGCAGTTCGGCATTCAGATCGGTGGGCGGGTCGCGGTGCTGCTCAATCCGCTCGCTGCCCCTGCCGAACTCGAAGAGATCCTGTGCCGCACGCGGGTCGACGCGGCCTTCTACGTGCCGAACCTGCGCGGCTTCGATACGGGCGCCGCGGCACGCGCGGCGGCAGCCGGCGTGCCGACATTGCGCCTGCTCGTCGAATTGCCTACCGGCGCGCGCGACGTCGCCGCCGCCATCGGTCCCGCGTCTGAAACCGCAACGCCGCCTCCCGAACCGGAGCCGTCGGACGTCGCGCAGCTGCCGTTCACCTCCGGCACGACGGCGGCCGCGCGCGGCGTGCTGCTGTCGCACCGTGCGGTGGCGCTGAACGCGTGGTACCACTCGGCCCGGCTCGGCTTGCGGACGGGCGACATCTGGGTCGCGTCGTTACCACAATTTCACACTGCGGGCAGCGTGCTGCTCAACCTCGGAGCGCTCGCGGCCGGCGCCACGCAGATTTCCTTGCCATACTTCGATCCGGAGCGCTTTCTCGCTGCAATGGTCCGGTATCGCGCGACGCATGCGGGCGCGGTACCGACGATGCTGACCGCGCTGATGGCGCGGCCCGAACTGCCCACGCTCGACCTCTCGAGCCTGCGCGGCATCCTGTCGGGCGGCAGCCTCGTGCCGCCCGAACTGGTCGAACGGGCCGAGCGCACGTTCGGCGCGCGCGTCTCGATCGTCTACGGGCAGACGGAATGCGCTCCGGCGCTCACGCTGACATCCCCCGACGACGGTGAACTCGAGCGCCGGACCACGGTCGGCCGCGCCCTTCCGATCGTCGAGCTCGAGATACGCAACGGCGAAGTCTGCGCGCGCAGCGAATCGATGATGCTCGGCTACGACGGCATGCCGGAGCTGACCGCCAAGGCGCTCGAAGCCGACGGCTGGCTGCACACGGGCGACCTCGGCGAACTGGACGCGCGCGGATATCTGAAGATCACCGGACGCCTGAAAGACATCGTCATTCGCGGCGGTGAGAATATCAGCCCGGCCGAGATCGAGGACGTGCTGCGCCTCGTGCCGGGCGTGGCCGACGCCGTCGTGTTCGGAGTACCCGATCCGTACTGGGGCGAGATCGTCGCCGCCGTGCTGCAGCCCGCCCGCCCGGACCTTGCCGAGGCGGAACGCGCCGAGCTGATCGAGACGGCCCGGCAAAGCGTGCGCGCGAACTTGGCGCCGCACAAGGTCCCGGCGCGCTGGGACGTGACCGATCAGATGCCGCGCACCGCGCTCGGCAAAGTGCAGAAGTTTCTGCTGCGCCCGCGTTTCGAGAGCGAGGCCGCCCGGCGCGCATGACTCGCGTCCCCGAGGTGGGAACGACCTCGGGATGGCCTTTCCCCTGAGCATCCTCGACCAGTCGCCGATCGTCGCCGGCGCCTCGCCCGCAGACGCGGTGCTGGCGACGGTGGCACTCGCGCGGCGTGCCGACGAGCTCGGCTATCGCCGTTACTGGCTCGCCGAACACCACGCGACGCAAGGCCTGGCCGACGCGGCGCCCGAGACGCTGCTGGCGCGGCTCACCGCCGAAACGTCGCGCATCCGGCTCGGCACGGGCGGCGTGATGCTGCCGCACTACGCCGCGCTCAAGGTCGCGGAGTCGTTCCGCATGCTCGAAGCGCTCGCGCCCGGCCGCATCGACCTCGGCATCGGACGCGCGCCGGGCGGGACGGGCCTGGTCACGGCCGCGCTCGAGAGCCGTGACGTCGCCTCGTTTCCGCAACAGCTGCGCGAGACGATCGATTTTCTGGACGGCACGACGCCCGCCGGCAGCCCGTTTGCGTCGCTGACCGCGATGCCGACCGGCAGCACCTCGCCCGAGGTCTGGCTGCTCGGTTCCTCCGAGTACGGGGCGCTACTGGCGGCTGAAGCCGGACTGCCCTACGCGTTCGCGCACTTCATCGGCGGCGACGCCGCCGCCATCGTGCGGTCGTACCGGGATCGTTTCCGGCCCTCGCCGCGCGCCGGCGTCCCACGCGTGATCCTGGCGCTGGCAGCCATCGTGGCGCCGAGCGACGAGGAGGCCGAAGCGCTGGCGCTGCCGCTCGCGCTCTGGCGTCTGCGCGTCTACCGCGGTATCTCGAGCCCGGTCCCGTCGCTCGAAGAGGCGCGCGCGTACCCGTGGACCGAGCGCGAACGCGAAGAGACGCTGCGCGCCCGGCGCGTCGTGACCGGTTCGCCCGCCACGGCCCGCGCGCGCATCGAAGCGCTGGTCGAGGAACACGGCGCCGACGAAGCGATGATCGTGACGATCGCGCCCGACTACGCGTCGCGGCTGCGCTCCTACGAACTCCTGGCCGACGTCTTCGCGCTTCGCACCGCCGCCGCGTAAGGTCGTGGACCGCTAGCGCGCGTCGAGTTCGTCCAGGAGCGTCTGCGCCCGGCGCAACATCCGCTCCCAGGGCGGATCCGCCGCGCGGCGCCGGGTCGCGCGGCGCGCGGCCAGCGACTTCGTCTGCGCCTTGTGGCAGCGGATGCAGAGCGTTCGCAGGTTGTCGAGCGAGTTGAGACCGCCTTCGGCGATCGGCACGACGTGGTCCGCGTCCCACCACGTCGTGCGCCGGCGGCGGGCCGGAATGCCGTAGCTCGCGGCGAAGCCGGCGCGCTCCCCCTTGGGCAGGCGCGCGTAGGTGCGCCGCAGCTCCCGGCAATCGACGCGGCACAGCGCGCAGACGCCGCGGTCGCGTTTGCCGAGTTGCACGCGCAAGCCGCGCCACGTCGCGGCATTCCAATACGCATCGGCGCAGCGATCCGTGCACCACGTCCGGCGGCGGGGGGCGAGCTCGGCTTCACACCAGGCGCACAGGCGGCGCCCGTTCGGGCCGGTCCGTCCGGCGACGCGCGCGGCCAGCTCCGCGAATTCGACACCGAAGGAAGCGCCGCGGTGACGGCGCGCGGCATTAGCGTCCGTCATCGAGCGCGCTGTGGGCGCGCGCCCGCAACCACTCCAGCTGCGCGCGCGTGACGGGGTCGAGCGACCGCACCCGCAGCGCTCGCGCGGTCTCGCTTTCGAGGGCAACCAGGTCCGCGCGCGCCAGCGCGCGCGCGTCCTCCGGGGTGCCGGCGGCGGGCGACCGGTACAAACCCGCTAACGTCTCGGCGTAGCGGATCTGCAGCGTGCGCCGCAGGCGGTCGATCGCCGCTAGCTCAGTTCCGCCGCCCGCGAACTCGCGGAACACGGCCGCGTGCATCCACGCGAACAGATCGCTCAAGCGCATCGGGTTGGGATCGGTCGATTCGAGGCTCGCGTCGGCGATGCGCGCCAGAACCAGGGGCTGAAACATCTGGCGGATCGCCGCGCTCTGCAGGTTCGCGACGCGCTCGGCGTAGGGCAGGTCGTGGCGCTCCGGCGGTTCGTACGCCCACTGCGGCAAGTTCCCGTAGCCCTCGAAACCGACGTACCCGTAGCCGGCCCATTCGCTATAGCCGAGCCGATCGAGCAGCGACGGCGGCAGACGCCACGCCTTCGACGAGAACACGTAGGCGTCGAGCAGATCGAACGCGCGGCGCTGCTCGGCGCGCGGTACCGGCACGATGGGCGGCTCTGCTCGGGGATCGCCGCGGTGCGCGCGAGAGAGGTACTGGCCGCCGATGTAGTGCGCCGGCACGAGCGCGCAAACGCCGTAGTCGCCCATCAGCATGCGGAAGGCGTCGGTCTCCGCTTCGTACGCCTCGCCCGCTGCGGGCTCGCGCGCGTTGAGGCCGGCAATAAGGTCGCGGTCGAGCACGAACCGTACGCGGCACCAGCCGAGCGGGTCGTTCGTGAGGACGTCCTGTTCGACGCGCGGGTCGGCGGCGTGTCCGTTGCTCCACGAGACGTCTTCGTCGGAGGCGTAGCGATAGCGCGGGTCCGACCACGCGCCGGCCCAGGCGCGCAAGACCGGCACCTCGTCTTCCGGCGTTTTGGCGCCCGGCACGGCCGCGTAGGCCCAGTGCATCGCGTAGTAATCGTACGGGCCCAACACCGTTTGCGAGAAGGCGCCTTGGCCGTAGGGTTTGGGCCAGAGGTTGGCCGGCGCGTACTCCATGACGGTCGAGGCGATGCCGTATTTCGAGGTAAAGTCCGGATCCTGCAGTTGCTTGGCCGTGTAGGCGCGCGAGCCGATGAAGTTGTGCTGCATGCCGAGGTTATGGCCGGTTTCGTGCATGATCGTGGCGAGCCAGACGTCGTCGAGGAACTTCTGCGGCATCGGATCGGTGGAGCGACCGTAACGCGCCGGGTCGACCGCGTACGTCCACTCGCGTTGCGCGTAGAGCGGGACGTCGGCCGATATCAGGACGCCCGTGCGAAACTCTTCGCCGGTGCGCGGGTCGTAGAGCGTTTGCGAATCCGCCCCGAAGCTGGCATCGTATTCGGTCACCCAGCGCAAGACGTTGTAGCGGATGTCGTCGGGATCCCAATCGGGATCGCTCGGCTGGTCGAGCACCTGCAGCGCGTCGCTGATCCCGAGCTTGAGAAACGCGTCGTTCCACTTCAGCACGGCGGCGCGAATCGCGGGCCGGTAGCGCTCGGGAATCGTATCGCTCAAATAGAACACCATCGGGTGCGCGGCGGGCGAGACCGGCTTCGACGGGTCGGACGGCTGCAGATCCCAACGCACGATGTACCGAAGCTTGCGCGAGAGCACTCGGTCGTCGTCGAAGGAGAGGTACACGTCGTCGTAGATGCCGACGCGGTCGTCGGCATAACGCGGCCGGTAATCCGCGTGGCCGGGCGGGTCGGCGATATTGTACGCGACGCTCACCTGCAGGTAACGGGGATCGGCGAGCGCGTCGTCGACGCGCTGGGTCGGGGACGTCCAGGCCTGCTTGGCTTCGATGAAGACGTTTTCCGGAAAGGCCTTGACCTTGCCGAAGTAACTGCGTTCCGGCAAGAGCACGTACGGGTCCGCGTTGCCCTCGTGCAGGGCTTGGGCCAGGACGCTCTTGAGATTTAGCTGGTCGTCGAGAAAGGGCGCGGCGTCGATCACGACGTTACCGGTTTTTTCGTCGACCGCGGCGATCGGCGCGAGGCCGACGACCGAACGCGCGAAACTGCGGCCGATCGCGCGCTGCGCGGCGGGCGACCGCGGCGCGACCCAGTACGGGCTCGGCCAGAGGATCGCGACGCTGTTGCCGGCGCGCTCGAAGCGCACGAGTTCGGTCGGCAAATGATCGGTATTGCCCCACACGACCGCGTGGCCGCCGAGCCCGGTCGCGGGCACGATCGTCTGCACGAAGTCGTGGTCGAGCTGGGCCGCGGCGAGTTCGAGGTAAACCTTGCCGTCCTTGCGCCAGACCGTGAACAGCCCGCGCTGGGCTTGGGCGCCCTTGACGAACGCGTCGTACGGCAACGGCCCGTCGGCGGAGCCGGCCCGGCCGGACGCGAGTCCCATCGCGACCGAAGCCGCAACGAGAAAGAGCAGGACACGAAGGTTCACCACCGCCGTTCCACGAGCAAAGGCTGGTTGCCGACGCCGAGTTCCCCCTCTTCGTCCGCGAAACGCGCGTTCGTGACGCCCAAACCGTCGGGCCCGAGGGTCGTCGCGGCTTCCATGAACGTCCACTCGCCGCAGGGGTGGCGCTGCAGCGCCAGCGACAGCGACGGCGGCACGAACAGCCACTGCGGAAAGGGCAGGATGGCGCTGATGCCGTTGGCCGAATCGGCGACCAGCAGCAGACGGTCGAGCGGGCGAAGCGGCTCGCCGGCAAGCAGCGGAATGCGCACGCGCGTCCAGACCGCGGCCGCCCCCAGCGCGTCGAAGCGGCCCTGCGTGAAGCGCCAGTCGATCGCGTTATGATACGCCCAGTTCTCGTCGCCGGCGAACGACGCCACGTGCCCTTCGTCCGGTAAGTCCGGAACCTCCCGGTGCTGCGGGGCGCCGTGCGGAACGGCCTCCGGCGATTGGACGGCGATCCGCCAGATGCGCGCGCTCACGACGTCGCGGCCTTCGCTCTCGAGCGTCCCTTCGAGCAGCTCGATGCGGCGCCCCGGCCGCCTGACCCGCGTGCGCGCGCGCACCGTTCCCCGCGGGATGGGACCGAGAAACTCGACCGCGATGCGAGCGGCGCGCATGTCGTCGCGCGGATGCGCGGACTCCATCGCGTAGGCGAGCAGGGCGCTCGGCGGGCTGCCGTGCTGCAAGTTGACGTCCCACGGGCTCATCGTGGCCTCGGTCGCGACGTAGGCGCCGTCGGGCCCGGGCTCGTAGAACGACGCCGCGATCAGCATCCGGTCGTGCCGCTCAACGGAGCCGTTCGCGACGCCTCGACGGCGTCGGGCGGAAACCAGAACTCCACCGCACCGCCCGGCTCGTCGAACGCCGGCGCCACGACGCCCATGTAGGCCCGCACCTCGCGGTGCACGTCGCCGGCAAACGCGATGCAGGTCGGCGAATCGGTCAGCGCGAGCAGGGCCCGGATCCGGTCGGGCGGCAACAGCCCCCGCGCGTCGCTGACTTGATGCAGCGTGGTCCACCAACTGCCGAAGCGCGCGCCGGGAGCGCTGCGCGAGACCCGAACCAGCGCGTTCGCGCTTCCCAGCGCTTGGACGAGCGCCGGGCCCGGCACGAAGCGCACGACTTCGGTCCCGGGTAAGAAGGCCGGGTACAGCACGCCGTCCAGGTCCGCGTTGACGCGCCGCGCGGACACCAGCTCGAAATCCGCCGCCTCGTTCAGGATCGCATCGTACACCTGACAGACCGGCGACGCGCGGTCCGTGATACCCCCGGTAACGGTCGAGGGGTCCGCCAGACAACTCGGAATCGCCGGCCACGGCCACGCCGTCGAGGGGGCGCCGGAATCCGCGCGGGCGACCGCGCCGGCCGCCGCCGGCAGCACGAGCGCGAACAAGGCCATCCGGCACAGACGTTGCCAAACGTTCATCGAGGCGCGCCTTCGCCGCAACCCGCCCGATTCTTCGTCGCGGCGCGCGCCCGGCGGTTACCTCGCGACGGAGCGCCGGGAGCGCCGCGCGGGTATGCGTGCGGCGCTCCCGGCGCGCGTTTTGATCTTCGCGAATTCCGCACCGAGCTCGTGTAGCTGCTTTTCACCGAGCAGGCGCCGTGCTTCCGGAAAGAGGTCGTCCTCCTCTTCCCGGACGTGGCGTTCGACCAGTTCCTTAAGCACCGTTACTTTCGCGCGCAGCGACTCGTCGCGGCCCTTGCTGCGTTTGATCCGGCGCATCAGCTCCTTCATCGAAGCGTGCTCTTCGAGCGCTTCGAGCACGCGCTCGCGATCGTCCGTTTCGCGCTTGCTCTTCTTCCGCACCGCTGGGTAAAACAGCGTCTCCTCGAGCTTGGCGTGCAGGGTCAGTTCTTCGAGGATACGGTCGACCGTCTTGCGTTCCGCCGCGATCGAACCCGAGCCTTCGCCGAGGGCCCGCTCGAAGAGGCGCCTGACGTTCGCGTGGTCTTGCTCGAGGATCGCGAGCGCGTCCGGAGCGGAAACGGAGCGCGGCGCCTCCGTCGCGTCCTGCGTCGAGTCGAAGGCGCCGCGGGCGGAATCGATAACCTGCGTCAACGTGTCGCCGGTAGCCATGCTCTCACCGTTTCTCAGCGTGCGGGGGGTCGAACGGTTCGTACCCGCGCACGCGCGCGCTCAAGCGCCGCGACGGTTCGCGCGCCGCATCCTTCTCTTAAGGATACAAGACCTCGACCGCATTGCGGTTGTCGTCGTTGAAGTAGACGCGCGTCGTCGCGACGCTCGTACCGACGGCGGCGATGCCGAAGAGGGCGCCCGGCGCACCGCCGTCGAGCAGGCGGGCCCCGACGACGCCGTGACCGGGCTCGATCTCGATCAGATCGTTGTTCCCCGTGTTGCCGACGACCAGATCGCCGTTGAAGAGCAACGCCGCACTGATCGGAGCGTTCAGCGGTTTGCCTTTCCAGACGACGTGCGCGGACGCCGCGGAGGGTCCGGCGAAGCCGGTCGGCGTCACGCTGATGCCGCCGCTGTGGACGAAGCCCGGTGATTGAATCGACACGACCCGGTCGGCGTTGCCGTCGACGATGTAGAGGACGTCGCGAACGGCGTCGTAGGTGAGCCCCGACGGCGCCAAGATCGAACCCGGCACGCCGTGGTTGACGCTGAAGCCGGTCACGATCTTCTCGAACGTGAAGGGGGTGGTCAGATCGATCCGCACGATGCTGCCGTCGTTGGCGTTGCTCTCGTAGAATGCGCCGTACCCGCCGGGCGAGTTCACGAAGGCTTGCCCCCACGGACCGGTCCAGGGATAGGTGTTGATCGCGTTCACCAGGACACCCGACCCGGACACGATCGGGTTGTCGTTGGCGTCGAGGGCCGCGACCCAGGGAGCCGAACTGCCGAGCGCGAGCGCCGCGCAGCCCGTTAGCCGCGGATCGGAGATCAGCCGCTGCGGCTTCGAACCGATCTTCGGCTTGAGGACTTCGATCGTCGTACCCAAGCCTTGGATGTTGAGCGCGTCGTTGAAATTGCAGACGACGAGATCGCCCGCCGCGATCTTGCCGCCCGACACGGGCGCGACCGCCAATCCGTACGGATTCCGGTCGCCGTTGAGGGGATCGACCGTGGATCCGATGGTCGCGACGTGCTTGAGAGAACCGATCACTCCCAGCGGGGCCGGCGCGAGTATGGTCGCGGCGCCGGCGGCAGCGGTGGTCGCCGCTGCGAGCAATGCCGAGCAAGCGAGAGTCCGATTGAATCTCATGAGCGCACTCCTGATGCGAGTGTCAGCTTTGATGCGCGGGCGATGCCCGACCGATCCCTCAGCTGCATGAAGCGGGATCGACCGGCATACCGCGCTGCTCATTCCATAGGCAGTTATTACATGCCCCTAGAACGCATGAATCATCCGCTCGATCGTCAGTGCGGCTGCGAGAATTGGCTCCGCAGAAAAGCGTCCCACGCGCCGTCGGGCAACAGCCGCCGCAGACCCAGCAGGAGCGTCGCGGACGGCGTCACGGTGTAGCGAGCTCGCGGGCGGCGCGCCGCGAGGGCGCGTTCGATCGTGGCCGCGACGTCGTCGGGATCGCCGGCGAGCCGCGCCAGCGGCCCGCGCTCGTACGCTTCTTTCGTCGCGCGCGCTACGGCCGCGTCGAACTCCGCGTACGCGCCGTCCGACTGCGGGGCCGCCATCGAATCCACGGCCGCCGCGGCGAACTCGGAACGGATCAGTCCGGGTTCGATCAGAATCGCGTGAATGCCGAACCCGCCCACCTCGAAGCGCAGCGCGTCGGTAAACGCTTCGAGCGCGTATTTGGTGGCGTGGTAGTAGCCGCCGCCCGGGAAGGTCAATCGTCCGCCCATCGAGCTGAGGTTGACGATGCGGCCCGCGCGCCGGCGGCGCATAGCGGGCAGCACCAGTTGCGTCAGCGCGATCGCGCCGAAGACGTTGGTCTCGAACTGGCGCCGCACGAGTTCGAGCGGCACGCTCTCGATCGCGCCGCTCTGGCTGTAGCCCGCATTGTTCACCAGCGCCCACACGGCGCCGTCCTCCCGTTCCACGGCCTCGACCGCGGAACGCATCGACGCTGGATCCGTGACGTCGAGCGGCAGCAGCCGGCAACCGGCCGCGGCCAGATCGTCCAGTCCGCCGACGTTACGCGCCGTCGCGTAGACGCGGCGCCCGGCGCGCGCCAACCGCAACGCGGTGGCGCGGCCGATGCCGGACGAGCATCCGGTGATCAAGACGGGCCGGCTCATGTTAGAGTCTCTCACATCGGCGATGCTTTCACACTTGCGCGCGCAATGTCAAGACCTCTAACATGGGGATATGCCGCGCGCCCGCGATACGTACCACCATCCCAATCTCCCGGCCGCGCTCGCGAAAGCCGCGCTCGAACTCGTGAACGAACGCGGCGTGCGCGGCTTCTCGCTCGCCGAAGCCGCGCGCCGGGCGGGCGTCAGCGGCAGCGCGCCGTACCGTCACTACGCCGATCGCGAAGACTTGCTGGCCGCGGTCGGCGTCGATGCGTACCGTAAGCTCGAACGCGCGCTGCGGCGCGCCGCGCGGCTCGACCAAACGCCCGAGGCAGGTTTGGCCGCGATGGCGGTCGCCTACGTGCGGTTCGCGCGCGACCGTCGCGCGGAGTTCTCGATACTCTTCGACGCGGGTCTGGATAAAGCCGCATACCCGGCCTTGCAGGCTGCGGCCGAACGGGCGAATGCGGTCTTCCTGCACGCGGTTGCCGGCGCGTGCGACGGCGACGAACGGGTCGCACGGGAGCTCGCGCTAGGCCTGCGCGCGCACGTTCACGGGTACGCGACGCTGCTGCTCGACGGCTCCCTCGCAGCGGCCGGCCTGCGGCGTGCGGACGTCTGGAGCGCGGTCGCGCGCACGACCGCCGCGCTCGTCGAGGGCATCCGCAGGCGCCCCGCCTAGCCGGCTTCGATCGTCAGCGGCTCGTCGTAGGCGGCGGCGGCGCGAGCGAACCAGCCCAGCAACAGCGCCATCAGCGCGACGTCGTCGAGCCAGCCCAAGAAGGGGACGTCGCCCAACACGTTCAGCGGCGATACGATCAGCAGCGCGAGCACCAGGACGGCACACTTCAGCCGAACGGGCACCCGGCTGCTTCTGACGAGCCGTCCCGCTTCGAGCAGCTGCTTCTTGAGGACGAAGAACCGCGCGAGTTTCACCTGCCTCCCTACCTCGATCCGCGCAGCTGGTTTCAGGGAGCTAGCGTCGAAGGCGCGCTCGTATGAGCGTCTTATACACGGCGTCCGCCACCTCGGTCGGCGGACGCGACGGCGGGGTCCGCACGTCCGACGGGATCCTCGACCTCAAGGTCGCGATGCCGAAAGAACTAGGCGGGCAGGGGGGCGCCACCAACCCCGAGCAGCTTTTCGCGGCCGGCTACGCCGCCTGCTTCCATAGCGCGCTCAAACGCGTCGCGGCGAAAGAGAAAGTCGGCGTGCGCGAGTCCCGAGTGACGGCGGAAGTCGGGATCGGCCCCGTCGGCAACGGCTTCGGCCTCGAGGTCGACTTGCGCGTCCTGCTCCCGGGCGTCGCGCCCGCGGTCGCCGAAGCGCTCGTCGACCAGGCGCACGAACTGTGCCCCTACTCGATCGCCACCCGCAACAACATCCCGGTGCGACTGCACGTCACCGGCGAAGAGCCCGCGGCTCACCCCTAAAGGCAAAACAGCGGCCTCGTTTCCGAGGCCGCTGCGCGATACGCTTCCCGAGCGGTTACCGCGAGTGGTGCTGGCCGCCGCCGCCGCCGGAGCTGTGGCTTCCGCCGGGGCTTCCGCCGCCGTGGCTAACCGGCGCGGCGGAGTGGTAGTACCCGCCGTGTTCCGGGGGTGCCACGTAGTCGCGACCGTGGTACGTACCCGGGGACGTATGGGTCGGGGGCGATCCATGGTAACCCGGAGGCTCGGGATTGACCGGATGCGTGGGATTGCCCGGAGGCTGGGGATTGACCGGATGCGGCGGGTACGGAGGCGCCGGGTTCGGCGCGCCGCCGCCGTGGTAGCCGCCGCCGTGGTAGTAGCTGCCGCCACGATAGATCGTGTTGACGTTGACGTTGTTATAGTAGCGCGCGCCGCCGTTGTAGACGTACGGCCCGTGGAAGTAGCCGCCGTGCCACCAGCCGACGTTGCCGAAGAAAAACCCGAGCGAGATGGACGGTCCGTAATAGTCCCACGGATGCCCGTCGTAGTACGGCACGCCGGAATCGAAGGTGTACGGCGTGTCGACTTCGTTGGCGGCGAAGTAGTTGCCCGAGTTGTAACCCAGGATGCTGACGATCATGCCCGGTGCGAGCGTGAGCCCCGTCGGGTTGATGATCGTTCCCGGGTGCAGCTGGACGTTGTCGACGAACCCGCGCTCGTCGCGAACCTGGAGGCTGTACGCACCGTCGAAGCTGACGATCCGGCCACGAATCTGTTCGTCCTGTGCCGGCACCTGGGCGTACGACGGCACGTCCTGCGCCACTTCCTGGTTTTGAGCGGGCGCGTCGCCGTAGGGTGGAGCGTCTTGCGCGGACGCCGCGATCGGCGTCGCGAGGAGGAGTGCCGCGAGGGCGGCGGTGAGGATTTTTGTCATTGCACCTTCATAACGTTCCCCAGGGTACCGGCGTTCTGATACCAGCCTGGGAAAATGAAGGCCAATTACGCAGGCAAATCCTTCGGACGGTCGGCGTAGATCAGCGTCGGCTGCTCTTTCTTATCGATGACCTCTTTGTTGATCACGCACTTCTTCACGCCCTGAAGCGACGGTAGATCGTACATGACGTCCAGCATCACTTCTTCGAGGATGCTGCGCAGGCCGCGGGCTCCGGTCTTGCGGCCCTGAGCCTTGGTGGCGATCGCGACGAGCGCTTCCTTGGTGAAGGTCAGGTCGACGCCGTCCATGCCCATGATCTTCTGGAACTGCCGGACGAGCGCGTTCCGCGGCTCCACCAGGATCCGGCGCAGGGCCAGCTCGTCGAGGGCATCGAGGGTCACGACGATCGGTAGGCGGCCGATGAACTCGGGAATCAGGCCGAATTTGAGCAGATCTTCCGGCATCAATTGCTGCAGCATCTTGCCGACCCGGCTGCCGGTCTTCGACTCGGGCGTGGACCGGAAGCCCAAGGCGTTCGAGGCCACCCGCGACTCGATGATCTTCTCCAAGCCGTCGAACGCCCCGCCGCAGATGAACAGGACGTTGGTCGTGTCGATCTGGATGAACTCTTGGTGCGGGTGCTTCCGGCCGCCTTGGGGCGGCACGTTGGCGGTCGTCCCCTCCAAGATCTTGAGCAGCGCCTGCTGAACGCCCTCGCCCGAGACGTCGCGCGTGATCGACGGGTTTTCGCTCTTGCGGGCGATCTTGTCGATCTCGTCGATGTAGACGATGCCCTTTTCGGCCCGCTTGACGTCGTAGTCGGCGGCCTGGATCAGCTTGAGCAAGATGTTCTCGACATCTTCGCCCACGTAGCCCGCTTCGGTCAGGGAGGTGGCATCCGCCATGGCCAGCGGCACGTCCAGGATCTTGGCCAGGGTCTGCGCCAGATACGTCTTGCCCGAGCCCGTCGGGCCGACCAGTAGGATATTGGACTTCTGCAGCTCGACGTCGTCCGCCGCGCTGCCGGCGTTGACCCGCTTGTAGTGGTTGTAGACCGCGACGGCGAGCGCTTTCTTGGCTCGCTCCTGACCGATCACATACTGGTTGAGGATGTGATTGATCTCTTTGGGCTTCGGGATGTTCCGGAGCCGGACGTTCTCGTCGACGTTCTTGTAGAGCTCCTCTTCGATGATCTCGTTGCAGAGCTCGATACACTCGTCACAGATGTAGACGCCGGGCCCTGCGATCAATTTGCGCACCTGCTCCTGCGACTTGCCGCAGAAGCTGCACTTCAACTGACCCTTCTCGTCACCGAATCGGAACACGCGCGATCCTTACCCTATGCCGGCGTGGGGTTGCCGGCGCGCATCTCTTTGTTGAAAATCTGGTCTACCAAACCGTATTCGCGAGCTTCCTCGGCAGTCATGTAGTAGTCGCGGTCGATGTCCTTGAGGATCTGCTCGATAGCCTTCTTCGTCGTAGTTTCGTAGATGCCCGCAAGCATGCGGCGGGTCGCGATCAAATCGCGGGCGGCGATCTCCACGTCGGTCGCCTGGCCGCCGATCTGTTGGACCCACGGCTGATGGATGAGGATTTTGGAGTGCGGCAGGGCGTACCGCTTCCCGTGGGCGCCGCCGGTCAGGAGAATAGACCCCATAGACGCCGCCATGCCCGCGCAGATCGTCGCGACGTCCGGGCGGACCAGCTGCATCGTGTCGTAGATCGCGAGTCCCGCCGTGACGCTGCCGCCGGGGCTGTTGATGTACATATCGATGTCTTTATCGGGATCTTCACGCTCCAAAAAGAGGAGCTGGGCGATCACAAGATTGGCCAAGCCGTCGTCGACGACGCCGCCCACGAAGATGATGCGCTCCTTGAGCAGACGCGAATAGATGTCGAAGGCGCGCTCGCCGCGCGCGCTCTGTTCGACGACCATCGGGACGAGGTGGCCCATGAATCTCTACTCCTCGCAGGGGGACGTTGCATCCGTATCGACGGGACGGGACGTGGCCGGGAGACTGACTGGTACTCAGACTACCGCGGGGATGCGATGGTTGCTACCCGTCTTACGTCTGCCGGGCCGTTTCGGTGACGGCCGCGTGATCGAGGAGAAACTCCACGGTCTTCGTGCGCACGATGCCGTCGATCAGCGCGCTCAGGTTCGGACGTAGCATCTCCAGGATCGCTTCACGCGGTTGCTGGTACTGCCGGCTGAGCTGCTGGATCTCGGCTTCGACGTCGGCAGGCGAGGCTTGGATGTTCTCGGCCTTGGCGATCGCCTCGATCAGCAGCGAGCCCTTGACGCGCCGCCCCGCCTCGACCCGGTATTCTTCCCGCTGCTGCTCTTCCGTCTTCCCCTGCTGCTCGAGGTAGGCCGGCCACTCGATCCCCGCGCGCTCGACGTAGCCCTTGGCCTCGTTCTCCAGGCTTTCGATCTCACGGTCGACCAGGACGGCCGGCAGCGCGATCTCGTGCGCGGCGCTCAGCTTCTCGAGTAGGGCGCCCGTGAGCAAGCGGCGCTGGCGCGAGCGGGCATTGGCCTCCAGACGCCTGCGCAGGTCGTCGCGCAGGCCGGCGAGGGTCGCCTCTTCGCCGCCGAACCGCTTGGCGAAGTCGTCGTCGAGTTCCGGAAGCTCCGCGACCTTGTTGTCGTGCACGGTAACCGTGAAGACCGCCGCCTTACCTGCGAGCTCGGCATTCGAATAATCGTCGGGGAAGTGCGCTTCGACGTCCTTGGTCTCGCCCGGGCTCATGCCGGTGATCCCGCTCGCGAAGCCCGGTATGAAGCGCTCCTCGAGGAGCTCCGTCGCTTGGCCCTGCGCGGAACCGCCTTGGAAGGGAACGCCTTCGACCTTCCCTTCGTAGTCGAGGGTCGGGACGTCGCCGAGTGCGACCGGGCGGTCGACGGGCGTCAGCACCGCGGCCTCGCGGCGCAAGCCCTGCAGCGCGTTCTCCACGTCCTGGTCGCTCACGGCCGTCGACACGCCCTCGAGCGCGACGCCCTTGTAGTCGTGCAGCTCGAAGTGCGGCCGGACCGAAACCGTGGCGCGCACGCGCAGCGGTTGCCCCTCTTCTTCCGGGATCAGCTCCATCTGCGGCCGCTCGAGCGGCTCCAGCGCGTTCTCCTCGAGCGCCTTCGAGTATGCGGTCGGCACGACCGCGTCCATCGCGCGCTCCTCGATGACGGCCGTACCGTACTGCGCCTCGAAAATCTTGCGCGGCACCTTGCCGGGCCGGAATCCCCGGATCCGGGCGTTCTTGACGAGCTCTCTGAAGGCACGCTCGCGCGCGGCGTCGAGCTCCTCGTTCGAGATCGCGATCTCGAGCTCGACTTGGGTCGGATCAAGGTGCTTGACGGTGGCGGCGCTCACGAGGGGCCTTTCTTGGCGAACCCGCCGCTGGAGCGGAAGACGAGATTCGAACTCGCGACCCTCGCCTTGGCAAGGCGATGCTCTACCACTGAGCTACTTCCGCGCGGCGACTGGCGACGTTTCGGCGCTTCGTCTCCCGGCCCTGCGCCAGGGTGCCGGTGGAGCGGAAGACGAGATTCGAACTCGCGACCCTCGCCTTGGCAAGGCGATGCTCTACCACTGAGCTACTTCCGCGCGCCGGGGGGGCTTTGGTGGGCGAGCAGAGACTCGAACTCTGATGGGTTGCCCCACTGGAACCTAAATCCAGCGCGTCTGCCAATTCCGCCATTCGCCCCGAGAACCCGCGAATCGTATCGTGCGAGGAAGGCCGCGTCAAGAGGCGCGCCGGCCCGGGCGCCCGACAGGCATCTGCAGCCGCGCGGGGGTACGCCCGAAGCATGAGATGCCTCGGATACACGTTCCCGCTCTTGCTCGGCTTGCTGCTGGCCGCCTCGGCCGCGGCGTCCGGCGACGACGACGCCTGCCGGCCTGCCAACGTCGTACCGTACGGCGAACGCTGCGACGTCGCGTACCGGAGCATCAAGAAGGACTCGTCGCGCGCGAACGTGCAGGCGGCGTACGCGGCCTGCGACCGCGCGCAAAACGAAGCGGGAAACTGCCTTTCATCCACGTCGCACGATCTCCACGCCGTTTCGCTGGCCGCGCTGTACCGCGCGGTCTCGGAACAGGCCGACATCGCGATGTTCGCGGCGCAGTTCAAAGTCGCCGAAGCGCTGTTGCACGAGAAGCTCGACGTCCTGGAGATCGCCCGGCGCGAAGCCCCGCCGGGCGATACGGCAGTCGCGGCCGAAACGGCTGCGACCCGGCGGGATCTGGCCGCCAGCGTGATGGGCGAATGCACCGAACGCGCGTTCTTGCAAGCCTCCGGCCAGCGCGACCTGGCGCACGCGCACAAGTACGTCGACCTCGAGAAGCTGATGGCGCGAAAATACGCCGACTACATGTCGTGCGCGCAGCTGACGTCGGCTCCCCAGCAAAAAGCGTACGTCGAGTACATCGGATTCGTTGCGCTTGAGGAGGGCGGCCGGGCCGCACAGGCGGCCGGCCAGACCGATAACGCCGCAAAACTCTTCGGGGCCTGCGTGGACGGCGCGAAGCGCTCGAGCGGCTACGCGTCGGCGCAGACGAAGAAGTATCTGCACGTCGTCACGGCGCTGTGCGCGGGACGGATGAGCGGCAAGTACCGCGTCGACCAGCCGCAGCCCCTCGATTCCGACGACGGGAAATTCAAGCCCCTGAGCTTGCCGAAAGGCTGACCGTTTCGCCGGGTTGAAAGCGCGTCGTCATGCAGATACAAGATCGTGCGTTCATCGTCACGGGCGGAGCGTCCGGACTCGGAGCCGCGACCGCGCGGATGTTCGCGGGTCGCGGCGGCAAGGTCGTCATCGTCGACCTCAACGCGGAACTGGGCGAGGCCCTCGCCGGCGAACTCGGGGGCCGGTTCGTCCGCGCCGACGTGTCGAGCGAGAGCGACGCGGCCGCAGCCGTCGGGACGGCCGTCTCCGAATTCGGGGAACTCTCCGGGCTCGTCAACTGCGCCGGTATCGGAACGGCCCAGCGGACCATCGGGAAGAACGGGCCGCACGACCTCGGGCTGTTCGTCAAGACGATCACGGTCAACCTGATCGGGACGTTCAACATGATCCGGCTGGCGGCCGCCGCCATGGCCGGCAATCCGCCGGACGACGGCGGCGAGCGCGGCGTCATCGTCAACACGGCGTCCGTCGCCGCCTTCGACGGCCAGATCGGACAGGCTGCCTACAGCGCCTCCAAGGGCGGTATCGTGGGGATGACGCTCCCGATCGCACGCGATCTCGCGGCAAGCGGCATTCGCGTCGTCACGATCGCGCCGGGTATCTTCAGGACGCCGCTGCTGGGGAGCTTGCCGCAAGAGGCGCAGGACTCGCTCGGCAAACAGGTTCCGTTTCCGCCGCGGCTGGGCCGCCCCGAAGAGTACGCGGCATTGGTCGAGCACGTCTTCGATAACGGAATGCTCAACGGCGAAACGATCCGGCTCGACGGTGCGATCCGCATGGCACCGCGCTGACGAAGGCCTTAGGAGCCTCCTAAAGCCGGCGGCGTCCGGGGCACCGCTAAGAACTCGCTAAGGACTCGGACGACCGACGGACGGCGCTCGTCGGCCGTAAAGAGATGCTGCACCGTGCGACCCGACAAGCCGAACCCGATCGCCGCCAGAATGACGAGCTGGATGGTCGGCACGACGCGCAATCGCAAGGCCGCATTCGCCTCGCCTTGCAACGCGGGATGCGACGCGACGAAAGAACTCAGCAGCTCGAGCTTCTCCCGCAGGACCTCCCACGCCGGCTCGTTGCCGGAGAGTTCGAGCCACGCCAGGAGCCGCGCGTAGCCGCGCTCGTCGAAGACCCGGAACACCGCCTCGACGGCCCGATCCACCGGCAAACAGCCCGGCGCGCCGGTGCCGAAGGCCGACACGACTTCGTTCGCCAAACGCGCGGCAACCCGCTGCGCGAGCTGGGCCTGGAGTTCGGCGGCGCTGCCGAAATGGTAGAGCACGTTGGGATGGCTGACGCCTGCCCGCATCGCAACTTCGGTCAGCCGTAGGCCCTCCGGGCCGGCTTCGACCAGCAGGCTTTCCGCGGCGGCGAGAATAGCCTCGCGCGCGTCGGCCGCGCCCAGCCTGCGGCGCTTGACCTCGCGCTTCGACGGAGGCGTGTCGCCGGCCGAAGTCATGCCGGCCGCCGGTGTCGCTGCGCTGGAATCGCCGTGCATTATAACGCGAATGATAGCAGATGGACCGAGCAACAGCCCACGTCGACGCCGAGCGAATAAGAGGAGGCCTGTTTTATCTGGTGGCACAAGGCACGGGATGAAAGCCATCCTATGCCATGCCTACGGGCCGCCCGGCGACCTGGTTTTCGGCGAGACGCCGGGTCCCGTGACGCGCCCCTCGACCGTCAAGATCGCGGTCCACCGCGCCGGGCTCAATTTTCCCGACGTTTTGATCGTCGCGGGCAAGTACCAGGCGAAACCCTCGTTCCCGTTCATTCCGGGTGCCGAAGTCTCCGGAATCGTGACCGAGGTCGGCGAGCGTGCCGCCGGCGCCGGCTTCGCTCCGGGTGACCGCGTGACCGCGACCTGCGGCATGGGCGGGTTCGCGGAGGAAGTGGTCGTCGAAGCCGGCGCAACCTTCAAGATCCCCGACACGATGTCGTTCGAGACGGCCGCGGCGCTGCCGCTCACCTACGGCACGACCTACCACGCGCTGGTCGATCGTGCTTCGCTCCGAGCGGGCGAGACGCTGCTCGTGACCGGAGCCGGCGGCGGGGTCGGTCTCGCGGCCGTGCAACTCGGCGTAGCGATGGGGGCGACGGTGATTGCGGCTGCGGGCTCGGCGGCGAAGCTCGAAGCGGCCGCCGCGTCCGGCGCGGCCCACGGCATCAACTACGTTACCGAAAACTTGACCGAGCGCCTCAAGGCGCTGACCGGCGACGCCGGCGTCGACGTCGTGTACGATGCCGTCGGGGGCGACATCTTCGACGCGTCGCTCCGCGCCGTCGGTTTCGGCAGCCGCGTGCTCCTGATCGGGTTCGCGTCCGGCCGCATTCCCGACATCCCGGCGAACCGACTATTACTCAAGGAGTCGGCCGCCGTCGGCGTCTTCTGGGGCGCCTTCGCGACCCGCGATCCGGGGGCCAACCGCCGCAACTTCGAGCGCATTTTCGAGCTCTACGACGCCGGCAAGATCGCTCCGGTCATCGGCGCGACCTACGCGTTCGAGGACGCTCCCAAAGCCATCGAAGATCTCGGCGGCCGCGGCATCGTGGGAAAAGCCGTGATTCGAATCCGCGAGTAGGAGCAGGCCGGGCGACCCTGGGAAGCGTCCAGGACCGTTCGAGCGATTCTCTGCTATGCTCGCGAGCGAGACCAATGATGTCGGTTATGCTCGAGATACAGTCGTGCGGGGACGATGCCACCATCTTGCGCGTCGTCGGCGATTGCGATTACGGCAGCCGCGAAACCTTGAGGCACGCCCTGGCAGCGGTCGGAGCCAGCGGCGTGGCGCGAGTCGTCGTTTCGCTGGAAGCGTGCGAGTACATCGATTCGAGCATCGTGGGCACGCTGCTGGAGTACCGCCGGACACTGGGAGACCGCTTCGTCCTGATCGTCCCGGAGGATCGCGTCGCGATCCACCGGATCTTGGAAATCCTCGGGCTGCACGCGACGCTGGGCGTGCGGCCGTCGCTCTGACGCAGCGACTGGTCCCTGGGGACGAAAGTCCCATCCTGGCTTAGCTTCGGCTGCAGGGGAGATTATGCCGGCCTTAACAATATTGCTTCCGGAGGACCCTCCAGAAGAGAACTCCAAAGCCGAGAGGCACGCATGCAAAGAGGGAGCCGGAACGAGACGCCGGCTCCCTCACCTTTTGCCGGCGATGCGGCGCGCCGTCGATCAGAGTTGGAGCGAGTCGTACAGCGCGCGTTCGAACCCGGCGTACAATTCCAGCGCCGGCATATCGAAGAACGGCAGGATCTGCGTTAAGATCACGCCGGTAACGCGCTGCACCGGGTCGATCCAATAATACGAGTTGAAGATGCCGGCCCAACTCAGCGTGCCCGCGGCGCGCCCGGTGGGCTGATCTACCTCGTGGATCAGAAAACCCAGCCCGAATTTGATATCCGGGCCTAGATCGACGTCGTTGGAGAACGGCGGCATCGCGGTTTTCAGCGCCGGAATCTGCAAGTCGCCGATTTGGTTCTTCGACATCTCGTCGACGGTTGCCGGACTCAAGATTTTCGCGCCGTTGAAGCTTCCGCGATTGAGGATCGCCTGCAGGAACTGCAAGAAGTCCGAGGCGGTCGAGTAGAGGCCGTGACCGCCGGCCTCGAATTCCGCCTCCGCCCACTCGAACGGCGTCGCGGCGAGGCTGCCTTCGGCGTCGCGCGCGTGCACGGTCGCCAGCCGCGCACGTTGATCGGGCCGCACCTCGAACGCCGTGTCGTGCATGCCGAGCGGCCCGAAGATCTCTTCCCGGAAGTAGACGCCCAGTCTGCGGCCGTCGACCGCTTCGATCAGCCGGCCGACCCAGTCGGAATTGATCCCGTAATACCAACGCTCGCCGGGTTCGAACGTCAGCGGCGCACGCAACGCGGCGAGTTGTCCCGTCGTCACGCTCGGAACCGAGGTGTGCTGCATGTAGCGCGCCAGATCGGCGTCCCAGATTTCGTACGCGAAGCCGGCCGTGTGCGAGAGCAGGCGGCGCAGCGTGACCGCCGTACGCGCCGGGCGAACGCGCGCCGCGCCGGCCTCGTCGAAGCCTTCGAACACCAGCGGCGCCGCAAGCCCGGGCAGGATGTCGCCGAGCGGCGCGTCGAGTCCGATTTTTCCCCGTTCGACCAGCTGCATCGCGGCCACGGAGGTGACGGCCTTCGTCATCGACGCGATACGGAAAACCGTATCGAACGTCATGGGTGCGGGCGCGCCTAGGCTGCGCCTACCGAACGCACCCCGGTAGACGACGCCGCGGTCCGTGGCGGCCGCCGCCACGACTCCGGGAACGGCGCCCGACTGCGTTGCGCGCTCGAGCGTTTCGTCGATGCGGTCCATCGTAAGCAATGCAGCTTCTCCTTTAGCGGCTCTGCGGGTTGAGCGCGCTTCTGAGCTTGACAAAACTTTCCTTTTCTATCAGATGGCGAATCGCGGAGAATATCTGCACGATGCGGGAGCGCGCTGCGGGCGCCACGGCGACCCGGCGCACCCTTTCGCAACTCGCGCACGGGGTGCGGCAGTGAAGCGGCTTACGGCCGCGTGAAACGCGCATCGTGAGCGGGATAGCTGTTCTGAAAGCCTGCTGAAAACGGCCCCTCGGTGATACGAACGACGTAGTGCATGGCCGTTTCGGATATGCTCTCGCGCTCCGCACAGGCGCTGCTCGCAGGCGCGGCTACGGCACTGCTCTGCGCGTGCGGCGGCGCGGCCGGCACGGCGCCGCTTCCGTACCAGGCGGGGGCGACGGGTCCCGCTTCGGCCGCGCGCGCCATGGCGGGCGTCACGTCGACTCCCGCTCCGCTCGCCGCGGTCTCCGGCCGTGTGATGGACCTCTCGAGCTACGATCCCGACGTTCGCCGCAACGGCGGTCCGGGCTGGTCGGTGCTGCCGAACGGGTCGGGAGCGCCGGGCGTGGCGCCGGTCGCGGGCGCCGTCGTGGTCGTCGGACCGTACCCGATCGACGGCGCGACCGCCCCGCCCGTGCTGCCTCCCGGCGACGCTCGAGCCGTCAGCGACGCGGCCGGACGTTTCTCACTCTCGGTCGCGCGCGGCCAGGCCGGCGTCGTCTACCCGGGCGAGATCTTCTGGCTCGACGTCTTCCCGAACGCGAGCGATCCGCACCATCGCGCCGCCATCCACCGGACGATCCCGCTGGCGGCCGGCACGAACGTCCTGCCGCAAGACCTGACCCTGCTCGCTGCGGTCACGCCCGACGAAGACGCCTACCTGCGCGGCCTCAACGCCGACCGCGCCGCCTTCGGCGCGGCGCCGCTCGTGCTCGACGAAACGATGCTCGAATCGGCCCGCTATTGGGCGCATTTCATGGCCACGACGGGATACTTCGCGCACTGCATTCCCGCCGCGTCGTGCACGCCCGGTGCAACGGCGACGCCGCCGCCGTCGTACGGCGTCCAGGACCTGACGCCGGCAACGCGCGACGCGTATTTTCACGACACGTTCGGCACGGATGGAGAGAACATCGCCGCCGGTTTCGCCACCTGGCAAGCGGCCGAAGCGGCCATGATGGCCGAGCGCGCCAACTGCCCCGGCGGCTCCTGGCGTGGCTGCCCGGTCAACGAACGGACCGCACACTTTCTCAACATCGTCAACCGCGCGTACGACTGGGCCGGCGTGGCGATCGCGACCCACGGCGTCGCGGGCAGCTACGACGTACAGGAGTTCTGGGCGCTCGAGGATATCTTCCGCGAGGATCTCGGGACCGGACGCGGCGGAATCAACGAACGGCGGTTCGTTCCACGCTGACCGTTCGCGCGCCCGTGAAAGCGACCGGACGGCCGATGAAGCCGTAATCGTAGAGCGCCCGGCGCAAGTCATCCTCGGCGGACAGGAGCGGAATGCCGTAGCGCCGCGCGATTTCCGCCAAGGACGAGCCGGCGATAAAATCGGCGAGCGCGGCAAGGCGCGCGCGTCCGTCCGACTCCGCGCGCATCGCTAAACGACGAACGGCGGGACGGTCGCGATGATGGCCAGGATGAGAGCGAGTGTCAGCATGTGGCGGCTCCTTGTAAGCTCGAAGGACTGTCGCTCGAGCTTAGCGGAGCGCCGCCGGCGCCGCCCCGCCAACTTTGACTAGGCGCTCCGTCGACGGGCGCCGCCTATGCGACCAGACCGATCCGGCGTGCGTGGCTGATCGCCGCGCCGCGCCCGCTCACGTTGAACTTCTGGATGATGGCGCGCGTGTGCGCGCGGATCGTGTGGACGCTGCGTCCCAGCTCGACCGCAATCTGAGGCGCCGAGAACCCGTCCGCCAGATATCCGAGCACCTCGGCCTCGGCGCGCGTGAGGGGCGTTGCGATTTCAGCGGCCAAACGTTCGCGCACGGCCGCTACGACCCACGCGTACCCGCGCACGCGCCGGCCCGCCTCGCGCCAATCGGAGCCCAAAGCGACGCGAACGATTCCTTGTACGTCGGCATCGGAACGCAGCGCCCGCCCGCTGACCGCCCGCTGGCCGCGGACGTTGTCCCCGATCAGTATGCAAGCGGCCGCTGCGAGCGCGCGCGCGATGCGCCGGTAACGCGCGTCGTATGCGGGCTCCCCGCGCGCGTGCAGGGAAGCGACCGCGATCGCGTTGCGCGAACTCTTACGCGCTTCCGGCACGTCGCCGAGCGCCACTTCCGCGAGCGAGCGCAAGGCGGAGGCCAACGCAATCGCCGCCCGGCCGTTGGCGCTCGCGTCGCGCAGCATGGTCGCGTTCGCTTTGAACGCGGTGAAATCGTTGCGCCACGCGTACGGCAGCGTATCCGCCAAGCCGCGCGCAAAGCGTTCCCGGTACAACTCCGGCAGCGCCGCGCTGCGGATCGCGACCGCGAGTTGCGCGACGGTGCCGGCTTCTCCCAGTTCCGCGGCCAGCTCGTATTGAGCCACCAGCGCGCCGATCGCAAACGACCGGTCGCTCGCGAGCTCCGCTTCGTGCGTCATCGACTTCGCCAGCCGGTACGCCTCTTCGACGTCTCCGATGTACGCGTGCTGGATGTTGTACGCCACCGACAGGGCGGCGCAGGCCACCCGGTGGGCGCCCAGACGGCCGAACGCGGCCGCGCTCTTCTTCGCAGCCTCTCCCGCGCTATCGAAATCGTTCAAGTAGTAGTACGCGTTCGAGAGCCGCTGCAGCACGCGCGCACGGAGCAAGCCGCCGCCGCGCGAGCGCCGGTCCGCGTGCCGGCACAACGCGCGAGCTTTTTCCTCGTCGTCCGAACGCGCGTAGAAGATCGCTCGCAGCGCCGCGCAGGACCCTTCGAGTTCGCGCGGGACCTCCAGATCTTCCAGCAACTCGCCGGCAAGACGGACTTCGTCTTGCATGAAGAGGACCGGTGCGAGCAAGTCGACGACGTAGGCGCGGTGCGCCGGCCCTGCGCCGGCCAGCGCGCGGCGCAGGGATGCGATGCAGCGGTCGACGTTGCCGCGGTACTGCGCGATGATGCCTTGCAGGAGCAGGCGAGCGGGTTCGCGGACCGCCTCGAATTCCGCCAAGGCCGCGCTCAGTTCGGCGATACCGGAAGCCCGGATGGCTAGAGCGTGTGCGCGGCGCAAATTACTCGGGCCTTCAGGCACGTCGTGCACTCCTCTCGCCGCTTTGCGACGCAGGCTTTGTTCCGCAAGCTATTGCGGAGATCCTAGTCAGTTCTGGCGGTGCGGGGGGTCGCCGCGTGATGTGTGATTCAGGATACTGTGGCGATCCCGCTGGACTACGATGGGAACCGGTACTCGGGTGACGAGTTTCTCGACGCCCTCGCCCTCCTGACCCGCGGACACCACGCTACCGTGTTGCACGCGATCGCAAGCGGTGCCGGCTTCATGCCCGCGATTCGCGAGGCAACCGGGTACGCGATCGACGAGATGTCGCTGATCTCGGTCCTCAAGCAGCTGATGTATTGCGGCGCGGTCGCCCGCTCCGTTCATTCCGGTCCGCCGTTACGGGTCGAGTATCGCCTGACCGAAGCGGGCCGGACGCTCGACGCGCTGATCGTTTCCGCGCAGGCCTGGACGGAACGCTGGGCTTACGCTCCCGCTGCGCCGCCGGCAGAGCGCCCCGCACTCGACTGACGCGCGCTCGCGCTTGCTTAATACGCGGCGCCCGCCGCGGCCCGGGTGGAAGTGACGAGTCGCATCTATTGCCGCC
Organism: uncultured Alphaproteobacteria bacterium; assembly: GCA_963787965.1. Lineage (GTDB taxonomy): Bacteria > Vulcanimicrobiota > Vulcanimicrobiia > Vulcanimicrobiales > Vulcanimicrobiaceae > CAWBES01. The sequence goes on from CAWBES010000021.1 coordinate 636,101, forward strand.
ACCACGAACGGCAGGATAGAGTGGTCGGGTCGTCCTTTTGTCCAGCGCGGGTGTTGCACGTGTCCGGTTGCACGATCGTTAAATCCTTAATATTCCGTTCGTCTTTATTGGTAACAACTTCGTGCGTGCTGGCTGCGTGCAGCAGCAGCTCGTCAACGGTCCCCGGTTCGCCGGTCGACACGGTACAGCGCGGAAACCTCACGTCGCTGGTGAAAGTCACCACGATCACCAAGGCCCAGATGCAGAGCGACCAGTTCGGGGCGGTGGCGGTGCTGGCGGGCGGCGCGCCGCAATGCGACGTCGCACTGTACGCGATCGTCTACCAAACGGTCGGCGTCAAAGGCGAGCAAGCCAATTCGAGCGGTGCGCTGCTCGTGCCGCAGGGCGGCTGCACCGGACCCTTTCCGCTGATCGGATACGCTCACGGTACGATCCTCACGAAATCGCAGGCGCTCGAGGACCCGAGTTCCGTGAGCTACACGGCATCGGCCCCCGACGCTTCGCCGGTCGTGATCGCCGCAAGTTACGCCAGCCACGGGTACGTCGTCGCGGCAACCGATTATCTCGGGCTCGCGAAATCGACGTATCCATTTCATCCCTACCTGGACGACGAGGCGGAAGCCAGCGCCGTCATCGACGCGATGCGCGCCGCACGGCACTCTGCCGCGCAACTGGGCGTCGCGCTCTCCGGCACCGTCTTCATCACGGGCCATTCGCAGGGCGGCCAGTCCGCGGTCGCGACGCAGCGGGCGATCGAACGCGACGAACCCGGGGAGTTCAATTTGCTGGGAACGGCGGCCTCGAGCGGACCCTACGCGCTAACGCAAACCTACGCCGATCTGCTATTGCACGGGGCACAGGCCGCGCCGGTCATCTCGGCTTACCTGCTGACCTCGTACCAGAAGATCTACGGGAACGTCTACACCTCGGGGCCGACCGACGTCTTCCAGCTGCCGTGGGCCAACAGCATCGACTCGCTACTCCCGGTTCCCGGCTACGCGCAGCAAGCTCTCCTGGCCGGGAAGACGCTGCCGCTGGCGAACAGCGCCTTGCTGCAGCCGGCGTTCGTCGCTTCGTTTCTGAACGACCCGGCCAGCGGCGCGCGCGTCGACACCGCGACCAACGATCTGCTCGAGAACTGGGTACCGGTGGCTCCGCTCTTCATCTGCGGCGGCTCGCAAGACCCCCAAGTGGAATACAAGAACGTTCTGCTGGCGCAGGCCTACTTCACCTCGGTCGGCCGCAAACCGACGATCCTCAACGTCAACTCGGAGATCCCGCCGACCGTGCCGAAGGCCGCCTACCACTTCTTCGTCTCCTTCTTTTGTTATGGGGCGGCCCGCAAGAGCTTCTTCGACCCGCTCGCGAAGGCCGCGGCGCTCCGCCGGCGCTCCCTAGTGTCCCGCTAGGGGCAAGTCGCACATATTGCTGCGGCCACGTGCGTAGGGATAGAGTGAACGAAACGCGTTTTCTTACGCTCGGGGGTTCGCTCGTGTCTGGTTACCGACTCATGAAGAGCTCGATTTTTTCCATGTCGCTGCTCGTGGCAGCGTCATGGCTGCTGACCGCATGCGGCGGCACGACGACCACGTTGCCCGCGGCGCCCGCGACGGTCCAGCGCGGAACGGTGACGTCGCTCGTGAAGGTCACCACGATTACCAAAGCCCAGATGGAGGCGGACCCGTTCGGCGCGCTCGCAGTGGCGGCCGGCGGCGCGCCGCAGTGCGACGTCGCGCTCTATGCGGTCGTGTATCAAACGATCGGAGTCAAGGGCGAACAGGCGAATTCCAGCGGCGCGCTGTTCGTGCCGCAGAGCGGTTGCAAAGGGCCCTTCCCGCTGATCGCCTACGCGCACGGAACGATTCTGGTGAAAGCCCAAAGCATCGAAGACCCGAGTTCCGTCAGCTATACGGGTTCGGCACCGGACGCTTCGCCGGTCTTCATCGCCGCGATCTATGCCAGCCACGGCTACGCGATCGCCGCAACCGATTATCTCGGGCTCGCGAAATCGACTTATCCGTACCATCCGTATCTGGACGACGAGTCCGAAGCCAGCGCCGTCATCGACTCGCTGCGCGCGGCGCGCCTGTCCGCGACGAAAATCGGGCTTCAGCTCACCGGCGGCGTGTTCGTCACGGGCCATTCGCAGGGCGGCCAATCGGCGGTCGCGACGCAGCGCGCGATCGAGCGCGACGAGCCGGGCGAGTTCAAACTCCTGGGAACCGCGGCTTCGAGCGGACCGTACGCGCTGACGCAGACCTTCCTGGATTCGCTGAAATACGGCTCGCAGGACGCGCCGATTCTCGCGACCTACATCCTGACCGCCTATCAGAAGATCTACGGTAACGTGTACACGTCGGGGCCGGCCGACGTCTTCCAGCCGCCGTACTCCACCTACGTCGATTCGCTGCTTCCGGTCGCCACCTACGCGGATCAGGCGCTGCTCGAAGGAAAGACCTTGCCGCTTTCGAACAGCGCCCTGCTGCAGCCGGCTTGGGTCACGTCGTTCGAGAACGACCCGACGAACGGGGCGCGCGTCGACGCGGCGACCAACGACCTGCTCCAGAACTGGGTACCGGTCGCACCGCTCTTCATCTGCGGCGGTTCGCAAGACCCCGAAGTGGAATATAAGAACGTGCTGGCCGCCCAGGCGTACTTCACCTCGGTCGGTGCAAAGCCGGCGATCCTCGACGTCAACAAGTACCTGGCGGGAGTTCCGAAACAGGACTACCACGTGACCGTCGCAGCCTTCTGCTTCGCCGCGGCGCGCGCGAATTTCTTCGACGTGCTCGCGAAAAGTGCGGCAGCGCACCGGCACCTGTAGCAAATTCTTTACCCCCTCGACGTGAAGCGGCGGGGTGCAACGTCCGAACAACAGGTAGGAATGTTTGCATTTTCTCGCATGCCGTATCCCGAGTTGACCCTGACGTTCGTAGGCTCGCTGGCCGCACTGATCGGCATCTGGTCCATGCTGATCCTGGAGAAGATCTTCGGCAAGAAAGGCCACGAAAACGACGAGGGGCCCCGGACGGTATCGAAAAAGCCGGCCCTCGTGGCGCTGGTCATTTCACTCGGGCTGGGTGGGCTCGCGTGGTACTCGTACTCGAACCTGCAAGCCAAAGCCACCGAGCATTTCGGCGCCTTGGGGCACCGCGCGTGCCAATCCTGGAGCTTCGCCTCCGAAATACCGCCGCAATCGCTGGCCGCCACGATCATGGGCCGCTATCAAGGGATCGCCGGATTCACCTGCGCCGACGTCAGCGAGCACTTTTTCGATCTCGGCAGCGGCCGCCGGGTCAAGGAGCCTCCCGGCTTCTACGGCCACCTGACGTCAACCGACTGACGGACCCGCCTCGGCCGGATGTGCTATACTCGTCGGATGCTTGATACGCTCGAACAGATCGCGACGGAGCCCAAACGCTACGCCGGCAAGATCGTCAAAGGACGCCGGCTGGTCAACGTCCTCGGGGGGCCCGTTCCGCGCCCGCTACGCTGCCTGGACTTCAATACGCCGACGTTCGGCTGGGGATTCCACGGCAGCGCCGCCGACGAACTCGCGATCGCGATCCTGAGCGAGCATCTGGGTTCCGCGGAGCAGGCCTTCGACACGCGCGTGCTCCGTCTCTATCGAGCCTTCGTCGACGACGTGGTCTCGAAGTTCACGCACGGCGGCCCGTGGACGTTGTCCGACCGCTCCGTCGCGAAGTGGCTGAGCGCGCATTCCTGACGCGCCCGCGGGCGGCAAGCCGAGCGGCTAACCGCGCTGCTCCGCCGTTCCGCCGAGATAGGCGCTGCGCACGTACTGTTCGATCGTGCGGTGGGTGTTGAAGTACGAAGCGTTGAGCGCGACCGCGCCCCGCATCACGCTCGCGTAACCCGCCGGGTCGCCGTAAAACAACGGCACGATCGTATGTTCGAGCTTATCGTAGAGGAGCTCGGCATCGGCCTCGTCGCCTTCGGCGCCGTGGGCTCGGCCGTCGCCGATCGCCCAGCCGGTATGACCCTCCACGCAGCCTTCGACCCACCAGCCGTCGAGCGTGCTCAAACTCGGCACGCCGTTGAGCGCGGCCTTCATGCCGCTGGTCCCCGACGCTTCGAATGGCGGCCGGGGCGTATTGAGCCAGAGGTCGACCCCGGCGACGAGCCGCTGCGCGATCGCCATTTCGTAGTTTTCCAGGTAAACGACGCGTACCGCGCTGCCTAGCCGCGCCGCCGCCTCGAAGATGCGGCGGATGATCTCCTTCCCGCCCTCGTCGCGCGGATGAGCCTTGCCGCCGAACACGAACTGCAGCGGGCCGGCGTTCTTGGCGATCGCTCGCAAACGCTCGACATTGGAGAGCGCGAGGTACCCGCGCTTGTATTCGGCGGCGCGGCGCGCGAAGCCGATCGTCAGGCGCGACGTGTCGAGCGACACTCCCGTGCGGCGCCGGACTTCGACGGCGAGGTCGTCCTTCGCCGCACGGTGCGCCGCGGCGATGTCGTCGAGCGGAATGCCGACCGCGTGGCGGAGGTAGCCGTTGTCGCTGCGCCACGAATCGATGTAGCGGTCGAACAGCGTCTTGAACGCGGGCGAGGTCCAGCGGACCGCGTGCACGCCGTTGGTGATCGCATGGATCTTGTCGCCCGGAAACAGGAGCCGCGACACCTCGCCGTGCCGCATCGCCACGCCGTTAGTGTAGTGCGAGCCGCGCAAGGCGAGCTGGGTCATGTTGACCAGGCCGTCGCGCACCCCGCCGAGCGCTTCCACCAGCTTCTCCCGCCGTTCGCCCAAGAACGCGCGCATCAGCCCGCGGTCGAAGCGATCGTGGCCGGCCGGCACCGGCGTGTGCGTCGTGAAGACGAAACGCCGGCGCTGGCGCTGAATTTCCTCGCCGCTCGGCTCGGCGGCGCCGCGCGCGTCCAGGCGCGCCTCGAGCGCGGCCGGCACGAGCAGCGCGGCATGGCCTTCGTTCATGTGGAAGGTCGCGATGTCGCCCTCCAAGCCGAGCGCGCGCAACATGGCGAACCCGCCGTAGCCGAGCACGATCTCTTGGCCGAGCCGGTAGCGCTCGTCCCCGCCGTAGAGCGCCCCCGTCAGCGCGCGGTCCCGCGGTTCGTTGCCTTCGACGTCCGTGTCGAGCATGTAGATCGGAACGACGGCACCGCTCGCGCCGACGAGGTCGAAACGCCAAGCCCGCACCTGCACCGGCCGGCCTTCGATGTCGACCATGACCGTCGGCTCCATCGGCACGAGCCGGACGCGCGGGTCCCATGCGTCGGGAGCTTCCAGCTGGCTTCCGGATGCGTCGAGCTGCTGGACGAAGTAGCCGTTGTGGTACACCAGCGTCACGCCCAGCATCGGCAGCGCCAGGTCCGCAGCGCTCTTGAGCAGGTCGCCGGCCAGGATGCCGAGTCCGCCGCTGTAGGTCGGCAGGGTCGCCTCCAGCGCGATTTCCATCGAGAAGTACGCGACGGTCGGGTGCAGCGCGAGCGCGCGATCGACTGCGTGGAGTCGGCCTTCGGGCCGCTCCTGCGGCGAATGCTGGGAAACTTGAATGACGACCTCGTTCTATAAGCGGGCGGGAGTTAGACGCTCTTCCTTATGTTTTCGTCTCGGCCAGAAATCCCTCAATCCCCAGTTTGGAGCGTAAATCGAACTTCAGGACCTTGCCGGTGGAGTTGCGCGGCAAAGCGTCGACGATTTCGAGGCGTCTGGGGATCTTGTAACGAGCGAGTTGCGGCTCGGCGAACGCCTGCAGCGCCTCGAGCGACAGCTCGGCTCCCGGTTTGAGCGCGACGACCGCGACGACCGCTTCGCCCCAGGTCTCGTCGGGGAGGCCGATGACGGCCACTTCGGCGATCGCGGGGTGCCGGTACAGCACGTTTTCCACCTCGGCCGGATACACGTTCTCGCCGCCGCTGATCACCATGTCCTTGACGCGGTCGCAGATGTAGAGGAAGCCGTCCTCGTCGAAGTACCCGATGTCGCCGGTGTGCAGCCAGCCGCCCTCGAGCGCGACGGCCGTCGCCTCGGGCAGCTGCCAGTAGCCGGCCATCACGTTGGGTCCGCGCACGCAGACCTCGCCGCGCCCGCGCGGTTCGGTCACGATCGAGCCGTCGGCGGCCGTCAAGCGAACGTCGGTCAGCAATGGCGGTTTGCCGGCCGAACCCAGCTTTTCCAGCGCCCACTCGGGGGTCAGGAAGGTGACCATCGGCGAGGTTTCCGTCAGACCGTACCCTTGCAGGACCAGGATGCCCCGCGACATGTAGAGCCGCAGCAGCGATTCCGGTACGGGCGCACCGCCGACGACGATGTTGCGGATCGACGCGAGGTCGGCGCCGGCGAACGCCGGATGCTGGCTGACGAACAGCAGCATCGCCGGCACCGCGAAGTGCGTCGTGACGCGGTACTTTGCAACGTCGGTCAGAAACGCGCCGGGGTCGAACTGCTTGTGCAGGACGAGGTGCGCGCCTTTCATCAGCGTGATCAGCGTCGTGACGTTGAGGCCGCCGATGTGAAAGAGCGGCGCCGAGTTCAGCGACACGTCGTCCTGCGAAAAGTCCATCGTCAGGAGCGCGCAGACGTTGTTCCACCACAGGTTGCCGTTGGTCAGCATCGCACCTTTGGGACGGCCTGTCGTGCCGGACGTGTACATGATCAGCGCGACGTCGTCCGCGCCCGACCCGGCGCCGGGGCCGACCGCGCCGGCGCCCAGCGGCGAATCCGAAAACAGGTAGCGCCGGCAGCACAGGCGGTCCCGAATGCTCTCGGCCGGCTCGCGGTGCTCGTCGCCGACCAGCAGCGTGTGGACGCCCGCGTCGTTGATGATGTACTCGAGTTCGGGCCCCGCGAGCCGGAAGTTGAGCGGCACGAAGACCGCGCCCAGCCGGTTCGCCGCGAACAGCCCGAACAAGAACGCGGGGTCGTTGAAGCCGAGATAGCCGACGCGTTCCCCGCGTCCGACGCCGCCCGCGCGCAGCGCGGCCGCGAGCGCGGCGACTCGCGCATCGAACGAGGCATACGTCCACGACTGGTCCTCGAACGTGAGCGCGCGGCGTTCGGGGCTGCGCAGCGCGCGCTTGGAGAGCCAGCCGTCGAGACTGATATCGGGAACCGTGGGCATAATTCACACCTCCGACAAAGCAGCTCCTCATTCATTCGGCCTCTTGACCTGCTCGGCATGCCGCCGTCGGGCAGCTTTAACGATCTTCCGCAGGCGAACCGAACGTGGCGCGCAGGTCGAATTTCCGGACCTTCCCGGTGGCATTGCGGGGCAGCGCCTCGACCAGCTCGAGCCGCCGCGGAATCTTGTAGCGTGCCAGTTCGGGCTCGGCGAATGCCTGGAGCGCTTCCAGCGACAGCTCGGCTCCCGGTTTGAGCGCGACGACGGCCACGACCGCTTCGCCCCACGTTTCGTCGGGAAGGCCGATCACGGCCACTTCGGCGATCGCGGGGTGGCGGTACAGCACGTTTTCGACCTCGGCCGGGTAGACGTTCTCGCCGCCGCTGATCACCATGTCCTTGACGCGGTCGCAGATGTAAAGGAAGCCGTCGTCGTCGAGGTACCCGACGTCGCCGGTGTGCAGCCATCCGTCCTCGATGGCGGCCGACGTGGCCGCCGCCTTCTCCCAGTATCCGGCCATGACGTTGGGGCCGCGCACCACCACCTCGCCGCGCCCGTGTGGTTCGGTGACGAGCGAACCGTCGGCGGCGGTCAACCGAACCTCGGTCAGCAGCGGCGGCTTGCCGGCAGAGCCCAGCTTCGCAAGGGTCCAGTCGGGCGTCAGAAAGGTCACCATCGGCGAGGTCTCGGTCAACCCGTAGGCTTGGAGAACGGTGATCCCTCGCGCCAAGTAGACGCGCAGCAGCGATTCGGGCACGGGCGCGCCGGCGACCACGATGCTGCGGATCGAAGACAGGTCGGCGCTCGCAAACTCGGGGTGCCGGCTCACGAACAGCAGCATGGCCGGCACGGCGAAGTGGGTCGTCACCCGGTACCGCGCCACGTCGGCCAGAAATTCCCCGGGGTCGAACTGCCGGTGCAGGACCAGGTGGGCGCCCTTCATCAGGGTGCCGAGGGTCGTGGCGTTGAGCCCTCCGATGTGAAAGAGCGGCGCGGACGTGAGCGATACGTCGTCCTGGTAGAAGTCCATCGTCAACAGGGTGTTGACGTTGTTCCACCACAGGTTGCCGTTGGTCAGCATCGCGCCTTTGGGGCGGCCCGTCGTGCCGGAGGTATACATGATCAGGGCGACGTCGTCCGCCGCCGGCGGCGTCTCGGAGCCGGCGGGTTCCCCCGGCAGCGGCGAATCGGAGAACAGGTAACGCCGGCAGCACAGCCGCTCCCGAATCCGCTCGAGCGGCTCCCGGTGTTCGTCGCCCACGAGGAGCGTGTGGATGCCGGCATCGTTGACGACGTACTCGGTTTCGGGCCCGGCGAGCCGGAAGTTCAGCGGGACGAACACCGCTCCGAGCCGGCCGGCCGCGAACATCGAGACCAGGAAGGCGGGATCGTTGAACCCCAGGTAGCCGACGCGGTCCCCGCGTCCGACGCCGCCCGCGCGGAGCGCGCCCGCCAGCGCCGCGATCCGCTCGCCGAGTGCGGCGTAGGTCCAGGACTCGCCTTCGAACGTCAGGGCGAGCCGCTCGGGGCTGCGCATGACCCGCTTGGAAAGCCAACCGTCGGGGCTGATGTCGGGGGCGGTCGCCAACGATGCGTACCTCCGAAAGAACGTTCTTTCGCTCTTCTTCGGTTTCTCTCTCTGCACGGCATGCTACCGAGCGGTTCCGCGCCGCCTGCAGGCAAGGCGGCCCGCCCCGGCGGAACGCGCATGCGATGAGCAAGCAGAGCCCCTTTTACGGTCTCGAGCACGAGGCGTGGCGCGGTACGGTCCGCCGCTGGGTTGCCCGCGAGGTCGCACCCTTCGTCGATCGATGGGAAGCCGCCGAAGCGTTCCCTCGCGAGCTCTACCAGAAGGCCGCCGAGGTCGGCTTGCTGCGCCTCGGCTTTCCCGAGGAATACGGCGGGGTTCCCGCCGACCCGTTCATGCACGTCGTGACCAGCGAAGAACTGTGCGCGCCCGCCTGCGGCGGGCTGGTCGCGGGTTTGATGAGCCATTCCATCGGCGCGCCGCCGATCGCCGCCGCAGGCTCGGACGAACTGAAGGCTCGCGTCCTGCCCGAGATCCTGGCGGGCGAAAAGATCTCGGCGCTCGCGATCACCGAGCCGTCCGGCGGCTCCGACGTCGCGGCCCTCAAGACGACTGCCCGGCGCGACGGCAGCCATTACGTCGTCAACGGTTCGAAGACGTTCATCACCTCGGGAATGCGGGCCGACTATTACACGGTCGCGGTTCGCACCGGGGGTCCCGGCATCGGCGGCATCTCGCTCCTGCTGATCGAACGCGATCTCCCGGGCTTCACGCGCACGCCGATCGAGAAGATGGGCTGGTGGTGCTCCGACACGGCGACCCTATACTTCGACGACGTGCGGGTGCCCGCCACGCACCTGCTGGGCGGCGAAAACCGCGGCTTCGAGATCGTGATGCGGAACTTCAATAGCGAACGCTTGGGGATGGCGACGATCGCGGCCGCCACGGCGCAGGTCGCGCTCGACGAGGCGATCGGTTACGCGCGCGAGCGCGAAACCTTCGGGAAGCGGCTGGCCGACCATCAGGTGATCCGCCACAAGATCGTCGAGATGGCGCGCCGGATCAACGCGACGCGCGCGTACCGCGACGTGGTCGCGTGGCGGGTCGCGCAAGGCGAATCGCCCGTCGCCGACCTCTGCATGCTCAAGGTCCAAGCCACGCTGACGCTCGAGTTTTGCGCGCGCGAAGCCGCCCAGATCTTCGGCGGCGCCGGCTATTCGCGAGGCACCAAGGTGGAACGGATCTACCGCGAGGTGCGCGTCAACGCGATCGGCGGCGGATCGGAGGAGATCATGCGCGACCTCGCCGCGCGCCAGATGAGCCTCTGATATCGCTAATAGCCGAGATACGAGCGGCGTATCCGGTCGTTCGAAACCAGCTCGGCACTCGGGCCGGAAACCGCGACGCGCCCGGTTTCCAGCACGTAGGCGAAGTCGGCGGTCTGCAGCGCGATCGTCGCGTTCTGTTCCGCCACGACGATCGTGACGCCGTCGCGCTCGTTGATCGCGCGCAGGATCTCGAAGATCTGCCGCACGATCAGCGGCGCGAGCCCAAGCGACGGTTCGTCGAGCAGCAGCAGCTTCGGCGACATCATCAGCGCCCGCGCGATCGCGAGCATCTGCTGTTCGCCCCCGCTCAGCGTGCCCGCTTCTTGGTCGCGGCGCTGCTGGAGCCACGGAAAATAACCGACGGCCCGCTCGTACGACAGTTTCACCGCACCGCGATCGCGCTGCGTGAACGCGCCGAGCGTGAGATTCTCCCAGACCGTGAGCGTGCTGAGCGTGCCGCGGCCTTCGGGAACGTGCGCGATGCCGCGTCGCGCCGCGTCTTCGGGAGCGATCCCGCGCAAGGGGGTACCGTCGAAGACCACCGACCCGGCGGTCTTCACCATGCCCGTGATCGCCCGCAGCGTGCTCGTCTTCCCGGCACCGTTCGCACCCAGCAGCGCCACGATGGCACCCTTCTCGATGCTGAGGTCGATGCCGTGCAGCGCTTCGATCTCGCCGTACGTCGCATGCAAGCCGTGTGTCTCCAGCAACGCCACGGTTATACGGCTCCCAAATAGGCTTCGATGACGGCCGGGTTCTGCTGCACCTCGTCGGGGCTTCCGTCGGCGAGCTTGCGCCCCGAAGCGAGCACCACGATGTGGTTCGAGATCCCCATGACCAGCCGCATGTGGTGCTCGACCATCAAGATCGTCGTATTGAAGTCGCGGCAAACGCCGGTCAGCACCGAGCCGAGTTCCGCGACTTCGTCGTGATTGAGGCCGGCCGCGGGCTCGTCCAACAGCAACAACTCCGGTTGCGGCATCAGCGCCCGCGCCAGCTCGATCGTCTTACGCGTGCCGAACGGCAAGCCGCGGACCGGCCGCCGGGTGAAGGCGGCCAGGCCGAGGTGCTCGAGGATACGCTCCGCTTGGCGGTGCGCGTCGGCTTCCGTGTGGCGCTCGCCGCTGCGTCCGTCCAAGTGCGTGTGATATCCGACGAGCACGTTCTCCAGCACGCTCATGTTGTCGAACAGCGCGACGTTTTGGAAGGTCCGCGCGATCCGGCGCCGCGCGACGTGGTGCGGCGCGACCTTCAAGAGGTTCTGGCTTTTGAAGAGCACTTCGCCGGAGGTGGGCTGGTAGAGCCGGGTGATGCAGTTGAAGCACGTCGTCTTCCCCGCACCGTTGGGACCGATCAGGCCGGTGACGTTGCCCGCGGCCACGTCGAACGACACATCCTCCAGCGCCGTGATGCCGCCGAAGCGAAGCGTCAGTCCGCGGACCGCGAGCAACGGTTCGGTCACGCTACTTCTCGGACTTGATGATCGAGCGCGCGTCGATGACCGCACCCGTCGGCACCCACCTCGTGCCGTCGTAGGTCACCAGCGCTTCCGAGGTGATCGGGAAGCGGTTGGTGGGCGAGGTTCTGACCGCGATGCCGGGATAGAGGAATGGGTTGTTGGTCTCGTTGAGCGAGAGCGCGGCCTTCATGACCTTGTCGCGCGTGAGATCCCGGCCGGCCAACCGCAGCGTGTCGACCATCGTGAACGCATACGCCGCGCCGGCGAGGTAGAGCCCGTTGCTCGCGTCCGCGCCCGGCACGTACTTGTCCATGATCTCTTTGTAGAGCTTGAAGCCCGGATCGTTCGCCCATTGCGGATCGACCGGATCCTTGATGTACAAGGTCGAGATGATGCCCTTGGTCGCCTCGGGGCCACCGCCGCCCTTGGTGGCCGCGTGCATGACGGTGTCCGAGGTGGAGACGTTCGTCAGGTAGATCTGCGGCTTCCAGCCCAGTTGGGCGGTTGCGACCAGCGACTGGATCGCGAACTTCGGCGTTGCGGCGATCAGCAGCGTGTCGGCGCCGCTCGCCTTCAGCGTCGCGATCTGCGACGACACGTCGGGATCGGTCACCTCGTACGATACGGCCTTCACGATTTGGCCGCCGTGCGAGCCCAGACCCGACGTGAGGCCGGTGATGTAATCTTTGCCGAAGTCGTCGTTTTGGTAAATCACCGCGACCTTAGCGTTCGGCCGCTCTTTGACGATGTGGCGTCCGTAGATGATTGCCTCGGACTCGTAGTCCGGCTGCCAGCCGATCGTCCACGGGTATTGGTCGGCATCGTGCGCCCATTTCGATGCACCGGTCGCGACGAAGAGCTGGGGGATCTTGTTCTGGTTGAGATACGGGCGGATCGCGGTGCTGCAAGCCGTGCCGAGCGAGGCATAGATCAGGAATACCTTGTCCTGTTCGACCAGCTGGCGCGTCAGCTGAACGGTCTGCGGCGGGCTATAGCCGTCGTCGAGGTCCTTGTAGACGATCTTTCGCCCGTTGACGCCGCCGTGATCGTTGACGTATTGAAAGTACGCCTGCGAACCTCTCCCGACCGCGCCGTAAGCCGAGGCGGGCCCGCTGAACGGATCCGTGCCGCCCAACAGAATATCGGTTTCGGTCACGCCGTCGTCGGCCCGAACCGGCGTTACCGTCGAGGCCGCGAACGCCAGAGCTGCGAGCGCCGCGACGCCGGCAACCGAGCGTCGTACACTGAACATCGTAGCACCTCTCTTAAGCAAGTATCACTCCTTCTTGGGGGAAGCGGGGAGCGTTGTGGCAACCGAGGTCCGACGTCAATCGATCGACTGCTGAACGGGGACCGCGACGACGGGAGGGTCGACGTGCGCGCGCGCGACGGCTTCGGGTTCCGGGCGGCGGCGACCGCGCACGGCGCGGAGCACGGTGCCGGCGATCCCGCCGGGCATCAGCAGCATCACCGCGATCAGCGCGACGCCGTACACGACGGCGGGCGCGGCCTCGTTGATCCGTTGCGCCCACAGCGGCAAGAACTCGACGACGAGGCCGCCGACCACTGCCCCCCAGAGCGTTTCGAGGCCCCCCAGGACGGCGCCGATCAGCACCGTTACGGAGAGGGTGAATCCATAGCTGTCCGGACTCACGAAGGCGGTCGCGATCGCGATGAGCGCGCCCGCGATGCCCGCATACGCCGCGCTCCATGCGAACGCGAGCGTCTTGTAGAAATGAGGGTTGACGCCGAACGAAACCGCCGCGATCTCGTTGTCCCGCAGGGCTCGAAGCGACCGACCGAGCTGCCCCTCGAGCAGCAGCGAGGTGACGACGATGAGCGCGCCCGCGATCGACCACGAAACGTAGTAGAACCAGCGCTCCGCATCGATCGGAAGCCACGACGGCGGCGCGACCGGGCTGAGCACGATGCCGCCGACGCCGCCGGTCAAGCCGCTGAAGCGCTTGAGCAGGGACGGGACCGAAACGGCGAGCGCGAAGGTCGCGAGCGCGAGATAGACACCCTCCAGGCGCAGCGCCACCACCCCGATGGCGATCCCGACGAGCCCGCTCAGGACGCCCGCCGCCGGAATTCCGACCCAGTACGGAAGCCCGGCGTGAGTCGCCAGCACGGCAACCGTGTAACCGCCGAGGGCGATGAAGGCGCCGTGGCCCAGCGAGATCTGTCCGTTCTGCCCGGTCAAGATGATCAGGCCGAGGATCGCGATCGCGTACGCGGCGACGTAGGTGAGCTCGAAGGACCCGTAGGCCGGCAGGATCGCCGGCAGCACCGCGACGATCACGGCGACCACGCCGAACACCGCCAGGCGATTCATACGGAGGAGGTTCATCGCGCTACACCCGCCGCACGTGGACGTGGCCGAACAATCCCGCCGGCCGGACCAGCAGCACAACGACGATGATCAAGAACGCGACCGGAAGGCGCAGGTCGGTCCCAACAAACTCCACATAGGTGCCGAGCAGGTTTAAGGCGACGCCCAGGACGAGCCCGCCGATCACCGCCCCGACCGGACTCTCGATCCCGCCCAGCACGGCTCCCGCAAACGCGTAGACGACGATGCCTTGCATCATGTTCGGATCGAGGAAGACCACGGGCGCGATCATCATGCCCGAGATCGCGCCGACGACCGCGGACAGACCCCAGCCCAAGGCGAGCATCCAGCTGACCCGGATCCCAAGCACCCGGCTCTGGTCGGGGTAGAGCGCCGCGGCGCGCATCGCAAGCCCGACCTTCGTCTTTGCGAAGAACAGCGAGATCAGCCCCAGCGACGCGAGCGAAACCGCTATGATACCGAGGTCCTGGCTACTAAACGAAACGTTTCCGACCCGGATCGGGGTCGCCGGAAAGGGGCTCGGAAAGGTCTTGATCACGTAGCCCCAGATGAAACCGGCCAGCCCGTTGAACGCGATCAATAGGCCGAGGGTAACGATGACGACGGTCAACTGGGACGACCGTTCTACCGGCCGGATCACGACGCGTTCGAGCAGCACGGCGCCGACGAACGCCACCACGACCGTCGTTGCAAACGCGGCCCAGACGGGCATGCCCAGCTGGATCAACTGCCACGCGATGAACGTCGTGAACATCGCCATTTCGCCTTGCGCGAAGTTAATGACGCCCATCGAACGGTATATCAGAACGAGGGCGAGTGCGACGCTCGCGAAGATCGAGCCGGTCGCCAAGCCGCTGACGATTTGCTGAGCCAACTCGTGCAATGCTCTGCCGGTCCTCTTCCTACGCTACCTACGCGCGTCGAATGGAAAATCGAGGAACTAAATTGCTTCGTAGGCGCGGCTGTAACCTGCGGCTTTTCCCCATACGTCGCAAACGAACTCCGAGGCAGCGAAAGCGGGCGGCGCGAAGTCAGGCGCGTGTATGCCGTTTCTGTCGGTCGTGCCGAGACAGCTCGCCGTCGCGATCGCCCTGCTGCTCTCCGTCGTCCTTATCGGTACGGCCGGATATTTTGGAATCGAGCGATGGTCGTGGTTCGATTCCCTCTATATGACGATTACCACTATAACGACCGTGGGCGGCGGCGAAGCCGCCCCGCTCTCGACCGCGGGACGCGCCTGGACCCTGGTCGTCATCGTGCTGGGGGTCGGGGCGGCGACCTATACCTTCCTATCGCTGGGCGAGTACGTCCTGGAGGGCCAGTTCGGCAGTGCGGTCAGTAAGCGGCGACTGCAGGCTCGGGTGCGGGCGCTGAGCGGGCACTTCGTGCTATGCGGCTTCGGCCGCGTCGGCCGGGAGATCGCGCGCGAGTTCACCGCCGAAAAGGTCCGGTTCGTCATTATCGACATCAACCCCGAGTCGCTCGCCGCCGCGGCGCGCGAGGGCCACCTCACCGTGGAGGGCAACGCGACCGAGATCGAGGTGCTGCGCAAAGCCGGTATCGAGCGGGCCCGCGGCCTGATCACCGCGACCGACGGCGATGCGGACAACGTGTACGTCACGCTCTCGGCGCGCGTCCTGCGCCCCGACATCTTCATCGTCGCGCGCAGCAACCGCGAGGACTCGTACGCGAAACTGCGGCTGGCCGGCGCGAACCGGATCATCTCGCCCTATAACATCGGCGGGAAGCGCATGGCGAGCCTCGCGATGCGGCCGACGGCGGTCGACTTCATCGACACGATCCTGGAAGCCGGAAATACCGATCTGCTGCTCGAGGACCTGACGATTCCGGCCGAGTCGCCGTGGTCGGGCAAGACGCTGGCCGCGTTCGTCGGTCCGGCCAACGAAGCGATCGTGCTGGCGCTCAAACGCGACAACCTCATGACCTTCCGGCCCGACGGCGAAACGCAGCTCGAAGCGGGCGACGAGATCGTCGCCGCCGGGCCGCGCGACGCGATCCACGCGCTCGAAGAGCGCCTCTAAGCGGCGCCGTTCATTCGTCGGGGGCGCCTCCGAGGTAGATCGCCTGCACGCGCGGATCGCGCGCGAGCTCGGCCGCCGTGCCTTCCAGCGCGACCGCGCCGTTTTCCAGGACGTAGGCCCGGTCCGCGTGCTCGAGCGTCAAATAGGCGTTTTGCTCGACCAGCAGGACTGCGGTTCCGGCCGCCCGCAGGCCGGCCACGATTTGAAAGATGTGGGTAACGATCTGCGGCGCGAGGCCGGTCGAGGGCTCGTCGAGCATCAAGAGCTTCGGCGCGGCCATCAGCGCACGCGCGATCGCGAGCATCTGCTGTTCGCCCCCCGAGAGCGAAAACGCGGTCACGTGCTTGCGCAACGTGAGGGCGGGGAAGCGTTCGTACATCGCGGCCACGTCGGATTCGCGCGTCTCCGGCGGACGCGCGTAGCCCCCCAGCCGGATGTTGTCGTCGACGGTGAGGTCGGTAAAAAGCTGGCGCCCTTCCGGCACGTGCTGTAAGCCGGCCCGCGCGATCGCCTCGGGCCGGCGGCCCGCCAGGTCCGCGCCGTCGAAGCGCACCGCGCCGCCGGAGATCGTTGCCTCGAAGCGCGAGACCGCGCGCAGCAGCGTCGACTTTCCCGCGCCGTTGGGCCCGAGCACCGCCACGAGCTCGCCCGCGTCGACGTGCATGCTCACGCCGTGCAAGATCGCGAGCTTGCCGTAGCCGGCGTGCAGCGCCTCGATTTCGAGTAACGCCATCAGACCGCGGTGCCCAGGTAGGCGGCGACCACCTGCGGGTCGTCGCGCACGCGGGCGGGCAGCCCGTCGGCGATCAACCGGCCGAATTTCAGGACCATCACGCGGTCGCTGATCTCCATGACCAGCCGCATGTCGTGTTCGATCAGCAAGAGCGTCATGCCCTCGTCGCGCAAGCGCAGCAGATCCTCGCGCAGGCGGCCGCGCTCGCTCGCGTTGAGGCCGGCGGCCGGCTCGTCGACGAGCAGCAGGTCGGGCCGTGCGGCGATCGCGCGCGCCAGCTCGACGCGGCGGCGGTCGCCGAAGGCCAAGTCCTTGGCACGCACGCCGGCCAGCGCTTCGAGCTGCAGCCGCACCAGCGCTTCGCGGGCGAGGTCGTAGGCGAGCGCTCCGCTGCGGCGCGAGGCCGGCAGCGCCAGCACATCGCTCGCGAACGACGCGGTCTCGACGCGAAAGGCCCCCGCGACGACGTTTTCCAGCACGGTCATGTCGCCGAAGAGGCGCGCGTTCTGGAACGACCGGCCGACGCCGAGATCGGCGATACGGTGCGGCTGCCACGCGGTCACGTCGCGCCCGGCGACCAGAATGCGGCCGCTGCTGACGCGGCCGATACCGCAGATCGCGTTGAACAGCGTCGTCTTGCCGGCGCCGTTGGGACCGATCAGCGACGTCAGCTTACCGCTCTCCAGCGTGAAGCCGACGTCGTTGACCGCGACCAGGCCGCCGAAGCGTTTGGTCGCGTGCTCGACCACCAGCCACGGCACCGTTGCGGCCGTGCGGGGCGCCTGGGGAATGCGCACCAGCGGCGCCGCGCCGCCGCCTGCGAGCGCGGGCGTGCCCCCGCCGCGGCGCGGAAAAATACCGATCAAACCGCGTGGAAACGCGATCGCGATGACGATCACGAGGATCCCGTAAATGACGGGCCGCCAGTTCTCCAGATTGTGACCGTACACGTTCGTCAACCCGACGATCGTCGCGCCGAGGATCGCGCCCGAGATGCGGCCCGCTCCGCCGAGCACGACCATCAGCAGCAAGTCGGCCGAGAAATTGACGCCGACGCCGTTGGGTTCGACCAGGCCCAAGTACGCGCTGTAGAACGAGCCCGCGAAACCTGCCAGCGCGCCCGCGTAGGTGAACGCGGCGATCTTGACGCGGCGCGTCGGCACGCCGATCGTTTCCGCGGCCAGTTCGTCGTTGCGCACGGCCTCGAACGCGCGGCCGGTGCGGCCGCGCAGGAGGTTGAACGTCAGCACCGTCACGAGCGCCACCATGCCCCACGCGTACCAGAACGCCGCGACGCCGCTGATCGAAAGCGAGCCGAACTGCGCGTACGGAATGTTCTGGATGCCGCTCGCACCGCCGAGCGCGCCCGTCACGCGAAAGACGCCGGTCACGATCAAGCCGAACGCGAGGGTCGCCATCGCCAGATAGTGGCCCTTGAACCGCAGCGCGATCAAGCCCAGCAGCAACCCGAAGACGGCGGCGAGAATCGTGCCGGCGAGCGTTCCCACGACGAATTGCGCCCAGGCCGGAACGGCCGCCGGCCAGTTGACGGCGGTCGTCAGGTAACCGAGCGCGTAGGCCCCGATCCCAAAGAATCCGGCCTGGCCGATCGAGATCTGCGCGACGTTTCCGAGCAGAACCCCCAAGCCGATCGCGGCGACGGCGTCGATCGCCGCGAACGTTCCGGCTTGCATCAGGTTGGCGTCGCCGCGTGCGAGCACGCCGAACGCTATGACGAGCGCGGCCGCTAGCGGCAGGATGCGCGCGTCGTCGCGCAGATCGCGGTTCAATCGCGTACCGCTCGGGGCGTTCCGAACAGTCCTTGCGGGCGCACGATCAGCATCAGCAGCAGGAGCGAATACACGATCGGATCCGCGAGGCCGTAACCGGCTCCGCCTTCGAGCAACTTCTCGACCACGCCGACGACGAGACCGCCGGCCGCGCATCCGACGGCCGAATCCAGACCGCCGAGGATCGCGCCCACGAAACCTTTGATCGTGATCGCGATCCCGGCGGCGCCGCCCACCAGCGTGATCGGCCCGATGATCGTGCCGCCGAAGGCAGCCAGCGCGATCGCGATCCCGACGCTGACGGCCCGCGCCCGGTCGACGTCGATGCCGACGAGCCGCGCGCCGAGCGGGTTATTCGACGCCGCGCGCACCGCCTTGCCGTACGTCGTGCGCTCGAAGAAAAGATACAGGACGCCGAGCGCGAGCAACAGGAGGCCGAGCACCAAGGCTTGCTGCGCGGCGATCTCCGCGCCGAAGACGTGCCACTTCACGTCTTGCGCGCCGCCGCTAAAGAACGGCAGCGGCTGCGGCAGGCTTCCCCACACCAGCGCGTGACCGTACAGCAGCACGTAGATCGTCCCGACGCTCGCAATCGTCACGCTCAATTCTCCCACGCGCGCGGCCGGGCGCAAGACGAAGCGTTCGTACGCCAAGCCCAAAGCGAACCCGAGCGCGGTCGAAATAGGCAACGCGACCCAGACGTTCACGTGCAACCACGTAACGGCGCCGTACGCGAGCAACCCGCCGAGAATGACGAACTCCCCTTGTGCGAAATTGATCGCCCGCGTCGCTCGCAGGATGATATGGATACCTAGTGCCACGAGCGCGTAGCCACTACCGACGGTCAGTCCGGCGACGACGAGCTGAAGCATTGCGCGCGAATACGTCGAAGGGAGCGATCTTCTCCTTCGTGATCGACGTAATAATCGGAGGTTATATGCGTTTTGCTCCTATAAAAACTTTGGTACTTACGAGTGTATTCGGACTGACGTTAACCTCGATGCCGGGCACGGCCGCGCCCACCGGCGACCCCGTCGTCATCGGCGCGATTCTCTCGATTTCCGGACTGTACGCGCCGGTCGGCGAACCCGAGCGAAACGCGCTGCAGCTCGCGGAGAAAGACATCAACGCGCACGGCGGCATCGCGGGCCGTCCCGTGCAAATCCTGATCCAGGACGACGAAGGCAAAGCCGACACCGCCGCGCAGCTGGCCACGAGCTTCGTCGGCCAGCACGTCGCCGCGATCATCGGCGGCTCGCTGACCCCCACGTCCGGCGCGATCTCGCGGGTAACCAGCGCCGCCAACGTCGTGCAGTTCTACCTGACGCCGACCGATGCGCTGTGGAACGCGAAGAACGGCATTCAAAAACAGCTCTTCGAGATCGCGCCGCGCAACGCGCTCGAAGCGCAACGGCTCTTGAGCTACGCCAAGGCCAGTCTCGGTACGAAGAAGATCGCGATCCTGCACGACGACGCGCCGTACGGCTCGACGGGCACCGTCGTGGTCGCGGCGGAGGCGCAGCGCGAAGGGCTGCCGGTCGTCGACGATGAGGCCTTTCCGATCACCGCAACCGACGTGACGGCGCAGCTCGGGAAGATCAAGGCCAGCGGCGCGGACACCGTGCTGATCTGGACCGCGTCGCCGACCGCCGCCATCGCCGTGCGCCAAATCCGCCAGCTGGGTCTCAACCTCAACATCATCGGCTCGACCGGCATCGTGTCCGATAACTTCCTGCGCGTCACGGGCAAGGACGGAGACGGCGTCTATTCCGACATGGATCTCAACGTCACGCATCCCAACGCGCAGCAGCGGGCGTTTCTCGCGGCCTACCGGGCCGCCTTCCACGCGCGCCCCAGCAATTTCGCCTCGTTCGGCTGGGACGGCGCGCATCTGGCCGCCCGCGCGCTGAACAAGACCAAAGCGAATTCGGACGCGGTCGTGGTCGAGAACGCCGTGCTGACGCTCCCGCCCTACGCGGGCACGACGGGCACCTACCGATTCACCGATACCGACCACAACGGCGTCAGCGTGGACGACGTGCACATCGCCATCGACAAGAACGGGGTCTGGTTCACGCAATAGCGAGCGGCCGCGGCCGGCCGGGCGGCGATCCGCCCGCCCGGCCGTTGCCCGCCGCCTCACGAGCCGGCCGGCGCGCTCCCTGCGGCAGCGCGCGCCGCACCGGACAATACGCCCGAAACGAGCGGGTCTACGCCATTCGGCGCGAATGATGCGGAAAACGCCGGTTCCGCATGGGACCGCGACCGTACGCGAAAGGGCCTATGACCAAGAACGAACTCGTACGCGAGTTGGCCGAAGATTTTGAACTGCCCCGTAAGCACGTCGCCGAGATCGTCGAAGCGATCCTCGACAAGATCACGAACGTCCTCAAGGCCGGAGACAAGGTGCAGCTGACGCCCTTCGGCCAGTTCCGGATTCGCGACCGCGCGGCACGTATCGCGCGCAATCCGCAAACGGGCGAGCCGGTGAAAGTGCCGGCGAAGCGCGTCCTCAAGTTCACCGCCGGCAAACCGCTCAAGGAAGCCGTCAGCGCGCCGCGCCGCGGCTCGGCCGCGGCTTCGGCCAAGAAGGCGCCGGCCGCCAAGAAAGCTACGGCTGCTAAGAAGGCGGCCGCCCCCGCGCGCAAGGCCGCACCGGCCGCCAAAAAGGCGCCGGCCCGCAAGGCGGCGGGCGCCGGCAAAGCCAAGCGCTAGCGGGACCCTACAGCGTAAGCCCACCGCCGTTCGCGGCGCCGCCCGCAACCCGAGGCGCCGCCGCGGCCGCGATGGGTTTGGCGAGCGCTCGCGCGGAAACGGTGCGATAGCGCCGCGGATCGAAACGCGCCGTGCGGTGGCGGAACTCGAAGGTGAACCCGGGCCACAGGGTCGTGTTCTTTCCGTTCGCGTCGAGATACCAGCTGCGACAGCCGGTGCTCCACACCGTGTGTTTCATGCGCCGTTCCAGCGCGCGGTTGAACGCGCGTTGCACGTCCGGCCGCACGTCGAGCGAAGCGAAGCGGCGCTTGCGCATCAGGCCGAGCGCTCCCATCACGTATCGCACCTGCGACTCGATCATCAGGACCATCGAGTTGTGGCCCAGTCCCGTGTTGGGGCCGACCAGCAAGAAAAGGTTCGGGAAACCGGCGACGCTGACGCCTAGGAACGCTTCCATGCCGTTACGCCAGGCGTCGGCCAGCGTGCGTCCGCCCGCGCCGGAGATCCGCACGTTGCCGACAGCCTCTTGCGCGCGAAAGCCGGTCGCATAGACGATCGCGTCGGCGTGGCGGCGCGCGCCGCCGGCGGTGACGATCGCGTCGGCCTCGACGCTCGCGATCGGGTCGGTGACCACCTCGACGTTATCGCGCTGCAACGCCGGATAGTAGTCGTTCGAGAGCAGGACGCGTTTGCAGCCCATGCGGTAATCGGGTTCGAGTTTACGGCGCAACTCGGGGTCGGGCACTTGGTGCCGCAGGAACGCGCGCGCGAGTTTCTCCATTCGCGCGAGGATGCGCGGGTCGACCGTGAAGCCCAGGGCGCGCACTTCGTGCAGCCAGTAGATCGTCAGCCGCCGGAACCGGGCGTACCCGGGCACGAAGCGCCGCAGAAAGCGTTCGCGCCGCGACACGGGCCCGTCGAATTTCGGCAAGACCCAGGGCGGCGTGCGCTGGAAGAGCAGCACGCGCGCGGCCTTCGGAGCGATCTGCGGAACGAACTGGATGGCGCTGGCGCCCGTGCCGACGACGGCGACGTCCTTGCCCGTCAGGTCCACGGCGTGGTTCCACTGCGCCGAATGGAAGCTCGGACCGGAGAAACGTTCGATTCCCGGCAGCTCCGGAATCGACGGATTGCTCAGACCCCCCATGGCCGAGACCAGCACCCGGGCATCGAACGCCGTGCCGTTCGCGGCCGTCACTCGCCAGCGCGCCGTGGGCTCGTCGTAGCGCGCTTCGGCCACGTCGACGCCATAGCGGACGTGCGGGCCCAGCCCGTACTTTCGCACGCAGCGCCGCAGATAGGCCAGGATTTCGGGCTGCGTCGGATAGTCGCGACTCCACTCGAAGCCGCGATCGAAGGAGAACGAGTAGAGCAGCGACGGGATGTCGCAGGCGCAACCCGGGTACTCGTTGTCGCGCCACGTTCCGCCGACGTCCTCCGCGCGCTCGAGGAGCACGAAGTCGTGCCGCCCGGCCGCCTTGAGCGCAATCGCCATGCATAGCCCGGCAAAACCGGTTCCGATGATGACGATCTCCGCGCTTTCCATCGCCGGAGCTTCGTCACCCGCGGCCTTTTGGCTTGCCGGGTTCGACGCCGGTCCAAAGGCCGCGACGACGGCGATAGTCAAGGCGTCGTCATGTATTCTCTTTCGGAACGCGCTCGAGACCTCAAGCTCCGGGTCGGCTGCGAGTTCGCGTACGAGCCGGCGCTGGAGACGGCCGCGGTCTTCGTCGTGCGTCCGGTCGCTCACGGCACCCACCAGATGCTGACCGAAAGCTGGCAAACCGAACCGGTCGTGCCGTGGCACGACTACTTCGACGCGTTCGGCAACGTCTGCCGCCGGCTGACGATGCCCGCGGAACCGTTTACGGTGCGCTACGACGCGCTGGTCAGCGTGCCGCCCGAACTCGACCCGTACCGGCCCGACGCCGCGCCGCACCGCATCGAAGACCTGCCGGACGAAGCGCTCGTTTACACGCTGCCGAGCCGGTTCTGCCTGCCCGACGTCCTGTTCTTCCGGGCGCAAGAACTGTTCGGCGCGTGCCCGCCCGGCTGGCCCTGCGTGCAAGCGATTTGCGACTGGGTGCACGAGAACGTCCGTTTCGCCTACGGTTCGAGCAGCGCGACGACCACCGCCGCCGACGTGCTGGCGAACGGCAGCGGCGTCTGCCGCGATTTCGCGCACCTCGCGATCAGCTTCTGCCGCGCGATGAACGTCCCGGCCCGCTACGCGTTCGGCTATCTCCCGGACATCGACGTTGCCGAACCCATCCTGCCGATGGACTTCTGCGCCTGGTTCGAGGCCTACTTAGGCGGCCGCTGGTACACGTTCGACGCGCGCAACAACCAGCGCCGCAAAGGGCGCGTGCTGATCGGCCGCGGGCGCGACGCGCTGGACGTCGCGATGGTCACCACCTTCGGCGCGCCGCTCTTCAGGTCGATGAGCGTTCACGCGGAAGCGAGCGCTTGAGGCCGGCACGTTCGACGGCGACGGACCTCATCGGCGGAAACGTCAGACAACTGCATTAGCAAGGTTACCCTCTGAAGCATCTTTGGGAGGGAGCGCCTCAGCAGTTCCCCTTCCGCTCGTGCACGCAACGGCACCGTGAATCTCGCGTCCGGCGGAAAGCGTACCGAAATAAGGCGGCGGCTGCTCGAAAGAGCGGGGCATCCGGGCAGTCCAAGTTCAGTTCGGGACCTTTGCTGAAACACCTTACTTTTCCGGTACGGCTATGTTAGCGTTCTCGCAGCGTATTCCGGCGCAGCCTTCGTGGCACGCCAACACCGATGTGTCGCACTCGCATGTCGCGTTGGAGAAATGTAATGCTGAATCGCTTCTCACGGGCGCTCCTGGGAGCGTTGACGTTCGCGTTCTCGCCAATCTTATGCACTCCGGCGCATGCGGCAACGTCCGAGGCGTACCCCGAATTCGCCGACATCTTCGGCAGCGCGGGGACGGTATACGTCGTTCGGATGCCGGTCGCGTTACCAAACGGCTCCACGATCTACAAGGACGTAACGATCCAGCTGCGCGCGGACGCCAACGGGAACCTGTCGTGGGGAACGTCGGTCCCGATCCAAGCGGTATCGCCGCCACTGGACACGTCGAATATCACCGCGGGATCGTACATATATCCCCTCAACCCGGGGTTTGCTTTAGTCATCAACGGTCCAGCTTCGATCGGCAACGGTGTCGGCAAGTGGACGATCGTGGTAGCACCGGGTAAGGCCAATCCCTGCGGGAGTCCGGCCACATTCTACACCGGCAACCTGGCGCGGGTCCCGATTGCGGCGCGGCTGAAGGCAGCGAACATCACCGATACCGAGTACAGCTACGGCGTCCTGGGTTTCGGAGCGGGCGGCGGCTGCGGCGGTCAATTCGTCAGCGGTAATCTGATCGGCGTTTCGCAAGTCGGCAACCAGGTCCAGATTGCGCTGTTTACCACGGCTACCGGACGCGATCAGAACGTGCCCGTCAACACCGTCGAGTTCGTTCGCTAGCGTCGAGGGACCGATCATCGGCGCTGCGCCTCGTTAGCGAATCAGCGGGCCTCGAGTTCGGCGCGCGCACCGGCCGCGAGCGCGAGCGCCACGTGCGCCTGCACGCCGGCCGCCAGCGCGCTTTCGTCGATGTCGAAGGCGGGATGGTGGTTGGGAAACGCGTGCGCGGCGTCGCCGCCGCCGAGAAACGCGAAACAGGCCGGAACCTGCTGGGCGAAGTACGAGAAGTCTTCGCTGCCCATGATCGGCGGCGCTTCGAGCGCTCGAGCCGGACCGAAGGCTCGCGCCAGGGTCGCGCGCACGAACGCCGCTTCCGCCGGATCGTTCGCGGTGACCGGATAGAGGGTTTGCCAATCGAGCGCGCAGGTCGCGTTCGAGGCCGCGCAGGTCCCCTCGGCAATCCGGCGGACGCGCGCTTCCATGCCCTCGCGCGCCGCATCGCTAAAGGTCCGAACCGTTCCCTTGAGCGCGACCCGGGGCGGAATAACGTTGTACGTCGTACCGCCGTTGATCGCGCCGATCGTGAGCACCGCGGGTTCGACCGGATCGAGTTCGCGGCTGACGATGCGCTGCAGCGCGCCGACCAGTTCGGCCGCAACGACGACCGAATCGACCGTGAGGTGCGGCAGCGCGCCGTGTCCGCCGCGCCCCTCCACCGTGAGATCGAATTGGTCCACCGCAGCCATCAGCGGTCCGGGACGGGTGGCGAAGACGCCGCTCGGCAGGATCGTGCTGACGTGCAGCCCGTACGCACGAGCGATCTCGAAACGGCCGATCAAACCGTCGCGCAGCATTGCCAGCGCCCCGCCGCCGCCTTCTTCCGCCGGCTGGAACACGAAGGCGATGCGGCCCGCCAGCTCGCTCACGCGCTCGCTCAAGACCGCCGCGGCGCCCAGCAACATGGCGACGTGGGCGTCGTGCCCGCAGGCGTGGGTGACGCCCGCGACGGTCGAACGATACGAAGCGTCGCTCTCTTCCTGCATCGGCAGCGCGTCCATGTCGGCACGCAGCATCACGGTCGGACCGGAGCGAGCGCCGTTCAGGAGCCCGACCACGCCCGTCCCGCCGATCCCGGTATGAACCTCCAGCGCGAGATCGCGCAGCCGCCGCGCGACCAGCGCCGCCGTCCGTTTCTCCGCGAAGCCCAGCTCCGGATGCGCGTGCAGGTCGCGCCGGATCGCGACCAGCTCTCCGAACAAGGCAGGTTCGATCGCAGTAGCCGTCATACGGGGCTGTTCGCGCTAGGCGGCGCGTACCTTCCAACCGCCGGCGGCGCGGTAGCGCGCAAGGAAAAGTTTACAGAGCGCCGGTAGCCATCCGCCGCCCGGCGTCGAAGCCGATTAGCCGCCGTGCCATACTTTCGATGCGATCAGTGCCTGACCGAGTACTATTCCGCCGCCGCCCTGACGGGAACGGCGTGCCCCGCGCCGACGTGCGAAGGGTCGCTGAAAATCAATCCCTTTCGCGACCGGGGCGCTCGGCTCGACGTCTCGTCCGCCGACGAACCGGGTCCCGAGCGCTCGGCCTGATTCAAACGGCCTCGCACGCCTCGAGCGCCTCGATCTCCGCATCGGAATAACCGAGTTCCGCTAAGATTTCGTAGGTGTGCTCGCCCAGCAGCGGCGCGCGCCCGACGCTCGAACGCCCGCCCGCAAGCGCCACGGGCCCAACCGCCACCTTTACCGGACGTTCGAGGCCGGGATAGGGCACGTCGTTGAAGAGCCCGGCCGCGCGCACGTGCGGATCGTCCAGCACGTCCTGCAGCGAGTAGACCGGACCGCACGGCACGCGCGCCCGCTCCAGCTCCGAGAGCGCCTCTTGCATCGAACGCTCCGCACACCACGCGATCATCCGTTCGCCGATCAGGGCCGCGTTATCGCCGCGCAGCGCGTCGTTCGCAAAGCGCGGGTCCTCGAGCCACCCGGGCTCGCCGACCGCGCGCGCCAGCCGGCGGAACAGGGGGTCGCCGACCACTTGGACGACGATCCAGCCGTCGGTCGTGCGGTAGAGGTCGCCCGGCGCGGCCGCTTGCCCCCGATTCCCCTGCCCGACGCGGTTGCGCGCGGTCGCGTCCTGCTCCAGCACGAAGCCGTTATTGAGGTTCAGTGCCGTACGAAACAGCGACGCTTCGACCACCCGCCCGCGGCCGGTGCGCGCGCGCTCCAGCAGCGCGAGCGCCGTTCCGTACGCCGCGGCGAAGGCGGTCGAGAAGTCCACGAAGTTCGTCATCGAACGCACGGGGGCGTCGGGAACGCCGCTCATGTACGACGAGCCGCTCATCACTTGCGCCACCACGTCGAAACCGACGCGATCGCGGTAGGGGCCCTCGGATCCGAAGGCCGTCAGCGCCGTCAGGATGATGTCGGGCCGGACCGCGCGCAACGATTCGTAATCGAGGCCGAGCGCGACGAGCGCGGGCGCCGGCAGGTTGACCACGACCACGTCGGCGGTCGCGACCAGCCGCCGTACGACCTCGCGGCCTCGCTCGCCGGCCGGATCGAGCGTGAGCGAGCGCTTGTTGCGGTTCAGTTGCATGAAGGTCGCGCCGTCGCCGCTCGGAGCGATGGGCAGCAGGTAGCGGTCCTCGCTGCCGCCGCGTTTCTCGACGCGTATGACGTCGGCCCCGAAATCACCGAGCAGCGCGGCGCAGCACGGCCCGGCGATGAACCTGCCGAAGTCGAGCACGCGGACGTTCGCGAGAATCGATTCCACGGCGACGGTTCTTCCGCCGCGGAAACGGCGCCCCTTTTTGTCGCAGGTCCGCCGGCGGAACGCGTCGGAGATGCGGCCATGAGCGCGCTACGGAACCTGGCGTTATGCCTTATTCTCTTCCTGGGCGCCGCGGCGGGCGCCGGCGCGCAATCCGTCGACCGCGGCGCCGCGATGTTGCAAACCCTCTTCAGCTCGAAGAGCGTCGACGAGTCGGTTTTCGACGCAACGTTCGCGGCGGCCGTCCCGGCGGCGGCGCTGCAAGCGATCGTCGACGACTTCCGCGCGCGCTTGGGCTCGCTGACGTCGGTCGCGAAGAACGGCTCGGATTACGCGCTGACGTTTTCGAAAGGCGCGCTGCTCGCGACGATCGCCTTCGACTCGAGCGGAAAGGTCTCCGGGCTGTTGTTTCACGACGAGACGTCCGCTACCGACCGTGCGGCCCTGCAGCGGTTCTTCTCCGAAAAACCGGCCAAGGCCGAGTGGTTCGCGCCGTCTTTTCTGGAAGCGGTTCCGCTCGCCCAGATTCAGACGGTGCTGGACCAGATCGCGGCTCAGGAGGGCAGCTTCGAACGCCTCGAACTGCGGGGCGGTGCGTATTACGCCGTTTTCGAGAAGGCCGAAAACCACGTTCTCGTCGTCACCGATGCGAACGGGAAGTTCACGATGCTGCGACTGCTGCCGCCGGTCGCGCGCGCTACGAGCCTCGACGACGCGCTGGGCAAGCTGAAGCACACCGGCGGCGACGTCGGTTACTTGATTCGTACGGGCGGCGGCACGGATATCGCGGCGGCTTCCGCCGACCGCCCGATGGCCGTCGGCTCGAGCTTCAAGCTCGTCGTGCTGGCGGCGCTGCGCGCTCAAATCGACGCCAAGGAACGCTCGTGGAGCGACGTGGTGCCGCTGCCGCCGGCGGCGAAAAGCCTGCCCTCCGGAACGCTGCAAACCTGGCCCGACGGCCTTCCGATCACGCTGGCCACGTACGCCGCGCAGATGATATCCGTTAGCGACAATACGGCTGCCGACGTGCTGGCGCACGTCGTCGGGAGGGCCGCGCTCGAAGCGCTCTCGCCGCGCAACACGCCCTTCGTGACGACGCGCGAGCTCTTCGCGCTGAAGACCAAGGACGCGAAGCTCCGGGCGGACTACCGGTCGGGCAGCCTCGCGGCGCGCCGGGCGATCCTCGCGCAGATCGACGCGCAGGCGCCGCCGCAAATCGCGAGTCTCGACCTGTCGCCGGGCGAACTCGATCTGGAATGGTACCTTTCCAATCGCGAATTATGCGGGTTCATGGAAAGGGTCCAAGATCTGGAGCTGATGACGATCAACCCCGGCATCCCGAGCGGCAGCTGGAAGCGAATCGCGTACAAGGGCGGCAGCGATGCCGGCGTGCTGAACTTCACGAGCTACGTGACGGCTGCCGACGGCACGAGCTACTGCATTTCGGCGACCTGGAACGACCGCGCGCACACCCCCGACCAGGCGGCTTCGATCGCCGCCTACGGCGCCGTACTCGATCAGCTCGCCCGCCTCTAGGAAAGCGTCAGCGGGCGATAGCGGATCCGATGCGGCTGGGCCGCCTCCTCGCCGAGGCGCATCCGCTTGTTCGTCTCGTACTCCTGATAGTTGCCCTCGAAGAAACAGAGCCGCGAATCGCCCTCGAAGGCGAGGATGTGGGTCGCGATGCGGTCGAGGAACCAGCGGTCGTGGCTGATGACGAGCACCGTGCCGGCGAACTCGGCGAGCGCGTCCTCCAGCGCCCGAAGCGTCTCGACGTCGAGATCGTTCGACGGCTCGTCCAGCAGCAGGACGTTCGCGCCCGCCAGCAGCGTCTTGGCGAGATGCAGGCGGCCGCGTTCGCCGCCCGATAGACTGCCGACCGGCTTCTGCTGGTCGGCGCCTTTGAAGTTGAAGCGCCCGAGATACGCGCGCGACGGCATCTCGAATCGCCCGACCGTCAGCACGTCGCGGCCGCCGGTCACGTCGTCGAAGACGGTCTTGGTGTTATCGAGCGATTCGCGGGTCTGATCGACGGTCGCGAGCTTGACCGTGCTGCCGATGAAGATCTCGCCGGCGTCGGGCTTCTCCTTACCGGAGATCATCCGGAAGAGGGTCGTCTTTCCGGCGCCGTTGGGGCCGATGATACCGACGATCGCGCCGGCGGGGATCTTGAAGCTCACGTCGTCCATCAAGAGCCGGTCGCCGAAGGCTTTGCGTACGCCGCTCAGTTCGATCACGCGGTCGCCCAAACGCTCGGCGACCGGGATGAAGATCTCTTGCGTTTCGTTGCGGCGCTGGTGTTCGTAGCTCGACAGCTCCTCGAAGCGCGCGATGCGGCTCTTGCTCTTCGAGCGCTGCGCCTTCACGCCCGAACGCACCCACTCGAGCTCCTTCTTCAGCGCCTTTTGGCGCGCGGACTCGGCCGCCTCTTCTTGCGCGAGGCGCTGCTGTTTCTGGTCGAGCCAGGAGCTGTAGTTCCCCTTCCACGGAATCCCGCGCCCGCGGTCGAGTTCGAGTATCCACTCCGCGGCATTATCGAGGAAATAGCGGTCGTGCGTGACCGCGACCACCGTTCCGGGAAAGCGCTGCAGGAAGTGCTCCAGCCACTCGACGCTCTCGGCGTCCAAATGATTGGTCGGCTCGTCCAGCAAGAGCATTCCCGGCTTCGAGAGCAGCAAGCGGCACAACGCGACGCGGCGCTTCTCGCCGCCGCTCAACGGGCCGACCTTCGCGTCCCAGGGCGGCAGACGCAGCGCGTCGGCGGCCATCTCCAATTGATGCTCCATGCTGTCGCCGTCCTGCGAAAACAGCACGGCCTCCAGCTTCGCCTGCTCGTCGGCCAGCGCGTCGAAATCGGCATCGGGTTCGCCGTACGCCGCGTAGATCTCGTCGAGCCGCTTGCGCGCCGAGAGAATCTCGCTTAGCGATTCTTCGACCGTCTCGCGCACGGTCTTATCGGGATCGAGCTTGGGCTCTTGTTCGAGAAACCCGACGGTCAGCCCGGCCATCGGCTTCGCCTCGCCGTCGAACTCGGCATCGACGCCGGCCATGATACGCAAGAGCGTGGACTTTCCGGCGCCGTTGAGCCCGAGAACGCCGATCTTCGCACCCGGGAAGAAGCTCAGCGAAATGTCCTTGAGGATCTGGCGCTTGGGCGGCACGAGCTTGCCGACCCGGTTCATCGTGTAAACGTACGACATGGCGGCCCTTAAATACGCACCTGTCGAGAGGTTTTTCCTCTCCGGCCGTGCTATCCGTACGCTGATGCGAGCAAGCCTTTCGTCGATTATCGCCGGTATTATCATCGCGGTCCCTGCGGGCCGACGAGTTGCTTCGGCGTAGACGACTCCCTCGTCGCAACGCTCGAGCCCCTCGCCGGTAGCGGCGGGGGGCTTTTTCATACCGACTCTTTTGGAGGACCCGTGGACACCCTCGACCTCAGCGCAGCGTCCGTCACCGAAGCTGCCGACCGTATCCGCTCCGGCATCCGCCACACGCCGACCGTCCGCTCGCGCGCGCTCTCGAACGCGACCGGAGCCGAGGTCTACATCAAGCTCGAGAACCGCCAGACGACGGGCTCCTATAAGGAACGGGGCGCGCTCAACGCCATGCTGATGCTGGATCCCCAGGAGCGCGAGCGCGGCGTCGTGACGATGTCGGCCGGCAATCACGGCCAGGCCGTGGCCTACCACGGCGCGCGGCTGGGCTTGAGGACCACGGTCGTGATGCCCGAGACGACGCCTCTGCTCAAAGTGCGCCGCACGCGCGACTTCGGCGCCGAGGTCGTGCTCAACGGCGCGACCTTCGACGAGGCGGCGGCCTACGGCCGGCAGCTCGCGGCGCGTACCGGCGCGACCGTCGTGCACCCGTACGACGACGCGAACGTGATCGCGGGCCAGGCCACCGCCACCCTCGAGCTCCTCCAAGACGCCGGCACGGAGTTGGACGTGTTGCTCGTCCCGGTCGGCGGCGGCGGCCTGATCGCCGGCGCAACCCTCGCGGTCGCGGCGGCCGGCGTGCGGACGGAAGTGATCGGCGTCCAGTCCGCCTTCTATCCGAGCATGGCCAGCGCCCTGACCGGCGTCCCGTCGCATCCCGGCGGCCCGACCATCGCGGAGGGCATCGCGGTCAAGACGCCGGGCGCGCTCCCGCTCTCGATCGTGCGCGAGCGCGTGCGCGAGGTCGTGCTGGTGTTCGAACCCGCGATCGAAACCGCGATCGCGATGCTGCTCGAAGAGGAGAAACTCGTCACCGAAGGCGCCGGCGCGGCCGGCGTCGCGGTGCTGCTGGCCGAGTCGGAGCGCTTCAAAGGCAAACGCGTCGGCACGCTGCTGTGCGGCGGCAACATCGATCTGGGCATGCTGGCCTCCGTGATCGTCCGGCACCGCATGCGTTCCGGGCGCGTCGTCCGCATCCGCGTGCACATGGTGGATAAGCCGGGCGAACTCGCGAGCGTGGCGCTGGCGATCAGCGAAGCGCGTGCGAACGTGCTGGACATCGCGCACCACCGCGTGTTCGGAAGCCTGTCGGCGAAGCACGCGGAATTGGACGTCACGGTCGAAGTCGAGCGCCCGGAAGATCTGCCCTCGATCATGGCGGCCATCGAGCGGCGCGGCTTCGAGGCGGAGGTCGTTACCGAATGACCGCGGCGACGCCCATGACCGGCAGGTCGTGTTCGTCGGCCCACGCCTGCCAGTGCGCGACGCTCTTCTCCGCAAAGCGTGCCGCGATCGTGGCGCGATCGCCGGAGGGCGCTTCGAGCTTTTCGTTCAGCCGCGCGGTGAAGTGCGGCTCGAGCGCGGCCACGGCGACCCAGCCGTCGGCCGCGCGATAGACGCCGTAGCCCGAGAACCCGCCGCCCAGCACCCCGCCGGCGACGGTCAGCCCGTTCGCGTACGGGGCCGAGAACACGCGTGCCGCCTCGCGCAACGATACGTACGCACGCGAGATTCCCCCGCCGCGCGCGCGCTTCAGCAGCAGCGCCAGGGTCGCGCTCACGGCCCGTTCCGCGCCCGCGAGATCGGCCAGCAACGTGCGCGGCAGCGCGGGCGGCTCGAGCAGGCCCAGTTGCGCCAGGTACGTCAGGTCGTGACCGGCGCGCTCGGCGTCGGGCGGCAGCTCGCCCACGATCGCGACGTGGACCGCTTTGGGGTGCCGCGCGTGCAGGTCGGTCCACTCGAGGCCCAGCCGCGCCAGCGCCGAGGGGCGGCTGGACGTCAGCAGCACGTCCGCGTCGGCCAGGAGCCCGTCGAGCGCATCGCGGCCCTCCGGCGTCTTCAGGTCGAGCGTCTCGACCGCGAGGCCTTTGTGGAGCGCGGCGTACCAACTCGGCGAGGTCTTCGCGAGCGGGTCGCCCGACGGCGGCTCGACCTTCGTCACCGCGGCGCCCAGGCCGTACAGCCGCGCGGCGGCCACCGGACCGGGAACGTTCGGCGCCATCGTCACGACCCGGATACCGGTGAGCGCGGGTATCTCCGCATCGCTGAAATCCATCGAGAGGTATATCGGACCTCGACCGCACCGCTCCCGCTCGGATAGAGGCTTTCCGGTACCGCACCCGCTAAGGGACGCCCATGAGTCTGCAGGGGAAAACGCTCTTCGTGAGCGGAGCCAGCCGCGGCATCGGCCTCGCGATCGCCTTGCGCGCGGCCCGCGACGGTGCGAACGTCGCGATCGTCGCGAAGACGGTCGAAGCGCATCCGAAACTGCCGGGCACGATCCACACGGCGGCCGCCGAGATCGAGGCGGCGGGCGGCAAAGCGCTGGCCATTGCGTGCGATATCCGGTTCGAGGACCAGGTCCGGGCGGCTGCCGCGCAGACCGCGGAGCGCTTCGGCGGCATCGACGTCTGCATCAACAACGCGAGCGCCATCTCGCTCACGCCGACGCTCGCCACCGATATGAAGCGCTACGATCTGATGCAGTCGATCAACACGCGCGGCACGTTCGTCTGCTCGGCGGCCACGCTACCCTACTTGAAGCAAGCGGCGAACCCGCACATCCTCACGCTGTCGCCGCCGCTGGACATGCAGGCCAAGTGGTTCGCGCCGCACGTCGCCTACACGATCGCGAAGTTCGGGATGTCGATGTGCACGCTCGGCATGGCCCGCGAATTCCTTGCGGACGGAATCGCCGTCAACTCGCTTTGGCCCCTTACGACGATCGATACGGCGGCCGTGCGCAACCTGCTCGGCGGCAGCGAGATGGCGAACTCCAGCCGCACGCCCGAAATCATGGCCGACGCCGCCTACGCCATCCTGAACCGGCCGGCGCGCGAGTGTTCGGGCAATTTCTTCATCGACGAGGAAGTGCTGCGGGCGGAAGGCGTTACCGACTTCTCGATCTATGCGGCAGGCCCTCGAGACGGTCCGTATTATGCGGACTTTTTCGTACCCGACCTTTCCTTCGAGCACAGCGCGACCCGCGTCTTGAGCGCCTCCGCGCACTGAAGAGCATACCGCCCACACCTCCTGCGAAAATTGCCTGGGAGCCGCTCCACCTGCGCCGACGAACGCTCCGTTCGCCGAGAACGCCGGCTCGGATTTCACGTTAGGCCGTGGGCGAGACCGGCTCAGGCGTTCCCCGAGCCGGCGGAGTCGGCGCTATTTCAGAACGGTGACGAAGCTTCCCTTCAATCGAACTTGGCGATGTAGTTCTCGCTGACGGGGGCAACGTAGATGTAGCCTGCCGAGTCGATCGCAACCCCGTACGGATACGCGATAGCCCTCGTCAGCGCGTGTCCGAGGTCGCGACCCTGCTGGTTGAAGTGGTTCACCGACCTTCCCAGCGGTGCGCTGGCCCAAATATCTCCCGCCTTGTCGAAAGCGAGGTAGCCCGGGGTGATGTCGATCGGAAGCGTCGCCTTGAGGTTGAGGTTGGCGTCGAACACACTGAAGGAGTTACCCTGGGGCGATTCCGCGTTGCCGACCCACGCGAGCCCCGTCGTCGGAGAGAACGCGATCCCGAGCGGGTAAACCAGGCCTTGCGTCGTCGACCGAGCAACGTCCCCGCCTTATGAAGACGTCAATTTCGCCGGCAAGATGTCGAGTCGTCGCGTAGCGCCGCCCAGATGTCCCCGGTCTAGGGCGAAATCGTGACCTCCTGGCGAGTAGGGCGAACTCGCCGATTCACGCATGGCACTTACGAACTTCCCTTCCGGGTTGTCCTCTTGGACGCCTTGTTCAAGCGATCGGCTTCGTACACGTTGCCGCTCTTGTCGAGGAAGAGACCGAAGGGGTTGCCGAGCTTCTCGGTGATCGTCCGCGACGTGAGCTGCGTGCCGGCGGCCGAATACACGAGAATCTGGCTCGCGTTGGCGGCGTGGTTCGCGACGAAGAGTCGCGCGCCGAGTCGACCGCGAGGCCGACCGGACCTCTGATCGGGATGTGCGCGGGACTCGCGCGCTCCTCTGCCGGCCCGGCAACGAATCCGTCAGCGTCGGCCGCACGGGCGTCCCGCAACGACGTCGTCATTGGCGACCCGGCTTGTTGTGCCGAGCCGTTCTGCGCCGGGAACACCGACGGCGTGGAAATCTGAGGGCCCGAGGAGCAAGCCGAGAGCGCGAGCGCGACAAACGCGCACAGGCTGGGAACGCGGGCCGTCCGACGGCGAAAGAGCACGAGAACACCTCCGGTAAAACGCACTAAAACCCAATCGGGCCTCGAATACCGTACCGGACGGGGCGTCCCCAAAACCGTCTAAATCGGTGTACCCCGGCCGGCGAGGCGTGGGGCCATCGGCACAGCTCGCGATCTCGATGTAGCCCGTTCGCCGCGGGATGCACGTCGACGGTGACGTTCGGTCCCAAGGCGGCGCGTCTAGCGCGTGAGGCCCGCGACGGGCGACATACGCGGGCTCGAGCTCGAATAGACGCTTTTGAGACGCGCGGGCCCTATGCTGTAAGAAGCACCAAGGGCCGCTGCGTGCCCGACCTCGCGGTTCGGCACGGAAACACTCGGTCCGTCGGTGTCTTCTTCGTGGCTGGTCTTGGAGGAATTGCCATGCGCGGTCTTTCGACGAAACGACACGTTCGCGTCAGGATGCTCGTCGCGACGTTCGCGGCGGCCGCGGCGCTCGCCGCGGCGCGACCGGAAGCCCGCGCGGCGCTGAAGTACACCGTCCCGATCTGGGAGCACCCGCCGGGTACGTATTACAGTATTTCGCGACGGCGGACTATACCAACGGAACGGGTCAAGTCGTCGGATCCGCGCAAGCGGCGGGTTCGACGTACTGGACGTGCATGGCTTACGATCGCGGGAAGTGGTTGCCGCTCCAAGGCCCGCTCGGGCTTCCCTGTAGCTGGGCGCCGGAGGGCCTGAGCGATGCGGATGCGAGCGGCACGTTCCGCGCGGTCGGCCAGTTGGAAGGTTGCCGACGGTGGCGCCGCTTGTCCGCGGTGCGAACAACATGCTCGAGGCGCTCGTCGGACCCACCAGGGTGTCGCTGCAGACCTTCGGCGCATTCTCCGAATCGAACCTGATCGGCATCAACGCCGGCGGGCTCGCCGCGGGTTACACTGACTACTTCCCGATGAGCGGCTGGACGAGCGGCGTTGCGGCAGTCATCCTCGAGGGCAGCCCGAGCGTGGCGTTGCTCCAGCCCCGCTGCGCGCCCGGCACCGCCGGCGGCAAGCTGTGTTTGAGCGCTCCGGTGAGCGGCGCGCGCAACGTCAATGCGGGCGGCACGATCGCTCGGAACGTTAACCAATGCCGCCGGTTACGTCGAGGTCAACGCGAAAACCGGGGCGATCGCTTCGGTCGTGCTCCCCAAGTATCGCGGTTACAACCCGTCGGTCCCGGTCGGACTCGACGATGCCTCGCGCATCGTGTACACCCAAGGGACCCCGACGGGCTTCGCCGTGTTCCGGTACGCTCCGAAGACGCGAACGACCGGACCGATCGGAACCATCCCGGGCTGCCGATGCAAGTCGCCGCCTGGGTGAACGGGCCGGGCGACGTCTTCGCGCAGGTGAGCGATTGCGCCACCTACGCAAATAACGGCTACTATCTGTGGCGGCCGTCCGCCGGCTGGGCGCAGATGGCCTTCGCGGCGGCGCCCAGCGGCTGCGCGGTCTACTTCGGCGAACTGTACCAAATGAACGACAAGGACCAATTCGCGGTCAATATGTCGTGCACCGGCGGCGTCACGCACTGGACTCTGCTCTGCCCTACGACGGCGCCGTGCGGGCCCGCCGCGCCCGCAGTCGACGCGCGCCCGGTCCTGGTCCCCCCGGTGCGGCCCGGGGAGCGCTCGCCGCGCACCGATGCGTTTGCAACCGCCGCCGGGATCTCGGGCGAAAGCGACGGTCCGGCGCCGAAAGCGCGTCCCTCGATCGGCACGCCGCTCGCGGCGCTCGTCCAGAAGGCCGGGCGCTTCGACGCGACGCGCTCGCCCAACGTCACGAGCTATAAGTGCTGAGGACGAAAGTAACGCGTTCCGCGGACTGGGAATAATCCCGGTCGGATGAGTGAGGCCGTTATGCGTAGTGGAGTAGGCGCGAGAGGTAATCCAAACGGGCCAGAGAACCAAGCCTGCTCTCGCGTATCGTGGCGGATCTGCCGCTCAGGTTGAGGTGTCCGATGGATCTCTTGCGCCGAATCGCGACGGCGGCGACGTTATCGCTGCTATACGTCGTGGCCGTTCCGCCGGCCGGTGCGAGAGCGACGGCGTTGACGACGCTCTATACGTTCCCGCAGCACGTGTTGCCGATGACGGGTTTGGTGCCGGGACCGGGCGGCGCGCTCTACGGCGCCACCAATTCGACGGTTTACGAGCTGACGCAGGACGCGCGGGGCGCGTGGCACGAGACGACGATTTTCAACGCCGGCGCGGCCACGATCGTCGGATCGCCGGCAGCGATCTACGCGGCGACGAATACGGGGAACACGGTCTTCGAGCTGACGCCGCCCGCCAAGGGAGCCACTCGTTGGACGGGCACCGTCCTGCACGCTTTCCACGGTGGCAAGGACGGCTCGCAGCCGCTGGGACTCGCGCTCGCTCCGGACGGGAGCCTCTTCGGCACGACGCAACTCGGCGGCGGTTCCTCGGTGTGCGGCTCGATGAACGGCGTCCCGACCGGCTGCGGCACTCTCTTTCGGCTGACCAAATCGAAGGGCAAGTGGATCGAGACGATCCTTCACGCCTTCCAAGGCGGCAAGGACGGTGCCGTTCCCGTCGCATCGCCTACTTTCGACGCGGCGGGGAACCTCTACGTGACGACCAGCGAGGGCGGGACGAGCGCCGCGAAGTCGGCTCTCACGGCGCCTGCGTGGGCGACCGCGCATAGGTCTCCCCAAGACGCAGCCGGCGGATGCGGCGAGGTTCTCGAGTTCTTCGTCTTTTCCGGTTATCTGACGTATGACGAGGTTGACCTACTTTGTGCGGTGTACAACTTCGTAAAGTTGTTCTTTCCTGAATCCGAGCCGTACGATTTTTCATCCGCGGGACCGACCGCGTCCGCAGGCCGCTTCCCGTTCGCCGCGCCGATCGCGGGCGAGCTCATCTTCACCACAACCGGTGGCGGCAACCAAAGCAAGTTCTGTCTCGGCACGTCGTTCTATGGGTGCGGCGCCGTCGCGTTGCTGACGCGCCCCTCCAGCGGCAAGACGCCGTGGACTCGAACGGTTCTACACGAATTCGCGGGCCCGGACGGCTTCAACCCGACGGGGTACTCACCGGCGACGGCGCCGATCGCGTGTTCGGCGTCGCGGGTAGTGCGGTCGGAAGCTGTGCGAATCAAGGCTGCGGCGAGATCTTCACGCTCGCAAAAGGCGGGGGGCGCTGGGCCTTCAGCGTCGCGTACCGATTCACGACGGACGTGTTCCCGGTGCCGCAGCTGACGCTCTTCAAAAGCAGGTTGCTGGGCACGACGACCGGCTACCTCTCCCGCGGGACGATTTACGAACTTACCTTTTAAGCGTCTTCGAAGCGCGCACGACCGTGTCGTTCGAGGACCGCGGCACGGCGACGGCGGTGTCCGCCTCGCAGACGTATTCGAAGATCGCGCCCGAGTCTAATCCCGGGCCGGAGCTTCGCGCACGTGCGAGGAACCGCCCGGGGGAAGGGTCGTGGCTCTATGTTTACCCCCAGCGCCCGCAAGCTCGGCATAGCGTCTGCTAGCGGGACCGTGCTGCTCTGCGCCGCGTACGGCGTAACGCTCGTCGCCGGGTTGCTGTCCGTCCGATCGTCGCAAGAACCGGTCGGCGATCCGTTCTTCACGATTCTCGAGGTCTTGATCGTCTTCATCATGCCGCTAATCGTCGCGCTGATGGTTGCGGTGCACGCTTGGGCACCCGCGGAGGCAAAGGTGTTCGGCTCGATCGCCGTCGTGTTCGCGAGCCTCCTGGCCGGGCTCACGTGCAGCGTGCACTTCGTACTCCTCACGGTAGGCCGCCAGGCCGCATTTTCCGGGCTCGCGAGGACGCCGCCGAACCTGTCCTTCACGTGGCCCTCGGTACCGTATGCGCTCGACATCCTCGCCTGGGACGTGTTCTTCTCGCTGTCCGTCCTCTTCGCGGCTCCGGTCTTTAGCGGCTGAAACATCCCAGGCGAAACTCCTACCCCAGAAGCAACGAGCCCGGTCGTGTCAAATATTGTTTCCCTACCTACCTTCGACGGTACTGATTGCTGTTTGCCAATTAACCACGATTGCTCGCTGTGCCTGCTCAAGA
This sequence comes from uncultured Alphaproteobacteria bacterium, assembly GCA_963787965.1. GTDB lineage: Bacteria > Vulcanimicrobiota > Vulcanimicrobiia > Vulcanimicrobiales > Vulcanimicrobiaceae > CAWBES01. Next base: position 675,031 of record CAWBES010000021.1, read on the forward strand.
GAAGTCCTTCCGCCGCAGACCATCTCATGAAGACCGTTCTCAACCTGGTCCTTCTCTTTCGCACTCGCTATTGGTTGAGGCCAAAGGTTACGAATGTCGTTGGGGCTACCACCCAATTCCAGTGGGATGAGGTGGTCAATCTCGAACGCGAAGCGATGCACACCACTTTGATCCACCGTACTTCGATGCCCCCGCGGAATGCCATATCGTCCGTACGCGGCGTCTTTTAGAGTCCTCCAAGAATCACCTCGTGGTCGGATTGATGCGGCGTATCCAGGATAAGATCGTCGATATCGGCGCGCCGCCCGCCGCGTCGTATTCTTCTGTCGGAAACCCGGTCGCGCTCAACAACACCGGCCAGATCGTGGGCCAGGCCTACCCGATCGGGGGCTTCGGCAGGCCGACCTGCGTCGCGTGGACCGGCACGACGTGGCTGAACCTGCACCCGAGCGATCTCGCCGAATACGGCTGCTTCCCGTCCGTCGGAATAAGCGATGCCGTGTCGGGCACCTTCGCGTCCGTCGGTAGCACGAGCTATCCGACGATCGGAGGCAACCAACTCATCGCGTACTACGCGCAAGCGGGACCGTCCGGCGCGAAGACGACGCTGTTCGAGTTCAATTCGTCGTCGCAATTGAGCGACATGAACGCGAGCGGTCACGCGGTGGGCTTGACGTTCTATCTGCCGTTCGGCGGCTGGTTCCGTTCGACGAGCCCCGTCACGTCGACCGGAACGAGCCTCGACATCCTGCAGAAGCAGTGCGCCGGCGGGGGTCCGTCGTGCATGCTGGCTCCCGTCTCCGCGACCGGCGGGATCTGTAACGAGAACTTCGAGGGGAACGGCGTCCGCGAAATAACGAGCGCGGGGCGCATCCTGGGGTGCTCCGACGGCGGCTCCGCTTTGATCGAATACGGCGCCGGAAAAACCACAGTGTTCTCGCTGCCGGTGGCGAGCGGCTCCACGCTCGGAGTCGTCGTCGGCATGGACGACCGGGGGCGAGTCGCGTACGTCCAAGCCGCACCGGGGTCCGTGTACTCGACCTGGAGCTACGATCCGTCGCTGGGGAAATCGGTTCCGCTCGGAAAACCGGCCGGCAGCTCGTGCTCGCAGATCGTGCCGATCGCGATCAACGGCCCGGGCGAGGTTTTGGGCTACTCGTCCAACTGCAGCCGTCCGCTGGATAACGTCTATTGGACGTGGAGCGCCGGCCAAGGAATGCGCGTGGTGACCGCCGGCGGAGGAACTGCGGGCGAGACGTTCGGCGCGGAGTGGCTCAACGATCGGGGCTGGATCTTGGTGAAGCTCCTCGTTCCGGGCCTCGGCACCGACGGGGGCACGCTCGTGGCATAGCTCAGAGGACGCCGTCGGGACGGGCCGGCAGCGGGGCGAAGGCCGGCGCGGGGCCGCCGGCGCGCGCGGTTATCGCGCCGACGACGTCGGGCGTGCTCCAGATGGCGGCTTGCAGGTCGGCGACGTACGCTAAAGCGTCGCCCACCGAATGATCGCGCGTGTAGCGCAGCATCCGCTTCGTCCCCGCGATCGCCAGCGGAGCCCGGTCGCGCACGCGCGCGGCCGCGTCGAACGCGGCCGCCAGCGCGGCGGCCGGCGTGGGCGCGACGGCGTTCACGAAGCCGAGCGACGCGGCTCGGGCGGCACCGAGCGTGCTGCCTAGGAACGCCAGCTCCTTGACGACGGCCTCCGGCAACAGCTTCGGCAGGCGCTGCAAGCTGCCCAGGTCCGCCATCATGCCGATATTGATTTCTTCGATCCGGAAGTACGCGTCCTCGCTCGCGTAGCGGAGGTCGCAGACGGCGGCGAGTTCCAGACCGCCGCCCACGCACGCGCCTTGGATCGCCGCGATCACGGGAAAACGCACCGCCTCGACCGCCGTCAACGCGTCTTGGAGCGCGCGCGCGGCGGCGGCGAAGCCCTCGCGGCTCGTCGCCGTCTCCGTTCCCAAGAGCGCGCCGCTCGTGAAGACCGACACGTCCATCCCGCTGCAGAAGTGCTTGCCTTCGCCCGAGATCACGAGCGCGCGCGTCGTCCCCGGACGCTCCAAGTCCGCAAGGGCCCGCGGGAACGCGTTCCAGAAGGCCACGCTCATCGCGTTGGCCGCCTCGGGCCGGGTCAGCCGCAGGTGCGCGATGCCGGCGTCGAAGGTGACGGTGAACGGCTGCGTCGACGGTGGTGCTGCGATGTCCACGGCTACTCCTCATCTGGAACGGAGGGCGACGCCCCCCGGACTCCCACCGCAGACCGGTGGGCAGGAGTGTCGTTCGTGCGGCGCCTGCTGCGGTCCGCCGTTTCCCGACGGCCGCTATATCGATCTGACCCGGCTCGATCTGGCGCGTCTGTCGCGCCACTACCGGCGCACGCACGTGCTCGGCATCCGCGCGCCCGCGCTTGCGACGGCCGTCACCCGGGACGGCACGGTGTGCGTCGCGCTGCGAGGCCGGCTCGGCGAGAACGTCCGCTGCGCGATCTACGCGCGCCGCCCGGATGCGTGCCGGACGTTCCGGCCCGGTTCGCGCGCGTGCCTCCGCATGCGCGCGAGCATCGGGCTCTAACAGGGCGACCTACCGCGCCGGCGGGCCTTGCGCAGCGACGCCGTCGAGCGCGAAACTCTAGTACTTTGCGGGCGGATTACGGGGCGAGCGCGGCGCGCAGCGCCGCAAGCCGGTCGAACAGTTTGGCCAGCGCCGCACGGTCGAACGTCCCGCTCAGGAGTTCCGCGAGCGCGGCCGCATCGAGCGGCGCGGTGGCGTCGCCGCCGCGCCCGAGGCCGTCGACGTCGAGGAACCCGTCGCCGTTGAGCCGCAGCGTCACCGCCTTTCCCCAGGGCTCGATGCCGCCCTGAAAATCACCGTTCAGGACGATCGTCGCTTGGACGTCGCTCGAGGCCATATGCCGCTCCTTTGCAGTAGGGAGTGTTTTGACGGGCTTTACCCGGAGGAAAGCGATCTAAGCGTTTGCCGGCTGCCGGACTCCGTCCGCCGCGAGCCAGCGTTCCAGATGGAGCACGTATTCGGGTCCGAACGTATCGGTGAGACAGCGAACGTAGGCTGCGTAGACGGCGGGCTGGTCCGACACGACGTAATGCTCGAGCACCCGGCGGTGAATCGCCATATACCCTTCGCGCAAACGCAGGCCGCCGTGGACGAGCGACACCAGCATCTCGCTCGGCGAGCGCTCCGGGTGGAGTTCCAAGCGCTCGACGAACCAGGCGTCGAGCGCGCGCGGCAGGCGCGTCGAGCGCGTCGGCCCCATGGAACCGGACCCCTTCGCGCGCGCCACGCGCAGGCTACCCGGCGTGCTCGTGCGATTCGCCGCCCTGCTCGTGGCTATGCACCTGCCCGGCATGTTCGTGATGCTCGTGCTCGTGCTCGTGCTCGTGGTCGGCGTGACCGTGTTCGTGAGCGTGATGCGTGCCGTCCGCATGCTCGTGCTCGTGAATGTGGCCGTCGACGCCGGTCTGTTGAGTGCTCATCTCACGTTCTCCTTACTGCTGGGCCTCGGCACTACCAGAGCGCGCCGTCTCCCACCGTGATGTACAAGATCGGTCCGATGCCCCACAGGAGGCCGGTCAGCGCCCATACGATCTTCTTGCCGTCGCCGATGTCGGTGCGCCCGATAATATTCAGAACCATCAGCAGCGCCGCGATCGGGTGCAGGACGATCGAAAGCAGGATTTGCAAGAGCAATTTCATTGGCGATGCCTTTCGGGGCGAGCGGAGACGGGTTTACGAAGGCTGTGCGCACGACCTTCTCAGCCGGCGGCCGCGCCGTTCCCACCGGCGGGATTTCCGCGGCCGAAATCGCATATCCCAGCGCGTGGCGCGAGCGATCGTCGAACGCAATACCAAGCAAAAGCGGGCCATTCGCGAGGTTCTGCAAGGCGCGGGGCGGCCGCTGTCGACCGAAGAGGTCTTCCAAGCGGCGCAACGCGAGATCGACGGCCTCGGGCTCGCGACGGTCTACCGCTCGATCCGCTCGCTGTTGGACGGCGGCTGGCTGGCGCAGGTCGAGGTGCCCGGCACGGGCACGCTCTACGAATTGGCCGGCAAGGGGCATCACCACCACTTCTCCTGCACGGGCTGCCGGCGCGTCTACGAGCTCGACGGCTGCGATTCGGACGTCGCGGTCCGTTTGCCCAAGGGCTTCCGCGCCAGCCACCACGAGATCACGCTCTACGGGGTCTGCGCGAGCTGCACGCCGCCGAAAGGTGCCGGCAAGCGCACCCTCGCGCGCAAGTGAACCTCGTGCAGTACTCGAGAACCTCGCGCAGAATGACGGACTCGAGCACCGGAGACACGCCATGGAGTCTTTCGTCCACAACCGGCACGACCACGAGCACGGCCCCGACTGCGGCCACGTAGCGGTTCGCCACGAGGGCCACGTCGATTACGTGCACGACGGCCATCTGCACCACCCGCACGAAGGCCACGTGGACGAACACGAGCTCGGCGCCGCCGACATCGGGCCCTGCGGCCCCGGGCAAATGGGCGGGCACGCCGGCGACCACGTCCACGGCGTCGGCTGCGAACACGCGGCCGTTCCGCACGCGGGCCACATCGATTACCTCGTCGACGGTCACCTGCACCGCCAGCACGACGAGCACTGCGACGACCACGGCTCTCTGGAAATCGTTTAGCGCGCGGCGTTCTTCGCGTACGCGGTCGCAGCGGCGTACTGCAGCATCACGATCGTCGCGATGAAGAACCCGACCGGCCAGTCCGTCTCGTACGCGAGCGCGATGCCGGCCACGACCGCAACGCTGCCGAACGCCGCGGCCAGTGCGACCGCGGACGGCGGCCGGGCCGACAGTCGCGTGGCCGCCGCCGCCGGCCCGATCGTCAAGCTGAAGACGAGCAACGTGCCGACGATCGGAACCGTCACCGCGGCCGCCAGCGCGACGATCGCGAGAAAGATCAGATCCAAGCGGAAGACCGGCACGCCGGCGCTGCGCGCGACGTCCCTGGCGACGCTCGCGAAGAGCAGCGGTCGCGCGATCGCGATCAGCGCCGCAGCCGCGCAGCCGGCGGCGAGCGCGGTCAGCACCACCTGCAGGCGGTCGATGCCGACGATGGTCCCGAACAGCAGGCTGAACGCGTTGGACGCATAGTCGCGCTGCAGCGCCAAAAAGAGGGCGCCCGTGCCGAGGGACGCGACCAGCACGAGCGCGGTGACGACGTCGCTCGAACGCGTGCGCGCCGAAAGGGCTCCGAGCCCGAGCGCCCCCGCCAACGCGAAGGCGATCAGACCGATCAGCGGCTGGATCCCGAGCAGTCCGGCCCCGGCCGCGCCGGCGAAGCCGATCTGCGACAGTGCGTGGGTCGCGAATGCCGCGCCCCGCACGACCACGAAGTAGCCCACGAACGCGCCGAGCAGTGCGACGATCAGCCCCCCGCACACGGCGTTCTGCAGGTAAGGCTGAGCGAGGCCGTGCAGCAGCGAGGGCACGCTACGAGCCCGCCCGCTCGCGATAGAGCCGCGCGCCGAGGTAGGCCGCCAGCGCCAGCACGGCCACGAAAAAGCTGACCGGCCAGCCGTGCGCGCCGCGCCCCCAGCCGAAGCTCGCGTACGCCAGCGCGATCGCGAGCCAGCACTCGCCGACCGCCAACAGCATGGCGAGCGCGATGCCGCGCAGCGGATCGCGGACCAGCGCCATCGCGGTGGCCGCCGGTCCGACCAGCAGCGCGGTCGCGATCAGCACGCCGACGATCTGGGCGGTTTCCGCAACGGCGACCGCCATCACGGCCAGAAACGCGAAGCCGAGCGAACGTACCGCGACGCCCGAGGCTCGCGCGACCTCGGGAGCGACGCTGGCGAAGAGCAGCGGCCGGTACGCGATCGCCAGCGCGGCCAGCACCGGTGCGCCGACGAGCGCGACCACGCGCAACAGTCCGGGATCCGTGTCGAAGACGGAACCGAACAGCAGCGCGCTCTGGGCGTTCGCGTAGCGGGTCTGCACGTGCAGGAAGAGCGCCCCCACGCCGAGTGCGAACGCGAGCACGATCCCGGTCGCCACGTCGCGTTCGCGCGCGCGGTCGCCCAGGAAGCCGACCGCGAGCGCCGCGCCCACCGAAAACGCGATCAGGCCCACCAGGGGATCGATTCCCGCCAGCAGCGCGCCCGCGCCGCCGGTCAGGCCGACGTCCGTGATCGCGTGACCGGCGAACGAAAGGCCGCGCAACACGACGAAGTACCCGACGGCGGCCGACAGCGCGGCCACGATCGCGCTTGCCGCAAGCGCCGCCTGGACGTTCGGGCTTGCGAAGAACGCGCTTGCGGCCGTCACTCGTGGATCTCGTCGCCCGCGACGACGATGACGCGGCCGCGCACGCGCAGCACGTCGACGGGCCGGTCGTAGAGCCGGCTCAGCGTGTCTTCGTTGACGATCTCCGCGACGGTGCCGATGGCGGCCCGGCCGTCGGCCAGGTACAGAATTCGGTCCATCGCGCGCACGAGCGGATTGACGTCGTGCGCGACCAGCATGACCGTGATCCCGCGTTCGCGCCCGAGGCGCGCGACCAGTTCGACGATCCCGGCCGCGCCGTCGATGTCGAGATTCGCTAACGGCTCGTCCAGCAGGAGCAGCTTGGGCCGGCCCGCGATCGCCTGAGCGATCGCGAGCCGCTGCTGTTCGCCGCCGGAAAGCCGCCCGACGGGTTCGTCCGCGAAGAGCGAGGCACCCACATCGGCCAGCGTCTCCTCGACGCGCGCGCGCCGCGCCGCGCTCGGCAGCGGGAGCCCGAACTGCGCGCCGTCGACGCCCAGGGCCACGAAGTCGCGCGCGCGCAGCGGCAGATCCGGATCGAGCTCGATGCGCTGCGGAACGTAGCCGAGCAGCCCGCGCGCCGAGCGCGGCGCGGCGCCGAAGACGCGAATGTTACCGTCCGTCGGAACCAGCAGACCGAGCGTTAGTTGTAATAACGTCGACTTCCCCGCACCGTTGCCGCCGATGATGCCGACGAACTCGCCCGGCTGCAGCGCGAAGGTGACGCGGTTGAGGACGCGGCGCTCGCCGCGGCGAATCGTGACATTGGCAAACGCAACGGCCGCTTCGCTCACAAGGCACGTTCGAGCGCGTCGACTTCTCCGCCGATCCACCGCTGCGTCGTCGCGTCCGCGGGCAGCGTTTCGGTGACGGGCACGACCGGAACGTGGGCCGCCGCGGCGACGTCGAGCAAGCGCTTGGTGTCCGGCTCGACGGTTTGGCTGTTGTAGACGAACGCGGCGACGCGGCGGCCGGAGAGCATCGCGCGCAGCGCGTCGACGTCTTGCGGCGCGGGATCGTTACCCTCCTCGATCGCCTGCGAGAACGAACGGGGCGTCGCGATCCGCAGGCGCATCGCGTCCAGCACGTAGTCGAAGACGGGTTCGGTGATCGCGACGCTCGTGCCGCCGTAGCGGCGGCCGATTGCGGTCAGGCGCGCCGCGAGGCCGCGCGTCCAGGCATCGAGCCCGGCCCGGCGCCGCTCGACCTCGCCACGCCGGGCCGGCATACGGCGCGCCAGCTCGGCCGCGAGCGCGTCGATCGTGCGAGCCAGCGTGGCCGTTTCGTACCAGACGTGCGGGTTATCGCCGATCCGGTGACCGCCGAGCGAACCCGCCACCAAGACCGACCGCCCGGCCCGCGGCGACGCGGCCAGCAGTTTGTCGGCGAAGGCGTCGTACCCGAGACCGTTCTCGACCACGATGTCGGCCGCCGCGACGGCATCGGCGTCGCGCGCCGTCGGTTCGTACTCGTGCGGATCGGCGCTCGGGCTGTTGAGAATCGTGGTCAGCTCGATATCGCCGTCGCCCAACTGCCGCGCGAGGTCGCCGTAGACGCGCTCGACGGCGACGACCCGGATCTTTCCCGCATCGGGCGGCGCTTGGGAGGCGCAGCCCGCCAGCCAGACGCAGGCGGCCAGCACCAGCCGATATTGAGAACGCCGCTTCATTACCGGCCGTGTTGGCGGCCCCGCATCCCTTTCCCGCTATCGTTACGCCGCTTCCCGGTAGGCGATTCCTCCACGAACGAGCGTGGCATCTCGGGAGTCGCCGAAATCGAGACCGGCCGCGCGTCGGCTACAACCTTAGGTAACGTTTCACGGTACTTTCGCGGTGACGTCGGTTCCGGTCCGGGTGCGAGCCGCCGGACGGCTGGACGGGATTGGTCGCCAAGCCGATCCGGCAGTGCGCGGAACGCTGCGCCGCGCTCAGACGGCCGGGCTCGGTCCGGCCGGCCTCGCGGCGCGCTTGGGGCTATCGGTGATCAGCGGGAAGAAGATCGCGATCAGGAGCACGACCGAGATCGGCTGCATCAGGCCCGCGTACGATCCGCTCAGTTCGCGCATCGTCGAGATGAAGTACGTTCCGAAGACGGCGGCCAGACCCCATGCGGAGAGCTGCGCGCCGTAGTTCGCGCCGAAATGTTTGGTACCGAAGAAGTCCGCATTGAAGGCCGGCATCGTGCCGAAGCCGCCGCCGTAGCAGAACAGCAAGAGCGCGATGGCGCCCGCCACGATCGTCGGGTCGCGGTAGGTGTCGAGCGCGAAGAACGCGAGCGCCTGGCCGCCGAACAGCAGCACGAAGGTCACGCGGCGCCCGATGTGGTCGGAAAGCGCGCCCCAGGCGAAACGGCCGATCCCGTTGAGGATCGCGAGCAGACCGTACAGCCAGGCCGCGTCGGCGATCGACATCCCGCCGAGTTCGTGCATGACCGGCACGATGTTCGAGATGACCGCGACGCCGCCGAAGATGTTGAGGAACAGCATCGCCCAGACGATGTAGAAGCGCGCATCGCCCAGGACCTGAGGCAACGTGAACTGGCGGCCCTGCGGCTCGTAGGCCGGATCGTCCGCCGGCGGCAGCGCCAACAGCACCGTGACGAGGCCGCAGGCGACCGCGAATACGATTCCGGAGATCTCGAAGAGCTTCATCAGTTGATCGACGTTGGCGGCCGGCATCAGATACTGAGCGGCTTTGAACGGCACGTGCGTGGCGGCCGCGGTCGCCAGGGCGGCGGTGTACGTCTGCGCGGCCGCGGTCACGGAACCGAAGGGCGCCCACTGCCGCACGACCGCGCTGTAGACGAAGGAACCGAAGCCGAAACCCATCATCACGAACCCGCCGCCGAAGCCACGGCCTTTCGGGAACCACCGGATCACGGCGCTCAGCGCCGCGATATAGGCCATTCCGCAGCCGAACCCGGCGATCACTCCGTAGAAGAGATATAGCATGAAGATGCTGTGGGTCTGCGCCAGCGTGCCGCAGAGCGTGTAGCCCGCAGCCCAAAGGAAGACGCCTACGGCGGCCACGAGCCGCACGCCGAACCGGTCGCAGAGTATTCCGCCGACGAGCCCCCCGCAGGCGAGAAAGAAGTTTGCCAGCGCAAACGCCCACGTGACGTCGCTGGGCGCCCATCCGAAGGCGGCCGCGAGCGGCTGGCTGAGGAGGCTGAACGAGTAAATGGCGCCCGGCCCCAAGACCACGATGAAACCGGCAATGGCGACGATCCAACGCTTCATGTCGCAGTTTTCGGCAGGTAGCGGCCGGCTCAGTAGCTTCAGGCCGCGCGAAATCGAGCCGATAGAGTATTGACCCAGCCTTTACAAACGCTCACCCCGTCGAGAGGTAGAGACCGCAATATGTCCGACCCCGCATCGGTCGAGTCGCTGCAGAAACCGAACCCACGCGATGCCGTCGGGTTAACCCTGATCTTGCTACTCGAGGTTTTCGTCTTTATGGCAGCCGTCTTCGGGATCGCCCTGACGGACGCGATGGAAGCCAAAACGACCGCCGAAACGCTAACCGCGACGAAGCTCGTGAGCCGCCAGGGCACCCTGATCGAGCGCATCGCCGCCGACTTGGCGCAGCTGCAGGCGGCGCCCAAGAAGGATCCGGGACGGGAAGCGATCGCTACCGACCTGGCCTCGTCGGCGACGCTGTTCGGCGCGACGCTGGGGGCGCTCCAAAACGGCGGACAGGTCGACGGTCCGGCCGGCACGCCGGTTCAGGTCCGGGCCCTGACCTCGCCGGTCGCGGTCCAGAACCTGCAGCAAGCGCGAACGTATTGGTCGCCGCTGGTCCCGGCACTCGCAGCCGTGCAGAGCGATCCGAGCGACAAGGCCGTCGTGCTCGACGCCCTCCATCAAACCGGCGCAGCCAAGGTCGGGATTTCGGGCGCGGTCAACGCGACGCTCGCCGATATCGGCGGCCCGGCGGGTCAGAACTCGCGCGAGACCTCGCTGCGAAACTGGCTGTTCCGGCTCGCCATCGTCATGGTGCTGGCCTTGGTCGTCACGCTGTTCCGGCGCGTCAGCCGCAGCCGCCGCCAACTCGAGACCTACGCGCAAAGCCTCGAAAACCGGACCTCCGAAGCGGTCGACGCCTCGCGGCAGTTGGCCGAGGCGAAGGCCGGCACCGACCGTATCATGGAAACGGTCGACCGCGGCCTGTTCCTGATCGGCTCCGACTTGCGCATTCAGGGTCAGTATTCGCGCGAGCTCGAGCGTATCTTCCGCACGCCGGAGCTCGACGGCTACAACCTCCTCAACGTGCTGCAGCGCCTGTTGACCGAGCGCATGTTCGAGATTTCGCGCGAGTACCTCGCGCTGCTCTTCGATAAGAAAAAGAAAGAGCGCACCGTCCTGCGCGTCAACCCGCTGGCCGAAGTCGAAGTCCACTTCGCCAATCCCGCCGGCGGCTTCGATACGAAGTTCCTCAATTTCACGTTCCGCCGGATCATCGACAATAACGAGGTAAGCCGCGTTTTCGTCGCCGTATCCGACATCACGGACCGGGTTCGCCTCGAGCGCCAGCTGCGCGAGTCCGAGGCGCGCAAAGAACGCCAGTTCGAGTTCTTGCTCGGCGTGCTGCACGTCGACGCGAAGAGCCTCGACGACTTCCTGAAGACCGCGAACGAACAGATCGCCGTCATGAACGACGCCTTACGGGCTTCCGACTTCGCGAGTTCGAGCGACGGCCGGATGGAACTGCTGCGCAAGCGCCTCGACGTCGTCTATCGCGCCGTTCATACGGTCAAAGGCAACGCCGCGATGCTGCAACTGTCTTACTTCATCCGCGTGTGTGACGGCTTCGAAGGAAAGATCGTGCAACTGCGCGACCGCCGCGCGCTCGGCGGCGACGACTTCCTCTCCATCGTGATGGCGCAGGCCGAACTGCGGCAGGATCTCGAGGAACTCCAGGAACTCCGCGAACGCTTCGTGGGTCTTGGGCGCATGCCGGTCGCGGCCCGCGAGGTGCTCTCGCACAAGGCCGCCGAGGCCGGCGACATCATCGGCAGCATCTCGTCCTACGCGACGCAGATCGGCGACCGCTTGCGCAAGGAGGTGCGCGTCGAGGCGGCCGGATTCGACACCGAAGGGCTCAGCGACGAGGTCCAGCGCACGATCAAGGACGTGCTGATCCAGCTGACCCGCAACAGCCTGATCCACGGCATCGAGCCGCCGCAACTGCGCGAGGCGCTCGGCAAACCGCGGGTCGCGACGCTGACCGTCCGGCAGCTGGCGAACGCGCAAGGAAACGCCTTTACCTTCTCCTTCCGCGACGACGGCCGCGGGCTCGATCCTTCGCACATCCGCGACCGCGCGGTCGCGAAGCAAGTCGTCTCGCCGCAGGTCGCGGCGACGATGAGCGACGAGCAACTGGTCGCGCTGATCTTCCGGCCCGGCTTCTCGACCCTCGAAGAGTCGACGACCGACGGCGGTCGCGGTATCGGCATGAACGTGATCAAGGAAGCGATCGTCGACAAACTGGGCGGACGCCTGGGTCTCAATTCCGAGCCGGGCCGCTTTACGGAATTCTCCTTCAGCATTCCGCTCGAGCGCCGCACGAAGGCCGCAAACAACGGCGTCGCCGCCCTCGCTCAGGCGTAAATGGAGCCGACATGCGACTGTTGATCGTCGACGATTCGAACATCATCCGCCGCTCCATCCAGCGCGAGATCGCCGCTGGAAATCACGAGATTCGCATGGCCGGAGACGGGATCGAAGCGCTACGCATCTTCGACGAGTTCAAGCCCGATATCGTGACGATGGACATCACGATGCCCAACATGGACGGTCTGTCGTGCGTCGAGGCCATCCTCGGACGCAACGCGGAAACACGCATACTCGTTATCTCCGCCCTGGCCGACAAAGGTACCGCGGTCGAAGCCGTAAAGCGCGGTGCCCAGGGATTTCTCTTGAAACCGTTCACGAGCGAAACGCTCGCGACGGAAATCACGGAGCTCTTCATTGACTGACACACGCACGATCCCAGAGGACGACCTGAAGATATTCGTCCGCGGCACCGAGTACTTCTTCCAGCAGGTTACGGCGACACGTGCCGAAGTCAGCACTCCCTTCATTCGCGAACCGAGCGACCACGTCATCGACGACTTTTCGGCGGTTATCGGGATCTCCGGCGTACAGCGGGGCTGCGTCTACTATACGGCGCCGCGCGACATGATCCGCGACCTCGTGACCCATTACGGCGAAACCGATCCGAGCGACGATCTCTTCGCCGACTGCGTGGGCGAGATCGCAAATACGATCTCCGGTAACGCGCGCGAGTTCTTAGGGCCGGGTTTCATGATCTCGGTGCCCGTCGTCTTCCGCGGCCGCGCCGACGACGTGCGTTTCCCGCAGGGCGTACCGGCGTTCGTCATCCCGATCACCTGGAACGGACACCGCTCGTCGCTGATTCTCTGTCTCAAGCGCGACGATAAGGAGCAACCCAGTTTCGACGTAGAGCTGTTCAAGGAGGTCTTCGAATGACCGTTTCCCCGATCGACGTGATCGAGCGTTCCGATCAGTTCGAGACCGCCGCGGCGGACCGCGAACTGCGGCCCTGGGAGTGGGCTTTCATCCACGCGGTCGACGGACGGATGCGGCTGCAAGAAGTTGCCGAGCTGTGCGGTCTGGATCTGCCGACCGCGCGCGAACTCGTACGCGAGCAAACCGAGGCCGGACTGCTGCACGTCGTGACGATGACGCTCGACGAGTACCGCCGCCGGTCGCAGCTCGAACAAGAATTCCAGGCGGCTGCCGAAGCTGCCGTGGAACCGACGGCCGACGTGCCCGCCGCTCCGGCGGCGGACGTCGCGCCCCAAGCCGGTACCGTGCGCGACACGCCGCTCGCAAGCGAGCCTAGCGCCGCCGCCGAACCGGTCGCTGTAGTCGCCGAACCGATCGCTGTAGTTGCCGAACCCGTGGCGGCGGTGGCCGAACCCGTGGCGGCGCCGGCCGAACCGGTGGCGGTGGCCGAACCGGTCGACGAAGTAGCCGACAAAGCGGCCGGCGAGCTCGACGAGACGCCGCTTGCCCTGCACGCCGTCGCGGCCGTTCCATCCGATCGTTTTGCGCCCGAAACGTTCGCCCCCGATCGCTTCGCGCCGGACGGCTTTGCGCCGGATCCCTTCGCACCGGACCGGTTCACGCCCGATCTCTTCGCTGCCGAACCGGCCGCGGCCGCGCCCGTAGCGCCGCAAAAGAAGGCCGTCTCGTTCTCGTTCGACGCGTTCGACGACTTGGAGACGGTCGAATCCGAAGAACCGCGAGCGCTCGAACCCGTCGCCTCGGAGCAGCCTGTGCTGCCGGAGCAGCCGGCCGCACCGGTTGCCGAGTTCCCCGCACCGGAGCAGTCCGAGGGGATCTCGCTATCGTTCGAGCCGAGCGAGCAGGCCGCTGCGGAGAGCAAGCCGGTCTTCTCCGGCGCAGGATTCGTTTCGCTGTCGTTCGACGCGGACACGCCGCCGTTCGAGATCGACGAGCCCGTGCCGGCCTCGACGGGCGCGCACCTGTCGCTCGTGCCGTCGGAGCCGGTCGCCGAACCGGCGGACGAGATCGCCGAGGAGCCCGCCGTCCAGCCGATCAGCCTCTCGTTCTCGCCCGACGGATTTCCGATAATTCTCTCCGCGGTCCCCGATCCCGTACCGCAGGTCGCGTCCGTTTCGGAAGGGCCGTCTCCGGCAGCGCAAGCCCCGCTTGCCGACGTGCCGACCGCCGAACCGGCCGCTCTCGAACCTCCGGCACTCGAACCGGTCGCGCTCGAGGCCGTCGCTCCCGAGGCCGCCGCGCCTGCCTCCGCCGCTCTCGCGCCGGCCGCGCCCGAGGCACCCGCTCCGCCGGTACCCGCTTCGGCTGCGACGGCTGCACGCAGCACCGCTCCGCCGCACCATGCCCACTCCGAGTCGTCGGACATCGTGGGATCGCTGATCGCGCGGGTTCTCTCTATTCGAATAAAGTAACGCGCGCGCTTCCAAAAAAGATGGTGCACCGCGAAGGACTCGAACCTTCAACCAATTGATTAAGAGTCAACTGCTCTACCATTGAGCTAGCGGTGCGCGTCGCGGAGGGTTCGGTATCACCCCGTCCGACCCTTCCGGAGCGCCGGATCGGCGCCTAGGACCCGGGCTTCCGCCGGGGTCCGCGTAGGTTCGTGCGGCGGCCCGAGCAAATCCGCTTGAAGCGTTGCAGTAGGGAGGCGGGTGCGGATGAAACGGTCGCGAGCGTTGGCTCTGATGGCGCTCGTGCTGACGCTGCTCGTCTCCCGGCCCGCCTTCTCGCAGCAAACGCCGCCGCCAGCGGCCGCGCTCGACGGGCAAATCGCGCAAGGGCAGGCGGCGTACGAGCGCGGCGATTACGCGCGAGCCCTGTCGCTCTGGGAGCCCGCGCGCGAGCGGTTACGCGCGGCCGGCAGCTCGCAACGCCTGGCCGATCTCGATTTCACGATCGGCGTCGCCCACTACTATCTCAGCGATGCCGGAAAAGCGCTCGAGGCATTCCAGGAGGCTTTGGCGCTCGACCGCCGGCTCGAGAACCGCCTCGGCGAGGCGAACGCCCTGGGCGCCATCGGCAGCGCTGAAGAGGACCTCGGCCGCTACGACGCCGCGCTCGCCTCGCAGCAAGCGGCGCTCGCGATCCACCGGGAGCTCAAGAACCGGCTCGGCGAGGCGAACGATCTCAACAGCATCGGCAACGTCCAAGACGACTTCGGCCGCTACGCCGACGCCCTGAGCTCGTATCAGGCGGCCCTGAGCGGTCATCGCGAACTCAAAGACCGCTCGGGAGAGGCGAGCGACCTCGGCAACGTCGGAATCGTCGAAATGCGCCTGGGCCGTTACGACGAGGCGCTGAGCACCCACCAGCAAGCGCTCGCGCTTCAACGGGAACTCGGGAACCCGCTCGGTGAGGCGAACGAGCTCAACAACATCGGCAACGTCGAGAGCCTGCTCGGGCGAAATGCCGACGCGCTGCAGTCGTACCAACAGGCGTTGACCGTTCACCGGAAGATCGAGAACCGGCGCGGAGAGGCCGGCGACCTCGGCAACATCGGGAACATCGACGAGCACCTCGGGCACTACGACGACGCGCTGCGCTCGCACCAGCAGGCGCTGGCCATCGATCGCGAGATCGGGAACCGGCTCGGGGAATCCAACGACCTCGACAACATCGGCAACGTGGAGAGCTTGCTGGGCCGCTACGACGACGCGCTGGCCTCGCACGGCCAGGCGCTGGCGATTCATCGCGAACTCAAGAACCGGTTCGGCGAAGCGAGCGACCTCGGCAACATCGGCGGCGACGACAACCTGTTGGGGCGCTACGACGACGCGCTTGCGGCCCACCAGCAGGCGCTCGCCCTGGATCGGGAGCTCGGGAACCGGCTCGGCGAGGCGGGCGAACTCAACAACACCGGCCTGGTCGAAGAAAACCTGGGCCGTTACGGCGACGCGCAGATCTCGCTGCAGCAGGCGCTGACGATTCACCGCGCGATCAAGAGCCGGGAAGGCGAAGCGAACGACCTCGGCAATATCGCCGGCCTGGACGAGACGCTCGGACGCTACGACGAAGCGTTAGCCTTGCACCAGCAGGCCCTGGCGATTCACCGCGAACTGGGCGACCGCCTCGGCGAGTCCGACGACATCGGCAACATCGGAATCGCCGAAAAGGAACTCGGCCGCTACGACGACGCCCTGGCCTCGCACGAGCAAGCCCTGAGCATCGATCGTGAGATCAAGAACCCGCTCGGCGAGGCGAGCGATCTCGGCAACATCGGCCTGGTCGACATGTTATTGGGGCGCTACGACGACGCGCTGAGCGCGCATCAGCAGGCCCTGAGCATCGATCGTGCGATCGAGAACCGGCTCGGCGAAGCGGATGAGATCGTTAACATCGGTCTGGTCGAAGAGAACCTGGGGCGTTACGCCGACGCCCTGAACGCGCACGAGCAGGCGTTGCAGATTCATCTCGCGATCGGGAACCGGCTCGGAGAATCGCGCGATCTCGACAACATCGGCAACGTCGAAGCGAACCTGGGCCGCTACGACGAAGCGCTGAGCTCGCATCGACAGGCGTTGAGCCTCGCCCGCGCGATCGCGAATCCACTCGGGGAGGCGGGTGCGCTCGGCAACATCGGCGTCGTCGAAGAACGCCTCGGCCGCTTCGACGATGCGCTGTCGTCGTACCGGCAGGCGCTGGTTGTCGATCGCGCGATCAAGAGCCGGCTCGGAGAAGCGGAGAACCTGATCGACATCGCCACCGTCGAAGAGAGCCTGGGCCGCTACGACGACGCGCTGAACTTCGCGCGCCAAGCGCAGACCATCGACCGGGAACTGCTCGACCCGGACGTCTCGTGGCACGCGCTGCGCGCCGCCGCGAACGCGGAGTCGCACCTCGAGCGCCGCGAGGCCGCATTGGCCGATTACGATGCCGCGCTGGTTCAGATAGAATCGCTGCGCGCCGGGCTCACGCAAAGCGAGCGTACCAGCTTCTTCTCCAACAAGCTCTCGATCTACGACGAGTACATCGCGTACTTGCTGGAACTGGACGCGGCGTTTCCGGGCAAAGGGTACGACCGCAAGGCGCTGGAGATTTTCGAGCGCAAGAGCGCGCGGGCCGTGCTGGAGCAGATCGGTCAGAGCGCGGCCCAGCATTTCAGCGGCGTTCCGCCCGGCATCGTGGCCGAGGAAGCTGCGGCGGTTGCCGCCGGCGACCGCGCCCAGAGTACCCTCGCCCGGCTGCTGGCCGCAAACGTCGCGAGCCAAAGCGCCGTCGCGGCGGCCGAGCAAAGCGCCGCCGCTGCGAAGGCGCGCGTCGCAAGCCTCGAAGCGACCATCGCAGCGCAATACCCCGCATACTACCAACTGCGCCATCCGCAACCGCTAACGGCGGAGTGCCCGCAGGCGCCGTGTTCGACCATCGCAGGATTTCAGCAAGCGGTGCTGCGGCCGGGCGAGCTGATGCTGGTCTACGACCTGCTCCCCGGGAAGAGCGCGCTCTGGCTGCTCGACCGGAACCGGGTGCAGCTGGTCCCGCTGGCCGGACGCGCGGAGATCGATGCGGCGGTCGCCCGGCTCGGCACGCACGTGGCGGGCCTACTCGCGCTTCTCGGCGGCACGAGTGCGACGCGACTCGAGCGCCACGCCGCAGCCGACCTGCCCGAGTTCGCCGCCGATAGCTACGCGCTCTATCGGATGCTCGTGCCGCGCGCGGCGGCGGACGCGGTCACGAACGCCAAGAGCGCGATCGTCGTACCCTCCGGATCGCTCTACCGCCTGGCGTTCGAAACGCTGGTCACGAAGGACCCGGCGAGCGGTTCGCAGCCGCATTACCTGATCGAAGACGTGC
This sequence comes from uncultured Alphaproteobacteria bacterium, assembly GCA_963787965.1. GTDB lineage: Bacteria > Vulcanimicrobiota > Vulcanimicrobiia > Vulcanimicrobiales > Vulcanimicrobiaceae > CAWBES01. The sequence goes on from CAWBES010000021.1 coordinate 692,650, forward strand.
CGGTCTCGTACGTTCCGTCGGCCTCGCTGCTCGCGGTCGTGCGCGCGTCCTACACGCAGCCGAGCGCGGGCCGCAGTCCGCTGCTGGCCTTCGCAAATCCGACCTTCGGTACGGCCGCACCGGCAGGCGCGCGCGGCCTCTCCGACTACGCCGGCCTCCAACTGGCGGCGGCACGGTCCGCCTTCCGCGGCGATGCGAGCGCTCCGGCGACGATCGGCGGCACCGTCTTTCCGGCACTTCCCGGAACCCAAACCGAAGCCGACGCGGTGCGCGCCGCGCTCGGGGCACCCGCCGCGGGACTCATCTCGGGCGATGCGGCGACGCGGCAGCGCGTGCTCGCGCTCGACGCGAGCGGTTCGCTCAAGCACTACCGGTATCTGCTGTTCGCGACGCACGCGGTGCTGCCGAGCGACATCAAAGGACTGACCCAGCCGGCGATCGTGCTGGCGCATCCCGAACGCGGCGACGGACTGTTGACGATGGCCGACGTCTTCGGCCTCTCGCTCGACGCCGACTTCGTGACGCTCTCCGCCTGCAACACCGGCGTCGCCGCCGCCGATACGGGCGGCGGCGGCATCAGCGGCTTGACGCGCGCGTTCCTCTACGCCGGCACGCCGGCGATCTCGGTAACGCTGTGGGAAGTCGACGACGCCGCGGCCCCGCAGATCACGCCGCCTTTCTTCGCGGGCATGCGCGCCGGCACGTCGCCGGCCCAGGCGTTGCGGCAAGCGAAACTGGCCATGCTCGCCTCCCCGCAGGCGCGCTTCCGGCATCCGTTCGCCTGGGGTCCGAGCGTCATCTTCGGCGACGGAAACCGCTAAGCACCGCGCACCTGCGAAAAAAGGGCGACGCAAGCCGGCCAACGCACCGACGGCCGAAGGTGCCGTCGGGCGTTAGCTTGCTTCGAGCGCCGTTACGCTTCGTCGCGCAGCGCGGAACGCGACGCGCTCACAAGATCGGGTCCTGCGGCGTGTCCGTGACTCGAGACGGCGTGCTCGGCCGCGGCTTTGAGAACCTCGGTTTCCGTGCCTGCGATCGTCAGAGAGCAATTGCTCTCGCTTGGGAATTCGCGGCAATCGATAACTTTTCTGACGGACGTCTGCATGTTGCCTCCATAAACGAACGGCTTCACTGAGTGCGCTGGGAGAGCGATGCGGCTGCGAACTAAAGCTGTTTTGCGTAGTTGCTGGCGCCGAACCAGTCGACGACGATCGCCGGCTCGTCGCCGATTACCCACGCGTCGTGACCCCTGGGCAGCGAGGTGATATCCCCCGGGCCGTCGCAGCGATCGATCGGCAAGCGCCCAAGCCCCGCGAGAAGCTTCGACGGTATGTGGGCCTGTACGACGCGGTCATGCGAAAAGACCGGATGTGCCTGTGCGGTATGCTGGCGGCCGAGTACGCTACGCTCCCAAGCCAAATGCAGGACGAGCTGCGGCGATTTTTCGATGCGAACGAAATTTGGCTCGCTTCGGTACTCGAAAACGGCCGGGAAACCGGGGACCTCGCTTTCCTGAGCCCGGTGCGGCAACGGGCAAGAAGTGTCATAGGGGCGCTGGAGGGCGCCATGCTCGTCGCGTGCGCGTACGGCGACGCACGCCGTTTTCAATCTACGGCGAGACTCCTATTGGCCGACCTCCATGCCGACCGCGACTCGTAGCCGGCGACGCAGCGACGGCGCGCAACGTGGTGTGTTACGAAGGTCCGAAGGTGCGCGCCGGCCGCCCCGTAAACAGGCGACGGATGCTACAGCCGAAACCGAAGGCGGCGGGAGCGCAGGAGTCGTTCTCGCCGCTGCGGACGCGCGAGGTCTTGCTCGACGGCCTGATCGCCGGCGTGCTGCGCTCGCACGCCACGCCCGGCGTGTACGAACTCGTCGAATCGATCTGGTCGCTGACGCAGCGCCGGCGGCGCGAACCGGACGGCTCGGCGCACGACGAGCTCCTGGCGCTGGTGGAGTCGCTCCCGGTTCCGCTCGCCGTCGAGGTCGTGCGCGCCTGTGCGCTCTACTTTCAGATCGCCAACCTCGCGGAACACCTGCAACGCGAACGGCGGCGCCGCGAACGAGCGATCGCCGGAGAGCCGCCGTCCCTCAATTCACTCGAAGCGATGGAATTGCCCGACGACCCGGCGCGCGCCGAGGCGATCTTGCGCGCGATGGACGTGAGGCTCGTGTTCACCGCGCACCCGACCGAGGTCCAACGCCGCACCGTGATCGAGAAGCACGAGGCGATCGCCCGGCTTCTCAGTGCGCTCGACGTCCGCGCGAACACGCCCGAGGAGCGTCGCGAGATCGAACGCGAGCTCCGGGCGCTCATCATCCTGCTCTGGGAAGGCAACGAACTCTACCTTACGCCGCCGACGGTTGCCGACGAAACGCGTAACGTCCTCGCCTGGTTTCGCGAAGCGCTCATCGATCAGTCGGTGACGCTCTTCGAACGCTTCGAGGATCGGCTCGACGCGCACTACGGCGCCTTCGGGCGCATCCCCACGTTCCTGCATTTCGGGAGCTGGATCGGCGGCGACCGCGACGGCAATCCCAACGTCCTGCCGGAGACCACGCTGCTTTCACTCGAACTCGGGCGCAAGCTGATCCTCGAACGCTACGCGCGGGAACTCGCGGAACTCAAGAAGCGGCTTTCGCAAGATGCGCAACGCGGGCACGTCAGCGCGCTGCTCCTGGCGTCGCTCGATATCGACGAAAGCGAACATGCGAACGTGCGCGCGACCCTCGGTCCGCGACAAGCCGCCGAACCCTACCGGCGCAAGATCGCCTTCATTCAACGCCGCCTCGCGCTCACGATCGCGCGCGAGCCCGGCGGTTACGCGGATTGGCGCGCGTTGCACGCGGAACTCGATTTGGTTTGCTCGTCGCTGACGGCAAAGAGCGGCCGCGACGTCGCGGCGCCGCTCCGGCGCTTGACCCGAATGGTCGAGATCTTCGGCTTCCACACCTGCGAGATCGAGTGGCGCCAACATAAACGGCGCCTGGAAGCGACGATCGACGAAATCCTCGCAGCCGCCGAACCCGGTTTGAGCTACACGCGGCTGCCGGAGCCCGATCGCGTGGCGTGGCTCGAGTTCGAGTTGTCGCGCCGGCGGCCGCTGCTTTCCGAGCGCCAGAAACTCTCGGCCGAGGCGGCCGACGTCGTCGGTTCCTTACGCGCCGTGGCGGAGGCCCGGGCCCGGCACGGCGCCGACGCGATGCAGACGTTGATCCTGGCCGGCAGCGAAAGCGCCGCGGACGTGCTGCTTCTCTTGCTTCTGGCGCGCGAAACGGGTGCGCTCGACGCGGGTCCGGCGCAGGTGGTGCCGCTCTTCGAGAGCATTCCGGCGTTGCGCGCGGCACCGCGAGTCTGCCGCGCGCTCTTTTCGTCTCCGACGTTTCTCGCGCATCTCGCGACGCTCGGCGGCGAGTGCGAGATCATGCTCGGCTATTCGGATTCGAATAAGGACGGCGGCATCGTAACGAGCACCTGGGAGATCTACCGGGCGCAGCGCGAAGTCGCACGCGTCGCTCAGACGCGCCGCGTTAAAGTGCGCTTCTTCCACGGTCGCGGCGGATCGATCGCCCGTGGCGTGGCCGACCCGCGACAGAGCATCGCCGACACGCCGCCGGCGGCGCGGTCGTGGCATTTCAAACAGACCGAACAGGGTGAAGTGATCGCCTCGCGATACGGGCTGCCCTCCCTCGCCCGACGCAACCTCGAGATCGTCGCAACGTCGCTTTTCGAGCAACGGGAGGCTCCGTTCGCGACCGGCGCCCCGGAAGATTGGGAGGAACGCGCGGACGCACTGGTGTCGCGGCTCGCGGACCGCGCGTATGCGGCCTACCGGTCGCTGGTCGACGATCCGCGCTTCGCCACGTTCTTCGAGCAATGCACGCCGATCCACGAGATCGGCGACATGCAGATAAGTTCGCGGCCCGCACGCCGCGGCGGCACGATGTCCATCGGCGATTTGCGCGCCGTTCCGTGGAGCTTCGCTTGGACCCAAACGCGCGCGATCGTCGCGAGCTGGTACGGGTTCGGCACCGCGATTCGCGACGAGATCGCGGCTACCGGCATCGCGCCGCTGCGCGAACTCGCCGCCGCGTCGCCCTTCTTCCGCTCGCTGCTCGGCAAGATCGAACGCGGTCTCGCGACGGCGGATCTGCCGATCTTCGAACTCTACGCGACCAACCTCGTCCCCGACGCCGACGTCCGAACCGACTTCGTCGATCGCATTCGCGCGGAATACGAGGCGGCACGCGCCGGTTTCCTCGAAATCACCGAGCGCGAGCGCCTTTTGGTCCGCGACGAGCTCCTCGCCGAGGCGATCGCCTCGCGGAACCCCTACGTGGATCCGATGTCCTACCTGCAAGTCCGCCTGATCCGTGAGTTCCGAGCCTCGAATAGGAGCGACAAAGCCCTGCGCGACGCGATCCACCTGACGATCAACGGTATCGCAGCCGGCCTGCGCGTGACGGGCTAATCGTCGTCCGGCGACGGGAACGGGCGCGAATAGGTAGCGAACACCTGCGCTCATGCGCGTCTGGTTAGCCGCCCTGACGGTAGCCGTTTTCGTCCTCGGCTCGGGCGGCTACGCGTCCTCGCAGGCGCCGTCCGCGCACGTCGAGGCGTTGCTCGCCGGCGGCGAAGCGGCGTTCGAGAAAGGCGATTACGGCCGCGCCGTCGCCTCGTGGCAAGCCGCGCTCCCCGCCCTCGAGCGAGCGAAGGACGCCCGGCTCGGCGACGTGCTGTACGACATCGGGCTCGCGTACGGACGGCTCGCAGACCTGCCGGCGGCTCTGAAAACGTATCGCCGGGCGCTGGCGATCTATCGGGCGAGCGGAAACCGGGCCGGAGAGGTTCGCGACTTGCGCAACGCGGGGAGCGCCGCCGAAGCACTCGGGCGCTACGATGACGCGGCCGCGGCGTACCGCGACTTGGTACCGCTCGACCGGGCGAACGGCGATCGCGCGCGCGAAGCGGCGGACCTGGGCGAGTTGGGGATCGCCGAGGACCACCTCGGGCGCTACGACGAAGCGCTGGCATCGCACGGCTCGGCGCTGGCAATCGATCGCGCGCTCGAGAACGAGGTACGGGTAGCGGCCGATCTCGGCAACATCGGAAACGTCCAGTTGGACCTCGGCCGTTACGACGATGCCCTTGCGTCGTACCGTCAGTCGCTGGCAATTCATAACGCCGGGCAGAACCGGCCCGGCGAAGCCCTCGATCTGGGCAACATCGGAAACGTCGAGTTTGCGCTCGGGCAGTACGATGAGGCTCTCGCCTCGCAGCGGCAAGCGTTGTCGATCGATCGCGAGACGGGCAACCGGCTCGGGGAGGCGACCGAGCTCGGCAACATCGGCATCGTCGAAGCGCGCCTCGGGCAGTACCCCGAGGCGCTGGCGACGCAGCAATCGGCGGCGGCGATCGATCGCGACCTCAACGACCTCGGCGAGGCCGCGGATCTCGGCAACGCGGGAAACGTCGACGAGGTCCTGGGCCGCTACGACGACGCGCTGGCGGCGTACGAGCAGGCACTCGCGATCCATGGCGCGCTCGACGCGAGGCGCGAAGTAGCCGAAGATCTCGGCAGCATCGGAAACCTCGAAATGGATCTCGGGAGCTACGCCGGCGCGCTCGACCTCTACCGGGCGTCGCTGGCGATCGATCGCGCGATCGGGAACGCGCCGGGAACGGCAACCGACTTGGGCAATGCCGGAAACGCCGAACGCCGCCTCGGGCACGCCGACGACGCGCTGGCGTCGGAACGCGCGGCGTTATCGATCCATACGTCGATCGGGAGCCCGCTAGGCGAGGCCGACGACTTGGCCAACATCGGAAGCATCGCGGAAGCGACGGGGCGGCACGACGACGCGCTCGCGTCCTATCGGCAAGCGTTGTCGATTCACCGCCGGCTCGGCGACCGGATCGGGGAAAGCGTCGACCGCAGCGACATCGGCAACGTCCAGGAGAGCCTCGCGCAGTATACGGACGCGCTCGCGTCCGCCCGCGAAGCGATCGCGATCGACCTTCAAATCTCCAACCCCGAAGGGCTCTGGCATTCCGAGTGGATCGCGGCTCGCGCGGACGTGCACCTCGCGCACCGCGACGAGGCGCTGGCCGACTACGACGCGACCCTCGACCAAATCGAGGCACTTCGCGCCGGCCTGACCGGCGACGAGCGCAGCCAGTTCTTCGGTAACGCGCTGGGCGCGTTCGACGAGTACATCGCGTACCTGCTCGATCTGAACGGGCGCTTTCCCGGCAGCGGATACGATCGGAAAGCGCTGGAGATCCTCGAGCGCAAGAGCGCGCGGGCCGCGCTCGAACAAATCGGCCGCAGCGCCGCGCAGCATTTCCGCGGCGTCGATTCCAAGGTCGTCGCCGACGAAACGGCGGCCGACGCAGCGGTCGACGGCACGCGCCGGCTGCTCTCGAAACTGCAGGCAACGGCCGGCACGGATCCGGCCGCGCTCGCGGCGGCGCAACAGCGTCTCGCCGACGCGACGGCACGCGCGACCGCGCTCGAGGCGAGCGTCAAGACGCAATACCCGGCGTACGACGAACTGCGCCATCCGCAACCGCTGGTCGTGCAGTGCCGCCGGTCGCCCTGTCCCACGATCGCGAGCTTCCAGCAGTCGGTGCTGCGGCCGGGCGAACTGGTGTTGGCGTACGCCGTCCTCGAGGGCAAGAGCGCGCTGTGGCTGATCGACCGGGAGCGCGTCCAACTCGTACCGCTTGCGGGCAGCACGGAGATCGCTGCGGCCGTCACGCGCCTGGACGCACACGTGGCGGCGATGCTGGCGCCCGGCGTTCGGGCGGCACGGATCGAGCGCAACGCCGCGGCCGATCTGCCGGCGTTTGCCGCCGACGGGTACGCGCTCTACCGGATGCTCGTCCCGGACGCCGCCGCGGCCGCAGTGGCCCGCGCCAAGAGTCTGATCGTGGTACCTTCCGGGCCGCTGTACCGTTTGGCGTTCGAGACGCTCGTAACGCGGGACCCGGCACGCGACCCGCAGCCGCATTACCTGATCGAAGACGTGCCGGTCTCGTACGTTCCGTCGGCCTCGCTCCTCGCGGTCGTGCGCGGCTCGTACGGCCGGGCGCCCGCGGGCCGAAGCCCGCTCCTGGCCTTCGCCAATCCCACCTTCGGCGCCGAGCCGGCCACCGTCGGGCAAGCTTCCGGCGATCCTACCTACGCCGGTCTCCAACTGGCTGCGGTCGGCGGTGCCGCTTTCACGCCGCTGCCCGGAACTCAAACCGAGGCCGACGCCGTGCGCGCGGCACTCGGCGCGCCCGCAGCGAGCGTCATCGCAGGCGACCTCGCGACCAAGCAGCGCGTACTCGAGCTCAACGCGAACGATTCGCTCAAGACCTACCGGTTCGTGCTATTCGCGACGCACGCGGTGCTTCCAAGCGAGATCGCGGGGCTCACGCAGCCCGCCATCGTCCTGGCTCATCCCGAACGAGGCGACGGCCTGCTGACGATGGGCGACGGTTCGGTCTCGCGCTCGACGCAGATTTCGTGGCGCTGTCGGCCTGCAACACGGGCGTGCAGACGGGCGACTCGAGCGCTGAAGGTATCGGCGGGATGACGCGCGCGTTTCTCTACGCCGGCACGCCCGCGATATCGGTCACGCTCTGGGACGTCGACGACGCCGCGGCCCCGCAGATCACGCCGCCGTTCTTCGCCGCCATGGCCGGCACGTCGTCGCCGGCCGAAGCGCTCCGTCGAGCGAAGCTCGCGATGCTCGCATCGCCGCAAGCGCGCTTCCGGCATCCCTACGCCTGGGGCCCGAGCGTTATCTTCGGCGACGGTAGCCGCCGCGAATAAGCGAGCGTGGATTCCCGTCGCGTTCGCAGCGGCGCTCGCCGTCTGCGCGCCGGCGTACGCGCAACTCACGGCGCCGCTCGCGGAGCAGATCAGGCAAGGGGAGGCCGCTTTCGATCGCGGCGACTACGCGACCGCGCTATCGCTGTGGGAGCCGGTCCTCGACCGGCTGCGCCCAAAAGACGACGAGCGGCTTATCGGCGACCTCAGCTTTCAGATCGGGTTAGCGGATTCTCATTTTGGAAACGGCGCCGCGGCGCTAGCGATATTTCAGCGAGTGCTGGCCATCTATCGCGAACTCGAGGACCGGCCGTCGGAAGCCGACGCCCTGGGCGCCATCGGGAACACCGAAAGGGACCTGGACCGCTACGGCGACGCGCTGAGCTCCTATCAAGGGGCGCTGGCGATCCATCGCGAGGTGAAGAGCCGCTCCGCCGAAGCGACCGACCTCGGCAATATCGGCCTCGTCCAGCAGGACCTGGGCCGCTACGACGACGCGATCCGCTCTTACCAGCAGTCGCTCGCGATCGCTCGAGAAGTGAAGGACCGCCTCCTCGAAGCGGACGACCTCGGCAACACCGGCATCGTCGACACGCTCCTGGGCCGCTACGACGACGCCCTTTCCCTGGAAGAGCAGGCGCTCTCGATCGATCGCGAAATCCACGACCGGCTCGACGAGGCGAACTTCCTGGGCAACATCGGCATCGCCGAGGCGCTGCTGGGCCGCTACGACGACGCGCTGGCCATGCAAGGCCAAGCGCTCGTCATCGACCGCGCGTTACACAATCGCCGCGGCGAGGCCAACGTGCTGACCACGATCGGCAACGTCGATTATCTGCTCGATCGCTACGACGACGCGCTGGCGTCGTACGGACAGGCGCTGACGATCGCGCGCGCGATCGGGAACCGGCTGGGAGAGGCGAACGCCCTCAGCAACATCGGCAACGCCCAATGGAGCCTCGCGCGCTACGACGCGGCGCTGACTTCGCATCGGCAGTCGCTGGCCATCAACCGCGAACTCGGGAACCGATTGGGCGAGGCGGTCGACCTCGGCGACATCGGCATCGTCGAAGAGAATCTCGGTCACTACGATGAGGCGCTCGCCTCCGCCCGCCAAGCGGAAGACATGGAACGCCGGCTGCTCGATCTCGAAGGTTTGTGGCGCACGCTACGCACCGCCGCGAACGCGGAGTCGCACCTGAAGCGCCGCGAGGCCGCGCTCGCCGATTACGATGCGGCGCTTATTCAAATAGAATCGCTCCGGGCCGGACTCGCAGCGTCCGAGCGGACGGGCTTCTTCTCCAATAAACTCGCGGTGTACGACGAATACATCGCGTATTTGCTCGAACTCGAGGCGGCGTTTCCGGGCAACGGTTACGGCCGCAAAGCGCTGGCGATCTTCGAGCGCAAGAACGCACGTGCCGTCCTGGAACAGATCGGTCAGAGCGCGGCCCAGCATTTCCGAGGCGTGCCGCCCGCCGTCGTGGCCGAGGAAGGTGCGGTCGCCGCCGCGGCCGACCGCGCCCAGGCAGCGCTCTCCACGCTGCTCTCGGCGAGCGCGGCAAGCCAGACGGCGCTGGCATCCGCCGAGCGGGATCTGTCCGACGCGAAAGCGCGCGTCGCGACGGTCGAGGCGAGCATCAAGACGCAGTACCCAGCGTATTACGAACTGCGCCATCCGCAACCGCTGACGGTGGAGTGCCCGCAGACGCCATGCACGACGATCGCGGGATTTCAGCAAGCGGTGTTGCGCCCGGGCGAACTCGTACTCGTCTACGACGTGCTCCCGGCGCGCAGCGTCCTGTGGCTGATCGATCGGGATCGCGTGCAACTCGTGCCGCTGGCCGGAAGCGCGGAGATCGATGCGGCCGTCGCGCGGCTCGGCGCGCACGTGGCGGGGATGCTCGAACTTCTCCACAGCACGAGTGCGACGCGACTCGAGCGCCACGCCGCAGCCGACCTGCCCGAGTTCGCGACCGATAGCTACGCGCTCTATCGAATGCTCCTGCCGGACGGCGCCGCGGACGCGGTCGCGAACGCGAAGAGCGCGATCGTCGTACCCTCGGGATCGCTCTACCGGCTGGCGTTCGAGACGCTGGTTACGCGGGACCCGGCGAGCGGTTCGCAGCCGCATTACCTGATCGAAGACGTGCCGGTCTCGTACGTTCCGTCGGCCTCGCTGCTTGCGGTCGTGCGCGCGTCGTACGCGCAGCCGAACGGGGGCCGCAGTCCGCTGTTGGCCTTCGCCAACCCCACCTTCGGTCCGGCCGCGCCTGCGCGCGCGCGGGGCCTCTCCGATTACGCCGGCCTGCAGCTTGCCGCCGCGCGCTCCGCGTTCCGCGGCGATGCGGGTGCCGCAACATCCGTCGCCGGCGCCGTCTTCCCGGCGCTGCCCGGAACGCAAACCGAAGCGGATGCCGTGCGCGCGGCGCTCGGCGCGCCCGCAGCGAGCGTTATCGTGGGCGACGCCGCAACGCGCCGGCGTGTGTTTGCGCTCGACGACGCCGGCCGGCTCCAAAAGTATCAGTACTTGCTGTTCGCGACCCATGCCGTGCTGCCCAGCGAAATCAAAGGACTGACCCAGCCGGCAATCGTGCTGGCACATCCCGAGCGCGGCGACGGGCTGCTAACCATGGCCGACGTCTTCGGCCTCGCGCTCGACGCCGATTTCGTAACGCTCTCGGCCTGCAACACGGGCGTCGCGACCTCGGATGCAGGCGGCGACGGAATCAGCGGCTTGACGCGTGCATTTCTCTACGCCGGCACGCCGGCAATCTCGGTGACACTCTGGGACGTCGACGACGCCGCGGCCCCGCAGCTCACGCCCCGCTTCTTCGCCGGCATGTACGCCGGAAAGCTCGGTGCGGCCGAAGCGTTGCGCCGCGCTAAGCTCGCGCTGCTCGCCTCCCCGCAGGCGCGCTTCCGGCACCCGTACGCCTGGGGTCCGAGCGTCATCTTCGGCGACGGAACGCGCTGAATGCGGGCCCCAATCGTATGGCGAGCGATCGTACGGGAGACAGCGCGCCGATGAAGGCACGATTCAAGGTTGGCGATCGTGTGAGTTGGAACTCCGAAGCCGGTTGCGTCACCGGCACGATTATCAAGGTGATTACCTCAGAGACCGAGTTCAAAGGCTACACCGCGCATGCCAGCGAGGACGAGCCTCAGTACGAAATCAAGAGCGACGTTAGCGACCATATTGCGATGCACAAGGGCTCGGCGCTGCGCAAGCTTTCGCACTAACGTGCGTCGAATTGCCGCAAGAGGTTCGCGGCCGTGCCGGCCGCCGACGGTCTCGCAGACGGCGGCGAGTGGCAGGTACTGGGGTCCGAGCGTTATCTTCGGCGACGGAAACCGCTAAGGGCCGTCGTACCAACGGTATTGGAGGACGACGCCGTCGGTCGAAAAGTTCTGGCCGTATCTGCCGTTCAGCCAGTGCGACCACGAGAGTTTCACCGAGACGCCCGGCCCCATCGGCTGCGAAAAGGCTACACCGTAGCGCGAATTCGCGAGCAAGTTGATTGGCGTAGCCCCGCTCACGCTGGTCGCACCGCCCGAATAGTAGTTCGCATCGAACGCCACCCACTGGCTCACACGAAAATTATAACCTGTATGTAACTGAAAAAGTGAAAGCGGCGCCTGCCGCAGGACCTGACCCCGAAAGTAGTCATTGTTTTCACCGAATAACCACAAGGCGGCGGAGAAATCCGTGAACCACTTTCCCATCGGCTGCTCCAAACCGATTTCCGGCTTGAAGGACCACCGATTCGATCCGATATTGATGAGGTGCGTCGGGTCGTAGGTACCCGTCGGAGCGATGACGGTCAGACTCACGCCGAGCGTCGTGCGAGGTTTCTGGCGCGCGAACTCCCGCGGCGTGAGCGCCCGGCCTAACACGTTCATCCCGAACCGCGCTCGAAGGTCGGGAAATCCGTAGCGCGACGCAGCTTGGGCCTGTCCGTAGACGGCGCCCGTCACGTGCCCGCCGAGGTACGGGACGGTAACGGCCCAGCTTGCCGTACGGCCCACCAAATCGAAGGTGCGCAAGAGACTCAGGGCGGCCGTATCGATCGAGGCGTGCACGTCGCTGAGCGGAAGCGACGGGTCGAGGCTCACGTCGCCCGTCGAGGTCGTGAAATTCACGCCCGCGAAATTTGTGTCGATCGGCGATGCGGAATAGGACCGAGGCTCGAGTTCCTGGCTCCTCGCCGGTTTCATGCTACCGAGCAACGCGATTGCCGCAAGAGCGCTTAGCAAGAGCCCGATGCGAAGGATCTTCCAGCGCGGTGTCTTCGGCGGCGCAGATCGGTCTTCGCTCGGTTCCATCGTTCCGGAAGCTTACGAACGGCTTCATATGCTTCCTTCGTCAGCTACTTCGCCCCACAATTCTGCTCGTCGGCGAGAGCGGTTGCGCGAGACCAAGAACAGCGATGCGCGCTTACCGTGGCATCTGCACTTCGATAGCGCCCGTACGCACCGCGGCCACCAGGGCGGCGTGGTCGCGCTCGGCCTGGTCAGCGTACGCAGACGAAAACTTGCCGATCGCCTTCTCGAACTCGTCGCGTTTGCCGAGGTAACCGGCGATCGTCCAGGGATCCCCGGCCTTGGCATGCGCCCGCGCGAGCGCCCAGCCGCAGGCACGGGCATAGAGCGTTAGCATCTCGGCATCGAAGGTCTCGACCAGAGAGCTGAGTTTCACGTCGCGCAGCTGGCGCAGATAGAAGTGACGGCCTCTCGGACCCGTTACCCAACCCAGAAAGATATCGGATGCCGGCTGCATCAGGCGCTGGCCCACCACCACTCGCTGGCCGTGGTGGCTGTACGCGCTGGGACCGGCATAGGCTTCCAGAACCGAGGCATTTGCCTCCTTCACCTGCAGAAAGAGCGGCTCGTCCGTCACCGACAAGAACATCGCGACCAGACACATCGTGCCGACGCTGCCGATGCCGACCAACTTCACCGCCATATCTACGAGCCGGAACCGGTCGAACAGAACGCGCCGGTCCTCGGCTAGCGTCTCCACGTATTTGGCCAGCACGTCCCTGCACATATCCAGGTAGCCGGCAGCGTGAGCCTCGTCGGGATGAAAAATCGTCGGCGGGGTGTCTCGGATGCGGGATTCGCCCTCGGCATCGTGCACCAGTTTCGGATACAGCAACTCTGAACTGCTATGCGAGGTCGCCTTGGAGATGCGCTTCGTGAGGATCGTGCGCCTTTCCGAGGGAAGCATTGACAGGATGTCGTTGTCATCGATGCGCGCATACCACATATCGATAACGTTCATGTCGGAAAACTCATGTATGTGTAAGCGATAGCTGCGCGCGCACGCGATGGCGGCATCACGCGCGTCGTCTTCGGATAAACCGATCGAGCGAGCCGCCACCACGAACGACGCTGCTAGGCGTTTGACATCCCATTCCCAGGGCGCCGGCAAAGTCTCGTCAAGGTCGTTCACGTCGAAGACGATTCGGCGCTCCGGCGTAGCGAAGCCGCCGAAATTCATCAAATGCGCATCGCCGCACGCCTGCACGCGAATCCCGGTGGCGGGAGTTCCCGCCAGATCCGAAGCCATCACCGCGGCCGAGCCGCGATAGAAGGCGAAAGGCGATTGCAGCATCCGGCCATAGCGCAGCGGCACCAGCGTCGGCTCGCGCGTCGCGTCGGCCGTCTGGAGGATGCTAAGCGGCTCGGTTCGCCCGGCTCCAGGATGCCAGTCGCCATGCGCCTTGCGCGGCACGTCGTCGCGCAACCGCTTTCCGGCCGCCCGGCGCTCATCCGGCGTCATCGAAGCCGCAGGCGCGTGCACGGCTGCCAGGGGTCGTGGTACGTCATCCGATCTCATCCTTGTCTGCCCCCTTCCCGGCAACCCCAGCTTCGTTCGGCTAATACCGTAACCGTACGCATGGCCGTGAACTGCTAAGCGAGAAGCGTCCAGGCACTCTTTGCGTCGCCACGCAATCTGCTCTGTCGCAGATTGATAATCAGGACGTCCTCTTCGGTTACTCGTGCAGCCGGCCCCTCATCGCGCGCCACTGCGAAGGCGCCACGCCGGACCAACGCCGAAACGCACGTGTGAATCCGCTCGCGTTGGCGTAGCCGACGTGGTCCGCGATCTGGTTTGCCTGCATGTGCGTGCTCTCGAGCAGCTGGCAGGCGACGGTGTAGCGCGCTTCGTCGCGCAACTGCGCGAAGCTGACGCCGGCGGCGGCCACGAGGCGGTTCAGCGTTCGGGTTCCCAGGCCTAAGCGGCTCGCCACGGCGGACAGCGACGCACTTTGCGTCGTCACGAAGTGCGGCAGCAGCCGGCGTAACCGGCCGACCACGCCGTCTTCGGAAGTCAACTCGCCCTCGTCAAGCCGCTGCAGCATCATCTTGTTAAGCAGAGGATCGGCACTAAGAAGCGCCTTGCCCAGCCAGCGCTTTTCGAAGACGAGGGCCGTCTCCTCGGCATCGAAGCACAGCCTCGACCGGAAGATGGCCCCGAACGGTTCCACGTTGTCCGGGCGAGCACGAGCGAACCGCACTTCTACCGGAAGCCAACTTCTTCCGCACAACGCCCGCATCAGATTGAACGCCAACGCCATCGCGCCGTCGAGAATCTGCGCGCGGTTCTCGACACCTGCCTGCACGATCGTGTACGCCAAAGTGACAAACGACTCGTCCTCGATAACGCTCATCATCGCGCCGGGGTTGTGTGCGTGAAAGCGGCGCACGAGGGCCTCGAGCGCGGTGCGAACGTCCGGAGAACTCAATGCGAGGAATCCGACGGCCCCGATGGCGGAGACGCTCGTGCAATGACCTGTCAGCAGTCCGAAGTGCGGGTAGCGCGTCTGCTCCGCGCATCGACCCACGATCGCACCCATCGTCGCGAAGGGGATCCGGTTCTCAGGATTCTCGAAGAACGCCGGCTCTAGATCGAACTCCGCGAGCAAACGCACCTGGTCGACGCCGCGCTCGCGACGGCCGTCGGGCCAACACTCGTTTTCCCGGACCCGAGCGATCCCGGGGTAGCGGTCGGAAGATAAAAGATCGGCCCCGCACCCCAGATAATGTCACCCGGCTTTGTACGCGGCGCGAAATAGAGCTGTTCTTGGATATCACTCAGGCCGAACGTCCAGGGGCAACCGGTGGGACTGGCGCACGCGGCAGGCCCTAGCGGAGACGGCTGGCTTACCATGGGAATGACGCTGCGCTCGATCAGATTTGAACTCGGACCCAGAGATATTGGTACTACCGGCTGCATCGTGAGGTTATACTGCGTTCGCACGTAAGGGCCGTAACCGTAGTTCCAGTTGTTCTGGAACGGGATCAGGGCGATGTTGCCGATGGGATTTTGCGACGATTTGATAAGCGCGAGCTCTGCTGCCTTCAACTGCTCCGGCGTCTTACCGGTCGTCGGTACGTCGAGATAGTCCGTCGACGCACCGGCGGTCGATGCACCTGCCGCGGTGGGTGCCGGCGAACTTACGGTCGCATCCTGAACGCTTTGCGCTCTCGACTGCGCGTTGCAAAGCAGGAATAGCGCGACTAAAGCCGCACCGAATGTCGCCGCTTCTCGAGCAGTACGCACGACGCGCCGCGAGTTTAGCCAATTCTGCATAATCATCGTCGTCATCTCGTCTCCTCGCTTTTGGGTTCTATTCTGTCGCGCACAGCCGGCTACTCGCGAAGACTGCGCGTGACCTGCACTACTTTACCGTGTAACCCGCATTCCCCATATAAGTTTGCAAAAGCCGCTACTGATGCGCAGCGTTTTTGCTATAATAGACGAGTGATTTACGCGAATGATGTAGAGCCGAAGTGACGAACCCGACGGGTGAAGCGGAACACGGTGTTCTGCGTCTCGACTTCGACCGCCGCATCATGGTTCAGTTTCACGGCTCGGTCGTCACCTCGGATGCGGGTTTGCTCGCGTATCGTGAACTCGACGATGCACTTGGTTTGACAAGATCAACCGGCGATCTCCTCGCCGATTCGCGCACAGGAAAGAACGGTCGCCACGCCCTCGTCGGCATGTTCCGTCAATCGCTCTTCGGCCGACTCGCCGGATATGAGGATGTGAACGACGCGCTGCGTTTGCGGTACGACCCCGCCATGCGCTGGATCATCGGCGGAAAGGCAACGAATCGGTCGGGTGCGTCTCCAAGCCAGATGGGGCGGTTCGAGACCAAATGGCTGGCGAGGCCGGAAAATCTCGCGACGCTTGCCGATCTCTCCGGCTATTGGATCGACCAGGTTGCGAAACGTCGTCCACTCGGTCGGGTCGTACTCGACATGGATTCATCCGTCAGCCCAACGCATGGCGATCAAGAGGGCAGCGTGTGGAACGGACATTTCGTTACCACATGCTACCACCCGATCTTCGTCTTCAATCAGTACGGCGATCTCGAGCGCTGCTCACTACGTCGGGGCAACGTGCATAGCGCCGATGGGTGGGAAGCGGCTCTCAAGCCGGTGATCGCACGCTACCAATCAACGGCAAACAGTATCGCCTTTCGCGGCGACGCGGCCTTCGCTCAACCGGGGATGTACGAGTTCTTGGAGGCCAAAGGGATCGAGTACGCCATCCGCCTTCCCGCCAATCAGATGCTCCAGGCGAAGATCGCTCACATGTTCAAGCGCCCGGTCGGACGGCCGGCGCACTACGTGCAACGGTTCTACAAGAGCTTCCGTTATCAGGCGGCGAGTTGGTCGCGGCCGCGCCGGGTTGTCGCCAAGGTGGAGTGGCACCACGGTGAGCTATTCCCGCGCGTTGGCTTCATCGTCACGAACCTGCGCCTGATGTCTACGAATGTCGTCGAGTTCTATAACAAGCGCGGCACCTGCGAGCAATGGATAAAAGAGTGGAAGGGTGCTTTGAAAGGGACGCGCCTTTCATGCCGGTCGTTCGATGCGAACGTCGTTCGTCTGCAGCTTCACGCGCTCGCGTACAACCTCGGCAACTTCCTTCGGACCCTAGCAGTTCCGGCGGTGATTGCCGAGTGGTCGCTGACGACGCTGCGCGAGAAGCTGATCAAGATCGGAGCGAAGGTCGTCAGCCACGGCCGGTACGTCGCGTTTCAGATGGCGGAGGTCGCGATCCCGCGCAATTTGTTCGCCGCGATCATCAAGAGAATCGCTGCTCTGCGTTCGCCTCCATTGGCGACGGTAACATGAAACGCCGCGGCGACCGGCCGCGCGTGGAAAACAACGGGAGAGGTGCCTCCATATGAACATGCGGCCCGGCTTCTTTGGGCTCCGGCGGCCGGCGCGACCTTCAGCTCGTGCCAAATCGGCAGCGCGGCTCGCTGAGAACCTCGAAGACTGCCGGAGTCACCCGGCGGCGGCTCGAAAAGGACGTCCATATGGGGAATACCGGCTCAATTCAGTTGAAGCGCCGGTGAGATCGTGACGTCAAAGCGGACGCTGCTCTTTGCTCCTTGCGCCTTCAATCTCGCGGAAACAAGCCGCATGGTCGAAATTGCCAAAGGGATTCGGCGGCATCCCACGGCCGGGCGAGCCTTCGACTTGCAGTTCATCTCCAACGGTGGCGACTTCGAGAGCCTCATTGAGAAGCACGGCTTTCCCCTGACGCGAATGGAGCCCCGCCTCACCAAAGAGAAGATCGAGTTCATCGCCAAGGTGGACCGCGGCGAGAAGTTCGCGCCCGCGGTTTCGGACTCCGACATGGTCGCATCCATCGACGGCGAGATCGCCTATCTTGGCGAGCTTCGGCCGGCGGCGGTCGTTACCGGATCGTATCTGACGATTCCGATCACCTGTCGGGTTCTCAAGATTCCGCTGGTATGGGTGATCCAATCGACGTGGCTTCCGCAGTTTTTCTTGCACGGAGCCGGGACGACCGATCATCTTCCGGTTCCCGTCAAAGCGATCGCCGACTGGTTCGTGTGGCGGTTCATCAACTTTTGGATCGGATACGGATTCTTAGGACCCGTGAACCGCGCTGCAAATCACTACGGAGTTCCAGGTTACTCCTCCATTTTCGAGTTCTGGCGCGGCGACGTGACCCTGGTCGCCGAGCCGCCGGAGTTCTCTGGTGCCACGTTGCCTCCCGATCATTTTTTCATCGGACCGCTCATCCCGGAGGACGAGTTTTCCATGCCGCCGGAAGTAGTCGAACTTCCTCGGGATAAGCCCATGATCTACTTCGCGATGGGCAGCTCCGGCACACCGGGCATCGTCGCCAACATCGTCGCGAGTTTTGAAGATAAGCCGTTTCGCGTTATCGCCCCCGTGAAGTTTCAGCTTGCGGGGCTCCCCGGCTTCCGCGTTCCCTCGAACGTGCTCGTCACCGATTGGCTACCGGCGCTTGCCGCGAATCGGAAGGCCGATCTGGCCGTTATCCACGGCGGCATCGGAACGGTCATGACCGCGGCAATGGCCGGCAAGCCGGTCGTCGGCGTCGGAATGCAGATGGAGCAGGTTGCAAATCTCGCTTGTCTTGAGCGACTCGGCTTTGCGATACGCGTTGCCAAGTCGAAGGATCCGTCGCGCAAGGTTCAAGCGGCCATAGAGAAAATGCTGAAAGACGAAGGGGCCAAGGCGAGGGCCGCCGCCTTTGCCCAAGTAGTCTCGCGCTGGGACGGACCGATAGAGGCCGCCCAGAGACTGTTCGAGCGTTACGCAACGTGAACCGGAGTTCGGAATTCGGACCCGATATCTGGATCGTCGACGGACCACCGGTTCGGTTTTTGGGCGTGGCGTTTCCGACGCGCATGATCGCGGTCAAGCTCGTCGATGGCTCGCTTTGGAGCAATTCCCCCATCAGCGCGCCGCCTGGCGAGATGGCGCGGCTTGCCGATATCGGGCCCGTGCGCTACCCCGTCGCACTGACGTGTCTTCCGAATTCTCCCGTAAAACATTTGGGATGACCAGGTTAGAGGCTTTTGCCGAGGACGTCTGGATCGCCGATGGTCCGGTGGTGCGGTTCTTTGGGTGGCCGTACCCTACGCGGATGATCGTGATCAAGCTTGGCGATGGCTCCCTCTGGGTGAACTCCCCAGTCGTCGCAACACGCGAGGAGGCGGACCGACTGGAGCAACTCGGTCCAATCGCGCATCTCGTTTCACCGACCCCTTTACACGATTGGCGGCTAGAAGGGTGCGCAGAGCTTTTCCCGAGGGCTCAGCTCTGGAAAGCTCGCACGCTAGGCGATACGCCACCAGAAGCCTGGAAGGGCGACATCGATCAGTTGCTCTTTCGAGGCAGCATCGCACTGACCGAGGCAGAGTTTTTTCATCGGCGTTCCCGCACGCTTATCATTGGAGACTTTCTTCAGAACTTTCAGCCAGAGCGCGGCCGCGGACTACGAAACGCGGTGCTGGATCTCGGCGGAATGATGCAGGGTGGTGCGCCACGCGATCTTCGCCTGTCGTTCTTCGGGAAACGCCGCCGGGACCAGGGTCGAGATTCGCTCCACAAGATGCTCGCCTGGGATTTCAACCAGCTGGTCGTCGCGCACGGCGATTGTGTGACCAATGAAGCCAGGGCATTCGTCAAGCGATCTTTTCGATGGCTTGATTAACGTACGCGCCGCTCCCGCGGCGAAATCTAGCTAAGCCTGTATTCACCGGATGACTGGGCGAATTGAGCGACAAGCTCATCGTCCGACCGCACTCGCTCTCATCGTCCGACCGCACTCGCTCTCATCGTCCGACCGCACTCGCTCTCAACGTCCATCTGGCGAATGCGGGGTAACCCTTCGCTTCGAGGCACGCGGAGAATGCGCGCCTGAAATTACTCATGCTCTGCGACTGCTGAGCTTGAGCGTTGGCGGCTGCATACTGTTGCTCGGCGTTGTTCGCGGCGTTCTGCATACGCCGGCCCCGAATCGCACCGACGGTCGCGCCGATCGCGGCACCCTGCCCGGCATCACCGGCAATTGCGCCGACCGCGGCGCCTCCGGCGGCACCGCGCGCTGCGCCGACCACGGCTCCGCCCTGCTTTTGCGTCGTCGGAGCGGGCGTCGCCGCGGGGAGGTTGGCGGGGTCGACCCCGGTCTTGGCCTTCGCGGACTTATAGCAGATCGATTCGTCGTTGGCTTGCTGGGACTCGCTCTGCCCGTTCTTTGGATAGACGCACACGCCGAACGTCGAGCTGAGCGTGCTTGCCGATGCGGAGAACACGGTGCCGAGTATGGCGAGGACGAAGAACGTTCGATGTAACGTCACGCTGTCGCTCGTTGTCCTGCGGCAAACTGAAAGCGATCGCCTCTGCCGCACGAGGGGAGGCCATATTGATCCTACAGCTTTACGTCGAGGTGTGGTTATCGCAGTTCGACATAAACTTAGCATTTCGCGACGCGACAATCGTGCGCCGTAGTAGGTAGTGTGCCTTTCGATCTAACCGCACCGTCGGTGGCAAATTGTGCGGGTTACGTTACGTACGTCCGATGCAGCGTGCGACTTGATCCCGAATCAGTTCGACCTCGTGGGGTGCGACGTGCGATCGCGTGGTCGTGATGCGTCGGTGTGGAACGCTCTGAGCGTTCCAAGACAGCGCGTACGTCAGTTTTGTGCAGCCATTGGACGATGTCGGCGGTATCGGCAGCGAGGCCCCGGGGATCGCGAGATCGACCTCTCCGGTTAGCGGGACGACGATCTCGAACGGCAGGCCCGTGCCAAATACCGGCGGTTCTCCGATGACGACGGCGGGCCGGCGTTTGTTCGGCTCGCCCGAACCGTCGATCGAGTCGCGCCAATCGACGACGACGATATCGCCTGCCTTCACGCCGGTTCGGATGCGCCGGGGAAGAATTCGGCCGGCTCGTCCGACCAGCCGGACGGATGCGCGATGAGATAGGAGACGGCCCGTTGCACGCCGCTCCGGATCTTCGCGGAGCGGCGCGCCTCGGCCCATTGTTCGAGAATTTCCCGAGCGAGTGCGGAGGCGCCGGCAACCTCACCCTCGGCCGCCGCCTCATCCAAAGCGGCGCGCGCCTCGCGGCTCAGACGCACTGAGAGCGTTTCAGGAGTTGCCATGCTTAGAGTGTAACACGGAACGCATATTACGCTCAATGGGTGAGAGGGGCCTGAGCGCGCATCGTCATCGACCATCACGGAAAGGGCGCGGTCGCCCTCGTGCCCGTCGCGGACCCCAAAGCTCCGTCGCAGCACCCGGCCACGCCTTCTGGCCCAATACCGGACGGCGACCGATATCTTGCGAGGCTTCAGCCGGAGGTCTGGCTGCAAACGGAAGTGCGGCCGCCAGTCCGTCGCAACGCGCCAGCGCGCCATTCCCGAAACGATCCACCGCCAGCAGCTTGTCGCAGCCCGGCACGTCGAAAACGCGGACCGCTTCGTGCCGCTCGAGATCGATCTCGAAAACCGAGTGGCCGGAATGAGCGTACCCCACCCGATCCACAACGAAGAACCCGTCGAACCCCGCGCGCCCCTCGGCAAGAACGCGCCCCACTCCTCGCCCGTTGACGACGGCGAGGGAATAGAGTCGCTTGCCGGACGAGAAATACGTGTCTTCGCCGTACGCCGCTCCGAGCAATTTCCCGAGTCCGGTCACGCGGTACGGCCTAGAATGCGCCGCCCAAGGATGCGCGTACGCAACGGATCGTCCGGGGCCTTCGACTTGCAGGAACACGGTCGAGCGCGCGAACGCATATTGCGTGGCACGATAGTCGCCCGCCAGGTTCTGGTCTTTGGGAGGGTCGGGAGGTCGGGAAGGTAGATGCGATCGAACGAGATTCTCCGGGAGCGCAGATCGAAAACGGCTACGTGGAACGGTCCGTAGGTGGACCAATGGGCGGCATCGCCTACGAGAATGACGCGATCGCCTCGCCGTAAGGCGACATCGTCGAGCTGCTGGTCTTGAAACAGCTGGGACCCGTTTCTCAGATCGAGGACCGTGAGCGCCCAAC
Source organism: uncultured Alphaproteobacteria bacterium (assembly GCA_963787965.1). GTDB lineage: Bacteria > Vulcanimicrobiota > Vulcanimicrobiia > Vulcanimicrobiales > Vulcanimicrobiaceae > CAWBES01. The sequence continues at coordinate 714,340 of CAWBES010000021.1, forward strand.
CGCTCGCCGAAGGAGGATCGCACCCGTCGATATTCGCGTCGGTGAACAACACGCCGGCGTAGCGACCACCGGCCGGCCGGCCGAGCATCTTCCTGGGCGATCGACCCACAGGCGGCGGCCGCTCGGCGCTTCCATGGCGAGCGTTTGCTGCGTTTCCAGGTCGATCGGATAGGCTTTATCGCTCGCTATCGCGACGAACGCTACGCCCTCCTCCGCGCCGATGGTCTGACCTGGTTTCTGCCAAAGCAGCACCGTCGCGGCACCGCACCGCGCGCACGCTCGGGCGTCCTGCGCTGCTCGCGACGTCGAGCAACGCCACGCCGTGCGTCGCGGCAAACCGGCCGGCCGGCGATGCGCCTTCCACGACTTTCCATGGAGCGACTTCTCGCTCAGTGCCGTCGCGCACGGCGTGCAGGCGGCAGTTCTCGAGAAACAAGAACGTGTCGTCGTCGACGATTCCCTGCAGCTCGGTCGAGGGTGCGTAACGGACGATATACCACACCGCCTCCTCCTGAAGCGGCGTTATATGGGAGCGGGTCGACGTCGAGCGGCAGCGGAATCGACACTTCGCCGGATGCCGGTTCCGCGGTGAGAGACGGTGGCGGCTGGTCCTGGGTGCTCTGTGACGTCGACCGGCAGCCCGTGCTCGATACGAGCTGCGCCATCGACAGCGCTGCGAGGGCGGCACGCGCGTCAACCATCCGGAGGATTCTCCAGCCCGAACGACGCTCTACCGCCGTTCTTCTCTTGCCAGTCGAGCGAGGCGATGCCGTGCACGCTGCCGAGTCGAGAGGCGTGACGCCACGGCCCCGAACCCGGGCGTACCGCCAGTGCGGCAACTCGCCTCACTAGAAGCGACGAACTCCGCGCGGATGCCGGTGCGGCCAGAAGCGCCACGAGGACCGCGCGACTGATTCACAGCGTCTGCGGGTTAGGCTGCCGCCCGCTCGCACTGGCCCGCGACGCGCCGGCGGCTACCCGCAGTCAAGCCCACGGCGATCCTCGCCTCCCCGCAGACCAGCAGCCGGCGCGGGGCAGGACCCTTCCGCGTAGCGAAGGTAATGTGCCACGATTACTCCTGGTCTTCCGGAGTTTTCCTCATGCGCGTTTCAGGCGCCGGGATTCTTGCTGTTTGCGCGATCGCGTTCGTCGCGCTGATGACCTTTGCGTCGGGCCAAGACTTGCCCGCACGATTGGTCCTGCGCATGGGCTTCGGCAGCGTGGTGACCGAGATCGTCGCTCCCACGCCCGGGGCGGTTTCCTGCAGCGCTCCACTCACGGCGCCTCACGTGCCGTCGGAAGTGACGCTCTTCAGCACGCTGGCCGGGAATGGGACGATCGTCTGCGTCGGCGCTTCGACCGACGGTCTCGACGTCCAGTTTCTCGCTGACACCGCGCATCCGGTCGATTTCGAGTATCCCGCTACTCTGAGCTGCGTGACGCTCAAATCGTCGGACAAGCACGACCTCTTAGCCGAAGTCGCGGTGCAGGTCGACGGCAAGCCCTTCCCCGTCGAGTGCGACGTCGATCGTTCGTTTCTCTACGCGCTGTCGATCGAGCGGCACGACTCGGGGAAGCCCTACATCCGGCCCAATCCCGGCGCGCGCGCCTGGCACTCGGCGATCCAAATCCCCTGGAGCGTGCTGCAACTGCACGGGCGCACGTCGCATCTAAAGATCGAATTCTCTACGGGAACCGTCGCCACACCGGTGCTCGTACCGCTCGACGTTACGATCGATGACCGCGGCGGGTCGCTCGCGCTATCGTACGCGCCGCTCGTGCAGTATGCGACGCCGCCGCCTCCCTCGAAGAAGCCGGCTCCCCGGCTGCACGACATCGAGGCCGACGTCTTCTACCATCCCGACCGCCATACGATGCTCGACGCGACCTTCGCACAGAACGACGCCGCGGTCGCGGTGCAGCGCGCGGCGTCGCAGATCCTGAGCGGCGCACCGTTACCCCTTCCGAGCGCGGCTCTCGGCCCGAGCGGACCCGATACGATCATCACCAGAACGCAGCCGCTGGTCTCGTTTCTCAGACCCAGTACTGCGCTCGGCGATCAGGATCTGCGGGTCTTCGCCGACTCGTTGCCGTTTTCGATAACGAAGGTTCCGAGTCTCGCGTCGGGCTACACGGCCGGGTACTCTTCCACGATCGTCAGCGGCGGCGCGTTCTACGGCTTGCAGCGGAGCGGGTTCTACGACCAAGCGTATGCGCTGACCGTGACCGTCCCGACGCCGTCGCCGCGGATCACGCCGATCCCGTCGCCGTCGCCCGTTCCGAGCGCGACGCCGACGCCCGTCAAACTCGGCGTCGCGCCGCCGCCGCTTGCGACTCCGGGCCCGATCGAAGAATCGAAGACCTCCCACGACCCGCTCGCGACCATCGCGGTCCTCGACTCGATCGTCGGGACCGGCACGTCGTTCGACCGCGTGTCCGGCATCGCGTTCGGCACGAACTTCTACCACAACGCGTGCGCTTCCGAGACGCTCTATTGCGCGTTTACCTTTCACGTGTTCGGCAGCGAGCAAAACGACGCGTATCCGCTCGCCGTGACCGCCGGGCAATCGTCGCCGGTGACGGTCGTGCCGCCCGATGCGTCGTGGACGCGCTTCGCGGGCGAATCCAGCTCGTACACGAAGATCCTCTCCGCCAGCGGCTCGAACCCCAGCTTCTTGCAAGTCGCCGAGATGGTGGGCGGCCAGCAATCCAATCCGTTCTACGCACCGGGCTCGGGCATGGTTACCGCTTTCGTGCCGTTAGGCGGATCGATGGGGCACGTCGTGCTCTCGTACGGAACCGGGGTTCACGAGCACACGTATTCCGTCGACTTGCTGGCCCTGCGCTTGACCTCGCAGTACGGCGACGTCTTCACGAACGTCGCCGAGCAGGTCGTCGTTCCGTTCGACGTTGCCGCGTTGCCGGGCTGGACGTTCAACGCCGGCGTGCAATCCGAGAGCCTCTCGGATCGAGTGGCCGAACTGCAACAGGGTCTCGCCACGTCGTATTTTTCTGCCGTGTACCCGACCGCGGCGTCGCTCGCCGAACCCGTGGCGGCGGCGGTGCTGCGGCCGCAGACGCAACAGAACGCAGCGCTGAACACGCCGGTCTTCGGCAACGTACTGACCGTTCAGGCGACCGGCGGTTTCCAGAACGGTTCGGTAACGGCGTGCGCGCCGGCGCTGAAGTCAATCCTGTGCTCCACGGCGCACGATCACGCCGCGACGTGGGGCCTCTTCATCAATCGCCAGCCGATCGGGTTCGGACTCGCGAATACTGCGAGCGCCGCGATTCCCGGCGATCTCGCCGTGGCCACGACGTCGCGGTACTTCGGGTCGTACGTCAACGCACCGGGATCCGTCACGTCGTACATTTCGTTCAACAAGTGCGTCGCTCTCTCCGCAGCGTATACGAACGCCGCCTATCCTATCGGTATTCCGCTTCCGCAGAAAGGCTCGACGGTCTCGGCGAAAGCCTATCTGCCGTTCGGCAATTTCGGTCTGGAGGGCGGGTACTTCACGGCGTCGGATACTCAGAACTCAACGCTTAATTCGTCGGGATACTACGTGCTGCTGCGGTTCGCGACCACGTTCCGGAAACCGATTCCAGCGCCCGGCTGCTCGCGCTAGCTCGAAAGGAGTGCCAATGTTCGCTCGAGGAGCGCTTCGCGGGGCAGCCGCTCTCGCCGCTGCGATGCTGCTTGCGAGCGTGCCCGCCGCGGCGGCGGAGTCCGCCTCGGATCAGGTCAAGGGCAGCCTCGCGCTGATCGGCTATCCCGTCGACGATAAGCGGCTGACGATCGCGTTCGGCACCGGCTTCTGCGTCAGTACGTCGGCGACCAAATCGTACTTCGTGACGAACAACCACGTCGTGACCGATGCGCTGGGCAACGTCGCGCCGAACCTGTTTGCAATCCTGGCGAAGAGTCCGGGCACGCGTTACAAAGCTTCGCTCGTGCGACACAGCGTGGATCCCGACTTAGCGATCGTTTCGATCGACGCGCCCTGCGACGCGACCGTCAAGCTGAGCCCGAGCGTTCCGGAAGCCGGCGACGACATCGCGATTGCCGGTTTCCCGTACACCGAGGTGTGCGAGTTGGCCGGACTGTGCAGCGAGAGCCTCCTGGTGCCCGGCGCGCACAAAGGCCGGCTGCTACCCTTCTTGAGCCGCGGCACCGTCAACGAAGCGCAGGAGGGGATGTACGCGATCATCTACGACGCGCTCGCGGATCACGGCAACAGCGGCGGACCGCTCTTCGATATCCACACCGGAGCCGTCTACGGCGTCGTGGTCGACGCGTTACCCGGATACAGCGACGAAGGCACGCCGCCGCAGCGCGAATTCAACCGCGCGATCGCAATCGGCGTCGGGCTGCCGTTCATCAATAACGCGCCGGTCAGCGTCGCCATGGAACCGACGATCGGTGGAAACCGCGGCGCGGGCGGCGCGGGTCCGGACCGCTACGCGGTCGCGGCCCTCGGCACGCCGGAATGCCGAGCGGCCTGGCGCGACTTCGATCGCGCCTACGGCGAGTGGGCGCAACTGCACGGCAAACTGCAATCGCTTGCCGACTACGTTGCAGAACCCGGGCACGAGGCTCGCAAGAGCGAGCTGCAGGCGCTCGCGGTGAAGCTCGCGGATTCCGAAGCCGCCGTCGTGGTCCGGCTGCGTGCCGCGCTCGGCGAACTGCAGAACGCGAAGGCACCGAACATCCGCAAGCGAGCGAGCGCGCTGGCGGATGCGGTCGCGGCCTCGACGACGGCGGACGCCGCACTCGCGACCTCACTCGGCGGCACGGCCAAGCCGGCTGCCGGCGGCCCGTCCGACGCGCAGCTGCGCGCGGCGGCGCAGGACTTGGACGCGGTCAGCACCTGCCAGTGAATCGTTGTGCGCGCCCTCACGTCGCGTCGTGCGACGTGAGCGGGGTCCTCGCCCGCGCTAGCATGCGCTCGTGAGCTGCAACTCAGCTCGTCGACAGATCTCCAAAGCCGCCGCCACGTCCGCATGGCAGGTCCACCCGCACGCAACACACCGGAAGCTCCTTCTCCTGCGACTCTTCGCCGAAACGTGCCGGCATTGCCGGCACGTCTGCGACGAATATCGTGCATCGACGTCGATCGCACGGCGACCGGCCCATTCTGCCTTCTCGCCGATCAGACGCCGAAGAATGCCAAAGCCGGCGTCGAGCAAAGCTCGATTGAGACCGGCCTTCGCGGCCACGTTGCGCCCGGGATGCGCGAGCGTCCCCTTCGCGCTGCGGGTCATCCCCGCGACGCGCAGGTCCTCGAGCCCAATGACGTCCGCCCGGCGGATCAGACGCAGCGCCGCCTTGTGCGCGCGATCCAGCCGCGCGTTGGACTCGCGCTCCTTCGCCCGCGCCAAGCGCCCAACCGCGGCAACGCGCCTGCGATCGTGCCCGTTGAGGCAGCGGCCGCGGGCATCCTTCTCCGTCGCGGCAGCGACGGCGCGCTGATGGCCCGCCACGATCCGGCGCAGCCGCTCCTCGGCCTTGCCGTTGGCCAGCAACTCGCCGTCGCTGGTCGCCGCCAGAATGCGAACCCCGCGGTCAACCCCGATGACGTGGCCCGTCAGCGGCAGCGGCTGCGGGTCGCGCTCGCACTCGAACACCGCGTGCCAGCGACCGTTCTTCTCCACCACGAAGGCGCGACCGAACGCGGGCACCGCGCGGCCTTTGCGCAGCTTCACCGTCCCGACCCCGGGGATCCGTACCCGCGTCTGATCCCCGTTGAACTTCAGCGCCCGGTTCCCGTGCGGGAATTCCAGTTGCCGCCAGCGGCTCGCAGGCTTGAAGCGCGGAAAACCTGGCGTCTCCCCGTGCTTGAGGCGCCGGAAGAAGGCCGCGTAGGACAAATCGAGGCGATGCAGCACCGCATCCACGCACTCCCGGTACACCGCCGCGAGCCGGGCATCGTCCGCTCGCAGCGCCGTGATCTCCGCGTATTGCTGCTTGCCCGTCACCGCAATGCGCCGTGCGGCCCACGCATATCGGCGCTCGTCGAGCAGGGCGTTGTACGTCTGGCGCGTGACGTCCAACATGAAGCGCAGCCGCTGGGATTGCGCAAGCGTTGGGTAGAGCCGGACGCGGTGCATCCATCGCATGCGAACATGGTCGCAGCTCGCTATGACAACGTCATGGCACACCGGCGACGACGGCGCGCACATCGTGGACGAAACGCCCCGCGCAGAAAACGCGCTCCGCTCCTCTCCGCACTTCTGCGCCCCGCCGATAGCCGGACGGGTCCCCGGGCGGCGTTGCTCGCATCCTACTCGCTAACGCGGCTGCACGCTCGCTAGCTCGCGACCGGCGCGAGGAGGATGCCGGGCACGAACGCGGCCGCTGAGGGCGAGCCGAAGAGAAACCCCTGTACGGCACCGCAGCGGAGCTCGCGTAAGCGCTCGACCTGCTCGCGCGTCTCCGCGCCTTCCGCGATCACTTGCACGCCGACGGCCTTGCCCAGCGCGATCAGCATCGCGCAGATCGCCTCGCTCGCCAGCCCGCCGTCCTTGCCGCGTACGAACGAGCCGTCGATCTTCAGATAATCGAACGGAAATTCTTGCAGGTAGCGCAGCGACGAGTAGCCCGTCCCGAAGTCGTCGATCGCGAGCCGCAAACCGGCTTGGCGCAAGCGCTCGAGCGTACCGGCCGCGAAGCGGCCGCTCTGCAGGATCGCGCTCTCGGTGATTTCGAGAACGATGTCGCCGGGGTGCAGCCCGTGGCGCGCGATCGTTCGCTCCACGAACTCGCAGTAACTCGGTTGCAGCAACTCGAGCACCGAGGCGTTTACCGATAAGTGTAACGACTCGAAGGCGGCGGGGGCGCGGTTTTCGCGCCAACGCGCCAGTTGCGCGCAGGCGCGCTCGAAGACCCAGCGGCCGATGGGCACGATCAAGCCCACTTCTTCCGCTACGGGCACGAACTCGGCCGGATTGACCAGCCCGAGCTCGGGATGCTCCCAGCGTAACAGCACCTCGAAGGACTGGATGCGCCGCGTCACGAGCGACGTAATCGGCTGATAGAGCAAGTGCAATTGGTCGCGTTCGATCGCGCGCCGCAGTTGGGCCGCCAGCTCCATCCGCCGCCGCGAACGTTCGCGCATCGCCGTATCGAAGACCGCGAAACGCGTGCGGCCGCTGGTCTTGGCCGCGTACATGGCGGTGTCGGCGTCGCGCACGATCTCCTCGACGTTTTCGTAGCTGCGGTCCACCACCGCCAGACCCACGCTGACCGTCACGTATGCGTCCCGTTCGTCCAGCGAAATCGGCTGGTCCAGGACGGCCAGCATCCGCTGCGCGACCGCTATCAGTTCGTCGCGCGATTCGCGGCCTTCCAGCAGCACGACGAATTCGTCGCCGCCGAAGCGGGCCACGAGGTCCGCGTGCTCCACGGTCGCCGTCAGCCGGCGCGCCGCTTCTTTGAGAAGACGTTCGCCGGCGAAGTGCCCGAGGCTGTCGTTGACCAGCTTGAAGCCGTCGAAATCGATGAAGGCGACGCCCGCGACCGTTCGCGAATCGGGGTGGTCGAAGAGCACCTCGCGCATCCGCTCGAACAACAGCGAGCGATTGGGAAGGTCGACGGCGAGGTCGTGCGTCGCGGCGTATGCCAGCCGTTCGGCCGCCTGACGGCGCTCGCTGACGTCGTTCACCATCGACACGACGAACAGCGGGCCGCCTGCGTCGTCGCGCACGAGCGAAACGATCGCTTCGAGCCAGCGCCCGTGGTCACCGTGCCCGCGCGCAAGTTCCACGCTGTAGGCCTCGCGCCCGCCCGAGGCGAGTTCCGCGAACGCCGGGGTGTCCGCGCCCACCTCGAGCGCGGTCGCGCCCGGTGCGATCCGCTCGAGCGCCGCGTTGCGCCGCAGAATGCGCCCCTCGACGTCGAGAATCGCGACGCCGAAGGCCGCGCGTTCGAAGACGGCATCGAAGCGCGCTTCCGTGAGCGCGAGCAGTTCGCGCATGCGACGATTCTCGATCTCCCCACTCAGACGTTCCGCTTCGGCGCGAAGCCGCTCCACGTCGCTGCGGTCGCGCGCGCGGACCGCCAGCACCAGGGCGGCGCCGGCGATCAAGACGACCAGGAACGTCACCCACAGGCCGGCCTCGAGCAGCCCCAGGCGCCGCTGTTCCGCCGCCAGCCGCAGCGCCAGGGCCCGGCGGCCGGCTCCGGCGACGACGGTCTTCGCGCGCTCGGTTGACGTGAGCAACGCCGACGCCGAGGCCACGACGGCGGGCACGCCGGCGGCCCCTTTGAAGCGCCGCCAGGTCGAGTCGACCGGCCCGATCGCCTCCAACGCCGGGGCGCTGGCGGCGTCGACGGCCGCCGCGCGTCCGAGATCGGTTCGGACGTTGTCGAGGATACGGTCGCCCTGCGCGGCCAGGGTCTCCGACGCGAGGGTCACGCCGGGGACGGATTCCGGCCTCGTCCGCGACAGCAGAACGACCGTCAGCATCTCATCGACGCGCGTCTCGAACGACGGGAACCCGACCGCGAACGCATCGATCAGGTCGATGGAGAGGTCGTCGGTGCCGCTGCGAAGCGAGGCGCGCTCGTAGATCTCGCGCTCCAGATCGCGTGCGGCCGCGAGCGTCGCATCGACCGCTCCGAGGGCCTCCCCGCGCTCCGGAACCGCGGTCCACGCGTCCTGCAAGCGCTTGAGGCGCTTGTCGAGCGCAAGCTCGCGCGCCGCGCCGGAATTGAAGTCGTAGAGGCGGGTTAGAGCCGCTTCGACCTCGAGCCGGTCACGGAGCGGGATCTTCCCGTCCAGCAGGAGGCCGGCGCGGAGCGTCCGCAGGCGCTCGATCACCGCATCGTTCCGCAGGCCGTACTCGATCCCGACAGTCCGGCGTTCCGTCAGCGCGATATCGCCGCTCTGGCGCCCGACGACGAGCGATCCGGCGATGGACAACGGCAGCACCACGACGATGACGAACGCCACAACGTAGAGCAACACCGCACGCGAGCGCCCGAATGCCGTTACTGAAGAAGTCGCTCCTCGGATCGCCAACCTCGCGTTCCCCGGTCAACCGGCCCGGCCGCCGAGGCTCCCCGCGACATACCCCGGGAAACGGGGCGCTAAACCATGGTGCGCCCTCTGGGACTCGAACCCAGAACCAGCGGATTAAAAGTCCGATGCTCTAACCAATTGAGCTAAAGGCGCGTGTGGTCCGAGGGCGGTCCTTTCGGGGGATGCAGGCCCGGTCCTCGCACCCCGAAAGGCCCAAAGCCTCATCGGTCGAGGGATTTGGGGTGATTGACGGGGCTCGAACCCGCGACCTCCGGAGTCACAGTCCAGCGCTCTAACCAACTGAGCTACAATCACCACGGGTGCGACGGCTCAGGAAACCCGGCGCGTCCACCCGACCGACCGACTTCAGTTCGCAGAGCGTGGCCTCTTTCCCGCCCGTAAGACGCTTTTGGGACGCGCCATCGTGTATGCTAGCAGGGATGAAGGGGCTTCGAAATCCGGCAAATGCGGGGGCGAACTTCGGTCCGTTCCGTTTTGCGTGCTCCGCCGCAGCGGCCGTCCTGCTCGCGGCCTGGTCCGGTGAAGCCTGTCTCTCCCAGGAAAGCTCGAGCAGTGGGTTGACGCAAGCGCAACGCACGAAACTGCACCAGTTGGGTTTCGCGGTCGTCCCCAACCCCGTGCCGGCAGGCTTTCACATCAAGGACGTTCGCGTCGACACGGGAAGCCGGAACTACAGCGTCGAGTACGTGCGTTCGCGCGACAACGCGACCTTGCTGTTTTCGGGAACCGCGCGAGCGCAAGAGCCGCCCAAGCACCACAGCTTCTTCGGCGGACTCGGCGCGGCCATCGCGCACATCGGCCACGGCGCGTCCACGACGTCGAGTTCGATGCGTTCGACGTCCAGCGAACAAGTGACGCCGGAGCAAGAGCAAGAGATGACGGCGGTAGAGTCCGACTCGGCCCTGACCGGTCCCATCCATTTCGCGAACGAAAACGGATGCCTGAAGGGGTCGCCGGAATCGAGCAAGGCGCTGATTACGAACGCGAGCTTCACGGTCGAGGGCTGTAGCTTGCGCCAGCCCGATCCGCTGATTCGCGCCTACAAGTCCGTCGTCCGGGTCTGAACCGTTGCGAAATCGCACCCTCGGACGGCGCGCTCTCCGGCCGTTGGCGGCCACGCTCGCAGCGGCGCTGATCGTCCTGCCGGCCGCGCGAGCCGCCGCCGACCAAAGCGACGATCTCAAGCTCGGGCAGTCCGTATACAACGACTTGCTCGCGAAGGGGCAGATTGTTTCCGGCTCTCCGTACGAGCGGATCCTGCAGCAGACCGGCAGCCGCATCTCGCGAGCTGCGGAGCCTCACTGGTTTACCGAACGCTTCTACATCGTCCGCGGAAACCAAATGAACGCCTTCTCCGCACCGGGCGGTTACGTATTCGTCAACGAAGGGCTGCTGCGTTCGGTCGACAACGTCCCCGAACTCGCCAACGTGCTGGGCCACGAAACCGCGCACATCGTCCTCGGACACGTGAACGCGCAGGCCCAGCAACAGAAAACCCGCCAGGGCATCTTCTCCGGGCTCGGCAAGCTCTTCGGGAAATCGCAGGGCTCGCAAAATACCTATAACGTAGCGCAAGCGGCCGGGAACTATACGTTCCTGAATTTCACGCGGCAGCAGGAATACGCGGCCGACGAGCTGGGAGCGACGCTGGCCGCCAAGGCCGGGTACGATCCGTGGGGCACGGTCTGGTTTGCGCGCGAAGCCGAACGCCTGGACGGCGATGCCGGCTACGAATCCTACGTGCAGCATCATCCGTCGACGAAGGACCGCATAACGAAGATCGAAGCGTACTTCAAGGACCACCCGGCCACGTTCGGCCACTGGTCCAGCCAGCCGCCGCCCGGCAACGGGCTGCCGTTGTAGGTGCCGCACCGCAAGGTCTCGCTAGCCGCGCTCGCGCTGGCCGCCGGGATCGCGACGGCGTCGGCCGCGGCGTCTCCGCCGGGCGAGCGCGCGAGCAGCGCGACGATCTTAGCGGAGCGGGCGCGGGCGGCGGCCGCCGCCGGGCGGCCGGCCGAGGCCGTCGCGCAATTCAACGAAGCGGCGGCGCTCTTCGCGGCCGTGCCCGACCCACGCGCGCAAGCCGACGCGATCGCCCGCATGGGCGAGGCGCAAGAGGTGCTCGGGCGCTTCGACGACGCGCTGCGCTCCGCGCGAACGGCGCTCGCCATCCACCGCGAAATCGGCGACCGCGTGCGGCAAGTGTCCGATCTGGTGGACGCCGGCGTTGCCGAGGAAGACCTGGGCCGCTATGCGGCCGCCCTCGCCGACCAGCAAAAGGCCCTGGCCCAAGCCCGCGCCCTGGGCAGCCGGCTCGATGCCGCCGACGCCCTCGGGAACATCGGAATCGTCGAGATGCGTTTGGGACGATACGAGCCGGCGTTGCGGGCCCACGGCGAATCGCTGGCCATCGACCGGAGCATCGGGAACCGGCTGGGCGAAGGCGACGAACTCGGCCGGATCGGAATCGTCGACGAGCAGCTGGGGCGTTACGACGAAGCGTTGCGCGAGCTGCGCGCGGCGCTGGCCGTTCACCGCGCGATCGGCAACCGCCGCGGCGAAGCGAAAACTCTCAATAACATCGGCATCGTCGACGAGCATCTGGGCCGCTACGCCGAGGCGCTGCGCTCGCACGACGAAGCGCTGCCGCTCTTTCGAGCGATCGGCAACCGGCTCGGCGAGGCCGACGCCCTGGGGAACATCGGAATCGTCGATGCCGATCTGGGCCGCTACGCTGCGGCGCTGGCCGCCCAAGAATCGGCGTTGGCGATCTTCACAGCGCTGGACAACCGGCTCGGCCAAGCGGAGGACCTCGCCAACACCGCGATCGTCGATAACGATCTCGGCCGCTACGACGAGTCGTTACAGGCCCTCGACCGCGCGCTCGTGCTGGATCGCGACATCGGCAACCAGCTCGGCGAAGCCAACGCGCTGGGCAGCGTCGGCGTCGTGTACGAGGATTTGGGCCGCTACGAAGACGCGCTCGGCGAATTCCAAGCCGCCCTCGCGATCCACCGGAAGATCGGGAATCTTCGCGGCCAGGCCGGCGATCTCGGGAACGTCGGCATCGTGCTCGGCGACCTCGGGCGCCTGAGCGATGCGGTCGATGCGGAAAGCGACGCCTTCGAGCTCGACCGGACCCTGAACGACCCCGCGGGCGAAGCCGCCGATCTCAACAACGTCGCGAACTTGGAAGAACGCGCCGGCCGCTACGAGAACGCGCGCCGCGATCACGAGCGCGCCCTGGCACTCGACCGCGCGACCGGCAACCGTCTCGGAGAGGCCGACGACCTCAGCAACATCGGTAACGAGCAGAACTTGCTGGGGCATAGCGCCGAGGGGCTCGCCGCGGCACGCGACGCATTGCGAATCGAAACGGGCCTCGGGGCGCCGGAGTCGCTGTGGCGCGCGCAGCGGGTCGCGGCTCGCTCGGAGGCGCTGCTGGACCGCCGCGACGAAGCGATCGCGGACTACGACGCCGCTATCGCTCGCATCGAGACGCTGCGAGCGTCGCTCGAAGCGGTCGCCGAGCGCCGCACCTTCTTCGAGAACAAGCTCTTCGTCTACGACGAATTCATCGATTACCTGCGCGACCTCGACGGGCGCTTTCCCGGGCGCGGTTACGATCGTAAAGCGCTGAATGTCTTCGAGCGCGAACAGGGCCGGGCGTTTCTCGAGGAGATCGGGCAGAGCTCCGCCCGCAGCTTCTCGGGCGTGCCGCCGCACGTCACGGCGGAGGAAGCCGACTTGGCACGTGCCCAGGAGCGCGTCGAGTCCGGCCTAGCGAAATCTCGTTCGGCCGAGCCCGTCGACGCCGAAGCGGTGTCGTCGCAGGAACGCGAGCTGGCGGATCTGCGCCGCCGGCGCGCGGCGCTCGAAGCCGGGGTGCGCATCGCCTATCCGGCCTACTACGCGCTCACGCACCCGCAGCCCGGCGATCCCGCCACGCTACAGCAGCTTCTCGCCCCGGGCGAAGCCGTACTCGTGTACGCCGTTCTCGACCGCGCGACCGCGCTCTGGGTCATCGACCGCTCGCACTTCGAGCTGCTCTCCCTCCCGGGCGGGACGAAGGACGTCGCCGCGAAGGTCGACGCCGTGCTGCGCGGCCCGCACGCCCTTCAGAGCGCGATCGACAACGGCGAATCCCGTACCAGGGTCCTAACCAAATTGGCTGTGTCGGACTTACCTCAGGTTTCGAGCGATGCGTTCGCACTGTACCGATGGCTCGTTCCGCCGGCAGCGCGCCCGACCGTTGAGGCGGCAAGTCAACTGCTGGTCGTTCCGACCGGTCCGCTCTACCAGCTGCCGTGGGAAGCGCTGGTCACGCAGGACCCCACGGGCGCAGCGGAACCACACTATTTGATCGACGACCACGCCGTCAGCTACCTTTCCTCATCGTCGCTGCTGGCCGTGCTACGCGCGGCGGAAGTGCAACGCCGCGCGCCGCGCTATTCCATCGTCGCGTTCGCGAACCCCGATTACGGTTCGGACGCGGCGCCGGCTCCCGCGCCGGCTCCCGCGCCGGATCGCGGACGCGAGTCGCTCGCGAAGGTCCAGTCGAACGTGCTGGCGTCCTATATCGCGAACGAGCCGCAATCGTCGTTCCCGGAACTTCTCGGAACGGAAGTCGAAGCCAAGGCCGTCCTCGCAACGCTCGACCCGCCTCCCGAAAGCCATCCGCTCTACGAGGGTGAGGAAGCCTCGCGCGAAAACATCTTGGCGCTGGAGGCGGCCGATTGCGCGAAAGGCCCGTGCCTGCGCGATTACCGTTACGTGCTGTTCGCCACGCACGCCGTGCTGCCCGATGAAGTCGAGGGTCTGCTGCAACCGGCGCTCGTGCTGTCGCATCCCGAGCGCGGCGGGGCGTTCCTCACGATGGGCGACGTTCTCGGGCTCTCGCTCGACGCGGACGTCGTCTCGCTTTCGGCTTGCAACACCGGCCGCGGCGAGCTCACGCACGGCGACGGCGTGCGCGGTCTGACGCAGGCCTTCATGTACGCGGGATCGCCGGTCGTTTCCGTGACGCTGTGGGAGCTGAACGACCTCGCCGCATCGAAGCTGACGCCTGCGTTCTACGCGGGGCTCAAAGCCGGTAAGTCGCCGTCCGACGCGCTCCGCGACGCGAAGCGCGGACTACTGCACGGCGCGGACGAGCTCATGCGTTTTCCGTTCTATTGGGCACCCACGGTCATCTTCGGCGACGGCGCGTCCCGGTTGGCGAAGCCGTGAGGACACGCGTGCGGGAAAGCCTGCGGGCGCTGAAAGAACAGGCCGGCGCGTGGTGGCTCTCGCTCACGGACGACCAGCGGCATTTCTGCACGAACGTCGGCATCGGGTTCGCAATTCTGGCCCTCGTCGAGATCCTGTCCGTAGCGGGTATGCTGAGCGGCCTCAAGCGGGCGCTGCTGGATTGGCAGATCGCGCAGCTCTCGGGCGTCAGCACCGGCGCCTACGGGGACCCATCGCGCGCCGACATCGCGTTCGTCGACATCGACGAGCCGACCGAAGAGGCGTTCGCCGACGCTTCCGGCGGAAACCGGCCGTACTTCACGCCGCGCGATAAGCTGAAGTCGCTGATCGCGGCGGCCGTTAACGGCGGTGCCGCGGTCGTCGTCGTCGACATCGACTTGAGCCAGCCGCCGGACGGAGACCCGCTGGGCGAAGCCTACCGCGAAGTCACCGGACGTCCGGCATCCGCTGCTAACGCCGAGACCCTTCGCAAGCTGGACCTGCGCCGCGCCCACCTCGACGCCGTGCAGCAGTTCTACTTTGCCGACTGGCAGCTCAGCGACTACCTTGCGGACTACACGCGCGCGTGCGCGCGTAAGCCGTGGCCGCCCGCCGCGGGCAGTTGCGTGCCGATCGTGCTGGCGCGCTCGGTCGCCGTTTCGACGGCCGACCCCGAAGCGCCACCGATTCGCCGCCCGCTCCCATCCTTTCTCGATAAGGCCGTCGCGAACTCGCACGGCGTATTTTGGGCCTCGGTCACCTTCGACCACGACAGCGACTTCGTCGTCCGGCGCTGGCGCCTATACGAACCGGTGTGTGACGCGGCGGGCGTCGGCGGCGTGCTGCCGTCGAGCGCGCTGCTGGCGTACGGCTTCGGAAAGCCGTTAGGGCCGCACGAAACGCCGTGGTCCTACGACCGCTTCCAGTCCGACCTGCAGCGGCATTTCGCGACTCAGAAGTGCCGTGCCGGGTCGCCGGGCGACAGCGAGCGCGAAGGGGACCCGATGTCGCTGCGCTCGATCGCGCTCACGCAGGAACAGATACCACGCACGCTCCGCTACTTGGTTTCATGGAAGGACGGGCAAACGTCGCTAGCCCAAGATATTTCCGCGTCGTTTCTGATCGATCCGGGCAAGAAGTACTTCACCCCTTGCTCTAAAACGAACGATCCGCGCTCGGTCTGCGGGAAGATCGTGGTCATCGGCAGTTCGTATCGCGACAACGGTGACTTCCACCGTATTCCCGGCAGCGAGGTCCCGGGCTCGATCGTGCTCGTCAACGCTATCGATTCGCTGGAACGCGACGAGCCCGTGGTCACCGAGTACGCCTGGTACTGGCGCCTGTCCATCGACGTTGCCCTGATCCTCCTGCTCGCCTGGGCGTTCATCGCCTTCGAGCCGACCAAGGTACTGGTCGGGGCGACGATACTGACCGTCGTGACGTTTCTTCCCTTCAGCTTCTTCTTGTTATTGAATCACGGAGTCTGGTTCGACTTGACGCTGCCGCTCGTCGGCATTCAGATTCACGAGTGGACCGCGCGCGCCGAGCACGCGCGGCACCGCGGAAAGGGAAAGGCGCATACGTGAAACGCACCATCGCCCTGGTCGCCGCGGCAGCCGTCCTTGCGGCTCTGCCGCGCTTGGCAGCCGAAGCGGCGGACCCACCGGATTTCGTTTACGATTTCAACGGTCCGCGCGGAGCCTACGAGGTCAAGCGCAACGGCACCACCATCCCGTTGAAGCCCTTTCTGGTGCTGCTCGCGCGCGACGTCGTGACCGTCAAGGATGCCGCCAATGCAAGCAAGACGAGCGCGAAGAACTACATCGTGCTCAACATCGCACGCAGGCCGGTAACGCTCGACGCCGATAGCCCGGCGTACTGCGTCGGCTCGCCCAACGGCGATTGCGCGAAACAACCGCCGGCGACCGGTACGCCCAATGCGGTCGCGGTCGTCTGGACGAACATTTTGTCGACGGTCGGTTCCATGCTCTCGACCGCGCACGACGACCGGTATTCCGAGCAGACGGAGAGCATGGTGTCTCGTGGATCCCGTGGCGCGGCACGTCTGCAGATTCCGCTGCTCTCGCACAAAGGGCAGCGAGTGACCGCCGGCGATCGGGCGCTCGCCCTCGAGTGGGAGGGCGGAACGCCGCCCTTCGACGTCGCGCTCTATCGCACGGGTTCTGCCGCACCGCTGGAAACGCGCCGGCTCGACGAGCGCGCCGTCACGTTTCCGCCGCTCTCCCTGAACGCGGGCACCTACCATTTCGAGGTCGTCGACGCCGAAAAGCAGTCGGCCATCGGAGAGTTCTCGGTGGTGGCGGACGGCGAACTGCCCAAGCCCGGCGCCGACGAGGCACAAGCCTTGGCCGATCCGTCGCTATCCGCGGCGGTCCGCACGACACTGGGGGCCGCATTGCTCGCGAAGACGGACGCCGAGTGGAACTTCGAGGCCTACCAGCGCGTGGCCCCGCTCGCGGCCGGCTGCCCACCGGCCGAACTCTTGCGGTACAGCCTTGCCGAAGGCGACGACTGAAAACGTCGGCTGGCGCGCCCGGAGGGAATCGAACCCCCATCTTCGAGTTTAGAAGACTCGTGCCTTATCCATTAGACCACGGGCGCCGGAGCGGCCGCGACGCCGCGCGACCGAGCCGAAATGGCAGGACTCGAGGCCGAGCCACTTCGTGCCCACGAATTACAGGCAAGCTCAGAGAAGCCTGCCACATAACGGTTTGCACCGCACAGAGAGCCTCCCGAAAGCATCGAGTCGGTCGCCGGGCAAGGCGCCGCAGCCGGCGGGCTCACGATCGCCGAAAAGCAGAGGGGTGAGCACCGGCCAAACCGGTGCCCACCCCTCGAGTTCTCATGCTCTCGCCGATGCGCTACCCAATTCTTAGGTAACCGCCGGCTGAATTAGCGCGTGTGATCCTGTGCCGGCGCGGCGTGCTGCTGCGGTGCCGCATGCTGCTGCGGTACGGGCGCCCTAGCGACCGTGCGAGCCTGCTGCGGTGCCTTGCTCACCGCGTGAGCCTGCTGCGGTGCCTTGCTCACCGCGTGAGACTGCTGCGGAGCCTTGCTCACCGCGTGAGCCTGCTGCGGTGCCTTGCTCACCGCGTGAGCCTGCTGCGGTGCCTTGCTCACCGCGTGAGACTGCTGCGGAGCCTTGCTCACCGCGTGAGCCTGCTGCGGTGCCTTGCTCACCGCGTGAGACTGCTGCGGAGCCTTGCTCACCGCGTGAGCCTGCTGCGGTGCCTTGCTCACCGCGTGAGACTGCTGCGGAGCCTTGCTCACCGCGTGAGCCTGCTGCGGTGCCTTGCTCACCGCGTGAGACTGCTGCGGAGCCTTGCTCACCGCGTGGGACTGCTGCGGAGCCTTGCTCACCGCGTGAGACTGCTGCGGAGCCTTGCTCACCGCGTGAGACTGCTGCGGAGCCTTGCTCACCGCGTGAGACTGCTGCGGAGCCTTGCTCACCGCGTGAGACTGCTGCGGAGCCTTGCCCACCGCGTGAGACTGCTGCGGAGCCTTGCCCACCGCGTGAGACTGCTGCGGAGCCTTGCCCACCGCGTGAGACTGCTGCGGAGCCTTGCCCACCGCGTGCGACGTGCTCGACGGCTGGTGCCCAACCACGTGGCTTTGCGCGGCTTTCTCATCTTGAGCGCGTAACGGCGCGTAGTTCGCGGGCCTCTGACTCGCCGTGTACGGGCGTGCCACTGCTACCTGTGCCGGCCGGCCCTTATTTACTGACGAATACATATTACGATCGCCGGCGGCGGTCTGGATATGCTGCCTTTGCGCCGAGGTGAGCGATGCGCGCCGCTCTCCGTAGATCGCCTGCTGGCTAGCAGTGGGGCGTTCCTGGATTCCCCCGCGACCGCCGTTATAGCTGATCCGGTTCGCGTAAGGGCTAGCGTAGGAGCCGTTGTACGCCGCCTGGTTCACGTAAACGTTACGAACGTAGATGCTGTTCACGTTGGAGACCGCGGTATTGTATTGGAATTGATTCCCTTGCCATCTACCGCCGCCATAACCATTGCCGTAGTAGCCGTTGCCGTAATTGACGCCGCCGTAGAAACCGACCTGGGGAGCCCAATATCCGGCGTTCCACGCATAGGCGGAGCCGCCATTGCTCCAATATCCGGGCGTCCAGAGGAGCCCGGGGGCCGCGGCAGCGACCCAGGTTCCCGGAACCCAGTAATACCCTCCCTGACCCCAGGCCCAGTAACCAGGCATCCAGACATCGTTCTGCATGGGGCAAGGCGGTTGCGTGTAGTAAGGAAGTACGGGAGGCCCGATGTTAATCGCAAGGCCGATGCCGAAGCTGACCTGAGCGAACGCGCGGGCGGGGATGACGCACATGAACGCCACTATGACAAAGACGCTGACTCCTCGAAGAATGCGTGACACGAAAAACCCTTCATGGGCCCTCGGCCGAAACGTCGTTGTTAACGTATCGGCGAGACCAATACAATAGTCGTACCCACTTCCATCGAAGATCTCACGGCGTTTGGAATCACTCTTCGCTTTGTCGGCGAGCGCTTGGTGCGGCGGCGACGCAGATAACGGCGTTGTCTCACAGCGCGAGCTCGTTTCAATTTGAGGGGGAATTCCTGGAGGGGGTCTCCGGGAAATGAAAAGGCGGCGGCGTAACTCGTGGATATTCGAACCCCCATGAGGTACGCCAACCGTGAAACGATCATATCAGACCCAGCCGTGGGTTGTCACCCCGAACGCCGAAGAAATGCCGCTCCTGCTCGAAGAGGTGTGTCGGCGCAAGCTTAGCGAGCTCTTCCAGGCCGTCCTCGAGGCGGAGGTCGATGCAGCACTCGAACGGCTACGCTACGAGCGGCAATCGCCCGAAACAAAGGCTGGATATCGTGACGGCCACGATCGAGTGCGCACGATCGCCTCGAATCGCGGCCCGATCGAAGTTCGCCGACCGCGCGTGCGTGGAGCGAGCTTTCAGTCAGAGGTGCTCCCCAAGCATCGCCGGCGACTACAAAGCGTCGATTGCAGCGTCACCGATCTCTGGCTCAACGGCCTTGCGACGCGCGATTTCGAAGGCACGCTGCGCGCGTTTCTTGGCGCGGAGGCTCCGTTATCGGCCGCGACCATTACCCGCACGAATCGGCGGCTTTTGGCCGACTATACGGCTTGGAACGAACGCCGCCTCGAAGATCTCGACTTGGTCTTCACATGGGCTCACGGCGCGTACTTGGGCGCCGGTCCCGACGATGAACGCCGCGTCTTCTTAGCCGTCATGGGCGCCGACAGGCTTGGAATCAAGCATTTAGTCGCCTTGCGTGAATCGATCAGCGAAAGTGAAGCCGGCGCGACCTCTTCGCCGATCTCACGGAGCGCGGACTGCGAGCACCGCATTTACTCGTCGCCGATGGCGCCGCCGGCCTCTGGACGGCAGCCGAGAAAGCTTGGCCGGGCGTTTCCCAGCAGAGATGCTGGCTTCACAAGACTCGAAACGTAGAAGAGAAGCTGCCGGAAAAGCACCGCCCAAGTGTGCATGCCGCGATGAGCGAGATCATGCATGCCGAGCTGGAATCCGAAGCACGTCGAAAGCTTGAGGCGCTCGCAAAATCGTACGATCGCAGATATCCCAAGGCAGCTGCGTGCTTACGCGCTTACTGCCGCTTTCCGCACGAGACGTGGGTTCATCTTCGCACGGCCAACGCCATCGAGTCCATCTTCGCTCCGATCCGAACGCGCACTGACGCCATGAAGCGGCTCCGCACTGCCGAGTTTGCAACCGCCGTAACCCATGCGCTTATCACGAAGCTTGCACCGACATGGCGACGACTGCGCGGCTATCGCGAATTACTCGATCTACCACGCGAACCCGTTGCATTAACGCGCGCCGCATGAGATAATCAACGCGAAGCGACGTTACGCTGCCGCGTTTCCCCGCAAATTGAAACGACCTCCACGGCGCGTCGAGTCTATGGAGAACTCAATGCGTGCGCTCGACGGGCGACGATCCCGTCGGCTCCATTTCGGCCACACGCATTCGCGCGCTGTTGATGCGCCCGCTCCGCATCGCGCCAAACGCGCGCAGAATGCCGGCGGCTCGGGTCTTGGTGCAACGGCTAGGTTATCGGGATGACACGATTCGAACGTGCGACTTCTTGCTCCCAAAGCAAGCGCTCTGACCAAGCTGAGCTACATCCCGTTTTTCTTTGCCTGTCTAGCTTTTCGGCGTTTCTGACCCCGCCTGATCTATACGTCTTTCCCTAGTACTTTCCCTGGAATTATGACACGGCCCGGAAAGTTTTCCCTGGAATGAGGGAATCGTACACCGCAGCGCACCGCTCCTGGTCGCCCGGCATGAGGTGTCCGTACGTGTCGAGGGTAACCTGAATCGACTTGTGGCCAAGGCGTTCGGAGATGGTCTTGATGTTGACGCCCTTCGAGATGAGCGAGCTAGCGTGAGAGTCCCGCAGCGGCGGCCGGAAGCCCCGGTACGTGAGGTTGTCCTTTTTGCTCCAGGATCCGCCCGAGTTTGGGAACACCAGGGTCTCCTCCTTGGGTACACCGAGCGCCGGCGCCGGAGCGCTCGGACCGTGGCGGCCGGCAGCAGCAGAATCCGCCGCTCGCCCGTCGCCGTCTTGGTGCCCTTCTCGATGATGCCTCCTTCGGTGCCCTGGGTGACGTTGCGATGAACGAAGACCGGGTATTCGTCAAGCGCCACGTCCTCCCATCGCAGAGCGAGGAGCTCCCCCTGCCGCATGCCGGTCGTCACCGCAACGAGTAGGAAATAGAACATGTACGCCGGCTGATCGTCGCCCTGAGCGGTGGCGAGGAAGCCCCGCCGGGACCGGTGGACGGCCTAAGCCGCTTCTCCCCACTCTCGGGCCATTTTTCGCCGGTCCGCCATGCTTCCATACTTATAGACCCCCAAAAGCGAATGATGTCATCAGGCAAGGTTCACCGAAAAATGCTCGAAGGCAGGCCGGGTTCCGACGCGGCCGGAGGCACGTCATGGCCGTCCCGATACGAAGGCGTGCGCAGATCCCGTCGTCGAGACGACCTTTCAGCGGCGCCCGCACGTTCGGGATCGCGCTTTCCAAGCCGAGCGGCGGCGCCGGCCTAGGCTCGGCGTCCGCGACGACTACGATCTACTCGACGGCCTGGGTCTCGCGATCCAAAGCCAGATGCTCCTCGAGAACAACCGCTGGTACGTCAACGACGTCGGCTTCTCCCGAGTGGTAGGGTTACCCCCCATATGCATCCGCATTCATGTCAAGTAGGATAGCGGTACATCTTGCCCCGTGGGAGTGCTATGCGCAATCAAATTTTGGCTTTTGCGGTCTTCGCGGCCGTTGCCGGCGTCGCCGGATCCTCGGGAACCGCCAGGGCGATCCCGTCCGCCTCCTACCAGAGCGACCTCGCACCTCAGGAACACATCGCGCAAGCGCTCCCGAACGCGACTGTCACGCGGACACTCAAGCCCGCAGTGAAACCCACGCCGGCGGCGGCGGTCTATCCCTTGAAGCAAGGAGACTCTTTCACGTACCAGTACGCCTCGTCAACAAAAGCCGGCTTCAGCCCCTGGGTGAACGAGCAAGGCGTCGAAACGGCCACCGTGTCCGGTCTTGGCACTTATAACGGCATCCCCGCGTACCAGTTGCGGACCACGGGTCATACGACGTCGGGTCCAACCGAGTCGCTTGACGACATCGACTACGTCAACCTGATCGGTTCGGGCGGCCACATGGAATACGTCGTGTACGGCTACAACTACTTGACAAAGATCGATCGCACCAGCGGCGTCACGGAGTTCGACCGCACGATCGTCGATTATGCCACTCCGTTCGTCAACGACGTGTTGCCCGAAAGGGCCGGAGTTCCATGGACCGAGCCGGTCGCCATCAGCGAGAGAATCAACAATTTCTACGACCAGACGGCCAATCCCAACATCCTCAGCGGCACGCTCAAACGAGCTGCGGACGGCTCCTACACCGCATCGGTCATGAAGTACGCCTCTCCGGAAACTCGGCTCTTACGTTCGGACGGAACCGGATACGTCGTCGATGGCGCGACCCCGCACGCCAACGAGTGGACGTACGGCCTTCCTCGGAAAGACAATTCCATTGAGGTGATCCCGGTGACCTACTCGCACGCCGGCCGCGAAACCACGTCCCTCATCCACGATTGGTATCCGGGCGGAGGAGCGCCGCCAAAGCCGCTGGCAACCGAATCGACGCAGGACCTCGGCCCGCAGCGGATACCTTCGGGCTGCGGTAAGTACTCCGGAATGACCGCTATTCGCCTTGAAACCATCTTCTCACAGCTCGATCCGATCGTCGGTTTCACAATCCAGGATTACACCTCACGATGGGTAGTGGCCGGCGTCGGCGTCGTTTGCGCGGCCGAGAATGACCTCGAGCAAGACTACGACACGTTAACTGGATTCCGAGGACCGCTCACCACAACCGATTCCATCAAGTGGCTGGTATCGGAAGTCCTCAGCTGATCCCTCAGCCGGCCGCAATGCGAGGATCGCCTCGCTCTCGGGAGCACACTCGCAAAACCCGCCCCAGAAACCGATCGACCTATTGGCCGCGTACGACGCACTCGCGCCGGCGCCCCCTCAAGCTCTTCATGACTTAGAGGCGCGGCGAGCTTCTGCAGGATGCTCCCGCTGCGAGAACACCGCGGAAGAGTTCGCAATCATCGGGGTCCGCGATCAGGCATGTCCCCTAATCAACGACCTGATTCTGGATTGCAGAGACGTCGTTCCGAAGGACTGCACCAGCATCATTATTAAGAATGATGTCGCCTTACGATGAGGAGACAGCTGCAAAGATGGTCAGTCGTGGCCGCCGTTGCCCAGTCGAGAGCGCGAACTTCGTTGAATCTCTGACGTTCCCCTTCTCTTGAGATACGAGCTCCGCGTCGCCGGCGCAATAATCGGCCTCTGCTCCCTCGTATTTGTCGTGGATATCTGGCAAAGCTCACGATTCTGGAAGGACTTTCACGACGTCTCCGACACGTTCGCGCCGTTCGTAACTCTCGTCGCTGGAACGATCGGTGCCGCCGCGACCTACTTCTTTACCGAACGCAAGCACCGGTAGAGTCCCTCGCGATACTAGCGCGAATGCATCGATGCCTTCACGGCGCTCGAGCGCCGCCTCGCGAGTCCCACGGGCGACACCCGGATCGAGAGACCGTCGCGCGCCGTACCCGCGCGCCCGCGAAAACGCCGCTAAGAGCCCGCCGGCTTCGCGCGGCCCGACCACCAGCCGAGCACGCTCCAGACGACGAACGCCGGAACCACGATCGCCCAGAATACGCGCACGCCGGCTTCGCCGTAAAGCGCGACCGGCACGAGCGCGATCGCCAGCAGCAGACAGTACGCATCGCCGAAGAGGGCGGGACCCCACGCGGCCTGCGCGGAGACGCTGCCCGGAACGTCGGCGGGCGTCAAACGCGGGACGAACGCGGGAACGGCGGCGCGGAACGCCTCATAGACGGCGCCGTAGCGCTCGGCCATTCCGCGCGACTCCTCGGCGGCCAGGAGTGCGGCGATCGCGGCGTTCCCCGCCATGATGAGTGCGAAGCCGAGCGGCGGCGCGAGCAGCGCGACCGAGAGCGCCAAGAACATGTTCCCTACGTACAACGGATTGCGCACGTAACGGAACGGCCCGGCGACGATGAGCCGATCCCGCTGCACGTCGGCGGCGAAGACGACGCTGCGCTGCAGGTACGCGGTTCCCGACGCGCGCCAGAGCCACGCGGCGAGTGCGCTTGCGATCGAGAGACATAAGAGGATCGTGCCGCCGTGACCGGAGGCGAAGAGCGCACCCCACGCCAGAAACGCCGGCTGCGGCGGACGTCCGTCGAATGACAGGTTGCCCAGCAGGAACCCGAGACCGTAGATCGCCCCGATGACCGTCCCACGCCGGCGATACCACCATGGTGACGGCCGCTCGTTACACGCGTTCATGGAGCCTACTACGAAGGCGCCCGTGCAAGGTTTCGCAGCGCCGGACCTCATTCGAAACGCAGCGCCACGATCGGATCGAGCCGCGAGGCCTTGGCCGCCGGGTAGTACCCGAAGAACACGCCGACCAGCGCCGAGAACGCGACCGCGAGCAGCACGCTGGCAGGCGAGATGATCTCGATGAGCCTCCTCTTTGACTCGCCGAGCGATTCCGGAGGCTGTCCGAGTCCTCGTCCGGGCCACCAGTCCGACCCGAAGTGTGACGCGCGCGCCGAGCAGGCGCGCGCGGAGAAGACCCGTTGAATCCCCATAGGCCGCTTTGGCCCGAGCGTTGCAAGGCACTGGTCTCCGTGAGCGGTTATCTGATCACCAATCCGGCGGCGACGTTAATGCCATTACCGCCCAAAGCAGAGGTGGTTGGTGGCACCAGTACTATTTTGCGACGGAGAACGGCGTACTCGGCTATACCGCAAACCGGTATGACTCAACAAACTGATCTGGTCGATCGTTTCGCCGAAATGGTTCTTCGATGACGCGACGTACGACCGCACCGCTGCCGCCTTCGACAAGCCCGATCATGTCGCGATCGTGATCCACAATTACCGGTGGCGGATCAGCCTGGCCCAGGGCGAAGCGCAGTATGATGGTCTCGAACAGGAGCAAGCAATCATGACGACCGTAACCACCGTCGTTAACACCCAGCGCCGCCCGGAATTGACCGGGCAGACCGTCGTCGTCATCGGCGGCAGCGCCGGTATCGGGCTCGAGACGGCCCGTCGGGCCCGCGCCGAGGGCGCCGACATCATCCTAAGCGCTCGCAATCCCGACCGCCTCGAGCGGGCTGCGGCCGAGCTCGGGGCGTTGAAAAGCGCCGCCTTCGACGCCACCGATCCGGCCGCCCTCGAGCGATTCTTCGCTGACTTGCCCGAGTCGATCGGCCACGTGATGGTGACCGGCGGCGGCCCCTACTACGCGCCCCTCGCCGACCTAGACCGCGAGCGGGCGCATCGCGATTTCGACGAACATCTGTGGCTAGCCGTTGCCGTTGCCCAACACGCCGTCGGCCGAGTGAGGCCCGGCGGAACGCTGCTCTTCATGGGCGGTACCGGCGGCCGCGCACGCGGACCCGGCCTGTCGCTCGTTACGGCGGGCACCGCCGCGCTGACCGCCCTGATCGCCAACCTGGCGCTCGAACTGGCGCCGATCAGGGTCAACCTCATCGCTGCCGGCTTCTTCGACACGCCCCTGTCGGCAACGCTGCTCGGCGATCGGCTGAACGCACGTCGCGAGCAGCTGCGCAAGACGCTGCCCATCGGACGCGTGGTCGGGCCGGCCGACGTTGCAGGCCTCGCCGTTCACCTCATGACGAACACGGCGGTCACCGGAGCAACGTTCGACATCGACGGCGGGCAACAACTCATTTCCGGAGGGTAATCGCAGCCGAAACGGCCTGCTCGACGCGGCCATCGAGGCGCAGGCGAGCCGATCCGCGGAATCGGCTCGCTCCGCTGCTCGAAAAGCGAACGCCGGCAAATAACTCGCTCTTGCCGGCGTCGCAAAGGGTTGGAACGCAGTGTTATCGAGAAACGGCTAGCTCGAAACGGCGACGCTTTCCTTGGCGCGTTCGAACTTCGGGGCTAGGTCGTTCAACTCGTCCTTGTCGAGGACTTCACGCGCGATCTTGTGAACGTAACCTTCCTCGTCCTTGATGTGATGCTCGACCGCTTCGTGCAGAACCTGAAAGACCGCGAGGAATTCGTCGTCCGCGCTGTCGAGCGCGCGAAGCTTAGCGATCAGGTTGCTCGCCATCTCGTGCTCGGTATACGCTTCGAGCACCTTCACGCGTTCGTCGGAGTCGTCGACGCGCTCTTTGAGAAGCCCGTAGAGGACGTGCTCTTCGGCTTCGTCGTGCCTTACGAGTTCCTCGGTAATCTTCCGAGCAAGCTTCGCGCGCGATACCTTCGCGTTTGAACCGAGCGCTTGAAACTCCCTAAATAAGTCTTTGACGTTCTTGTGATCCTGCTTGATCAGTCCGAGAATATCCACCGCTACACCTCCGGCCGTATTTGCTCGAGTACGAGCGTTGTACCCCGATACGAAGCGATGGCAACGTCAAGGGTACGGCCGGTTGCCGCGAGATTCCGTCGAATGCAAGAGCGAGCCTGCTTATAAGAGTTCGGGGCAGCCGGCTCGCGGCCGGCGAGCGGAGACTAACGAGCCGCGAGCGCGGCGGCCGACGACATCTTAGCAACCGCAGGCACGTATGGGAAGCTCTTGGAAGGCTTCGCCGTGACCGACTCTTTGCCGATCCCGAGATGGACCGGCGCGTTGGCCGCAATGCTGAACATCACGTCCGGCGCATTGTCCGTAAGGGAACGGCCGTTCCACTCGGCAAAGCCGAAAACCGCCGGCGTGCCGACCTCGTACGGCAGCATATTGGGAAGAAACCGGTGGGCAACTCTTAGGCCGTAGCCCTGCGGGTCCTCGCCCGTTCCGTTGGCGGCGACCACGCCGGCGATCGACTTGGCGACGGTCTCTCCGAAAGTAGCGAAATCATCGGATGGGCGTCCGCCGTTAAGGCGATTGCCGAGATCTTCGTCGAACTGGGTGAACAGGGGATGAATCATCGGCAAGCCGCAGCGATTGATCGCACGCCAGCCGCCGGCGTCGGTGGCGAGCGCCGCAAGCGACCAGACCCCGATTCGATGCCGGTTGCCGGGGCCGGCCTGCAGCTCGGCGTCGGGCACTTCCAGCACGATCGAATAAACCGTGTGCCCGGCGAATAGGTTCTTCGCTTTTCCCGGATCCCATCCGGCGAGATCGATGGTCGTGCCGTCCTGAAATGCGTGGCCGACCGCGTGCAGCACGTCGGGTTCGATCCAAAAAGAGTCGCCCGCCTTCCCGGTCCAGATGCGCAGCCCGCTCGCTGCGGTCACGGTCTCGCCGGTGGTCCCGCGCCCGACGACCGTGCCCGCAGCATTCGGATCGGCGGCGTCGGCGCCTCTGATGGCGCGCAAAACGAAACGCTGGTTGCCGTCTCCATCTCGTTCGTCGAAGGTGAAGCGGTACGTCAGATCCTCGACGGCGTCGCCGTCGAAGTCGATCTTGAATTCGTACATCCCCTCCGGATGGTAGCCCGGCGCAGGCAGCGGTCCCGCAATCGAGTGACAGACGTCGATGACGAACGCGGTGCCGGTCTCACCGCGAAATACGTAAAGATCCGTAATGTCGAGACGGACGTCTTGCCGTGCTATCGGTGAGTCGAGATGGTGAGACATAGCATTCTCCCTCTTTACAGGTACCGGCAGAAAACGACTCGTGTCAGACCGCCGCGGGTGCCGCGGACCGGGATCGCCGCGTGACCCCTCAGGGCGCTGAAGCTCGAGGTCCGCCGATCGCGTCATCCCAACGATTTGCGACGCCCGCGCGCCACCCATCTTTCGACGTTAGTATGCAGCGTTTCACCACGCCGGTCAAGCACGCGATCCAGTTTGCTACGGCTTGACCGGTATCTCCAAGATAACATCGAGCTTCCGGATTCCCGCGTGACTCATGGCGCGACGAGCGCTCGCCCGCCGTCTCCCACCTCACGGCTGAGGCGTGGGTTTGCGTGAGCTTCCGCAGCGCGCCCGCCCGCGGAAAGAACTACATTTAAGTGAAACATGTCGGCTAAGGACGCCGGAGGTACGGCATGGTCCAAATACCATTCAGGCCGGAGCTTCCGCTTTATCGTCTCTACGTGCTCAGGGCTTCGTATCTCCTGATTGGTTTGGGGCAGGGCTCGCGAACGTGGCCGGCGCTCCTGCATCACGCGCGGCCGTGGGATTTCTGGCATGGCGTCGGGATGAGCTTCTTTGGCGCGCTTACGCTGCTCTGTCTCCTCGGCGTCCGGTATCCGGTCTGGATGATGCCGCTGCTGATCTTCGAATTCACGTGGAAGCTCATCTGGGTGCTCGCAGCGTGGCTTCCCCCGTACCTGGGGCACACGCTGGATCCCGACATCGCCGATTCGTTCTTAGGCATCTTCCTGGGCGTCGTGATCGTGCCGCTCGTGCTTCCGTGGGGATACCTCTGGAAGACGTACGTGACCGCGCCGGACGACCGGTGGCGGTAGCTATATATCCGGATGTACGTTCTCCGGTTTTCAGACTGGCGAATACGGATGTGCCCCACGCCGATTCGCCGGCGCGAGGCCGAACGCGCTTGACCATCGTTCGGGCAGCCGTCAGCCTTTTTGCCTCCGGTGCTTACGGTCGAACTGAAGGGGAAAACAGTTGCTTCGGCAACGATGGTTGACCCGCGGCCTCTCCGCACGACAGAGTTGCCCGCCCGCAGCGTAAGGCGACGTGCGCGTGCTCAGACCTCACAGCGGCCGTGGCGGAAGAACGCAACAGGACGAGGAGCCGAGACATGAGCTATATCACGACCAAAGATGGTACGCAGATCTATTACAAGGATTGGGGTTCCGGTCAGCCGATCGTGTTCAGCCACGGATGGCCTTTGAACGCCGACGCGTGGGAAGATCAGATGTTCTTCCTGGCGAGCAACGGTTTCCGCTGTGTCGCGCACGATCGCCGCGGCCACGGCCGCTCGAGCCAACCGTGGAACGGAAACGACATGGACACGTACGCGGACGATCTCGCGGAGCTGGTCGGGCAACTTGGACTTCGCGACGCCGTGCACGTCGGCCACTCGACGGGGGGCGGTGAGGTCGCGCGTTACATCGGGCGGCACGGCACCGCTCGCGTCGCGAAAGCGGTACTGATCGGCGCGGTCCCGCCACTCATGCTGAAGACCCCGTCGAATCCGGGCGGCATGCCGATCGAGGCGTTCGACGCCCTCCGAACGCCGGTCCACGAAGACCGCTCGCAGTTCTTCAAGGATCTCTCGCTGCCGTTCTACGGCTACAACCGCCCCGGTGCGAAAGTCTCCGAAGGCGTACGGCAGTCGTTTTGGCTGCAAGGTATGCTGGCCGGCTATCCGGCATCCTACCTCTGCATCAAGCAGTTCTCCGAAACCGACTTCACCGACGACCTGAAAGAGATCGACGTTCCGACGTTGATCATTCACGGCGACGACGACCAGATCGTCCCCATCGCCGACTCGGCGTTGCTTACCGTCAAGCTCGTCAAAGATGCTCGCTTGGAGGTATACCAGGGCGCCCCGCACGGCCTTTGCACGACCTTCAAGGACCGCGTGAATAAGGACTTGCTGGCCTTCGTCAAGTCGCCGGTCGCAGCGGCGCGCTAAGCCCCGTAGCTCCGACCGGGAGCTCTGTTCGGCGGCTCGTAAGGCGCGCGAGCGTGATGAAAGAGCGCTCGCGCGCCGCTGCCTCGGCGCTTACGGCTCGTCCGCCGCAGAGCGGCCCCGTGACTTCGCCTTATCGCCGGTCCTCGACGGCCGCTTGCCGTTGAGGGCGACGGCGGCGCGCACGAGCGTCGTAAAGGCATCTTCGTCGAGTGTATCGCCCTCACGGAGATCGATCGCGCGCCTGACGTTGCCGTCCAGGCTCGAGTTGAAGAGACCCGACGGGTCCGGGAGCGCGGCGCCCTTGGCAAAGGTCAGCTTCACGACGCTCTTATATGTCTCGCCCGTACAGATCAGTCCGTCGTGAGACCATACCGGAACGCCTCTCCACTTCCACTCCTCGACCACGTCGGGGTCGGCCTGTTTGATGAGGCCGCGCACGTACGAGAGCGTCTCGCCCCGCCAGTCGTCCAGCTCTTTGATCCTCGCGTCGATCAGCCGCGAAGGTGATTCTTCGGCGCTGCGTGCCACCTTACTCACTTGACGAGCGCGACCGTCTCCCGGAAGCGAGGGTGCTCTGCCGTCTCGAGCCACTCGAACAGCACCATCTCCGTGGTGACGATCTCGACGCCGTTTCGTTCCATGCGGCGCACCGCCGTCTCCAGGCTTTCCGGGCGCCGCGAGCAGATCGCATCGCGCACGACGAAGGCGCGCCGCCCGCTGTCTACGAGGCTCAGCGCCGTTTGCAAAACGCAGACGTGCGCCTCGCAGCCTGCGATGACGACGGCGTGCGCCTGCGGGATGCGCTCGAGGAAGCCCGCCGCGCGCATCGCGTCGAAGGTCATCTTCGGCACGAACTCCTTGCGATACGGAGCGAGTTCCGGAACGGTCGCTCCCAGGCCGCGCGGATTCTGTTCGGTGACCAGGATTGGAACGCCGAGCAGCTCCGCCGCGGCGCCCAGCCGGCGCGCGTTTACGACCGTGGCCGCCGCCTGCTCCATCGCCGCCATGAGCTTCGTCTGCATGTCCACGATCACGAGCGTGGACGCTCGCACGTCGAGCGTCGGCATCACTTTCACCCCCGCGTCAAAGTCCAGCGCCTTCCGCTCAAACTCCTTCGGCGCGGAAACTGAAACGGCGGCTCAGCCGGGGCGCGGCAGCGGCAGGCCGGTCCCGAATCCGATTGCACGTGAATCCAGCGCATCTATCGAGAGCCGCGCGAATTGGAACATTCCGCAGAAGTCATTACGTCGGCCGGTCGCGAAGAACGCAGCTAATGATCATCGAGACGCCGCGCTTGCGGCTACGGCCATTGAACGATGCCCACATGGAACCGTATCTCGCCATGGCGGCCGATCCCGACGTGACGCTATACGTCTCGCCCACACCCATACCACGCGCCGGCGCCGAAGCGGCGGCTACCCATTATCGCCGGCTCCTCGAGACCAAGGGCTACGGCTACTGGGCGATCGACGTGACCGGCGGCGCGTCGTTCGCTGGGATCATCTTACTACAGGACGTGAAGTTCGCGGCGGCTTTCACGCCCGCGATCGAGGTCGGCTGGCTCTTGCCGCGCGAACATTGGGGCAACGGCTATGCCACCGAAGGCGGGCGCGGTGCGCTCGATTACGCCTTCACCACCATGAAACTGGACGAAGTCGTCGCGCTTACGACCGCAAGCAACATTCCGTCACAACGCGTGATGCAACGGCTCGGTATGACGCACGATCCGCACGATGATTTCGATCATCCTCACGCACTCGGCACCTCGCTCCAGCGCTGCGTGCTCTATCGAGCCGAACGTCCATAGCGGAACGACGTAGTTTCCGAGCGCTTTCCCGGGCTGGTGATGATCCTCGGTGCTCGACGAAGTGAAGCTGCGCGAGAGCGTGATGCTCGGATTCTTGCGGCGATCAAACGCGCTCGTCCGCACCGCGAGCGACCGTAACGCGTGCGCCGCTGTCCGAAGTCGCAACTGCCTCGCGGCTGCGGTGCCGCATGGTCGTTCTCGCGTTACCGCGTTAGCTTCCCCGACAACGTGGGAATGACGTGCGGAGCGATGGTACGACATTCAGCGTCAGTCACGGTCCGCGCTCCCGCGCGGCAAGTCTACAACCTCTTCACGCGCTTCGGCGATTTCCCTAAATTCATGAGTCACGTCAAGGAAGTCACGCAGCTGGACGAACGGCGGACTCACTGGGTGGCGGACATCCTCGGAACGCGCGAATGGGATGCGGTCGCCGAGGACTGGATACCGGAGCGCCGCATCGGGTGGCGTTCGGTCGACGGGGTGGCGCACAGCGGTGTCGTCACGTTCGTACCGGTGACGGACGAGCGAACGGACGTCCACGTGGCGGTGGAGTACGAGCCACCCGCGGGCGCGCTCGGTTCGATCGGTGACGCGCTCGGCGGCGGGGACGAATTCCGCCGCCGACTGCAGCACGATCTGGATCGCTTCGCCGAAATGGTCTATACCGTAGCTCCCGGCCCCGTCGACGGGGCGCCCGCGTCGTACCTCTTCCACGACGGCCGCGCGCGCGGCGAAACACCGGAAGATCGCGCACGAAAGGAGATAGTTTAAGCATTATGGGAATTCTCGGTTGGGTCATCGTCGGCCTCATTGCCGGCGCACTCGCGAAGATGGTCGTTCCGGGCGAGGGGCCCGGCGGCATCATCGGCGACATCGTCGTCGGCATCGTAGGCGCGTTGCTAGGCGGTTGGCTCTTCAACTTCTTCGGTCACACGGGCATCAACGGTTTCAACCTCTATTCGATCGTCGTTGCCTTCGTCGGTGCCCTCGTACTGCTGTTCATCCTGCGCGCGCTGACCGGGCGGCGAACGGTCGTCTGATCGAACCGTTCGCCGCTCCCCGGCAGCCGGTGGCCGCCGAGATTAAAGGGAGGCCGTCACCCTGTCGCGGCTCGCCGCCGCTGTTCGATCTCGTGCCGGCGTTCCAATTCGTCCGGCGGGACATCCTCGATGTGGGTTGCAATCCACCACGAGTTACCGTAAGCGTCCCGCACCCCGCCGTGGCGATCGCCGTAGAACATGCCGGCCGGTTCCACGATCGAATCGAACAGGCGCTTCCATTTTAGGCCCGACTCGAGCTGCGCCAGGCAGGCAGCATGCCCGGCGCGCCTCCCAGCACAGCCGGCAAGCGCACTCGCACACGCAAGCGCGCAATGCGAGCGATCGTGGTACATCGCGCCCGAGCATGCGACTCGCATCGCGTGCCGAGACGCTAACCGTCAACGCGCACGCTGAGCACCGCGACGTCGTCGCGGAGCACGGCCCCGCCGAGCACGGCGTCGCAAAGGTCGCGTGCGGGCGAGTTCGCGTGCCGCCAGTCCAACCGCTCGACCGCAGCGGTGAGGGCCGCCTCACCCGCGCAGATGTCGTGCGAAAACTCGACCAGCCCGTCGGTAAAGAGCACGAGAACACTGCCCGGATGCAGTACGGTCCGGCGGGCTTCTCCGGGCGAAAGATCGCGATATCCCAAGGGCACTCCCGGAGCGGAAAGTTCCTCGACGTTCCCATCCGGGTGGCGAATCAGCGGGGGCACGTGGCCGGCCGATGCGTACGTCATCGTCATTCCCTGCGACGGATCGATCACGCCCACGAACGCCGTCACGAAGCGAAATTCGCGTTCGCCTCGAACCACGCGGTCTGCGGCGTCGAGCATCGTCAACGGATCCACGTACATCTGCGCGATGCCGCGGATGACCTGGCGGACCGACGACATGAGGACGGCGGCCGGAAGTCCGCGACCGCAGACGTCACCGATCGAAACGACCAGCCGGCCATCGGGCAAGCGCAACGCATCGTACCAATCACCGCCCACAATCGTATCGGCGGTCCCCGCTTGATAGAAGCAGTCTAGTGTGACCCCGGGGATGTCGGGCAGCGCAGCCGGCAGCGCGGCCTCTTGGAACGTCAGCGCGGCATGCCGCTCGCGATCGAACGCCAGCGCGTTTTCGATTGCGACTGCGGCGCGCAGCGCGATTCCGTCCAGTCGCGGCAGGTCCTCTTCCGACAGCGGACGGCGAGCGGCGCCCGCGCCGATCCCGAACGTGCCGATGACGTCGTCACCATTGCGTATCGGCAGCGAGATGAACGAATCGAGTCCCATCGCCGCGAATGTGCTCCGGTACTCGGGTTTGATCTTCTCCGCCAGCGCCCCCTCCATGACGTGCGCGATGACGCTCGGTTTCTTGCCGCGGAAGACGGCGGGCGTACCGACCGTCGCGTCCTCATTGTAGTAGTACGCACCTTGTAACCGGCGAGCAAGGTAGGCTTTTTCAGGGTCGGCGTGACGCGCGGCAAGCGTATGGATGCGGCCGTCCGGCTCACGAACGTTGACCGTTGCCCAATCGCCTAAGTCCGGCACGATGAGTTGCAACAGAGTTTCGAGCGTCTCTTGCAGTCCTCGTGCCCGCGAAAGCACGTCGCCGACCGTCGCGAGGAAATGCAGCGAGGCCTCGAAACGCTTCCGGTCGTCGATGTCGATCGCCACCGAGACGCGACTTCGGGGAAGATCGTCGCTCCGCTCAAGATACCGGGCGCGAATGAGGTGCCAGCGGTACTCTCCATCGGCGCGCCGAAGCCGCGCTTCGGCCTCGTAGGAGTGGCCGGACGAGCGTCGCTCGTCCAACATGGCGAGGTCGTCCGGATGCACCACCTGTCTGCGTGCGTCGAGCGCCAGCGACTCCTCGAGACCGGTGTAGTCGCGCCACTGGGCGTTCATGTAGAGGGCGTTGCCCTCCGCGTCCGTGAGCACGACGATGTGGGGAAGCGCTTCGGCGAGTGCTCGATAGCGAGCCTCGCTCGCGGCAAGCGCCAGTTCCGTGTTCTTCCGCTCGGTCAGATCGATGATGTAACAGACTTGTTCGTCCGTGCCGATCACGCGCGCTCCGCCCAGCAGAATCGGGATGCGCGTGCCGTCCTTCCGGAGATACTCCTTCTCGTACGACTCGAAGTAGCCGACACTCTCGAGTTGCGCGATGGCCAAATCGTCCAGCCAGAGCCACTCGTCGGGCGTCAGGTTTCGCCAATCGAGCTCACCGGCTTCCAACTCCGCGCGGCTGTATCCCAGCATCGTCAGGAGCGCGTTATTCGCTTCAAGAATCGAACCGTCGTTGCGCGCGATAACGACGCCGATGATATCGGCCTCGACTAACCTGCGCAGTCGCACTTCGCTCAGCCGCCCGCGCTCGAGCGCATCCTTCATCTCACGGCCACGGTCCGGTATCGTTCGCATCCTCTCATCGCTCGCGTCGCTGTTTTCCAATTCGGGCCACCGGTATTCCTACCAATTCTCCGCGCCGTCCGGGACCGAAGCACGTCCCGCGCTTCGCCTCATCGAGCTCGTGACCCCAAGCACGCCGGCAACAGGGTCGAGCGGCGCACCATTCTTCGGGCGATTCGTGCTTTGACGCCGCGAGCGCCACGCACCACGCCGCCAGCACTCCTGCGTCAAATGTCAGCAAAAGGTCTCGACGTTGCACGCAACGCCCGGCCGGGGGAGCCCTTCGCGAGCGGAGCTAACCGCGCTATTCGGATGCTCGACGCGATGAGCATCCGTCGCACCGCGAGGTATCGCTCGAACGGCGCGAATCCAAACTCGTCGTCGATGAGGGCTCTACGTCCGCGCGGAGAACCGACCGGCGGCCATCGATCGCCATGCCGGACCCGCCTCTCGACTGTGTCGGCGGACCTACGCCGGGCTGAAGGGCCGACTGTGCGAACTGGCAGATCGACGCAGGCACGGCACCGAGAATGCCCGCGTATACAACCGAGGTCGCCATCGAGCCGCTCTGGTCGACGCAGAGGATCGCATCGCGCATGCTCGAGCTGCGCCGCGCGAAGCCGATCGGCCGCTCCGTAACGATCGTGCCGTTCGCTTCCAATCGATCACGTTGGGCCGCGGGCGGTTGTTG
The DNA here is from genome assembly GCA_963787965.1 of uncultured Alphaproteobacteria bacterium. Taxonomy (GTDB): domain Bacteria; phylum Vulcanimicrobiota; class Vulcanimicrobiia; order Vulcanimicrobiales; family Vulcanimicrobiaceae; genus CAWBES01. Next base: position 749,748 of record CAWBES010000021.1, read on the forward strand.
CGCGCCGCGCGGTCGCGGCTTCCACTCACGGCAGCTCGCAGCGGATTGCGCAAACGCTTTTCGATCCGGGTCGGGCGCGAGCGCAAGGATCGCTTCCGGCGTCATCATGGCTTCGAGGGTTCTTAGCGATCCGGAGCGTGACGTCCCACGAGTCGCGAGCCCCTCCGGCCTACGGTCGGGCTGCTATGGAAACGGGTGCGGAAGCCAGTCGGGGATGGACTCGAACGTGCCCTGCTGCGCGGAACGCGCGATGTGTCCAGCCAGCCGCGCGTGACCGAGGAACGGCGCCGAAGGAACGCACAGCGGCACCAGTTCGGGGGCGATGACCCGGCACGCGTGCAGCCCGCTGTCACGCATCTCCGCGGTCGTCATGTCGAACGCGATAGGCGTCACCGCCATGTCCGCGCAGCGATCGAGCAGCGCCGTGAGCGATTTCATCGCATCCGTTGGCGGCGGCGCCGCCGGGAACGTGCGCGTCGATAGATTCTCGTTCTGCAAGAACCACTCGACGTACCGCGCATTCGCCGGCTCGGCATAGAACCGGAGATTCGATTCAAAATCGCGGAACTCGTCGCCCTCGCGCGGAGCCGCCGCCGTGCCGGCCATCGATTTCACGAACGGACGCCCCTGACCGGCTTCGATCAACGCCTTACGTGCTGCCGCCGCCACGTCGAGCGCAGACGCGGCGCTCAGAATGAAGAAACAGGGCCTGCCCGACCTCTCGACGCACGTCACGCCGACGACCGGGACCTCCCCGTCGATCGTCAGATCGTGGAAGCGCACCTCGAGCGAATCCGTCTGACGCCCCGGAGGCCCTCCCAACAGATCGCTCGGGTCGAGGTCTAAACGCGGCGGCGGCATGCGCGCGTACCAGCGGATCATGACGGCGTCTCGTTCGATCAGCTCCAGCAACCCCTTGAGCAAAGCTTCTTCCACCGACTCGGCAACGGCGCAGCCGGAACTGGTGGGGTAGAAGTACGACGGCGTTTCGTCGGCCGAATGGAAGTAACCCAGCGACACCAGTTGGCCCGGCACGAAGGTTGGGAGACCGTCCAAGAGGTTTATGCCCTCCACCCAGGCGACTCGGGCGGTTTCCGTAAACTCGGCATACGGAAAGCTCTCCGAGCGGTACTGCGCCTGCGAGAACGGCACGAGACGATCGAATGGAACCGCTCTGTAGCCGCCTTCGGTAAGCTCCCGGTACGACAGCGAGAGTCGGCTCGTCCCGTCGTACGCAAAGAACGCATACCGTTCGAGCAGTTCTCCCATGGCGCGGTTCATCGCATCTTCGAGCCTGATGCCGGCGCCGCCGGCACGCGGGTCCAGCGCGTGCTCGTGGCCGAGCAGTCGATCGACCGACGTCAGGATCGGAAACACCTGATGCAGATCGAAGTCGTCGGGATCCATCGCCAAATGGTAGAGCGCCTTCGCCAGTCCTAGCTTCGGACCGACAAAGGGCAACCATCGGGCCGGTACGCTATAGCGAGGCCGTCCCATTCGATCCCGCCCGTCCGTGTAGCCCGCGCGCGGCGAGTATATGCGAGAAGGGGTTGGCCTGCGGAGCGCCGCGCCGCGGCGAACACTCCTGACAGCGCGGCAACCGCAGTATGGATTCGCGCTGAAACGTCAGATTCAACCGGTGCACGATCAGAACGTGATTGACCGTGAAGCCGTTCCCCTTCATGACGGCGATAACGTCCATCGCGAACATCGATGCGATCAGAGATACCCACGCACTGCTCTCGAAGCCGATCGACCAAGGGGCGGGAAGCCGATGAACCTTGACACCGGGGTCGGCGAACACGTGCTTCGGCTCCGCCGCGCCCGCGAAGAGGCGCCTGCGAAAACAATTAAAGCAGGCGCTCTGACCCGGTACGAACGTCGGACCCACCCACCCTTCGTATCCGTCAAAGCAGACCAGCGACCACGGCACGCCTACGCGGAGCGCGGCTTTGTTTAGCGCGGCCAATTCCTCCGGCTCGAAACAGTCTTGCGCGGCGATAACCCAATCCTGGTCCTCGATCGCCGCGACCCACTCCGGCTCGCCCGCGGGACGAGCGACGAGCGGTTCGGACGACCGAACCCCGACCGTTTCCGCCACCGACGAACTCGCGATCGTCGTGATACGTTTGCAAGGCGCGTCCCGCATGATGCGACGCACCGCTTCGCCCAGCACGCCGTGCCCGACGATCGCGACGTGACATTCCGCTAAAGGCGTACGCAGCAACGAGGTCGACGGGAGGCCGGCGTCGGCGTCCCAAGCAGCCGATTCCCCGGAATCCGCCTCCAGGATACCGCTTTGCCGGAGTTGCGGAATCAGCTCTCCGAGCAGTTCCTTTTCCGCGTCGTTCCACGGCCGCGCTCGCCCGAGCTGCGGCGAGAGTATCCTCTCGACGATAGAGCCCATGAGGCCTCGCCGCTCCGCATCGGAGACGACGAACGACCTGCCGCTCGTGCTGCCGGTCCGGAATTCGACGTCGTCGGGGCCCGTTACGAAGACCCCGAAAACGTCCTTGAAGCGAATCGCCTGCGGCGGTGGTACCGAATCAGAGCTCGACATAGCGCGACTCCCCTTCGAGCCCGGCCGCCGGGTTCCCGACTGCCACGGCGGCGACTACGGCGTGATCGATGCCGTCGATGCCGATAAGGTCGTGGATCTCGTCGTCGTAGTAGCCTCCGAGAACGACGTGCGCGATTCCGAGACCGACGGCCGTCAGGCTGAGGTTTTGACACGCGCAGCCGGCCTCGAACAGGCAATACCGGTATCCGCGCGGACCGTACTTCGCGCGCGCACGCCAGAATTTGCTGGAAATGAAGTAGACGGCCGAAGCCTGCGTCAGATCGACGACTCTCGGGTGAATTGGGAAAGCCGATAACAGCCGGTCGACTTCCGCGTCACCGGCGGACTTCACGAATTCCAGCGCGTGACCGGGTACGTCGTAGTGATACACGCCCCGAGCGAGCTCCCCTTCCTGCAACGTTATCAGAAACATGCCGGTTGGATGAAGCGCCCCCGCCGACGGAACGGCGCGCAGCGACGCAACGACCTCGCGGTCGCCGTCAAAGCCCGTAACCATACGCCCGGTTTCCCCGATCGCGCCGAAGAACAACGCGCCCAAATCGGCCGGCGCCAACGGACCGCCGGCGAAGGCGCGCACGCTGCGGCGGCCGCGGTGCAGCTCGCGAAACGGCCGGCCGGGAACGTCCGGTTCCGGAAGGCGCGTCGTCGGCGCGACGGGATAGTCGCGGTCGTGCGAGTGCTGGATCGACTGCATGAACGGCTGCGAAAACAGCAACAACGCATCCACCATCCGCGCGCTATCCGCCGGCCGCAGTTTGGTGAGATCCGCACAGATCTCCGTGACGTCTTCGGACACCCCGCGCTGCTGGTACGTCTCCAGCAGTTCGGCGCGGCGCAGCTGGATGCGTCGCCGGTCGTCGAGCGCCGAACCAAGAAATCCAAATTGCTTCGATATCTTAGCCATCGACGCCGAGCCGCTTCCGCGCGCGCACGCGCGCAGTCAATAAGAAAAGCGCGCCGTCACGCGGCGCGCAGATCGAAGATAGTTAGCTCACCTTGGGCTTGGAGTGCCAGCAACACGTGGTGCAGCAGCACAAAGCAAATTCCGGGGTCATCTCTTGCGAGTACAGCTCTCGTCCGGTCTCCAAGTCCGTGACCTTGACAGTAACGCCCTTTCGTGCCTGACCTTCGCTCCCCTCAGCCATCGTCCTTAGCTCCTTGAAGACTGTGCGCCGGCCTGCCGGCCGGTTTTACGATTTTTTGCCGGGAGCTACCGGGTTGGTAGCTAGAGCGATTATTGCACGCGGCGCGGTGCTTGGCAAGACGGCCGCGCGCGGACGCGTGAAAGCAGCCCGGAGATACCTCGCTCGATCGTTCCGAGGACAAGCGGTCGCGCTCAAACTCCGTTGCCGGCGAGGACGCCGAGGAGTGCCGTCACGGCCCGCCCGCGATGGCTTATCCGATTCTTCGTGCGTTGGTCGATTTCGGCGAAGGTCTTACCGGTCGCGGGGTCCACGAACAGCGGGTCGTATGAGAATCCGGCCTGACCGCGTTCGCGATCCGCGATCTCGCCCACGTAGTCACGCTCGACGACCGTGGCCCGGCCCTCCGGACCGACGTAGGCCAGCGCGCACACGAAGCGCGCGCTCCGGTCCGCGGAACCGGTCGCCGTCAGCTCGTCGAGCAGCAGCTGCCGGCGCTGCGCCCACGTCGCGGACGGCCCTCCGTACCGCGCCGAGAGCACCCCGGGCCGGCCCCCCAGAGCGCTGACCTCGAGCCCGGAGTCGTCGCCGAGCACGGCCGCGACGATGCCGTCGGCGCGCAAGCGCGCGTACAGCGCCTCGGCTTTGAGCGCGGCGTTGCCGGCATACGAGTCTGCCGCCTCCTCGACGTCCTCGTACCCCTCGTACGCTTCGAGCGTCAGACCCGCACCGCCGAAGAGCTCGCGCAGTTCGCGCAGCTTCCCGGCGTTCCGCGTCGCAACGTAGATGGGGCCGCGCGCCGGCATCAGACCGAATGTCCCTTCACGCGGTAGCTGGTTCCGCGAAAGAGGGCCACGAGGGAGCCGTCGGCGCGCAGCACTTCGCCGTCGTACGTGCCCGTGCGCCCGCCCAGCGCGCGCTCCTGCGCGGTCGCGGTCAGGCGTTCGCCCAGGCGCGCCGAGGCCGCGAACGAGATCGAGCACTGCAACGCCACGTTGGCAGCGTTACGCGAGTTGCACGCGTAGGCGAAGGCCGTGTCGGCCAGCGCGAACAGGAAACCGCCGTGGCAGAGATCGTGACCGTTGAGCATATCCTCGCGGACGGTGAAGGCGACTCGCGCGAAACCGGCCCGCACGTCCAGGATCTCCATCCCGAGCCCGTGCGAAGCGCGATCGCGCTCGAACATCGCCGCACCGACGCGCGCGGCGAGCGCGTCGTCGTCGTTCATGGTCGGCGAACTTTGCGCGAACCCGGCGCGCGACCTTCGCGGGGCCGGAAATCGAAACGCACGCATCGCCGAAGCGACACGTGCGTCTCGTTGCCCCCTCCACTCAGAGAGAAGTCGTTAGCGAGCGCCCCCCGGTACCGGGATTCCAGGGGTCGGAATGTAGACGGGCATCGGATCCTGGCCGTGGATCGCGAGGTCGCCGCCTTCCATCTCCGGATTGCTCGCCCGTAGCGGGACGACCAGCGAGATGGCCTTGAGCACCACGAAGGTCATGATTGCGTCGAAGGCGATGATCACGACCGCCGCGAGCGCTTGGTGCGACAACTGCGCGAAGCCCTGACCGTAGAGCAGGCCGCCGACCGTGACGTCGGACGTCTTCTTATCGGTCGAGAGATATTCGACCATCGCGGGGTTGCCGACGATGCCGACCATCAGGCCGCCGAGAAGTCCCGCCACGCCGTGGGTGTGCACGACGCCGAACGTATCGTCGACCTTCTTCACGAAGGACAGGTTGCCGATCTTGTTCAGGGAGAGCCACGCGCCGCCGCCGCAGACGACGCCGATCGCGAGCGCGCCGTACCCGTCGACGTAACCGGCGGCCGGCGTGATGCCGACCAGGCCCGTGATCATACCGTTGATCATGGAAACCGCGTTCGGCTTCTTGATCGCGAACATATCGAAGATCAGCCAGACGAGCATCGCCACCGCGGTCGCGATGTTCGTGTTGAGCACGGCTGCCGCCGCATCGGCGTTAGCGAAATACGGGTCGCCGCCGTTGAATCCGTTCCAACCGAGCCACAGGATGCCGGCGCCGGCGAACGCCATGATCAGGTTGTTCGGCTCGAAATCCTTCCGGTCTTCGAGCAGGCGTGGACCGACCACCGCCGCGGCGACGAAGCCGGATACGCCGGCCGCCAAGTGGATGACGTAACCGCCCGAGTAGTCGACCGCACCGAGCTGAGACAGCCAGCCGCCGCCCCACAGCCAGTACGCGCCGATCGAGTAGACGACCGTGCTCCAAACCGGAACGAAGATCATCCACGCTTTGAAGTTCATGCGTCCGAGAACCGAGCCCGCGATCAACAGCGGGGTGATCGCCGCAAACACGAACTGGAAGTAAATCATCGCGGAACCGGCAAAATGCAACGGAGGCATGCCGGACGCGGCCATCGGGATCGTCGCTTGACCGGTTTCCGCCGCAGCGTCGAGCGCCGGATGCGGGATCGCGAGATAATTCGCCAGTGCTCCCGGCACGCCCTGACCGAAGGCCATGTTATAGCCCCAAAGCATCCATACGATCAGCACGGCCGCGAATGCGTAGAAGCACATTACCGCGGAATTGAGCGCCCATTTCTTCTTGACGAGGCCGCCGTAAAGAATTGCAAGGGCCGGCAAACTCATTAGCCCGACGAGCGTCGCTGCGGTTAGCTGCCAAGCGGTGTCACCCGCGTTGAGCCATGGCGGCGCTGCTACGTACGGGTTAGCGTCGGCTAAAAACAACCAATCTCCCCCACTAGATGATGCGGAATTCGATGAGTCAGCGTATTCCGAATCGACCGCACTTAGCATTAGACAACCGGCGCACCGTAGGACCGTGGCGTTGTGCATCTATGGAAAGACAAACGAACGCCGCGGAATCCGCGGCGTTCGTGTAGAGTCTGGACGGAACTTTTTTGCGCTGCGACCTGCTCGGACAATCTCCGTGCGAATCGGCTCGCTCTTGGCGAAGCTCGAGGCGCTAGGCGCTCGCGCACGCTCCGTTGGTGTTGTGCCCCGGTGGATCTTGCGAGATCAATCGCCCTCCTCGGTGGCTTGAAGTGAGAACCGGTCTCGAGCCTTCTTTCCGGTCTCAAGCCGTGACTAGAGTATACCCCGACCCACGGCCGCTGTAAAGTGGCGGCGCTCACCGGGGAGGGAACGCGATCCGGACCGTTCCATCATAGCTTCGCATGGCGAAAACGGCGACCGGCTCCGAATCCGCGCTCGATCCCGAGCCGGCGCTCGCGTTGCTTCGCAACATGCTGGTGCAGCGCGCGGTCGATACGCGCGGCTTTCAGTTGAACCGCCAAGGCAAGATTGCGATCGCCATGGGCTCGGAAGGTCACGAAGCCGTGCAGGCCGGCACGGGTGCCGCGTTCGTGCGCGGCCGCGACGTGTTGTACCCATATTACCGCAACACGGGGTTGCTCCTCGCGTGCGGCTTTCCGCTCGTCGATCTCTTCCGCTCGCAGTTCGCTCGCGCGTCGGACCGCACCGGCGGCCGCTCGATCATCAACCACGTCACGGCGCGCGACCTCGGCATCGCGTCGATCAGCTCGATCATCGCCGCGCAGTGCACGCACGCCGTCGGCGCCGCATACGCTTTGAAGTTGCGGCGCGAGAGCGGACGCGCGGTCTTCTGTCAGTTCGGCGACGGAGCGACGAGCGAAGGCGAGTGGCACGAAGCGCTCAACTTCGCCGCGGTCCACAAGCTGCCGGTCGTCTTCATCTGCGAGAACAACCGCTGGGCGATCTCGACCCCGCAGAGCAAGCAGATGGCGATCGACGACGTGGCGTCGCGCGCGCGCGGGTACGGTCTGCCGAGCACGGTCGTCGACGGCTTCGACCCGCTGGCGGTCTACGCCGCGGTCAAGGCCGCGCGCGACGCGGCCGCACGAGGGGACGGTCCCACGCTCGTCGAGGCGCAGTGCTACCGCTACCTGTCGCATACGACCGACGACGACGACCGGACGTACCGGACCCGCGAAGAAGTCGAGGCGCAGCGCAAGCTCGACCCGCTGCCGCGCTTCGAGCGGCGCCTCGTCGAGGCCGGCGTACTCACCGACGCCCAGCTTGCGTCGCTTCGCGAGGAGGTGACCGCGACCGTCAATGCGACGACCGACGAGGTGGAACGCGAACCGCTGCCCGCGCCCTCCGACCTTTACGGCAACGTCTACGCCGAAAACGGCGCCGCTTGGATTTAGGGAATCCTAATTCGGCGGGGATGAAACGACTCGGACAGAAATTTCGTCACTTATGGGGTTGACTCGCGCTCTGCTGCCCGGCAGCGACGGCGGATCGGCCGCTTCTCACTCGTCATCATCGAGGACTTTTGTGGATAACGACACCGAAAAGACCATGACCCGCGGCAGCTTGCTGCAAACCCTCGCGTTCGCGCCGATCGCCATCGGCGCGCTGGCGATGCTGCGCGAAGAGGCCCAAGCGGCCGCAACGATGGACCCGAAGGCGGCGGGTTACGTCACGCACCCCGTCGATAAGAAGAACTGCCTGGGCTGTAGTCTCTACGTTCCGGCGAAGAGCAATCCTTCGAAGGATGCCGGGACGTGCCAGGTCGTCAAGGGCAAGATCCTCCCGAACGCGTACTGCAACCTCTGGGCTGCGAAAACCAAGTAACCTCGCGATCGTTCGGGAAAGAGCCGGCCCCCTTCAGGCCGGCTCTTTCCTTTTCGGTCGCGATTGAGCCAGCTCGTTCGTTTTGACGAAACATCCGGCCTGATGATGGAAGAACTTTACGCGCGCATCCTCTGACTCGTCGGCATCGACGTCACCGGTCTCGATTTGCTCGTGGACATCATCGGACGTATCGTTTCCGAGTCCGAAGCTGCAGACGACGCGATCGGGTTTGCCGAAACGGATCGCATCGCGCCTTTTGGAGGCATCTCTTCAGATTTCTTTCGCCTGCTCGGCATGGGCGACGTATGCTTCATCTCAAACAACTCGCGTTTGACTAACATCATGAGTGCGACGGCCCCCGAGCTGAGCGTTGAGAATATGTACGCTCGCATTTGGGAAATCTATCAGGTCGACGTTACGGGTCTCGATCTTTTGATCGATATTTTCGAACGGATCAAAGGCGGCCCGGTCTATCGCGCTTGGCTTAGGGAACGGGGAGGACCGCAGCCGTAAGTGGGGCGATTGCAGGCGATCGGCCTTCGTTCATCGTCTCGACCTGGACCGCGCCTTCGGCACGGCGTTGCTGCCTGACGCTGCCGGCGCGAGCTCCGCAACATGGCGCTCGACTACGGTCGCGATTTCATTACGCGAGCGGGTCGGAACGTCGTAGCGTTCCGCGAAGCGCCTGAAGTCCGAAACCGCGGCCCGAACCTCGTCGACGATCGTTGCCGCGGCCTTTGCGTTGATACTCTGGCGTCCCGCGACGGCGCGCACGTCCTCCAAGCGGATGTTGCTTCCGCGACCGTGCACGGTGAGATAGTGCTCGCCGCCCGGACCGTTCGAGAAGTTGAGGTCGTAGGCCGGCGCGAGACGCCAGGTTCCCGTACGATCCATCAGAAACGCATGCTGTTTTGTATGATCGTCGCGATTGTGCGCGACAACGTTGAAGACCATCCGCCGGAACATTTGCTCGACGTCCGCCTGAATCCGGGTGACGGTCCGCGTGGCGCTCATCAGGCCGCTGTAGTCGATCGTGGGGATCTCCCACTGCGTTTCGAGCAGTCCCGCGACCGAGAGCGCGTGGAGGCGCTCGCCGTTCTCGCCCCGATCGAACCGCTGCGTAGCGAAGTAACCGAGTTCGCCACGCCGCGAGGGGAGCAGCGTCGTCGGCGTCACGTCGACGCCGGCGGCGCGCGCCATGTCCGCGTACGCCGCTTCGAGCGGCCCGACGTCGGCGCGATCGCGCGGTGCACGGAACTTGACGATCCACGCGCGATAGCCGGGCGGCATCGCATCGGTGCCCGCTCGAAGGTTGCCTTCGGCGTCGATGGCGACGAGAATCTTCGGACGCGCACCGCCCGACGAATAACCGAGCTGCTCGAGGGTCGTCAGGAGGTCGTCGCTCTCTTTCCCAGCCAACACGTCGAGTGCTTCACGTGAAAGGCTGTCCAGATCGATGCCGCCCGCAAGTTGCTCGGCGGGCACGGCGGGTTCGTAAATCAACGCGCCCATGCCGCGTCGACCCACGATCGCGAGACGATCGAGCGCGGTCAACGTTGCCGGATCCACACCGTGCGCGATCGCGCGTCGCCGCATCAACGCGCGGCCCCACGCGTCGGGGAGACTGTCGGCAAAGACGCCGTGCAGCCCGTCAAGGAGGCGAGGTTGGGTCGCCCAGATCAGTTCGCGGCTCGGCGGCGGCCAGCGCGGATTGATCGTCAGCCCGCTCGCGAGGAACGCCGGGTTGTACTCGAGCGCCGCCGCGGCGCGGGTGCGATCGAGGGCGAGCCGGCCTACCGGCACGCTCTGCGTCGGCGTGAACGCCAGGAAAACGTGGAGCGGCGTGGCGGCTGCGAGCTTCATCGGCGAGCTCGCTGGCGGCGGCGGTTGGAAGCAAGGACGTCATCGAGCGTCCGCGCGTCGCGGGGTGGGAACAGGTTGAGAAACTCGCGCTCGGCGCCGAGCGCAAAGACCACGCGAGCCGCGATATCGAGGGTACCCTTCCCCGCCTCGAAGCGCCGGATCGTGCGCAACGCAACGCCCGCCCGCTCGGCAACGTCCGCTTGCCGGAGGCCCATGCTCAGGCGGCGTTCCTTGGCTCGCCGGCCAACCGCCTCGCAGAGTTCTGCGGGTGACAGAATTAACGTGTCTATCCGTGTCCTCTTACATCCAGAAGTTGAGTCTAGTGTACCATATCTTGTCCTCTTAAATCCAGACGGATCTATCCCCGTACAGTCGCCCGGTGAGGGGGTATCCGGACCACGACCGGGGGGACGGCCCGCAACGCAATTCCTGGAACAGGGGACCGTCGCGATGGGGCGACTTTCGGCGCGACCTGCCGCGCCGAAGCGCGTCTGGAAGCGTGAGACTGAAGGTGCACGAGCCGGCGACCTGAGGCGTTGTCGAGCTTGATTTCGATTCCGCGCTGGCGATGAAAGTGCGCGACGTGACCTGAGGCGGTGCTTTCGGACGGAGCTTAGCTCAGTTCTCTTCGAGACGCAGGACCGCCATGAACGCTTCCTGCGGTAGATCGACGCGGCCGACGCGCTTCATGCGTTCCTTACCGGCCTTCTGCTTCTCCAACAGCTTGCGTTTGCGCGTGATATCGCCGCCGTAGCATTTCGCGAGCACATTCTTGCGCATCGCGCTCACTGTTTCGCGCGCTACGATCTTGCCGCCGATCGCCGCTTGAATCGGGACGTCGAACATCTGGCGCGGAATGAGCTCCTTGAGCCGCTCGACGAGGTTGCGGCCGCGGGCCGGCGCCTTCTCGCGCGCGACGATCGACGAAAGGGCGTCGACCGGTTCGGCGTTGAGTAAGATCTCGAGCTTGACGAGGTCGCCCTCGCGGTAGCCGATCACCTCGTAGTCGAGCGACGCGTAGCCCTTCGTGCGCGACTTGAGCTGGTCGAAGTAATCGATGATCACTTCGATCAGCGGCATCTCGTACGTGAGGATCACGCGGCCGTCGGCCAGATATTCCATGTGGGCGAGCGCGCCGCGGCGGTTCTGCGTCAGTTCCATGATCGCGCCGACGTATTCGGGCGGCGTGATGACCGTCGCCTTGACGTACGGTTCTTCCATCAGGGCGATCTTGTCGCGTGCCGGTAGCTTGGCCGGGTTATCGATGTTCTCGACCGAGCCGTCGGTCATCGTCACGCGGAAGACCACGGACGGCGACGTCGCGATCAGATCGAGGTTGTAGTTGCGCTCCAGACGCTCTTGCACGATCTCCATGTGCAAGAGCCCGAGGAACCCGCAACGGAACCCGAAGCCCAGCGCGATCGAGCTCTCGGGCTCGAAATGCAGCGCCGAGTCGTTGAGCGAGAGCTTCTCGAGCGCCTCGCGCAACGCCGACACGTCGTCGCCTTCGTTGGGATACAAGCCGCAGTAGACCATCGGGACGATCGGCTTGTAGCCGGGCAGCGGCGCGGGTGCGGGGTTGGCGGCTTCGGTGATCGTGTCGCCCACGTCGATGTCGCCGAGCGAGCGGATGTTCGCGATGATGTAGCCGACGTTGCCGATATCGAGCGCCTGCGTCTTGAGCATCGCGGGCTTGAAGACGCCGACCTCGGTCGCCTCGTACACCTTCTTCTGGTTCATCGACATGAAGCGCGTACCGGCCCGCAGCGTGCCGTCGACGACGCGCACGTACGAGACGACGCCGCGGTAGGAGTCGAACTGCGCGTCGAACACGAGCCCGCGCACGTGGTCGTCGTTGCCCTTCGGCGGCGGAATGCGCTTGACGATCGCCTCGAGGATCTCGTGGATCCCGATCCCCTCCTTGGCGCTGGCCAGGATCGCGTCGCTGCCCTCGATGATCAGCAGCTCCTCGATCTCCTTCTTGACGCGCTCCGGGTCGGCGGCCGGCAAGTCGATCTTGTTGATGACCGGGATGATCGTCAGGTTCTGTTCGAGCGCGAGATGGTAGTTCGCGAGGGTCTGCGCCTCGATACCCTGGGCGGCGTCGATGACCAGCAGCGCGCCTTCGCACGCGGCCAGCGAACGCGACACCTCCGACGAGAAGTCGACGTGGCCCGGCGTATCGATGAAGTTCAGCTCGTAGCGGCGGCCGTCTTCGGCGAGGTAATCGAGCGTGACCGGGTGCATCTTGATCGTGATGCCGCGCTCGCGCTCGAGGTCCATCGCGTCGAGGTGCTGCTCTTCCATCTGCCGCTGCGCGACCGTGCGGGTGACCTCGAGCAAGCGGTCCGACAGCGTGGTCTTCCCGTGGTCGATGTGCGCGATGATGCAGAAATTCCGCACGTTCGCAGCCGTGCGGTCGCCGCTCTTCGCGGCCTCCGTGGCGATCGCCATCCTATTGGAAATAGCAGTAGGCGGGGGGCAGCCGGTTCATGATGTAGCCGACGATGATGATGACCACCAGAAACGACCAGTCCAGCCCCCCGATCGGCGGGATGATGCGCCGCACCGGAATCAGGACCGGCTCGACGACGCGGGCGATATACGAACTCCAGCGGCCCTGCAGGCTCGGCACCCAGGAGACGACGGCGTACAGCAGCATCGCCGCCCAGAAAACTCGCAGTATCCACCCGATGACGATCCAGGCGCTGCACGAAAGAGAACTCACGGCCGCTGTCTTCGGTGCGGCCCGGCTCGATGCATGCGTCGCTGCTCGCGCGAAGCCGCGCGCCTATTTGAGGCTGGCGAGCACCTTCTCGGGGACGCCGTTCAGATAGGGCGCGGGATCGATGGAGTGCCCGTCGAGCATGACCTGGTAATGCAGGTGCGGCCCGGTCGACTCGCCGGTCGACCCCACCAGCGCGATGTGCTCCGCCTTCATGACGTACTGGCCCGCGTGCACGTCGATCCGCGAGAGGTGGCAATACCAGGTGTGGTAGCCGTTCCCGTGGTCGATGTCGACCTTGTTGCCGTAGCCGCCGTCGTACCCGGCGGCCACGACCGTGCCGGCCGCGGCGGCCCGCACCGGGTCGCCGTAATCGACGTCGAGATCGACCCCTTGGTGGAACTCCGGCCACGGGTCGACCCGCCAGCCGTAGCCCGAGCGGATGCCCACCCCCGGACCCGCCGGGTTCACCGAGGGAATCGCGGCCAGCACGCGCGCGCGTGCCAGGTCCTCCAGGCGGTGCATGTTCATGACCCGGAGCGCCACCCCGCGCAGGCGGTCGCCGTCGCTGCGCACGAGCGCGGAATCCGCCCTCAGACGCGCGATCCGGGCGGCCACGCGCTCGAACGAATCGTCGTTGAGCGACTGCCGGTCGTCCTTCCCCGCCGCGGGGGCGGCCGCGGGCGCGCCCGGGTTCCGAGAGCCCTTCGCGCCGATCATCTTGCGAATCTGCTCGTTCTGCAGTTGCAGGCCGCGCAGCTCCTCGTCCAACTCCGCCGCCTGGGCGTCGATCTTCTGCAGGCGGTCGCGCTGGTCGTCGGTCAGCATCCGCAGCTCGTCGACCCGGCTCTGGGCGTGGTTGATCGTCCACACGTAGTAGCCGCCCACCGAACCCGCCACGACCGCAAGCAACACGAGCGCCAGCGCGATGTGGCGCCGCGCGAATTCGAGCCGGAAGACCCGGTAGCCGACCGGCGGTACGATCTTGACCAGGTACCCGTGCTTCACGGCCTTACGATCCGGCCCCCGTCCTCGCCATGGCGATCGCGCTCTGTTCCTCTTTGGAAGCGCCCTGCTGCGGCACGAACTTGCGGACGGACTTTCCGTACGTGCGAGTCTCCTCGCGCGAGTAGATACTGGTGACGACCACCCCGTCGCCGTCCGCGTTCACGAGCGCGAGCGTGAACGAGAGGTCGGAGCCGACGTCGCTGAACGAGTTGTAGCGCAGGAACCCAACCCGGTGGACCTCCCGCTGCAAGGTGCGTTCCAGTTCGTCGAGCCGGTCGTCGGTTCGCTTCGTGAAGGCAACCTGCGCGGCGCGCAGCAAGGCGACCGACTCCGCGTCGGTGCCGCCGTCGCCCCGAAGCGTCGCGAGAATCGCGCGAATCTGCGGGCCGACGAACGTGACGTGGTACACGCCGATCGAAAGGACGGCAACGCCGAATACGAGACCGGCTAAGGCACTGATGGGCATATTGCCCATATATATGCCGGTTCGGATACCTCGGCACCTTGCGGTTCCGGGTCCGAACAGCCCGCCGGGGACCAGGTGGTCCGCGGCACACGCGAGTGCCTACATACCGTTGCTACCTTCCGGTCCTGGCGGGGTTGATAGGTTGGCGTTGCGCGGAGCCCAGCCCCCGGCAAGGCGAAGGCGATTATACCACAGTGGGTCACGCGAGTCGAAACGTGGCGCCGAGGATGCCGCACAGGATGCCGACCCCGAAGCCGGCCAGGAAACTGGCGACGACCGCGACGACCGCGTACGCCGGCGCCTTGCCGCTGGGCGTCTCCATCACGGTCGAGACGCCCAGGCTCAGTTCCCAGACGCCGTAGAGCACCCCGAGCAGCTGAAGCCCGCCCAGCGGCGGATAGGCAAAGAACACCCCGCCAAGCCAAGCGGGCGTCAGGGAGTACACCGCGACCCGCAGCGCTCGCCTGAAGTCGGGGCGCGTCGCAAACAGCGGAGCGAGCAGCGTGAGGACGACGGCCATGACCGGCACGCCCGCTAGCGCCGTTGCCAGCGACAAGACGGCCTGAAGCGCCGCGGTTCCGGCCGACGTATGGCGGACGCCGTGCGTGAACGGGATGCCGACGACCCGCAGCGCGAGGAAGGTCGCGATCGCGCCGATGGCCGCGAGCGGCAGGGCATACCCCAAGAGCAGCGACCAGAGCGAACTCCGCTCGCCCGCGAGCGCGGTCCACGTCGCGCGCGGCCGAAGCACGAGCGCGAACGCCCGGTCGAAGGGAAACATCACAGTGCTGTTTCCCGTTCGGACGGCGATTAGCGAATTCTAGCGTGACTCGGCGAGCGTATCGCCGAGTGCGAGTGCGGCATAACCGAGCGCGCGAACCACGCGCGCGATCCGGCCGCGCATGCCGAGGCGGCGCCGCGGGGCGTTGGCGCGTAGGTTACGGTAGGCTAGGGATTCGGCAAGCAGCTGGTCCCGGCGTATTCGGGCGAGCGCGCCGAGCAGTTCGACGTTCACGATATCTCTCCAGACGGTGCGGCTGCAGTGGCGATCGGGAGCCGCAATAAAAAAGCCCCCGCAAGTGCGGAGGCCACGGCGATGACGGTGCTAACGCGATCGCGTTAGGAACGGCACCTCACGTGCGTCCGCGAGACGAATGGAATGGAAACGGCCCAGCCGCGAAAGAGCGCGGCAATCGGCATCTCCGCGATGTTCGTAGACGAAAACGGTCCGTTCAATGCGCTCCTCCTTTCCACGATGTGTGACGGCAAGAATACCACGCTTGCAGCGTCGCGTCAAATTAACCGCGCGCCGCTCCCTGCCTCAGTGATACGGCGTCGCGGAAGCGTACGGGTTGGGCGGGAAACTCGGGTACGGCGGCAGTTGACCGTTCGGCGGCTGCTGCCCGGGATATCCCGGCTGGCCCGGATAGCCGGGCTGCGGCGTTCCGTAGGTGCTCGGCATCGGGAACGGATTGTTGCCGGGCGTCGGGTAACCTGCCTGCACGGGCGCCGGCGTCGCGGGCGCTTCGTCACCGTACAGCATCAACAAATAACCGATATCTTTCTTGAGCACGATCGGCGTATCGGCGCGACTCGACGTAATGACGTCGTTGACGACGGTCGGGTTCGTATCGGCATCGACGAGCTTCTCGTGATGCTTCTTCCCGCTCTCGTAGATGGCGACCGTGAAGCCGCGCTGAGGCAGTTCCTCGCTACCCGGGATCGTGAAGCGCACCGCCGCCAAGCCGTAGAGCGTGACGTCCTGCGCCGGCATCACGTAGCCGCGGACGAGCGGTCCGCGCTTGACGAAGACCTCCACCTCGCCGGTCGGCGCGGGCGTCGGCGCGGCCGGCGCGTCGTCGGGATAGATAACCGTCTTGGTCTCGACCTTCCCTACGCCCGGCACGCCCGGCGACGCGCTGGCTGCGGCGCCGCTCGGCTTGACGGCCGGGACGGCGGCGCCCGGCGTTCCGCTCGGGCCAGGGGAAGGTGCGGGGCTGGGAGCTGCGCTGGGAGGCGCGCTTGAAGCCACGTTGGGAGGCGCGCTCGAGCCGGGCGACGGCGACGCCGACTGGCGGACGAGCGCGGGCTGCATGTTGCCGTTCTTGCCTAGCAACGCCGGTTGGCCGGCAAGGTCGTGCTGCGCGGACTGCGCGGCACCGCTTCCCGTCTTCGGCGGCGCGGTCCCGAGCGCAACGGTCACGGAGAATCCGTCCAGCGGCGGCAGCGGCAATTCCGTCGTCGTATGCGTGACGTAGACCGCGCCCTCGAGAACCTGTTGACGGCTCTGCGAGCCCATCCCGGGAGCGCCCGGTCCGCCGGGCTGCCCGTAGCCGGGAGCCTGGGGAATCGACAGCCCCCCCATCCCGGTCCCGGAGCTCCCGGAACATGCGGCCAGCGCCCCCGCCGTGCAAGCGACCAGAACGTACGCCGTACGCCTCGATATCCGGAGCATCATCTATGTAAAGCTTCGGCACGAACGGCCGCGTATCTTGGCCTCTAACCCCACTCTCATCTCTCCTCGCATCTCCTCTCCCGCCCTCCGCCTGACCGGGCCGCGGGTCTCTTCTCGTACGAGGCAGAACGTAGGTAGCCCCCCCCCCACACTCCCGGGAGGCGCACTCCGTGCCCGACGTCGACATCACGATCCGCCCGAGCGGCCCCTACCTGATACGCGGCCCGGTCTCGCTGCACGACGCGAACGGCACCGTCTTCGATCTCACCGGCAAGGACGCGATCGCGCTCTGCCGCTGCGGCGGCTCCACCACCAAACCGTTCTGCGACGGCACGCACTCGAGGATCGGATTCCTCGCCGCCACGCTTGCGGTCGAGAAGACCGAATAGCGAAACGGCGCTTGACGCCGCGCCGCAGCGTGTGCTTAACTGCACCTATGTCGTTCTGCCCGTGTTCGCGACCGCCCGCATCGCCCGTGCTTAACGCATCGGGTGCCGGCTCGCGCGCGTAGCCGGTACCGGGAAGCGATAACGCGGGCGCGCTGCATCGGCAGCGCGCTTTTTGTTTTTCCCTAATCTCCCTCTGAACAAGTAAAGAAGATTCTCCGTTTCCGAATGGGAGGCTCCCTTGGGCATTTTCAAACGCCTGGTCCCTACTCTGACGATCGCGGCGCTGGCCGCAAACGGGATACCCGGCCAGGCGGCACAACTCCGGAGCGGCTACGCGGCCGACGTGCCGCGCTTCGTCGGCATCCGCGATCTCGGCCGGGCGACGCCGTCGCTTCCGGTCTCGATCGCGGTCACGCTGAACTACCGTCACGAAAACGAACTCGAACAACTCGTTCGCTTGCAAAGCAATCCTCATTCGCCTTTATACCATCGCTTTCTCACGAACGCGCAATTCAATAGCTATTTCGCCCCGGCGCCGGCCGACTACGCACGCACGCTGAGCGCGCTCGAGCGCGCGGGTTTCCGCATCACGCAGACCTTCTCCAACCGCACCGTGATCGACGCCGTCGCGCCGGCCGCGGCCGCGGAGCGCTACTTCTCCACCCAGATCCATCGCGTCGAGCAGCCGGGCGCGACGGGCATCCGTTACCAAAACGTGCTCCCGGGGGTCATCCCCGCCGAACTGCGCGGAATCGTCGGGACCGTCGCGGGCCTCAACGACCTCGACGTCGTCCGTCCGCTGTACCGCTTCGCGAACGCCCCGCAGCGCCTCGCGCAGCAGCAACGCGCGAGCCTGCTGGCGCAATCGACCGGCGGACGCCCGGTCGGCAAGGCGGCGACGCCCGTCCGTCTGCGGCCGCACGCGGCGCGCTCCAACTCGCGCCGTCCCTATGCCGCGAACGTCGTGCAGGACCCGGGCTTCGAATCCGGCGGCTACACGTACTGGCAGCAAACGGGCAACGTCAACGCCGCCGTAACGACTGCGAAGGCGCACACCGGGAAATACTCGGAGTTCGCCGGCACGACGTCCGGCGGAGAAATTAACGGCGACGCCGGCCTCTCCCAAGAAGTGACGGTTCCGGCCGGAGGCGTCCTGTCGTTCTGGGTCTACCAGGGCTCGACCGAACCCAACGCCGCGTACGCCTGGCAATGGGCGGCCCTGCTCGACGCCTACGGCGACGTGCTCGACTCGCTCTATCAGACCGTCAACAACACGAACGGCTGGACGCAGCGCACGTTCAACCTGTCGGCCTACGCCGGCCAATCCGTGTACCTGTACTTCGGCGTTCACGGCGACGGGTATCGCAGGTACCATACGTACCAGTACGTCGACGACGTCAGCCTGACGGGCGGCGGTGCGACGCCGACTCCGACTCCGACGCCGACGGCCACCCCGACCGCAACGCCCAAGCCGACGGCCACCCCGACCGGCGGCCCGACGGCCACTCCGACCCCAACGCCCAAGCCGACCGCCACTCCGACCGCCACTCCGACGGCCACCCCGACTGCGACCCCGATTCCGACGCCCACGCCGACCTCAGGCGGCGGCTCGCCGATCGGCGGCGCGCTCAACGGACCCGACGGCGGCTACGGTCCGATCGCGATCGCGAACGGATACGACCTGCCGGTGCAGCACGGCTATAACGGCGCGGGCCGTGCGGCGGGCGTCGTGATCTGGGCCGACTACCTCGCAAGCGACCTCACCGCGTACGAAAACGAATGGGGCATCACCCGCACCGGAACGACGAACAAGGTCGCCGTCGACGGCGGTGCGAGCTTCAGCAGCAGCACCAGCAGCGCGTCGGTCGAGACCGAACTCGACGTGGAGACGATCGAAGGTCTCGCCCCCGCTGCGAACATCTACGTCTACGAGTTCCCGTCCGCAACCGACCAAGACATCGAAGATGCGTACAACGCAGCCGTCTCGGCTAACGTCGTCGACGCGCTCAATTCGAGCTTCGGCGGCAGTGAGAGCAGCGACACCACCTTTGCCACGGCGACGAACCAGATCGCCACGCAGGGTGCCGCCAAGGGCATCACGTTCTCGGCGTCGTCCGGCGACTCGGGCTCGGACGAAGGTCCGAACGGCACGACCGGGGTCTCGGCTCCGTCCGGCGGACCGGAGTTCGTCTCGGTCGGCGGCACCTCGCTACAGGTAACCTCCACCGGCGCGTGGAGTGCGGAGGAAGTCTGGAACTCCAACGGCGGCGCGGGCGGCGGCGGCGTTTCCACGTTCTTCGCGCTACCGTCCTACCAATCGGGTGTCGGCGGCGTGATCGCCAGCGGCCGCAATCAACCCGATATCGCACTCTCGGCCGATCCCAGCTACGGCGCGTCGCTGTACTTCAACGGCAAATGGATCGGACCGATCGGCGGCACGTCGTGGGCGTCGCCGATATTCACCGCGTACCTGACCCAGCTCGCCGGGCAAAACGGCGCGCGCGCCGGCTTCGTGAACCCGGCGATCTATAGCGCGTTCGGCGGCGCGTACACGTATTTCCACGACATCACGTCGGGGAACAACTTCGGCTACACGGCCAAGACCGGTTACGACCAAGCCTCGGGCATCGGCTCGATCAAGAGCGGCTACGGCCTCTCCTCGAAACTGCCGTAACGGCCCGTTCGAGACCCGCGTCGCTCCGGCGGCGCGGGTCTCTTCACGTCCAGCTCTTGACGCCGCGGCGCGGCGTGTGGTTAACTGCGCGTATGTTCTTCCGCCCGCGTCCGCGACCGCCCACACCGCCCGTGCTTAACGCATCGGGTGCCGGCACGCGCACGTAACCGGCACCGAGAAGCGATAACCACGGGCGCGCTGCATCGGCAGCGCGCTTTTTATTTTGCAAAGGATGGATGGGTGATCGACGTAACGACTCACTGTATGCGCGCGGCGACGGGCGCCGACGCGGCCGCGCTCGCGCGCTTGCGCCGCGCCAGCCACGTCGAGCTCGGACTGCTCGCGCCCTCCACTGCGGACGGCTTCGAGCGTGCGGCCGTCGCCGAGTTCGCGTCGCTGTTCGGGGAGGGCCGGCTCGCCGCGCGGCTCCTCGTCTGCGAGGGTGAAATCCTGGGCTGCGCGTCCGTGCTCTTCTGGCGGCGGTTGCCCTACGCGAGCACCTCGCTGCATGCCGAACTCGCGGGCGTGTACGTCGCGCCGCCCCTTCGAAAGCGCGGCTTCGCACGGGACCTCTGCGCTGCGGCGCTCGATGCGGCGCGCGCGCGCGGCGTGCGCAAGATCGTGGTCCATCCGAGCGACGCCGGTCGCGCGCTCTACCGCCGGCTGGGTTTCAGCGACGGCAACCAGATGTACTTAGCGTGACTCTTCCGCAGCCGCGGCGTTGGCCGGGACCACCCGGCCGCGCAGTTCGCCCAACCCGACGCGCGCGAGTCCGTCGCGCACCGCCGCGCCGTGCATCACGACTTCGTCGCCGTCCTCGAGAAACGTCCGCACCGCTCCGTCGCCGAGCGCGAGCGGACGCGCGCCGCGCCACGCGAGTTCGAGCATGCTGCCGTACGAATCGGGCGCGTCGCCCGAGATCGTGCCCGAACCGAACACGTCGCCGGCGCGCACCCGCGCGCCGTTACTGGTCGCGTGCGCCAGCTGCTGCGCCATCGTCCAGTACATCGCCCTGAAGTTCGTGCGCGCGACGACCGTGGCGGCGGCGCCGCGCTCGCGCATAGCGGCCGTGCGCAGCGCGATCTCGAACGCGATGTCGTATCCCTCGGGTTCGCTCGTCCTCAAATGCGCTAACGCGGGCGGCTCTTGCACGGGGCCGGCGACGCGGTACGGCTCGAGCGCGTCGAGCGTCACGATCCAGGGACCGAGCGTGGTCGCGAACGACTTCGCGAGAAACGGACCGAGCGGCTGATACTCCCAGGCCTGGATGTCGCGCGCGCTCCAATCGCTCATCAGCGCGACGCCGAAGATGCGGTCGCGCGCGTCCGCGGTCGAAATCGAAGCGGGCGGTTCGGGTCCGTCGCCGGTGACGAAGGCCAGCTCGAGCTCGAAATCGAGCGCCCGGGACGGCCCGAAGACGGGCGGCGCGTCGCCGGTCTTGGTTTGTCCGCTCGGGCGCACGACCGGCGTCCCGGCCGGCACGATCGTCGCGGTCCGGCCGTGGTACCCGATCGGCAAGTAACGCCAGTTCGGCGGCAACGGATCCGCGTCGGGACGAAAGATCTTGCCCACGTTGGTCGCGTGCTGCAGCGACGAATAGAAATCGACGTAATCGCCCACCGCCACCGGCAAGACCGGGAGCACGGCGTCTTGCGCGACCAGCGCGCGGTCCACGAGTCCCGCTTCGTGCAGCGTCGTATCGCCCGCCCGCAGCAGCGCCGACAGCCGCGCGCGCAGCGCTCGCCACGCCGGCCGGCCGGCCGCGAGCAAGGCGTTGAGGTTCTCGGCGCTCAGCGCCGCGCGCGCGTTCGGAAAAGCGCCGTCGAAGGCGCCTTCGCGGGCCAGGACGTGCAAATCGACCACGAGCGCGCCGATCGCGCTGCCGAGATGCGGTGCGTCGCCGTCGCGTACGAACGCTCCGAGCGGCAGGTTCTGAAGCGGGAAGTCGCTATCGGCGTCGACCGGCACCCACGAACGCAGCGCGGGATCCGTCGTCGCATCGAAGCTCACGACGGAATCGCCGCCGGCAGGAAACCTAGCGCCCGCAAGCCCGCGACCGGTTCTTCCAAACTGCAACTGCCGTACGAGTGGATGAAGCGCACCCGCGCCTCGCCGATCTCATCCGCGCCGGCGCCGATGCCCGCCCACGCGAAGCGCCGCGCGCCGAGCTCGAAGCGTGCCGGATCGCTCTCCGTGACGAGCGACTCCAGCGTGTCGCGGTCCAGGCCACGAGCGCGCGCGAGCACCGCCGCACCGATGACGTTGAGAAATCCGTGCACCGCTCCGCCCGCAAGCGCCTCGTGCCGGACCGGGTGGTGCAGCCCCGCGGTCGCCTTGAACGGCACGCTCAGACGATTCGCTTCCCAGATGAAGCTCGCCAGCGCCGCCGGCAGCGGAATTGCCGCCCCGTCCGGGCTGCCGCAGCGAAGCTTCGCGAACAGCGCGCGCCGCGGCTCGCGTTCGCGCGCGCGGTGCAGCGCCAGCAAGCCTTCCGGGGCGCCGGTCCGCCCGGGAGCGATCTCGAGATAGAACGTCGGCGGTTCATCGAACGCGGCCGCATCGGCCGCCGCGAGAAAGCGTTCGAGCCGTTCATCGTCGGTCTCCCCGGCGATCGCAGCAAGCGGGCACTCGACGGCTTCGAGCGCAACCCGATCGGCCCGCGCCGACGCTTGCCGGGCGAGCGCTGCAAGCGCGGCGGCGGGGTCGCCGTCCGCGAACTCGAGCACCGCCGACACGGCCTGCGGGTTGGGTGCGTCGTCGAGCTGCCGCGCGACCTCGGCTAGCAGCGCGGCGGGTACCACCAAGCGTCCCACGATCCAGAAGGCCTCGCCGGCGACGGCTCGCTCGTGCGCCGCCAGCGCCTCCGAAACCGGCAGGCGCGCCGGTGGAAACATCCCGGCGTCGTCGATGAGTTCGCCCAGGAAAGCGCGGCGCGCGTCGTCGTTCACACGCGACACATCTCGCACCCGTGCGGAGCTTCCTGCCGAGCGGCTCGGCGCGCGCCGGCGGCTGCCAACAGGACCGGGGCGGATTGCGTGCCAAATCCACGCCATCGCACACGAACAGCAGCAACCGACCCCCGAACTCTACATTTCTTGTGACATCGAAGCGGACGGCCCGTGTCCGGGGCTCTTTTCGATGTTGAGCATCGGCCTCGCGGCGTTCACGCTCGAGAAGCAACTGGTCGGCACGTTCTCCCGCAACCTCGAGTTGCTCGACGGCGCCGAGATCGACGAGCGCACGATGCACTGGTGGGCGCAGCCGGAGCAAGCGGAGGCCTACCGGAAATCGCGCGAGGGCCTGATCTCCGCGCGCGGCGCGATGGTCGAGTGCAAGTCGTGGCTCGACGACATGCGCCGCTTCGGCCGGCCCGTCTTGTGCGGCGCGCCGAGCGGTTTCGACTTCACGTTCATGTATTACTATTTTCAGCGCTTCCTCGGCGAAAGCCCGATCGGGTTCGCCAGCCTGGACATGCGCAGTTACGCCGCCGCCGTGATGAAGCGCCAGTACCGCCACGTCGGAAAGCGCCAATACCCGCCGGAATGGATCGACGAAAACCTGCCCCACACGCACGTCGCCCTGGACGACGCGATCGAACAAGGCTGCATCCTGATTAACATGATGCGCGCCAACCTCGGCCTGCCGCGCATCCCGAATTACGTCGACTTGCGCGACGCTGCCGCGGCTGCGGCACGCGGCGCGTAAACACGACCGCCGGCCATTGCGGACGAGCCGCACCGAGCAAGGACTCCTATCATGTTCCGAAAGAAACGTCTAGGATGGGGTCTTGAACCCGGATCGCCCGCGGGATGGGCTTTTACGCTCGGGTTCGTAATAATCGAGATTGGAGGGGTCCTCGCTATCGGCCGCTTCACGACAGGCTGGCCTCTCGTAGCGTGGGCCGCATTTTGGCTCGTATCGTACGTTATCGTCGCGATATCAACACAGATTCGCACATAGCGCGAACAAGAAGCGAGAAATCGGCGGGCAGAAGCCGGCTAAAGCGCATCCGCTAGATGATGCGGCGAAATCGAGGTAGTCAGAGTCAGCGGAGGGCGTCCGCAATGGCTGTTGGTGTCCAGTACTCCAATAGTTGCTTCTGGATGACCACCGAATCGAGCATGCGACGGAGCCACTTCTCGAAGCAAAGGTTCGATTTCCGATTCGCCGCGCTCGTCAGCGACGCCTGGATTGAAAAGGCACCGGACCGCGCCATCTCCATATTTAGCGAAGGCAATCAGTGACCTGGCGAACGCGCGCGTTGCCGGGTCGGAGTCCAATTCGTAATACATCATGTCTCTTGCTGCCATCGTTTCGGACAGTCCATCACGGAACCGCCGCGGACCTCGGCCACATCGTACAGGTCTGCCGTGAACTCAGCCATCCCAAACTCGCCGCTCATAACATCCGCACGAAGTGCCAAACCTGAAGCCGGGGTGCACGGGCTGTCGGCATCGGAAGGTCTCCTACTTGGGGCGAGTGCGCGAACGACGCGCGGGCGGGTCTGCCGGCGGCAGCGGCTTATCTGAGGCGTCGAAAACAAGCTGCGTGCCGTCTTCGAGCGTGAATCCGACGTGCATCCTTTTCCCCGTCGAGATCGGCACGATCTCCGTGATTCGCTGACCGAAGGCGCGCTGGAGTTCGTCGTACCGGGTGAGATCGCGATACGCCCAATGCTTCGCCAGGGCGGCCTGGAGATGGGCCTGCGCGAGCTGCGACAGGGACGCCAGCCGGAGCGGGTCGACATCGATGAGGCTCACGTCGGTCGTCGAAATCCGGCGTAGATCGACCCAGGCCGCCGGAATGCCGGCCTCGCGAGACTCGGGAACGGGAAACGAGCCGAGCCGAGTCCCGGCGCGAACGCCCGGGTGGCGTTCGGCGTCCAGCTCGTCGTACGCGCAAAGGGGCGCGAGCGCGACGAACCGGTCCAGCGTTGGATCTTCGTTCGCGGCTGCTTCGGATTCGCGCTGGTCCCGCCCGCCGGCAAGCAGCGAAGCGACGCGCTCGTTGAATTCCTTTTCGAGCGCGCAGGCGTGGGGGAGTACCATAGCCAGGCCCCATCGCGCTCGGAGAGCGAGACTCGGCGCTTCGGGGAGTGCGCCGGTCGAGCTAAGCCAGACTTGGGCCCGGCGTTCTTCCCCAAAATATAACGGCGACGCAGGCGCCACGTCGCCTCGATCACCCTCGAATACTCCGGTTGCCGCAATGACGATGTCGCCCTGGGTCAGAACCTCGGGCGACGTCCCATAGTAGAGAACCGAATCGTCATACCACGGCACGCGCTCTCCTTGCTTTCCGCTTCGGCACCACGATCGCGGCAGCGCTCATGGCGTCCGCGTCCGAAGTCACCGATTCGCGTTCGACCGGCCCAGCTACGCGCGTCCGCCTGCCCGTCGCGTGCGCCGCCCCTCGAACCCGCGTCATCGCGTCTGCCCACGGCGACGGAGGAGTCCCAGGGAGTGCCGCAACCAGCCGTTCAGCCTCTGCCAGGGGCTCCAACGTCATGAGCCACGTCCGGGGGGAGACGGCAACAAAATGTACCGTTTGGCCAACCTCAAAGCCGTCAGGCGTGCGGACGACACGTCCCTTGGTGACTTTTCTCGGAAACGAAGTGGCGGCCATGGAACGCTCCTAGATTCTGGAAACTGGAAACCCAGTATAGACTGGAAGCTTCAGTTCGTCTATGGGCCCTGCGAAACGGCACCGGAGCGCCCATGTCCGCCGCCATGCGATGCGCAGCGATAATCAACGATCGGATCCGTACAGAGTCCGCTCGATCGCTTCACGGGCGAGGTCGATAGCGCGTGCGCCTGCATCGTACATCGTCACCCACGATGTGCCGATCACGCAAACTCCCGACGGCTACATTTCCCGGCCGGCCGCGAACGGCCGGATTCTGAGGTGCCTGCCGGCGGCGATCCGTGACTCGCGGTCCGTGAGAATCGCATAACCGTGAGCCCGCGCGAGCAAGCTCGCGTGCGACGAACGCAGCGACAGGGGCGTCGCAGTGAGTCCGCGTTCCGTTTCCTCGAGCGCCGCAGGAACGTACCACGTCCAGCCGTCGCCTCCGACGAAATCGGCTGCGGCCACCGCTTCGTACGACGACACGGCAGACTGCGTCGCGCCGGTCAAGCGGCGGAAGATCGGAGCGACGACCGCCTCCGCGATCATCAGCGCGGACGCCGGATTGCCCGGAAGACCGATGACGGGCTTGTCGCCGATCGCCGCCAGCACCGTCGGTTTGCCGGGCTTGACGCGAAGCCCGTGAACGATGACGCCGGGACGGCCGATTCCGTCGATGACCTCCGGCGTCAGGTCGCGGTCCCCGACCGACGTGCCGCCAATGACCACGACAGCATCAGCCCGAGCCAGCGCCGCACGAATCGTACTGCGCAACGAGGTCGGCGAGTCGACCGCATGCGGCAGGTGAATCGGCCGGCAGCCTAATGCCGCGAGCGTTGCGGCGACGGCGTAACGGTTCGAGTCGCGTTCTTGACCTGCGGCGGGCCGTTCCGACGGATCGACGAGCTCGTCCCCCGTCGACGCGATCGCGACGCGCGGCTTGCGGTACACGGGGATATCGACCGCCCCAAGGGCCGCGAGCACTCCGAGCTCGGGCCCGCCGGCGCGGCGGCCCGCTTTCAACACGACCTCACCGGAGCGCATATCGGCTCCGCGTCCGGTCACGAACTCGCCCTCGTGCGCGGCGGAGCGCAAGACGATCTCGCCGCCCCGTTCTTCGACGTCTTCGATCGGCACGACGGTATCCGCGCCGTTTGGAAGCACCGCGCGAGCGCTAACGCGCATCGCATCGGCCGGGCTTATCGCGCACGCCGGCAGGGAGCCCGCGCGGCTCTCGCCGGCGATACGCCGCACCCTCGGACCCTCCGCCCGGATCGCAAAACCGTCCATCGTCGAACGAGCGCAAGCGGGGTAATCGCCGGCGGAAACGACGTCGCGCGCCAGAATGCGCCCGGAAACCGCCGTCAGGCCCACGACTTCGCTTTCCGGCGCGCGCGGGCGCAAGCGCTTCAAGTATTCGGCAATCGCGTCATTTGGTTCGAGCAGCTTCGCCGCCTCGAAGGTCGCGCCGATCGGAAGCGCCGCGGAGCGCCCCTTGGTCTTTGCCGCCGATCGGCCGAGCACGGTCCCTCCACATTCGAAGATCGTCTGAGTACGTCGCCGATCGAATGTAACGTTCCGAAACGCACGATGCACTATGCAAGCGCTGCAACCGTCAACGCCGGAACGCAGCATTCAACGAACACTTAGGACGGCCTAAACCTTACGAATCGGCGCGTTCGAAGCGCGCGTCGGCGATGCCGGGTCCTTCCGAAACGCCGTCCAGCCAGCCGCAGCGTACGGTCGGATACGTATCGTACTGCGGGACGTTCGGTTTGATATCCAAGAGCGGCGTGCCGTCCAAGATGTCGACCTCCGCGATGCGCAGCACGTTGCCCTCGACGGCGAGCACACGCACCGAAGAGATGCCGATGGGGTTCGGCCGCGCGGGCACGCGCGTGGCGAACACCCCGCGCGCGACGGTGTCGCGGTACGGAATCACGCGCATCCGTGCGGGCGACGCGCGGTGAAACCAATACAGCAGCCAGATGCGATCGAAACCTTCGAGGTCCCTCAGTCCGTCTGCGAACCGATCGAAGATCTCGACGGTGCCGAGCGAACCGCGCGCGCGGTACGGCTGAATCGGCGTTCCCGCGGCTTCGGAAAACGACGTACGGATCGTGCCGATCGGCGTCAGTTGCACGTTTTCTCCCGGATTCA
>CAWBES010000022.1:0-122463 GCA_963787965.1 uncultured Alphaproteobacteria bacterium
ACCCCGGTACGTCGCTGCGGGCAGCGTCGCCCGGAACGGACGCAGCCGGCGACCCGCCGCGCCCGGTAAGGCAGCTCTCCCAACAACCGCGGTTCGGGGCTCAGCGAGCGCCCGAACCCGCGTCCCGCTCGATGCGCGCCCAGCGGTCGTAGATGTCGGAGACGTACTCGCGGGTCTCCGCGTAGGGCGGGACGCCGTGGTACGCGTCGACGGCGCCGGGGCCGGCATTGTACGCGGCCAGGGCGGCCGCGTACGGGTCGGGATAGACGCCGTCATACGCCCGGACGTAGCGGGCCAGCAGGTCGGAAGAGCCGCGCATGGCGTCGGACCAATCGAAGGGGTCGATGCCCTCGCCGTCGGCGGTGTCGAGGGTAAATTGCGCGATCCCGACCGCGCCTGCGGCCGATCTCGCGTCGGGTGCGAAGGCCGACTCCTGGAGCAGCGTCGCGCAGAAAAAACCCGGGTCGAGCCCGCGCTCGCGAGCGAAGCCGACCGCCGCCGTCGCCAGACGCAGCGCGTCGAATGGGTCGAGCCGGGGGTTGCTCCGGACGATCGAGTGCACGGCGCCGAGCGTTGGACCGGCCGAAATCGGGGTATCGTACAGCAACCGCAACCCCCGCAATTCCGACGACGGTAGCGGCAAGCGCCAGCTTTGGACGCGGTCTTCGAGGTTCTTCAGGCTGACGCTGCGGGCATGGAAAGTCGCAGCTGCGCCGTGCGATGAAACCTGCGGGCCGGCGCACGATACCCAAGCCGAGGCAGCCGCGAGGAGGAGCGCGGGCAGGTGGATATGCTCGCTCAGCCCAAGACCGACGGGAAAAGGCTTAGGTCGCAACGTGAATCGGAGTTTTCGATAGGTTGGTTATGAGGGCGGCACCGTGATGTTCTTGGTATCCCTCGCCATCGTTCTTGTCGTTGGCGACTTCGCTTCTACGTTCTTGTATCACGTGCCGCAGCACATCTGGTTCAAACTGCACTTGAGAACCCACCACGACCGCAGCCGTTCCTATTGGGATCACGCGGTCATCTCGAAGGATCCCGAAATCCTGCTCGACGGGCTGCTCGGGGCGCTGCCGTACATCGCTCTTGCGACCGCGCTGTGTTTCCTCGGGCCTTGGTCCGCCGCGGGCGCGCTCCTGGGGCTCGTGCTCGGCCAGGGCCACGTGTGGTGGCGGCATATGACGGAAATCGGCTGGGTCAGCCCTCCGTGGCTCGTGCGTCTGAGCCGCGCCGTCGGACTGGTGTTGCCGGAGGACCACGACGGCCATCACCGTAACCCCGATGTGGAGTTCGGCGACATCTTTCGGTTCTACGATGCGCCGGCGCGCGCGTTATTGACGTACGTTCGAACCGCCCAACGTCGCCGTCGTACGGCACTGAAGCGATTGCAACGGATTCGCGCCCTGCGAACGCTGCGAAACACGCAGCGAGCATAGCTCGAAGTTAAGCAGAGGGTAGATGACCAAACGCGTCCTGTTACTGATTTCGGATACGGGCGGCGGGCACCGCAGCGCGGCGAACGCCATCGGGGCCGCTCTCGACGAGGTCACGACCGGGCCGCACGGAGAACTGCTCCGTTTCGAGCACCGCGTCGAAGACGTCGCCTCCCATTGCAGTTTTCCGCTATCGAAATTGGGGCCCGCGTATAGTGCGGCCCTTCGTTTTGCCCCGCCGATCTACGGCGCGCTGTACCACGCGACCAACGGCCGCCGCCGCTTCCGCAGCGTCATCCGCTTTTGCGAACCGCTCTACCGCGAGCGGCTGCGCGACCTCTTCCTGAGCTATAAGCCCGACGTCATCGTCTCGGTGCACCCGCTGCTCAACCACGCCGCGCTGCGCGCCCGTTCCGACGCCAAGCTGACGGACGTTCCGGTCATCACCGTCGTGACCGACCTCGGCCGGGTCCACGAAGGCTGGCTCGTGCCGGAGGTCGACGCGGTCGTGGTCCCCGCCCGCGAAGTCTACCAGCGCGCCCGGGAGCGCGGTATTCCGAGCGAACGCATCTACCATCTGGGCCATCCGGTCCACCCGAAATTCGAGGACGTTTCCAACACGAAGCTGCAGTGCCGCACCCACTTGGGCTTGCCCAGCGAGAAAACCGTCGCGCTGCTGATGGCCGGCGGCGAAGGCGGCGGCAAGCTGTTGCCGACCACGCTGGCGCTCGCGAAATCGAAGCTGCCGCTCCATCTCGTGGTCGTGACGGGCCGCAATGCGGCGCTGCGCGCGAAGCTGACCGAACTGGCGCCGTCGTTACCCACTCCGATGACGATCCTGGGCTACTGCGACAACGTCCCCGAACTGATGCGCGCGGCGGATCTGCTCGTCACCAAAGCCGGTCCGGGAACGATCGCCGAGGCCAGCCTCGCCGAGGTCCCGGTCGTCGTCTACGACTTCATCCCGGGGCAGGAATACGGCAACCTCGAGTACGTCCGCACCAACGGCATCGGCGTGGTCGCCTTGACGACCAACGACGTCGTCCGGTCCGTTCGCCGCATCGTGGCAAACCTCGAACGGCTCCAGACGATGCGCGACCGCCAAGCGTCCGTAGCGCCGCGCGGAAGCTCGCGCCGCATCGCCGGACTGATCGCCAACATCGCGCTGGGCGAGCTCTCGGAAGCCCCCCCGCTCAAACCGATCGCCGCCGCCGCCGCCCTGTAGCGCCCCCGGCCGAGCCCGCTGCTAGACCTTCACTTCCCGCAGGCGCCCAGGCCGCCGCGCCGGGCCATCGTCGCGGCGCCGATCGCGCCCGCATCGTTCCCCAGCGCCGCGATCGCGAGCTTCGTGTGGCCGCGCGGAACCATGGTCGTCAGCTCGTCGACGCGCGGCCGCAGCGCGGACAGCATGAACTCGCCCGCCGACGCCACGCCGCCCCCGAGCGCGATCAGTTCCGGATTCACGAACGCGATCACGTTCGCGACGCCGCGCGAGAGGTCGTCGACGTAGCGGTTCCAAGCGGCGAGCGCGTGCGGATTGCGCTGTTCCGCCGCGCGCCGGATCGCTTTGGAGCCGAGCTTCTCGGGTTTTCCGCTCACGAGCTGGCTACGCGGGAAGGAGTGCGCGAGCGCGAGGGCGTGACGAATGAGGCCGGTGCCCGAGGCTTGGGCTTCGAAACAACCGATCTTGCCGCAGTTGCACACGAATCCGTCGGTCGCGCGGATCTGGTGGTGCCCGATCTCACCGGCGCCGCCCGCTGTGCCCAGCAGCAGGGTGCCGCCCGCGACGATCCCGCCGCCGATGCCGGTTCCGAGCGTCAGCAAAACGAAGTTCGCCGTGCCTTGTCCGCTGCCGTACGTATGCTCCCCGAGCGTGGCGCAGCGGGCATCGTTGCCGATGTGGACCGGCAGGTTTAGCTGTTCGCGCAGACGCGCCCCCAAGGGAACGTCGTGCCAGCCGAAGTTCGGCGAATAGCGGACCGTTCCGGTGGCGATATCGATGTTCCCGGGCGAACCGAGGCCGATCGCCGACACGGCGCCCTTCGCGCGTCCCAGCACGTCGCCGACCGCGCGCACGATCGCCTTCACGACGATCTCGGGGTCGCGGTCGGTGATGTCGTATTCGGAACGGTCCACGATGCGCCCGTCGTCGCCGACCGTGGCCGCGAGCACGTGGGATCCCCCGAGATCGACGCCGATCGCGCTAGCCATCGCTCGTCCGCTTCTCCCGAAACGGGCGGCAACCTCGCGCCGGCCGGCGCGAAGGCGAAGGAGCGGAACGCTAAGAAAGCGCGTCCATGCAACACCAGCCCAGAGGACTCGATCGCGCCGCGTTTCTCCGGGGCGCCGTGGCCGTGGCTTTCGCGACGGCCCCCGCGTACGGCGCCGAACCGGCCGGTACCGGCGTGCCGGCCGATGCCGCCTTCGCCAGGCTTGCGGCGGGAAACCGGCGTTTCGTATCCGGAGCGCTGGAGAACCGCAGTAACCTCGACGAACGGCGAACGGCGCTAGCCGGCGGCCAGAGCCCCTACGCGACGGTTTTGACGTGTTCGGATTCCCGCACGCCGCCGGAGCTTATCTTCGATGAGAACGTCGGCGATCTGTTCGTGATCCGCATCGCCGGCAACTACGTCACGGACGACGGCCTGGGCACCATGGAATACGGGTTCGAGAGCCTCGGTTCGAATCTGCTGCTCGTGCTCGGCCACAGCAACTGCGGCGCGGTCAAGGCGACCTACGACAGCATCAAAACCGGTAAGCCGCTACCGCCGCACCTGAGCGCCTTTTCGCGCGCGATCGGCCCCGCTATCGAATCCGTCGTCCGGCAGGACGGAAGCCTCGACGACGCGATCGCGGCGAACGTCCGGGCCCAAATGTCTGCGGCCCGCGAAGGCTCGTCCGTCTTGGCGGGCGGCGTTTCGAGCCACAAGCTGCGGATCGCCGGCGGAACCTACGAGCTCAAGAACGGCAAGGTGACCATCCTCGACGCGAAGTGACCGTACCGGGGCCGCTATTTCGGATTGGCGACGTGGTTTGAGGGATCGTTGTAGCCCGAGTACAGCAGGGTCAGCTCGTCGGTCTTACAACGCGTGACGAGGTAGGTCTTCAGGTCGTAGTTACACGTCTCTTCGGTACCGTCTTTGAACGTGTATTCGAACGCGCCGACCCGTTTGCCGTCCTGCGTTTGCTCGGGCAGGCTGACGAACGGCGCCGGGTCGGCCTTCGCAGTTCGAACGAGGCCCGCGATATCGACGTCGAGATTGTTGCCGGCCGTCCCGGACTTCTCCCATTTCCCGTCCGCGAGGGTCCAATAGTCCTTGCCGATGATGATCGTCTTGACCGGCTTGCCCTCGAATTCGGTGGTCATCTGATATCTGTTAGGAGATATCCAAACGCCCAGCGACCGGACGGAGCCGAGAACGGTCAGCTTGTACGACTTGACGTTTGCGAACGCGCCGAAGATCTTGGCGCGAACGTCGCCGCCTCCGGCGGCGCGCGCACTCACCGCCAGCGCGGCGAGCAGGACGGCGGCGGCGGACGCGCGCGTTACGAAGGAGAGCATACCCGGCATAACGACGCGTTCGCGCGAAAGGTCGCCATCCCCGGCGAAACGCGCGGCGTGAGCGGCCCGGGCCGCGGGGTCGAGGGGAGGCTTGCGCGAACCCGCCAGCCATGCAGGAGACGATCGATCTCATCTCGCCCGCGGCGCTGCGCGAGTTGCGCTCGTTCACTCGCCGGACCGGCCAGCCGACGACGCTCGGGCTGATGGACCTCGCTCCGATGGAGCAAGTCGACGAAATCGAGATCACCGAAGAGCACATCACGGTGACCTATAACAAGAAGACGACGCACCGTTACAATGCGAACGAGATCACGCAGAAGGAATGGTCGTACAAGTATAACGACGACCCCGAATTCGTGCAGGCGATTCGCGCGGTCATCGAACTCGCGCGCAAGCACCTGCGCGATCTGCCCGAGAACCTCGCCTGCCCGCCGGGTTGCGCCGAATGCTGCAGCGGTTACGAGCCGTTCGTGACGCGCGCCGACGTGCAGCGCATCGCGGACCGGTTCGGAATCGCGTATCAGGAAGCGCTCGACGAATACGTCGTCAAACGCGACTCGGCCGACGGTTACGTCGTCGGGTACCTGCGCAAGGTTACCGACGACATCGCGAGCCGCTGCGTCTTCCTCAAGGGCAGCGGCTCCGGCCGTTACTATTGCGGCATCTACGATTCGCGGCCGCACGACTGCGGCGCGTTCACGCCGATCGGCTGCGAAGACGTCGACGCCTCGCTGCGCCACGACCGCAAATTCGTTCCCGGTCTGCCGTTCAAGCCGAAGGCCCGGCCGGGCGCCAAGCGTAAACTGCGCCGCTAAGCAGTCAAGTAGAGTAAAGCAGGCTCCAAATAAGCACGTGCGAACTCTCACGTATTATGAATGCACGGAACACGCTCTTCGCCTCCCTAGCGGCGCTCTGCGTCGCGGCGCCGGCCTTCGCAGCCGATAGCATGAGCTCGACGAAGTCCGACGCGAAAACCTACGCGTTCGTCGCACAGAGCTCGTCGGGCGAAACGGGCACGGTCACGCTCCAGCCCGACGGCGACGCCACCACCGTGACCATCGCACTGAGCGGCGCACCCGCCGCCGCCCAACCGGCGCACATCCACCCCGGAACGTGCGCCAAGCTCGATCCCAGCCCCAAGTACCCGCTCTCGAACGTCGTCGACGGCAAGTCGACCACGACGGTCAAGGCTTCGATCTCGGCGCTGACGACCGGCGGTTTCGCGGTCAACGTCCACAAGTCGACCAACGACCTCGCGACCTACGTCGCGTGCGCCGACCTCAGCAGCAGCAATATGGCGACGCCCGCACCCGGCAAGATGTAAATTGGCCGGCGACCTACCGTCCCGCTTCGGCGAAGCCGCCGAGGCGGGACTCCCGGACGACATCGCAAGCGTCTACGCGAAAAACCGCGAGAAGATCGGCTTCGTCCCGAACGTCTTCCGCGTCTATGCAAAACGGCCCGAGCATTTCCGGGCTTTCATGACATATCACGACGTCCTGATGAAGGGCGACGGCGGCCTTTCGCGCGCCGAGCGCGAGGCGATCGTCGTGGCGGTGTCCGCGGAGAACGAGTGCCAATATTGCGTCACGGCGCATTCGGCGGCCTTGCGGGTGCTCGGCAAGGACCCGGTCCTCGCCGACCAGATCGCGATCAACTGGCAAACTGCGGACCTGACGCCGCGCCTGAGCGCCATGCTGGCGTTCGCGTCGCGCGTCAACGAACAAGGATTCGCGGCCGACGATGAGGAGATCGAGGCGCTTCGCAACGCCGGCTTTTCCGACGACGATATCTGGGATATCGCCGCCATCGCCGCCTTCTTCGGCTTCTCGAACCGCATGGCGGGCGCGCTCGACATGCGCCCGAACCGCGAATTCTACTCGATGGGGCGCTAGCAGCCGATCGCGGGTCGGCGGGCGCTACGCCGCGAGCGGCGCCGTCAGTTCTTCGCGCAGTCGCCGTTTCGCCCGCGAGATGTACGTCTTTACCGTGCCGATCGGGATGCCGAGCTCGAGCGCGATTTCGCGATAGCGCAGGTCGCCGATGTAGTAGAGCTCGAGGACGTCGCGATATTTCGGCGGCAGCGATCCGAGGGCCACGTGCACGCGCAGGGCCTCGTCGTTGCGAACCGCCAGCTCCTCGGGACCGAACTCGAGCGGCGGCGCCTCGTCCTTGGCGGCCAGGACCGCCGCGCGGCGGCGGCGGCGGATCGCGTCGAGCGACGCGTTGCGCGCGATGACGAACAGCCAGCGCGAGAACGGCCGGTCCGGCCGGAACTCACCCAGCCGGCGGTACGCACGCAGGAACGCGTCCTGCGCGATGTCCTTGGCCTCGTCGGGATCGCGCGTCAGCCGGTACGCCAGTCGCACGACCGGAGCTCGGTAACGGTCGACCAAGGCGCCGAAGGCGTCGGCCGACCCCTCGCGAGCGGCGGCGACCAGCACCCCGTCATCGGACTCGGCGGCGGCGTTCAACCGCAGGGCGAGCACTCCGGGGCGCTCGCGGCCACGTTGTCGTGCAGGCGCAGGAAATAGTCTCCGGTCGGGGCGACGGGGCCGCGCAGGAGTTCTTGAAGCCAGCCGGCCAGGGCGGGGCGGGAGTTGGGGGTCTTTCGGTGTGGCACGGCGTCCTCCGAGGGTACGGAACAGCTCTTCGAAACTTTACTTGGTAAATCAGATACTTTATAGCATCAACTATCTGATAGGTCAATATATTGGACTTGAAACCTTTTTCCTGGTACACTCGTGGGGTGACGCAAGGCGTGAAGCTCGAGCCTATCGTCCCGGAATCGGCCGGGGCCCTGGCTTGGGAGCTGATGTACCAGGTTTTCAAATCGAGCAAGCCCTACATGGAGTCGGTAGCTAGCGCGTTCGATCTCAGCCCCCAGCAGGTTTTCGCCCTCAAACAGCTGAGCATCGACCGCCCCATGACGATGAGCGAGCTCGCGAGCTCCCTCGGCTGCGATGCTTCCAACGTGACGTCGCTGGTCGACAAGCTGGAGTCGCGCGGCCTAGTCGAACGGCGCATCGCCGATCGCGACCGGCGCGTCAAGGCGCTCCTGGTAACCGGGACCGGGCACGAACTCAAGGAGCGGATCGCCGAGCGGATGCAAATTCCGCCGCCCGCCATCGCGAACCTCAGCCCGGCCGACCAAGAGACCATCTGCGAGATCATGAG
Source organism: uncultured Alphaproteobacteria bacterium (assembly GCA_963787965.1). GTDB lineage: Bacteria > Vulcanimicrobiota > Vulcanimicrobiia > Vulcanimicrobiales > Vulcanimicrobiaceae > CAWBES01. The sequence goes on from CAWBES010000022.1 coordinate 8,173, forward strand.
CCGCGCCCTGGCCTCGATCTAGTCGCTCCGCGATTCGCGCGCGGCGGCGCCGGCGGTCAGAATCGTCGCGAACCGCGCGGCATCGACGTTGCCGCCGCTGAGGATGGCGCCGGCACGCTTTCCGCGCGCGTCGAGCCTGCCGTGCAGCAAGGCCGCGAGGGCCGCGGCGCCGCTCGGTTCGAGGACCAGCTTGAGGCGTTCGAACGCGAACCGGATCGCCGCGCGCAACTCGTCGTCGGTCACGGTCAGGATGCCGGCGCACAGGCGCCGCACGATCGGAAACGTCAGCGCGCCGGGCGAGGTCGTTTGCTGGCCGTCCGCGATCGTGTCGGGCACGGCGATCTCAACGCGTTCGCCGCGCGCGAACGACTGCGCGAAATCGTCGCCGGCCGCCGGCTCCACGCCGTACAGCGCGGCCTGCGGACGCAGCCCGCTCGCGGCCAGGGCGCAGCCCGCCAGGAGGCCGCCGCCGCCGGTAGGCACCAGCAGCACGTCGAGGCCGGGCACGTCCTCGAACAGTTCGAGCCCCGCCGTGCCTTGGCCGGCGATGACGGCCGGGTCGTCGTACGGGGGCACCAGCACCGCGCCGCGCCGGGCGGCCAGCTCGGCCGCGAGCGCGCCGCGGTTCATCGTCTTGCGGTCGTACAGCACGATCTCGGCGCCGTACCCGCGCGTGGCCGCCAGCTTCGCGGCGGGCGCGTCGCTCGGCATCACGATGGCGGCGGGCACGCCGAGCAATTGCGCGGCCAATGCGACGCCCTGAGCGTGGTTGCCGCTGGAAAACGCGACCACGCCGCGCTCGCGTTCGGCGGCCGAAAGCTGCGCGATCCGGTTATAGGCTCCCCGGAACTTGAACGCGCCCATGCGCTGCAGGTTCTCGCACTTGAGAAACGCCCGCGCGCCCGTGCGCCGGTCGAGCGTGCGCGAGGTGACGACCGGCGTCCGGTGGGCGACGCCGCGTAGCCGCTCGGCGGCGGCCGCGACGTCGCCGAACGTCACTGCAGGGGCTTCACGTGAAAGTCGGCGACGCGCCCTTCAACGTCGAGGGTCATGTCTTCGCCGAGGTCGCCCTTTTCGAAGTGCGCGACGAAATGATGGTAGCCGGCGCGCGATCCGCTCGGGGTGTCCTCTTTGACCTCCTTGAACGCGCCCTTAGCGTTGACGAAATCCGAGAGCCGGCCGACCTTGCCCCGGTCGTGCAACTGCGGGCGGCGCAAGGCGTTGAACTCGTTCTCGACCGGCCGCATGTCGTTATTCGCGATCGCCGTCGTGATGCGGTCGGCCAGCCGTTCGTAGTGGTTGCCTCGGTGCAGCACCATGTTCGCCAGAACCCCCAGCACGATGAACAGGCCGAACGCGATCAAGATCACGCGCAAGCGCGAGGGAGGCGCGCCCGCGAGCGGGGCCGGAGCCGGGCTCGCCGGCGTTATCTGTTTCACGAAACGAGCGCCTCCATCGGCCGCGCGCCGTCGGCGAAGGACTCGAAGCGCAGGAGCGGGTTCCATTCCTCCGCTAAGCGCACGCTCCAATCGCTCTCGAACAGCGCCACGGGACTGCCCGAATCGTCCTCGACCAGCTTGGCGCTCGAGGGCCAGGTCGCGGCCGCCACCGCGGCGGCGTCGCCTTCGACCCGGCGCGCCAGCGCGTACGGCAGCCGGTAAAACTCGGTCTTCACGTTGTACTCGCTCTGCAAGCGGTATTTTGCAACCTCGAACTGGAGCTCGCCGACCGCCGCGAAGACGGGTTCGGTCCGCACTTGACCGGCCGGGTAGAACACCTGTATCGCGCCCTCTTCTGAAAGTTGCGCGACGCCTTTTTGAAACGACTTATAGGCTCCCGTATCGACGTTGCGCACGCCGGCGAAATGCTCGGGTGCGAACGACGGAATCCGGTCGAAAGCCAGCGATTCGCCCGTGCAGAGCGTGTCGCCGATCGCGAACGATCCGGGATTTGCCAGCCCGACGACGTCGCCCGCGTACGCTTCGTCGACGACTTCCCGGTCGCTCGCGAAGAGCTTCATCGCGCGGGTCACGCGCACGTCCTTGCCGGTGCGGACGTTGCGCACGGTCATGTCGCGCTCGAACTTACCGCTGCAAACGCGCAGGAACGCCACCCGGTCGCGGTGGCGCGGATCCATGTTCGCTTGAATCTTGAACACGAAGCCGGAGAAGCGGTCCGAGGCCGGCGGCACGAGCTCGGGGTTGGTCCCGCCCGCTCGCAACGCGAGCCGCGCGCGCGGCGGCGGCGCCATCTGCAGGAAGCCGTCGAGAAAGAGCTCGACGCCGAAATTCGTGACGGCGCTTCCGAAGAACACGGGGGTCGCGTCGCCCGACAGGAAGGCCGCGGCGTCGAACGACGTACCGGCGCCTTCGAGCAATTCGAGGCCGTCGCGGAACTCGCGGTACGTCGCTTCGTCGGTCAAGGCCGCGAAGCTGGGATCGTCGAGATCGGAAACGCGGACGGGCGCGCGTTTCGCGCCGTGTTCGGTGCGCTCGAAGGTATGGACGTCGTGCGAGCGGCGGTCGTACACGCCCCGGAACGCCGGTCCGTTCCCTATCGGCCAATTGATCGGGTACGTCCCGATGCCGAGCACCTTCTCGAGTTCGTCGAGCAGCTCGAGCGGGTCGCGGCTGGGCCGGTCCATCTTGTTGACGAACGTGAACAGCGGAATCCGGCGCGCGCGGCAGATCGCGAACAGCTTTTTCGTCTGGGGCTCGACGCCTTTGGCAGCGTCGATCAGCATGACGGCGCTGTCGGCAGCCAGCAGCGTGCGGTACGTGTCTTCCCCGAAATCTTGGTGGCCGGGCGTGTCGAGCAGGTTGATCGTGTGGCCCTTGTAGGGGAACTGCAGCACGGTCGACGTGATCGAGATGCCGCGCTCGCGTTCGAGTTCCATCCAATCCGACGTGGCCGAACGCGCGCGGCGGCGCGCGGCGACTTGGCCCGCGGTATTGATCGCGCCGCCGTAGAGCAGCAACTTCTCGGTCAGCGTCGTCTTGCCGGCGTCCGGGTGGGAGATGATCGCAAACGTGCGCCGTTTTTCAACGGCCCGCGCCAGCGAAAGCGGATCGGAGTCCATCACACGTCAGAGTATACCGAGGGCTTTCAAGGTTTCGGCGCGGGGCCGTCGCCTTCGCCGCCTCGCAGCTCGAAGACGCGCACTTCCTCCCGGCCGCGGCTGACGCGGTCCAGGACGACGCGCTTCGGACCATCGCCGTAAAAGCGGGCAAGCGGCGGCACCACCAAGCGGTCGGCACCTCGGGTGACCACGGCCGTTCCCGCACCGATGGTGAGGGTGCAGTCGGCGACCCGCACCACGCTGCCCGCGGGCAACACGCGCTCGGCGGGCGGCCGCTTGGCGGCGATGAAAGCGGGCGAGCCCGACGCGTGCGAAAGCTCGAAGAAGCACTCGGGCAAGACGTCCAGCGCCCAAGGCGCTTCGCCCCTGGTCGGCCCGGGCGTGCCCGGGCGGTCGTCCTTCTGAGGCGGTCCGGGCGTCCCGCCGCCGCTCGAGTAGCGTACGTCGCCGCCGCCTCCCGGGCCGTGCGGCAGGTTGAGGATCGCGATCAGCGCCGCCAAGACGAGCGCCGCCGAGATCAGGTAGTAACGCAGCACGCGCCCTTAGGCCGCGCTCTCCTGCGGTTCGGCGACAGTCTCGGTGCTCGCACCCAGCTGCACCCGGATGCGACCGATACGCGAGTCCGCCATGCCGTAGTAGACGTCGTAGTCGCGCGGATCCGGGCGAAGGTCGATAGCCGTCGGAAAGACGACGTTGTTGACCATGCCCTTGCGTTCGTCGGCGGTTTCGGGCGAGAACAGCGGGTGCGGCGAGCGGTAGCGGACGATGTCCGGGCGCTCGGCGTCGTGGATCACGATCCCGGCGCTATACCGCATACCGTTGCAGGCGCCGACCTGGTCGTAGAGGCCGTCCACCCCGTGAAAGAGCGCCATCCAGCCTTCCTGGACGCGCACGGGCGGCGTGCCGCCGCCGTTCTTGATGCGGCCCCAATCGTGCGACGGCTCGAGCACGATCGCGCTCTCGCTGACGCGCAGCAGGTTACGGCGGTCGTCGAGCACCGGCTGGACCGGCACGTAGGCGATCCGGGTACTCTCGCGCTCGCGCGCCGGCATGTTGAGGATGATCGGAATCGCCGCGCAGCCGTCGACGGCCGAGATGCGCAGCATCGGCCGGTGGTAGAACGCGAAGCTCCAGACGCCCTTCGGCGACAGGACGGGCTCGGGAAAGAACGCGGCGTCCTTATCGTCGCCGCAGGGAAGTCCCGGCGCGGAGAAGTCCGCCAGCCCCAACCGCTTCCAGGCATAGCCGTCGTCGGAGAGCGCGAAGGCGATCCGCGGACCGCTCGGGCCGTAGGCGGTATACGCCATCACGTACGCATCGAGCAGCGGGACGAACGTGACGCGCGGATCCTCGCACCCGTAACCGCCCGGCAGGTCGCGCAGTTCGTACGGCATCTCCGGGACCAGCGCGAAGCCGGCCCGGGTGAAGGCGGGCGCATCGAGCGCGCCCGAGCACTCGACGATCCCGATCCGGGACGTATTTCCCTTGCCGACGTAGCGCGGGTACAGCAGCAGCTTTCCGTCGCGGGCACGCGTGCCCGCCGGGTTGAGCACGCCCTCGGCCTCGGTGGGCTCGCCGTTGGGTTCGAGCACGACCCCCAGCCGCATGACCTGCGCCTCCAGCGACGCAATGGGCGCTACATCCATACAACAGAACCTTCGGCAGAAACGGTAGGAGCTACGCCCCCTCGGTCCCCCCGGACGACAGAGATCGCTCGTTGTTTAGACGAACCTTGGTCAGTATCGGTCACGTGCGGCGCCGCCGCAAGAGCCGCGCCGAAGATTTTAACGCAACGTCGTCGTGGCCAGCGCTTCGCCCTCGGGCGTGACGACGTCGAGCGAGGAGCCGGCTCGATACACGGAATTGGGTATGATCCACAGCGTGTAGGTGCGGTAGGACTCGGCGGGCTCGCCGCCGTCGGCCGGCGCTCGCTCGAAGGCGACGATACGGACGCGGTCGGCATTGGCGCGAATAGACTCGATCGTCTGTTGCCAGCCGGTTTCCGAGTGCGGTCCCATCAGCAGAAGGATGCCGAACTCGTGATTGAACCGAACCGGCTTGTTGATCCCGAAGACCGCAAGGTCGTGCCGGTTTCGAACGACGGCGATCTGGTTGCCTCCGAGCGTCACCGCCGTCGTCCCCTGCGCGTAGGTCTTGACGCGAACTTCGCGGCAGCCCGCAAGCAGGAGCACGAGGGCGCCCAGCGCGACCAGTCTCCTCATGGCGAGCGCCTTCGCGGGCGACGCCGAGCGACCTCGCACCCTGCCGAGGCGGCAATCGTCGTAAAGTCGTTGCTCGTCCTGCGAGCTACTCCTAAACTAATGGTTGTCGTGACGCCGTTTCGTGTTTTCGCCGTAGCTAGCGCCGTCCTCGCCTTCGCCATCGCCGTACTCGGCAGTTGGGTTCGCATCAACGGCGCGGGTCTCACCTGTCCCGATTGGCCGCTCTGCCACGGTCAGATCGTACCTTCGCTGCAAGGCGGCGTGGTGTTGGAATGGTCGCACCGCCTGGTGGCCTTCGTGGAGACGTTCGTCGTCCTGGGTGCGATCGTGACGGGATTCCGGGAGCGCAAGCGCATCGCGGGCGTACGGCCCGCGCTGGTCGCGCTGGGCGTGCTCTTCGCGCTGCAGGTCGCGCTCGGCGGGGCGACGGTCTTTCTTTCGAACAGCCCGTTCTCGGTCATGCTGCACTGGGGTATGGGAATGGCCCTGCTCGCCACGCTGACGGTACTCGCGGTGCTGGCGATCGTCGCGCCGGCGCCTCGGCCGTGGCGCGGCAACCGCACCGCGGCGGCGCTTTTTCTGGCCTCGCTCTTCGTCTTCGTGACGATGTGCCTAGGTGCGTACGTGAGTTCGAGCTACGCGGGGCTGGCCTGCGCGACGTTCCCGGCCTGCGGCGACTCGTGGCTCGGCCACGGCTCCGCGCAACTCTTGCAGATGTCGCACCGGATCGCCGCCGGCGCGTTCGCCCTAGTAGCGGTGTACGCGACCTTCGCCGCCTTCGCCCGCGCCTCTGCGCCGGTCCGGGCGTTCGCAGCGGCGGGTCTGGCGCTGGTCGTGCTTCAGATCGGGCTGGGCGTCGCGAATGTGACCTGGCAACTGCCGACCGCGATGCGTGAAGCGCACGCGGCCAATGCCGGCGCGACGTTCCTGGCCTTCGTCATCGCCGCGCTGCTGGCGGCGCTCGAACCGGAACGCGCCGAAGCGGCCGCCCCGGAACGCACGCCGCCCTTGCTGGGTGCGACGCCCTCCGATCCCACCACCACCGCGGGCCGCCGAATCGCGTCGAACGCGTGAGCTCGACGCTTTCGCGCCTCGACGCCGCGGTACCGGCCCTACGCGCCGGCTGGCGCGCCACGGTCGCCGATTACTACGAGCTCTCCAAGCCGCGCATCGTCTACCTCCTGCTGGTCACCACGTATGCGGCGATGATCATGGCCGCGCACGGGATACCGCCGCCCGGCCTGACGCTCGCGACGCTGATCGGCGGGGCGCTGGCCGCCGGCTCCGCCGGCGCCTTCAACTGCGTGATCGACCGCGACATCGACCGCCTGATGGCCCGTACGATGTCGCGCCCGGTGCCGACCGGCCGCATCTCCCCGGTTGCAGCCCTCACCTTCGCAACGGTTCTGGGCCTGCTCTCATTTGCGATCTTCTATCTCTTCACGAACCCGCTGGCGGCCTGGCTATCGGTCGCCGGAAACGCCTACTACGTCGTCGTCTACTCGCTGTGGCTCAAGCGCACGACCACGCTGAACATCGTGATCGGCGGCGTCGCCGGCGCCGTCCCGCCCCTGGTCGGCTGGGCCGCGGTCGCGCACGGCGTCGGCGCACCGGCGCTGGGCCTGTTCGCGCTGATCTTCCTTTGGACGCCGCCTCACTTCTGGGCCCTCGCGCTGATGGTGGACACCGATTACCACCGCGCGTCGATCCCGATGCTGCCCAACGTACGGGGAGCGCACCACACCAAGGTCGAGATCCTGGTCTATTCGGTCGTCCTGGTGGCCGCGTCGCTGGCCCTGACGCCGCTGGGCGTGATGGGCCCCTGGTATTTCGGGGCCGCCGCGATCCTGGGCGGGGTCTTTCTATGGGACGCGTGGAAGCTGCTGAAAGGCCCGACCAAACCGCTGGCCCGGGTGCTTTTTAAGTATTCGTTAGTGTATTTAGCGCTCATGTGTGCCGCGATGGTCCTCGATCGGGTGATTCGGCAATCGTGACAGCAACGACGCCCGCCAGCGTCGCGGGTCACACGTTCGACCGTTCCCACCTTCCCCTTCTCCTGACGCTCGGGCTCGGCGTGTTCGCCGGAGCGCTCGACATCGGCGTGCTCTCGCCCGCCCTGCCCGCGATCGCCCACGGCTTCGGCGTCGCCCCGCGCGACGTGGCCTGGACGTTCACGCTGTACCTGTTCGCGAACGTCGTCAGCATCCCGATCATGACGAAGCTGTCCGATACGATCGGGCGGCGCCCGATCTACACGCTGTGCGTTTCGATCTTCGCAGCCGGCAGCGTGCTCGCGATCGTGGCGCCGAGCTTTCCGATCTTCCTGCTCGCGCGCGCCATCCAGGCGGCCGGCTCGGGGGGTATCTTCCCGGTCGCCACCGCAGCGATCGGCGACAGCGTGCCGGTCGAACGCCGCGGCTCGGCGCTCGGCCTGCTCGGAGCGATCTGGGGGCTGGCCGCAATCGTCGGCCCCAACGTCGGCGGCGTCATGACGCACTTCTTTTCGTGGCACTGGATCTTCATCGCCAACGTCCCGCTCGCGATTGTCGTCATCTTCCTGGCGCAGCGCTACGTGCCGTCCGCGGCGACGCGCGTGCGGGGGCCGCTCGACCTGAGCGGCATCGCGATGCTCTCGCTCGGGCTGCTCGGCGTCATGGTCGGGTTGACGCGGCTGGACACGCGTGCGGCCGCCTTCGGAAACTCCGTCACCTACAGCGCGCTGGCCGTGGCGGTGGTCGCCTTCGTCCTGCTCGTGCCGATCGAGCGCCGGGCGGCGGCGCCCGTGATCGCGCCGGAACTCTTCGCGACGCGCCAGCTCGCGGTTACGTACGGTCTCGAACTGCTGATCGGCCTCCTCGAAGGAGCGCTTTTCTTTATTCCCGCGGCGCTGGTTGCGGCCGACAACCTGACGCCGATCGCCGCCGGAGGCATCGCGGCCGTCGGCGCGTTCACCTTCGTGGCCGTGATCCCGCTGGCCGGTCGCGCGCTCGACGCGTTCGGCAGCCGCTCGGTGCTGCTCGTCGGCTCGACGCTAACCGGTGCCGGGCTGCTGCTCTTCGCCTTCACGCTGTCGACGCTGTGGCTTGCGATTGCGGGCATCGCGATTGCCGGGGTCGGCTTCGGCGCGCTCCTCGGCGCCCCCACCCGCTACATCATCACCAACGAGGTGCCCTCGAGTTCGCGCGCGACCGCCGTCGGCGTGCTCAGCGTGTTCCTGATCATCGGCCAGATCTTCGGCGGGTCGCTGGCGGGCGGCGCGGTCGGGGGCCGCATCGACGACGTCGGCGGCTACCGCTTAGCGTACGAGCTCTTCGCGGCCATCGCGGTGCTGGCCGCGCTCGTCACGCTCGCGCTGGCGTCGCGCGAGGACGAGCGCAAGATGCCGGTCTAGTGCCGGCGCTACGGCGACTGCTTGAGCGCTTGCACGAAATCGCCGGCGCCGTTCTCGGCCCACACGACCCAGACGTTACCGGTCTTGGCGTCGATGCCGACCGTGTGAGCCTCGGGTGACGCCTTGGCTTGGCCGATCGTTTGGGGAGCGCCGCCGGGCTGGTCGCGCAGGAGCGTGATTTGGCCGCTGCCCGCGCACGCGATGGCGTGTGACCCGGGGTCGAGCGTGCACTGATCGACGCCGGCCTGAATGGCCGTCTTGCCGACGAGTTTGCCGTCGCGGTCGTAGACCGCCAGCGCTCCGTTCTTGCCGCCGACGACGATCTGCCGGTAGGCCGGATCGTATTGCAGCGGATGGTTGCGGGTCACGTCCGGCGCGGTCGCAACGGTCTTCTTAACCTCGAGCGTCGTGCCGTCGACCACGACGAATTCGCCGAGGTCGGAGATATTCTGATAGACGTCGTGCGTCGCCGGATCGACGGCGAGGTACTCGGGCTTGTGTCCGGGCAGCGCGACGGTGCCGACCGATTTCATCGTGGCCGCGTCCACGACGAAGATGCGCGTGCCGTCGTCTTCGTCGGCGTAGATGTGGCCGTTGGCCGGATCGAACGCGATCGCATCGACCTTGCCGTCGACGTCGGCCGTACGCACGACGGTCTGCGACACCGGATCGACCTCGGAAACGGTATCGGATTCGCCGTCGCCGGTGAATACGTGCCCGTTAGCCGGGTTGACCGCGACCCCGTGCAGCGGCCCGACCTTCACTTGTCCCAGGACCCGGCCGCTGTCGGCATCGACGATCAGGAGCGTCTCACTTGCGGTGTGGGCGGCGTACACGCGCCGGCGCTGCGCGTCGACGGTCACGTAGTCGAACCCGCTGTAGATCGGAACGGGTTGGGGAGGCAGCGCAGGTACCAGAGCCATGCCGCCTTTTGCAAACGGCGCGGCACATATTCCTACGGTGCGTTTTCATCTGCGGTTCATGCGCGCGCGAACGGCGCGGCGGGAAAGAAAGCGCGCCGCCGCTTGAGAAGGCACGCGCCGTGAAGATTCTGGTCGTCGAGGACGACACGAGGCTCGCCGAGGTGTTGCGCCGGGGGCTCGCCGAGAGCGGTCACGTCGTCGACGTCGAGCACGACGGCGAACGCGGCCGTTCCTCCGCGGTCGGCGGCGATTACGATGCCGTGATCCTCGACATCATGCTGCCGCGCCGCGACGGCCTCTCGATCGTGCGCGAGATGCGCCGCCTGGCCGTCCGCACGCCGGTGCTGATGCTGACCTCGCGCGACACGACCGACGACGTGATCGGCGGCCTCGACGCCGGCGCCGACGACTACTTGCGAAAGCCGTTCGTCTTTCGCGAACTCGACGCGCGCCTGCGCTCGATCGCGCGGCGTGCCGACGCGCCTCCGCAAACGGAGCTGAAGGCGTGCGACGTGGTGCTCGATCTGGCGACGCGGCGCGTCCGCCGTGCGGGCGTGCCGATCGAGCTGACCGCCCGCGAAACGGCGTTCTTGGAATACTTCATGCTCAACGCGGGCCTCTTGCTCACCCGTCCGATGATCGAGGACGCACTGTGGGAACGCGACCGCGAAACCGAATCGAACATCATCGAAGTCTACGTGCGGCGCTTGCGCGCGAAACTGTCGCCGAACGGCGAGCCGAACCTGATCCTGACGGTCCGCGGCGCCGGCTACCGCTTCGGCAATGCTTGATCCCGCGACGCTGCGCGGGCGCCTGACGCTCGGCTACGCGGCCGCGCTGGTCGTCGCGCTCGTCGCATTTGCGGCACTGGCCCTGACGGTGGTCGATCAAGCCCAGCGCCGCGCGCTCGACGCCCAACTGGAAGCGACCGCGGGCGCGCTGCGGGTCGTCGGCGATTTCAAACACGGCCGGTTCACCGTCGACGCGCGAGACCGCCTGCAATTCGACGAGATCCTGGGCGCAAAGGCCGACGGCGCGATCCTTGCGAGCGGCGGCTCGCCCGTCGTGTCGAGCAACGAGCGCACCGCCGCCGCGCTCGAGACCTTTGCGTCCCAGGCGACCGTCCCGGTGCGGGCGACGATGACGGTGGGCGGCGAGCATCTGCGCGTCTACGCGCAGCCGCTGCTGCTGGGCGGCACGCGAGCCGGATCGCTCGTCACCTGGGGCGACGTCGAGGCGCTCGAGTCGCTGGACCGCAGCCTCGCGCTGGCCTTCGCGCTCGCCATCCCGCTGATCGCCGGGCTCGCGGTCCTGGCCGGGGGTGAGATCGCGCGGCGCGGCCTGGCGCCGCTGGACCGCATCGCCACGCTGGCGTCGGAGATCGAGGCGCGCGACCTGTCGAGGCGCCTCGCGCTGCCGCAGCGCGCCGACGAGCTCGGACGGCTCGTGGCCACCTTCGACCGCATGCTCGATCGCCTCGAGAGCGCCTTCCAGCGCGAGCGCCGCTTCACGAGCGACGCCTCGCACGAAATCCGCGCGCCGTTATCGGTCATCCGCGCGGAAGCGGATCTCGCGCTGCGCAAGGAACGGACGCCGGACGAATACCGCCGCGCGCTCGACACGATCGCGAGCGAAGCCGATGCCTTGGAAGCGCTAACGGCCGACCTGCTCGCGGCCGCGCGCGGCGGCGCCGACGGCGACGACGTAGCGGCGGCGGTCGACCTGTCGCTGGTCGCGGCGGCGGTCGCGCAGCGCATGGGGCCGCTCGCGCAGCGGCGCCGGGTGCGCATCGACAATCTCGCCGAGAACCGCGCCGTCGTACGCGGAAACCGCGCGCTCATCGAACGCGCGGTCGTCAGCGTCGTGCACAACGCGCTGAAATACTCGCCCGAGGCCGGCTGCATCGTGCTGCACGTCTCGGGCCGAAACGGCGGCGCCGAACTGTCGGTGCGCGACGGCGGCCCGGGCTTCTCGACCGACGCGCTGCAACGCGGCTTCGACCGGTTCTGGCGCGACGACGACGCGCGCGCCGGCGAAGGCAGCGGCCTGGGCCTCTCGCTTGCCAAGACGATCGTGGAACGCTTCGGCGGCACGATCGCGCTCTCGAACGCGAGCCCCCGCGGGGCGCTGGTTCGCATGACGTTCCCGGCCGATTAGCCGCGAAGACGGCTCCGGAGCCGGCCGCGGCGAAGCAGCGAGTCGATGAGTTCCCGTGCCCGGATCGACGTCACCAGGGCCGCAGACAGGCGACGCTTTTATTTGCAGCGCGCGCTGCGCAAGAACACGCGCGGCGCGGGGAGCGACTTGCGTTATCTCATGAGCATACCTCCATCAGACCGGCCGGCAATGGCGATGCCGTTCGAAGGCCTTCCGGCGATGCTGATCGGCGCGCACGCGGCGAGCGCCTACGCGCCCGAGCGGATGACGAAAGACGTCGACTTCCTCGTACCGCACGAGCGCTTCGGCGAAGCCGAGGCACGGTTGCGCGAAGCAGGATGGGAGAAGCGCCGGAACCTGTTCTTTCCAAACGCGGCACTCGGCCTCTACGGGAGTGCGTGGACCGCAGGGGACGGCGGTACCGAGGCGGATCTGATTTCGAGTCCCCAGCCGTGGGTAGACGAAGCGTTCGCAGTTCCGGTCGTGACGAACCGGACGGGGGAGCGCGTCATTCCCCTGCCGTTTCTCGTGCTCATGAAGCTCGACAGCGCCCGCAGCACCGACCAAGGCGACCTGCAGCGGATGCTCGGGCTCCTGGGCGCCGAAGCGGTCGAAGAGATCATCGCGATCGTCGAGCGCCATTACGGCGACCCGGCGGCGGCCGACGACCTGCGGCAGTATCACGAGATCGGCCGCTGGGAATACGATATCGACTAGACCGCAGGAGCGGGCTCGCACCGCTCGCTCGTGGAAGGCTGCGCACGTGCCGGCACCTCGTCCGATCGATCTCGCCGAAGCGGTCTACGCAGGCGATAAGCAGTTCTGGTTCGAGACGTTGCGCGTGCTGGGCGCAGCCGATTACGGCGGGGCTCAGATCGGCGAAGTGCTGGCGGCAGCCGGGAGCATCGTGCCGGGCGATTACGACTCCTGGTACGACGCCTGGGTGCAGCTTGCGGACCGGGTGGCGAACGGCGCTGACCTCGCATTGCGGGGCGGCCATCGGGTCAGCGCGCGCGACGGGTTCCTGCGCGCGTCCAACTACTATCGATCCAGCGAGTTCTTTCTCCACGGCGATCCGTCGGATGCAAGGCTGCGACGCGCCTACGAGCGTTCCGTCGCCTGCTTCAAGCACGCCGCGGCCTTGTTCGAGCGTCCGGTCGAGCCCGTCGAGATTCCTTACGAACGCACGACCTTGCCGGGCTACCTCTACCGGCCCGACCTCTCGGGCCGCGAGCGGCCGGCGATCGTCACGCATAGCGGCTTCGACGGCTCGGCGGAGGAAATGCATTTCGGAGGGGCCTGGGCCGCCGTCGAGCGCGGGTACAACGTGCTGAGCTTCGACGGGCCGGGGCAGTTCGGCGCCCTGCACCGGGAAAATCTGCATTTCCGGCCCGATTGGGAGAACGTGATCGGCCCGGTGCTGGATTTCGTGCTGACCGTTCCCGGCATCGATGCCGGGCGCGTCGCCATCCTAGGCAAGAGCCTGGGCGGCGAACTGGCACCCCGCGCCGCCGCATTCGAGCGACGCCTCGCCGCATGCATCGCCAACGACGGACTGTACGATCTCGCCGCGCCGGTGTTCGCCGGCGTGCCGGAAGAACACAGGCGGGCGCTCGAGGCTCGATTCCGCGCGGACGACGATCCGGAGATGGACGCGGGCATCGAGCAGTCCATGGCCGCCAACCCCACGGTGCGGTGGGCGATCGTCCACGGCATGTGCGCCATGGGCGTGCCGACGCCCCGGGCATACATGGCGGCGTCGCTCGACTACAACCTGGGCAACGGCATCGCCGAACGCATCGACTGCCCGACGCTCGTGTGCGATTCCGAGGACGACCTGTTCTTCAAAGGTCAGCCGCAGGTTCTCTACGATCGGCTGCGCTGCCGCAAGACGCTGCTGACGTTTACCGCCGCCGAGGGCGCCGGCAGCCACTGCCAAGTGGGCGCGCACCGGCTATCGGCCGCGCGTATCTTCGATTGGCTCGACGGCGTTCTCGCCCATCGATAAGCTCGCGTCGTCTAACTGCGCGCCGCCGCGCGCAGGACGTCGAGCGCGTCGTGAGCGCGCACCGCGGGCACGAACAGATGATCGTGATGGAAGGCCGACACGGCGTTCGCCGCAATTCCCGCAGCGGCGAGCGCCGTGCAGACGCGTGCGAGAAAGCCGACCGCGGACAGGCTCGAGCGCACGTGCAACGTGATGCGCCGGCACGGGAAGTGCGGCGTGAGGCCGAGTCGTTCGGCCGCGTCGCGCCGCAGAATAACCGATACGCCTTCGTCCTCGCGCACGCTGCACAAGGCCTCCGGCGGCACGGCCGCGTCCGGCTCGAGCGCGGCGAACGCGTACTCGTGCGGGTCCAGCCGTGCGTCCATCTCGGCCAAGAGCTGCGCGAGCGACGCGATGCCCGCTTCCGTCAGGTTGCGCCCCGGGCGATGCCGCGCGCGACGCGCCAGAGCAAAAACGTGAAGAACGCGGCGATGCCGAGCACCGTCAGCAGATCGGTGAAGCCCGAGAAGCCGGCCACCGCGTTGCCGCAGACGGCCACGGCCGCCGACGAGAGCCACAGATCCAAACGTTCGATCGGATTCGAGGCCAGGCGCCGGTCGTGCGCGACCGCCGCCACGATCTCGTCGGGCGTCCAGGCGCCTTCGTCGATCAGTTCGCGAATCGCGCCGTAGGTGTCGAGCACGACGGTGCGTTCGGGATGGATCAGCCCCACGCGCGCGTCGGGGAACGCCGTCACGTCGAACTGCGCCGCAAAATTCAGCACCGTTTCCGGGTCGCCGGTCGCCAGCGTCCATCGCGACGGGTCGGCAGCGAAGGCCCGGCCGTACCGTGCCAGCACCGCGGGGCGGTCGTACGCGGGATCGAGCGTCACCTCGACGAGGTGCACGGGCTGACCGCGAAAGCGCTCTTGCAGCAGGTGAAAACGCGCGCTGATCAGCGGGCACTCGCGCGCGTCGCGACAGCGCGTGTAGACGAAGGCCATGACGACCATCCCGCCGCGCAGGTCGCGCAACGAGAACGCGCGGCCGGTCTGATCGACGAACGCGGGCGCCGGTGCGTATTCGCCGATCGCCACGTGGTGCACGTCGCGCAGCACGTGCGGCTGCTCCGGCGCCGAATCCGGCGGCACGCCCGTAACGGATTCCGAGCCGACGACGCGAATCTCTCGCAGCGTCCACGGAGTCGAATCGATATCCGCCGTCCCGTCCACCGTCGCACCGATGCGGACCCCGCGCATCGCCGACGGCGGCTCGACTCGGAAAACCGATGGCCCCGCGGGTTTACCGAGGAATGCGTCGTGACGTACGATCGCTTCGCCCTTGGCGGGTAACGTGCCGAGCACGAGCCCGTGCATCTCTATCTCATGCGCGACCACCCGGGAGAACGTAACGACGACGATGAGTGCGATCGCGCCGAAGACCGTGAAGATGCGCAGCGAGATGCTCGCGCGCCGGCCTTGGACCAAGGCCGAGCGGCGCGTCGTCTTGCAGGGCCTATACGGTCGCTTGCTGATTGCGGTGGAACCGGTCATCTGCGCTCTGGTCTTCGGTGGGCTCACCGTCGGCTTCATCTTTTTCCCGCTTCCGGCCAGCGCCAGGCTCACGCGCTGGGAGTCGGCGATCGTGATCGCCCCGATCTTCGCCCTGGCTGCACTGGCGTTCGCAGCGTACGGCGCCATCCTGCTCTTCAAACCGCTGCGGGCGCTGTTGCAGACGTTCTCGCCGATCTTCATCGTCGACGGCTACGTCCGCTACCGGGAGCCCGACTGCGACACGCAACCAGACTCCAACGGCTACATCGCGGTGCTGAACGAAGGACGCAGCACGGTTGCCGAGTGGCCGAGCGTCGGCGACGCTCCGCTGACGGCGAGCATCCGCCCCGCGATGCTGGAATTTAGTTATTACGGCGGCATCCACCGCATCGACGGACGCTCGACCGGCGTCTTGCCCGAAGCGCTGCCGGCGCTCGGGGTGGGACGGAACGCCCCGCATCTCTAGTTCAGGCCCGGTAAGCGTTCCGTTAGACGGGAATCGAGACGGCGTCGCTGCTCGGCCACGAGTGGCCGAACGAGCTGTTCTTGAAGACGATCGTCAGCATCACGAAGACGACGATGATTCCGATGACGGCGGAGATGCGCACGATCGGCGGGATCCCGCCCGATACCGGTACGCCGCGCTCGTCCTTGATATCATACATGCGATTATCCTCCCCCGAGAACGCCGAACGCCGCGAGCACCACCAGCACGCAGCCGAACGCCATCAGGCCGAGCAACAGCTTCGTCACCTGATTGTCGAGCCCCGTCGACGACCAGTCCTTATAGAGCTGGAACGACGTCGTCCCGCCGACCACCAGGGCCAGGACGAAGGCGATCCCTTTCTCAATCGTTGCGGCCATACGTAGTCGTCCCCCGGTTACATCAGGTAGAACAGGTAGAACAGCGCTACCCAGATCACGTCGACGAAGTGCCAGTACAGCGTACCCGCCGTGAGCCCGAAGTACTTCGATCCCGTGTAGACGCCGCGGTTCGCCTGGAGGTACAGCACGGTCAGATAGATGACGCCGACGAACACGTGGAACCCGTGCATGCCGGTCAACGTGAAGAACGACGCTCCCATCGTCGAGCCGGCCCAGGTGACTTGCACGCTATGGTACTCGTACGCTTGGCCGCCGAGGAACGCGATGCCGAGCACGATCGTCGCGAGCATCCACAGGTTGAACGCGGCCCGGTTGAGGTGCTTCCAGCTCTCCATCGCGAAGTGCATCGTCGCGCCGGAACCGAAAAGCACGCACGAGTTGACCGCCGCAAAGGCGACGTCGAAGCGCGGCAGCTGGACGCCGTCCTTGTTGATCGGCGGCCAGTTCGGAACCGAATTCCGCAAGTAGAGATACGCGAAGATGAATGCGGTGAACAGGACGACGTCGGAGATCAGAAACAGGACGAACCCGAACAGGCGCTGCTCGCGCTGATCGGCGTAGGCCTGGTCGACGCTCTGGTAGCGCGCGGCGACGGCTTCGTGACTGGTGTTGAG
The DNA here is from genome assembly GCA_963787965.1 of uncultured Alphaproteobacteria bacterium. GTDB lineage: Bacteria > Vulcanimicrobiota > Vulcanimicrobiia > Vulcanimicrobiales > Vulcanimicrobiaceae > CAWBES01. The sequence goes on from CAWBES010000022.1 coordinate 24,983, forward strand.
TGCGCTGACGGCCATGATCGTGCTGCTCGCTCTACGCGTGGGCGGGCCGGGCGGACGGCCCCGGCGGTTTACGGGGGCGGTCGTCGGGATCGTCGGCAGGCAACTCGAGGCCCAGGTACGGTAGCGGCTCGCCGAAGTTGTACGGGTTCTTCAGGACGGCCGGAATCGTCTTGAAGTTGTAATACGGCGGTGGCGAGGTGACCGTCCACTCGAGCGTCCGCGCGCGCCACGGATTCGAGGGTGCGCGCTTGCCGGCGAAGAGACTCCACGCCAGGTTGTAGAGCAGGACCAGCGTCGACGCGGCCAGCACGAACGAGCCGACCGACGCGACGTCGTTCCAGAACTGGAACTCCGGCCGGTACTGCGCCACGCGGCGCGGCATGCCCAGCAACCCGAGCCAGTGCATCGGCAAGAAGGTTACGTTGAACGAGACGAACGTCAGCCAGAAGTGCCACACGCCGAGCGCCCGGTTGAGCATACGCCCGGTGATCTTCGGCCACCAGTAGTACACGCCGGCGAACGCTCCGAAGATCGAGCCGCCGTAGAGGACGTAGTGGATGTGGGCCACGACGAAGTAGGTGCCGTGCTCGTGCAGATCGGTCGGCACCGCGCTCAAGAAGATGCCCGTGATCCCGCCGAACGTGAACACGACGATGAAGCCCAGCGCGAAGAGCATGGCGGGATGGAATTCGATCTTCCCGCCCCACAGCGTCGCCAGCCACGAGAAGATCTTGATGCCGGTGGGCACGGCGATCACCATCGTCAGGATCATGAACGGCAGCTGCAGCCAGGGCGCCAAGCCCGAGGTGAACATGTGGTGCGCCCAGACCATGAACCCGAGCAGCGCGATCGCGATCGACGAGAAGGCGATCATCTTGTAGCCGAAGATCGGCTTGCGCGCGAAGGTCGGGAAGACTTCCGAGACGATGCCGAAAGCGGGCAGGATCATGATGTAGACGGCGGGATGCGAGTAGAACCAGAACATGTGCTGCCACAGCAACGGACTGCCGCCGCGAGCCGGGTCGTAGAACGGCACGTCGAAGACGCGCTCGAGGAAGAGCGCCAGCAGCGCGGCCGCGAGCGCGGTCGTGGCGATCATGTTGAGCAGCGCCGTCGCGAGCTGCGCCCACACGAAGAGCGGCATGCGGGTGAAGGTCATGCCCGGCGCGCGCATCTTGAAGATCGTGACCATGAAGTTGATGCCGGTCAGCGTCGAGCTGATGCCGATCAAGAAGATCGCGATACACCACATCGTCGTGCCGGGCGGCCCCTGCACGGAGATGGGCGGGTATTCGGTCCAGCCGGCGTCGGGCGCGCCGATCAAGAACGAGCTGAACAGAATGACCCCGGCGACCGGGAACATCCAGAAGGCGGTCAAGTTCAGCCACGGGAACGCGACGTCGCGCGCGCCGATCATCAGCGGCATGATGTAGTTTCCGAAGCCGCCCGTCATCATCGGAATGATGACCATCCAGACCATGCCCGAGGCGTGCAGCGAGTACACGCCGTTATAGGTGTCGTTCGACACGATCGAGCCGTTGGGCGTCAGCAACTGGACGCGCACGACCTCCGCCAGCAGCCCCGAGATGATGAAGAAGAGCAGGCCCGCGATCAGGTACTGGATGCCGACCACCTTGGCATCGAGCGAGAAGATGTACTTGGCGATGAAACCTTCGGGCTCGGGATGGATGTGGTCGTTGCCGAATGTGCCGGCGTGGGCCGCTCCTACTGCCATGCGTTCTCCAAAACTACTTGAGGCTCAACAGGTACGCGGTCAAGTTCGCGATGTCTTGATTGCTGAGGGCGTTGGCTTGCCGGTTGGGCATCACGCCGATCGTCGGACCGGCCGTGCCGTGCGAGTTATCCGGTCCTTGGTAACCGCTGACGAGGATCTCGGCGATATTTTGGGCCGTGGGCGGCTTCCCGGTGACGAGCGTCGGGTGCGCGGAATCGTCGGTCAGATGGCCGAGCCCGGGGCCGACGATCTTCTGCGCGAACGCGCCGACCGAATGGCAGGTGGAGCACTTTTCGCCGAAGAGCCGTTGCCCCGCCGCAGCTTGGCCGGCGTCGAGGTTCAACGGCCCGGCGCCCTGGCCTTGCGCTTTGAACTGAGCGGCGATCCAGTGGCCGAAATCCTGTTGCGAATCGATGTAGAGGTTGGCGACCATGTTGCCGTGGTTCGTGCCGCAAAACTCCGTGCAGATGATGCGGTACTTGCCGATCCGCTCCGGCGTGAAACGCAGCGTCTGCACGAGGCCGGGCACCATGTCGTACTTGAGCCGCACCTCGGGGACCCAAAACGAATGGATCACGTCGGCGGAGGTGACGTGCAGCGTCACGGGCGTCCCGACCGGAATGTGCATGTCGTTGTAGACCGACTGCTTCAGCCGCGGGTAGCGGAACTCGTACTTGAACTGATGGCCGATCGATTCCATCGTCAGCACGTCGCCGAGCGTGTTCTGAAGACTGAACCAGATGCGCACCGAAAAGACCGCGACCATGATGACGAGGACGGCAGGCACGATCGTCCACCACAGTTCGAGCGTCGGCGAATCGTGAACCTGGATGCCGATCGCATCGGGCTCGTCGCTCGCACGGCGTCGCCACACCCAGCAGAAATAGAGCAGATAACCGGTGACGTAGACGAAGATCGCGTTGCCGACCACGCTCATGAACTTGAAGAGCAAGTCGATGTCGCCGGCGGGCGCGGCGGCTTCGGGCAGATACTGGTCGATGGGGAAAATGACGATGAAGTACGAGACGATCGCGTTGACGATCGTCAAGACGGCCGTCACCGGCCAGAATCCCGGCCCCATACCCTTCTGCTGCGGCGCCGCCAGTTGTGCCAAGGATACTCCTTTAGCCGGTGAGTCGCTGGTCGTAGGCGATCTGTGCTCACTTTGACCGTACGCGAGAGAGTCCCCGTTGCCATTTATCCCGAAATACCACGTACTCCGGGATTAGCAAATGGTAGCTGCGTGCGGACGCCGGCTGCGACGACTTATGACTTATGGCGAAGACGAACGCGGCGCGGCGGCGGCGAAGCGCCGGACCAGTTCGTCCACGTTGGTGATCGCCGTCCCCACCACGATGGCCGCCGCCCCGGCTGCGAAGGCCGCCCGCGCGCCGGCCGGGGTCGCGATGCCGCCCTCGCAGACCGGGAAGGGGTGAAACGCGGCGATCGCCTCCACGAGCTCCAGTGCCGGCAGCGCACGGCCGCGCGTTTCCGCCGTATAGCCGGCCAGGGTCGTAGCGACGATATCGGCGCCGCCCGCCGCCGCCGCCCGGGCGTCGGCGGCGGTCGCGCAGTCGGCCATCGCGAGCACGCCTCGCGCGTGGGCTGCGGCGACGAGCCGGTCGACGGTCGCCCCGCCGGGACGCGCGCGGCCGGTCGCGTCGAACGCCACGATGTCGGCTCCCGCGGCGGCCGCCTCCCCGACCTCCGCCGCCGTCGACGTAATGTACGGCTCGAACCCCGGATGGCTGCGTTTGATGATGCCGACGACCGGGACGCCGAGGGCGGCGCGAACGGCGGCGATGCGCGTGACGCCCTCGACGCGCACGCCGGCCGCGCCGTTCGCGACCGCGCAGCGCGCTAAGAGCGCGATCGTCTCGGGTGCGCCGAGCACGGAATCGGCGTAGGTCTGGACGGATACGATCAGTGCGCCGCGCAAGCGCTCCAACACCGGACTCACGCCAGCCGCCGGGCCAAGAAGAGCGCGCCTTCGGCGGGATCGCGGACGGGTTCGAGCAGATCGGCCTGGGGGACGGCGCGCTGCAGCGCCTCGCCGAACGCCTCGGCAAACGCGTCGTTTTCGAACAGACCGCCCGCGTACGAGGCCAGACACATCGGCGCGCGCGGAAGGTGGCGCTCGACGGTCGCGGCCAAGTCGGCGAGTTCCGCGGCGGCGGCGGCGCGGACGTCGCGCGCGTCGTGATCGCCGTCGTCCGCCGCGGCCAGCACGTCGCGCGCGAAGGCCGCCAGCCCCGGGCGCGTCAGCTCGCCGTGCGCGAAGGCGTGCTGCACCGCGCGCAGCGACGGCGCGCCGAAGAACGCCAGCGCGCGGTCGCGCAGGGCGCTCGCCTCGCCGAGGTCGCTGCGCGCCATCGCGCGCCGCAACGCCACGCGCGCGATCCAGATCGCGCTCCCCTCATCGCCGAAATAGTAGCCCCAGCCGCCGGCGCGCACGAACGGCCCACCGCGTTCCGCGTTCCCGAGCGCGGCACTGCCCGTGCCGGCGATGACGACGATGCCCGCTTCGCCGTCCAGCGCTCCGGCATGCGCGATCTCGCTGTCGTGCACCGTGCGTGCGACCTCGGCGCGCGCGCCGAACTCGACCTCGGTCGAAAGCCCGGCATCGAAGCCGCTCAGGCCGGCGACGACCGCGGCGAAGCGCGACCCGCGGGGCAACCCGGCGCCGTCGAGCGCCGCGTCCAACGCCGCTTCCAGGGCCACGCGCCGGCGCGGCGAGTCGCGCGCCTCGCCCACGAGGTCGGCCGGCGGGCCGGTCCCGCGCGCGAGCGTTCGCGTTTCGTCGCCGATCGCCGCAACGGTCGAACTCTGGCCGCCGTCGATGCCCGCGAACAATCTCATCGCAGCACCGCTTCGTAGTCGCGCGGATCGGCGCCGCTGACCGCCCGCGCGAAAGCGTGCGCTTCTTCTTCGGTCGCGCCGGGGCGCTCGCGGTGGCAGCGCTCGTGCGCGACCGCGCAGCGCACGAAGCGCTCGGCCTCGCGCTCGCCCAGCGCCCGGCGCACGCGCTCGACCGCGCGCGCGTCGACCCGGATCGCGTCGCCCTCGGGATCGTACTCCGCCAGCAGTCGCGCGCCGCCGCTCCACCTGCCGAGGTCGGCGATTTCGATCTTCACCGCCGCAGGTCCACGCCGTCGCGCGCGAGTTCGGCCCGCAGTTCGCCGGCCGGCACCTCCCGCAAGCGCATGCCGTCCCGCACCGCGAGCGCGGCGGCCGTACCCGCCGCTTGCCCGAGCGTCATCACCGTCGGCGTCAGCCGCACCGACGCCAGCGCTTCGTGCGTGGTCGAGATGCAGCGGCCGGCGACCAGCAGCCGTTCGACGCGTTCGGGCACCAGGCACCGATAGGGGATTTCGTAACTCGCGCCCGGCGGCAGCCGGAACGTCGTGGTGCCGGAGCCCGAGGGATTGTGAATGTCGATCGGGTACGCGCTGCGCGCGACCGCGTCGTCGAAGGTGCGGGCGTGCAGTACGTCGTCGCGCGTCAGCGTGTAGGCGCCGACGATGCGCCGCGATTCGCGAATGCCGATCTGCGTCGCGGTCGCCGCGATGCGCGCGCCGGCGAAGCCCGGCACGTCACGCCGGAAGAACGCCAGCAGCTGCATCGCTTGCGCGCGCGCTTCGATCTCCGCCCGCGTCAGATCGTCGGGATCGAGCGGATCGATATCGACGACGCGCGTCATGTTGACGCTGACCTCGTCGGCGTAGGGCGAGATAAAGAACGACACCAGCTCCCGCGGCACGTCCACGTCGCCGCGCGCGCGCGCCGCGTTCCAGAGTTCGTAGAGCCCGGCGAGCGCGGTCAGCGCGCGGGCGTCGCGCAGCTCCGGCGCGAGGCTGGTGCGCATCTCCGCCGGATGCGCGCGCACGTAGGCCGCGGTCTGGTCCAAATCGACGTGACTCAGACGAAACATCAGGCTGGCCGGCTGCACGCGGCCGCGCGCGTCGCCTTGCTGCAGCGCGACGCCGGCGGACGCCGCCACGAACGCGTCCGCGCTCGCGTCGACGACGACGGCGCCCTCGTACTCGCGCAGACCGCCGACCGTTGCGACGCGCACGCCGCGCACGCCGCCCCCGCCGTCGGGCAGCGCATCGAGGAAATACGCGTGCAGCAGCAGGCGCACGCCGCTCTCGCGCATCAGGTCGAAGAGCAGCGCCTTATGTAGTTCCGGATCGAACGGCGTGATCGTGGCGACGTAACCGGAGGCGTCCGGGAGGTGACCGGGCGATCCGCCCAGCGCGATCAGGCGCTCGACGATCTCCTCCGCGATGCCGCCCACGATCCGTTCCGAGCCCGCATGGAACGTCATCCACGGCCCGACCATCGCGGCGGTCGCCGTGCCGCCGAGAAACCCGTAACGTTCGATCACGAGCGTGCGCGCGCCGTGCCGGGCCGCCGCCAGGGCTGCGGCGCACCCGGCGTTACCGCCGCCGACAACGATGACGTCGAACGATTTCTTCAAGCACCCGGTCCATTCTCACGCCCCCATCCGATGCCTTCGCCGTGCGGACCAGCGATTTCGTGCGGCGGCCGCGAACTGCAGCACATGTTCTCCCACAGCGCGGCTTATTACGACCGGATCTACGCGGCGCTCGGTAAGGACCACGCAGCCGAGGCGCGCGGGGTCGCGCAGCTGATCCGTGCCGCCGTCCCCGGCGCGGAAACGCTGCTCGACGTCGGTTGCGGGACGGGCCTGCACCTAGCGGAGTTCCAACGCCTGGGATTCGACTGCCGCGGCGTCGACGCCGACATCGACATGGTGATGCTGGCCCGCGCGCGCGAGCCCGAGCTCCGGGTCGATCCCGGCGACATGCTGACCCTCGCGCTGCACGAGCGGTTCGACGCGGTGACCGCGCTGTTCGGAGTGCTCGCCTACGCGCGCACGCGCGAGCACCTGCACGAGGCCGTGCTGCGCTTGGCCGGGCACCTCAACCCGGGCGGCATCCTCGTGGCCGAGGGCTTCGTCCCGTTCTCGCAGTTCGTGGCCGGCCGCCAGACGGCGCTGCTGATCGACGACCCCGACCTCAAGCTCTGCCGGATGTCCCAGAGCCGCCAGGTCGGCCGCATCGCGATCGTCGATTTCCACTATCTTTGCGGAACGCCGCAGCGCGGTATCGAGCGTTTCTTCGAACGCCACGAACTCGGTCTGTTCGAAGCGGCCGATTACCGGTCGGCGTTCGAGGCTGCGAACCTCCGCTTCGCCGTGGCCGAACTCCCCGATACCGGGTTCGGCCGGCCGGTCTACACCGGTACGGCAGGCTCCGGCCCCGCTTGACCGAACGCGCGTTCGAGACCGTTCGACTAAATGTAATGCTTGGTTGCGGGCCACCACGCGGCGAACGGACCGACCGGACCCGTGCACACGTAGACCGGCAGATCGTTGAAATCCGGTAGCAAGTTCTCGTCGTGGTACACGGTCGCTTGCCGCACGTCGCGGAATTCCGTTCCGAGCGTCGTCTTCGAGACGCCGATCGCGATCACGACGCGCCCGGACGCGCCGCGCGTGCCGTAGAGGTAGTAGTTGTTATGTCCGCTGATCGCGTGCGGCAGGCCGTACTTCGGTCCTAGGAAATCGACCGCTGCCGCCTGACCGTAGTCGCGCGTCAAGATGACGGCATCGCTTTGCTGCGCGGGCGGCAACCCGTCGTACACGTTCGCGATCGTCTTGACGAGCGAGTTCCAGCCCAGCTCGTCGGCGAACTGTTGCGGGAGGCGGCCTTCCGGGTGACGCTCCATCTTGATGCTCCGGAAGTCGAACACGTGCTGGTACGCGAGGAACGCGGGCAACGGCAGGAGCGGAAAGGCTTCCGGCGCGATCGCGAGACCGCCGAGCAGCAAGAGCACGGGATAGGCCACGGCCAGCGGCCGGATCCGCAGCAGGCGAGCTTCGAGCCAGGGCGCACCGGCCGCGAACAGCATCGGATAGACGGGCGCCATGTAGTAGACCTTCGCGCCGAGCGCCGGGTAGATGACCGACAGGAATACGTAGGCCAGGGCGTACCAGCGCAATTGCGCGCCTTCGCGCGCGAACGACAGCGCGTACAAGCCGGCCAGCCAGATCGGGGCGGCCAGCGGGTTCATCATCAGGATTTGCTGCGCGTAGAACAGTAGCGGAGAACCGTTAACGTTCTTGCTCGCTACGGAATTGCGCAGCACGTCGAGCTGCGGCCAGCCATGCTGCGCCTGCCACTCCAGCGACGGCGCGACGATGGCCAGCGCGATCGCGATGGCCAGCGCGAAGCCGGGCCGCAACAGCACGCGCCGCGACGAGGTCAGCGCGATCGCCGCCACGCACGCGCCGAGAAAGAAGAACATCGAGTACTTGTTGAGGCAGCCGAGTCCGCTCACGATGCCGAGCGCCACCCACCACTGCGGCCGGTTCCTTTCGCTTGCGAGGACGAACAGATAGGCCGCACCGGTCCACAGCAGCGGCTCGAACGCGTTCATCGTCATGAGGTTGCCGACCGCGAGGTAGAAGGGCGCGAGCCCGATCCCCAGCATCGCCAGCGCCTGAGCCAGCGGACCGCCACCCAGCCGGCGCGCGAGCCGGCCGGTGATGATGACGGTGGCGGTCGCGGCCAGCGCGGGCAGCAAGCGCAAGCCCTGGAGCGAATCGCCGAACAGCAGGAGCGCGATTTTCGTAATGACCGCGATCAAGGGCGGCTGGTCGACGTAACCCCACGCGAGGTGCTGCGCGCAGCTGATAAAGTACAACTCGTCGCGCTGATAGCCGTAGCCACCTGCGGTTGCAAAATGCAGGACAAAGGTCGCAAGACCGAACGCCGCGCCGACGACCAGCGTCGAATCGAGGCTGAAGGATTCGCTCGTTGCCTTCCGAGATGAGACGAGAGCATGACCGACGGCGCGCTGGCCCACAAGACCCTCTTCTGTCAAACCTTTATCGAGTCGCATCGCAGATTCGAACCGTCGGACCTGCCCTGGCCCGAACTCGATGCAACCTCCATCGACCGCTTACGTTCGATTCCCTTTTGGAGCGTGGCCCTCGCGGCCGAACGCAACGCCGGGCGGATGGTAACTGCCTACGCGCAGACGATCGACGATCCGTTGATTCGCGAAGCGCTCGCCGTGCAAGGGGTCGAAGAAGACCGGCACGCGCGGCTGTTGGCCGTCATGCTCGAACGTTACGGCGTAGCGGTCGTCGCGAAGGCCTTGCCGCCGCCGGTCGCGACCGAACGCGCCTTCCTCGATTTCGGTTACGAAGAGTGCATCGACGCGTTCCTGGGTTTCGGTATTTTCGGCCTCGCCCGGCAAGTCCGGTTGTTCGTTCCCGAGCTAACCGACATCTTCGAGGTGGTGATGCTCGAGGAAGCCCGGCACGTCACGTTCTTCGTCAATTGGATCGCGTACGAACGGCTGCGCCGCGGCCGCGGCGCGCCGCCCTTCACGGCCTATTCGACCGCGCTCGGGTATCTGCGCGCCGTCAAGCGCATCGTCGAGAACGTCGCCGGCGATGCGAACCTCGGGCAAAAAACGCAAGGCGCCGGGTCCGGCGCGCAGGATGCATCCACTCTCTTCGGCGGCGTCACGTGGCGCAGTTTCCTCAAGAGCTGCGTGGACGAGAACGACCGCTACATGGCGGCCATGCCGGAGGGACTGCGCAGGCCGACCGTGCTGCCGAAGGCGGCGAAGCTGCTGTTGGCCCTCGCGCTCTAGCGGCTCAGGCATCGCGCGTCGCGGCCACGACCGCGACCGCGTCGTCGCCGGGCAGGCCGCGCACCTCTTCCGCGGCCAGCGCCAGGACCTGCGCGCTCTCGGCAAGCGCCCCCAGGTCGGCGACGCGCCGGCCGTAGACCAGGTGCACGTCGGGCAGCGCCCGCCCGACGTCGCCGAACGCCGTCGCATCCTCCAGCAGCGCGGCGAGCGTGCGCTCGAGCCGGGCCACCGTCGTGGCGCGCGCCGTCGCACGCACGGCGGTCATGCGCACGACCCCCCGCCCGTCGACCGCGCAGACGTCGTACGCGGAGCGCCCGCGCGGCGTACGGAAAAGCTCGAACGTGCCGGCGGTCGCGACGCATTCCGCATCCGCGGGCCGGGCGTGCAGCGCGCGTGCGGCCGCGGCCGCGCGTTCGCTGCGGGACGCATCGGAGGCGGCGGGGGCGCCCGCCACCGCCGCCGTGGCCCCCGAGGCGGTCGCGCGCACGAGGTTGCGGCGTGCGTCGATCTCGACGGCCACCTCGACCAGTTCCGGCGCGGCGCCGGCCGCGACGACGCGTTCGAACGCCTCGCGCCGGACGCGCACGACGTCCTCGGGCCCCGGGCTGACGATCGTGCGCTCGACGACGTCGCGGACCAGCGCGAGCGCGACCCCGAGCGGCGAAATCACCTCCGCGTCGCGGGCCAGCCGGTGCCGCAGACCCAAGCGCTCCGCCGCAAACGGAACGAGCGCGGCCGCGCCGCCGCCGCCGCCCACCAGCTCGACCTCGCCCGGGATCAGGCCGTAATCGGCGATCAACTCGTCGACCGCGGTGCGCAGGATGTCGGCCGAGCGCTCGAGGACGGCGCGCGCCAGCGCCTCGGGCGCGCACCCGATCGCCGCGCCCGCCAGGGCGAAGGCGCGGCGCGCGCTCTCCGCATCGCCGCGCGCGAAATCGCCCGCGGGAACGTAGCCGAGCAGGTTGGCCGCGCAGGTCGGCGTCACGGTCACGCGCTCCCCGCCGGCGAGCTCCAGCGCGAGGTAATCGGCGGGATCGCCGGGCTGCGGCCGGATCGCCAGCACGCGCGCGCCGTCGAACGCGGCGGCGGGCGTGAAGCACGCGTAGCCGAGCCCGGCGATGTGCGCGCTGCGCGGGCCGACGCCGCGCAAGGCCGCCGGGCCGCGCGCGCCGGGGGTGAGGCGCGGGACGCTGCCGCCCGCGATGCCGAGCGTCCGCACGTCGAGCGTCCGCAGCATCGTGCGGTGCCCGCCCACGCGCGCCGGCTGCATCTGCGGCAAACCGCGCCGGATCACGGAACAGTCGGCGCTGGTGCCGCCCACTTCGATGAAGATGCCGTCGGTCACGTTCTCGTGCAGCAGCGCGCCCGCGATGCCGGCTGACGGTCCGGAGAGCATCGTGAGGATCGGCCGGCGCGCCACTTCCGCGACGTCCATCACGCCGCCGTCGCTGCGCATGATCATCAGCGGCACGGCGATGCCCGCGCGCTCGACCGCGGCCGCCGTCATCTGCGACGTGCGCACCATCCGCGGCAGGATCGCGGCGTTGAGCGCGGCCGTGCGCGTGCGGGCACGCAGGCCGTACGTGGTCGCAACCTCATGCCCGGCAGTGGCCGGCAGGCCGCGGGCGCGCACCAGCCGGACCGCACCGCGCTCCGCCGCCGGACGGTCGACGCCGAAGGACTGGCTGGCCACGATCGCTTCGGCGCCGCCGGCCAAAAGCTCGTCGAGCGCCGCCGCGACGGCGGCCGAATCCGTGGCGCACGCGAACGCGATGCGCGGCGCGAGCTGCGCGTTCTCGCCGAGCCGGATCGGGGGCACGCGCAGCTGGGCGCGTTCGAGCCAGCCGAAGGCGCCGTGCAAGCCGATGATGCCGACCCGCGCCACGTCGCCCTCGAGCAGGGCGTTGGTCGCCTGCGTGGTCGAGTGCGCGATGAACGCGATGCGCGAGACGTCGACGCCGGGCGCTGCGAGCGCCCGTGCCAGGCCCGCCACGATCCCGGCGGCCACGCCTTCGGCCGCGGTGTGGGTCGTCGGCACCTTGACGCGCGCGACGATCGCGCGGGTCGCGGCATCGACCACGACGACGTCCGTGAACGTGCCGCCCACGTCGATGCCGACCCGAAGCGCGCCGCCCTCGGTCACGGCGGCGCAGCCGCGGGCACGAACGGAGCGCCGAGCGAGATCGTGGCTTCCTTGCCGCCGCGGCTAACGACGAACGCGTGCGGCTGCCCATCGTAGGCCCGGCGCTGCGCCTGAAACGTGCCGTACTCCCACCAGAACTTGCCGTCGATCTTCGACACGATATCGTTCGTGCGCAGGCCCGCCGCGTACGCGGGGCCGCCCGGCCGCACGTACGCGCGCAGTCGGCCGTCGGCCGACTTGAACAACGCGTAATAATAGGTCGGCGGATCGGCGCTGCGGTACGCGAGCCCGCGCGAAAACAGCGCCTTCGAGCGTTCGGGATGGTCGACCATCCAGGTGCGCAGCCGGAAGAGCACGCCGAGCGCCGCGCGCTCGAACGCGGGCGCCGTTTGCGCGCCGGCGGGGACCGCGGCCGCGTGCCATTCGTCGACCGGCCAATTCGCGCAATCCTCGAGCTGCAAGCCCGTATCGCGCTCGTCGGCGGTCACGAGCAGCAACGCCGCGTAGGCGCGGCCGCCGCACGGTCCGTCGGGCGGCGGAGCGGGCAACTCGAGCGCCTGCAGACCCCAGCCGCCGGCGATCGTTCGCGCGATCGCGTGCGCGCCGAAGGCGGCGCCGGCGCCGCCGGCCGGCGCGACCGCGACCGTCCCGGCCGCGGCCGGCGGCGCGAAGAGGTCGCCGCCGCTTTCGGCCGCCGCCGCGGGAACGCCCACGTGAAACGGCTGCGTGCCCAGCAGCGCGCCGCCGAAAAGCGCGACCGCCAGGGTCGCGAGCGTCGCCACCGCGGTTTGGAAGGGCAGCGTGAGCTTGGTGATCTCGTCGACCCGCACGCCCGTGAAGTTCGCGACCCACACGTTCTGCGTGTTGGTCGGATCGCAGACGTTCTGGACTTGAACCACGGCCATGACGGCGGCCACGAGCGTAACGGCCGGCAGGATGTGCAGGCCGGCCAAGACCGCGTACACCGCGATGCCGACGCCGAACGGGTTGAGCGGGCCACGATAGAGCGCGAGCGGCGAGCAGAGCCCGAAGACGATCACGTAGCCGAGCCACGAACGCGGCGCGATCGCGGACACCAGCGGTTCCAGCGCCGCGCGCACGCTCGGCAGCCCCGTCGCGGTCAGCAGCATCCCGATGCCCATGAACAGCACGACCGCCGGCGCGACGTCCTCGACGCCCCGGATCGCGGCCGCGACGAGGGTGGGGATCGCGCGGCGCGGCGCGGCCGTCAGCACGCCGTACAGCGCCGCGATCGCGAACGCCACGATCGGGTTCGCGCCGAAGAAGAAGTACAGGACGATCGGCAAGAGCGGCGCGATCAGCGCGTACGGCGGCACGCGTTTGCGCGCGAGCGGCTCGTCGGGCTCGAGCGCCCAGGTCGCGTAGCCCCCGCCGGCGCGAAAGCGCAGGCTGCTGAACGCGACCAACGCGGCCAGATCGATCGCGGCCAGCACGTAGGCGAAGGGCTGCATCTGCGCCTGGCGGACGCCGAAGGTCGCCGTGTAGAACGTCCACTGCGCGATGTTGAAGATGAAGCCGAGCGCGAACGACAGCATGAACAGGGTCGCCGCGGTCTTGCGCGGCACGCCGATCGTCATCATGATCGGCAGCACGATCGAACCGACCATGATGATCGCGCCGAGTCCGGTCAGCGACGTGAACAGCACGGCCACCGCGGCCGAAAGCGCTAACGCGAGCACCGCGGGCCGGTCGCCGCCGAACTCCGCGGCGTAGGTGACGATCGTCTCGGCGATGCCGGTCGAAAGCGTGACCCTGGACAGCAACGCGCCGAAGATCACGGTCGCGATGACGGGCGCGAGGTAGGTCGTTCCGTCGACGAACGTTCGCGCGAGACCCGCGACCCCCGCGCCCGCAACCGCCGCGATGCCCAGCGCCATCAGCGGCACCGCCAACAGGGCCGGCAGCACGCGCGCGTACATCAAGTAAGCCGCGAGCGCGAACAGCGCGAGCATGGCGAAGCCCGCGGCGTGCGTCACAAGGTTCCGCCGCAGCGAGCCCCAAAGGCTGGGTTCTCCATCGACCGGGCGTTCTCGGTCGAGTACGCGCGAGTCCTCGGCTTGGAGCCGAAGCAGCCCGACGAGGTGCGATGAGCGTTCCCGAGCCCAACGACAACGAGCGCGAGCGTCTCGCCGCGTTCATCGACGCGGCCAAGGCACGCAACGTCGCCGACGACTCGATCGTCGCTCTACTCAAGCACAAGGGCTGGTCGGAGCGGCGGATCTACCAGGCCTTCGCGAGCTATTACGAAGGCGCGCTCGGCACGCCGCTGCCCGAGCGCGGCGCGCGCATCGAATACGCGAGCGACGCGTTCCTCTACTTGCTGGCGTTCATCTCGCTGGGCGCCTGGGCGTTCTCGGCGGGGTACGTCTTCGACGCGCTGATCGATCGCTGGATCCCGAGCGGCCTCGAGAGCGCGTACCAGTTGTCGGCGTTTCGCAGCGAAGTGGCCGGCGAGCTCGCGACCATCATCGTGGCCTTACCGATTTTTGCGTTCGTCAGCCGCACGATCGCGGCCGGCATATCGCGCCGGCCCGAGATGGCCGACTCGGGCGTGCGCAAGTGGCTGACGTACGTCGCGCTCGTGCTGGCGGCGATGTGCCTGATCGGCGACGGCATCTGGTTCGTGACGTCGTTCCTGACGGGCGACCTGACGCTGCGCTTCGTGCTCAAGGCGCTCGTCCTCGTCGTGCTGGCCGGCGGGATCTTCACGTACTATCTTTCGACGGTGCGCGGCCAAGCCGTGGAGCCGCGCCGCGACCGGCGCTACGGCGCCTTGGCGCTGGGCGTCGCGGGGCTGGCTCTGGTGTTCGGGTTCTTCGACGTCGGCACGCCCGCGCACGCGCGCGAAGTCGCGCTGGACGACCGCCGCGTGCGTTCGCTCGTCGAGATCGCCGAGCGCGTGCACGAAGATTTCACCAACAACCATCGCAAGACGCCCGCGGCCATATCTCGACGAGCTCAACATCCCCCCGGTCGACTTGCTCGATCCGGTCACGAAAGTACCGTACGAGTACCGGCTGCTGGGCGGGTCGTACTTCCAGCTCTGCGCGACCTTCACGCAAAGCGAACAGGCGGAGGGAGGCTACGCCACGTACCAGCACGGCCCGGGCCGCACGTGCTTTCAGCGCGACGCCGCACACGTTCCGAACTGAGATGACGGCGCGCGGCGGTGCGCACGTCGTCCGCATCGAGACGCGGCGCGTCACGTTCGTCGAAGTGGCGCAAGGCGAGACGATCCTCGATGCGGCGCTCGCGCAAGGCGTCGATTTTCCGAGTTTCTGCCGCGCGGGCACCTGTCGCACGTGTGCCTGCGATCTGCTGACCGGCGAGGTCGAGTTGCTGCCCTACGCCGAGTTCGCGCTGACCGCCGAAGAACGCGCGAACGGCCGGATCCTCGCGTGCCGCGCGCTGCCGCAAACGGACTGCTCGATCGCCTTCCCCGACGACCGCGACCGCGCGCAGCATCCGCTGCGCCTGCTGCCCGTGACGGTGACGAGCATCGAATTCCCCACGCCCGGCGTCGCGCGGCTTCGCTGCGGAATCGGCGCACGCGGGCCCTTCTTCTTCACGCCCGGCCAATACGTCAGCGTCGCCTTCCCGGGCGTGCCGCCCACCGATCTCTCGATCGCGAGTATCCCGCGCGATGCCGAACTCGAATTCCACGTTCGCATCGAGCCGGACGACCCGACCGCCCGGTACGTCGCCGAACGCGTGCGTCCCGGCGAGATCGCGCTCGTGCGCGGACCGTTCGGCAGCGCGCATTTCCGGGCGAGCCATAGCGGGCCGCTGCTGCTGGGCGCGATCGGAACCGGACTCGCGCCGTTGCTCTCCATCCTGCGCGAAGCGTTGCGGGCCGACCGCCGCCGCGCGGCCGCACTCTACGTCGCCGCCCGCGATCGAAGCGATCTGTACGCGCGCCCGGCGCTCGACGCGCTCGCGGCGCACCATTCGAACCTGCGCGTCCGGTACGCGCTCGCCGAGCCGCTCGCCGTCGCGCTCGCGCGCGACGCGCCTCCGCTGCGCCGCGCGAAGGCCTACCTGGCCGGCCCGGCCGCAGACGTCGAGGCGGCGGTCGCGGTGCTGCGCGAGCTGGGCTTGCCGCGCCGCGACATCCACGCCCAACCGTTCCAGGCACGCTAAAGCGCGAGCACCGCGTCGAACGTGGGCAGCGTCTTGGTTCCGATGTAGTCGCGGTAGACGGCATCGCTGATGCGATCGGCGCGCTCGATCGCGCGCGCGGCCGCCACGTGATAGCGCTCGAGCACGCTGAGTTCGTGGCTCGGACGGTTCTCGTATTCCCAGGCACTCCGCATCAAAGGCTCGAGGCCGAGCATCGCGTCGCGCTGTTCCCAGAACAAATACTTGGTAACGAGCAGTTGACGGTAGACGATCCCGTCGTGGCCGGCGGCGGCGGCGGCGCGCGCGTCCTCGTAATAATCGCGCGCTTCCTTCGCGATCTGGTACTCGCGGCCCAGGGCGTCGTAGCGCCGGGCCGCCAGCGCCATGACGGCCGCTGCATTGGCGTGCAACGGCGGCGGCGGCGCCAGCCGCAGGTGCGTCATCACGTCCTCGGCCGCCGACCGGAGCCCCGCGAGATCGAGCGTCTTCGGCACGTCCGCGAGCTCGGGCGCAAGCGGATCGGCCCAAAACAGGTAATCTCCGTATTCGCGCGGGTTGGGGTGCAGCAGCGCGTGGCAGCGACCCAGCGCCGCCACGTCGCCGGCGTAGCGTTCGTCGCTGCTGCCGAAAAACGCCGACGGAAAGTCCGCGGCGAAGCGCGCTTGGTCGACGGAGCCGCGCTCCCACGCGCTGGCGCCCGCGTACAGCACGGGATACCACGTCGCCTCGAACAGCGTTTCGCCGTCGTCGTGCCAGACGGTCTGAAAGAGCCCGAGGACCTGCGCCTCCTTTCCTTCGGTCACGAAGCGATCGATATTACCGAGCGCGGTATCGACGTCGGGATAGAGCTCGTTCCAGTTCAGCGCGCCCGGCGCGACCAGCTGATCGAAGCCGCCGCGCGCGATCCGGTCGATGTACGGCCGGTACGTCGGCTCGCTGCCGTAGTGCCAATTCACGAAGACCAACTGCCTTGGCAAGCCGGCGAACAGTTCGGGCCGGCGCGCGAGCGCGTCGTCCCAGACCAGCGGCCGCCCGCCGCCGCGCTCGAGGACGAAGCGAGCCGTTTCGGCGACGTGCTCGGCGTAGACGGGCCCGTCGCCGCGCGCCTCGACCAGCGCTTCGGAGCGGCCGCGCCCGAGATCCGACGGTTCGTCGGAACCGATGTGAAAGAACGGCGGATGCGGCACGGCCTCCAGCTCGTCCGCGATCAGATCGCGCACGTAGGCCTGGCCGCCCGGCACGGCCGGCGAGAGCAGATAGCCGTGCGGCAGCTCGGCCAGGGCCGCGTACCGTTCGTACTTGAGCGTTTCGTGCATGTGCGCGAACGTCTGCTGCTCGGGGATCAGCGCGACGTGGAAGCGCCGCGCGTACGCGTCGAGCTCGCGCAGCTCGTGCGGCGTGATCCCGTCGAGCGGCGCGGGCAACGGGTGGTGCGGATCGACGAAGACGTGCTCCATGTACGGCGAGTAGCCGTTCATCTTGAAGCTTGCGATCGTGCGAATGCGCTCCTTGAAATAGCGCATCGTCGGCAAAGGACCGCGCGAGACGTCGTCGGAGAGAACGCGCCAGCGCAGCGCCGGAGCATCGGAGATGCGCGCGCACGGCAGCGCCCAGCCCGCCGGCGTGCGGTAGGGGAGCTGCGCGAGCGTAGCGAGCGCGTCGAAGGCGCCTTCGGCGTCGGCGGCGGTGACGTACGCGGCGTGCGGCCCGACGGTGAGCCGGTAACCTTCGGGCGGACGGGGCGCACCCGGGCCGCCGATCCGCACGCGGAACGCGAACGCGCCCGGCTCGCTCTCGATGCCGAGCGCATGCCAGCGCTCGCCGAGCAGCTCCGTACCGCCGGGATCGGCAGCGGCGCGAACAACCGCGCCGAGTACCGCGCCCGCTGCGGGTTCCGCGCACTCGGCGGTCTGCACCGTCTGCGGCCGCGGAATGAGGTGCATCGGCATAACCGCAGCGGAGGCCGCGGCGCACGTGCTACAAGCGAACAACGCGGCCAGCGCGCGACGGCATACGCGAGCGCCCCCGTCATAACGACGAGGGCGCTCGCGCTCACTCACTGCATCCGCCTGCCGGCCTAAGGATTTTCATACCCGTCCGTTTAGAGCTCCGAAACGTGATTTACCGCACACCCACGCGTCCGACCTCTTTTACATTCTTTCTTCCCGGCCACGAAGCGTTCCCTGCCGGCCGGCACCCGGAACGCAGCCCGAATCCCGCGAACGGCGCGAGATGACGCTCTCGCCCGCTGATTACGCGGTCATCATCGCATTCTTCGCGATCAACCTCGGCATCGGGCTCTACTTCGCGCGGCGCGGCGGCTCGACGCTCGGCGAGTTCTTTCTTTCGGGACGCAACGTGCCGTGGTGGCTTGCCGGCATCTCGATGGTGGCGACGACCTTCGCAGCCGATACGCCGCTGGCCGTCACCGGTTTCGTGACGCAGCACGGCATCGCCGGCAATTGGGTGTGGTGGAGTTCGGTCATGTCGGGCATCCTGACCGTCTTCTTCTTTGCGAAGCTGTGGCGCCGCTCGGGCGTCCTGACCGACGTCGAGTTCATCGAACTGCGTTACAGCGGCAAGCCGGCTGCCGCGCTCCGCCTCGCGCGCGCGCTGTTCCAAGGCGTGTTCGTCAATACGGTCATCATGGGCTGGGTCAACCTCGCGATGGCGAAGATCCTCGAGCTGACGCTGCACGTGCCGAAGCTCGAAGCGCTCGGCGTGTGCTTGCTGTTCACCGGGATCTACGTCACGATCGGCGGCCTGTGGGGCGTGCTCGTGACCGATCTGCTCCAGTTCGTCGTGAAGATGTCGATGGCAATCGTGCTGGCGGCCGCAGCGGTCGGTGCGGCCGGCGGCATCGGTGCGCTCGAAGCGAAGCTGGCCGTCCTCGACGCCGCGCGCCACGTCGGCGGCAGCGGCTCGATCCTGTCGTTCTTCCCGACCACGAACGAAGCGTGGCTTCCGCTGATGACCTTCGCGACCTACATCGGCGTGCAGTGGTGGGCGTCGTCGTATCCCGGCGCCGAGCCGGGCGGCGGCGGCTACATCGCGCAACGCATCTTCAGCGCGCGCAGCGAGAACGACTCGCTGCTCGCGACCCTGTTCTTCAACGTCGCGCACTACGCGCTGCGCCCGTGGCCGTGGATCCTGGTCGCGCTCGCGGCGCTCGTGCTGTATCCGCACGGCGTGCGCGGACCCGACGGCAAGACCGACGCGGAGCTCGGTTACATCCAAGCGATGATCGACTATCTGCCGGCCTGGCTGCGCGGCCTGATGATCGCGGGCTTCCTGGCCGCGTACATGTCGACGATCGGCACGCACCTCAACCTCGGCGCTTCGTATCTGACCAACGATATCTACCGCCGCTTCATCAACCCGGCGGCGACCGACAAGCACTACGTCTGGGTGTCGCGCCTGGCGACGCTGATCGTGATGGGCCTCGCCGTCGTGGGCGCGTACGCCAACGATTCGGTCGGAGGCGCGTGGGTGTATCTCTACAACCTGACCGCCGGCGTGGGACTGGTGATGATCCTGCGCTGGTACTGGTGGCGCGTCAACGCGTGGAGCGAAATCTCGGCGCTGTGCGCCTCGGCCGCCGTTTCGAACGCGCTGCTCGTCTTTCACGTCTTCAAAGACGCGAACGCGAACGCCGAGGTCCTGCTGGTCACCGTTCCGCTCACCACCCTCGTATGGATCGCCGTCACCTACGCGACGCAACCGGAACGCGAGGAGACGCTCGTGCGCTTCTACGAGCGCGTGCGGCCGAGCGCGTTCGGCTGGAAACCGGTCGCACGGCTGGCGCGCGCCGAGCCCGGCGTCGAGCCGCTATCGGTCAACGCGATCGACTGGGTCGCGGGCTGCGGCCTCGTCTACGGCTCGCTCTTCAGCATCGGAAAATTCGTGCTCGGCGACGCGGTGCCGGGGGCGATCGCGCTGGCGATCGCGGCCGGCTGCGGAAGCGTCATCGCGGTGAACCTCACCCGCGCCGAACGCGCCTCGCGCCGCGCGGCGGCTCAGATCGTCGCGGGCAGCGGTTCGTAGCGCGCCTTGAAGCTGCGGTCGATTTCCTCGACCAACGCGCCGAACGCGCCGGGCGCAACGCAATCCGCGGCGGTCGCGGCCACGACCAGACGGCGATCGGCAGCTTCGAGCGCTGCGACCGCGCCCTCGTCGAGCTCGGCGTGCTCGATGCGCCGCAGGAAGGCTTGGTCCGTGAACATGCACTCCATCAGCGTCCGTTCGCCGCTCGCCACCTCGTCGGGAGAAAGCTGCCCGGACAGGCGCGTCAGCGCTTCGCTCACCTTTTCGCCCACGAACGCGCGCACGCGCATGTCCGTGTCGTGGCGGGCAGCTTCGTCCGAATAACCCGGATACGTCGGCAGATGCGTCCGCAGAAAAGAGAGATCGTCGCTCATGGCTCTCGCTGCGACACGGGCTGCGCTACCGCGGTTTCGACCAGATGCGGCAGCACGTTGCCCGCGTTGCCGCGCAGGACCGCGTTCGCCCGCGAGCTGATCGGCGTCGTTTCGAGGTTCACTTCGATCACGAACGCGCTCGGCCGCGGGTACTGCGTGGCGAGTAGCGCCGCGGGATTGACGATGCCCGACGTCCCGACCACGAGCACGACCTCGGCGCGCGCGGCGGCGTCCGCGGCGCGCTTCCAGACCGCCGGCGGCAAGGACTCGCCGAACCACACGATGTCCGGCCGGAAAAGCCCCCCGCACCCGTGCGCGATCTCGCCCGGTGGAAAATCGCCGCGCAGCGGCCGGCGCTCGCCGCAACGATCGCAGCGGGCTTCGCGCAGGTTGCCGTGCAGCTCCAGCACGTTGCGCGAGCCGGCGCGCTGGTGCAGCGAATCGACGTTCTGCGTCGCGAGCGTGAAATCGGCGCAGCGCGCTTCGAGCGCGGCCAGCGCCCGGTGTCCGGCGCTCGGCTCGGCGCGCTCGTGCGCGGCGCGCCGCTGGTTGTACCACGTCCACACGAGTTCGGGATCGCGCTCGAACGCCTCCGGCGACGCCAGTTCCGCGACGTGGTGCGAGCGCCACAGCCCGTCGGCGCCACGAAACGTGGGTAACCCGCTTTCGGCCGAGATTCCGGAGCCCGTGAGCACGCAGATGGAAGCCGCGCCGAGCAAGCGCTCGCGCACCCCGCTCAGGTCGTCCGTCACGCCGCTTCGCGGTCCTGATCGCTGAGCAGCGAGGTCGTCGCGGTCCGCAGCGAGTGCAGCGCAACCACCTTCTGGCCGCCGCGCGGCGGCTTCTCGGGCGGATCTCCGCTCTTCAGGTACACGACGACGTTGGCCGCGGCGCCCACCAGCGCCGCCAGCCCCCACAAGCCGAAGAAATAGAACGACGAGGCGAAGTGGCCGGAACGCCACGCCACACCCGCGCAAAGGAACGCCGTGCCGATCGCGCCGGCGCCGCCGACGGCCGCGACCGCCGCGAGTTGGAGGAAGGTCGGGTCGCGCCGCGAGTTCGTGCCCATGCCGTATTCTAACATCCGCCCGTCCGCGCCGGCGTTTCACGAGCGGCCCCATTTCGAGGGCCGCCTCGAGCTTAGACGAAACGAGAGGGCGTGGATGACGCAAGTCGCCTCATGGCGCGAGTCCGCGACCGCGACGTCGCGGCGTTCGTGCGAAAACGGTCGTGACCGGCTCGCGTGCGGCCAGGCGCCTGGAAATGCTACTGCCGGCCCAGGTTCCGGAAGTGCTCGCGTACCTCGCGCGGCGGCCGTTCGACAACGTCTACGTCGCGTGGCTGATCGCATCGAAGCAAACCACACGCGGCGACGTCGTCCTGTGGCGCGACGCCGCGGGCGCCATCGGCGGCGTGTGCTACTTCGGAACCCAGATCGTGCCGTGCGGCGACGACCCCGCGGCGCTCGAGGCCTTCGGCGAACGGGCCCGCCGGGCGCGCACGGCACGTATGATCGTCGGCCCGCGACCGGCCGTCGAAGCGGTTTGGGCGCGCGCCCGGACGGCGCTGCGCGTCCCGGCCGGCATCCGGCGCAGCCAGCCCGTGTACGCGCTCGAGCGGGCCGGCCTCGCGTACTCGCGCGACGGTGCCGAGGTCGCCCGGGCGACGCTGGACGAACTGGACGAGCTGGTCGTCAACTCCGCGCACATGATCGCAGGCGAAAACGGCGGCGACCCGCGACGGCCCAACGCCGATTTCCGCGGCCGCACCGCGCGCATCATCGCGGCGCGCTGGTGGTGGCGCTACCGGATCGACGGCCGGCTGGCCTTCATGTGCAACGTCGGATCGGCGACGCCGCAGACCGCGCAAGTGCAGGGCGTGTGGACGCCGCCGGAGATGCGCGGGGCCGGCCACGCGACCCGCGGGCTCGGCGCGATCTGCGACCACCTGCTCGACGAACACCCCACGCTGTGCCTGTACGTCAACGATTTCAACACGCCCGCGCTCGCGCTGTACGAACGCATCGGTTTCAAACGCGCCGGCGAGTTCGCGACGATCCTCTTCGGCTAACGCCTCCCCGGGCGGCACGTCACAAGGCGAACGCCTCGAGCGGCGTCTCGCGGCCGGCGTCGCCGGCCCGTTCGACGCGATAGGCGCGCGCGTTGGGCCGCGAGCTGACGACCCGGGCCAGCGTCTCGCCGACGAAGTGCAGCCCGGCGCCGTCGTCGCAGGCGAACCCGGGCACGAGCGTGCCGTCGCCGACGAGCCGGCGATAGGCGGGGCGCCGCTCCGCTTCGCCGTCGTAGTGGGGGCAATTGCTGCCGGGCAGCAGGCCGAGACCCTGCATCGGCGTCAGGTCGCCGGCCACCGAATCCGTCAGCCCCTGTTCGAACCAGCACAGCGAACCGGCACTCGAGCCGCACAGAAGGATGCCGCGCTGCCACGCCTCGCGTACGACCGCGTCGAAACCCCAGTGCCGCCAGACCGCGAGCATGCTGCGCGTGTTTCCGCCGCCGACGTGAACGACGTCGAAGCCGAACACGAACTCGCGCAGATCCGCCGGAGTGCGACGGAAAAACCGCAGCACGTCCAGTTCGACGCCGAAGCGCGCGTACGACTCGAAGAAGCGCGCGACGTAGCCGACGTCGTCGCCGCTCGCGGTCGGCACGAAGAGCACGCGCGGCCGCGCGCTGCCGCAGGCATCGAGGATGTAGCGCTCGAGCTTGAAGTTCCCGTTATCGGGCGCGAGCACCGCACCGCCGATCCCGACGATCCGGCGTTCGCGCGTCACGCTTCCGCTTCGCTCGCGGCCCGCACCGCCGGCGCGGCGGGGAAGGCACCCTCGCGGACCTCGCCCGCGTACGCACGCAGTGCGTCGGTGACGACCGTCGCGAGTTCGGCGTAGCGCTTCACGAAAGGCGGCGCTTCGGGATAGAGGCCGAGCATGTCGTAGAGCACGAGCACTTGGGCGTCGCACCCGCCGCCGCTGCCGATGCCGATCGTGGGAATCGCGACGAACTCGGTGACGTCGAGGGCGATCGGCGCCTCGACCATCTCGAGCACGACCGCGAACGCACCGGCCTCCTCGACCGCGCTCGCATCGGCTAACAGCGCCGCCCGGTCGTTCTTGCGCCGGAAGCCCGCGCCGATGCCGGCGGTCTGCGGCAGCACCCCGATGTGTGCGACGACCGGGATGCCCGCGCGCGCGATCGCGGCGATCCGCGACGCAGCCCCGACACCACCCTCGAGCTTGACGCTCGTGGCGCCGGCCCGCACCAGGGCGACCGCCGAGCGAACCGCGTCGGCGTCCGAGGGCTCGTACGACCCGAACGGCAGGTCGGCGATCACGTGCGCGCGCGAGGAGCCGCGCGCGACGGCCGCCGTGTGGCGCACCATGTCGTCGAGCGTCACCGAAGTCGTCGACTCGTAGCCGAGCACGACGTTGCCCAGCGAATCGCCGACCAGCAGGACGTCGATTCCGGCGGCTTCCGCGCAGCGCGCGAAGGCTGCGTCGTAGGACGTGAGCACGGCAAACCGTTTGCCCTTCCGGGCACGGATGGCGGCGGAGGACAGGCGGCGGCGAACTGACATGCTGCGGCGCTACGGCGCGGGCCGGAAGGGCCCTGCAAACGAGGGGCGCGGCATCCGGCGCGGACCGTCGTGCTCGGCCGCGTCGCAGAGCGCCTCCGCGTGGCCGAAGCGCCGGGCCGTCGCAAGATCGTCCTCCGCCGACGCGCGATCCTCGGGCGTTCCGATCCCGTAGTACCGGCAGCGCCCGACCTCGTAGTGCGCGCCGACGTGCCCGGCGGCGGCACAGCTGCCGTAGAGCTCGAACGCGCGCGCCGGATCGCGGACGACGCCGATGCCGCGTTCGCACGCGATCGCCAGGTTGAAACGCGCCTCGACGTGTCCGCGCTCGGCGGCCCGCGACCAGAGCACGGCGGCGCGCGCGTCGTCGCGCTCCGCGCCGATGCCGTAGTGACGCCAATTGCCCAGCTCGAACAGCGCCTCGACGTGTTCGAGGTCAGCGGCCTCTTCGAGCAGCGCGAGGACGCGCGTAACGTTCCGCTCGCGGTACGATCCGGCCAGCTTCAGCGCGCGCCGGTACAGCGCATCCGCTGCGTCACTCATGGACGCTGCTTCGGGCTCCATCGTGCGCGCCCTCGACCGGTCACGGGCCGAGCGGAACCGCGGCGCGCCGTCGCGTACGTGAGGCGGACGTGCACGAGCTATCGATCGCGGTCGGGATCGTCGAGGCGGTGAGCGAACAGGCACGCTCGCGCGGCTTCGCGCGGGTCGAAGCGGTGACGATCCTGATCGGCGAACTCTCGGGCGTCGACAAGGGCGCGCTCTCGTTCGCCTGGGAACTGGCGGCGGAGGGCAGCGTCGCGGAGGGCTCGCGCTTGACATTCCGCGACGCCGCCCTCAGAGTGAAGTGCCCGTCCTGCGGCGTCGAACGAACGCCGCCCTCGACTTGGCAGCTCGCGTGCCCCACCTGCCCGGCGGTCCCGCCCGACATCATCGCCGGCCGCGAACTTCATATCGTAGCTCTGGAGGTTCCGAATTGACGACGACGACCATCGTGGAACTGCAAGACGCGGTCATGCGCAAGAACGACGGCCTGGCCGCGGCGCTGCGCGAGCGCTTCGCCGAGAGCGGCACCTTCGTGCTGAACTTTCTCTCGAGCCCGGGCTCCGGCAAGACGACCCTGCTGGAGGAAACGGTCCGGCGCTTGAGCCCGAACCACCGCTGCGCGATCCTCGTGGGCGACCAGGCCACCGATAACGACGCCAAGCGGCTGGCCCGCGCCGGAGCGCCGGTTCATCAGATCTCGACCGGCTCCGAATGCCGGCTCGACGCGACGATGATCGGCGACGCACTCGAAGCGACCGGCTGGAACGCGGGCGAGCTCGACGTGCTCTGCATCGAGAACGTCGGCAACCTGATCTGTCCGGCCGAGTACGATCTGGGCGAAGACCTGCGCGTCGCGCTCTTCTCGGTCACCGAAGGCGAAGACAAGCCGCAGAAGTATCCGCTGGCCTTCAACACCGCGCAGGTCGCGCTGATCACGAAAACGGACATCGCCGGCGCGGTCGGCTTCGATGCGCGTGCCGCCCACGCCAGCCTCGAGGCGGTGCACCCCGGAATGACGACGATCGAGCTTTCGGCGCGCACGGGCGCGGGCATGGACCAGTGGATCGCGCTGCTCGAGCAGCGCGTCCTCGCGAAAAAATCAGCTCATCGGTAGGGACGGACCCGCGCGCAGCGTCGCCCCGAAGCGCTTGGCCACGCCGAGCGCGAACGCGACGGTGCGCTGCACGTCCGGATCGCCGAGCCCCATCAGCGCGCCGAACGCTCCCCGCTTCGCATCGGTCTTCGACTCTTCCAGTTGCGCCTCGAGCGCGGAGTGCGCCGCCGCGTTGACGAGCGCAAGCGTGTCTTCGCTGAGGATTTCCGTGCGCGTGAGCAGCGTTTGAACCTGGGGCGAGGCCAGGATCGGATAGAGGGTGTTCGTCAGCCCGATCAGTCCGACGTAATCGAGCTTTCCCAGCGCTTCCAAGAACGCGGGAACGTCGAGCGGGATCTTGATGCCGCGGGCCACGCCCACCAGACTGTTCACGTTGTCCGCGAACTCCGGTCCGCGCTGCACGAACCGGTCGAGGATGTCGACCAGCGCGACCAGATCGCCCGAACGGTCGAGCAGCTTCACCAAACTCGCACCGGTCGCGGGATCTTGCAGGGCCGCCTCGAGCGTCTTGAACGAATCCGATTCGACCAGCGCCCGCAGCCGCGCGACCGCGCCCGTCAGCTCCGCGATCCGTTCGCCTTGCGGCCCGGCGGCGTTACGCGCCAGCTGCACGAGACCGTTGACGTTGTCCGCGAACTCGGGTCCGCGCGCGAGCCCCGCGCCGATGATGTCGACCAGCGCGACGATTTCATCGGCGCGCGCGGCGAGCCGCTTGAGTCCCTCGACCGACTTCGCGTCGAGCGTGACCGACGGCGCACCGTTCGAGTTTTCGAGAACAGACGACATACGGGAGCCCTCCGGTTCTGACCGCGATGTGCGAGCGGCGTTCGCACTGCGAGGCCTACGTTCTTGCAGGGAGCGACGACTTTTGTAATAATCATCTCTCACGCCTTCGCGATCCCCGTCAATAATAATTTCCAACTTAAGTTCAACTGCTACTTCCGAATAGTCGAGGTTACTACGATGGCTTCCGTGGTTTGGCTTCACGGCGGAGCATGTAACGGCAACACACAGTCGTTCCTCGATGCGGAGGAGCCGAACGTGGTCGATCTCGTCACGGATTTCGGGATCAACGTCATCTACCACCATTCGTTCATCCCGCTGGCCGGCGAGCAGGCCAACGACGCGTTGCTGCGTTCGATCAAGGACGGCGGCCCGGACATCTTCGTGTTCGAGGGCTCGGTCATTCAAGGCCCCGCCGGCAGCGGCCGCTACGACATCTTCCTGGGCCGCCCGATGATGGAGTGGGTTCGCGACTTCGCGGCCGCGGCCAAGTTCGTCGTGGCGATCGGCGACTGTGCGTGCTGGGGCGGAATACCGGCGACCAAACCCAATCCGACCGACTCGATCGGTCTTCAATTTTTAAAGGCCAAAAACGGCGGCTTCCTCGGCAGCGATTTCCGCAGCAAAGCCGGCTTGCCCGTGATCAACATCCCGGGCTGCCCCGCGCATCCCGACTGGGTCACGCAAATCCTGGTTGCGGTGGCGAGCGGGCGGCTAGCGGACATCGCGCTCGACGAGCTGGGCCGCCCGCAGACGTTCTTCAAGACCTTCACGCAAACGGGCTGCACG
The DNA here is from genome assembly GCA_963787965.1 of uncultured Alphaproteobacteria bacterium. Lineage (GTDB taxonomy): Bacteria > Vulcanimicrobiota > Vulcanimicrobiia > Vulcanimicrobiales > Vulcanimicrobiaceae > CAWBES01. The sequence goes on from CAWBES010000022.1 coordinate 51,931, forward strand.
CGGGTGCAGTACTTCGAATGGCGCGAGCCGGTCGAAGAATTCGGGCAGGGAACGCGCAAGGGCTGTCTGTTCTACGAACAAGGCTGCCGCGGGCCGATGACGCACTCGCCGTGCAACCGGATCCTGTGGAACCGTCAATCCTCGAAGACCCGCGCCGGAATGCCGTGCATCGGTTGCACCGAGCCGGGCTTCCCGCACAACGACCTCGAGGTCGGCACGGTCTTCAAGACCCAGAAGATCTTCGGCGTCATTCCCAAGGAGATCCCCGAGGGCACCGACCCCGGCAGCTACACGGTGCTAGCGGCCGTCGCAAGAGCCGCCTCTCCGAAGTGGTCCAAGGAAGACATGTTCGTGGTCTAAAGGCGTTGGTTACCGACTCATTTTAGGTGCTTGATAGGTGCGTTGTTTGGATGCAGCGCGAGGCGCCCGTCGGCGACGTGTGCTGGTGCACACGAGCCGGCGGGCAACGACGCGATGCGCCAAAGAACGCGCCTTCCGACGAAGGATGGTATTGCGTGGCGGTTGTTGAGCTGGATATCGGGGCGGTCGGGCGCGTTGAGGGCGACCTCGACGTTCGCGTGACCGTCGAGGACGGCGTCGTCGTCGATGCGTGGACCGAAGCGAGCATGTTTCGCGGCTTCGAGATCATCCTCAAGGGCAAGGACCCGCAAGCGGGGCTGATCGTCACGCCGCGCATCTGCGGCATCTGCGGCGGCAGCCACCTGTACAAGAGCGTCTACGCGCTCGACACCGCGTGGAAAACCGAAGTCCCGCCGAACGCGACGCGCGTGCGCAATATCGCACAGGCGTGCGAGACGCTGCAGAGCATCCCGCGCGCGTTCTACGCGCTCTTCGCCATCGATCTCGCCAACAAGACCTTCGCCAAAGCACCGCTCTACGATGAAGTGGTGCGGCGCTTCGCGCCGTTCGTCGGGACCAGCTACGAACCGGCCCTCGCGTTGTCGTCGAAACCGCTCGAAGTCTACGCGCTCTTCGGCGGGCAGTGGCCGCACTCGAGCTTCATGATTCCCGGCGGCGTGATGAGCGCGCCGGGGCTCTCGGACGTCACGCGCGCGATCGCGATCCTGAGCGAGTGGAAGCTCGGGTGGCTCGAAAAGATCTGGCTCGGCTGCTCGTACGAGCGGTGGCTCGAGAACAAGAGCTGGGCGGACGTGCTGGCCTGGATCGACGAGAGCCCGTCGCACCGCGATTCGGACTGCGGCCTCTTCATCCGGTTCTGCCAGCAGACCGGTCTCGATAAGATCGGCGGGGGCATCGGGCGCTACATCGCGGCGGGCACGTTCCACAACCCCGATCTCTACACGCGTCCGACCGTTGCCGGCCGCAATGCGTCGCTGACCGTGCGCTCGGGCATCTACGCCGACGGCGAGTTCTTCGACTTCGACCCGTACAGCGTCAAAGAGGACACGGCGCACTCGTTCTACCGCGGCAGCACGTTTCTCAATCCGTTCGACGGCGTCACCGAACCGATCGATCCCGAGGCGGGTCGTCGCGACGGCAAGTACTCGTGGGCGAAGTCACCGCGGTACGACGTGCCCGGCAAGGGCTTCCTGGCGCTCGAAACTGGCCCGCTCGCGCGCGGCGTCATCTCCGGCCGCCCCGGCGCGGAGGCCTTCCAAGATTTCGACCCGCTGCTGCACGACATGGTCAACACAATCGGGCCCAGCGTCATGGTGCGCCTGCTGGCCCGCCTGCAGGACGCGTCGAAGTGGTACAAGCGCACCATGGGCTGGCTGGCCGACCTCGACTTGCACGACAAGTTCTACACCAAGCCGGTCGAGCTGCCGGACGCACAGGGCTACGGCGGCACGGAAGCGGCGCGCGGCGCGCTGATGGATTTCGTAACGCTCAAGGACGGTAAGATCGAAAACTACCAAGTCGTCACGCCGACGGCCTGGAATATCGGCCCGCGCGATTCCAAAGGCAATCGCGGCCCGATCGAGACGGCGCTGCTGGGAACGCCGATCAAAGACAACGTCGATCCGCTGGAGCTCGGCATCATCGCGCGCAGCTTCGACTCGTGTCTGGTCTGCACGGTCCACGCATACGACGGCAAGACCGGTAAGGAACTCGCCCGGTACAAGACCGGGGCGATGACCTAGCTGGTGTCCCGCTAGTGTCCGGCGACGTCGTTATCGCGGGTTGCGGAAACTTGCTGCGCGGTGACGACGCCGCCGGGCCGATCCTCGTGCGCAAGATCTGGGAACTCGGGTGCCCGCCCGGCGTGCGGCTCGTGGACGGCGGTACGGCCGGCATGGACGTCGCGTTCCAGATGGACGGAGCGAAACACGTCATCATCGTCGACGCGTGCCGCAGCGGCTCGACGCCCGGCGAGATCTTCGAGATTCCCGGCGAAGACGTGGAAGCGCCGCCGCTCGAGGGCATGAACCTCCATGCGTTCCGGTGGGACAACGCGATCGCGTTCGCGCGCTGGCTGCTCAAAGACCGCTATCCGGAAAAGGTGACGGTCATCCTGATCGAAGCGCAGAGCCTCGAGCACGGCGCGCCGCTCAGCGAACCCGTCGCGACGAGCGTCGATGCGGTGGCCCGCGATCTGGTCGCCCGCTTCACGCCGACCGAGGTGAACCGCAATCCCTGACGCCGTCGACGTGCAGTTCACCAAACGCGGGTACCTCATCATCGGCGCCGGCCTCGCGCGGTCGTTGTTCCCGACCGACGCGGTGATCGCGATGGCGCGCGACCGCGAACTGTGGGTGTTGCCGGTGAGCAATCGTGCCTCCGGCGGACTCGTCCTCAAGCAGCGCAACGCGCGCGGCGACCGCAGCGTGCTGGTATGGCACGTGCTGCCGGGTGAAGCGAGCCTCGAAGGCTCGCGGCCCGCGCGCTGGGATCCCGAACGCGCCGCGCTGCGCATCGAACTCGACCCGGTGCCGGCGTTCTGAGCACCCGTGAAGGACCCGTTCGAGCGGCTGGCCGGCGATCCGATCTCCGCCCGCGCGTACGTGGAACGCGAACGCGGCGAGTGGGTCGTCTACCTCGAGGTATTGTACTTGACCGAGATCGTGACGCGCAGGATCGGCTCGTATCGCACGCAGCAGCTGGCCGAGACCGCCGCTAAGTGGATGGGGTGGAACGCGAACCGCGACCTGGGCGCGCCGCCGACGGGCTCGATGTGAACGCGGCGCTCGGCATCGTCGAAGGTCCCGCGGGCGCGCTGCTCCTGCCGGCTGCGGCGGAAGCCGGCGCGAGCGCGCGCGTCCTGCGCGGCGAAACGGACGGGCTCCCCTCGGAGTGGGCGTTTTACGCGCACGCCGCGCGCGGCGACCGCGAAGCGGCTTTGGCCGCGCTCGGCGACGACGACACGGCAGCCTACAACCGCTTCGCGCTGACCGGCGATGCCGCGCTCTATGAAACGCTGGCCGGCGAACTGACCGGCGACCGGCGGTTGCTGCTCGAGGCCGCGGCGTACCAGCACGGCGTCGTGGAGGCGGCGCCCGAGGCGGCGGCGAGCGATCCGGTCGTGCGCGCGTACCTCGCACTGACCCGCGACGACCCGCAGCAGTGGGCCGCGGAAGCGGACGAAATCGCGGCACGATCGCCCGTGCTGGCCGCGCGCCTGCTCGCGCAGTGCGCGGCGTCGGCCGCTCCGGACCCCGCGCGCACGGACGAAACGCTCGCCGCGCTCGAACGCGCGCGCGCGCTCCTCGCACGGAGCGCGCTGGCCGGCGAGGCCGCCGAACTCGCGCTGCAGTACGGGCTGCTCGCGCACGAACGTTCCGAAGGGCGGCCCGACCGTTTGACGGCGGCCGTGCGCGCGTACCAGCATGCCTTGCAAACGTTCTCGAAGGACGGTCCGGACGCCGAGCGCTACGCGCTCGCGCACATGAACCTCGGGCTCGCGTACCTCGCGCTCCCGATGACGGGCGAAGCCGAGCGCTTGCGCCCGGCGATTGCGATACAGTCTTTGCGCGAAGCCGCGGGTGCGCTCGACCCGCAGCGTTCGCCCGAACTCTGGGCCGGCGCCACCCTCAACCTCGCCAACGCACTGCAGCACGCGCGCTCGGCGCACGTCGAGGACAACCTGTGGGAAGCCGTCGCGCTCTACGAAGAGATCGCGGCCGTCCTGCTCGAGAAGGATCCGTTGCGCAAAGCGCGCGTGCTGGCGAATCAGGGCAACGCGCTGGCCCATCTGGGTGCGTTTTCGCGGGCCGTCCCGCGCCTCAACGAAGCGCGCGCGATCTTCGCGCTGGCGGGAGACGGCGACGCGACCGCCGCGGTCGACGCGACCCTCGCGGAGATCGCGGCGCACGCCGCCGGGAGTACGCTTGGAACTCCATGAACGCCGCCTGTTCGAGACGACGCTGAACGAGGCGGTCGAGCGCTTTCGCGAACGGATCGTGCAACGCAGCCAAGGTCTGGAACGGGCGCTCCAGCGGCTGACCGAGGATCCCGACGGCGAGGGCATTTGGCTCCACGCGTTCGTCGCGCAGTTCTTCCGCGAAGAACTGCTCGATAATCCCGCCGGCGCGGTCTATATCTTGCAGGCGCTCGAGCGGCGCGACGTGCCGAGCGTGCCCGCGGGAAGGGTCGCGGACGTCCTCGTTGGGCTGGCTGCCGCCGCCTTCGCCGACCTCGTGCGCGCCAAGACGATCGAATCGCTCGAACAGGGAGTTGCCTACGCCGGATGAGTGCCGAAGCCGTGGATTTCGCCGACCTCGCGGGGGCCGCAGACGCAGCCCTCGAGACAGTGCTGAGGCTCGAGCCCGAGGCTCGCCGCAAGGCGCTCGCGCTGCGCGACGCGCTCGACGCGCTCACCAGGGACGCGTTGGTCAAACTCGTGCGCAGCGTGCGCGGCGACGAACGCGGGCGCGAACTCCTGACCGCGGCGCTGGAGCTGCCCGAAGTCTACGCGCTCTTGCGCAAACACGAGATCGTCAAACCGACGCTCGCGCACCGGGTCGCGGCCGCGCTCGAACTCGTGAAGCCGTACCTCAACGCGCACGGCGGCAGCATCGAACTGGCCGGCATCGAGGGCGACGTCGCGCTCGTGCGCTTGCAGGGCGCGTGCACCGGCTGCAGCATGAGCGCGCAGACGCTGCGGCAAGGCGTCGAGGAAGCCGTGAAGACTCGCGTGCCGGAGATCTCGCGCGTGCAGCAGGTAACGGAAACGGCCGTGCCCGGGCTGATCGTGCTCGAACCGATGACGAAGGCCGGCGAGGATGCAGGCTGGGTGCGCGGCCCGCGGGCCGAGTCGATCGCCGAGGGTCGCGCGACCGCGATCGCCGGAACGGGCGCGATCGTCGTACGCGAGCGCGAGCGGCTGTTCGCGTACGAGAACGCGTGCCCGCACGTGGGCACGCCGCTGGACGGCGGCACGATCGAGGGCTCGATCCTGACCTGCCCGTCGCACGGGTTCGCATTCGATATCACCAGCGGCGAGTGCGTCACCGCAAGCCACGTGGCGCTGGTGCCGGTCCCGCTGCGCGTCGACGACGGCTTCGTCTGGGTCCGGGGCAGCTGAAACCCGAGCGCTGGCTGGGCGCGACCGCGCCGGGCGGTCTGGCGTTGCCGGCCGCGCTGCCGACCCCGGCCCATCTCTACGCCCCGCGGGGCGTCTACTTCGACGACGAGCGCGTGATCGTCGCCGATTCCGGAAACCACCGGGTGCTGATCTGGAACCCCGTGCCGCAAGCCGACCACGCCCCCGCCGCGATCGTGCTCGGACAGCCCGACTTCACGTCGGAAGGTGCGAAGCTGTTCCAGCTGCCGACCGGCGTGCTCGTCCACGGCGGCAAGCTGCTCGTAGCCGATTCCTGGCACCATCGCGTGCTCGTCTGGAACCGCGTTCCGGAGCGGTCCGGCGCGCCGGCGGATTACGCGATCGGACAGCCTGATTCCGAGGCGCACGAACCCAACCGCGGCGGCACCGCCGGCGCCGACACGCTGTACTGGCCGTACGGCATCGGCGTCGCCGGCGAGCGCTTCTACGTCGCGGACACGGGGAACCGGCGGGTACTCTTCTGGGACGGCATTCCCGGCCCGAACGAACCCGCAAGCGGCGTGCTCGGCCAGCCGAATTTCACGGCCACCGGCGAGAACCGCGGCGAAGGGGTCGGAACCCGCAGCTTTCGGTGGGCGCACGACATCGCGGGCGACGCGGAGCGGCTCTTCGTGGCCGATGCCGGCGACCATCGCGTGCTCGGCTGGGACGCGCCGGTCGAACGCGACGCGGTCGCCGGGCTCGCGCTCGGCCAGTCGGATTTCACGCGCTCGCACGAGTTCCCGTACGGCGAGCAATCCGCGGCGGTCATGCGCTTCCCGTACGGCGTGTCGTACGACGGCGAGCTGCTGGCGGTGGCCGACACCGCCAACAACCGGGTCCTGCTGTTCGCACCGCCGCCCGACCGCGGCGCGGGCGCGGAGGCCGACGCGGTGATCGGGCAAACGGACTTCGCCGCGAACGGCGAGAACGAGTGGAAGGCCGTCACGGCAACGACGCTCTGCTGGCCGTACGGCCTGCACCTGCACCGCAAGCGGCTGGCGATCGCCGACTCCGGTAACAATCGCGTGATGATCTGGTCGCTCGGCGACTGATAGCGGAGGATTCACAGCATGTGCCTGGCCCTGCCGGCCAAGATCGTCGCATTTCCGGAGAACGAGAGCGGGATCGCGGTGGCCGACGTCCTCTCGGTCGAACGCCGCGTCAACATCGATCTGCTGCGCCACGAAACGCTCGCCGTCGGCGACTGGGTGCTCCTGCACGTCGGCTTCGCGATGAGCAAGGTCAGCGAGGCCGACGCGCGCGAGCAGCTGGAGCTCTTGGCGATGCTGGGCGAAGCCGTCGCGGAGAAGGACCGGCCGGCGTCGTGAAATACGTCGACGAATATCGCGACCCCAAGCTGATCCACGCCGTGGCCGACGAGATCGCGCGGGTCGCCGGCGACGGCACCTTCCGCATCATGGAAGTGTGCGGCGGACACACCCACGCCATCTATCGTTTCGGCCTTAAAGGTCTATTGCCTAAGGGAATCGATTTCATTCACGGCCCGGGCTGCCCCGTGTGCGTGCTGCCGATGGGCCGCGTCGACGAGGGCCTGGCGATCGCCGAGGACCCGCGCGTGATCCTGACCGCGTTCGGCGACATGATGCGGGTGCCCGGGCACCGCGGCAGCGCGCTGGAACGCAAGGCCGGCGGCGCGGACGTTCGCATGATCTACAGCCCCATGGACGCGCTTTCGCTCGCGCAGAAGAATCCCGAGCGCGAAGTGGTGTTCTTCGCGATCGGTTTCGAGACGACCACGCCCTCGACCGCGCTGACGCTGCTGCGCGCGCGCGAGCTCGGCGTTACCAACTTCAGCGTGTTCTGCAACCACATTCTGGTGCCGCCCGCGATTCGCGCGGTGCTGGATTCGGGCGACGTCGCGATCGACGGGTTCATCGGACCGGGCCACGTCGCGACCGTCACCGGGGCCGACGCCTACCGCTTCATCGCGCAAGACTACCGGCGTCCCGTCGTCATCTCCGGCTTCGAGCCCCTGGACCTGTTGCAATCGACGCTGATGGTCGTCGAACAGATCCGCAGCGGCCGGGCCGAGCTCGAGAACGAGTACGGACGCTTCGTCACCGCCGAACCGAACGCCGCCGCGGCGGCCGCAACCGAGCGGGCGTTCGAGCTGCGCGAGACCTTCGAGTGGCGAGGCCTCGGGATGCTGCCGAACTCGGCCCTGCGCGTGCGCCCCGAGTTCGCGGCCTTCGATGCCGAGCGCAAGTTCGCGACGCGCGGTTCGACCGCCGGCGAGCATCACCAAGCGCAGTGCGGCGAGGTCCTGCGCGGCGTCCTCAAACCGCCGCGCTGCCGGCTGTTCGGAACGGAGTGCCGGCCGGAGCACCCGATCGGCGCGCTGATGGTCTCCTCCGAAGGCGCCTGCGCCGCCCACTTCCAATACGCGCTGGAGCCGAGCCTCGCCGGCACCTAGGAGCGCATCATCCCGTTCTCGTTTCGCGACGACCGCATAGAGCTGGCCCACGGCGCCGGCGGCAAAGCCAGCCGCCGCTTGATCGAAGGGCTCATCGCGCCCCGCTTGATGGACGGCCACGCGGGCTCGCTCGGCGACGCGGCCACCGTCGCGCTCGGTGCGGCGCGCGTCGCGTTCACGACGGACTCCTTCGTCGTGCGCCCGCTGCGCTTTCCGGGCGGCTCGATCGGCGAGCTGGCGGTCAACGGAACCGTGAACGATCTGGCGGTCTCGGGAGCGCGCCCGCTGGCGCTGGTCTGCTCGCTGATCCTGGAAGCCGGCCTCGACGTCGCCGTCTTGCGGGCCGAACTCGAAGCGATGCGCGCGGCGGCGTACCGCGCGGGGGTCGTCTTCGTCGGCGGCGACACGAAGGTCGTCGACCACGGCGAGGCCGACGAGCTCTATATCACGACCGCCGGTATCGGCGATCCGCCCGGCATCGAACTGGGCCCGCAGCGCGTCCGGCCCGGCGACCGCATCATCGTCAGCGGACCGGTCGGCGACCACGGCATCACGATCCTCCTGGCCCGCGGCGAAATCGAGCTGAGCGCGAACGTGGAGTCCGACACGCGCAGCGTCTGGCCGTTCGTGCAGGCGCTGCTGGCGAAGCTCGGCGACAGCGTGCACTGGATGCGCGATCCGACGCGCGGCGGCGTCGCCACGAGCCTCAACGAACTGGCCCGCGACGCCGGCGTGGGGGTCGTCATCGAGGAACGGCTCGTGCCGGTCCGCGACGTCGTCAGAGGCGCGAGCGAAATCCTGGGCATCGACCCGCTGCACGTGGCCAACGAGGGCCAGTTCCTGGCCGTCGTCGCCGCGGGCGCAAGCGATGAAGCCCTGGCCGCGATTCGCGCGATCCCGGGCGGTGAGAGCGCCGTCGCCATCGGCGAAGTCCGGGAACGCAACGCCGGAACCGTGCGCTGCACCACGCCCTACGGGTCGAGCCGCATCCTGGACATGCTGGTCGGCGACCCGCTCCCGCGCATCTGCTGAGGCGAACTCGTGACCGAGCTGTACGGGACGTCGAGCTGCCGGTTCACCGCCGAACTCCGAGAGGATCTGGAGTGGCGGGGCGTCGAGTTCGCGGAGTTCGACGTCGAGCGCGACCGCGCGGCGCTGGCGCGGATGCTGGCGCTCACCAAAGGCGAGCGTACCGTGCCGGTGCTGGTCGAGGACGGCCGGGTCGTCGAGATCGGCTTCCGCGGGCGCGGCTGCATCGTGTCCGGCGATTAGACGCCAGGCGCGCGCCGTCGCCGTCTCGGGCGTCGTCCAGGGCGTCGGTTTCCGACCGTTCGTCGCGCGCTTGGCCGCGCGCCACGCGCTCGCGGGCTGGGTGCTCAACGACGCCCAGGGCGTGCGCATCCACGCCGAGGGATACGCCGCCGAACTCGACGCCTTCGTCGCCGCGCTGACGCTGGAGGCGCCCTACGCGGCGGTCGTCGAGTCGGTCGACGTCCGAGCCGTACCGCTCGAAGGGCACGCGACGTTCGCGATCCACCGCAGCCGAGCCGCGGGCGAGCGCACGATTCCCATCGGCGTCGATCTTCCGGTCTGCGCGGACTGCCTGCGCGAGATGCGCGACCCGGGCGATCGCCGCTTCGGGTATCCCTACGTGAATTGCACGAATTGCGGCCCGCGGTACACCGTGATCCTCGGGCTGCCGTACGACCGCCCGAACACGACCATGCGCGGCTGGGAGATGTGCGCCGCCTGCCGCCGCGAGTACGAGAACCCGGCGGACCGCCGCTATCACGCGCAGCCGATCGCCTGCGGCGCGTGCGGCCCGCATCTGGCGCTCGAGCGCGACGGCGCGAGCGTGCGCGGCGATACGGCGGCGGTCGCGGAGACGGCGGCGCTCCTGCGCGCCGGCGCGATCGTTGCGATCAAAGGCATCGGCGGCTATCACCTGGCCTGCGACGCGCGCAACGGCGAGGCCCTGCGGGCGCTGCGCGAACGCAAGTTCCGCAAGGAAAAGCCGTTTGCGGTGATGGTTCGCGACCTGGCGAGCGCGCACGCGATCGCGGAACTGTCCGGCGACGACGGGCGGCTGTTGACGGCGACCGCCCGCCCGATCGTGCTGGTCCCGGCGCGGCACGCGTGGCCGCTGGTCGCGCCCGGGCAGTCGCGCATCGGCATCATGCTGCCGTACGCTCCGCTGCACGAGCTGCTCTTCGACGCCGGCGCGCCACGCGAACTCGTCATGACCAGCGGCAACCGCTCGAGCGAACCGATCGCCTACCGCGACGACGACGCGCGCGCGCGCTTGACCGGGTTAGCCGACGCCGTTCTGACCGGCGAACGGCCGATCGCGCGCCGGGCGGACGATTCGGTCGCGAGCGCCGGGCCGCTCGGTCCCGCGATCCTGCGGCGTTCGCGCGGCTACGCGCCCGGCGCGGTCGCGCGTCTGCCGGCCACGCGGCCCATTCTCGCCGTCGGCGCGGATCTCAAGAACACCGTGACGCTCGTGATCGACGGGCGGGCGATCGTGAGCCCGCACGTGGGCGACCTCGACCATGCCGACTGCGCCGAGTCGTTCGCCGAAGCGATCGACGATCTGCTCGCGATGTACGGACTGCGCGCGGCGGACGTGCGGATCGCGCACGACCTGCACCCGCACTATCGCAGCACCCAGCGCGCCGAAGAGCTCGGCGGCGACCGCGTCGCGGTGCAGCACCACCACGCGCACGTCGCGTCGGTCCTCGCCGAGCACGCGCTGTTCGACGAAACGGTGCTGGGGCTGGCGCTCGACGGCACCGGGTACGGGCTCGACGGAACGATCTGGGGTTGCGAGTTTCTGGCCGGTTCGCTGCGCGCGCCATTCGAGCGCGTCGCCCATCTCGCGCCGTACGCGCTCCCGGGCGGCGATTCCGCCGCCCGCTTTCCCGCGCTCTGCGCGGTCGGCCTCACCGACGGGCTCTCGCTCCCGGCGCTCGACGAACCGCCGTTCTCGTTTCCCGCCGACGCGTTGCGCGGCCGCGCGCTGCTCGAACGCAAGCTCCACACCCACCTCTCGACGTCGGCGGGGCGCTTGTTCGATGCGGTCGCCGCGCTGTGCGGCTTCACCGCTCGCATCACCTTCGAGGGCCAGGCGGCGATGTGGCTGGAGCATCTGGCCGAGCGCTCCGCCGGCTCGCGCGAGTACCGCATGACCTCGAGCGGCACGCAGCTCGAGACGCGCGACCTGCTCGCCGCGATCGTGGCCGACCGCAGCGCGGGCATCGGCGCCGGCGAGATCGCGCGCGCGTTCCACCTCGGCTTCGCCCGCGCCCTCGCGCAGACGGCGCACGCGCTCGCGCGCGAGCGAGGAATCGCTAAGATCGTCCTCTCCGGCGGGGTGTGGCAGAACCGCTTGCTGTTCGCCGCCGCCGTCGAACGGCTCCACGGCTTCGGCTACACCGTGCTGACCAATCGCAGCGTGCCCGTCAACGACGGCGGCATCAGCCTCGGCCAAGCAACCATCGCCGCATACTCGTAACGCTCGCGCACGCCCGGCCGCAACGAATGTGCGCCGGTCACAAACTGAACGGACTCCCGTTATGAGTCGTGCCCGCGCTTGGATATGACGCAAAACAAGTAACGATCGCTCGCGGTCGATGCACGCGGTGGGAGCGTTCGGATCGATCGCGAAGTGCCGAAAGATACGCGAGCGAATGAATCCGCACCGGCGTTCGATTCGAGGTGGCCACGCAGCTTATCAACGGTCTCCGCCACCGGCTTTCCGGGGCGGCCGACGCGGCCTCCGCCGGCGACGTTCCGGCGCCTCCCTGGCGGTCTCATAGAAAAAACCGGGTGACGGCCGCGGTTTACTATCTGCTTGCGGCGGCGACGCCGTTAGCCGTGATTGCGCTAGAGCTGGCCCTCGGTCTGGTTTGGCCCGGCGGTCCGCCCGCGTTGACGATCTTGCTGATTCCGATAAGCCTGTTCGGAGCGCTCGGGGGACTCGGACCGGGCCTGACCGCGACCGTAGCGGCCGCGCTCGGCGCGGATTATTTCGTGCTGTTGCCCGCGCATAGCCTACAAATAGCCGGAAGTTCCAACACGCTGGCGTGGTTCGGGCTCATCGGGTCGGGTACGTTCGTTAGCGTCTTGAGCGAGATGCTGCACCGAGTGCGCTTTCGAGCGGAAGCGAACGCGCAGCGCTTTCGCCTTCTCGCCAGGGCCGGAGCCGTGTTAGCGAGTTCCCTCGACCACGCCGCAACGCTGCAGAACATCGCCAAACTCGCCGTCGAAGGGCCCGCCTCGCTCTGCCTCTTCCATCTGTTGGCCGAAGACGGCTCGGCGCACTTGGCCGCGAGCTACGCCCGGGCGGATTGGGGCCTGGCGGACCGCCTGACCGAAGCGGAGCGGTTTCTCACATACGAACCGCCGGGCTTGGGACACGCCGCCCTGGCGACGATCCGGTCGGGCCGCTCCGTGTTCGTCCCGGCGATCGACGATGCATGGATCGCGACGAACGCGAACGGCGAGGCGCAGCAGCGGTTCTTGCGCGAGCTCGAGCTGCGCTCGATGCTGATCGTTCCGGTCGCAGGCTCGGGCGCGCGCGTCCTGGGCACGATGGCGCTGGTGCTCACCGCCAAAGACGGGCACCGGTACGACGAGAACGACCTCGCTTTCGCCGAAGAACTCGGGCGGCGGGCCGGAACCGCGATCGAGAACGCGCGCAAGTACGCGCAGGAGGTCGCCTATCGCCGCATCGTCGAGACGACCCACGACGGGATCCTCATGCTCGACGCAAGTCAGCGCATCACCTTCGCTAACTCACGCATGGTCGAACTGCTGGGATATGCGGATCCCTCGGAGATCGCCGGCCATCCGCTGGTCGATTTCTTGCATCCCGCCGATGCGGCCGCAACGCTCGAGCGTCTGGGCCGCCGGGAGCAAAACGCTGCGACGCACGACGAACTCTGTTTCCGCCGCCGAGACGGGACGGAACTCTGGACGCTTTCGGCCGCGACCGCGCTGGACGGGTCCGACGAAGCCGTCGGCTCGCAGACCTTGAAGATGATCACCGACATCACGGAACGCAAGGTCGCCGAGGCGGAACTGGCCGAGAACGAGCAGCGCTTTCGCGTGCTGGCTGAGGAACGCCGGCATGCCGCGTATCACGACGCCCTGACGGGATTGCCGAATCGGACGTTATTCTTGGAACGGCTGGGCCAGACGCTCCTGCGGAGTCAGCGCCGTCACGGTCAGACGGGAGCGGTGTTGTTTATCGACCTCGACCGCTTCAAGATCGTCAACGACAGCCTGGGGCACGTCGCCGGCGACCGGCTCTTGGCGGCGTTCGCCGAGCGATTGACGAGCTGCCTGCGCCCGCGCGACACGGTCGCGCGACTGGGCGGCGACGAATTCACGATCCTGCTCGAAGACGTCGCGACCGTGCGCGACGCCTCGCTCGCCGCCGAGCGCATTTTGCGCGCCGTCGAACGGCCGTTCTGCGTTTCCGGGCGAGACGTGTCCGTGACGGCCAGCATCGGAATCGCGCTGGTCGAACCGGGCTTCGAGGACGCAGCGGCGATGCTGCGCGACGCCGACACGGCACTGTACCGAGCCAAAGAGCTGGGCAGGGCGCGCTACGAGTTGTTCATTCCCGAACTGCACTCGCGAGCGATGGCGCGTTTGGATCTGGAGATCGATCTGCGGCGCGCGCTCGAACGAGGAGAGCTTCGGGTGGCGTACCAGCCGATCGTCACACTCGAAACGGGCCGGATCGCCGGCTTTGAAGCGCTGGCTCGCTGGCAGAACGCGGGCGTGACCGTCTCGCCGGAGACGTTCATCCCGCTGGCGGAAGAGACCGGCCTCATCCGTCCGCTCGGCGAGTGGGTGCTGGCCGAGGCCTGCCGCGAAGCGCGCGCGTGGCTCGATCTCGAGCCGGATGGGCGCGCGCTGACGGTGAGCGTCAACGTGTCTGCCAAACAACTCTTCCCCGACCGCCTCGGAGGTGAGGTCAAACGCGTCCTCGCCGCGAGCGGTCTGCGCCCCGAGCACCTGCATCTGGAGATCACGGAGAGCGTGCTGATGGAGCGGGGCGAGGTTGCCGAAACCGCGCTGCGGGAACTCCGCGCGCTGGGCGTCGGAATCGACCTCGACGACTTCGGCACCGGGTACTCGTCCCTGCGCTATCTCCAGCGCCTCCCGATCGACACGCTCAAGATCGACCGGACGTTCATCAGCGGCGCACCGGGCGAAGGGATATCGAACCCCGAGATCGTTGGAGCGATCGTCGCGATGGCGCATTCGCTTGGCCTCGGCATCACGGCGGAAGGCGTGGAAACGGCCGAGCAATTGCGCCAAGTGCAGGCCCTGCACTGCACGCACGCCCAGGGGTTCCACTTGTCGCAGCCCGTCGACGAAGCGGCGGCCCGCGCCCTCGTCGCCGCCTCCGCGCGCTTCGACACGCGATACGATAAGGCGTTGCGTACGGCCGCCGCGCCGTCGAATCACGAGCGTGCAAGCGAGCAGGAGCAGTAGTTCTATCCCTTAAGCAAGCATCATCATGAACGGCTCTCTGCGTACGAACCTGTTCGTCCTCGCATGTCTGGCCGCGCTGAGCGCCGGCTGTTCGGGAGCGAAGACGAACCAGGCCCAGCCGACGGAAACTCCCGCGGCGACGGCTCCTGCAGAGCAATCCCCGGAGGCGTCGCCCGCAACGGAGGCGTCGCCCGCGTCGGAAGCGTCGCCCGCAACGGAAGCGTCGGCCGCCGGGGAAGGCGCCTCGCCGGGAGTTGCGGAGACGGCCGGCTCGCCGAGCGCGGAGCAGAGCCCGGAATCGCCCTCACCCTCGCCGTCGCCGACCGCGACGCCGAATCCCAATCTGCTTTCGGCCGACAACGGCACGATCGTGCGTTCCTACCCGGCCGGCGTCGATCCCCAGAACGCGGTCGACGGGGTGAACATCGGTAAAGACGTCAAACCGCCCTACGCGTTCGTCTTCGAGTTGCCGGGAGTCGCCACGATCGACTCGTTCGTCGTTCAGTTAGGCGCGCCGCCGGAAGGTCAGAGCCCGGGCGCGACCGTGGCCGTCTCGACCACGAGCGCGACCGACGGCTTTCACGACGTCGTGACGGTGAAAGCCGCCGCGAACGGCACTTCCGAAAGCCCGCTGCCGGCTCACGTGCAGGCACGCTGGGTGCGGGTCACGCTCGACGAGGGAGCCGCGACGCTCTTCAACGGCGTGGCCGCACTCGGCACGCTCGGCCCGCGGCCGTCCGCCGCCCCGGCGCCCACCGGCGTCTTCGTCCAGGCCGCGCCGTACCGCGACAAGGACGGCACGTTTGCACCCGATCCCGGGGTCTCCGCCGACCCCTGGTACGTGCGCTTCGTCGCGACCGGCGGCGGCCCGGCGGGCCCCGTCTCCCTGAGCGCCCAGCGCTGCTACGACGGCCGCCTGGGCGATCCGTATCTCGGTACCGTCGACGGCCGGACCTGGACGGAGCACTCCGGCAACGATTGGGAACGCTTCACGATCGACGACGAGGGCTCGATCGTTTCCAACCGCGACACCTATTACGCGCGCACGAACCGGACGCCGAAATGGTGCCAGACGGTCGACGGTGGAGGCACCGGGCGCTCGAACGTGCTCGTCCTCGAAAGCTCGGACCAAAGCCTGTATCCCGTCGGCGACAAGGCGAGCGACGCGCGCGGGACCCATTTCGATATCGAGGGTGCGGCCTTGCTCGAGCCGAGCCAACTGCCGAAGTACTCGACCGTCCTCCTCAACGGCGTGTGCGACGCGAGCAAGTTCCTGTCGCCGCCGGTGGCGCTCGCGCTGACGAATTGGGTGGCCGCCGGCCACAAGCTGATGATCTACGACGCGGACATGTGCAGCCAGGTCACCAGTTATGCGTTTCTGCCGTACGCGTTTACGACCAATAATCCAGGCGCGACCGGATCGAAGGGCGACCGGCTGATCGAGGTCGAGAACGATCAGTTCGGTTCGCTCGACGCCTCCGACAAAGCGCACTTCTTCGACCCCAAACCCTACGCGGCCGAGTCGAACCAGATCGGCGATGCGAACACGGTCACCAGCCACGATTCGCATTGGTGCGGACATCTGTTCGGCACCAACGTCAACCACGTCAACGGTTTCATGCAGATGTACGCGCCCTACGGGAAGGGCCTGATCGTGTACGACGGTCTCGACCACGACGACGGCGGAAACCCGTATTACCAGCGGCTCCGGCTGTTGGAGCTAGCCGCAACCGTCGACGGCAACGACCCGTGCACTCAGAACGTGTCGCTCGCGTTCTTGATCGAACCGAACCGTGCCGCGACCTTCGTTCCCGGCCAGGCCGCGACCAAGACGTTCTCGATGGAATTGCTCGCCAACCAAGGCTGGAAGGGCCGCGTCACGCTCGCGACCTCCGGCGATTTTCCAGGCTCGGTGTCGCCTGCCGCGCTCGACGTGAACGGCGGAACGACCGACCTCAAGGTCGCGGTGCGCATTCCCGCTTCGGCCAAGCCGGGGCAGTACGCGGTGATCGTCAACGGCAACGGCGGAAACAACGCGACGGCCCAAGCGACGGTCACGCTCGACGCGGCGGTTCCGATCGCCAAGCAGCTCAAGATCCAGCGGCGCATTCGCCTCTACGGGATTCATTTCGACGTCGACAGCGCGCGCATTCAGCCGCGCTCGGAACCCGTGATCGCGGACGTCGCGGCGATCATGCGCGAGAACCCACAGTGGCACTTCCGCATCGAAGGCCATACCGATTCGGACGGCGGCGTCGAACACAACCAAGTGCTTTCACAGCACCGCGCGCAGTCGGTGATCGACGATCTCGTCAAGCGCTATCACATCGCGCGCTCGCGCCTGACCGCCGTCGGCTACGGGCTCTCGCGTCCGGTCGCATCGAACTCGACCGCGGCCGGAAAAGCCCTCAACCGGCGCGTGGAACTCGTCCGGCTTTAGCAGGTTGCTGACCCAAATCGCACCGCATGCCCGCGGCGGTCGTTAGGCGCCCGCGCTGCACCGCCGTCCTTGCCGATCTCGCTCGTCCATCGCCGGTTACCACGTTATCGAATCCAAGACGCCGGGCTCGAAAGCCGGGCACGAGATCGAATCGCACCACAACGTCGGCGGGCCGGCGGGCCTGCTGTTCAAGGACGAGGTGCGCGAAGTCGGCCGGGTGCTCGGGCTGCCGGAAGCGATCGTCGAGCGCCCGCCCTTTCCCGGCCCGGGCCTCGCGGTGCGCGTGCTCCGCGAAGTGACGGCCGCGCGGCTGGAAACGCTCCGCGCCGCCGACCGGATCGTCACGGGCGAAGTCGAAGCCGAGCAGCTCGATCCCGACGCGCCACCCCAGGAAGGGAGCGTGCAGAACGCCGCTAGGCGACCGCGTCTTTGCGCGGGCGTCCGCCCTTCCGGCCGTTGGTGCGTGCGGCGGCCGACTTGGCTGGCGTGCGCGCTGCACCGCCGCGCTTGCCGATCTTACTCATCCAGCGCCGGTTGCCAAACACGCCTTCAATCAGACTGGGAACATAGTGGTCGACATCGAGCGCCTCCCAATGCAGACTATCGCCCGGGCCCAGGATTTCAACGCCGGCAAGCTGTGCGGGCGTCGCGCCATCCAAGCCTTGCAAGAGTTGGCGCGGGATCGCCAATTCGACGCCGGTGGCCAGGGTGATGGCGACCATATCGTCCGCGGGGCGATAGGTCACGGCAACGGCTTTGGGCCGGTATGGCTCGCGCAGCGTCGCTTGGGCGATCGCGGCGTCAGTTTCGGCATCGGTAGTGAGGACCTTCGCTTTGGGCTTGCTCATGGGTGCATCTTCTCCCAAGCGGCAACGAGGATATCGAAGTGCTCCCCTGCCGTTCGTAGAATCCGCTTGACGTCGCTGCGTTTGGTATTGGCGGTTGGATCGCGTCGTCACGACTGGCCAGTGCGACGGTTCGATCGTCGAGCAGATCGACGACGACGCGGATCCCCGAATACAGCGCGTGGACATGGCGCGGTTCGTGGTCGACGGCGAACAGCTGAAAAATGATCCCGCCGATCCGAACGGTGCTCATTGGCATAACAATAACCCAAGCGCCGTTCGGATGCAAGCCGCTGGACCCGAGGTTTCGTACGTAGAGCCTTCCGTCGCACCGGCTACATCATCGAATCATAATTTCATGATCTAGAAGGGGGGGGGGGGGGGGGGGGCAGGGCGCTCCTGCTGCCCGAGTCCCCATTTAAAACCTATGCTCCGCTGGCGACGGCCCGGTTGAGTATCCGCATCGACGCGAACATCCGCAGAAGACGAAAGTCGCCTACTGCAAGGATGACCGTCGGCGGGGCACCTACGCAGTCGTGAAATTTGACTTTCTCGGCTACTGTGTGTCACGAAGGGAGCTTCAACTGTGAAGTAACCATGCTGTTTAAGAGATGGGGGGCGGCCCCCCGGAATCGGTTGATAGGGATCGATTTCAAACCACCTCAAGCTGCTGAGGTAAAGAGTCTCGGTGGTAAGCGTTGAGGAAAAGGCGGAGCCAGACTTCGTCAGGTGAGGTGCATGAAGACGAGCACAAGCGAACCGCTGTTGAAGTATCGAAAAGGAAGTTAGACGATGTCAACACTGGGGGAGAGTATCTACTCCAGGATCAGGGTGGCGGCAACCTATGTCCTGGCCACCGCGGCGTCCGGTATAGAGGCGGCGTGAGCATGCACCAGGCTCTTATGCGGAACGTGAGAACGTGTCGCTGCGATGCCAAGGGAGAACAGCAAGTGAGAGGCCCTCATCAGCTGAAGAGTACCGATGCGCGGCAGTGTGTCACGAAGGAAAACTCATTATGTGAGTGATTCCATGCTCCACAGAAGATGAAGGTTGGCCCTTCGGAGTCGGATGATCGGATCTGATTTCAAACCACCTCAAGCGGCTTGGATTAAGAGTCCTGGTCGTGAACGTTGAGGCAAAAGGCGGGTGTGGTAATCCGTCAGGTATGGTGCACGGAGATGAGCGCAAGCGAACTGCTGATGACGTATCGAAAATCGGTCTCAGATGATGTCGAAACCGAAGGCGTGCCGTGCCCTCGGGAATCAAGTCTGGCAGATATCCGATATCCCGGCCAGACGGCATCCGGTATGGAGGCAGCATGAACGAGCACTGGGCTTTTGTGGGGAACGTGAGAACCGGTCGTCGCGATGCCAAGGGAAAAGGCGGAAGTGAGCTGACCTCACGACGTCAAACGTACCGATGCGCGTCACCGGGGCGGATTGGCTCGTAGTAGTGACGACGGCCCGTGAAAGCGGGCTCGAGCGAAGGGGCCAAGTCGTTCGACACGTAGCGAAGCGTCAACCAGTGCGCGCGGTAATCGAAACGGGACCGGCTTCGGTAAGCGAAATGCCCCCACCCAAGTGCGTTGGTTTGGGATGAGCAGTTGGATGACCTGGGGGTCATCCGTTGGCGGGAAGTCGCTTTGTAGGGGCTGATTTCGCTCCGTTTTTCGGGCTGGGCGGGGGTTTTGGGGCCGGCGGTGGCTCGGCGGCCGGCGGCCGGCGATCGCGGGTGCGGTAGCTCTCGCCGGCGATCGGGATGATGTGGGCGTGGTGGACGAGCCGGTCGAGCACGGCTGTCGCCAGGATCGGGTCGGCGAACATCTCGCCCCAGAGCTCGAAGGGTTTGTTGCTGGTGACGATGATCGCGCCGCGCTCGTATCGTTCGGAGACGATGCGGAAGATGTGGTCGGCGACGACCTTGTTGAGCGGCGTGAAACCGAGCTCGTCCAGGATGATCAGGTCCGCACTGACGTACCGATCGATGAGTTTCTCGATGGAGAGATCAGCCATCGCGGCGCTGAGCTGCGAAGCGAGATGTTGGATCGTCGCAAAGAGCACGCTGTAGCCGCGCATGCAAGCCTTGACGCCAAGCGCTGTCGCCAAATGACTCTTGCCCACGCCGGGCGGACCGACCAGCAGCGCCGTCTCATGCTTGGCGACGAAGTCGCAACTCGCCAACGCCTTCACGCGCATCGCGTCGAGCGAGGGTTGGAAGTTGAAATCGAACTCCTCGAGGGTCTTGAGCACGGGGAAACGCGCAGCGCGCATCCGCTTATCAAGACCCTTGTTCTCGCGCGTCGAGAGCTCGTCGTCGACGAGCCGTTCAAGAAACTCCAGATATCCGAGCTTGTCGTTGATCGCCCCCTGGTGGTGCGCTTCGAGTACTGAGGCCGCGTACCCGAGGCGAAGTTTACGAAGCTTCGTATCTAACATGTCAAATCTCCTAGAAACTTAGAGTAAGCCTCCAGCGGCCGTACGATCGCGATTTGCGGTAGCGGCTGTGTCGGCGTTAGTGAGAGGTCATCGAGTGGAAGTTCGAAAAGCCGTTGATCGAGGATTGCCCGTAACGCGTCGAGCGTGTAGTTGCCGAAGTGCGCGGCGCGAGCGCAGGCCCGGTCGAGGTCACTCGCGTTGCTGCGTTCGATGAGCCGCATGAGCGAACGATAAGCGTCGCTATGAACGTGATCGCGCGAGCGGAGCAGGCCGCTGTAGAAGGCAGCGGCCCCGCCGCCGAGCGACCGGATCCGGGCGATGCGCTCGTTGTGAACCTCCTGCGTGCTTTTGCGCTTGTGCTCCGGATAGTGGCTGCGGTCGGTCACCGTCTGACCACGGCCTAGCGCCCGCTCGTGCCGAGCGACGACGGTGAAGTCGTTGTAGGCCATCACCGACGTCGCGTCCAATCGGACGACGACGGTCTTGCCCACAAGTTTGTATGGCACTGAATAGAAATTCGACCGGACCTGAACGTGGCAATCGGTGCGTACACGATGCTCGCTCCAGAATGCCAGCGGATAGCGCTCCGGAAGCGGCCCGCGCCGTTCGATTCCGATGAGATCGTCCGGGCGTTGGCCGGTTCTCGAGTGCGGGCGCGCGTTCATCTCGCGTACGCAAGCCGCAACGGCGGCGCGCAGATCCTCGAGCGTCTCGAACGTGCGCCCGCGCAGCGCCTTCTTGAGCGCGCCAACTCCGTTCTCGACGGCACCTTTGTCGGTGGGTCGGCGAGGGCGAACGGCGTTGGGCATCGTGTCATAGTGCGCGCACAGCGAGGCGAACTCGCGCTGATAAGCCCGCTCCCCGAAGTGTCCCAAAAACACTCCGGAGCGCAGGTTGTCGATGGAAATCCGCTCGGGCACCGCCTCAGCGGCGATGAAGCCGTTCTGCACGCAGTTCAAGAACGTCGGCACTTGCTGATCAAGGACGACTTCGGCGTAACGCCAGCCTGAATGCGGCCAAACGGTAACGTACGCCCAGGTCCGTACGAGCTGGCCTTGATGCTGTACGCGTACGAGTTCACCGAAGTCGGCTTGTGCTTCGGCGCTCGGCGGATGTTCGAGGCGCTCGAAGACTTCCGGGTCGCGATGACGTACGACCGCCACGCATTTTTTGACCAGCTCGTACGACGCATCAAACTCCGGGTCGGCTCGCAGTTCGACGTAGATCGCCCAGGCCGTGCGCCCTTGGGCGGCGCGCTCCTTGATCCGATCCCGATACCGGTCGAGTTTGGAGCCCGGCGAAATCCGGGTCGGGGCCGTCGCGCCGCCGTCGATCTTGCGAAGCGCCCGGCGGACGGTCTTGATGTCGATGTTCAGACGACGGGCGATCTCCCGGCGGGACAGCCCGCTGGATCGCCAGTGCCGAATGGTCTCGAAGATTGCCACGGGAATCACCCTCTGCCTCCCGAGCCGCCGCTCTATGACGGCTCGGGGGGTCCTTTTCGGTGGAGAGGGTGGGGGCGTTTTCTTTACCGGAACCCGGGGGCGTTTACGTTACCCCTCGCAAACCAGCAATGGGAAGAACGCTTTGCAGCGGGTAAGCCGGCTGTTTCGGCAGACGGCTGGACGACAAGAGCCGTATGAAGCGAGAGTTTCACGTACGGTTCCGTGAGAGGCTCGGGTTGCAATACCCGGGCCTACTCGACCACGGGCGGAACAGCCCGTAGTAGTGATGACGATTTGCGAAAGCAAGTATGAGCGAAGGGGCTGTGTCATCTGGCACGACCATGGGGACAACTAGCAATGGGATGAACCTCGTGAGTAGTGCAAAGTCGTTCAGCATCTCCAAGCGCGAGGTTTGGGATGCTTACAAACGGGTCAAGGCAAACCGGGGTGCTGCCGGAATTGATGGGCAGTCGATTGCGCAATTTGAAGAGAATCTTCCGAAGAATCTCTACAAGCTCTGGAATCGACTGGCATCGGGCAGCTACTTCCCGCCACCAGTACGTCGAGTGGAAATACCAAAGGCCGATGGCAAGACGCGCCCGTTGGGCATCCCAACGGTCGCGGACCGCATCGCTCAGATGGTTGCAACGAATTTCCTGCGTCCGATCCTGGAACCGTGTTTCCATACGGACTCTTACGGATACCGCCCAGAAAAGTCGGCGAAAGACGCCCTCGCCGTGGCTCGGCAGCGATGCTGGCGCTACGAGTGGGTTTTGGATCTCGACATCAAAAGCTTTTTCGAGACGATCGATCATGAACTTTTGATGCGCGCGGTTCGACGACACACGACGTGCACGTGGGTGCTCTTGTACATCTTACGATGGCTGAGAGCCCCTGCACAACTGGCGGACGGGACGCTAGTTGAACGGACACAGGGGACCCCACAAGGTGGTGTCGTCAGTCCCGTTCTGGCGAATCTGTATTTGCATTACGCCTTCGACCGTTGGATGGAGCGGGAACACCGTGATATCCCGTTCGAGCGTTATGCCGATGACGTTATTTGCCACTGTAGCAGTGAGGCGCAAGCAGAGCAATTGAAGAACGCAATCGATCAGCGGTTCGCTGCCTGTCGATTGGAGTTACATCCGCAGAAGACGAAGATCGTCTACTGTAAGAAGAATGGCCGAAAGAACGTGTATGCGGCCGTGCAGTTTGACTTCCTCGGTTTCGGATTTCAGCCGCGGCTAGTCAGAGGCAAGGATGGCAGCATTTTCTTAAGCTATACTCCTGCGATCAGTCAGAAATCCGCAAAAGCGATTCGTGAAGTGATGCGTAGCTGGCGCGTTCACCTTCGTAGCGATTCATCGCTCAACGATCTCGCCACGTTTGTGAATCCTTCTCTTCGGGGCTGGATCAACTACTACGGGAATTACACGCGGTCAGCTTTGTATCGAGTCTTCGAGCACTTCAACATGTATTTGTTGCGGTGGGCGATGATGAAGTACAAGACCCTCCACGGTCGTCGCCGGCGTGCGCGGGAATGGGTGCGGGACGTACAGCGTCGCGAGCCACATCTCTTCGCACATTGGTCGATGCTACCAAGGCCCCGGCTAGATGATGGGAGCCGTATGAGTCGAGAGGCTCAAGTACGGTTCTGAGAGAGGCTCGGGGTGCAATCCCCCGGGCCCACTCGACCGTATGGATTCCGACCGGGGCGTCGCCAACACGACGCGCTGGACGCGGTCGCGTTCGGAATCACTTGCACCAAGGTAAACTGGATTCTGGACGCCGACATACGTTCGTTCTTCGATACGATAAGTCATGAGTGGCTTATCCGATTCCTGGAACATCGTATCGGTGACCAGCGGCTCTTGCGTTTGATCCACAAGTGGCTCAAAGCCGGCGTCTTGAAGGACGGCGTTATCGAAACAGGTGCCCGCGGCACCCCTCAGGAGGCAGTCGTCAGCCCGCTGCTCGCCAACGTCTACCTCCACTACGTGTTTGACCTCTGGGCGCACCGCTGGCGAAAGCGATGCGCGCAGGGTTCGGTGATGATCGTTCGCTACGCCGACGACATCGTCGTCGGCTTCGAGTACGAACGAGACGCCCACGTGTTTCTCTCGCATCAACGCGAGCGATTCGGAATGTACTCGCTCGAGCTTCATCGTATCTTCGCGTTCAGGCTGCATATTTCTCGTTACGTCGTCTCTAGTACTACTTGCTTCGAGTGCGGGTATCGTTGCTGGGGCGGGTCCCGGCTATGGCGAAATTTTCCGGATCTCGTTGTTCCCGCTATCTGCGACGTACAAATTACCCGCACTGTCGATGCTAACGCGTCGTGGGCTATTAAATGTCGCGCTTGCGATCGGTCCGTCTGTTAAGCCCTTCGTTCCGCTTCCCGCTAAGGTCGAGACCGTCCCCAGTGACGCGATCTTTCGTATCACGTTGTTACCAATATCTGCAACGTAAACGTTGCCTGCAGCATCAACTGCGACGCTAGTGGGTGCATTAAACATCGCTTCTTCGCCGGGGCCGTTTTCGAAGCCACGATATCCGGTTCCAGCCAGCGTTGAGACGTCTCCTGCCGGCGTGATCTTCCGGATTGCGTTATTGTCCCTATCAGCGACGTAGACATTGGAAGCGTCATCAACCGCAATGCCCCACGGGGCCTTGAATGTCGCATTTGCACCGGGACCGTCATCGAAACCTTTAATTCCTGTTCCGGCCAAGGTTGAAACGTCGCCCGTCGGCGTAATTTTGCGAATCTTGTTGTTACCGAAATCAGCGACATAAACATTGCCCACGCTATCAACCGCAACATCAAGTGGTTTATTAAACCTGGCGTTTGCGTTTGCGCCATCGCTATCGCCCGCATTGGGGAAGCCGGGAAGAATAGGACCAGCTCCGGCAAGGGTCGAGACTTTCCTGGTCGGTGTAATCTTGCGAATCACGTTATTACCGCAATCGGCAACGTATATGTTACCCGCGCTGTCAACCGCGAGGCCATCCAGACCGTCAAAAAGGGCCTCTGAACCTGGTCCGTCCCTGAAACCTTTTACAGATGTTCCAGCCAGGGTGGAGACCTTCCCCGCCGGCGCAATCTTGCGGATCGCAAATGTGTTTTGGTCTGTTTCGTATACGTTCCCTGCGTTGTCAATCGCAACGTCGTTTATCGTATAAAGATTTTCATAAGGATCCGGAGCGAACTTAGTTATGGTGAGTCTTGTTTGACTGAACCGGAGCTTAATCCTCGGCAAAGTTGAAACTGTCCGAAGTGGATTGAGCGCGGCCGGGACCGCGAGGGTTGTCACGCGCGAACTTGGCACTTGTACAATTTTGAGGCTATCTTGTTCTTTTGCGGGCGTTTCCTCCGCAGCTGCGCGGTAGAGTTCATACAAGTCCTTGTAGTCCTTGAAGCGAGCGGCGATTTCACGGTCACGAGCTTCTTCCCCGGTAGAAAACGATTGCACGTCTGGCTCGAGACCGTGTCGGAACAGGTCATAAATTGCCCCAACCTGTCCCACAACATGGGCAAGGTCGCGTCCCAACTCCTGTTTAAACTCACGATTGTCCTTGATGACGAGATCGCGCGGCATCCGGCCCTTACCACGGATGTAGACACGCCTCCCGGGCGTTTCGCCAGGTAGGATATTCCACAAAGCAACATCAGCCCTGATCTCGTGCTGGTCCAGCGTACCGAACACGACGGCAACGGGCATGTCCTTTAGCGCATCGTTGATGATCCTGAGATCCATATCGGTTTGCCGGAGCGGACGCTTGAAATAGCCGTCCAAGACATTGAAGTGTTCGCCCCATGCGCTATCACGCAGCGCATCAGCCATCGCGACGCGGAATTGCGCTCCTCCTGCATCATTAGCGACGTTGACTTGGGTTTCGTCCCAAAATGGCGCGATGAGCAATAGAGGCGACCGTTGTTCGGTGTATTCGCTCAAGAGCATAGGCCACACTGTACGAAGGGATAGGAGGAATGGGCTAGCGTCTTCGAAGCGTTGATGCAGATCCTCCGCGATGCTGTTTCGCAGATCAATATCACCCTGCAATCTCACAATATTTGTTTGAAGACTTGCTTTATAGCTTTCTTCCTTCAATCGCATGTCATGAATTGCTTGTTGAAGACGAATACTGTCATCCGTAGAGCTACCCAGCCTTACCTTGTCCGTGTCTGCAGGGGATCTGTTCCTAAAAATCCATTTCAGGGCCGTTACGGCGGGCCAAATGAAGCTAAACATGAGCTCTCTCAACCGTGTATCACAATTGACGCCCCAGGTCTGCGTGTTGGCAGCACTTCGCATATGGCGCTGGGGTTGGTGAGCAAGATGGAAATCCTCATTCGGGAACTGCAGGGGTTGCAAAGTTGAAGCGGAGCATGGGGTTTATAGAGAATATCAATTACCACGTAACGTTGGACGCATCAAGGGCCCGCCAGCGACGGACCACTTGCTTCGCAGGCCCTTCAGGAATTCTCGAACATGGATATTCGTCTGGCGACCGTAGGTGCGCTTTTCGATCGCAAGACGCTTGACGCTTCTGAAGCACGGCGCCGCGGTAGTCGGCGTGGCGAGGCGGGTGAATTGCCGGGGCAGGATCACGATGTCGAAGACGTGCGGCGCGCGACGCGTGTCGGTCGTGACCGTCATGGTGAGCGGGCCGCCGAGCGAGCGCGAGATCCCTTCGAGTCGGCAGTCCAGGCGGAATCGTCCCGGCCCGCCAGCCGGGCGGCCATCGCGTCCGTGAGGAGCTCGTCGCTGCCTCGGGCTTGATAGCCCTCAGTTGGACTTGCCGAGGAAAATATGGAAGGCGTATTCGCCCGGGACGACTGGCGCGGGGGCGCCCGCCAAATAGGCGAGGTTGATGGCGGAGATCTCGCGGGCATCGCCGCCGAATTCGGCCCGTCCGCGCGTTCGATGTACTTCCCATCGGCGGCCGGTGGCTGGCCGGCACTAGCGCATCCATTCGAATGTGCTCATGGCATCAATGCCGCGCCGTTCCGGGGTGAGCCGGTAGCGGGGGCGAGGTCAGGGCCACCAGCTGCGCCGTCACGCCCATGCAGAAGGGCTTGAAATCGAGAGCTGGCCTCGACGGATAATAGTTGCCGTCGACGGAGATCGTTTAGTCGACGTCGGCCGACACGCCGACGAGCAGGGAGGGATAGGGACAAGGTACCGATGGTCCCGACCCGCGGACTTTTCGGCAAAGAGATGGCGATCGCGGAAACCACGGCAGTCTCTGTAAGGGAGGCCGAGCGGCAAGGAAGCCTCGGCGGTCGATAGCCCGGCGACTGGCACCCCAGGACGCATTGTTACACGAGGAACGCTCAGCGACATCAACATCCGAACCATCGTCACCGAGCATCCTTCGCCCATCGGCCTGCGAAAACCGGCCGAAACGGGCGACCCTTGAAACCGGCGCCGACAGGACAGAGAATTGTTATTTCATGATCTATCTTCCGCCATCCGAGATTTATCTTCATCATGCGAAAGGCACCTTTCATGAAAGGTGCGGACGAGCCCCGGCCCGCTCAGTCGAGGTATGGAATCCAACTGACACCAAGTGCCGCACGCGACCCCGCGCGGCGACGAACGATTCGAAATCGATGGTGTCGCTTTCACCTTGAACGAGGTATCGGCCCTGAGGCCGCTGTCCTAGGAACGCCCTAACGGTCGACACCCGCAAGAGCCGATGTGCGCGAGGGCCGTAGCGGCTGTCTAGTTGGCCGCGCTCATTGGTTGGCGCGACAGTTGCCCCGGACGGCAACCGGTTGCAACGCCCGAGTGCAGTAGGATCTTATCGCAAGAGTTCTTCGAGGGTTCTTGGGCAGTTGCATAGACGGATTGACCCGCCCGACGTCGGAATAGCCTTGCAGCCATTCACTCCGTGGCGGCCGGTTTGGTGCCGACAGTTGGGGCAGTCGACCCTCAATCGCTCAAAGGCCGCGGCACAGCTCCCACAATGAGGTCCAGCATCAATAAACTCCCATCGCGGCGGAAGGGAGCTAGGAAACCCCAAAGTCGAGGAAACGCTGCACTTACCTGGGGGGTGCGAACACGGGAGACTGGCGCGGCATGCGCAGCGCCACGATTGCGCATGGCCCTCGCGAGGCGGTGGCTGAAATGACATTGCTGGGCGAGCTTCGACGCTGCAGACCGAACTCCAGCCCCACGCCTACGAACAGGGCGGATGTGCCAGTTCGAATTAGGGTCCGGCTCCAAGCGCAATTAATATCGTCTCCACAAAGTGTGGCGCGTGATTTCGAAACCCGCCGGACCTATGTCAAGCGACCCGCCGCTGCTAGGCTTACGGGTCGATCACAAGTGGCGGCCGTCGCGCCTGCTGGACGACGACGCGGTCGAAGGGGGTCATTCTTTCGCTAGCGAGCACGGATTGGGCGACCGCGTCGAACGCGACGAGCCCAAAGTGGTAGTCGACGTCCAGGATGAGCCAGAGCGGGTGGCTTTGGCTGCTGTAGCCCTTAGCTTTTTCAAGCTTCGAACGCACCCGCTCGCGAATCGTCGACTCAAATACCGTCGCCCGGCCATGATCCATCGGAGGCTGGAGCGGGGACGCTGTCTCGAGGCCTAGGTGGTAGAAAGCCCTCGCGCCGAGTTGGTGTAGCAACGGGTATGCCGGCCCCGGGTCAATGAGTCGTTCGCCGCCGTGGAAAGTCTTGACCAGATTCGAGACCTCATCTGCGAGTTCGTCGGCCGAAACCGTGAGCGAGTGGTACGCGGGGGCGAGGCGATCCAGTCGGATCGTGACCAGCCCGGCTTTGAGCGCGGCACCGACCGCGACGTCCGTGCTCTCGCGTACGAGCGCGTTGGCTCGGTCGACGGCGACGCTCAGCCGATGGGCATCCTCGTCCATCACCATCGTCTGTTCAAGGAAAATTGAAGCGCCATTGTTGAGTACAACCTCGATATCTGGCGCCGGCGGTTTGAGGCGTCGGAGGTCGCGCACGCAGTCGGCCATGCCGAGATCCACGACCAGCATCGCGGCGGAGCGCGCCTCGACGTAGGACTGCGAGTAAAACATCGTTCCAGGACGGCGGAGTTCGGCAAGGCGATCTCCGAAGCGCACGCCATCGATGAGTAGCGCGTGCATCTGCCCCTCGCGGGCGTCCACCGACTGGCCAAGCTGCGCCACGGCCGCCTCGAATCTAAGGTGAACCTCTTCGTTGGTGTGCTCGGTCAACGTCGGCTTCCGACTCATCCCCCGGAACTTCTAGGAACGGGGCCACTCTCTTCTGGCGGAAGTTGTCAGTCCCGTTGAGGCCACGCGTGCCGCACAATTAGTGTGTTGTGATATCTAGTCTACTCGCGTCAATGTACCCTTGTCAAGCGCATCATTCAGAGGCTTAGCTGTTGTTGTATGCGCTCGGGTGACGGTCGCAGAGATCTCGTTACGTTGCTTTTCGAGAATAACGGTTTCGACGTGCCGATGCGTCGCATGTCTTGTGCCGAGCGCGCGCCCAGCCCAGGAGATTATCCTCGGTGCTCGCCGGCGTCTAGGATGCGCGAGCGAGCTCGCCGAGGCTGCGCGCCGTCCTAGACACCAGCTGCGCGCCGAGGAACGAGCAATGACCTGGGCGCGCACGAGTCGATTCATGCCGCCGTCTCATCTCGCGTGGTTTCTGCTGGTCGGTTGATGTAGACGGCGGGTTCTAATTGCGGAGCTCTGGGTTTGCCGCGTACGAATCGTTGTGGATTGGTCGCGAAGGCGTCGTCGAGAACAGTTTGGCGCTGCGCGATCCGAGTTGCCGCGTGGCCATGGTGAACGTCCGCGGGCGTCAGCAGCGCGATGCCGCTGTGGCGATGATCGTTGTTGTACCAGGATACGAACCGGCGAAAGAAGTCGCGCGCCTCCAGGATGTTCGAAAAGCTTTCCGGGAAGTCGGGATGATACTTCGCGGTCTTGAAGTGCGATTCGATGTGTGGGTTGTCGTTTGAGACGCGCGGACGGGAATGGCTCTTTGTTACGCCCAGATCGGCGAGCAAGAATGCGACCGGCTTGGATTTCATCGAGCTGCCACGATCGGCGTGGATGGTCAGCTTGCTCCGATCGACGCCCTCCCGCAGGATCGTCTCGCGAATGAGAATCTTGGCGAGCTCCGAGCTTTCTCGATCTGCAACCATCCAGCCAACCACGTACCTGCTGTAGATGTCGATGATGACGTAGAGGTAGAAGTAGGACCACTTCTGCGGGCCGTGCAGCTTCGTTATGTCCCAGCACCACACGCGGCCAGGCTCCAGTGCGCACAGCTCGGGCTTGACGTGTGCTGGGCGCGTTGCTTGGTTCCGGCGATCTCCGACTTCGCCCGCGGCACGCAGAACACGGTACATCGTCGACCTCGACCCGAGATAGCGGCCATCATCAAGCAGAGCTGCATAGATGTGAGGAACGCTTCGGTCTGCGAACTCCGGCGCATGAACGGCGTCGAGGATATTCTGTCGTTCGACCGGCGTCAGAGCTAGAGGCGAGGGACGCCGAGCGCTCTCGCGTTTCTCTCGCCGTCGAGTTTGACGTGCTCGATACCGCCTTTCCTGACGCGTCAGCGGTTGCGATCCCAATTGCAACTCGGAGATCGATTCCGGCGCAGGTTCTGCCACCGGCGCTAGCTCATAGTGCCGTTGAAAGGTCGCCCGCGAGTAGCCGACGAGCGCGCACGCTTCGCGCTCGCCGACGACCACGGCCAGATCCTTTACCGCTTCTGCCACGGCGGCAGGTCCATCTGATCCGCGCTCTCGCCGGCAACAGCCCGCAAGAGCGCGTAGACTTTTCCCTGCACGTCGATGACCTGCTCAGCCTTGGCCAAGCGCTTCTCCAGCTCGACATTCTTCTTGCGCAGCTGCGTGATCTCCGCGGCTTGCGGATCCGCCTTCCGACCGCGCTTGGCCTCCAGAGGCTTGCCGCTCGCACGCTGCTTGCGCCAGTTGGAGATGTGGGACGAATAGATGCGTTCCCGGCGGCAGATCGCCGCGCGCTCGATCGTGGAGGCGGACTCGTATTCCTCGAGGATGCGAGCCTTCTCGGCGGCCGTGAAGCGGCGCCGGCTAACCCGAGCGGCCACCTCGTTCTCTTGCACTGCCGTCGCTCCATTTGGGCGGCTCTGGGGGTTGGTAGGCATCGTGAAACCTTTCACGCCCTCTCAGTAATTTACTCCCGCGGACTGGCCTCACACGATACTGACACAGAGGGTGGCGTCGTGTCGATCACAGAGGTGATCCAGCTCATCGAGCCTGCTATTTCGTGATTCAGCTTGCGCTATGTGGGATGATGTCCCATCATGCAAAACTTGTTACCAAAAAGGAATGACGGCTGGTCGCGCTGTAACGGCCGTTCGACTATCGTTCCGGAGGCTTTTGTGGCTCCCCGGGAAGGCGTCCTAGAAAGGCCTCGACGATGCCGAGCGGGGTTGGCTCATGCGCACTTTGGGGCCGGCGACCGAGCCGCTGCCCGATCCTTCCCGGGAATTCCTCGCCGTAATGCCCGCCGTCGTCGCCCTCGTGCCAGCCGATCGTCTGAAGCGGGCCCGTTGCCTTCAAACCTACCCGCTTGAGGGGCAGGTCCCTAGCGCCGAGACGCGTCAGATACGCCATCCCGACCGAGATGAAGCTTCAACTGCAGAGTTCAGTCAGCTCGAGCTTCGGTCTTCCGCGGTCCGAGGAGCTTATGAAGACCGGCCATTTGCGGCCAAGTCCAGACCGGAGATTTGAAATGCCGCAACATCGCATGAACGCGTCAGACAGGGGCGCCGAGTCGGGCGTCACGTCGCTCCGAGAGACCAAACGGGGAGCCTTCACGCCCGGGTGCCTATATTGGGCAATCAGCGAATGCCGCGTTGTCTCGTCCCCTCGGGATTTTACATTCGAGCGGGGTCGCGCTGCGGGTTTGCCGAACCTCCAATGAAATGAAGCAATATCATTTCCCACCGTCTAGGGGACGCTGGTTGAGCCTGCACGCACACGCCCGCGCCGCCTACAACCGCCTCGACATGACGCCACGGCAAGTCTCCTTGCTCTGCCTCACGGCGCCTAGGTAGCAGGGTGGACGTCTTCCACTTACGCGAGAACCTTGTCGAGGAATACAGACGGTTCGCGACGTCGTTCACTTTCATCCATGCGAATGACATTCGATCGCAGATCCAAGACATCTACGACAGTGGGCGGTTTTGGCCCGAGCCCCTCATCCAAATCAATCCGAATTACAAACATGGGCACAGTGTGGCGGATCTCGTACGCGCCGGGGAACTTCACCCTAAGTGCGAGGCGATTTTTCGAACAGCACCGTCCCCCGACCACCCCAGAGGAGAATCTCTTCCACTTTACCTCCATCAGGAGCAAGCGACAGCCCTCCAGAGCGAAAGCTTCGTCGTCACGACTGGAACCGGCTCGGGAAAATCGCTTTGTTTTTTCATACCTATAGTGAACACAATATTGGCCGAGAAGGAGCGGGATCCAACTCCACGTACCCGCGCCATCATTATTTACCCGATGAACGCGCTGGCCAACAGCCAGCAAGAAGAACTCGACAAATATATTAGCAATGTGGATGGGCCACCGCCGATAACCTATGCCAGGTATACCGGTCAAGAGAGCGCAGAAGAGCGTCAATTAATTGCTACCAACCCACCCGACATTCTCTTGACGAATTTCATGATGCTTGAACTGCTCATGACTCGTCAAGAGGAGCTAGATCGACGTGTCATCGGGAACTGCTCTGGTTTGCGCTTTCTCGTATTGGACGAGCTTCACACGTACCGAGGTCGACAAGGTGCTGATGTCGCGCTGCTTGTTCGTAGAGTTCGGGATCGCCTGAAGCCGCAGCATCTCCAATGCATCGGGACTTCCGCAACAATGGCTAGCGAAGGCTCCCTCGAGGATAAGAATAAACTAGTGGCATCGGTCGCCTCCAAGCTTTTCGCGACGCACATTGGTGAAGCGAACGTCATAGCAGAGACACTCGAACGAGTGACCGATCCGGCGCAGACTGCGGAAACAGTGCGCTCAAGGCTTGGGGCGGCGATTGACGCGGGACTTTCGCGATCCATTTCCAACGCGGACTTGAGCGCGAACCCAATCACCGTTTGGGTAGACACGACGCTCGGAATTAAGTGGTCCGACACAGACCAACGATGGCTGCGCGCAGAGCCTATGACAGTGAGTGATGCAGTCAAGCGGCTGAGTGCGGATGCGGGTCGCCCCGAAGACATTTGCCGTTCGTCGCTCCGCGAATTGCTTTTGCTTTCGAGTATCCCCGAGTCTAAACGAATTGGCGAACCACATGGAAGCGACCGCGGAATTTTTGCCTTCAAGCTGCATCAATTCATCTCTGGCGCCGGCTACTGTTACGCGACACTAGAAGCCGCTGGTAAGCGCGGCATAACAGTCGATGGCCAACAGTTCTTCCCGGGTGACGCGAATAAGCGTCTTTATGCGACTCACTTTTGCCGGGATTGCGGACAGGAGTACCATCCGATACGCCTCAACACAACCATCGAAGGGCAAATGATACTAGCCCGCGACATCGACGACGGCGCTATCCCAGACGATAGTTTATCAGATGGCGAGGACGATGGCAGCGTAGACGATGAACGCGACAAATTTGGCTTCCTGACTCTACACCCAGACGATTCAGACTTTACGTTTGACGATCGTGTCGATGGTGACGACTATCCGGAACTATGGTTGGACTTTGATACTACTGGTACGCCGCGCCTAAAGGCCGCCTACAAGAAAGCGCGGCCTATATCCCTACTCGCGGAGGCTACGGGGCGCGTCGGAACTGGGTATAAGGCATGGTTTCTTCCCGGCAAGTTCCGATTTTGTTTACGGTGCAAGGCCACGCATCAGGGATCCTCGCGGGACCGCACACGTTTAGCGTCGCTCACAGCAGAAGGGCGGAGTTCCGCAACGACGGTTCTTATCGGTACCGTCCTGCGATGGATGCACGGTCCTCACTCTGATCTCGAGGGCGTCAAACGCAAGATACTTGGCTTTACCGACAATCGGCAAGACGCAGCCCTCCAGGCCGGGCATTTCAACGATTTTCTGTTTGTAACCCTTGTGCGTGCGGGCTTCCTAGCTGCACTCGAGGACGCCGGCCAAGCAGGATTAGGCAGCGAGCAATTGGGTGTCGCACAACAGCATGCCCTGGGCTTCGACCAGAACGACCCAAACATGCGTGCCGAGTGGCTTCTCGAACCGGATCTGCGGGGCTTCAACTTGCAGGATGCAGAGCGAACGCTTCGCGATGTCCTTGCATATCGGACTTGGTTTGATCAGCGGCGTGGGTGGCGTTATACGAATCCGAACCTCGAACAACTGAACCTCGTTCGTGTCACGTACACGGGGATCGAGGATCTAGCGGCGGACCACGATCTCTTCTCGAAATCACCTCCGTTACTACGCGATGCTACTGCCGACGTGAGGATCGCTGTTTACCGGGCTCTCTTAGACTACATGCGCAAAGGGATGGCGATACGGAGCACGGTCCTTGAATCCGCTGTGACTGAGCAATTACTTGCCCGTTCACATAGCAGGCTGCGATCACCGTGGGGCTTCAGTCTAGACGAGAAGCCGCGACCATCGCGCTGGCTCTTTGCTAACGCCCCGACGCGGCGTGAAAACTCTCTTCGAGACGAGGACATGATCCTTCGCGGCGGGGCACGAAGCACATTAGGACGCGATCTTAAGCGTCCAAGTCTTTGGAATAACCGAGGTGGTTCGCGTTCGATCGACGCGCGACAGTATGACGAGATACTGAATGCACTGCTCGGAGCAGCTTCATTGCATGGACTAGTCACGGAGGAGCCAACACCATTTGAAGACCGGCGCGGCTGGAAGCTAAACGATGCATGCGTTCGTTTTTTTCAGGCGGATGCTTCGAAGGCATCGATAACACATGAAAACCAATTCTTTAGAGAGTTTTACACCGCCGTCGCCAGCCTTTTTCGCCGCCCCGATTACGCCTTATTTGGCTTTGAAGCACGAGAACACACAGCACAGGTTGATCAAGAAAAGCGAGAGGTTAGAGAGAAACGTTTCCGCTTCGGCAGCAAGGAGCGCGAAGAGCTGGCGCATGATCAGAGTGAGTTGCGGGCGATTGGCGAGACAAAGCGCTTTCTTCCGGTTCTATTTTGCTCGCCCACGATGGAGCTCGGGGTCGACATCTCTGCGTTGAACGCTGTTTACTTGCGAAACGTGCCACCCACGCCAGCCAATTACGCGCAGCGAAGTGGCCGAGCCGGGCGAGGTGGACAACCCGCGCTGGTTATCACCTACTGCTCTGCCCAGAGTCCGCACGACCAGTACTTCTTTCGGAGTCCGAAAGCTATGGTCCACGGGGAAGTGCGCCCACCTCTACTAGACCTTGCGAATCGAGATCTAGTAGACAGTCACCTCCATGCGGTGTGGCTTGCAAGTACGGAACTGCCCCTAAATTCGTCGATTTCCGAACTGCTGGATCTCCACGACCCGCAGCGACCGGTTCGGCACGACCTACTGCGACAAATGGCCGAGGACCCCGTTACGCTCGAGGCTTTCGAGCGGATATCTGGCGTCTTGGACCTACTCGCTGAAGACCTTACGAAAGAGGCGGCTGATTGGTACACCGGACCTGAGTCATACGCGAGTGAGATTGCTCGGGGAGCGTTAGAGTGCTTTAAGACTGCATTCAACCGCTGGCGAGATCTTTTCGCAGCGGGGGAAGAACAACGAGACGCCGCGCGTCGTACGATGGATGACTACGCGACGCCTCCCCGCGAAAAGCGTGCGGCCAAGAGCCGACACGACCAGGCACTAGATCAGCTCGACCTTTTACAAAAGGGCGACAATCGCTTCTCAAGCGACTTTTACACCTATCGCTACCTTGCGACAGAGGGCTTCTTACCAGGCTACAACTTTCCGCGGCTACCACTTATGGCCTACATTCCCGCGGCTACCGAAGGCCAGGGACGGTATCTCCAACGGCCGCGTTTCCTCGCGCTCTCCGAGTTCGGGCCTCGCAGCCTTGTCTACCATGAGGGCCGGGCATACCGTGTCGTTCGCGCGATGCTATCATTGGGAACAAGAGACAACGCAACCGCCGAATTTCGATTGCCAACCGTCTCGATCCGCATATGTTCCGTATGCGGCGCCGGCCACTTCAATGAGCGCGCCTCTCTATGCCGCGGCTGCGAGCGGTCCCTCGACGATGCAGAGATCATCCGTGGTACTTATCGCGTAGAAAATGTAGCCACGCAACCCGCCGAGCGAATAACAGCAAACGACGAGGAGCGTCAGCGGCAGGGCTTTGACTTACAAACGACATTCGAATGGGCCGAGCGGGACCGGCGAGTTGACGTGCGACGTGGGGAATCATGCGACGCTGGCGGCGTCATCGCCCGATTATCTTATGGACCTGGAGCAACCATAACACGTCTTAACAAGGGCCTTAGAAGGCGAGCCAATCGTACTCAGCTTGGTTTCAGAATCGATCCTGTTTCGGGATATTGGGCACGTAATAACGACGAGGACAATGGCCCGGACAATCTGAACGCCTTGCCACGTCAGTGGATCGTTCCAAGCGTTCAGGATCGGAAGAATGCCCTACTGCTTCTGCCTATCGGTGGCGAGCTGTCCCAGACAACTCTAGCCACCGTCCAGCACGCAATGTTGCGTGGAATTGAAGCTGTTTTCCAATTGGAGGGCGGCGAAGTGTTTGCGGAGCCAGTGCCCTCCCGCGAGGCGCGCAACGGATTCTTGCTCTACGAGGCCAGCGAAGGTGGTGCCGGCGTCCTTACGCGACTTGTCACGAACGAAGCCGACGTTAGCACCGTCGCGCGCGAGGCATTGCGCATAATGCACTTTAACATCCCGCCTCCGAACCAACCATTGCCGACGGTTGACTCCATCGAAACCGTGGAAGGGACGCAATGCATCGCTGGCTGCTACAAATGCCTCCTTTCGTATTTCAATCAGCCCGACCATGAGATAATCGATCGACGCGACGCGGCGGCCAGGGAGATGCTTCTCCGGTTCGCCGGATCCACGACGTCACACTTGATACCCGGATTACCTAGCGGGGCGGCACACATAGGCGCTGAGCTTCCCGAATCTGATGACCCACGCAAGCAACGCTGGCTCGCGTTAGCGGCTAAGCACACCCTTCCGCCGCCTGACCACGAACCCCTAAGCACGGATGGGCAACCCCTTGCTCTTGTTTGGCGATCCCACTACGTCGCGGCGGCGTTGGGTGACGTCCCAGCATCGGTTACGGCCGCCCTTGAGAATCGGGGCTTCCTGATTGTGTCCTTTAGCGACGACGAAACGCGCTGGGACATCGATTTTGGCAGACTCGAGTCGGCTTTCCGCGCATGACTACGAGCAGTACCACACGGTTCGCCCCAGGCACCCTTGTCCGGGCCCGCGGTCGGGAGTGGATCGTGATCAACCACCAAGACGCCGACCTACTCCGCCTTAGACCGCTATCAGGCTCAGACAACGATCACACGACGATCTACCTTCCGCTAGAGCTCGATACCGTATCCCCGGCAACCTTTCCGCCACCGGCTGCCGCGCAAAAGGCAAGCCATGACAGCGCGCTCCTGCTGCGTGATGCTCTGCTACTCTCATTACGTCGAGGAGCCGGACCGTTTAGAAGTTTCGGCTATATTTCGATAGAGCCCCGTGCGTATCAGCTTGTTCCGCTCCTTATGGCCCTGAAACTCGACCCTATACGATTACTGATTGCCGACGATGTCGGCGTCGGCAAGACCATTGAAGCCGGACTTATTGCGCGCGAGCTACTCGATCGCGGGGAGATAACACGCGTCGCGGTTCTCTGCCCACCGCACTTAGTCGAACAGTGGGTCGAGGAACTAGACCGAGCATTTCATATACGTGCCCTTCCGGTCACTGCGGCGAGTGCCGCCCGATTGGAGCGCGAACTCCCGCCGTCTGAAGGTATCTTCGAAGCGCACCCAGTCACAGTTGTGAGCCTGGATTATATTAAGAGCGACAAGCGTCGGAGCGAATTTCTGCGTGCCTGCCCTGAGTTCGTAATTGTAGATGAGGCGCATACTTGCGCATCTACGGGACAAGGACGGCATCAGCGGTACGCTTTACTGCGCGATCTCGCCGGTGCCCTCAACCGCCACCTTGTTATGTTAACAGCGGTTCCTCATAGCGGCGATGAGCAGGCCTTCTACCGACTCCTCGGGCTTCTTGATCCTGAATTCGAGGAGTTACCGGTGAGTTCCGGCGAACGGCGCGATAAACTTCGCGACAAACTGGCCTTGCACTTTGTCCAGCGCCGAAGACCTGACATTGACGAGTGGAAGGAGGGAAGACTCTTCCCTCGACGTGAGACTACCGAACTCACGTATAAGCTGTCAGGGCCCTGGCAGCGTTTCTTCGACGATGTCCTCGATTATTGCGCT
This sequence comes from uncultured Alphaproteobacteria bacterium, assembly GCA_963787965.1. GTDB lineage: Bacteria > Vulcanimicrobiota > Vulcanimicrobiia > Vulcanimicrobiales > Vulcanimicrobiaceae > CAWBES01. The sequence continues at coordinate 89,999 of CAWBES010000022.1, forward strand.
TCGGTCATCGAACGTGCTGGTCCGGATGAGCATCGCCGCCGCTTGAATTTTTGGGGCATGCTCGCGCTGATGCGTTGCGTGTCATCAAGTCCCGCGGCGGCAGCCCAAACTCTCCGCAATAGACAAAGTGATGATATTGCTATTGACGAAGCAACGCTGCAAGACGAGGTGTGTGACGGCGCTGACGATTCGCTGGCCGAGGACGATGTACAGCCGCCAATAATCGCACCAGATCCCGCACTGATCGGCCTAATTCGACAGGCAGCGGCTCTCGAAGGGCACGCGGGGGACCCGAAACTGAGGCTACTCGCGGAGCATCTTACCTCCCTCGTGGCCGCCGGCTTCAACCCTGTCGTCTTTTGCCGCTACATTCCGACGGCGCACTACTTGAGAAAACAGCTTGACGGGCGCTTTCCTGGCGTTACGCTCGATGTCATCACTGGCGAGTTGACGTCCGACGAGCGGGAGCAACGCGTGAATGACATCGGCGACAGTGAACGCAGGCTCCTTATCGCGACTGACTGCTTGTCAGAGGGCGTAAATCTCCAAGAGCATTTCGACGCAGTCGTCCATTACGATCTTTCCTGGAATCCGACGCGCCACGAGCAACGAGAGGGCAGAGTTGATCGCTTCGGCCAGGAAAGTCCTGTCGTTCGAGCCAGCCTCCTGTACGGCGAAGACAACCCCGTCGACGGCGCCGTTTTGAAGGTCATCCTGCGCAAAGCGGAGTCAATTCGCCGCGAGCTCGGCGTCTCAGTGCCCCTGCCCGACGATGGTCATCGACTTACGCAAGCTCTGATGCGCGCTGTCTTGTTGCGCGATAATCGTCGCCAGCAACTTTTGCACCTTGACTACGATCACATCGAGGAAGCCCGTGAGGTCGATACGGTCTGGCGTGACGCCGCCGATAATATCAGAAAGAACCGTACCGTCTTCGCACAGCGTCGGCTCCGTCCAGATGAGGTACTACCCGAATGGCGTAGAACGCTTGCGGCAATTGGTGGAGCGGCTGACGTTAAGCGCTTTGCAGGACGTGGCCTCGCGCGTCTAGGTGCCGGGCTTGAGCCAATGCGTCGTGGATATAAGGTGCCATTAGCAGCGCTTCCTCCCGATGTTCAAGATCGCCTGGAAACGGAAGGACTCGTCGGCACGCGACGCATCGATTTTGTATATCCGTCACGCGGCTGTACGTCGGTTCTTCGAAGCCACCCACTCATCGCAGTTCTCGCCGATACACTACTCGAACGGACACTCGCCTCGATCGCGGACGGCAACGATGACACTGATCCCGCGATGCTTGGGCGAGCTGGTTGCTGGATTGCGCCCATCGAAGAACGCGCGACAATTGTCCTGCTGCGTCTTCGGCACCAACTGACGATCACAGGGCTTCGCGCAGCAACGCTTCTCGTCGAAGAAGCAAACGTCACTGGTTGGGCTGGAACTGGGTCGTCGGGTTTCCTCAGTCCAACCTTAGCCCTATCCTTGCTCGATCTCAGTGCTGTCGGCAATCCCCCCCTTGTCGTCCAGGAGCGTGAAATCGCCAGCGCCCTCTCCGCCTTGCGCCGCCGCTCCGACGAGTTGATCGTCTTTGCCGAAGGTCGGGCTCAGGAACTCTTGACGGATCACAGGAGAGTCCGGGAGGCCGCTCAAGCTCGCGGAACGTACGCTGTTAGGCCACTGCTGCCACCGGACATCATCGGCGTGTTCGTTCTCCTTCCAGAAATACGATGAAGGCCCGCCGAGGCGTGCGGCGGAAGGAGGCTCAGCTTGCCTTTGAATCGCTATCTATCGAGGGCGGTTTGCTTTCGCCAGAATGGCTGTCGAAAATCGTGCAGCTCCTGGCCCCGGGGCAAACTGATGCCGACTACCGTATCCTTAAAGGACTTAACCTTCGCGACGAGATCGGACGCTACTGGCGGGTAGCTCAAGCACTATGGTCCGACTTCCACGCCGGCCTGTCTGGGTCTGGGGAACGGTCGACTCTGGCGGAGCGCTTTATTCTCTCGTTGCTTCGAGATTCTCTAGGCTTTGAAGCGATAACACGCAATCCGCATGTGGAGCTCGGGCACGTCTCCCAATCGCTCTATTTCGGCGTGAGCGGTCGCGTCCCAATCGCCCTGACATCGCCCACAGAGGGTCTAGACACTCCTTCAGGCCGCTTTGCCGACGGCACCCGCCGTCGAAGCGCGGTTGGTATGGTCCAGGAATACTTGAATGCTCCCCGGCCTGGTCTTTGGGGACTAGCCAGCGACGGTATGCGGCTGAGGCTGCTACGTGAGAACGCGAGCCTTACTCGGCCAACGTGGATCGAAGCTGATCTTGCACGGGTGTTTACGGAAGACCGCTATGCTGACTTTGTAGCGCTGTGGCTCTTAATTCACGAGAGCCGCTTTGGTAAAGCCGATGCTCCGCCAGATGATTCGTGGCTTGAGCTTTGGCGTGTTACCGGCCGAGAAGATGGCGTTCGGGCTCGGGATAACCTAAGGGACGGCGTGGAAACCGCTCTCATCGCCCTCGGTCAAGGGTTTTTTTCCCATCGTGACAATCGCGACCTTCGCCGGTCCCTTGCTAACGGAACCCTCACGACGCACGCATACTTCCAGGAGTTGTTGCGGCTCGTGTATCGCATTATCTTCCTCTTAACAATTGAGGAACGCGACCTCCTTCATTCATCGGAATCGACAGACTATTCGAAGGCCATTTACGCCGAGGGCTATAGCCTTCGCGCACTACGCGAGCGCGCAAGTCGGCGCACAGCTCGAGACCGTTTCAGCGATCTCTGGGAAGCGCTAAGGATAGTGTTTCGTGGCGCGGCGAACGGCGAACCGCGCCTAGGGATTCCAGCGCTAGGCGGCTTATTCGCCGAGACTCAGTGTCCAGCGCTCGACGCCGCTAAACTCGAGAATCGCGCGTTGCTCGATGCTGTCTTTCGGTTAGGGTGGCTCCGTGAGGAAAGCGGTCTTGCGCGCGTCAATTGGCGCGACATGGGACCTGAAGAACTCGGCAGCATCTACGAGAGCTTACTTGATCTGCTGCCTCAGCTCGCGCTCCAAGAGCGGCGTTTCTATTTCGCGTCCAGCGGCGATTCGAAAAGTAATGCGCGTAAGCTGACAAGCAGCTTCTACACGCATGATACCCTCGTCCAAACGCTACTCGATACTGCGATAGAGCCGCTCATTGCGCGCACAATACTCGATCACCCCAAGGACCCCTCTGAATCGCTACTTAGACTGACGATCGTTGACCCTGCTTGCGGAAGCGGCCACTTTCTTCTTGGTGCAGCTCGTCGTGTTGCGGTCCACGTTGCGCGTTTGCAGGCAAATGGTACGGCGTCGGTCTCGGAATATCGCGATGCATTGCGACGGGTCATCGCGCGATGCGTCTATGGAGTGGATCGCAATCCGATGGCGGTCGAGCTCTGTAGAATCGCACTCTGGATAGAGACCGTGGTGCCCGGGCGCCCGCTGTCATTTCTCGATTCCCATATTCGTGGCGGTGACGCTTTACTCGGCGTCTTCGATCTAGCGCTGCTTGACGATGGCATACCTGGCGAGGCTTTTGCAGCTAGAGACGGCGACGAGAAAACAGTCGCGGCTTCACTGCGCCGGTTGAACAAACGACGGATACGAGATATCAGCTCGCTCCCGCTATTCGCTGCAGTCGCGGCGGCGATCCGTGCCGTGGAGAGTCTACCAGAAGAGACGGTTGAACAGGTCATGGCCAAAAGGGTCGCATTGACCGCCGCCGAGTCTGAACATGCCGCAGCCGCGGCAAGGTTACGTGCTGATCTGTTTTGTGCTGCCTTTTTTGTCAGGAAAACCGCAACGACGGAATCCGCGGTCCCACTAACCTCGGACATTGATAAGATTGCCATTGGTCAAACAGCTCGGCCGGCAGCTGTACTTACCGCTAGCGCCATGGCCGAAGAACACAGCTTTTTCCATTGGCCGCTTATGTTTCCTGATGTTTTCGCCCACGGCGGATTCGATCTCGTCCTCGGTAATCCGCCGTGGAAGCCAATGAGTCCTGATGCGAAGGAGTATTTCGCTCCCTACGACGCAGAGATCCGAGCACTCTCGCCCGAAGCTCAGACCGCTCGCATCGATGAGATGCTAGCTGCTCCCGGCATGCAGGATGCATGGGACACATACTGTCGAGCACTCTACGATGCTTCAGCCTTCATAAAGGAAAGCGGCCGCTACCACATGTTCGCTGAAGGATCGCTTGGGGGCGGTGATTTCAATGTCTATCGAATGTTCGTTGAAACAGCACTTTCCGCGGTGCGCAACGGCGGCACAGCAGCTCAAATTGTACCGGAAAATCTATACATGGGGGCCAACGCGACAGCAATCCGTGCTACGCTCATAAATGACTTCTGGCTGCGTCTGTTAGCTGGCTTTCAAAACACGCGTAACATTTGGTTTCCGGGTGTGTACCATCGGACGAAGTTCTGCATGTACGTGGCTGAGCGCGGCGGTCCTACCACAGAGTTTCCCGCGGCTTTTGGGCTGAATACGCGGGCGAAACTTGACGCGCTGCGTAAGGGGAATACGATCACCTACCCCGTTGCCCTAGTGCGTGAGTTCAGCCCCGACACGCTTGCGATAGCCGAGATCGCTCATGGTAGCGATATTGCCATTGTTCAGAAGCTCTATGCGCGCTTCCCGAAGTTCGGAGCGAACGAGCCCGGCCTCGCAGACCGGCAGTACATGCGGGAGGTCGATATGGGCAATGATCGCGACTGTTTCAGCGACGGTCGAGTCGGCGTACCGCTCTACGAGGGGAGGATGGTCGCAGCATTCGATCACCGGGCGAAAGCATATGTCTCAGGAAGAGCACGTAGCTCATTGTGGCGTGAGCTTACGTTTGGTGCCCCAGAAAAGGCTATTTCGCCGCAATGGCATATTTCGGCGGTAGATATTCCTAACACTGTCGGGGATCGGTGGCGACAGTTTCGGCTTGGGTTTTGCGACGTTGCAAGCCCGACGAATGCCCGGACACTTGTCGCCGCACTTATCCCGAGCGGAGTTGTGTGTGGCCACTCCGTGCCGACGATTGCGTTCTCGCCCGACGATGCCGCCTTGTCATTGTTGTGGCTAGCCGTGGCTAATGCAATGTGCAGCGACTATCTGGCGCGCAAGAAAGTATCTTTACACATGACGTTCAGTGTCCTGGACAGTCTACCTTTACCTCGTTGCTCTGAACACACGCCTATAGCGCAAGCAATCGCGGCCCGTGCATTGACGCTTACAGCGACAGGACCCGAGATGGAGCCGTTCTGGAGAACCACAGCGCCGTTGGTCGGTCTTGATCTGCGGAGTTCGACGCCGTGCGAAGATCCCGCTGAACGTGAACGTTTGCAGGTCGAGCTTGACGTGCTCGTCGCTCGTGACTTATTCCAATTGATGCGAGACGAAATGCGTTACCTCTTGGAGCCAGCCGATATACTCGGCCCAGACTGCAACTTTGATACGTTCGGACCGCTGCGTAGGAACGAGGAGCGAGATTATGGTGAATTTCGGACTCGTCGACTCATTCTGGAAACCTGGGACACGTTGCCGCTCGTAACCCAGGAAACGGTGCCTGGGGTTACTCGGTGACGTCGCCTTTCGTGGTCACGCGTTTGCGGAAGGCCGCGACGGATAACGGTTTTGATATCGAAGAATTGCCAGATGGACCATGGTTTCGTTACTTCAGCACAAAGGCTCCATTGAAAATCTGGCTTGCGGCCAACGGCGACAGCGAGCTGACGGTAGCTCTATCGCAACGAAATGTTGCTCACGAGCTTACAGAATGCGGTGTGAAAAGTACACGAACCCTTCCCACCGGTTCTTGCGGCGCGATTGACGTTGGCGACTTCGAAACGCTACATCGTTATTTGCGGCGCGCATTCCAGTTGTCGCGCACATTACCGCACGAGCTACTGCACCAGTTCCGCGACAGTACGGCTGGCCTAGCGCGAGCTACGGAAATAGAACGTCTTGCCGTGCAACGTATTGGTCAAGATATTTATCGGCAAGGTCTAATCGATTACTGGGAGGGCCGGTGTGCAATTACTGGACTTGACGTTATTGATCTACTTCGGGCGAGCCATATCAAACCATGGGCCGATTGCGCCGACGATGCAGAGCGACTTGATGTTTTTAACGGCTTCCTACTTGCGCCGCATCTCGACGCCGTTTTTGATCGTGGTTTTATTACCATTTCCGAAGACGGTAACGTAGTGGTGTCGCCACGTCTGACTCAATCCGCGCGCACAAAGCTATGTGTTGCCAAGGATTTGCTTATTGCGCGCCTGACAAAGGCACATAGGATGTATCTGCTTTGGCACAGGGAGCACGTCTTTAGGTAGCGGGGGAGGACCGGAGGTGGCTTTCGTTGTCATCGAGGTCAGCGCGATGCGCCTCGCATCTGGTTCCGCCGTTCAGGTCCTCGCTGCGCTGCAGTCCCTGTTTCGAAGCGGCGAGCTGTCGCGACGAGCGATTACGGCGCATGTAGCTGCTCATCGTGCCCTCCCGCAGTCAGCGTAGACTCGCGCGGAGACCTCTACACGCGCTCGGTTTCGGGGATGAAGCTTATGGTAACGGCGGCGAGTTTTTGACCCCCTAGCGGCGACGAGAAATTGACCCCTCACTTGGAAAGAGGGTGCTCCTCTCGAAGGTCAGGGCTAACCACAGCCCCTGCCCCCAAGAGGAGCACTGAGGAGGTTGATTTCGTTGGATCAATGGGAGACCATTCGTCTCAGATGTATCCGTGACGGCGAGCCGATCAAGATCGTCGCTCGCGATCTCGGACTCTCAAGAAACACTGTGCGCAAGTATGTGCGCTCGTTGTACGCGCCGGAGCACCAAGGTATCGAGCGCGGTTGCATTCTTGACCCTTATCGGCGGCACATCGATGACTGGCTTCGTCGTTCGCCGCGGATCACGGCGGTACGCATCGGCGTATTGCTACGGTCGCATGTTAACGAAGACTTGTGGATCAGTGATCGAGCTCTGCGCCAATACGTTGCTGCACGTCGCGGCGAGATCGTGCGTCAAGAGGCCTTCGTTCGATCGCTATACGGACCAGCCGAGGAGATGCAGTTTGATTTCACGCCAGTCAAGATATTACTTAGCGGCGTATTGACGGTCGTCCAGCTCTTCGTCGCGCGTCTGAGTTACAGCGGTAAACTCTTCGCGCGCGTCTCGCTGCACGCCGATCAACCGGCGCTGTTCACGGGTTTGCTAGGCGCCGTCGTGAACTTCGGCGGCCTTCCCAGAGTGGCAATCTTCGACAATGCCAAGATTGCAGTCACGAAAGTGCTTCGCGGCCGTAAGCGGGAAGAGAACGACGTCTTTCGCGAATTCTGTGGCGGCCTTGCTCTCGCCGTCGAGTTCGCTGCACCGGCCAGGGGTAACGAGAAGGGAGGAGTTGAGGGCGCCTGTGGCTTCGTCGAGGACAACGTGTTCCGGCCAGTTCCCGAGTGCGAGAGCATCGAGGAGATCAACGCCACGCTTCTGCTTTTCTGCGAACGTGACGAAGCACGAGTCTCCTCGGTTCATCACGAAACCATCGGTGAACGATTCGCGCGCGAGCAGCCGAAGCTGCGCGAATTGCCGGCGGTTTTGCCGGCACCTTGTGTTCGGAGAAAGGCGCGTATCAACAAGTTTGCCGAGGTCCTATGCGATACGAATCGGTACTCGGTCCCGACCCGTTGGGCGTTCCGCGATGCGGTCATCGAACTGCTCGAGACGCGGCTGCGGATCATCGTCGACGACAAGTGCGTCGCCGAGCATCCGCGCTGCCCTGGTCGCAACCAGACGATGCTCGACGTCCGTCACGCCCTGGATTTGCTTGATTTGAAACATCGAAGCGTCGAACGCGCCGAGATCATCGCCGAGGGACGACTCCCCGCCCCACTCCTGGCCCTCCGCAAGCGCCTCTTTGATCAAGATCGCCAGCACGCGGGCCGTTCGTTCGTCGCCGTTCTACGACTGCTCGAAACGTATTCCAGCGAAGTCGTCGGGGACAGCGTTGCTCACGCGTTAGCGCTCGGTACGCTCGACCCCGCAGCAATCGCCCTATTGGCGCGTCAGAGGACGACACCGATTCCGCCGGCGGCCGCAGCGCTGGCATTACGATCAGCGGAGGGGCTGCAGCGGCCGAAAGCTGATCTCTCACGATATGCCATCGCCACGCTCGTCGAGAGGAGCCTGTGATGGATCAGCATCCGCTCCTGGAAATGCATCTGCGTAGCCTTCGCTTGCCGGCCATGCTCGCTCATTACAAAAGGCTCGCGAGCGACGTGAGCGATCCGATCGAGTACTTGGCGCAACTGGCCGCACTCGAAGTCACAAAACGCCACGAAAACGGGGTCCGAGCGCGCATCACAGCCGCTCACTTCCCAGTGATCAAGACGATCGAATCGTTCGATTTCAGTCTTCAGCCGCAGCTACCAAAGGCGAAGTTGCTCGAACTCTTCGATTGCACGTTCATCGAAAACCGGCGGAACGTCATCTGCATCGGACCGCCGGGGACGGGCAAGACTCACGCTTTGTTATCGCTTGGGCTAGCGGCCTGCACGCGGGGATATCGGACGATCTTTGTGACGGCAGCTGAGCTGCTCATGAGTCTTATCGCCGCCAAGCGCGAAGGTAGGCTCGATCGTAAGTTAAGAAGCTATGAGCGCTACGACATCGTATTGATCGATGAGCTCGGATATATTCCCTTCGAACGCGAGGCCACTGACTTGCTCTTCCAGATCATCTCGCAGCGGTACGAACGAGGCAGCATCGCCATCACCACAAACCTCGCGTTCCCGGATTGGACGAACATCTTCCCAGATCCGATGGCTGCGACCGCAGTTATCGACCGACTCGTTCACCATGGTACTGTCTTTGAGTTCGAGGGCGAGAGTCAGCGCCTCAAGGCACGGCAGCGGCGGACTAGCGCGGCGTCTCCCTCAGACACGAACGTAGACCCGAAGAAGCGACCCAGATAGACCATTGCCCCAATCCACGCCCCGACAGGCGGCGTCCAGGTTGTCCAGATCGGGCGGCCGAAACCGCCTGCCGGGGTCAAATACTCGTCGCCGAAAGAGGGTCAGTTACTCGAAGCCGTTTCCAGCTTAGATAGCTCAGGACATAGTGCGCTGATGCTAGGTCCTGGTCTCCGGGCGGCGCCGGGCTCGTTGGCAGCGTCGGTCAGCAGTGGGGCGTTCCGCTGGCGAAACGCTGTGCGACCGTGCGACCGCGGTTCTCGGCCCTTAGGAGGGCACCGGAACGCCGACCTCGAGCTGCCGCGTAGCGCGCCGCGATCGCGCCGAGCCGCCAGCAAGTCGGCGAGGCCACACCCGCCGAGCGATGCCTGCCGAGAACGCAGCTCGTCGCGCGAGCGCCGGCTGCGGCGGATCTCGAGGGCGACGTCAGGCGCCCAGGCCGAAGTCGAGCTGAGCTGGCTTGAACGGTTCGGGTACGCGCCGCTCGGTGAACCAGGTCATGACGTCGCCATGGAGGTCGCCGAGCCCACGGTCTTCGGCCGTGCGGAAAACGTCTCGTAACCGACCGCGGTCGAGCGGCACGAGACCCGCAGCGGCGACCTCCTCCAGGGCGGTCGTCGACCCGGCGAGCCGAGAATACAGCTGCAGCGCGTATTTTGCCCGGTCGGCGTCGCTAAGGCGCTTTCCCTGGAAGAGACCCGCGCGCTGAGTCTGCTCATAGCACTTTTCGAACTCGGCGCGGGCTTTCGGCTTTTTCGCAAGATGGATCAAGAATCGGATCTGATTTCCCGTCGACCAGAGGCGGTATTCGCCGCGCACGGGGTAACGAGCGGCAAAGCGGTCCGCATATGATCGCGCCAACGCCGCGAGCGCATCAGACGTCCAAACTCGACCCGCCTCGTATTTCCTGCGCCAGGATCCGTCCCCAAAGATTCGGTCCAGGCGGCGTTCGTCGCCGGCGCTCAGCGCCGCATGTTTAACGTCGTCCATCTGAGCGACTAACGAGAGCCGGAACAGATCAGCCACGTCGAGGTTGATGAGCATCTCGTGCCATCCAGCGAGGCCTGCCACGGCGTCGAGCACCGCGAAGTCAGGCGGCATGCCGAACGGGTCGACGAGAAGGATACTGAAGCCGCCGCGCCTCGCCGCTTCGCGCGCGACGTTCACGATCTCGTCGCTAGCATCGCCCGCCGTCACCGTAACATCCACGCGATCGCTCGGAGCGGTACCCTGACGGTAGTGCTCCACCCGCCGATCGAGCCGTGATACGACGTCCGCGTCGAGATCGTTGAGCCGCACATGAACGCGCACAAACGGGTTAGCGCGTTGGATGTTCCGCGCGATCGTCGAGAAGATCAAAGCGGTTCCCTTGGAGACGCCATCTGGATCGGCGACCGAGCGGTGTTGGCCCGCGCCCGCGTATACGTCGGCCAGGGTGATGTGAAGTGGCCGCTGCCGGCGACGAGCAACCTGGGCGATGATGCCGCAGCAAGCACCGCCGTAGCCGTCGACGAGGGCGAGCTTGTGCACGGTTTGCCGGTGCGCTTCGAGCGTACTCACCTCGTCCTGATGCAAACTCGACTTCGGTCGGCGTCGTCCTGCCATCACGCTCCCTGCGACCGCAAATGGTCGGATAAACAGGATATCACGTGCCGACCGGATTGAATACCAGCTGGTGCAAAGTGTGGAAATGCTGTGCATAACTTGCTATATTCTGTGGATAAGGAGCGTGAACGGATGGCTGCCCAGACTGGAATCGAGTGGACGAACGCGACGTGGAATCCCGTTTCGGGTTGCACGAAAATCTCGGCCGGCTGTGATCACTGCTATGCGGAGCGGTTCGCGGAGCGCTGGCGCGGCGTTTCCGGTAACTACTTCGAAGGCGGCTTCGATCTGCAGCTGCGGCCGAACATGCTCGGGCGCCCGGCCACGTGGCGCAAGCCGCAACTCGTTTTCGTGAACTCCATGAGCGATCTGTTCCACGCCGGCGTTCCGGACGAGTACATCGATCGCGTCTTCACCGAGATGGAGACGGTCGACCGACACGTCTACCAATTGCTGACGAAGCGCCCCGAGCGCATGCGCCGGTACGTGCGCACCCGCTACGGCCGGGAGGCGGCGCCCGACCAGATCTGGTTCGGGACTACCGTAGAAAGCGGCGCGTACGCATGGCGCGCGGACATGCTCCGCGAGGTCGAGGCCAAGGTCCGCTTTCTCTCCATCGAACCAATGATCGGCCCGGTCGACGAAGTGGACTTTGCCGGCATCGGCTGGACCATCGTCGGCGGCGAGTCGGGACCGGGAAAGCGCCGGATGGAACCCGCATGGGTGCGCGACGTGCGCGACCGTTGCCTAGAAGCCGGCATCCCCTTTTTCTTCAAGCAGTGGCACAAGGGGGGCACGGGCCGTGAACTCGACGGACGCACGTGGGATGGAATGCCGATCCCGTGAGTCCGTCCTGGTCGCGCCGAGCTCGGCGGGCGCGTGCGCGACCGGCGGTCAAAACCAATTGATGAGCACGAAGCGCCGAACCCGGACCGGACCCCGATCTCGGTTGGAATGGCTGACGGATCTTTTCCTGTTCTTCAGTTCGGCCGTTGTCTTGTTCGTCGGCCTCGCCCTACGCTTTCAGGATCCGCCATGGTTGCGGTACGCGTGCGTCTCCTCCGCAGCCCTGGGCTGCTTGGCCACGGGATATCTGTTCCTGATTCTCCGGGTACGGAAGACGCGCGTCGTCCACCTCAAGTCCGTGGACGACCGCGGCGCGGACGTCGGCGGTTATCTCGCCACCTACCTGCTCCCGGTGGCCGTCGTCGGCTCGCCGAACGCCGCGGACATCGCCGCATACGCGCTGATCCTCGCCGCAGTGGCCCTTGTCTACGTGCGGAGCAATCTCCGATTCGTCAATCCGACGCTTTACGTCCTCGGGTTCCGACTTTTCGCGATGAGAACGGTAGACGGATTCGAGGGCTATCTGTTGTCGAAGCGCGACGTCAAAGCGGACGACTTCGTTTTGGCGAATGAGCGCGGAAGATTCATGCTCGACCGGGGGGAGTGGAATGCCGAAGGTGACGGCTCATAGCGCTCAGGCGGCGCCGAACGTCGATCTCGTCGTGGCATGGAAGCGCGGCGCAGGATACGAATTCAAGCGGATCAAGACAGCCGGCGAAGCGGACAAGAAGTTGGTCCAGATCATCGACGCGGCCGACGCGCGCGTGCGGCGAGCGGCGCATCGGAAGCCGTATTCCATCGGCGACGACATCGAAGGCGACGAAGCGATGGTCATCGGTTACGACGCCCTTCCCCAGAGGGTGGAAGTTCGCCGGACGAAGTGGGCGTCGACGAAAAGACCAGCCGAATTCCGCATGCGGATGGTCACATTCGAGGAAGAACCCGGCGGCGAGTACGAGCTACGGACCGCGGCCGACGAGGGCCGACCGATCGCGTTCTACGCGATCGTCCGTGGGCTGGGCCCCGCCGACCGCACCGCGTATCTGCGTCATCGCAATCCTATGGCGCAGGTCAAGCCCGGCGCGTTCTTCCTGGCGCTCGGCGAGACGTTGACGACCATCGACACCGGCGTGTTCACGATGGACGACCACGTCGATGTCGTCCTCGGCCCGACCGAAGCCGTGATCTTCGGGAAGTCATTCTTCGATTTACTCTTCTTCGAGCTAAGCGCGGCCGACGCAGACCAGCACGAGGACCTCGTCAAGGAGGTGCTTTCCGAACTGCCGTTCGAGGCCGGCACGCTTGCGGCGCTCGTTGGTAGCATCCAAAACGGCCGCCGCGCACGTCGTCGCATGTTGACCATGCGCGAGAGCGCGCATCTGAAGGACATGACAATGAAAGACTTTCGTTCAGCCCTCGGCAAGCACGGTATCCCAGCCGGCCGTTTCATTCGGAAGGGCGAGATTGTTTCGTCCGAAGACGACCTGGGCGGACTGCTCGAGATCCTCAACGAGGACCTTTACGACGGCTATCTGACGGGCAGGCCGCTGGTGGTTTCGAAAAAGGGACTGAAGCGAATGTGACCGGTCGTCGGGGGCGCCAGGTCTGGGCCCGTGGTCGCATTCGACGGCCCGCGTCAGGGCCTCGAGCGCTAAGGTTTTCTTGGCCACGGCCATCGGCGGCGCCCCCCAGAGTAACTGCCGAAGTGAAGCTATGGACTCGAATAGGTTGCGGTATTATCCTAGCTGGTCGTTCGCAGGTCCGTAGCCATAGACTTCGTACGTATTCGTTGAAATTAGTTGCGAGCTGCGAGGGCAAGCGGATTCAGCCCCTAGTGATTTTCGACAAGTCAGTTCTTCAGATGCTCCGACCGGCGGAGGTAGAAGAGTTGTCGCGCTGCTTCGATCTCGTATCCCCTCCGACACTGATCCGAGAAATTATCAGCGATTTGAAGAAGCCGCCGAGCGGGAGCGGCAGGGTGCCCGAAAATGTCGTCCGCACGCTCGCGACTCGTATCCGCCGCATGGAGATGACGACGCCGGTCAATTTCCGCAAGGCCGCTCTCGGCAATCTGCGTGGCGTAGAGGTGCCGATGAACGGGACTGTTCCGGTCGATTCTGAGGCGAGTAACGTTCACGCGTCGCCCGACGGTCGCCGGCTCCTGTATGACGCCACTGTCGAACAGGAGCTCTGGGATCGCTGGAGCACCGGTGACTTTTCGACTGATGATGCGGAAGTCGCTGCCCTTTGGCGCGATGGTCTGAGTCGCGTCAACATGAAGGCCGTCGGCCAGCGCTGGCGGGAATTCGTCGACGACCACATCGGCCGCTCAGCCTCAATGAAAGAAATCGTACAGCGAGTTGACCGTCTCATCAGCTTACCCTCTCGCGAGATTCAAACTCGAATGGCCGCCGTTCTCATCGCGTTTCTTCGCGCTGACATCGCTGAAGTAACCCGTTTAGGGTTTTTCCTTGTTACCAATCCGCGGTCGACCCTGGTGACGGTTGCCCCATATGCAGCTTCAATTCTCAGGCTATATTTGACGTTCGTTGCTGCCATCTCGTACGAACTGATCCAGCTGCGCCCGAGCAACTACGCTGATCTACAGTACATGTTCTACGCGCCATTCTGCATGGCGTTCGCGTCGAACGACAATCTCCACAAACGGTTGTGGTGCGCTGCGTCAGGGCCTGCAATCTTCATCGACGGCGCACGCTTGCAGATCGACCTGGCAAAACGAGCGGAGTGGCGGGCAGGCTTGAGCGAGGAAGAACGCTCGCAACACTATGCGACACATAGCCACTATCCGGTCGATATCGAGGGCTCCATCGTCAACGAGGTTTGGAATAGATGGATGATACCAAGAGAAACCTTCGTACAACGCCTAAAAGCGCGGCGCCGACTCGAAGAGGTTGAGGCAGAGATCGGACCGGACCTACGCAGAAAAATCGCGGAAATGAACGCGCTGAAAGCCGAAAAAGATCCCGCTGCTGGCGAATGGCCTCTTGGGCCTTCAAGGGGCGACGATACGCCGATCCCCTAAACATCTGCGGCCACTTCAGGCGCTGTGGACCAATTCTTAGCCCCTCCCCTCCTTCTTCTGAAAAAGATCACCTTAAGGAGGCAAATCTGCGAACAACCTCAAGTCGATTTTCCCAACGGACCCCCTAAGGTTCTGATGGAGTAACAGCTTGGACTTAAGTACCGAGATCGCTTCTGACTTCACCGCGGGTGACTACCACGACATTCGTGATCGACTGCAGATCGACACTGCGGCGACACCGGAGTGGGAACGCGTGCTCGTCGCATTCCAGAAGCGGATAGAGGAGCGCTTCTTGCTTCCGATCGCCGCGCTCACATGCTACGACCACACGCCTTTGCGAGAGCGACCCATGCGCTCGGGCTTTGCAATACTTACCCTCGATTGCCTGCTCATCGATACGCTGCAGTCCTTTCGGGAGGGTCGAATAGCCACGGGCGAGAGTAGCTCAGCCCAGTCGTTCAAGAACTTCCTGAAAGCGTTTCACTTCAGCGACTTCAAGAGCCAAGATAGAAGTGACTTCTATAGCTACGTTCGCAATGCGCTCCTGCACAACGGCGAGACGCGCCAAAATTGGAGAATCCGCATAAGCACCGAGACGTTGCTCACCAAAGACCCGACGACCAAAACTAGAACGCTCAATCGCCGACTGTTTCACGAGGGCGTAGTAACCGAGTATGATGAGTACCGCTCGTTGTTGCGACGTACTGAGAGCGTCGACGCGCGAAGGCTTTTCCTCAAGCGCATGGATGCCATTTGCAACTGGCCAGCGACGGTCGCGGCGCAAGCCGCCGCGAGGTCCCCCCGGTGATCTTCGTAGTGGTGATCCCGGAGATCAACTGGGGGACCGATGGCTAAGATGCGGGGGTCGGCGAGGCATGCTGGAGCCTTACGCGCTGCTTGAAAAGCCGGTGAACAAGCACCGCGGTCTTCTTATGCACACACGAACCGACGAGCAGGCGCACCCGGTTGCGGTCCTTGATCAGGTCGAACTCGTCATTAAAGGGGAACAGCATCGCGCGTCCTATGGATTTCATGACCCTTAGGATACGCGTCTCGAATCTGCGGTTGCACCTTGTTAAACCCGCGCCGAGCGAGGTGCACGGCGCCCGGCGTCGAGATGCAGCCAGCATTCCGATCCGGCAAGGCGTGGCCGTAGCGAACGCCACTTCCAAACGGTCCCCGTGCGACCGATCCGATGATTTGCCGCGCCGCCTTGGCCAGAATGAGCTAAAGCCTCGGCGGCCAGCCCCGCCGTGTCACGGACCAGGCGAGGGGTGGCACCAACGCGCCCGTGGCGTGTCGGGGTCGCGGCCAGGCGCCGCCGAAGGTTCGGCAATGCCAAGCCCACTGGGCAATACAGCTGGAGGCCATAGTCTGGCGCGCGAGCGAGCGGCTGCGACGAGCCTCAACGGATTTCACGTCGAGGGGCGCGGGTCGGGTGACGGCCGTATGCGAAGAACGTCGAAACGCCGGCGAGTTGTCGGCGTAGCGGGCCGCTGGTGTCGGCGCCGGGCTAAGATGAACCCACCCCCACCGGGTTAAGGCGAACCCACCCCGCCGGGTCAAAGCGACCCGCCACCGGGCTAAGGCGAACCCACCCCCCCCGCGTTGGGCGGACCCACCTCCGAGCCGGGCCGGACGCCCGGAAGCGTGGCGAGTCCCTCCAGGGAAGATCGCTGGTAACTACCCTCAACGGTCAACCTGGAGGGACTCGCATCGAACGTTCGGAGCGTTGGATGACTTTTCATATGCTGCGTCAGCAGGGGCTGAGCATACGCAAGATCGCCGCGTTGCAAGGCGTTAGCCGCAACGC
Organism: uncultured Alphaproteobacteria bacterium; assembly: GCA_963787965.1. GTDB lineage: Bacteria > Vulcanimicrobiota > Vulcanimicrobiia > Vulcanimicrobiales > Vulcanimicrobiaceae > CAWBES01. The sequence goes on from CAWBES010000022.1 coordinate 106,286, forward strand.
CGTCCGCCGGGCTCTTCGGAGCTCGACACCGCCCACCGGAAAACGCCGCCGGGAAAAGGGCTGCAAACTCAAGGCGTACGAACCGCTGGTCCGCGGTTGGCTGAAAGAACCGGTCAAGTCGCAGTGGACCGCGCAGCGGATCTTCGAGGAGCTGCAAGCACGCGGCTACGCCGGTGGCTGCACGGTCGTCAGGGACTTCGTCGCGCTTCACCGTCCGCGCCCCGTTGCGGTTGCCGAAGCGCGATTTTACGTCAAGCCTGGCCAGCAACTGCAGGTCGACTGGGCCGAAATGGGCCTCACCCGCGTTGGTGGGATCGAACGCAAGCTCTACGCGTTCGTGGCCGTGTTGTCGTGGTCGCGTGCGATGTTCGTGTGCTTCGCCACCGATATGACGGTGCTCACGTGGCTGGACTGCCATCTGCGCGCGTTTCGCTTCTTTGGCGGCGTCACCGAAGAAGTGCTGATCGACAATCTCAAGACCGGTGTCGAGTCTCGCGCCGGCGGCACGGTGAGGTGGCATCCCAAATACGAGGAGTTCGCGGTCGGGATGGGATTTCGCCCGATCGCGCACTTCCCGAGGCGCCCAAAGACGAAGGGCCGCGTGGAACGGATGGTTCGGTTCCTACGCCAAGCGTTCTTCGACGGCCGCGAGATCGCGACTCTTGAAGAACTCAATCTTGACGCCATAGGGTGGCTCGTAGAGCGCGCAAATCGGCGGGTTCACCGAGTAACCCGAGAGCGGCCCAGCGACCGCTTCGGAATCGAGCGAGCTGAACTACATCCGGTCCGTGAGTACGACATCGTGCTCGAGGAAACACGCGTCTCCGACCCGTACGCGCTCGTCGCGGTCGAGGGCATACGGTATTCGATTCCGTCGCTGTATCCGCGCCGCAACGTAACCGTGCAGTTCCGGTCAAGTGGGCTACGCTTCATCGTCGACGGTGCGATCGTTGCTGTCCACGGCTACGCCAAGCCAGGCCAACGGCTGGTCCAAGATCCGGCGCATCTTCCGCCACCTCCACGTCCGAAACATCAGGCATTCACCAATCTGGCCGACACCGTTGCAGAACGCTTCGGTGAAGTAGGCCGATCTTACGCCGACGCGATCGAACGCGCGGCGCCCCACGCTCCGCTTGCGCTTTTGCGCGAAGTGCTCGAACGCGCCGGCGAGTATGGCGATCCGCTCGTGAGCGCTGCGCTCGAAACCCTGCTCAGTTTCACGGTTCTCAAGCGGGGCATGCTCTCTCGACTCTGCGAGCGCTTCGGAGCCGTACCCGTTGTCGGCGCCACGAACCTGGCTGTTCTGCCTCACATCGACGTCGAGCACCGATCGTTGTCGGCCTATGATGAGGTGGCGGCATGAGTGAATTGCTGACCGCGCGCGTGATCGAAGCGCTAACAACGTTGCGCCTGCACAGCGCGAAGGAGACTCTTGAACGTCATCTACGAGAAGCATCAGAACGCGAGCTCTCAACGCTCGAATTTCTCGACCATCTGCTAGCGGATGAACTCGCCGCTCGACAGGAGATCAGCATGCGTGTCCGTACGAAGCTGGCGCATTTCCCAATGATAAAAACGCTCGACTCGTTCGACTTCGATGCCCAACCATCGCTCGATCGACGCGTCATCAAAGAGTTGCAAACTCTGGCGTTTGTCGATCGCGCAGAGACGATCGGGCTCTTGGGTCCACCGGGGGTCGGTAAAACGCATGTCGCGATTGGACTCGGGATGAAAGCGCTGCAAGCGGGTCATCGCGTTTACTTCATCACCGCGCAAGACCTGCTCGATCAGATTCGCGTTGCACAACTCGACGGTATTCCTGGTCACAAGCAGCGCCATCTTAGCAACGTTCCCGTGCTCATCATCGATGAGATCGGATACTTGGAGTTTGACAAGGCTGCTGCCACATGGTTCTTCCAGCTGCTTTGCCAACGCTACGAACGCCGCTCAACGATCATCACGAGCAACAAGAGCTTCAGCCAGTGGGGCGACATCTTCCCAGACACCACGCTCGCCGCGGCACTGCTGGACCGACTCCTCCATCACAGCCACGTCCTCAGCTTCAAGGGCGAGAGCTACCGCCTGCGGGGCAAAGCCCGAGGAACCCCAGCCCCACCTCGCAAACCTCCCGTCCAGGAGGGTCCGCCTTAACGCGGCGGAGCCGGGTCCGTCTTAACGCGGCGCCGACAGCTGGTGCGCGAAGTCCGTCCGCGCAGCAAAGTCGCTGTCGACGACGCGCGCCTAGGCCCGTCGAGCGAGGGACTAGCTCCTGTCACAGCGGACTGGCTACTGGCGGCGCGAATCCTAGTGGTGGCGGCCGCTTCGGGCCATCGGGGTCGACTGGACGCGTCCGCCGAGGTTTTCCACATCTTCTTCTGAGGATGACCGGTTTACAATTACGTGTCTGGATAGGGGGAAATTCTCAGGCACGACCGCCGCGTTGAACGGGGACTCGGAGGCGCACGGAAGTGAGCGCTAGGATATTCGCTCCCTCACTTCTGTCCTTCGAGGCCGCCGGTTCGCGGTAATGCAAATGCACTTCCATAAAAGCGGGGCGGGTTTGAAAATGGTGTTCCCAGCGCCACAGCTCAGGAGGGGGTGCCCTCAAGAAACGGAAATTTTTGTACGCTAAGGTCCCAGGAGCCGGCGGACCGGCTCAGGCGCCTGGCGATCTCGCTTTTGCTGACGCCTTCCTGGTGGAGCTTGCGGACATCGTCGGCGTGGCGTCGGACGGTGACGGGTCGTCCGTGAGGCCGTCCCTCCTGGCGGGCTTGCGCGATCCCGGCCTTGACGCGGTCGCGCAGAATGTCGCGCTCGAACTCGGCGAAGACCGCGCTCCTTTGCTGCCTTTGCTGCTGCCATGATGACCTCACGATGGAAGGCATGTTTCCTCCATCATCGTGAACGGCAGCCCTCGAGCGCAAGACGGCCTCTACTCTACGCTTACATTGCAGCTGCCGCGCTTGAATATGACCTGACGGTTCTCACTGATGACGCTATCTTCCCTCGTATTCCGGGGTTGAAGGTCCATCCAATTTGAAATTACTAGGAAACGGACGCGCTCAGTATTCAGAGTGCAGTCAGCACCGGATCCCCAATGTCGTCCAGCGAAAAATGGGTGCAAACCTCCGGATTCAAGCGGAGCACCGTTTTGCTTGGCTCGATGAGTCCGGTATTTCCGTTATATACAAGGTAAGCAAAACGGCGACGCTCTTTCGTCCATCCTGTCGCGAGTTCCACGCCGATGCCAACGGCAACGGAGGCGAGCACGCCATTCGGCCAAACGACCTGGGGACGCGGGCCAGCCGATCCGTACCGGGCGGCTTCTTGCGTTAAGCGGTGGTGCGTGAGAAAGCCCATGCATCGCATGCAAGCATAACCGGGCGAGGACAGAATGATTTGCCCCGCGATGAGCGGGGGATTCGACGGATGCACATCGATTCCGATGTCGATGTAATGAGCGAGATACCGACGGCACGTGATTTCCAGTTCGCTGCGCTCCTGGAAGCCATCGACGCAGCCGAAGACGATCTCGCACGCGCGTAAGTGCTCGGGTTCGAATTGCCAACGATGCAGGACCGGTTTGACCTCGGCATCGGGTTGTAGGCCGGCGATCATACGGGCCGCGATCTCGACCTTCGGGGTCTCAGCTGCCACATCGGCCACCGTTCCGCCGATGAGGCGATTGAGGTTAGAGTCCTCGATGGCGTCATCGTCATATAGCACGAAGTGACGGAAACCGACATGCGCGAGCTGCTGGACAACGTGCGAGCCCCCACCCCCTAAACCAACGACGCCTATCGTGCAGTCGGCAATGGCCTTCTCAGAGTCCGGTCCGAGGAACGACTGTCGATCGTACCGCAGGTTCAGCGCGCTCTTCACTAAGCAACCGCCATCATCAACGGAGAATCAATGATGGCAATCTTGTCGACGGCAACAGAGTATTCGCTTCCCGGCGTCCAGACGAAGCTCGCAGCTGAATCTTTACTAAGAAGCAAAATGCCGTGCGTAGCGTCGCGCCCGATGTTGCGAAACGTGCGAACTATTTGCGGAATGTCCGCGGCGTCCGTCCGACTCAAACCAGGCTTCCCGAAATGGCCATGCGCGTGAACGTGCAACACGCCTTCGGCCTTCAGCCTGCCACGGAGAGCGGCGTTTGAACCCAGGGTTATGGCGTCCATTCCGATCCGGCACCCGACATCCTCGTCGGGAAGATAGTACTCGTCCGGAATCGACAGATAGCCCGTCAATAGCAGCAACGCGTTGCCACTACCGAGTGTGCTGCTTCGGACGAGTGCAAAACCGGCACGTTCGAATGCGAACTGATGAGGTCGTGCAAGGTCTTCCATAATTTGTCTCAACTGTTTTCCGCTCGACTTTAAGACGATCATTGATTTCGCGAACTCGTCAAGCCGATAAGGTGCGCGCGCAGTATCTGCGGGAGTCTCGTTGGGCCATCAACCTTCCATGAGAATGCGACCCAATTCCGTTCGGCGACCCGGATTCTGCCGTTCCAGTTGCGCGGGACTTGCGTACTGATCTGCTGAGAGAAGAACAAGCGTGATGGATACCCGTCACCGCGCGACGTCGGGCAGAGAAGCGCGTCGCACGTCGCAGGCTCACACCCACCGGGAAGCTTCAATTCCTTCAGAAGGTAGAGCGTCGCGTTCAGTTCGGTGACCGACGAAAGCGAGGAGCAGTATAGCTTTAGTTCCTCGATTTCTGACGGCTCGGGAGATCTGCTCATAGTTACGAAGAACTGCCGGACTTGATTTGAGAGAAAAACACCTCGCAGCCGTGAATAGCAATTGGGTGGTTATCGGGAACTGGCTGGGTCGTGCCGTTCTTCTCCTCGAGTAGGTCGTACGCGTCGGGCGGCACGCCGGCGAGACTAAGGAGCTGCGCGACGGTATGCAGGCCGCGCTTGACGGAATGCTCCTTGTTGTCCACCCAGATGACTACGACCGCGCGGTGAACGGTAATGAATCCCTTGAGACCCGGAGTCAGGAGGTCTACTTCGTCACCCGCCTCGACGACGTAGTTTTCGCGGTCGCGGAACTCTTCGACCAATTCGTACGCGCATTCGCGCTTGCACGTCAGCTCTAGCAGCGACGCTCCCAACGGGCGCTCGGTGTGGACCACGTAGCGATCGCCGTCAATGCGAACGCGGTAACGGCGTCCATGTGGAATTTCGATGCCGCGCTCGGCATAGTCCGCGAGATCAACAGCGTCGAATGTATCGGGCGGTTCCATGGTGGCGTGATCCTCCGAGGCGGTTTCTTCAGAAGCGGTCGGTTGCATCGGGAGTATGCGCCCAATGCGGTTCGAATGTCAACCACGCACTCATATAAACGTTTGTATGGTAAACACGTTGGCCTCATTGACATGTCGTGTGCCATCTGTCAAACTATGGTTCGTGGATGAGGAAATTCTATACCGCACACTCGGGCTGCGAATTCGGGACGCGCGCCGCCGCTCGGTGCCCCGGCTGAGTCAGCAAGATCTCGCGACGCGGATCGGCATCAGCCGTACATCGGTCGTCAACATCGAAGCCGGCCGGCAACATGCGCCGCTTCACGTCGTTGTTGGTATTGCAGAAGCGCTCGCGACCGACATCGCTGCGCTCATTCCGCGTCCGGAGGACATTCTAGCGCCTGCGTTGCGTCTGCCAATAGATCGGAAGACAATGAAAGAAATCGAGCGGGCATCTGGCGGGAATCACGAGGTTCGCAAACTGGTGACCAGTTTCGTGCAAAGTCTGCGGGGCAGCGCCGATCTGAGCTCTGCGGACGATGAGAAAGTATGAATTCCACGGAGCTCGAGCGGCGCGCTCTGCTCACACTGAAAGAGACAAAGTGTTTCCAAGTCCCCGTTCCGATTGAGGCGCTGGCGCGCCGATTGAGACTCACAGTGCGAGCGGCGCCGCTTGGGCCAGACCTGTCGGGTGTCCTCGTCGTCGAAGGCGGAAACGGCGCAATCGGGTACAATGCTGATCACGCGATCGTTAGACAACGCTTCACAATCGCTCACGAGATCGCGCATTACATTCTCCACGTCCAAAGCACATCGCGGCAGTCGCGTGTCTTCGTTGACCGGTACGTCGTCTATCGGCGTGACGGATTGGCGTCATCCGGCACTGATCGTGAGGAAGTCGAAGCCAACCGCTTCGGTGCGGCGCTTCTCATGCCGAAGGAACTCGTCAGAGAGCAGATCCAACTTCGGTCATTGGATCTCGACGACGAGGATTCGGTCGCTTTTCTCGCCAGCCGATTCCAAGTGAGTGTCGCCGCGATGACTAACCGCCTAAGTTCACTGCGCTTGTTACGCTGACGTCAAGAACAGAAGGTTTCTTGCGTAATCTCACGATTGAGTTTGGACAGTGGACGGTTTGCAAAAAAACACGTCCGACAAGAGCAATTTCGACCCACCTGAGCAGCTTTGGCAAAATCGACTGGGGAAATATCGAGGAAATAGACACGCCGCACCCAGGTTGCCGACCGACGAGCACGTCATATGAGAGAATCTGAGGCCATGGAGCTCGGTCGCGAAAGTCAGCGCGGCATCGACCTGATGCGGGACTTCTGCACGAATGCGGAGATCCGCGTCGCCGTCAGTCCCATGGGGCGCGCGGTCGGCTTACCGATCGGACGCGCCGAAATCCGATGCGCACATGCCCCGTTCTTCGGCTTGCAGATGATGCAGGCGACCGACCTTGCGGTCGAATTCTATGAAGCGAACTGTACCGATTGCCCGCACCGGCAGACCACGGGGCGGCTTCCGAATATCGCGAGCGAGGCGGCGGGACGCGCACGCCGGCGCGAATGCGACGAAGAGCAACGCTTGCGCGAGCGAGACGCCGGGCGGTCAGCGTGGAGCGCACGGAACGCCGCACGCAACGCGGCCCTTGCCAACGAGCCGTTTCAAGTCCGCGATCTCGCGGCACAGATCGACCTTCTCGACGCCGACCCGGAGATGGCGGAGATCGACGAGCAGCGCCTCGATGAAGCGCGCCGCTACGTCGTCGAAACCGCGCGCGCCTCGCCGGCTATGTTTGTTGAGCCGCTCGTCGAGGCGCTGTTCGCGCTGGCGAGGGCCCACGACGCAACCGCCCATGAGGTCCTGTTAGCGCTTGCGCACGGGGGCGTTGCTGAAGCAGAGCGGGTCGTCACCGTCGCCGTCGACTCGCTGCGAGAATTCGCGATCCACCAGGCCGGCGCGACCGTTGCGGCGTTCGCCGCGTTGCTGCAGCCGGAGCAGTGTGCGGCGGCATGCAACGGAGCTATCGCGCTGACCGCCGAGCCGGATCATTTTTTGCTTATCAAAGTGGAACCGCGACCCGCCGCGCTGCTGGCCCTCGCCACCGTGGCGTGGCCGATCGTCGAAGGCGCTGTCATCGAATTTCTGGCTGCTGACGACTCAGTGCTCCGCGAACTGGGCGCCCGGGCCGCGGGCCATTTGCTGTGCGCGGAGGTCGCGCGGCTGCAAACGCTTGGTGAGCCGCTCGTGCGCTCGATTCGTGGACGCGATGTTGGTTACGCCGGTCAGCCGGCCCCAGGTTCGGCGGCGATCGGCGCCCTGGCCGACGCCTGGCTGCGCGCGCCCCAGGCGACAGTCGAGGTCGTCGAGCGTCATGCCATCGCAGTCAGTGCCGAATCGCGCGAGGTCCTAGCCGATGTCGGCCGCGTGGTGCTCCTCGGCTTGCGCGACGTCGGCGCTGTAGAAGAAACCGCTCTCGCCGCCATGGACTTTTACCTGCGTCGCCTTGGGGGCGACTGGGGTGACGACGTCGCCGCGACGGCGGCGCGCGAGCTCGAGAGTGCGGTTACGTGGTTTCCCCGAATGGCGCCTCAGCGAGCGGACGCGATCTTCGGTGCGTTGATTCTGGAGTGCACAAGCGAAGAGCGCCTGCCGAGTCCGTTGGCGATTACCCCACCGGAGATCGCTCGCATGGAGGCGATGGGCGGGCGGATCAACGCGGATAGTCGCCGACGCAATCTTGCCGACGCCCTCGGACGGGTCATTCGCGGCGACGATGGCACCATTTTGCGCCGGGTGCTCGCGTTGCTGCCCGAAAGCGTTGGGGACGACGTTGCGGATCGCCGTGTCCGGGTCACCGTCCTTCGCGTGTTGACCGAGGCCACGACCGTCGGGAACGTCGCGCAGATGCTGCCGCGCCTCTACACGTGGCTGCTCGCAGGCGATGCCGCCGTGCGAGCCGCCGCGATTCGACTGTGGCGCGCATGTGCTCGCGAGGCGGATGCACTTCCGAACAACCTTGAGGCGTTGGTGCCGGCGCTACTGACCGATTCCTACCTGGCCGTTCACGGGGCCATGGTTGACGTTCTTCCGCAGCTTGCGGTTTCCGAGCACCTCCGGCGCAGCGTCCTCGGCATGCTGCTGCGGATCGCCGCCGTCCATTGTGAACACGAGCATGCTAGCACGGACATCCTGTACAACGCGCTGGCGGCGGTCCTTTGGGCGGCGAACGTGCAACCCGCGGAGGGGCGCCAAAACGCTGAGCGGTTTGTCGTCGCAAGTGTGCAGAAGTTCTCCCGATTTGACCGTGAAAAAGTGTTGCTGTGGGGCGACCTCGCGACGTTTCGGTTGGACGCCATGTGGTCGGCGGCCGCCCTGGACGTGCTCGCGCAAGAGGAGCCGATCACGGTCGTGGGACGCGATGAGCCGCTACTCGTTGCGCTCCTCGAGGAACCGCGCGGCCTGCGCGAGATCGCTCTGGATCGATTTGAGACGTTGGCGTTCCGCATGCTCCCCGAGCACGTCCATCAGGTCGAGTCGGCCATCGCGCTGTTGCAAGCCGCCGGGCGTTGGGACGAGGCGGCGGCCGTGAGTGCCGATGCGCTCGGGCGCGTTCCGCTGACCGTCGAATTTGAAAGCCGGCGACGGCGATTGGGATGGGTCGCGGCTGCCTGCGGGGCCGAGGCCGCCGTGAGCGCGGGCAGGGAACCGGCACCATTCGTCGTCGGCGCCGAGGGCGATGCGAGCTTTATTGTGCACGCGCGCGCCCGCTCGGAGGCACGCGCGGCGATTCGCGCGAGTGCGATCGCCGATCCTGCGCAAGCGGCAGCGATCGTGGAGCAAGCGGCGCGCGACATGGCTGCCTCGCCCGGCGCAGACGGCGTAAGCGCTGCGTTCGGACGGGCGCTCGAAATCGTTGCACAACTGCTGCGCTACGACGTCGCGCTGCGCGCGAACGACCCCGCGGCCGCCACGCTCCTTGCATCGGCGCACCGCAACGCCACGGTGTTGGCACGGACCGGCGCAAGCGGGCGCGAGGATGCCGTGGCGCTCGTTGCCTTTGCATCCGCGGCCGCTCGCGTGACCGACCAGGACCTAGACGCGGTCATCGGAGCTGCGGCGCGGATCGCGATCGCGTTGCCGTTTGCGGAGGCGGCGTTCCCCTATCATCGGCGCTTCCGCCCAATGACCGAAGCGGTGACGGCGCCGGAAAAACCGGCGCCGGTGCTGGTTTGCGTTCCCTCACTCTTGGGCGCGCCTATTTCGGGCACGCTCGTCGTCCGGCCGCAAGTTGCCTTCGACCTCACGCTTGACGTCCGAATGGAGGCGTGGCCGGAGAACGCGGTCTATTGCGAGATCACGGTCCTGGCGCCGGTCCCCGCGGAGGCGTTGCAGTTGCCGGCGTTTCGCATTTCGCCCGAGATGGGCGAGCGCGACGCGTACGGACTTCGCTTTACGCAGACAGGCAGCGCGATGTTGCGTGCGGAGCGCCCTCTGGGCGCCGAGCCCTTAGACTTACCGCTGCACGCTCGCTTCGTCGGCGCCGACGGCAGCTCGCAGCGCGCGCTCCTTGCGGGGTATCGCCGCATCCGGATCGTGCCCTACGATCCTGGACGGCACGTCTTGACGGGCTTCGATCAAATCGACGAGCAACTACTGCGCTGGTACGCGCCACTCTACGAGGACCCAACTCTAAATCAAGACGACGTACGTGCGTTCTGCCGGTTTTTCACGGCCTGTATACGGGCGGCGAAGGCGATCCAATTTGACCGAAGCTTCCGCAAGAATGCGCTCGTCACGGAGAAGCAGTTCCACGATTCGCTCTACGACCGGCTCCTCGCAGATCCGGAACTCGGTGGGCGCGTAACGCGGAGAAATCCGCTCGGCGGCGGGTTCGATGACCTGCAGCACGACGGGATCGATGCCGAAGTGAAGGTCGCAAAGACGGCCGCTGCGGCGGCCGATCGCACCCGTTACGTCGGCCAGCCCGTACAGTACGCGGTGGATCTGGCGAGTCGGCTCTCGATGCTCATAGTGTTTGATCACTCGCGGAAGGCGAACCCGCCTCGGGTGTTCGAGAATGACTTTTATTGGGTCGAGCCGGCGCAGCACGGGGGTGAGACGCCCTTCCCATCGCGGGTTGGCAAGCTCGTTATCACCACGAATTGGCCGGTGCCGAGCTGGTGGTCGCGCTTGCGGGGCACGATGGGCCTGTCAAGCGACCCGCGCGAACCGGTTGTATGATGCAACTAAGAACCGTCCTGCGTCGCGGCGCGAGTGCGCCTAAATCGAATCCCCTCTTGGGCGATCGCCGTCAGGATGGGTCATGACAGATTGGTGCTTTACGTAACCACACGTGGCCATCGTACAGAAGACGGCTTCGTAAAGCACATGCGCTCATGTACGTAATTTTCTGACCCTGGCTTCGATTCCGTCAGCACGTTGGCAAAGTGACCCTTTGAAATGCCCCGGATCTCCGGGGCTACGTCGCGCCGAAACGCCTTCCACGTCAGTCCGCAAGCCATTGCCGCTCAGCTCAGGTCGAGCAAACCGGGACTATGGTCGCGACGCGGCCAACTCGCTACCGGGTTTACGAGCCTTCCATGATCGGGATTTCTTCGAAATCGCCGGTCCCTGCGTGACGGGTTCCGGTGCTTTCTGGACCGGCGCCAGCGATGTCATCTGTGACGACCGCCCAGCCCTCCGGCGAACCTTCGGCGTCGTCCGCTTTGTCTTCGACGTCCGGTCGATTGATGATGTTCATCTGCTCCTGCCATAACGCGTGGAGCCCCCCCTGAACCCCATTCGCCGGTTCGCCTTCGCAGCGGTTTTCAATTCGTTCTAGACGTGCGCCGATGTCTTCCATCGGCCAAATCGCGGCCAGCGTTTTCAGATCCATCGGTGTAGGACGGAACGCACCCAATTGAAGATTGTCGAACATCCCAACGAAACGCATGAAGAGGCCGTCGTCATCGTCGGTCAACCCGCGGACAACGTCGCTACTACGGTCTGGCGCGAGGCGAAACCAGGAGTATAGTTCGGCTACGCCGCGCGGATAGTCGAAAATCGAGTGGTCGGTGAATCGGGCTTCAATTACAGCGCTGGCCAGGGTGCGGATCTCGGGGGCATCTTCTGCTGCGAAGAGCGGCTGTTCTTGACTGTATTTTCGCTGTTGCGCCGTACCGCGCTCGACGAGCGTCGTTACCAGTGCTAGGCTCCGAGGCATTTCGCGCAAAGCGTCGCACACGACTTTTGCCCGTTCGGCCTGATTTGGCATCTTCCGGAGAATTGTAAACATGCTGTTGGCAGCTTCGTTGATCGGTCCGTAGAAGATGTCCGCGATGCCCTGAACTTCGGGCAGGTCGTCCACGACGTCGAACAAGACGTAGAAAATGTTCGCAATCTGTTTCGGGGGCAAAATCGGGCTAGCCATATCGCCGAGCCGTTCCAGCATGCGATGGATGCGTTCCGTGTTACCCTTCGCCTCGACGAAAAGGAGCTTCAGCGCGTCGCGGTCCTGGGTTGCGGCCACCAGCGCGGCGACGTCCTTCGCCGATAAGTCGGCCTCATCGACTTCGAACCGGAAATATCGAGAGAATAGTTCGTAGTCGGCGCAAGCACGTTGCTCGATATACCATGTGCGTTTTCCGAATTCATTGCTGCCGCTATCGAAGAGCCGCTTTACCTTTGGGAAAATCGCGGACAGCGCGTCTATAGCCTTCTCTTGACTGACGAACTGCAGATCCTTGAATGCCAGCTCGATCTCAGCTCTTTCCGTCTTGTCGGCGTCTTTGTCACGGAGAAGGCGGTTCTCGGTCGTGTCCACGAATAGCCGCTGGTTCTTACCGATGAACTCGTGTACGCGCGGTTCAAGAACCTGGAGCATCGTCAGGCCGAAGTGGTCGGTGAAATCAACATCGTGTTTGACCATCTCTTCCATGATGATGAGAAGGTTCGTCAACATGTCGATGAGCCGAAGGGTAGTGAAGTACGGCGTTAGGGCTTCGATGATGGCCTGAAGGCGTTGGTTGTTCCAATCGTACTCGCGTTGGCGCTCCGTATATTCGTTGAGGTCTTCGATCACCAGCCGGCGTATTTGGCGAGTCGTCATTTGCGGCAGATTGAACGGGATGTTGATGACCTTCTCGAGATACCTTTCGCCTTCGCCCTCGGCGAATTTGTCCAGCGCCTTAGAGACGATGCCGCGCTCGAAGGCAACCAGGTAGACGACGTTATCGAAGTCGGCACTGGCCTTGAGCAACTGGAAGACTTGCCGAATCTCGTGCTGCGGAAGTCGGTCGAGGTCGTCGATGATGATGACGAAGCGCTTGTTCGAGTCGCGGAGAACCTTCGAGATTTCCGCCTTGAGGTGCTCAACGTCGGAAAGTTTCGCAGCTCGCGCTTTGAGCATCTTCGCGACGGCCTTGCCGCCCTCTATCGCGGCTCCGCCGCCGGGAATAAGACTGATTGGAAGCGACAGGAGGTCGGCGATGTTTCCGGCGGGCTCGGCCAGTTCGGCAAGACCGTCAATCCACGAAGCCGCGGTCCTGAGTTGCTTGCCGTTCTCCTTGTGCCTGAGTAGCCCGGCAAAAAACCGAAAATAGGACGACAGCAGCCGATCGTTATCGGAAAAATTCCACGGATTGAAGCGTCCCACGACGATGTTGTCGCTCTTGAGTTCTTGCGCGACGAAATTGAGCAATGTGCTCTTGCCGCTGCCCCAGGGGCCGTGAAGACCGATGGTGAGGCTCTTGCCACCATTGTATCGCCGAATCGCTTCGGCGAGATGCTTGACGAACGACTTGCGCCCGAGTCTATCGTCCTTGATGTCCTCGACCGCTGCGGGTTTGCGAAACTCGAGCTTATCCGGCACTTTAGTTCGGGATTTCGCCACTCTGAAGCCCCGCGGCCTCTCGGGCCGCGTCGAGGTAAGCGCTGCGGGCGCTCTCACAACCCCGCGCCGTGCGAAACCCGCTAGATGCTACGATTCAGGCATGACGTATCAGGAAGTCCTCGGCCACCTGCAGGACCCGCATGGCTGGCTACGCCCCGACGATCGCAACACTCGTGGGGCCGCAGGTCGCCGACGCTCGTGGTAGTACGCCCGAGTCGTCCCGAGCAGAGGTCGTTGCCAACGTTCGGCGGTTGGCTCAGAAGCTGCTCGACCCGGCGGATCCATCGAACGCGGGGGCGCCTAACGCAGCGATATAGTCGCGACCGAACAGCAGATCGCCAGCCCAGCGTCCGGATTTCAGCCGACGATCTCCAACAGCGGCGGATCCTCGTCGAGTGTCGCAGCCGCAACGTAGTCCAACACGACACCGCTTGACCGCTGCCCGGTCACCCGCTTGATGTTTTCGATCGGCACCTTCTTCTTCGCCGCGTTCGTGATGAAGCCGCGCCGCAGGGAATGCCCGGCAAAGTCGCCCGCGACGCCGGCGGCCGCGCAACGCCGGCGCAGGATGCGGGCGACGTCGCCGGGGTCGAGTCGAGTGGCCGTCAGGCGTGCGCGCAAGTCGAACGTTCGGAAGACCGGGCCGGTCGCGCCGACGACTTCGAGCCACGCCTCGAGCGCGGCGACGGCGCATAGCTCTGAGCTCGGAAGCCGCGGCACGTACAACTCGCGCCCCTTCTTCCGCGGGTCGTTCTTGGCGGCCGCGATCCAAACGTGGAGCCCCGCCGACGAAAACTTGAGGTCCTCGACGTCGAGCGCAACGAGCTCGCTGCGTCGGAACGCCCCGGCATAGCCGAGTAACAGCAGCGCCCGGTCGCGGAGCGCTGGCACGTCCTCCGGCATCGCGAGTAAGAGCGCCGGCAGCCGCTCGATCAGCAGCGGGTCCTTCTTTTGCACCGCGGTCCCGCGGCTGCGCGCGTAACGCCGTAGCATCTTGCGGACCAGCGGATGATCCGTCGGCGTCTCGAGGCCGGCGCTCGCGTGGCGGGTCGCGATCGCGGCCAGCCGGCGCCGCAGTGTAGGCAGGGCTAAGCCCGGCGAACCGTTTTCGCTAAGGACCGCTGCTCGCCGCGCGAGCGACTGGCTGCGCCGGGTTTCGAGGGATTTCAGGTAGAGGGCGAGGGTTTGCGGGACGGCAGGTAGTGGCTCGAGTCCGTGCTGGGCGCAGAACGCCGAAAAGTCGAGCCAGTCGTGGGCGTAGGCGCGCTCGGTCGCAGGGGCTAGGTCCGGGGTCGCGAGGGCGTGGTCGACGGCGCGCGCCAGGTCCTCAAGTCCCGGCGATCCGCCGGCAACGGCAACTGGCGGCGCGAATCCCGGCCCGAGGGGGCGGCTTTGGGCCTCCGCGATGACCAGGGAACCGTCCGAGCGCGTCTCCACACCCTCTTCTTCTCGACGACAAAGCAAAACCTTGCGTGCCTGAGAAGTGGATATTCTCAAGCACAAGGCTCATTCCGTTTTCTGGGAGCACCCTCCGGTTGCGATTTTGGCAGGTTCCCTTCGGACATACGTTCGTTGAAGTATTGCGCGCTCGCCGTCGTTCAGCGACTCTTGAAATGCAAGAGCGAAGACCCACGCGGGATAGAGACTATTGAATTAAGCCGAATCACTCTCAGCGCGAGCAGTTATCCGGAAACGCGTGCCGAACAACAACGAACGGTTCGCCCGTAGGAGGTCCATCTTGCGATCCCCGAAGGGCGCCTTCGCTCACATCAAACCCGACTTCACAGGCTTGTATCGCAGCCTCGCGATCGACTGCGCGGTTCCCACCGTCATCATCCAGGTCTTGATCCACCGCGGCGTTCCGCTGATCGAAGCGCTGGCGATCGCCGCGATCGTTCCGGCGACCTCCGCAACGGCCGCCATGGTTCGCAAGCGGCGTCTCGACATCATCGCCACGATCGTGCTCTTCTTCCTCGGCGTCGGCGTCCTGACATCGCTGACGAAGGGCGACGTCCACGTCGCGCTCGCGAAGGAATCGATCGGAACCGCGCTCTTCGGAATCGTGTTCCTGGCCTCGCTGCTCGCGCGGCGGCCGTTGATGTTCACCTTCGGCCGAGAGTTCTCGACCGGCAACGACCCGGTGCGCCAGGCCGAGTGGGACGCGCTCTGGAGCCAGCCGTACTTCCGTTTCGTCAACCGTGCGATCACCGCGGTGTGGGGCGTCACGTACCTGGTCGAAGCAGCGCTTCGGGTCGTCCTCGCGTACGCGCTCGCGCCCAATCTGGTCGCGTTGCTGTCCCCGATGCTCGCGCTCGTGACGACGCTCGGACTAATCGCGTGGACCGTCCTCTACACGCGGCACGCCCGCCGCCGCGGCGACGAAATCCGAGCGCGGTTGTTAGCGGCGGAGCCGGCCGTTTGAAGATCGGCCGCTTCAGGAAGCGGTCGACGTGCTCGCTTCCAGTTCGGCGCGCCCGCAGGGCGCGACAAAGGCGATCGGAATATCATCGCGGTCATCAGCATTCCCGAGGCCCGGTTTACCATTTCGTCAACGGAAGCGTTAGCAGGATCCGTTCGGCCAGCCGATCGTCGGGGCGCGGCGGGCGGATGACGGCCCCGACGTTGAAGGGCGTGTAGCCCATCTTGGCGGCGAACGAGAGAAGCGACTTGAGCACTAAGAGCCGGCGGGCGCGCGAGGCCGGCGAGCCCTCGAGGGAATCGGCGTAGCGCTGCAGGTCCCCCAGGTAGGCCAGGCGGACCGGCTTGCCGATCGCAGCGCGGAAGACGGCGATGTCGCGGCGGTAGGCGCGGATCGTGTTGGGGCTCTTGCCGCGCAGACAAAGGGGACGAGCTCGTCGTCGGGTCGTCCAGGGCGGAATCGGCAGCCTTGCGACCTCCGCTTCTGCTTCTGCGCGGGCCGCGAGCGGCGCGCTAGCAGCCCGACGGCGTCCGGAGGGACGAACCGTAACCGCCAAAGTCGCCGACACGTCGCGCGCGGACGGTCCGGTGACGACGACGGCGTTTTAGA